>NZ_FPIR01000012.1 GCF_900119155.1 Ruminococcus sp. YE71 | reverse complement strand
GAATAAAATGTGTCAAGTGGGATTGACAAGTTCAGTATTCGCTAAGTTCACCTGCGAGTCGGGCGACGATGAGCAGATCATCAAGGCGGCTGTACTTCCAAGACTACAGATCCGACCTACGTGGCGGAAGGCAAGACCGTTTACCTCGCGACCGTTAAGTTCGGCGGCAAGACCTACACCAATACCAGAACAGTCGCTATCGACAAGCTGACCTACACCGCTCCGACCGTTACATTCGAGAAGGGCGAGAACGCTGTCAAGCTCAACTGGACCAAGATCGATGGTGCAGAGAGCTACACTGTAGTTACTTACCTGAATGGTTCGTGGACTAAGCTCGCTGAGGGCAATACCGATACTTACACCATCAAGAACCTCACAGCAGGTAAACAGTATAAGGTCGCAGTTATCACCAAGCTGAACGGTCAGTGGTTCACCGACGTTTCCAACGCGATCATCGTAACTCCGAACGCCGCTGCTCCTAAGTACCCCGTAGTCAAGAGTGTTGACGTTGAAGGCAACGCATTCAGACTCACATGGGATGCTGTCAAGGGCGCTGAGAAGTACTGCATAGCATACTACTCCGCAGGCAAGTGGAAGCTCCTCGCTCAGACCACAGAGACCACATTCACTAAGACCAAGGTACCCGCAGGCTCCTATAAGGTAGTCGTAGGCGCTAAGATCAACGGCGAATGGGATATTTCCAACCTCAACAGCAGAGCTGTTACAGTTACCATCAAATAAGCACTTAACCAAGATTGCTTCATAAATAATCCTAAAGGAGGTCGGCAGTTTCTTCGGAGGCTGCCGACCTCTGTTTCTGAAATATCTGCACAAATAATATCCACACAACCCCATCCCCCCTACATTTCCAATCTACCTGACAACATATTAAAAGTCTACGGAAGGGAACTTTCTTCTATCCGTGCGAAGTTAAGGCCGATTTCCCACGGCTAAATCAGCATTCAACATCATTCAGAGAGCACTTTCGCGAGGGACTGACCGAGGAGCCTGCCCGAGAGCTTTGCCTGGTCGAGGGTGTTGCCGTGGCTGCCGACCTCGATGAGGAGCGAGCCGCAGGTCAGGTCCTGATTGTAGTGACGGTAGTCGAACAAAACGGGGCGGGTCAGGCTCGGGAACATGGACTCGGCGCAGGATTGCAGCTCGCAGGCGAAACGGAAATTCAGCAGGTAGTCGGGCATCCCCATTGTACCGTCGTCGCAGCCAGAAATTATCATTATCTGTGCCGCTTCGCCGAGGGGAGTTTCGCAGACGGGCGCGATGCGCACCCCCTCGGCGGTCTCGATGCCGTCGCGGTGGATGTCGATAGCCGCCTTGATGCTCGGATACTCCGCAAGCAGCGCCGTCACCGTCTCGCGGCTGGAATCGTAGGCGGCGTCGTAGCTCGGATAGTCGTGAACGAGAGTGTCGTGGATGACGCTGATGCCTGCGGCTTCGAGCTGACGGCAGATCTCGTCGCCGACGGCCGTGATATTCTTGTCGGGCTCGGTGGTCTTGCCCGTGAAACTGCTGTCGTACCAGTCCTTGTCCTCAAGCTCAAAACTCTCTGTAGTGTGGGTGTGGTAAATGAGCACCTGCGGCTCGTCCGAACCGATCTCCACCGCGAACGCCTTGCCTTTTCGGCTCTCGGCGAGCAGGTCGGAGTTGGTATGCCACGTTAGGTTTCGCACCTGTCCGCCGTTTTCGAGGTCGAAATACTGCTCCCCCGTGTAGCCGCCGTAGGTCTGCTTTTCGATCGCGCCGTCGCGGTCGGTGAGCCCCGTGGGGTATGGCACGGCGGCGATGACCTCATCGGACGGCTTCGGCGCAGGTATCTCGCTGCCATCGGGGAGATGAGTCTCTTCCTCCTCGGCAGCGGCTTCGATGTCGAGGGCGTTCGAGCCGATGCGGACGCTGTCCGATATTCTGTACATTTTGTCCGACTCGGCCGAGCCGCTCCCCTGCTCTGTCACCGCTTCCGATATCGAAGGGATGATCTCCCATGCGGCATAGACCGACAGCGGCACCGCCGCACAGACCATAGCTCCTGCCGCCGCCATCCCGATGACATTCCTTGCTTTTGACATACCGATACTTCCTTTCATATGCTTATATACAGTATATTACAGCTGTCCGTATTTATGTACATA
The DNA here is from genome assembly GCF_900119155.1 of Ruminococcus sp. YE71. Lineage (GTDB taxonomy): Bacteria > Bacillota > Clostridia > Oscillospirales > Ruminococcaceae > YE71. Next base: position 130,356 of record NZ_FPIR01000012.1, on the reverse strand, counting down.
AAGTGTATTTCATCTCTGATATAATATTCGGTAACAGTTGCCGTTATCACCGCATATACTGTAAAAATATCGGTTAAGGAGTGAAACTATGGACTATCTTCTGCTCATCGACCGAACCCATGCGATACCGACAGACTTCACACCAGAGCTCGACAATGTCGGCAGTATACAGCTCGAAAAAAACGCCGCCCGAGCTTGCAGGTCGATGCTCAAAGCGGCTGAAAACAGCGGTATTCTGATAAAACTTCTGTCGGGCTACAGGTCACGTGAGTATCAGCGGGAACTGTTCAGACGGTCGGTCTGTGAGAACATCGCGCTCGGCATGACCGCCGCCGAAGCGAACGCCGTGACCGCAAGATACCTCGCAGCCCCTGGCCACAGCGAACACGAGAGCGGACTTGCGGCGGACTTCTGCACCCCGTCGGCAGACGACACCGAGGATGACTTCGGCAGCACCCACGAGGGCAAGTGGCTCGCAGCAAATTCGCCGCGTTACGGTTTCATATTGCGCTATCCGCGTATGAAGGAACACATCACGGGCATCGCATATGAACCCTGGCATTTCAGATACACGGGGCTGCCGCACTCGCTCATCATGGCACAGAACGGCATCACCCTTGAGGAGTATCTGTACTACTATTTCGACATCGGATGCGGCACTACCTACAGTCCGAGATTCGCATAAGTACAAAATAACAGACACTTTCAGCACGCACCGAAAGTGTCTGTTTTCATTCACCATATTTTCAGCAGCATCATCACACCCGGGATCCAGGCGGTGACCACGCCTTCAAAAATTTGCAGGCAGGGAACGAATTTCCCAAGGTCTTTTTTCATGATGTCGGTCACGAATGCGCTGCCCCAGAGCACCGCCCACATCCACCATATCGCCGCCCATCTGGGGTCGGGTTCGATGCCGAGTGCCGCGCTGCCCGTCACGCCTTCGACGATGCCGAAGACCACGGCGTTGACCGCAACGAAGGTCGAGAACACCGCGAAAGGTCTGCCTTCAAGACCGAAAATGCTGTTGACCGCCACGAAAAGATACGTGAAGCCGAAAAGCAGACCCGTTCCCGCGGCATAAAATTCGCCGCGGACAAGGCTCAGAAAATTGATAAACACCGAAAGCGCACCCACGAAAATATTCATCACGGCAGCCGCCTTCGGGTCGGCTTTCATCAGCGAACTCGCGCCGTTGCTGATGAGGACTATCCCCACGAACAGCAGACAAACTCCAAGCATACGAAAACTCCCTTTGACATAAGTTCGGCTTCGACCCGCCGCCTTTTCAGGTCGGATCAGCGTTCACTTGCGGTACCCCTTCCTTTCTGGGTGCATCATATAGAACCGCTGTTTGTCGCGGTACATATTCACATCGGCAGTGCGCATCGTCTTCACGATGTCGCCCACCTTTCCGAAACTGAATCCGATGGCAAAGCACACTCCGTCGGGATCGCAGGACGCCTGCCGCAGTTTTTCAACACTCGCCGCAAGCTGTTCCTCGGACATCTTCACCGACAGCACCATGAATTCGTCGCCGCCCGCACGGAAGATCTCGCAGTCGGGGAAATGCCTTTGAAGCATGAGCGCGGCGTCCTTCAGAAGCAGGTCGCCTGCGTAGTGCCCGTCGGTATCGTTGACCGTCTTCAGACCGTTCAGATCAGCGTACACGATCCCCGCGTTCAGGGTCGGGTCGTATTCCTCCGCGATCATGGAGTCGATGCGGCTGTTCATGGCATTCCTGTTTTTCACGCCCGTGAGCAGATCGGTAAGGCTGATGTCCTCCAGACGGCGGAAAAGCTGATGATTCGCAAGCTCGGAAGCGAGGAAATAGGTCGTCAGATCCAGCAGGCTCCTGATCTTCTGGGAATGGTCGGTGTTGAAATTTATCGCCCAGATGAATCCGAGTGTCTCGTCGCGGACTTTCAGCGGGAACAGCACAAGGCTCTTCGCGCCTGCGGATTGCATTGATTCGTACCACACAGGATTTATCTTTTCGAGGTATTTCCAGTCCTGCTCGTCCTTGATGATGATGCAGCTGCTTCCCGCGATGGTCTCGGGCCAGGTCTCGACTATGTAGAAGAAATCGTCGTTCACATAGTGCTTCATCGAGAGCAGTTTGGTGTCCTTGCTTAACGCTTCACAGAGCACCGCGCATTTTCGCTGAGCGAAATCCGAAGTCAGAATGCAGCAGTGTTCCGCGTCGCAGAGATCTCGGATGTCCCCGATGACCTCGTCCATGGTGGTCATAAAGTCGTCCGTACCGCGCAGCTTGATACATATTTGCAGTACCTGAGCCGAAATGTCGGGAGCGATGTTCGTCAGGTAGGAATAGTTCGTCCGCTGAGAGATCTCCTGCGAGTACAGGCAGTAGTAGATGTTCTCCTTGTCGCTATTGAGCGGCATCACAGTGAGGTACAGCCAGAACGGCAGCTTCTCGGGATGGATGTAGCTGTGGAGAGTCTCACCCAGCACGGCGCTGCGGTAGCAGTACTCCTCAAAGTTCAGATCCTTCAAAATGTACCTCTCATAAGGCTGGTCGGGGATGAACTCCACATGGTGAACAGCGGTTACATCATCGCCGTAATTTTTTCCCGAAGCCAGATAGGCATCATTTCCCGTCACGATGCGGATGTTTCCGTAAGAACCGTCGGGGAACATTTCAACAGATATTACACAGGCTATAGGTTTAATATAGTTGGAAAATTCAGTAAGATCATGAATATTATAAGCCATAGTTTTATCCTCTCCCAGTTTTCATGCCGAACGCAGACCTGCGACAACGTTGTTAATAACATTATAACATATTTTATGAACAATGTCTACCCCTTTTTTATTTTTTATGTAGTTTTTACCATATTTTTGTAAATTCGACAACAAAAAACGTTTTCGCTCACCCGCCGTCCCAGATTGACATTTCCCCGTCAAAATGGTATAATAAAATGTAATGCTTCATATACTATATACGGTTCCACTGCGCGATTATCCGATCATAAAAGTTTGCCACCACACCAAACGAAGTGTGACGCACCCTTGAACGTCTTTTTGGCAATGGGATAACCCTTTTTCAAAATGGTTTTCCAAAAATAAATCACGCACCCAAACGCAGCGGAGTCGGAAACAATATCTTTCGGAAAGGTCGATACAGGATATGCCCGAGATCCCGGCGGTCTATCAGAACCGTGAGCTGTCATGGATAAAATTCAATAAACGTGTTCTGGAGGAGGCATCCGACGGGGCGCTTCCGCTGATGGAGCGGCTGACCTTCGCGGCTATCTACATGAGCAACCTCGACGAGTTCCTCAGGGTGAGAGGCGGAGCACTGCTGGCACGGAGTCTGAAAAACGACGAACAGCTCGACAACAAGAGCCTCATGCGTCCCAGCGAGCAGCTTTCGGCAGTGTACCGCGAGGTGCGCATCTTGCAGCCGCTCAAAGACAAACTCGTCACCGACCTCGACCGCGCACTCGCTGAAAAGGGCATCCGCAGGCTCGAATACGAGCGGCTCTCGCCTGCCATGCAGCAGCGTGCGGACGACCTGTTCTACCACTCGATAAAGCCGTTTCTGAACACCTACATACTCGATTCGGGGGACAGCTTCCCCTTCATCGAGAGCGGCAGGATATACGCCGTTCTGCGGCTCGAAAACGAGCGCGGCAGCTTCACGGCGGTGGTCAGCGACACAGCCGAACACGAGCGTATGCTGACCTTCACCGAGGACGGCTTTGCGTACATTCTCGCCGAGGACATCCTCATCGCAAAGGCGGACACGCTGTTTTCGGGCTACACGGTAACCGAAAAACTGCTGATACGCGCATCGCGAAGCGCAGCCGTCACCCTCGACGACGAACCGAACATCACTTCCGACCGCCTTGAAGCCATGTCACTCGTTCTCGCAAAACGCCGTGTTATGCAGCCCGTCCGCTTGCAGATTCTCGGCAGCTGCACCGACCTGACCGCGGATATGCTGGCGGAAACGCTCGATGTGGGACAGGACGCGGTGTTCATCGAACATTCGCCCCTCGAAATGAAATACGTCTTCGCCCTCAGGGATATTCTCGCGGAACGCTCCGAGCTGTTCTATCCGCCGTATCAGCCCGTCATCCCGAAGAACATCGCCGCAGACAGACCGATACATCAGCAGGCTGCCGAAAAGGACATCCTGCTCTCCTACCCGTATGAGTCGATGGAGCCCTTCCTGCGCCTTCTCGAAGAAGCCGCCGAGGACGATTCCGTCCTGTCGGTGAAGATGACCCTCTACCGCGTCGCTGACGGCTCACGGGTCATTGCGGCACTCTGCCGCGCGGCTCAGAACGGCAAGCAGGTCACCGTCTGCACCGAGCTCAGGGCAAGGTTCGACGAACAGCACAATATCGACTGCTCAAAACAGCTCATAGCCGCAGGATGCAAAGTCATCCACGGGATGCCGTTCATCAAAGTCCACTCAAAGCTCTGCCTTATCACGCGGATGGTGAACGGTGAGCCGCTGTACGTCACGCAGATAGGCACAGGCAACTACAACGAGCGCACCGCCCTGCAATACGCCGACTTCACCCTCATGACCGCTGACCCCGTCATCGCTCGGGACGCGGACAGGGTCTTCGCGGAGCTGGAAAACGGCATGGTAGTGACCGAGACATCGGCTCTGCTGGTCTCTCCCCAGAGACTTAGGATGCCCCTCGCCGCCATGATCGACGACGAGATCCGCCTTGCGAGAAGCGGCGCGGACGCTTACATCGGGCTCAAGATGAACGGTCTCACCGACAAACTGCTCATAGACAAGCTGATCGAGGCTTCACAGGCAGGGGTAAAGACCGACCTCATCGTCCGCGGCGTCTGCTGTCTTACAGCAGGGGTCACGGGCTATACCGAGAATATCCGCATCATTTCCATCGTGGGCAGGTACCTCGAACATTCGAGGATATACATCTTCGGCAAGGGCGAAAGGCAGGCGGTGTACATCTCCTCCGCTGACCTCATGACCCGAAACACCACCAGACGTGTCGAAGCCGCCGTCAGGATAAACGACCCCGACCTCAAAGCACAGCTCATCGGATACTTCGGGACACAGCTCGACGACGACTGCTCTGCAAGGGTCATGCTTCCCGACGGAAGCTACGAACGTCTGCACGGCGGTCACACCGACTGTCAGAAGGTCTTCGCACAGCAGGCGCAGGAGTCGGCCGCAAAACCCGAACCTGCCCCGCCGACACTTCCCGAACAGCCCCCCGAGATCGTACCCGAGCCCGAAACGCCGCAGGAAGAAAAGCCCCCCGAGAAGAAACGCGGATTACTGCGCAGGATACTCGACCTCTTCCGTCGGAAGAAAAAATGACAGAAGGTATTCACGCCTATCCTTTTTGTCAAATATTTTACATTAATTTGTGCATAATTTACAAATATTGTTTTTTCTGTACTTTTTCTATTGAAAGAATGCCCGAAATATGTTACAATAAATGTATATAGGGGCTGAAATATAATACTAAAACGCTATGGAATCACGGAAAAAGGGGACCGATCATTATGACACAAAGACTTCAGAGTCTTTTGAATGTACTTGAAGGACATCGTGTTTTCATTCAGACGCATAATTTTCCCGACCCCGACGCACTCGCGAGCGCACTGGGAGTCCAGAAACTGCTGTCACATTACAAAATAAAAGCAACAATAATCTATCAGGGCAGCGTCGCGAAGGCTTCGACTGCCAATATGGTCATCGCTTTCGGCATCAGTATGGTCGATCTTCGGAAGATCAACGACATGACGCCCGATGATTATATCATAACCGTCGATGCACAGATGAACACCTCGAACATCGCCGAGACGAACGGAACGGTAGTCGCCTGTATCGACCACCATCCCACGAACGCTCATTTCGACTACCTGTTCAAGGATGTACGCATCTGCGGTTCGTGCGCGACCATCGTTGCGGATTACTTCTTCTCGAACGGCATCGAGCTTGACAGGACCACCGCCACGAGCCTTATGTACGGACTGAAGATGGATACCGAGAACCTCACCCGAGGAGTCACCGAATTCGACGCCGAGATGTTCTACAGGCTGTTCTACCTTTGCAACAACGACGCGCTGAAAACGCTGTCCAACCAGCAGATGGAGTTCTCCGAGCTTGAGACCTACGTCAAAGCCATACAGACCATAAAGATATACGACGGCGTCGGGTTCTCGTTCATTGATTCCGAGGTCTCCGACGGTCTTATCGCGACGGTCTGCGACTTCATCCTACAACTGGTGGAAGTGCATTTCGCGATAACCTACGGCTACAAGGGCAACGGACTGAAATTCTCGGTGCGCTCGGAGCTCGATTATCTTGACGCAGGCAACATCACCTCAAACGCCCTCGAAGGACTGGGCACGGGCGGCGGTCACGCGGCTATGGCAGGCGGATTTCTCTCGTTCGATACGGTCAAGGACGCGGACTTCGACCTGGAAGAGGAGATAGTCAACCGCTTCCTCAACGCGGTGTATTTCAGCCGCGCTTTGCAGGACGCTCTCACCGACCCTCTCGCAGGGTTCCAAAAGGAAAATATCACGTAAAAACGTATCTGCCGTGTGACGACAGATACGTTTTCTTTAAGGAGAAATCATGGCAAGACCCAAGACGATATACATCTGCACCGAGTGCGGATACGAAACCACCAAATGGAACGGAAGGTGCCCCGACTGCGGTGCCTGGAACACCCTCGAAGAAACTCTGCCCGCCGCCGTTCCCTCGGGGACGAGGACGGCTTCATCGGGGGCGGTCAGGGACATTTCCGAGAACATACTCGAAATAAACGACATCGACGTGTCACAGCACGAGATACGCTGGAGCACAGGCATGACCGAGCTTGACCGCGTGCTGGGCGGCGGCATCGTCAAAGGAAGCCTTGTGCTTCTCGGCGGCGAGCCCGGCATCGGCAAATCGACCCTGCTGTTGCAGATATGCCAGACCCTCGGCGAAGACCACACCATCCTCTACGTTTCGGGCGAGGAGAGCGTGCGCCAGATAAAGCTCCGCGCCCAGAGGCTCGGCGTTGACAGCGGCAATCTCTACCTCGTCAGCGAGACCGACTGCGAGGCGGTCTGCTCCGCCATCGCGAAGGAAAAACCCGAGATAGCCATCATCGACTCGATACAGACCATGAACATCTCGGCGCTAAGCTCCGCCAGCGGCTCGGTTACGCAGGTGCGAGAATGCTCGAACCTGCTGATGAAGACCGCGAAGTCGCTGGAGATACCGATGGTCATAGTCGGCCACGTCAACAAGGACGGCGCGATAGCGGGCCCGAAGGTCATGGAGCATATCGTGGACTGCGTGCTGTACTTTGAGGGTCAGAAGAACCTGCCCTACCGCATCCTGCGCGGCATCAAGAACAGATTCGGCTCGACCAACGAGATAGGCGTGTTTGAGATGTGCGGCGAGGGTCTGCGGCAGGTGGCGAACCCCTCGGAGATGCTTCTGTCGGGGCGTCCGACCGACGCTTCGGGGTGCTCGGTCGCCTGCATCATCGAGGGGTCGCGCCCGATACTCGCGGAAGTGCAGACCCTTGTGACCAAGAGCGCCTTCAACGTGCCGCGCCGCACCGCGACGGGCTTCGACTACAACCGCATGGCGATACTCATCGCCGTCCTCGAAAAGCGGCTGGGGTTCTACTTCGGCGGTCTGGACGTGTATCTCAGCGTGGTTGGCGGTCTCGACATCGACGAGCCTGCCGCCGACCTGCCCGTGGCGCTGGCGCTCTATTCGAGCCTGACCGACAAGGCAGTGCCGACGGGGGTCATCACCTTCGGCGAGATAGGTCTTGCGGGGGAGCTGAGGAGTGTTCAGCGGACCGAACAGCGCATCGCCGAAGCGGCAAGGCTCGGCTTCACGAAGTGCGTGATACCGCGCTCGGCGCTCAAAGGGCTGAACACCGCAAAGCTCGGCATCGAAGTCATCGGCGTGAACTCGATCCGTGAAGCCTTCGATTCAGCTCTCGGCTGACGGCTTGCGGTAGATCCTCGGCTGAAATGACGGCGCGAAGGCGGTGATCTCGGCAAGCAGCTGACGGAAGCCATCCATGTCGAAGCTGCCGCCCGCGCTCATGACCTCGAACTCTGTGTCCATGTAGTACATGAACCAGCCCGTAGACGAAAAACCGTTTCGTGTGTAAAACTCCCGACGGCGGATCCGCTGAGCGTTGTTCTCGCATCCGCTGTCGGGAGCTTCTATGTCCGCCACCACGCAGCGTCCCGAACATTCCGCGGCGAGTGCCGAGAGCGCACTGCTGCCGAGCCCGCGTCCGCGCAGATCGGGGTCGATGGCAAAGAAGCAAATATACGTATATTCACCGGTTTCATACACAACGATGAACCCGACCGTCCGACCCTCATCCCTGACCGCGAGCACTCCCCTGCCGCAGTTCTCGAACAGGTATCGGATGTTCACGTACTCATTTTCGGGGAACGACGCTTTGTTTATGCGCTCAAGCTCGTCCAGTTCGTACGAATCGGCTGTTATCCTTTCAAGTACCATATCATCACCTCAAGACTATTTTACCATGTCCGCGCCGCTTTGTCAAACCGTGTGGAGAAACTGCATAAAATATTGTTTTTACTCCTTTTTTATTTGTCACAAACTGTTATTGACATATCCTGTCGGGTCTGTTATAATGATATTGTACAAAACGGATACCCTGTTTTTATGGAGGATACACAAATGGCAAAGAGCTATGAGCGCCTTCTGCACCGCTGTGCCACATTCATCGGCGGTTATGCGGCGATGTACACAGTGCTCATACGGTTTAATCTCGGCTCATCCCAGACGGTGAATCTGCTGGATATGCTGAACTCTCTGCTCGGACACAACGCCCGTGAGTTTCTGCTCCGACTCCTCGGAATGCTCATCTACGGCTGTTCGGTGTTCGCGGCTTCTTACCTTAGCAAAAAGGGCTGGTCGGGCGTAAGGCTGTTATGCGGTGCGATATGCATCGCAGGCTTTGCGGTCCTCGGCTTCATGCCTCTTGAAATAGATCGCTGTGTGGGACTTTACCCGACATTCGTGACGATGCCTTTTCTGTGGGTAGTATACGGAAATATCGGCGGATATGCAAGTGCTCCGATATTCTCCACCAACAACTACCGCCAAACCATCGGCGGCATCGCCGAATATGCCGCTTCACACGACAAAAAGGCGCTCGACAAGGCGAAATTCTTCGGCGGAACACTTGCAGTGTTCCATCTCGGCGCTTTTCTTTCGTGGATAGCCTGCGCACAGCTCTCGGGGAAAGCTGCTTTCCTCGGGATGATCCCCTGTTTAATGCTCTGCGCTTTGGAGCTTGCACCCGGTTTAGTCCCGGGAAAAGCCAAGCCGCACAGAGCTTGATCTGACAACAGTTTGCCCCGTATGTTTCGGTTTTTCCGATGCATACGGGGCTTTTTGGTGTTTGGTGATTCTGTTGTTTTTGGTGAGGTGGTTTTTTATCGCTCTTGCGAGCGATTTGGGGGTTTCACTCGAATCGCTTACGCTCTCTCGCGAAAATAAAATCGGCAAATCGGTTGTTCTATATAGATTGTGGTGTTTTTTCACTTGGCGCCTTTTGGGACGGTTTTCTTGGGATTTGCCGATTTTATGTTTGATTTTGAAGATAGTGCGCTTTTTGGGGGGCAAAGCGATATTCCCTATGTGCCTCCGGCGGCTGAGGGGACCCTTTGAAAAGGGTCTCCCCCAGACTCTCTCCTAAACTTTTTTTAGTCTCTGGCGAGGACGCTTCATTTGGCTTTTACTTTATATGCTTTTTCAGGGTCAGGATGCGGTACAGGCTTTCGTCTATGCGCGATTCTTCGATCGTTCCTTTACTTACTGCGGCTTCGATGCCGTTGACCGCTTCATCAAGATCGGCAGGACACAGCAGGATATCTCCGCCTGCCTGCAATACCTTCACCGCAAGCTCGCCGCTCTCATAATTATCCGCAACAGCTCCCATCGCAAGCGAATCGGTGATGATGACGCCCTTGAAACCGAGCTTTTCCCTCAGTTCGCCCGTGATTATCTTACTCGATACCGACGCAGGCTCTTCGTCGATGGACGGCACGGTGATATGTCCCACCATCACCATGTCAGCACCCACCTCGATGCCGCTCTCGAAGGGCAGATACTCGTTCTGCTCCAGCTGCATCACAGTCCTGCCCGAATACGCCGAAGTGTAGTGCGAATCCTCGGCAGTATTGCCGTGACCCGGGAAATGCTTCAGCGTGCAGAGCACACCGCCGTCGTGGAAACCCTTGACCGCAGACGCAACGAGCTCGGCGGCTTCTTCAAAATCGTCGCTGTACGCACGCTGACCGATGACCGTATTCTCGGGGTTTGACCAGGTGTCCGCAACAGGCGCGAAATCCAGATTGAAGCCCAGCTTCGAGATATCCTCGGCTATCGTGCAGGCATTGTCGTGCGCGAGGGTCGTACTGCCCTTGTAGGTATACATCGGCTGGAAGATCGTGGTGCCGACCGTCTCCGCGCACCTTGCCACGTCGCCGCCCTCCTCGTCAACACTGACGAACAGCGGTGTCGGACAGCTTTTTGCGGCGAATTCCTTGGTCGCCGAGATCATATCTTTCAGCTGAGTGTAGTCCTCCATATTCTGCGCGAAGTAGATGATTCCGCCCACAGGGTACTTTTCGAGCGCTTCCTCGGTGGCGTCGCCCGCCTGCGTCACGACATCGTAGCCCGTAAGACTTTCGGGCGTGACGATGAACAGCTGACACACCTTCTCGTGAAGGCTCATGCCGTCGATGAGGGTCCGGATCTCATCCTTCTTTTCGGGCTGAGGTTCAGCCTTGCTGTCCTCGCCCGTTTCGGAAACTGCCGCCGCAGGGACTGCGTCCTCCTGCGAAACAGTCTCCGAGACCTGCTCCTGCTGAGCCGCAGTTTCGGTCTGAGTCTGTGTTGCGGTATCATCGCTCGTTTCTGCCGCGTTCTTTTCGATGCCTGATGACTTTCCCTTCGCCATGTACATGAGCACCATCACACCGAGCCCCACTGCCAGCACGCAGAAAACTGCCAGCAGAACGGACATCAGCTGTTTTCCCGATCGTCTGTTCATTTTTACTACCTCCTGTCGATCTCAGTCGATGAATCTATTATATCACATCCCGCAACCGTTTGCAAGCCCAAAAAACAAAGACCTCGATCATCGGATCGAGGTCTCAGATGCTTACAGTCATCACGGTCTGACCGTGCTGTTTGATTTTTCCGTACCTGATATTGAATGACGGGATATTTATGCTGTTGGTAACGATCACAGCAGCTATTACGGGGATGTTCCTCATCCTGTAGCCTTCGATGTCGATGTTCCATATCTCGGTAGTCAGTTCGACCCTGTCACCCGGACAGACCTTGCATACGACTTCGAGTTTCTGGTCAACGCTCGCCAGATCGGAGCCAACCGAAACTATCAGCACGAAGCCGTCATTCGTCTTGATCGTGACTTCGCGGCTGTTCTTGGAGACATCCTTGACAACGCCGCAGACGGGAGACATTATACTGTTGTCCGACGGTATCACGCCGAAACCGTCACCGAGTATCATACTCGAAAAAACATCGTTGGAAAGCCGCTCAAGAGGTATCACCTCACCAAGGCAGCAGGAGGAGATAGACTTGATATTCGACGCATCTTTCTGATCGGAATTGTTTCTGAAACGCACAGCCATACACTCCCTTCACGAGCTAATTATATACTTTTCTCTATCTATATTTTAACAAATTATTATGAGGAATGCAATAGTAAACAGTGATATTTCATTTTTTTAACATCATTTTCGTGATTTACACCAAATATTTCCGAATTATTACAGTCTTTTTCATCTTTATTAACAAATTATGTATTGTATCTGATTTAACGTGCTACTGCAAATAATAAAACGATTTAACCCACTCTGTTGAAAAGTTCACATTTATGGTGTATAATTATGTCGTTCATCAAATAACAATACTTTTTCAGCCATAACGGAGGTCAACAGCGCTATGCTGATAAATATCGAACATATATATAAATATTTTAACGGAGAAGCACTATTAAAGGATATTTGCTTTACACTTAACGAAAATGAGACTGTCGGCATCGTCGGCAGGAACGGCTGCGGAAAGTCAACTCTCCTCAAAATGATCCTCGGCGAGGAGGAGTACGACAAGGCTCCCGACGGAAACGGCTCACTCACCGTCAAGGACTGCGTGATCGGTTTCCTCGAACAGAACAGCGGCCTCGATTCGCAGGCAACGGTCATCGAGGAGATGAACGACGCTTTCGCCGAGCTCAAAAAAGTCAAGGCGCGGATGGACGAGCTGACCGCTCTGATGACAGGCTACGTGGGCGACCAGCTTGAAATGGCTGCCGACGAGTACAGCAGACTTTCGTCATATTTCGAGCTGCACGACGGCTACAACACCGAGTTCAAGATAAAGCAGATACTCAACGGCATGGGCTTTTCGGACCTCGCCTACGACAGGGAGATATCCTCCCTCTCGGGCGGCGAAAAGACCCGCCTTGCCCTCGCAAAGCTGCTGCTCGAACAGCCCGAACTGCTGATCCTCGACGAGCCCACCAACCACCTGGACTTCAAAACGCTGATATGGCTCGAAAGCTACCTGAAGACCTACCGCGGCGCGATCGTCATCGTATCTCACGACCGCTACTTCCTGGACAAGCTGTGCAGCCGCATCGTTGAGATAGAGAACGGTTCGCTGACGTCCTTCAAGGGCAACTACACCGCCTACACGCAGCTGAAAGAGCAGCTCACAGCCCGTCAGCTCAAAGAGTACAACTCCGCGCAGCAGCAGATAGCCCAGCTCGAAGACTACATCGCACGGAACAAAGTCCGCGCATCCACCGCAAAAATGGCGAAATCCCGCGAGAAACAGCTCGAACGCATGGACGTTCCCGACAAACCCCTCGCACTCGAAAAGCCGCCGAAGATATCCCTCGGATACACCATCGAGCCCACCAAGGACGTAGTGCAGGTGGTGGATTGTCCGCTGGTGGTGGGCGAGGGCGAGAACGAAAAGACCCTCATCGAGAGCCTTGACCTGCACGTAAGACGCGGCGAGCACGTCGCACTCATCGGCAGCAACGGCATCGGAAAGACCTCGGTGCTGAAAATGATACAGGGCATCATCCCGAAACGCTCGGGCAACATCGTCTGGGGCAACAACGTGAAGGTCAGCTACTTCGACCAGGAACACGCTTCGCTGAACCCCCACGACACAGCCATCGAGGCTGTCTCCCGCAGATTCCCGCAGATGACCGACGCGGAGATACGCAAGGCGCTGGCGTCGGTGCTGTTCCACGGCGAGGACGTTTTCAAGCCTATCTCGGTTCTGTCGGGCGGCGAGAGGGCGAAGCTCTGCTTTGCGATAATGGCGCTGAACAAGGGCAATTTCCTCATTCTCGACGAGCCGACCAACCACATCGACCTCGCCACCAAGGAAGTCCTCGAAGAGGCGCTGAAAGACTTCACGGGCACAATGCTCATCGTTTCCCACGACCGCTACCTGCTTTCAAAAACTGCCTCGCGCATCGTTGAGCTGACCGAGGGCAGCGTTCGCAGCTTTGACGGCGGTTTCGAGACCTACATCGAGACCATCGAAGCCGAGGAGAGAGCCGAGCAGGAGAGGCTCGCCGAAAACAAGCGGCTCAAAGCCGAAGAGGACTACCGTCAGTCCAAACAGAAAGCCTACCGCTCCAAACAGCAGCGCGCCGACGACGCAAAACGCAGACAGCGCATAAAGGAGCTCGAAACCGAGATCGCCGAGCTGGAGGAGTTCATCGAAACACTGGAGGAGGAGATAGCTTCTCCCGAAGTCTCGGGCGATTTCGCGCTCATGACCGAGAAATGCGCACAGCTCGAACAGTCGCGGCTCGACATCGAAGCAAAAATGGAAGAATGGGCAAGTCTTGAATAACACATCCCCCTTTACCGCATTATAATGTAGTAAGGGGGGATTTTTTTATGGAGATAACAATGATAGGCAGCGACTGCGCGAAGATAACCCTGACCGCCGACGAATGCCGCGAACTGGATATAAGCTACGAGAGCTTTTCGCCCGATAGTCTGACGGCACGGCTGTTTCTGGCATCGGTGCTGGCACGGCTGGAATCGCTCGGGGCGGAGGTGGGTTCAGCCGACAAGCTGACGGCGGAGGTCTTCGAGGGCGAGAGCGGCGGACTGGTGATGTATCTTTCGGGGAAGGGGCTGAAAGTCCCCCGCGAATCGAAGGGTACTCCCCTGCTCTGCCGAACCGCCGACGAGGTCATCCGAACCGCGAACGGTTTGCAGGGGGACTGGGAGCTGTACAGACTCGGCGAGAACTTCGCATTCGTGGAGCGGTGCGACAGCAGCATCCGCGCGGCAAAAATAAAGGAGCACGGAAGAATGCTCTCCGATGCTCCTGTTGAACGTCTGAAACAATTGTTCACCTGACCAGTGCTTCGAGTGCCGAAGCCATGTCGGCGGCTTTGAAAAGGTACGAACCCGATACGATGGTGTCAGCGCCGTATTTTCTCACCAGCGGTGCAGTCTCGGCATTGATGCCGCCATCCACCTCGACGCGGACTTCCCTGCCGCAGCCGTCCGCAAGCTCACGCGCACGGGCTATCTTCGGCAGCATATCCTCGCGGAAAGACTGTCCGCCAAAACCGGGCTCAACGGTCATGACAAGAATCATGTCTATCTTGTCCATGTAGGGCGCAAGCTCATCAACGGAAGTCGCGGGACGTACCGCCACGCCAGTCTTGCAGCCAAGCTCGTGTATCCTGTCAAGCACCGCATCAAGGTCGTCACAGGCCTCGCAGTGAATAGTGATGACCTCGGCACCGAGAGCCGCGTAATCGGCGACATAGCGGATTGGGTCGTTTATCATAAGGTGGATATCCACTGGAATGGTGAGCTCTCGGCGGATGCTGCGCAGCACAGGCTCGCCAAAGCTGATATTATTGACGAACGCACCGTCCATCACGTCAAAATGCAGCCAGTCGGTATGCGCTTTTTCAAGTCGGCGCAGCTCATCCCTGATGCAGCAGAAGTCTGCCGCAAGCAGCGAAGCCGAAACTATCGTATCCATTGATACCACTCCTTTTCACAATGTTTATTATACAACATTAGTGAAGTTAAGTCAAGCAAATGCAAGAAAATTAGACCTTTGTTAATATATTCTCCAAAGGGTGCTCAGCCTGTCTGGTCGTCGAGGGTGAGGGTGTAGGCAGGGATAAACTCTTCGAGGAAGACCTCGGCTTCGGGCAGGTTCAGCGAATGGATATTTTCGAGGGTCGCCTGTTCGGCTTTTTCAAAGTCATCGTTGCCCATGCGGCGTTCTTCGATGCACTTTATCAGGGCGGAGAGCTTATCCGCACCCTTGACCAGCTGCCAGAGTTCGCGCTCGCTCTCGTCGGGGGTGAACAGCGGTCTGTAGCAGTCGCGCAGGTCTTCGGGCAGGTAGGCGATAAGCCTGTCGGCAGCCTTCTGCTCGATCTCCTCGTAAACGGAGCGTATCTCTTTGTTGTAGTACTTGATGGGGGTCGGCAGGTCGCCCGTGATTATCTCGGAAACGTCGTGATACATGGCGAGCAGGGCGCAGCGCTCGGGGTCAACGCTGCCGCCGAACCGCTTGTTGCGTATCAGTGCGAGAGCGTGGGCGATGAACGCCGTTTCAAGGCTGTGCTCGCTGATGTTCTCGGTGATGGTGCTGCGCATGAGTGCCCAGCGGTTGATATATTTCATGCGCGAAATGAATGCGAAAAACTGTGCGGACATGATATTCTCTCCTTTACTCGTCGGTCTCGTAGACTATGCTGCCCGAATGGCAGATGCAGATGTTCATCTCAAGGAAGCCGTCGGTATCGGGCAGGTCGAGAAAGCCGCCGAGACTGACTGTATCATACCCGAAAGTCTCGTCCACTATCTCGAAGGTGAACTTCCAGTAACGCCCGATAAAATCGGTGAGCATCATCTTCTCGCCGCCGAACTTCCCCGTCTCACCGTTTCGGCTGAGGATGTAGACAACGCAGAAGTCGGGGTCGGGATGTTCGTAAGTGACGGTGCCGTTCACCCGCGGATACGGTTCGAGCACCGAGGTAAGACCGTTCTCAAAGCTGAGCCGTATCCCCGACTCAACGATCTCTATCCTGCTGACCCTCGCGTCGTGCAGACTGTAGGGAGCACCCTTTTTCGGCTTGAAATTCGTGGTCATCGTTCTCACTTCCTCAGACAAAAATGACGGGAGCATAAGTTCCCGTCATTGTGATTATTAACCGATCTGTACGATGCTGAGCAGTACGCCTGCCGCAACTGCGGAACCGATAACGCCTGCAACGTTCGGACCCATAGCGTGCATCAGCAGATAGTTTGTGGGGTTCTCTTCCTGACCGACCTTCTGAGCAACACGGGCAGCCATCGGAACAGCCGAAACGCCTGCCGAACCGATCAGCGGGTTGATCTTCTTGCCCGAAGCGAGGTACATTACCTTACCGAGCAGCACGCCGCAGGCAGTAGCCAGCGAGAATGCGATAACGCCGAGAAGGATTACCTTGCCGAATGCAAGAGTGATGATGTTGTCGGCTCTGGTGGTAGCACCAACCGAAGTGCCGAGGAAGATTGTGATTATGTTCATGAGCTCGTTCTGAGCGGTCTTTGCGATTCTGTCGCAGCAGCCAGATTCCTTCAGCAGGTTACCGAACATCAGCATACCTACCAGCGGAGCAGCGTCGGGTATCATCAGCGCGATAACTACGGTAACGAGGATTGGGAAGAGGATCTTCTCGGTCTTGGATACCTTTCTGAGCTGACCCATAACTACCGCACGCTCCTTCTTGGTGGTGAGCGCTCTCATTATAGGAGGCTGGATGATCGGCACGAGTGCCATGTAGGTGTAAGCCGCAAGTGCGATGGTACCAACGCCGATATTATCGGTCTTGGACAGCAGCTTCGAGGAAACGAAGATAGCGGTAGGACCGTCAGCACCGCCGATGATAGCGATGGATGCGCACTCCGCAGCGGTCATGCCGAGCAGAGCTGCACCGATGAAAGTGAAGAAGATACCGCCCTGTGCAGCCGCACCGAGCAGGAAGCTCTTGGGGTTAGCGATCAGCGGACCGAAGTCGGTCATAGCGCCGATGCCGAGGAATATCAGCGGCGGATAGATCTGGAGCTTTACGCCCAGGTAGAGCATATCCAGCAGTCCTCCGTGCCGCAATATGTATCCGAAGTCTAAGTAGTGGTCGTTAACGAGCTCGTTGCCTGTAACGGGGTCAAGTTCTGTTCTGGTCGCGTACTCCCAGAATTCAGAGTGATACATCCCTGCGCCGGGAAGGTTGGTCAGCAGCATACCGAAGGATATCGGCAGCAGCAGCAGCGGTTCAAAGCCTCTTGCGATAGCGAGGTACATAAACACGAACGAAATGAGTATCATGATTATGTTCTTCCAGCCGCCGTCAACTAAGAAGCCTGCGAAGCCCGATTTTACACACAGATCGTAAAGTGTGTTCAAAAAGCTCTCAATTATAGCCATATCGGTCAAACATTCCTTTCAATTGAATTTTCTTCAGAACGGTCTTGTCGCTTCGGCGAGACCGGCAGCACTCCACGCATTCCTGCCCGAAGGTGCGCCGCCCGAAGCCTTTATGCTCCGTACAGCGAGCTTTTTGCCTGTCTGTGCTCCGTATGCGGCGATCGCTGCCGAGATGACAGCCACGATCTCTTCCTCGATACCGTCCTCGACTACGGGTGCGGGTGCAGCCTTTACCGCGACCTCAGCGGTCTTGGGAGCTGCTTCGGCTTTCTTTGCGAGCTCTGCCTCGGCTTTTGCGGCAGCCTTGGCATTTACCGTCTCAAAGATCTTACCGTAGCACCATACGAGTGCGATAAGCAGGATGAGTGCCACAAAGACAACTGCGATACCCGTGAATACGACCGATGCGACGGTCTCACCGCCGAGATTTTTGTCGGAGGTCTTCAGGAAATACGCAGCGTTCATGCAGAAACTGTTGTTCATACATATTCTCCTTTGCTTGCTTTTTTTGGATATTCTTACAACCAATCACTATTTATTATACACCAAACTATCATAAAATGCAAGTCTTTCGACAGAGTTTTTGTTATTAATTTATCAAAATCATTTTGAATTTTCATGTCCTATATGATGAATATTTGTTTAATTGGTATTGTACACACTTTGTCTACACCGCGTTAAAGGATTATCTCCATCAGTCTGTTATAATGTAGTATCATACTATGTCAAACACCCACGGAGGTACCCCATGCTCAACAAGCTCAACGAAAAGATCACCGATTATATCCCGAACATACTTTCGGCGCTGATGATACTCATCATCGGTTACGTGGTGATAAAACTGCTGCTGAAACTGCTGAAGACCGCTTTTTCCCACTCGAAGCTCGACGAAACGGGCTGGACTTTCCTGCTCTCGCTGACCAAGGCGGTGCTCAACGTCATCCTCGCGGTCATGATACTCGCCCAGCTGAAAGTCCCCATGTCCTCGATAATCACCGCACTCGGCACCGCGGGACTTGCCATCGTCGTGGCGCTTCGTGACAGCCTGACAAACGTCGCAGGCGGCTTCATCGTCATGTTCTCCCGCCCCTTCAAGGTCGGCGATTACGTCGAGATTGCGAAGAAAGAGGGCACCGTCAGCCAGATCTCGATCCTCTACACCAAACTGCTGACCCTCGACAACAAGGCGGTCATCATCCCGAATTCGACTGTCTCCTCGGCGACGGTGACGAACTACACCCAAGAGGAGCTCCGCAGGCTTGAACTGCGTTTCAGGGTACCGCTCGACTGCGATTTCCGCCTTGCGGAGGAGGTCATCCTCGCGACCGTAGAGGCTCAGACCCTCGCGCTTCAAAAGCCCGACAAGCCCTACATCCGCGTCAACGCCCACAACGAGGACTCCCTCGAACTGCTGCTGAGGGTCTGGGTCCGCTCCGAGGACTACTGGGAGCTTCGGTTCGGGCTGCTCGCCGATGTCAAGGTCGCTTTCGACGAAAACGGTATCGCCATCCCCTTCCCCCAGCTGGACGTCCACGAGAAATAAGTCACCCGAACAGCTCGTTTTTCAGTTTCGCAAGCTGAGCCGCTATCCGAAGCTGACCGTCCAGCACGCTCCCGAGTTCGTCAAAACGCTCGTGCGACAACAGCCCCCCGACACTCTCGCAGGTCTGCATCGCGGTGCGCTTTGCGGTCGTGAGCACGGCTTCGACCGCCGCTCTGTCATTGTCCATCCGAGTCACCGCCTTCCATCACACTTCGTATCAGCGCCGAATGCCCCGCCGCTGCCGCCGTCAGCTTTTGCAGCTCGTCCCGAAGATACGGCGACACCGCCCGCCCCGCACACAGCCGCAAACTACACTCCAGCTCCGCCGAAGCCGCCAGCATCCTCTCAAGATTTTCCTTCTCACTCACAAAATCACCCCGCCAGTAGTATGCACTGACGGGGCGTTCTTATTCACTCAGGCGACTTTTTAAGCTTCAAGAGTGCTTTTCTCTGGGGGAAACCTTTCTGAAGAAAGGTTCTCCCCCAGACCCCCTTCCAAAGACTTTTAATATGTCGTTCGTTTGTTGTGGTCGGAAATATAGTCCCTTGACATTTCAAGAGATGTCAAATGACAAATACTCTCAAATGGTGCGTTACACTCTACCTAACGTCTTTTTGGCAAGTGACGCGCAATTGAAGAGAAGAACCACTATCTTCCCGACCAATACTACCTGCGAAAGAACCACCCACAGCCAAAAAGTATTAAAAGTTTTAGTGAGGGGGTTTGGGGGAAGACCCTTTTTCAAAAGGGTCTCCCCCAAGACGTCCCGCACTCTCCCCCCTGCCGAAGGAATCGGTAAGGCAGATAGTGAGGACGCCTACTTTTTCTGCGGCGGACTTTTTGAGGAGGGAGGCGCATTTGTCGAGGGTAGCGCCTGTTGTGAAGATGTCGTCGCAGATGAGGATGCGCTTTCCTTCGAGGGTGCGGGCGGGGTCGGTGAGGAAGTAGGTCTTGTCCGCCGACGCGAAGCGTTCACTCATGCCGCGTTCGTGCTGAGCCATGCGGCTCCGACGGCGACCGAGCAGGGTGCCGTCGTAGGGGACATTCAGCTGTTCCGCCATCGCTTCCGCGAACACGCGCGCCTGGTCGTAGCCGCGTTCAAGGCGTTTCGAGCGGTGCATCGGCACGGAAGTCACCAGGTCTATCCTGTCGAAGCCGTCCGATTCGAGTTTCAGCACCAGCCGTTCCGCAGAATACGCCGCAAGACTGAGGGCAGCTTTGTCCTTGAAGTTCAGCACCGCCTCTCTCGCCGTCCCGTCGTAGAAAAACAGGGCGTTAGCATAGTCGAAGGACGGGTGAGCGCCGTTTATCTCGGGCGGGAACATCGCCTGCCACGGTGTCTCGGGCAGGTATTCGAGCTTCGCCGCGCATTCCTCGCAGAACACCATATCCATCGGCACCGCCTTGTTGCAGGCGACGCACTGATTCGGGAAGAATACGTCAAGTATCAGTTCCGAAAAGCGTTTCATCGTTAGTTTCACCGCTGTCAAGCTCCCTGAGCATCTCTTTCAGGCAGGTATACCTGAGCATACGCCTGTTGTTGTCTATCATGTGGTCAACAAGCTCGTTGTCGCCGACGATTATGAGCAGTTTTTTCGCTCTCGTGACCGCCGTGTACAGCAGATTGCGGTAGTAGAGCTTGTCGAAGCCCTTGAAAAGGGTGAGGATGACCGCCTCATACTCGCTGCCCTGACTCTTGTGGACGGTCACGGCGTAGGCGAGTTCGAGGTTTTTGAGCATATCATATGTGTAGTCGGCGATGCGCCCCTCGAAATCGACTTTCAGCGTCTTGTTTATCTTGTTGCAGGCGATTATCCGCCCGATATCGCCGTTGAAAATGCCTGCGCCGCTCTCCGACTTCGAGCCCACCGTCTTTTTCCAGACGATGTCGTAGTCGTTCTTCGTCTGCATGACCTTGTCCCCCGTGCGGTAGGTGAAAAACTCGTTTGTGAGTTCGCTCTTGCCTGCCGCAGCAGGATTCAGCTCGTTCTGGAGCAGCTTGTTCAGCTCGTTCGTGCCTGCGGGGCCTTTCCTCGTGGGGGAAAGTATTTGTATATCGTCAAATGACGAGTAGCCGTAGGCTTCGGGCAGGCGCTTCTTGCAGAGCTCGGCCGTAAGCTGCTGCAAGTCCGCGAAATCCGTCCTGCGCATGAAGAAAAAGTCGCTGTCCTTGCGGGTCAGGTCGATATGTTCGCCGTTGACTATCTTGTGCGCGTTGGTGACGATGGCGCTCTGCTGAGCCTGTCGGAATATCCTCGTCAGGCGGACGACGGGCATAACTCCGCTGTCCATGATGTCTTTGAGCACGTTGCCTGCGCCGACACTCGGCAGCTGGTCGGAGTCGCCCACCAGCACCAGCTTACAGGTGAGCTTGATGCCTTTCAGCACCGACTCGAAAAGCCGCGTGTCCACCATCGACATCTCGTCGATGATGAGCGCGTCGCAGTCGAGCATATTCTTCTCGTCGTGAGCGAATTTCAGTTCCCCGTCGGCTGTGGGCTTGACTTCGAGCAGACGGTGGATGGTCTTGGCTTCGCAGCCCGTAAGGTCGGTGAGCCGCTTCGCCGCCCTGCCTGTGGGGGCAGCCACCATGACATTCATGTTCAGCTTGTCGTAGAGGTCGATTATCGCGTTGAGAGTCGTGGTCTTGCCCGTGCCCGGGCCGCCCGTGATGACGAGAAAACCGTATGACAGTGCAAGATTTATCGCCTCACGCTGTTTTTCCTCGTAGCTGATGCCGTTTCGCTCCTCCGCCTTTTCGATGACGTCGGTAAAGTCCATCCTGCTGTCGTAGGAGCACTCCTTCATGACGGTCAGCCGCTGAGAGATGTAGTTCTCTGCCGCGAAATAATCGGGGAGCATGATGAATTTCCTGCCGTCCTTTATGTAGCAGAACAGCTGTTCGTCGTCGAGAAGCTCGGTCAGCACCCTGTTGAACAGCGAAGCGTCTATTTTCAGGAAGCCGCAGGTCAGCGGCGACAGCCTGTCGAGGGGCAGGCAGGTGTGCCCCGAGTCGGCGTTGAAGGAGAGGGCGTACTTTATCCCTGCTGACACGCGCTCGTCACAGTCAGGCGCCATCCCGAAGGTCTTTGCCGCCGCGTCGGCGTTCTCGAAGGGGACGTCGATGCCGTGGCCGCACAGCAGATACGGGTTCGAGCGTATCAGCTCCTCTGCCCTGCCGCCCCACTTCCTGTAGGCGGCGATGCCTGCCTCCATCGGGATGCGGAACTCGCTGAGGAATATCATCAGCGACCTGACCGCGAAGGCTTTCTTGAACTCCGCGGCTATCTTTTTCGCCCTTCCCATCCTGATGCCCTCTATCTCGCAGAGGCGTTCGGGCTCGTTCTCCATTATCGTGAGGGTATCCTCACCGAAGCGATCGACGATGAGTTTCGCAGTCGCCTTGCCTACGCCCTTCATCGTGCCGCTGGCAAGGTATTTCTGTATCGCGGCGGCGGAGCTCGGCAGGCGGCGCTCGCATATCTCGCACTGGAACTGCTCGCCGTACTTCTGGTTGACGGTGTAAAATCCCGTGCAGGAGAGTTCCTCGCCCTCCTCCACCATTCCGAGATTGCCGACCACGGGCACAAGCTCTGATTCGCTTTTGAGCATTATCACGCAGTAACCGTTACTGTCATTCGAGTATATGACGGCGTCAACTTCGCCCTCTATCTTTATCAGTTCTTTGTTTTCCATTCTGCTCCTAAGTGTAGTAATTCCTGATCATGTAGTCTCTGAGTGCCGAGATATGCACCGTCTCGACCTGTGAAAGTTCCTGAGCGAGTTCCTTGGCAAGGAATGCGTTCGGACAGCTCGTATTCGTGACGAGAAGTATCTTCTTCGCGTCGATATCATCCGCGAACAGCTCATCGTGACGGCAGGCGCGGACCCTCAGTTCAAGCCTGTCATCGTCGGGCTGAACGGGAATGAGTATCAGCGCGTTCACACGGGTGCGTTTCAGACCTTTCCGCACGCGGACCGTAACGCTCACCACCGCCGCCAGCACGAGTGCCGCCAGAAATACCGCTTCAAACATAGTATCACCGCCTGTGGGTTTTACTACATTCTATGCGGAAGAAATTGCAGCTGTGAATCCGTCACCTACAGCTGTCACCTCTGACAGACTGCGGATCATCCCGAGACGTGACAGGTTCCGTATCAGACGCCGCGCCACTGTTGTCAGCACTGTTCAGAAGCTCGTCGAACGCCTTCCGAAACCGCTCCCTGTTCCTTCGCTTCAATTTTATGGTGAAAACGCCCAGCACGATGACTGCGGCAGCAAACAATAAAAACGGCATGACTATCTCCCAAGATCAAATGTACCAAATAAAAACGGGACGCTCCCGTGACCGAAAGCGTCCCCTATTACGCACAGACTATCAGCCCTTAGCCTTCTTAGCTGCGATGTCAGCAAGAGCGTCCTTTCTGGAAAGGCTGATCTTGCCCTGATTGTCGATGTCCATTACCTTAACGAGGATCTCGTCACCGATGGAAACAACGTCCTCGACCTTCTCAACTCTCGAATTGTCGAGCTTCGAGATGTGGCAGAGACCGTCCTTGCCGGGAGCGATCTCAACGAATGCGCCGAAGTTCTTGATGGAAACTACCTTGCCCTTGTAGATAGCACCGATCTCGGGGTCGTTTGCGATGGTGTTGATGATCGAGATAGCGCGGTTAGCCTTGTCAAGATCAAGACCCGAAACGAATACGTTGCCGTCCTCGTTGATGTCGATCTTAACGTCGCAGTCAGCGGAGATCTTCTGGATGACCTTTCCGCCAGAACCGATGACCTCACGGATCTTGTCAACAGGGACCTTGGTGGTGAGCATCTTGGGAGCCCACTTGTTAACGGTAGCGCGGGGCTCGGGGATAGCCTTGAGCATGATCTCATCAAGGATGTAATCTCTTGCCTTGTGGGTCTTAGCGAATGCTTCCTTGATGATATCGTAGGTCAGACCGTCTACCTTAATATCTACCTGGATAGCGGTGATACCGTTCTTGGTACCGCCTACCTTGAAGTCCATATCGCCGTAGAAGTCCTCAAGACCCTGAATGTCTACCATAGTCATCCAGCTGCCGTCCTCCTTGGTGATAAGACCGCAGGAGATACCTGCAACGGGAGCCTTTATCGGAACGCCTGCGTCCATCAGAGCGAGAGTCGAACCGCAGATAGAGCCCTGAGAGGTCGAACCGTTGGAGGAAAGGACCTCGGAAACCATTCTGATAGCGTAGGGGAATTCTTCAACAGAGGGGATAACGGGCACGAGAGCCTTCTCAGCCAGTGCGCCGTGACCGATCTCACGTCTTCCGGGGCCTCTGAAAGGCTTGGTCTCGCCTACCGAGTAGCTGGGGAAGTTGTAGTGGTGGATGTATCTCTTGGAGGTCTCCTCGTCGATGCCGTCGAGTTTCTGGCAGTCGCTTACGGGACCGAGTGTGCAGATGGTGAGCACCTGAGTCTGACCTCTGGTGAACAGACCCGAACCGTGAACTCTCGGCAGCAGACCAACCTCGGAAGCAAGCGGTCTGATCTCGTCGATTCCTCTGCCGTCAACACGCTTGCCCTCGTAGAGCCAGTTGCGGACGATCTTCTTCTGGAGCTTGTAGAGAACTTCGTCGAGCATAGCAGCCTGATCGGGATACTGCTCGTCGTACTTCTCGTGAACAGCGTCGTAGATGGGCTTGAGTCTTGCGTCACGAACGGTCTTGTCGTCGGTATCGAGAGCAGCCTTTACCTGCTCGCCGACCATAGCGTCAACAGCGTCGAGCAGATCGTGGTCGATCTCCATGGACTGGAACTCGAACTTCGGCTTGCCGATCTGAGCCTTGATATCGTTGATGAAAGCGATCATCTTCTTGATCTCGGTGTGACCTGCAATGATAGCCTCAAGCATCTGATCGTCGGGGATCTCGTCAGCGCCTGCCTCGATCATAACGACCTTCTCCATCGAGCCTGCAACGGTCAGGTTCAGGCGGTTGTTAGCTCTCTGCTCAAGGGTCGGGTTGAGGACGATCTCGCCGTCAACGAGACCAACGCTGATACCTGCGATAGGGCCGTTCCACGGGATATCCGAAATGGAGATAGCGATGGAGGCAGCGCACATACCTGCGATCTCGGGCGAGCAGTCGGGGTCAACAGCCATTACGGTCATGACTACCGAAACATCATTTCTCATGTCCTTGGGGAACAGAGGTCTGATGGGGCGGTCAACCATTCTGGAAGCAAGGATAGCCTTGTCGGTTGGCTTGCCCTCACGCTTGGTGAAGCTGCCGGGGATCTTGCCTACAGAGTAGAGCTTCTCCTCGAAGTCAACGGAGAGGGGGAAGAAGTCGATACCGTCACGGGGCTTAGCCGAAGCGGTAACGTTCGCCATAACGACGGTCTCGCCGTAGCGTACCCAGCAGGAGCCGTTCGCAAGTCCGCAGGTCTTGCCTGTTTCTACAACGAAGGGGCGACCTGCATATGTAGTTTCAAATTTTCTGTAGTTTTCAAACATCTTAGCAACCATTCCTTTCGATTTACGATGTGGAAACGGTGAACATTTAGCAATAAACACAGCGCAAAAACATTCATATTCTTGCACTCTGTTTATCGCTAAGGGCGTTCACCGCCGCCGTTTCAAATGACCTTAAAAAACACGCAAAGGCAGAGGCGGTAAAAAAATACCGCTCTGCCTGCCTGTTTTTATCGAATTACTTACGGATACCCAGCTTGTCGATAGTAGCTCTGTATCTCTCGATGTCCTTGCTCTTGAGGTAGTTGAGAAGGTTTCTTCTCTTACCTACCATCTTGAGAAGACCTCTTCTCGAGTGGTGATCCTTCTTGTGTACCTTCAGGTGCTCGGTAAGATCGTTGATGCGCTTGGTAAGGATAGCGATCTGTACCTCGGGGGAACCTGTGTCGGTCTCGTGAGTTCTGTTAGCTTCGATAACAGCTGTCTTTTCGTCTTTTCTAAGCATTTTGAAATACCTCTTTCTCGGGGGTCTGCCCCATGATTTCCTGCAAGGAAGTAAACGGCAGGTATGATTCTCCGTGCGGAGCTTTACCCGTAAACTGCCTTTGCGGATATTTTGCCGTGAACGTATTTTCACAACAGATATAATTATACACTATTTCGGTGTGTTTGTAAATAGCGTTCACAAAACTTTTACATTTCCCGTATCAGATAAGACCGTTCTGCTGCTTCGCTGCGGTCAGGGTGTTCTGCATCAGCATCGCGATGGTCATAGGTCCTACTCCGCCGGGAACGGGAGTTATCCAGCCTGCCTTGTCCTTGCAGTCCTCGAAGTCAACGTCGCCGCAGAGCTTGCCGTTCTCGTCCCTGTCCATGCCCACGTCAATGACTACCGCACCTTCCTTTATATAGTCGGCGGTTATCATCTTGGGTCTGCCGACTGCCGCCACAAGAATGTCGGCCTGTGCGCAGACCTCTTTCAGGTTCTTGGTCCTGGAGTGGCATACGGTAACGGTGCCGCTCTCGTGAAGAAGGAGCATCGCCATCGGCTTGCCGACGATGTTGCTGCGTCCGATGACTACGCACTGCTTGCCCGATACCTCGACGCCCGTCGAGTGGATTAGCTCCATAACGCCTGCGGGGGTGCAGGGCAGGAAGCTGTAGTCGCCTATCATTATCTTGCCCACGTTCACGGGATGGAACGCGTCAACGTCCTTTTCAGCCTTGATGTTGTCGATTATCACCTTGTCGTTCAGGTGCTTCGGGAGAGGGAGCTGAACGAGGATGCCGTTCACCTTCGGGTCGTTGTTGAGGGCGTCCACCAACTCAAGGAGCTGTTCCTCGGTAGTCTCGGCGGGCAGTGCGTACTCATACGACTTGAAGCCCACAGCTTCACAGGCGAGCTTCTTGTTGCGGACATACACCTTTGAAGCAGGGTCGTCGCCCACGATGACCACCGCGAGGCCTACCTCGATGCCCTTGTCGGCTTTGAGTGCGGCAGCTTCCTCGGCTATTCTCGCCTTAACGTCTGCCGAGACCTGTTTTCCGTCGATTATCTTGCTCATATTGAATCCGTCCTTTCGGTAAAAAATTATTCCTTATCGGTGCTCTCGGGAGCGTTGTCCGCTTCCCTGCTCTCCTCCTCGTCATCGTCTGCGAGGATTGAAGTATATCCGTCATCCTCGGGCTCGGAGGACGACGCGCTCTCCGCGAAAATCCCGCCGAACTTCTCCGCGTACTCGCTCCTGAGCTTTTTCAGTTCGGTCTCGTTCTTCGCGGCCTTGGCAGCTTTGATCTTCGCCTTGAGTTCCTTCTTCTCGGCGTGCAGCTCGGCAGCCTTCTTCTTCGCCTCTTCCTTGGCGGTCTTGCCGAATTTTCTGTCGAATTCCTTCTCAAGCTCGGCGAAGCTCTCGCCCTTTTTCTTTGCTTCGGCTATCTTCTTTTTCAGCTCGCTGCGTTCCTTCTCGTTGGCCTCGTAAGCCTCTACTGCCGCAAGCTGACGCTTGGACAGCTCGGTCTGATAGAAGAACTTGTAGTTCGAGCGCTTTACAGAGCTGCGGAATATGATTATCAGCACGATGGACGCCAGCACACAGGTGCCTGCCACCAGCTGCGATACCTTTATGTTCGCGATGTAGAGCGAGTCTGTGCGGGTGCTCTCGATGAAGAAGCGGCCGAGACCGTAAAGACCTGCATACATGAGGAATATCTCGCCGTCGAACTTGCGGTGCTTGAAATACAGGTGCAGGAAAAGCAGGCAGATGCCGCACCACAGCGATTCGTACAGAAAGCAGGGGTGAACGGGCACATATGAGTATACCTTCTGACCGAGATCGTCGAAGTGCAGGGCGATGTAGTCGGAAGTCGTCTTGCTCATCATTCCCCAGGGGAGAGTGGTGTTCGAGCCGAAGGCTTCCTGATTGAAGAAGTTGCCCCAGCGTCCGATGCCCTGTCCTATGAGGAAGCAGGGAGCGGCTACGTCCAGCATGGTCGCCAGCTTCAGACCGCGCAGCTTCGTCACGATGCCGCCCACGAGTATCGCGCCGATGAGTCCGCCGTAGATGGCAAGGCCGCCGTCGCGGTAGCGGAAGAACTCGCTCCAGCCGATGTCGTCATTGAACGCGATATAGTAGGCTCTCGCGCCGAGTATCGCGCCCACGAAGCCCGTCAGCACCGCGTCGGTAGCTCTGTCGGGGTCGATGCCCACCGACTTCATCCTTCTGAAACCGTAGAACATCGCCAGCAGTATTCCCACTGCGATGAGAAAACCGTACCAGTATATCGTGAAATTCGTGCCCGGTATCGTCAGCAGCTCGCGCTTGACTGTGATGCCCTCACGGAAGATATTGTTTCCGCTGCCGAAGTTCGGGAAGAACACCTTTTCGGGGTTCTCTTCTATCTTTTTTTGCAGTTCTTCGCTGACCTGCTCGACGAAGTAGATTGCTGTCTGATGCATTTTACATTCATTTCCTTTCCTAAAAGGGTCCTATCTGATGACTGAGAGTGTCATCCTGTTCTCACCGAACAGTTCCTTCGCTGCCCTGTTCACGTCGTCAAGTGTTATCTGTCCGAGGGCGCGTTCCTGTGCGAAGGCGTTGTCGCCCACGAAGTAGAACGCAAGCATATTCTCGGCGTAGGATTCGGGGCTGTTCATGCTGCGGACGCCTGCTCCGAACTCGACCTTTTTGAGCAGTGCGAAATCCTCTTCGCAGAAGCCGTCGCGCTTTACGCGCTCTATCTCCTCGCAGATGAGGGAGCATACGCGGTCGGGGTCATCCGACTCGCCCGAGATTATGAGCGAGAAGAAACCTCTTCCGTCGAACACCTCATGGGCGAGCGGTCCCACCACCAGCTTTTCATCGCGCAGGCGCTTAGCCAGCGGCGACATCCTGCCTGTCAGCAGCGAGAGCATCAGCTCCGCCTCGGTCTCCTTTACGATAATATCGCTGAGCTCGCAGGCCTCACACTTGAAGCCGATGCTGAATATCGGCACGCCCACGCCGAAGTTCTCCTCGACCAGCGGCTCGGCAACGGTCAGCGGTTCGTCGGGCATCTTCACCTCGGTGTGCTTGTCCTCGCAGGGTTTAAGGCACTCGTCGCAGAGGGCGATGACCTCGTCAACGTCAAGGTTTCCCGCCACTGCGAGAGCCATATTGTGCAGGTCGTAGAAGGCGCTGTAGCATTTGTACAGCAGCTCGGGGGTTATCTTCTTTATGGATTCCTCGCTGCCTGCGATGTCCACCTTTACGGGATGCTCGTGATACATGGCGTTGAGCAGGTTGAAGAAGCAGCGTCTTTTCGGCAGGTCGAGGGTCATGCGTATCTCCTGCGCGATTATGCCCTGTTCCTTATCGACGTTCTCCTGCGTGAAATAGGGCTTCTGCACGAATTCCAGCAGTATCTTCAGCGATTTGAGGTAGTTCTCGGTGCAGGTGAACAGATAGATGGTGTTCTCAAAACCTGTCATGGCGTTGCCGTCCGCGCCCGTCTCGGCGTAAAGCTCGAAAACGTCGCTGTCCTCGTTCTCGAACAGCTTGTGTTCGAGGTAGTGTGCGATGCCGTCGGGGACGGTCACGAAATCCTCATCGTCGGTAGTCTTGAAGCAGTTGATTATCGAGCCATAGTTGGTGCCGAACATGGCAGCCGTGGTCACGAATCCCTCCATCGGCGCCAGCAGCAGGTCGAGCCCCGACTTGTGGTGAACGAGCTTGTAGCTGTCACCTGTGCGGGGGTCGGTGATGATCTCTATCGTGGTCTTACTCATCCTCATCGCCTCCCTCTGCGTCCTTGTCTGTAGGTTCGAGCGTGTAAACTGTGTCAAGCGCAAATGAACGTATCGCTTCGATGACCCGCTCCATCGTAACGGCTCTGACCTTTTCCTCCGCCTCCTGCGGCGTCAGCAGGTCGCCCCTGCCGAACCGTGTGAAGAACCAGGAATTCTGGTCGTCGCTGAAATCATTTATCGAACGAAGCGTACCTATATAGTAACGCTTTGTATCCTCTAACTCTTCCTCGTCTATCTCGCCCTGCTGCATCAGCGTCAGCTGGCGAAGTATCTCTGCACGGGCTTTCTCCTCGTCGCCGGGGGCAACGCCGCTGTCTATGACCATGGTGCCCTTGCCCTCTATCATACTGGACTGGCAGTAGTAGCAGAGGGACATCTTCTCGCGGACGTTCATGAACAGCTTCGAGAAAGGTGTGCCGCCGTATATCAGCACCGCGAGCTTAACCGCGAACTCGTCCTCGCTGGCGGATTTGCATACCAGTACCAGCTTCGACTGCTTCTGGTCTATCTGCTCGGTGACGTACTCGGGCTCGGGCTTGAGGGGGGACAGGGATGTCAGCCCTCTTATATCCTCGCCGTCATAGTCCCTGCTCCCTGCAAATTCCGTGAGCCTTTCGGAGACTATCCGCTGTGCCTCGGTATTCGTGCCGCCTCCGCAGAAGCTTACGGTGATAAAGCCCTTTGCGAGCATATCGCGGTAGACCTCCGATACATCCTCAGCGGTCATGGCAAGAGCGGTATCCTCCTCGCCCAGCAGCTGCACCGCCGAGCTCTCGCCCCTGAAGGCGATCTCCCCCGCACGTCTGAGGGCGTAGGTGTGCCTGTTGTCGGCTGCGCTGCGTATCTTGTTCACCAGCTCCTGACGTGAATTCTCAAACAGCAGTTCATCGAACACGCCGTCCTTCATATGCGGCTTGAAGATGCAGTCCAGCATGAGCTCCGCGCACTCGGCGGTTATGCCCTCGCCGTTGAGGGTGTACCTGTCGCCGATGCTGCTCATGGTGATGCCCGACACCTGATAGTTCCCCAGCTTGTAGGAGAAGGAGAACAGCGACGCTCCGTAAAGCTCCGCGAGCCTGCGCGAGAGCAGCGTCTTGTCGGGGTATGCGGCGCAGGCATCTGTCAGCATCGAGATGACCGTCCAGCGCTTCTGAGTGGTCTCCTGCTCGATAGGCAGGATGAACCTGACGATAATGGTCTCGGTATTGAACTTGCTGTCCGCAGTCGTGGTTATCGAAAGCCCTTTAACGGGTCTTTCCTCTTTCAGTTCAAATGACATATATACATTTACTCCGTTCTGTATCCGAATCACTTACTGATATATTATATCACACATTTTCCGTGTATTCCATACTTTTCACAAGAATTTCATTCGACAACGGTATACATAAGGTTTTCCCAGTGGAGCTTCACGCCCTCGTCCGCTTCCTCGGGAAGAAGTGCGCGTGCTATGAACAGCTCCTCACCGCTGTCAGTATCCTTAAGAACGGCGTAATCGCCGTCTATCCTTGCTACGATATAATCCTTCGCTTCCATCAGGGTCTGTACTCCTTTCGTTTCATAAACATGACGCTGCGTGCGCCCACCGTTTTTTGCAGTTCCTTGATAAGCTCTGCCGACAGTCTTACCCGCGGCGCTTCTTTAAGGGTCAGGGATGCGCGTTTGTCCGCAAGGAACACCGTGAATCCCGAACCGTTCTCGGAGCGGTATCTCAGTGCGATGCGTTTTATCCGCGCTATCGTCTCGGTCTCATATGACTCGGTGCGGACGCACAGCCCCCTGCCGCCGCAGGAAAACAGGAACCTGTCCCCCGACTCGATGACTTCGGCGATGAGCTTCGGTGAGTCGCCGTCCTTAGCCGAGACTCTGCCGATGATATGCACGGCTGTCCCCTGTTTCAGCAGACCACGGACCGCGTCGTACAGGTCGGCGAACACGATGACCTCACATACGCCCGTCTTGTCCGAGACGGTCAGGAAGCACATCTCGCTGCCGTTCTTCGTAAGATATGGCTTCGCCGAATCCACCTGCGCCATCAGCTCGGCAGCAGTGTCGTTTTTCAGCCCCTCGGTCTCGTCCGCCGAGGATATCTGCGCCGCCGTGAGCGCACCGCAGGCGTCCGCAAAGGGCATATACCCGTCCAGCGGATGCCCCGACAGGTACATACCCGTCACCTCATGCTCGAACGCCAGCAGCTGTTCGGGCGGAAATTCCTCGGCGTAGGGTACCTGCTGTGCGGCTTTGTCCTCGCCGCTCTCCATCGAAAAGAAATCCAGCTGACCTGCCACGATGTTGCGTGCGTTGTACTGCGACTCGCCGAGCATCACGTCGTAGATGAGCAGCATCGAATGGCGCGTGTGCCCGAAGCAGTCGAGAGCGCCGCTTTTTATCAGCGACTCCAGCATCTTCGCGGACATACCTACCACCGACATCCGCGAGCAGAGGTCGGCAAGCGACTTGTAGCTGCCGTTCTCTGCACGTTCGGCGACGAGCCTTTCGGCAAAACCCTCGCCGAGACCCTTAACTATCATCAGCGAGATGCGTATGCCGTTCTCCTCGGCGGTGAAATCCACCGAGCTCCTGTTGATGTCGAGGGGCAGAAGCTCAACTCCGCTCCTGCGCACCTCGGCGATATATTCGGGCAGCTTATGGGGCTTATCGTAACGGGTAACGGTCATGAGAGCCGCCATATAGTGCCTGTAGTAATGTGTCTTGAGATAAGCGTTCTGATAGGCGATGGTCGAATATGCCGCCGCATGAGACTTGTTGAACGCATAGGACGCAAAGCTTTGCATCTCCTCGAAAACAGAGATTGCGGTCTGTTCGGGGACGCCGTTCGCTATCGCTCCGCAGACCTCGCTGTCGCCGTAGATGAACGCCTTACGTTCCTTCATCAGCTCCTCGTGCTTCTTCTTCGCCATTGAGCGGCGGACCTTGTCGGCGCGCCCGAGGGAGTAGCCTGCCAGTGTGCGGAATATCTGCATGACCTGCTCCTGATAGACGATGCACCCGAAGGTCTCGGCGAGTATATCCGCCAGCAGGGGGTGCTTGTAGGTCACGGCAGAGGGGTCGCGGCGGTTGCGGATGTAGAGCGGTATCGACTCCATCGGGCCCGGGCGGTATAGCGACATGACCGCCATCAGCTCCTCGATGTTCTCGGGGCGTATCTGCATGACCACGTTGGTGATGCCCTCGCTCTCGAACTGGAAGATGCCCTGCGTCGTGCCCTTCGCGAACAGCTCGTACACCTGTCTGTCGTTGTCGAGTATCTTCCGCAGGTCGATGCCTCCTGCCGACTTGACGCACTTGTCCATGACCGTCAGATTGCTCACGCCGAGTATATCCATTTTCAGCAGTCCCAGTCGTTCGAGGTTCGGGGCTTCAAACTGGGTGGTGACCTGCTCGTCCTTCATGTAGAGGGGCACGCAGTCGGAAACGGGGTCTTTGGTGATGACCACTCCCGCCGCGTGGGTCATGGTGTTTCGGGGCAGGCTCTCGATACGCAGGGAGTTTGCGATAAGTCCGCGGTACTCCGCCGAGCCGCTGTAGAGCGCCGCAAGCTCCTTAGAGTGCTTCAGCGCGTCGGCAAGGGTCATCCCCCTCGGGATGCTTTTCGCGGCGGTGTCGCCCGTTTTGTAGGGCAGACCCATCACCCTCGCGCAGTCGCGGACAGCCTGCTTCGCGCCGAGCGTTCCGAAGGAGGTTATCTGCGCAACGTGGTCTGCGCCGTAGAGTGCGATGATGTGCTTTATCATCAGGTGCCGCTTCTCGGTGCAGAAGTCGATGTCAAAATCGGGCATCGAGACGCGCTCGGGGTTGAGGAATCGCTCGAAGATGAGCCCGTACCTCATGGGGTCGATGTCGGTGATGCCGATGCAGTATGCGACAAGGCTCCCCGCGCCCGAGCCGCGTCCGCAGCCTACGGGGATGTCGTGGGTCTTTGCGTAGCGCACCAGCTCCCACACAATGAGAAAGTAATCCACGAACCCCATGCGCTTGATGACCGACAGCTCGTATTCAAGGCGTTTGCAGGCTTCCTCGGGTCGGGAGCCGTAGCGTTTTTCGAGGCCTTTTTCAGCCATCGAGCAGAGGAAGGCGGTGTGGTCGGCCTCGTTCGGCAGCTTGAAGAAAGGCAGCTTCGTCACGCCGAACTCAAAGTCGAAAGAACAGCACTCTGCGATACGCACGGTGTTTTCGACAGCTTCGGGACAGAGGGAAAACAGCTCCGCCATCTCGTCACCCGAACGCAGGTAGTAGTCATCGCTATCACGCTTCAGGCGTCCCGTGTCGCCGAGGGTAGTGCCCGTGTTGATGCACATGAGTATCTCCTGTGCGCTGCCGTCGGTCGATTCAAGGTAGTGGACGTCGTTGGTGGCGCAGAGGGGTATCCCCGTCTCCCGCGAGAGCCGTATCAGCTTCGGGAAAACGCTGCGCTGTGCATCGGAATCGTGGCTCTGTATCTCGATGAAGTAGTCCTCACCAAACAGCCGACGGTATCTGAGAGCGGTCTCTTTCGCACCCTCCGTGTCGCCGTCGGTCAGCTTCCTCGACACCTCTCCCGAAAGGCACCCCGAAAGACAGATAAGCCCCTCGTGATATTCCTCAAGGAGCTTAAAGTCTATCCTCGGCTTTCGGTAAAAGCCCTCGGAATAGCTGAGCGTAGAGAGCTTCGACAGGTTGCGGAAGCCCTCTTCGTTCTTGCACAGCAGTATCAGGTGGCAGGGCTTCTCCCCCGTGCGGTCGAAGCGCGAAGAGGGCGAAACGTACATCTCGCAGCCGATTATCGGCTTTATCCCTGCCTTTTTGCAGCTGTCGTAGAAGGCGACAGCACCGAAAAGGTTGCCGTGATCGGTGATCGCACAGGCAGTCTGTCCAAGCTCTGCCGCACGCTTCGCAAGCTCGCTCACACGGCAGCAGCCGTCAAGCAGCGAGTATTCGGTATGAACGTGCAGATGTACGAATTCGGTCACGGTCGTTCACCTCGTTTCAGCTCTCGGAAGAATCCTCGGACTTCTCTTCCGATGTTTTTTCGGACGACTTTGCAGCAGGATCATCGGGCGCTTTTTCCAGAGTGGTCACGATGATCTCGTTCCAGGAAACGTCGCCGTATCTCAGCACGTACAGGCAGACAACGCGTCCAGCCTCACCGCTCTCGATCATCGAGTAAAGCTCCTCGCTCCTCGGATGCTCGCTGGGGATGTCGTCGGTGTGCTCGTAGGTAAAGGGCTCGCCGTTGACGAAGCAGATCATATCTGCGCTGTCCATATAGCTGACAACGCTGTCGGGGAAGGAGTTCACGAGCTGGTCGCGGGTGATGCCGATGCCCTTCTGTCCGAGAAGCGTCACATCATGCTTGTCCGCGTTGCGGAGCAGGTAGTTGACTGCCATGATATTTCGGTCATCGACCATATCCTCATGCTCATCGACAAGCACGAGGTCTTCCTCGTTAACACCCTCTGGCAGCTTGTAGGTCTCGAATTCACGCACGGAGAACTCGTCCCCCAGCACCTCTGCGACAGCATCCTTACCGTCGGCAAAAGGTATCTCCTTGCCGTCGATGGTGAGTAGTACCGAGCAGTCGAGCTTTTCCTCGGTGCCTGACGAAGAAGCTTCGGCGCCCGAGGGAGCATTCTCCTCAGAAGAAACGCTCTCAGCCGCGCTCGCAGTCTTCTCAGCGGCAGATCCGCTGCTGTTCTTGTCCTCCTGCTTGTTTCCGCAGGCTGTGAGCATCAGTGCTGCCGCAAAAATCGCGATGGCTTTTTTCATAACTTAGTCCTCCTTATATCGTCAGCTATCTTAGCTATTTTCTGTAAACGGTGATTCGCACCCGAGCGCGAGATCGGCGGAGTCAGTGCCGCGCCGAGGTCGGCAAGGTTGAAATCGGGGTTCTCATAGCGCAGCATCGCTATCTCGCGCAGGTTGTCGGGCAGAGTGTCCAGCCCCATCTCCGCGTCGATAAGTTCGATGTCCTCTATCTGCTTTTCGGCGGCGCGAATCGACTTCTCGATATTTGCGTTCACGCAGTTGACGCCGCGGTTGATATTGTTGCGCATATCCTTGTATATCTTGACGTTCGTCAGCTCAAACGATGCCGAAGTCGCCCCCATCAGAGCCAGCATATCTATAATGTTGTCCGACTCCTTGAAGTACAGCACCTGATGATTCTTTCGCTCGACGTGCTTTGCCAGCATATCGTACTTTTCGAGAAGGGTCAGACCGAGGAAGTTGCACAGCTCCAGATCGGGGAGCGCCATTTCCATATGGTAGCCCTTATTCGGGTCGCTTATCGAGCCGCTGGCAAGGTACATCCCCGCTATCATGAAGGGCAGCAGGCTGTTCTTCGGGTACTTCGGGTCGAGCCGCTGTCTGCCCTCGCCTATCCTGAAATAGCCGAGCAGTTTACTGCGTGCATCCGCGGAATTGACGGTTATGCTGTACATCACCGTGCCGCCGCCGCGTTCTGTGGGCACGACCGTGAGGTTGCCCTCGCCGCAGATGCGGCTGACATTCACCGAGAACATCTCGGACACCGAGACCGTCTCGGTCAGAAGCGTTATCTCGTCCTCGTTCAGTATATTCGTACACAGAAGAAGTCCGTAAAGGCAGGCATCTGCCTTAGCGGACGAATTGATCCTTGATATGATCTCCTCTTTAACCCTCTGCGAAAAGGAAAGCTCCATAGTTTCCGACATCAGCTATCTATCCTTATCAATGCTTTTCTATATCCCTGTGGCTGACCCTGACCTTATGACCCTCGCTCTGGAGATGCTTGCCCACAGCCTCTGCGAATGTAACACTGCGGTGCTTTC
The DNA here is from genome assembly GCF_900119155.1 of Ruminococcus sp. YE71. Classification (GTDB taxonomy): domain Bacteria; phylum Bacillota; class Clostridia; order Oscillospirales; family Ruminococcaceae; genus YE71. The sequence goes on along the minus strand of NZ_FPIR01000012.1, from coordinate 93,730 downwards.
CGCCCGTGCATCCGAAGCCGATGACCAGCTGGCTCTTGCCCTCTTTCTCGTAGAGTGGTATCATGAAGTCGATGAGGTCTGCCATCTTTTTGTACACTTCTTTGGACTCGTCGAATTTCATCACGTAGCCCGAAACGTCCTCGTCAAGACCCGTCTTGTGTTTCAGCTCGGGAATGTAGAAGGGGTTCGGCAGGCATCTCACGTCGAAAACAAGGTCGCCCTCGCCGAACACGCCGTACTTGAACCCGAAGGAGCGGACGTCGATGACCATATGTTCGCTGTCCTCGCCCTCGAATATCGAGTGCATCCTCTTGCGGAACTCGGCAGTCGAGTAGTTCGAGGTATCGATATAGTAATCGCTCATCGCCTTTGCGGAAGTCAGCAGTTCCCTTTCGAGCATTACAGCGCGTTTGAGGTCGCCGCCCGCGGTCTCGATAAGGGGGTGCTTTCTGCGCGTCTCCTTGTAGCGTCTTGCGATTATCGCGTCGTCGGATTCAAGGAAGAGTATCTTCAGGTTGAGCTCGCTCGTGCGCAGTGTATGCACCGCATCCTGAAACGCGTAGAAGAAGTCTCCTCCGCGGACATCTACAACGAACGCTGCCTTTTCTATCTTATTAGCCGTCCTGCAAAGCTCGATGAACTTCGGTATCAGCTCGGGGGGGATATTGTCTATGCAATAATATCCAAGATCCTCAAGCACATCGACAGCCATCGACTTGCCCGAACCTGACATTCCCGTTACGATAACGAACTGCATTTACGTTCACCTCTCCTTTTTACTTATACGGGATTATCCTTACCTCGCACTCAAGCGAATAACCCGTTCTTTCCTTGATGGTATCCTGTATCATCTTTATAAGGCTCGTCACGTCATCACAGGTCGCGCCGCCCTTGTTCACCACGAAGCCGCAGTGTTTTTCGGACACCTGTGCGCCGCCTATCGTCTTGCCGCGAAGTCCGTTGTCCTGAATGAGTTTCCCTACGTAAACATCCTCCTCGGGACGCTTGAAGGTAGAACCTGCGTTCGGGAAATCGAGAGGCTGTTTGCTCCTTCTGCAACCCATGAGGCGTTCCATCTCGGCGCTGATCTCATCCTTGTCGCCGTGACTGAGTTTGAAATCTCCGCTGACGATGACCTCATCCGACTTTGCGAAGCGTGAGCTGCGGTAGGTAAAGGCAAGTTCATCAGCAGAGTAGGTATGGAACTCACCGTTTCTGTCAACGGCAGTAACGCTCTCGATAACGTTTCTCATCTCGCCGCCGTAAGCGCCTGCGTTCATGAATATGCCGCCGCCCACCGTTCCCGGGATGCCGTAAGCGAATTCAAGACCCGTAAGGCTGTGCTCCAGCGCCTTTGTGCAGACGGAAATGAGCTGTGCGCCTGCTTCGGCGCGGATAGTGTCATCCGAGATAAGCTCTATCTTTCCGAAGGTCTTGTCGAGCAGTATCACCGCGCCGTCGAAGCCCTCGTCGGCGCAGAGCATATTCGAGCCCTTGCCGATGATGAGCGTCCTGATGCCTTTTTCACCCGTGAAGCGTCTGAGAGACGCAAGGGCCTCGGCACTGTCGGGAACGATCATCAGCCTGCACGGACCTCCGATACGGAATGTCGTATGTTTGCTGAGCGGTTCGTCACGCATGACGGTACATCCAAGACCCTCGGCAAACTCCGATAATTCGTTAAAATGCATTTGTATGCTACCTGTTCCTTTCAAATGTATAGATCGGGGTGCTTAGCGCGAACCCTCTCGTGTATTTTGTCCCAGCTCGTGTTCTCCACGAGCCCGATGGGGAAACCGAGCTCTTCGATGAGCTTTTCCGATCGGGGCACCATGCCCACAAGCTCACAGTAATGTGCGTCGGTATCCACCACCACGGGGATCTCGTACTTTTTGCATATCCGAAGCATCTCTGCGCACACCTTTGCCGCGCCCGATCTGTACACAAGCATATTCTCGTTGACCTCAACGAGCTTATCGTGCTCCTTGAAGGCTTTCAGACACTTCTCCATATCGAATGGGTAAGCAGGGTTGATCGGATGTCCTATTACGTCGATGTACGGATTTTCGGCGGCGTGCAGATACGCGGAAGTGACTGCATCGGCATCCATCTCGCCCACCACCGAATGGTGAAGCGAAGCCACGCACCACTCCATCTTTTTCAGCAGCGTTTCATCCATATCGACACCGCCGCCGCTGCCAGTGATGTTCAGTTCAACGCCTTTGAGCACATACACGCCGCTTATCGCTCTCGGCAGGCACTTCATGTTCTCGAAATGCCATATGTGGGGAGCGTCCTGCGTGCCGATCATGTGATCGGTCATAGCGATGGCCTTCAGACCGTAGCGCGAGGCATAGCGGCAGTTCTCCTTAATGGTGGAGTACGCATGGGTAGACGCGCAGGTATGTGTGTGAAGATCTGCTTCTATCAGCATAGTATCACCTTACATATAGTCCCAGTTCTTGACCTTATCCTTGGTATCCACCTGAAGACCGAGGTTATCGAGAAGTTCCTGAGCGGCGTTGTAGCCCATCTTCTTCTGACGGTTGTTCATAGCGGCAACTTCGAGGATAACTGCAAGGTTACGTCCGGGCTTTATCGGGATGGTCAGCGACGGAACGCTCACGCCGAGTATCTGTGTGAACTCGTTGTCAACGCCCATACGGTCGTAGACCTTGTTGGAATCCCAGGGTTCGAGCTCGACTACCATGTCGATCTTTTCGGTGACCTTAACGGCACCCATACCGAACAGTCTGCGGACGTTGATGATACCGATACCGCGTATCTCAAGGAAATGGCGGATATTGTCGGGGGACGAGCCCACAAGACTAATGCTCGAGACGCGTCTTATCTCAACAGCGTCGTCAGCTACCAGACGGTGACCTCTCTTGACGAGCTCGATAGCGGTCTCGGACTTACCTACGCCGCTCTCGCCGACGATCAGAACGCCTTCGCCGTAGATCTCGATGAGAACGCCGTGGCGGGTTATCCTCGGTGCAAGGCGGACGTTCAGCAGGCTTATCAGCGAAGCCATGAAGGTCGTGGTCGATTCCTTTGTCCTGCCGATAGGTATCTCGTATTTCTTTGCGAGATCGACCATTTCGGGGTAAAGTTCGTGACCGCGTGCGACGATGAACATAGGTATGCGTGTCGCGAAAAGGGTCTCGATCTTCTTGTAACGGGTCTCCTCATCAACGCTCGCAAGGTATGCGAACTCCATGTTTCCGCATATCTGTATACGTTCTGCGTTGAAGTACTCATAGAAGCCCATCAGCTGTAATCCGGGACGGTTGCAGTCGTTGTCCGACACGTATATCTCCTCTGCGGGCTTCGGGGAATAAACGAGCTCAAGGTTCAGTTCCTTGACAAGCTCTGCTATAGTTACGGTAAAGATCTCCGCCATTTGTATCATTCCTTTCTGTTGGTTATTATCCTTGATAGGGGGTGTTGTTTCTTGGGTGTTTGGTGGGTCTGGTTTTTGGTTTTTGTGTTTGGTCGGGTTTTTATCAGGCTTGCGCCTGATCTGGTCTTTGGCTCGAATCGCTTGCGCTCTCTCGCCAAAATATGATCGGCAAATCGTTTGTTACTGCGGTATCGTTCGGGGCTCTCATGCCGTGCTTTTTTGGACGGTATGATTTGGATTTGCCGATCATATGGCTTTTGGGGGTTCGAGTGTTCGTTTACGGGTGGTTTGTGGATGACACTCGTTTCGTTTCGCCTTCGGCGAAAATTGGAGCTCTGCTCCAAACCACGCCAAAGGCTTCCGCCTCTGGACTCTGACCAGCTTCGGCAGCTGGACCGCCTGAGTCTCTGGCGTTTTCCGCTTCATTTGTGCGGACTTGCAGTCTTTCCTATTTCTTTTTTACAGCTTTGCCAGGCCTTTATTGATAAGCTCCTGTGCCGCAGTCAATATTCCTATCTTGCCCGACGGGTATGTTATGCCGCCTTGCAGCCATGCCGCAAACGGCTCACGTATCGGTGCATCCGCCGAAAGCTCTATCGACGCGCCCATCGTGAACGCTCCAGCCGCCATGATAACTCGGCTCTCATATCCGGGCATATCCCACGCTTCGGGCGATACGAAAGAATCCACGGGTGAACCCTTCTGGATCCCCTGACAAAACGCCGTCAGACGCTCCTCGTTCTCAAGACAGATAGATGCGATTATATCTGTACGTTTTTCTGTACTGCTCGGGAAAGTTCTGAAACCGAGGCTCTCGAACAGCGCACAGGCGAAAACGCTTGTTTTCAGCGCCGCTTCAACAACCGTCGGAGCGAGGAAAAATCCCATGAACATCTCTCTGCTCTGTGTCAGCGTACAGCCGACTTCCTTTCCCGCACCGATGCAGGCGAGTCTGTCAGCGCAAAGCTCCACAAGGTCTTTTCTGCCGCAGATATAGCCGCCCGTTGACGCGATGCCGCCGCCCGGGTTCTTTATCAGTGAACCCACGATGAGGTCTGCGCCGACTGCCAGCGGTTCGCGCTTCTCCACGAACTCGCCGTAGCAGTTATCCACGATAATGATGATGTCGGGGTTCGCTTCGCGAGCCGCCTTTATCACCTCACCGATAACATCCACCCTGAACGACGGACGCAGCGAGTAACCTCTCGAACGCTGTATGTAGCCGACTTTCTTGCCTGCCGCGTTCGCTCTGATGCCGTCAAGGTCGGGGGTACCGTCGGCTTTCAGCTCCACCTGAGAGTACTTCACGCCGAAATCGGTCAGCGAACCTCTTCCCTTCTCGCCGCGGATGCCGATGACTTCTTCCATCGTGTCGTAGGGGCTTCCCGTCAGCGAAAGCATCTCGTCACCCGGACGAAGCACGCCGAAAAGCGCGGTAGACAGCGCGTGAGTGCCGTTAACGAAGGTGTGTCTCACCACCGCGTCCTCGCCACCGAGAGCCTGCGCGTAGACCGCGTCGAGGGTCTCGCGTCCGATGTCGCCGTAACCGTAGCCCGTCGTACCCTTCATGCAGCTCTCGCTTACGCGGTTGTCGATGAAGGCTTTGAGCACCTTTGCGCTGTTATATTCGGCGTTCTCGGCAAGCTCTGCAAAGCTCGCCGCCGCCTTTTTCTCCGCCTGCTGCGCAAGTTCGAGCAGTCGGGGGTCAAAATCAAAAATATCTGTCATTCTATTACTCCGTAATTAATTTAGATCTTCTCCGAGGTCGATATGTATCCCTCGTCGGGCAGCGTATGCGCAAAGCACATCGAAAACGCCTGTCACGCCCATCATGCCCGCGCTGTCAACAGCTTCGATGATGTCCTCTTCGGGAACGTCGGGCTGAGACATCGAATCGAGCAGGGCGCGTGCGGTGTCGGCATCCTCTTTCATAACGAGCGAACCGAGCACGTCACGCAGATTCTCCTTCACATACTCAACTGCCTTTTCGTTCCGCTCAGCTCCGAGGGCTGCGTACATGACGTTCAGTGTGTCATAGTCAAGTGTGCCTTTCAGACTGAAGCTGCGGTCTCCGAAGACGACCGTTCTTAGCGAATCGCAGTCCCAGAAACAGCTGCCCGGACCCTCGCCTTCGTCAAACTTCTTCCGGAAGCTCACGCCGATAGGAAGCCGTATCTTTTCGAGAGCGATGCATTTGCGGAAGGTGTCGAAAGCGTCGATGATGCGCACGCTGTCGGGTATGTATATCTCTTTCAGCGAGGTGCAGTTCGGGAACGCCCTGTGTTCGATCATCTTCACCGTTTCGGGTATCTTGACAGATCTCAGCGCGGTGCAGCCCTCAAACGCGAATGAACCGATCTTCGTCACGCCCTCGGGGATCTCCATCGAGGTCAGCAGCTCGCACTTCTTGAACACATTGAAAAACTCGCCTGTCAGTCTGTCGGGCAGAGTAACGTCTTCGAGTGCGGTGCAGTCGGCAAACAATCCGCAGCCTATCTGCGAGCCGTTCATGCTCTTTGGCAAAACGGCTTTTTCAAGTGCAGAACAGTCGTAGAAAACTCCGTCGCCCATCTTCGTCACGCCCTCGGGGACGATGACCTCGCGAAGCGAAGCACAGCCCCTGAACGCATCCATATCGATCTCTTTCAGCGAGGACGGCAAAGTGATCTTTGTGAGACATTTGCAATCCTTGAACGCTCTCCTGCCGATCCTTGTGATACCCTCGGGAACGACGAATTCCTCAAGGTCGTTCCTGTCCTTGTACTGACCGTCGGCGATCTCGGCAGGCTTTTCCTCCCGCTTTTCTTTTTTCACAGGCTCGGGATAGGGAACGGTCTGAGGTCTCACTGCCGTCTGCCGGCGCTTTTCATTCTCCCGTTCGATAAGCATATCACCTGCCGTCATTCCGAGCTTTATCAGCAGGGTCTCAAGTAATCCCATCAGGTCATCTCCGTCTTTTTAATGTTCTCTGTATTCCTCTTTCAGCTCGAACACGCGGTCGTGGGCTATCGCCTTGAAGCCTATCTCCTCGTAGTAGCTGACACGGTGCGGACGCGCGAACAGGCGCACCTCAAAACCGTCGTTCGTCAGGCGCTCGCCTATCCAGTAAAGCAGGCGGCGGGCGTAGAAGCGTCCTCTGTATTCGGGCAGGGTCGCGACGTGACCGATGAGCGCCTTGCGGTCGATTATATACTGTATCGTCGCTGTCGAACAGCCCGTTCCCGTCTCCTCTTTCATCAGGAACGACTGGGAAAGACCGTGGCGCACCCTGTGGGACGTGTCGGTTATCCACAGGTCGTAAGCCTGCGCAAGCGTCGGGAAGGACACGCGCAGGATGTCGAACACCGCGTCAAGGCTCGGGCACTCGTCGATGTCAAGATCGGGCAGAGTTCCTTTCGAGCAGAATGCGAACTGTGTGCGGTCATCGGGCGAGTAGAGGTCTGCCAGCAAAGGTCTGAGCCTTTCGGAATAGACGGGGTCTATCTCCACCGAGCAGGGCTTTGTCATGTGGATGAAGATGGAGATATCTTCGAGCTCCGCATCGGTGAATGTGACTTCCATCATATCGCAGATGACGGTCGAAGCATTGAACACCGACAGCAGACCAACAGGCTCATCATCCCTGCTTATCACGAATATGCGCGAGAAATCATAATTTATACCGTATGCCAGAAAATGCGATTTTATGCGCCGCCCGTAGTGGGTGGCTTTGAGCCTGTCGAAAAGCGAGCTGTCGGCTTCCGTTAACTGATATATCATAGCTTTTGTATCCGTTCCGCCAGCTCTGTGACCAGCTTGTATGCGTTAGTCATGTCCTCTTCCGCGATAACGCAGGAGGGCGAATGTAAGTATCTGCAAGGCAGAGAAACTGCCGACGTGCGGACTCCGCCGCGCGACTTATGTATCGCGCCCGCGTCGTTGCCGCCTGCGACCACAGTCTTGGTCTGGCAGGGTATGCCGAGAGAATCGGCAGTCTCGAACGCGAGACGGTAAAGCTCTCTGTCATAGATGGTGTGTCTGTCCATGTAGGAGACAACGGGACCCTTTCCGACCTCGCAGACCCGCTTCTCTCCAGATGAGGATGGTATGTCTGCGGCGGTAGTGGATTCGAGCACTATCGCAAAGTCGGGGGCAACGGTGTAAGCCGCGGCAGTCGCACCGCGCAGTCCGACCTCTTCCTGCACCACGAAGGTGAAACAGGTATCGTACTCAAGGTCGGAGTTTATCATCTCGATCATCATGGCACAGCCTGCCCTGTCGTCGATGGCTTTGGACTTCACGCGTCCCTCGCCGAAGCGCAGGAACGACGAATCGAACACGACGCTGTCGCCGGGTCTCACCAGCTTCATCGCTTCCTCGCGTGATGTCACGCCGATGTCGATGCAGAGGTCGCTGTGGTCGGCAGCCTTGCTGCGCTGTTCCTTGGTGAGGTTGTGTACCGCGATGCCCGCGATAACGCCCAGCGTCTTCTTCTCTCCCACGTAGACGCGCTTTCCGAAGAGCACACGGGGGTCAACTCCGCCCACTTCGGCAAATTTCAGTGAGCCGTCCGAGCAGATGTGGGTCACTATCAGACCTACCTCATCCATATGCGCCGAGAAAAGCAGCTTGTGCTTCGGGGTCTGTCTGCCCTTTTTGAATGCGATGATGCTTCCGAGAGGGTCAACGCTGTACTCGCACTTGCCCTTAATAGCCTCAATGATATAGTCGCGGACTTTTCCCTCGTCTCCCGAGATGCCGTCCAGCACGCACAGCTCTTCGAGCCTTTTGATAAGCTCCATCAGAAAGCCCCCCTTTCACAGAATGCCGCCACCAGCGCGGCTGTATCCTCAACGTCCGAGAGCTTCACAGCCTCGACGGGGGTGTGCATGAATTTTATCGGTATCGACACGGTGCAGGAAGGTATGCCGCCCTTCGATATGGTTATGGAATCCGCGTCCGTGCCTGTTCTGCCGCCCATCACTTCTATCTGATAGGGCAGACCCTCGGCTTCGGCGGTGTCGGTAAGGCAGTCGGAGAGCCTTCTCGAAAGGGTGGGAGCGATACCTATCATCGCGCCCTTGCCTATCTCGCCGACCTCTTCCTCGCTCTCGCCGTGAACCTTGCCGAAGCTGACGTCCAGCACCAGCGCAAGATCTGCGTCGGAAGTGAATGTGCCTGTCTTTGCGCCGTTTCCGCCGACTTCCTCGCCCACGGAGAACAGCACCTTGATATTGTAAGCCGACTGCTTTTCCGCGAGCTTATCGAGTGCCATCAGCACCGCAAGCACGCAGATGCGGTCGTCAAGAGCCTTCGAGGTCACGAGTTCGCCCATTTCGGCAGGCTCGTTCTCGATAAGCACCCTGTCGCCGAGGGAGATGAGCTCCTTCGCCCTCTCGCCCGAAAGACCAGTGTCGATGTAAAGTTCATCGACAGGTGCGACCTTGTCGTGCTCACTCTGGAGATGGGGCGGAACGCTTGTCACCACGCCGTACAGTTTTTCCCTGCCGTATATCGTCACTTGTGAAGCAGGCAGGACTCTGTCGTCGATGCCGCCGCACTTTGAGACCTTCAGGAAACCGTCGTCGGTGATGTATGAAACTATCATGCCTATCTCGTCGATATGCGCGTTGAGCAGAACAGTCTTTTTGCTGCTGTCATGTTCGCCTATCTCACAAAGCACGTTGCCGTTTATATCTATCGAGGGCTTGCCGTAGGCTTCAAGCAAAGCCGCGCAGGTGCAGGCGATATTCTTTTCCTCGCCCGAAACTCCGTCAGCTGTTGTCAGCTCGTAAAGCACCTCAGCCCATGTCATTTTTTCTTCCATTTTTATATGTGACCGTCCTTTATCCTATCAAAGCTCGCTGACAAGACGCTTGAAGTGCTTGCCGCGCTCCTCGAAGTTATTGTAAAGATCAAAGCTCGCACTCGCAGGAGAGAGCGAAACTATGTCGCCCGCAGTCGCGAAGCGGTAAGCCTGATATACCGCTTCCTCAAGGGTCTTGACGTTGATTATCTTGAGTCCGCTGTCGGGATAGAGGGATGAACCCTTGACTGCGGCTTCTATCTTCGGACCTGTAGCTCCGAGCAGTATCAGAAGCTTTACCTTTTCGTTCACAAGGTCAGCCATCGGCTCGTAGGGGATCTTCTTGTCGTATCCGCCCGCGATGACGATGATCTTCTGATCGAAGGAGTTGAGACCTGCCATGACTCTTGTGGGGCTGGTGGCGATGGAGTCGTTGAACCACTTCACGCCGTCAAGCTCTCTCACGAACTCGATGCGGTGCTCAACGCCGCCGAAGTTGATCGCGGTGTTCACGATGCTCTCGATGGAGACCTCGCCCCATACCGCCGAGATAGCGGTCAGGTAGTTGTCAACGTTGTGGATGCCCGGGATGCGGATGTCGTCCTTGTGGACTATCTCTGTCACAACGCCCTTGTCGGTATAGCAGAGCATACCGTCCTCACGCAGGAACGCGCCGCGCTGTGTGTTGCCCGAGAGTGAGAACTTCACGAGAGTGCCGCGCACCAGCGGAGCGAGCTTCATGGTCTCCTCGTTGTCGGCGTTCAGCACCGTCTTGGAGAAAGCGTTCTGGTGACGGATGAGGTTGCACTTGGAGTCGATGTACTCTTCCATAGTGCCGTGAACGTCGAGGTGGTTGGGGGAGATATTGGTAATGACCGCAACGTCGGGGGACTTGCGCATCGAGATCAGCTGGAAGCTGGAAAGCTCGACTACCGCAACGTCAGATTCGCTCATGGTCTCGACGATAGGCAGGAGTGCCTTGCCGATGTTGCCGCCGAGGTGAACGCGTCTGCCCTCAGCCTTGAGGAACTCGCTGATGAGGGTGGTGGAGGTGGTCTTGCCGTCGGAACCCGTCACCGCATATATCTTGCAGGGGCAGAGGTCGAAGAACACTTCCATCTCGGAAGTAACGACAACGCCTGCCTCGCGTGCCTTTGTCAGCACGGCATTGTTGAAGTACATACCCGGGGTGCGGAACACGATGTCGCAGTTGAACACCTCGTCGAGGTAATTCTCGCCGAGTGCGAACTCAACGCCCTTGGCAGAGAATTCGTAATACAGATCCTCGGGAAAATGATCCTCGTCCTTCTTATCCATGATGACTACTTTGATGCCTTTTGTGAGAAAAACTCTTATGAGCGCGGTGTGGGAAACGCCCGTTCCGATGAAGCCCACGCGCTTATCCTTGATGGAATTGAAAAATCTCTGTGCCTTTGTCATGATTACTCTCCTTTTGTGTTCATTGTTCGTATTGTTTACATAACTTTCCCATTTTAATGATACTCTTTTCTATTATATATCATCATCAGTGAAATTACAAGAGTTATCCATGAAAATTAACATCTTTTATAACTATTTTGCTTTTCGGCAGAGATATTTTGGGGCAATTAATGAAACACACGGCTCTGTTGTGTTGTCGAATATTCACAAATCACGGTTAGGATATATGGTGAAAAGTATCTATATTAAGCCGCACCTATTGCAAAATGACTAAGTTTGTGTTATAATATTATTATCGAATTTGTATAATTGGAGGTATAAGATCATGGTAATAAGAGACGATATTTTTTATGTCGGCGTGAACGACCACCAGCTCGACCTTTTCGAGGGTCTGTACGACGTTCCCAACGGCATGGCATACAATTCATATGTGATAAAGGACGAAAAGACCGCGGTCATGGACTCGGTGGACAGGAACTTCGGTGACGAATGGATCGCGAACATCAAGGCGGTGCTCGGCGGTTCCGCACCCGATTTTCTCATCGTTCAGCATATGGAGCCCGACCACAGCGCGAACATCGGCAGATTCGCCGAGGAATTCCCCGACGCAAAGATCGTCGGCAACGCAAAGACCTTCACGATGATGAAGAGATTCTTCGGCACCGATTTTGCAGACAGACAGGTGGTCGTTAAGGACGGCGAGACTCTTTCGCTCGGCAGTCACGAGCTTAAATTCGTGTTCGCGCCCATGGTACACTGGCCCGAGGTCATGATGACCTACGACAGCACCGCAAAGGTGTTCTTCTCGGCAGACGCCTTCGGAAAGTTCGGCGCTCTGGACGTTGAGGAGGACTGGGCTTGCGAGGCAAGACGCTACTACTTCGGCATCGTTGGCAAGTACGGCGCTCAGGTACAGGCTCTGCTCAAGAAGGCGGCGGCTCTCGACATTCAGACCATCTGCCCTCTGCACGGTCCTGTACTGTCTGAAAATCTGGACTATTATCTGAATCTGTACAACACCTGGTCGGGCTACGGAGTTGAGAGCGAGGGTCTGTTCATCGCCTACACTTCCGTTTACGGCAACACCAAGAAGGCTGCCGAACTGCTGAAAGAAAAGCTCGAAGAAAAGGGCTGCCCGAAGGTCGCTATCGCCGACCTCGCAAGAGAGGATATGGCTGAGTCGGTCGAGGACGCTTTCAGATACGGCAAGCTGGTACTCGCTACCACCACCTACAACGCAGATATTTTCCCGTTCATGCGCGAGTTCATCAACGACCTGACCGAGCGCGGCTATCAGAACCGCACCATCGGCATCATCGAGAACGGCACATGGGCGCCTATGGCGGCAAAGATTATCAAGGCGAAGTTCGAGAAGAGCAAGAACATCACCTTCACCGAGACTACCGTCACCGTGAATTCCGCGCTCGACGCGGCTTCCGAAGCGCAGATAGAAGCACTGGCGGAGGAGCTGACCAATTAGAAGGAACGCTGTCAGCAGCTTCCGTCCGATGGTGCGAACATCGATTTATCCCCCGAAAAGGAGGGCAGGATTATGTCACAGTATGACCCCACCGCTTTGTTCAAGTTAGGCTACGGACTTTACGTCATCACCTCAAACGACGGCAGCCGCGACAACGGCATGATATGCAACACCGTTTCGCAGGTGGCGTCGTCCCCAGACAGGCTCGCAGTCGCGATAAACAAGGCGAATTACACACACGATATCGTTAAAAAGACAGGCTTCATGAACGTCAACTGCCTCACAGAGGACGCGCCGTTTGACCTGTTCAAACAGTTCGGCTTCCAGAGCGGCAGAGACGTGAACAAGTTTGAGGGCGAACAGGTCTTCCACACGGGCAACGGCGCAGCATTACTCACAAAGTTCATCAATGCGTTCATCTCGCTCAAAGTGACAGACTATATCGATATGGGCAGCCACGGTCTGTACATCTGCGAGCTGACAGATGCGTCCGTGCTTAACAATAAACCGTCGATGACCTACGCATACTACCACGCGAACGTCAAGCCGAAACCCCAGGCAGCAAAGAAAAAAGGCTTCGTCTGCAAGATATGCGGCTACATCTATGAGGGCGACACCCTGCCCGAAGATTTCATCTGCCCGCTCTGCAAACACCCCGCATCAGACTTTGAACCGTTAGAATAACCGTATACCGCCGAGCGGGTGGTTTACCGCTTAATGAGTGCAGAAATTATTGGGGAAAACCCTTTTGAAAAAGGGTTCTTCCCCAAACCCCTTTCCTAAAACTTCTGATGTTTTTTGGCAAGGGGTATACTTTTTTAGAAAAGAACTGCGAACTTCCAAATTTGTACTTTTTTTGGAAGAACGATACCCCTTGCCAAAAAAATATTAAAAGTCTTTGGAAGGGGGTCCGGGGGAGAACCTTTCTTCAGAAAGGTTTCCCCCGGTAAGTCCTGCACACACCAAGCGTTAACCACCCACTCAGCGATAATACGACTTTTGCGCCGTCACTTGTGGCGGCGATGTTTTTGGAGGAAATACCATGCCCGAGATAATCACAGGACGCGCTCACAGCAGGCGCGATGAGTTGCTTTTCGATAGGATACGTGAAGCTGTCGGCGGCGGGGACGTCATCGTCATCGTGCCCGACCAGTTCTCATTCGAGGCAGACAGGCAGCTGTACGACCTGCTCGGAGCGAAGAGCTTCAACAGCATCGAGACCGCAGGCATCACTGCTCTCGGCGAGAAGATAGGCAGAGAGTACGGCAGCAGCGGACTTGCGCCCGCAAACAGCAACTCGAAGCTCATCGCCATGTACCGTGCGCAGTCGAAGCTGAGAGCCGACAGCAGCGGGATGAGCGTTTTTGCGCGGTCGCTGATGAGGCCGAAGTTCGTAAGCGACTGCATAAAGCTGTCGGAGCAGCTAACACGCTCGGGCGCGGACGCGGCGGCACTGAGGGCGGCTGCGGAAACGGGCGGCTCGGCGTCGCTGCGGCTGCGTGATTCGGCGGCGGTGCTCGAAGCCTACAGGCAGGAGCTTGCGGAGATGGAACTGAGGGACTCGGTGTCCGAGACGGCTTATGCGGCGGAACTTGTGCGCGAAAACAATCTCTTCGGCGGCAAGCAGGTGTTTTTCTACGCCTTCGCGAGCTTTTCGCGGGACGAGCTGGAGCTTGTGCGGAGCATCATCCGCAACGCGGCTTCGGTGACATTCTCGCTCCTGTACGACGAGGTGAAGGACTCCGCCGACCCCTTCCGCGACACGATGCGCACCATCGAAAACATCCGCCGCATCTCTCAGGAATGCAACCGCGATGTCACCCTCACGCCCGTCGGCGACGTGGCACAGACCGAACCCCTCAGACACATCAACTGCGGCTATTTCGGGTACGGCACGCCGAAAGCCGCACATGAAGGTCTCGTCACCGTGGCGGCGGCTTCGGACATCTACGAGGAGTGCGACTACATCTGTGCGAAGATAACAGAGCTGGTCAGGGACGAAAAGCTCGGGCTGGACTACAGCGACATCGCAGTGTTCTGCGGCTCCCTGGAAGAGGACGCGAGGATACTTTCCTCAGCCTGCTCGAAGTACGATATACCCTGCTTTGTGGATATGCCGAAGACCGCTCTTCGGTCGATACCCGGGCGCTACCTCATGAGCATCCTCGACGCCTGTTCGGGCAGGACTTACCGCACCGAGAAGGTGCTTCGGCTGATAAAATCGCCGCTGTCCATGTTCCTCTACTACGACGCCCTCGACATTGAGGAATACTGCATTACCTGGGGCATCGAGGGGGATATGTGGAAAAACTCATTCGAGCGCGGTGACGGCGGCTACTTCAAAAAGCGTATCGACGAGACGAGAGAGCGCGTTATCGCGCCACTGGAAAAGTTCCGAAAGGCGGTGAAGAACACCACTGCCGACGGGATATGCAAGGCGCTTTATGAGCTGCTGGACGAGCTTGAGATGTCGAAGCAGATATACTCGCGCCTGCAAAGGGTGCCCGAGGGCAGCAGCACCGACCTTGAAACGGTGCGCACCTTCAAGCAGGTGTGGACGGGCATGACCGAGGCGATAAAAAGCATCTACCGCGATATGTCGGGGCAGAAGATGACCCTCACCGAGTTCACCGAGCTCATCACACTCATGCTCGACTCGATAAAGCTCGCGAATCCTCCGCAGGTGACGAACTGTCTGCGCGTCGGGTCGGCTGACCATTCGGTCATGTCGGACGTGAAGGTGCTGTTCATCATGCACGCGAATGAGGGCGTGTTCCCTCCCGAAGTCAAATCCGAGGGTCTGCTGGGTGAGAAAGACCTCGGCATCCTCGAAAAGCAGGGCATCACCCTCGAAATGTCGCCGAATGTGCAGATAGACAAGATACGTCTCGGGCTCTACTCGGCGGTGACGCTGCCGAGCGAACGGCTGTTCGTGACCTACAGCGACTTCGACCGCAAGGGCGACGCAGCACTTCCTTCCTCTCTGACCCACACGCTGAAGGACATTTTTGAGGAGCTCGAAACGCTGCGCATCTGCGACCTGCCGTTGATGTTCTTCTGCACCTCCTACAAGACCGCTTTCAGCACATACCTCGAACACTGCCGCGACAAGACCGCGGAGTCGGCTTCGATACGGGAAGCGCTGATGAAAGACCCCATCTACCGCGACAGGCTTGCAGCCGTCGAGGAAGCCGCGAAAGCCCCCGACGACAAGCTCGGCAAAAAGACCGCGGCAGAGCTTTTCTGTCCCGACAAGGATCTGCGGCTCTCGGCTACGAAGATAAACACCTACTACAAGTGCCCCTTCTCCTACTTCTGCAAGTACGGACTGAGGATGTCGCTGCCCGAAAAGGTGGACGTGGACAAGCGCTACATCGGCAGCATCGCCCACAAGTGCCTTGAGATAGTCATGAGCCGCGAGGAAAACGGCAGGCGAGTCTACGACACCGACTTCATCACCCGCACCGACGATGAACTGCTCGCCATCATAAGCGAATGCACCGACAGGTTCATCGACGAGGAGATGGGCGGCGATTTCGGCAAGACGAAGGGCTTCGGGCTCTCGGTGGCGGCGATAAAACGCTCGATAAAGAACATGGCGGTGAACTTCCGCGAGGAGCTGAAAAGCTCGGGATTCCTGCCTGCGGCATTCGAGTTCAGCCTTGCCGACGGCAGCGGCGAGCCGATGATAAGCCTGCCCGTTGACGAGGACACTATCATGAAGCTGGTGGGCTGCATCGACCGCGTTGACCTGTTCCAGACCGAGGAAGCGGCGTGGATAAGGATAATCGACTACAAGACGGGAGCGCAGAAGTTCAAGCTTTCGGAGGTGTATCACGGGCTCGACCTGCAAATGCTGATCTACCTGCTGGCGGTCACGACGGGCTGCTCGGACATCGGCAGGGGCGAAAAGCTGCCCGCGGGCATCATGTACTCCCACGTCAAAAGCGTCGCACCGTCACTCACCCCCGACAAGACCGACCCCATCAAGGACTCCCCCGAGAGCCTTAACGAGCTGCTTCGCGAGACCCGCGCCAAGACCTACAAGCCCGACGGCATCATGGTGGGCGGCGAGGTGCTCAAAGCCATGAACACGGACAGCGGCGGCGTTTACACCATCTTCAAGCTGAGCGCGAAGGACGGCAACCCGACCAAGACTTCCGTTCAGCCAGTCCCCGTGGAAAAGCTCATCGCGATGGAAGAGTTCGCGCTGGAAAAGGCGGCGGAAATGGCGACTCACCTCAAAAACGGCGACATCAAAGCCGACCCGATACGCACCTTCACAGACAACGACGGCGACCCCGAAAAGGGTCAGCTGCCCTGCACCTACTGCGACTACAGAGCGGTCTGCCGAAGCGCCGACCCCCTCGAACCCAGAACAGCCTGGCTCCGTGACGGAGACAAACTCGACGAACTCCTCAACAAACGCGTCGGGGAAAAGCTCAAAAAACAGTAATCCAAGCCCCTTGGGTGTTTCTTGGGGGAAACCCTTTTGAAAAAGGGTTATCCCCCAAACCCCTTTCCTAAAACTTTTATTACTTTTTGGCTTTTGGCGTTACTTCTTTGCTTTGTGCTGAACGGGAAGAGTGACGTTCTTCTCTTCGATCGTGCGTCCCTTGCCAAAAAGACGTTCAATGGTGGTCTACGCTTTATTTGGTGTTATCGCTCAAAAAGCGGAGGATGCAAGCCCCTGCCTACATAACACGTCCTTTGAAGCGGAGAGAGCCTATCTTCCCGACCTCATCCATCAGACGACATATTAAAAGTCTTTGGAATGGGGGCCGCCTTAGCTTCGCACGGCAAGGGGAGAACCTTTCTTCTAGCCGTGCGAAGCTAAGGCGGGTTTCCCCCAGTAAAACCCGCACTAACTCCCTGTAAGAAGAAAAAAGACCGAAGTCTCAGTTGAAACTTCGGTCTTTTGATTATTTGTTTATGCCTGTGAATCGCTTCACGGCGGGGACGCGGCTCACGACCGCTTCAAACAGGACTACCGAGGTGATGACTCCGCCTATGCCCTGCACGATGTTTGAAGGCACGCCTGTCAGCGCGGCAGCCGCCGAACCGTACAGGATACCCTCGAACAAAGCGTAGCCTGCGACCATGATAATCTCGGCGGCGACGGCAGCGATTATCCTCGACGGGAAGCTGTTCAGCTTTCGGCTTATCTTCGTATAGAGTACCGCCGATGCCACAGCCATCAGCGCCTTTATGATAAGAGTCGCGCCTGCGTAGACCGTGTAGCCCGAGATGATGTCGGCAAGCGCCGAACCGATTCCCGCAGCAGCCGCACCGTAAACGGGTCCCAGCAGCCATGCCGAGATGTTCACGAAACAGTCGCCGAGGTTGATGTAGCCCTTGGTCGGGGTGGGAATGCGGATGACCATTGTGGAAACGGTCACGAAAGCCGCGAGAAATCCGCTTACGACCAGAAGCCGCAGCCTGAGATTTTTGCTTGTGTTGGTATTCATTTTTTCATACACTTTCCTTTCCTCAAATGTATTTCTTTAAGGCAATACCGCACAATGGTTGCGCGGTGTTGCCTTAATTATACCACCGCACTATGAATTTGTCAACCTTAAAAAGATGACAACGTTATCATTCTGCGAAATGCGGCGGCGGAAGCGGTCGGGACAGCGGACAGCACGGGCGCCCCGTATGCCCCTGTGCGTAATTTACCGAGGAATATCTCTCCGTCGGATGACAACTCAAACGTTTCAGTTAAAATTTTCATATACGTATTTGACACATTAACAAAAAGTTTACTTGTTTTTTCGTCAAAAAATCAATATCATGCAGAAAATTACTATTTTAATATTGCATTTTTTGGCGTGTTGGGTTAAAATAAATATAATAGGTATAACCGCGCTCTTTCATGTGCGGTAAGTATCTTCCGCTAAAATTTTAATATCTTAACATACAGGAGGTCAATGGCTTATGAAATTTGCTGACGGATTCTGGCTCAACCAGCGCGGCTACGAGGTCAACTACGCCAATCAGGCTTACGAGGTACACCCCATCGAGAACGGTTTCCTCGTTGTGGCTACCCCTTCGGTCATCTACAACCGTGCGATGACCCTCGGCGGCGCGAACCTTGAGATCAGATACACTTCCACTCAGGAGAACTGCATAAAGGTGAGCATCACCCACCACAAGGGCTACGCTGACCACGGCCCGCACTTCGTTCTGAACGAGGGCAGCTTCAAGCCGACTGTCGAGATAGACGACAAGCAGGCTGTGCTCATCTCGGGCGACACCAAGCTCGTTCTCTCCCGTGAGAACTGGAGCTTCACCTACTTCTATAAGGACAAAAAGCTGACCAGCGGCGGCTGGCGTTCGACGGGCGTTATCATGGAGAGCGCGTTCAAGGCCGAGGCAAGACTGCACACTCAGGCTGACGACAGCTTCTGGAGCTACCCTGCCGACGCTCACCGCACCTACATCCGCGAACAGCTCGACACTACCGTCGGCGAGTACTTCTACGGCTTCGGCGAGAAGTTCACCACCTTCACCAAGAACGGTCAGAACGTCGAGATCTGGAACGCCGACGGCGGCACCTGCTCCGACCAGAGCTACAAGTCCATACCCTTCTATGTATCTTCGAGGGGCTACGGCATGTTCGTAAACAGCACCGACAAGGTGAGCTACGAGGTATGCTCGGACACCGTTTCCAAGATGTCCATCACCGTTCCGGGCGAGAACCTTGAATACTTCGTGTTCGGCGGCGAGACTGTCGCTCAGGCGCTCGAAGGCTACACCACCCTCACAGGAAAGCCGAGCCTTCCCCCCGCATTCTCCTTCGGTCTGTGGCTGACAACTTCGTTCACCACCTCTTACGACGAGGACACCATCAACAGCTTCATCGACGGCATGGTCGAGCGTGACATCCCGCTTCAGGTGTTCCACTTCGACTGCTTCTGGATGAAGGAGTTCGAGTGGTGCAACTTTGAGTGGGACACCACCCAGTTCCCCGATCCCCCCGCAATGCTCAAGCGTCTGCACGAAGAAAAGGGTCTGCACACCTGCGTGTGGATCAACCCCTACATCGGTCAGCGCAGCAAGCTGTTTGACGAGGGCATGGCAGGCGGCTACTTCATCAAGCGTCCCGACGGAAGCGTGTTCCAGTGCGACGAGTGGCAGCCCGGTATGGCGATCGTTGACTTCACCAACCCCGAAGCCTGCAAGTGGTACGCAGGAAAGCTCCGCGCTCTCTGCGAGATGGGCGTTGACACCTTCAAGACCGACTTCGGCGAGAGGATACCGACTAAGGATATCGTCTACTTCGACGGCAGCGACCCCATCAAGATGCACAACTTCTACACCTACCTCTACAACGAGTGCGTGTTCAACGTTCTGAAGGATTACTACGGCGAGAACAAGGCCTGCCTGTTCGCACGCTCGGCGACCGCAGGCGGTCAGAAGTTCCCCGTTCACTGGGGCGGCGACTGCTCGGGCAACTACAACTCGATGGCTGAGGTAGTACGCGGCTGTCTGTCGCTGTGCATCTCGGGCTTCGGCTACACTTCCCACGATATGGCTGGCTTTGAGGCTACTGCCACCGCTGACATCTACAAGAGATGGGCTGCGTTCGGTATGTTCAGCTCCCACAGCCGTCTGCACGGCAACCAGAGCTACAGAGTGCCGTGGCTGTTCGACGACGACAGCAAGGCTCCCGATTCATGCAGCAACACCCTGAAATTCTTCGCGAACTTAAAGGGCAGACTGATGCCTTACATCTGGGCGCAGGCTATCAAGACTCACGAGACAGGCGTGCCTGTCATGAGAGCGATGGTCATCGACTACGCGAACGACCCGACCTGCCTGACCCTCGACCGTCAGTATATGTTCGGCGACAACATTCTCGCGGCTCCTATCCTCAACGACGAGAGCATGGCGCTCTATTACGTTCCCGAGGGCAGATGGACTGACATCATCACAGGCAAGGTGCTCGAAGGCGGCAAGTGGTACAACCACAAGTGCAACTACCTTGAAATGCCCGCACTTGCTAAGCCAAACAGCATGATCGTCTACGGCGACTTCAAGAAGGACATAGAGTACGATTATCTGGACAATTCCGAGATCGTCATCTACGAGCTTGAGGACGGCAAGTCGGCATCCGCAAGCGTCTACGACATCGAAGCAAACAAGGTATTCGAGATCACCGCGGCTCGCAAGGGCTCGAAGATCGAGCTGTCCTTCACCGAGACAGGCAAGAGCTTCACCGTCAGAGTTTCCAACACCGACAAGTCGGTAAAGATCACTTCGGGCACTTCCGCAGTTATCGAGCTCTGATAAACACAGGTATACAACAAAGAACCCCTTTGCAGTCTGCAAAGGGGTTCTTTTTTTGTCGGTCATTTTCTTTCGAGAAGGGCTACGCACTCGACGTGCTGTGTCCTCGGGAAGAAATCCACCGCCCGAACGCTCACTGTCCTGTAGCCGAGACGCTCCAGCTCGGCGCAGTCGCGGGCGGCTGTGGACGGATTGCAGGATATCATAACAATGCGCGTCGGCTTCATGTCCGCCATCACCGCGAGGGTGTCGGGGGTACAGCCTTTTCGGGCAGGGTCTGCGATTATCACATCGGGACGCTCGCCGCGGTCGTAGAGCAGCTTCGCCGCCCTGCCTGCGTCGGAACAGATGAACTCGGTGTTGTCAGCGCCGTTGAGACGGGCGTTCTCCCGCGCGTTGTCTATCGCCTGAGGAACTATCTCCACGCCGATGAGCTTCTTCACACGGCTTGCCATCGAAAGCCCTATCGTGCCCGCGCCGCAGTAGAGGTCGAGCAGGGTGTCGTCTGCGCCGAGATCGGCAAGCTCCGCCGCGAGCCTGTAGGCGCGTTCCGCCTGCACGGTGTTTATCTGGTAGAAGGAGTGGAGTGAGATGCTGACCTTGCAGCCGCACATCTCGTCGTAGATGACTTCCCTGCCCGTCAGCAGCAGCGAACGCTCGCCGAGTATCACATTTGTGCGGTCGGGGTTGATGTTGAGCTGAAACGACTTTATCTGCGGAAAACGCTCGGTCAGCAGGAATGCCGCCCGTCTGAAAAGCTCCTCGCAGTCGGCAGAGGTCACGACCGCCGCCGCCATTATCTCGCCGCTGTGAACGCCCCTGCGCAGGAAAATGTGCCGCAGACAGCCCTCGCCCGTCAGCTCGTCATAAGCCGAAACGCCCTGTTCGGTGCAGAAACTCAGCAGACCTTCCGCTATTTCGATAAAGACCTCGGGCAGCAGAGCGCAGTCGGTCTGCTCGATCACGCGGTGAGAACGCCGCGCGAAAAAACCGATGAACAGTCTTCCGTCCGCGTCCTGCGAAACGGGCAGCTGTGCCTTGTTGCGGTAGCGCTCGGTGCGCTCCGAACCGATGATGGGCAGGAATTCGGGGGTCAGCTTTCCTATCCGCGTGAAGGCGTCCGCGACGAAGCGCTGCTTTTCGGTCAGCTCGCGCTCGTAGGTCATGTGACGCAGACAGCATCCGCCGCATTTTCCGTATACCGCGCATCCGCTGTCGCAGCGGTATCCCGACGGCTCGGTCAGGCGTTCGACCTTGCCGTAGCAGTAGCTTTTCGCTGTCTTGACTATGCGGCAGTCTATCCTGTCGCCCGTGCAGGTGTCGGGCACGAACACCGCCATGCCCTCGTGTCTGCCGACGCCGTTTCCCTCGCTCGTGACCGAATCTATCGTGAGGGGTATGATATCATTTTTTCTGAGCATAGAAATCCTTTATCTCTTCCTTGCGTTTTATGACCGTCCCGAAACGGCTGTTGTAATCCACGGGGTACTTGAAATTGAAGATGCGCTCCATGCGTCCGCCTGCGGTATCGACCAGCTTTGTCGAAGCCGCCGCGCCCACCGCGATTATCGTCTGCACCTCTTCCATGATGTAGATGTTGTACAGGCTCTCGTGCCCCGGCTTCACCCAGCCGATGTTTTCGAGGTTGTCTATCATGTTCTTCTGACGGTACATATAGTAGGGCTTGTAGCCCGATTCGTAAAGCCGCTCGGTGGCGTGGTCTACCATGAAGGAAGCAGGGCTCTTCATGAAGGTCTGCTTCTCGTCCGAGCTGTTGAGGTTCGAGGAGCGCTTGATGGACAGCGTGTGTACCGTGATGCTCTCGGGCGACAGGCGGATGAGCCCGTCGATGGTGGCTCTGAAGCTCTCGGGAGTATCGGTGGGCAGACCCGCGATTATGTCGGTGTTTATCGAGGTGAATCCCGACTTTCTTGCAAGCTCGAAGCTGTCGAAGAACTGCTGTGCGGTGTGGCTTCTTCCGATGGCTCGCAGAACGTCGTCGTTGAGCGTCTGCGGATTAACCGAGATGCGCGTGCAGCCGTTTTCCTTTATCGCCGCGAGTTTTTCCGCCGTCACAGTGTCAGGTCTGCCCGCCTCGATGGTGTACTCGGTAACGAGGGACAGATCGAAGCTCTCGGCGACCGTACGCATTATCCTCGCCAGCTGTTCTGCCGAAAGGGTGGTGGGAGTGCCGCCGCCGAAGTAGACGGTATCAGGCAGCATCCCGAGGGACGCGGTTATCTCCCCCGTGCGGCGTATCTCGTCGCAGAGATTCTCGATGTATGGAGGTATCAGCCGCTTGACCGACTGACCCTGCGCCGACTGTGAAATGAACGAACAGTAGCTGCACCTCGTCGGGCAGAAGGGTATCGAGACATACAGCCCGAAGGTCTTGCCGCCGCTCTTTTCAAGGCGCGAGAGGATGGGTTTCTGCACCTCGGCGGTGTCGCAGGCGATGGCGCACTTGCTGTCGCTCACGAGGAACTTCTCCTTCAACAGCTTTATGGCGCCTTCCCTGTCGAGCCCCGACTTCATGGCGCGGTGAACCTGCTTGACGGGCCGCACCCCAGTGAGGATCCCCCACTCGGATGTGATGCCCGTCAGCCTGCTCATGCAGAGATAGAGCAGCTTGCTCATGACGAACTCGCAGACCTCGTCGTCCGAACCGAGGGGCAGCGTCACGCTCTCACGCTCTGTCCTGCCGTCATATCTCACATTGACGCTGACCGTTATGCCGTCACCGTCGGAAGACAGGCAGAACTCCGCCATCTCGTCCTCGGCTGGTATCGTCAGACCGTTTTTCTGTTCTTCGGGCGTCATGTACACAAAGCTGAACTTCTGCGCGGGCAGGAACAGCTTCATCACAGCTTCCGTCTGGTACTTGAACCGATTACCGATGTATATCAGCTGCATATCAGCGACCTGCCTGTTTCAGATAGATATTGCAGACGCGCTCGGCGTCAAGGGAAGTCTCGTCCATGTGACCCGGGAGTATCCTGAGATTGCCGCCCAGATCCCATATTACTTTCAGCGACTGCATGAGCTTTTTCGGGTCGCCGTCGGGCAGATCCGTCCTGCCTACGCTGCGGCAGAAGAGGGTATCTCCCGAGAACATCACGTCCCCAATGATGTAGCATACCGAACCGCTGGTGTGCCCCGGAGTATGCACGACATCGAACTCCAGCTCATCGAGCTTGATGATGTCGCCGTCAGCCACAGTCTCCGCCATACCGTAAGTGCGACATCCGCGCACCCTGAAATACTCGCCCAGCATCTCGTCGCCCAGTGCGAGCTTTGCGTAGTCGGCTTCGTGAATATAGACCTCGCAGCCCGTCTTGTCAACGAGGTCAGCCACCGCTCCCACATGGTCGAAATGTCCGTGAGTGAGCAGTATCTTTTTCAGCACAAGATGGCGCTTTGTGATCTCGTTATAGATATAGTCCGCATCGGCAGGCGCGTCGATGAGCACGCAGCTGCCCGATTCGGCAGCGACTATGTAGCTGTTCGTATCGCAGACGCTGAGCGGGTCGAGCTTTATAAGTTCCATGTAAATTCCTCCTTTGGTATCGGTCGTGTTCAAACGTCCATTCCAAAAACAGGACTGCCCGTCAGAGACAGTCCTGTGCGATCTTTATTTTCCGCTTCTCTCTACCGAGATAACGTTAGTTATCTTCTTGAGCTTGTTGATGACGTTGTTCAGCTGTTCCATGCCTGCTACGCTAATGGTGATAGACAGGATGGCGTTGCCGTTTTTCAGCTCGCGGGAGCTCGATTCGTAGATGTATATGTTTATCATCGCAAGTGCCGACGAAACGTCAGCCAGCAGACCTATCCTGTCCACCGCGATGATGTCGAGAGTGGTCTTGAAGTAGGTGGATTCCGACTTCATCTCCACCCAGCGGACGGGTATCCACCTCTTCGCCTGTTCGGGGTCAGCCGACTGGCTGAGGTAGTTGGTACAGTCGGTCTTGTGTACCGAGACGCCGTGACCGCGGGTGATGAAACCGATTATCTCGTCCCCCGGCAGCGGATTGCAGCACTGAGCAAACTTCACGACGCAGTCGTCGATACCGTCCACGATAACGCCCGACTTGCTCTTCACCATCTTCGGCTTGATGTCTTCCTGAGTGACCTCGGGCTTTTCCTCGCAGCGCTTTACGTATTCGAGTTTAAGGCGCTGCATCACCTTCGACAGCTGGACTCCGCCGTAGCCTATCGCCGCGAAGAAGTCCTCAAGATTGTCGCAGTTGTGGCGCTTCATATCGAGCTTGAGGAAGTCGTCCAGCTCCTCCTCGGAAACTCTGATGCCGTGCTTTCTGAACTCGCGTTCAAGAGCGTTCTTGCCCTCGAAGATGTTCTCCTCGCGGCGTTCCTTCTTGAACCAGGAGCGTATCTTGGACTTGGCTTCGTTGGTCTTTGCGATGTTCAGCCAGCTTCTCGAAGGGCCGTGGCCCTCAACATTCGTGGTGATGATCTCGATGATCTCGCCCGTCTTGATCTGGTAGTCGTAGCTGACCATCTTCTTGTCAGCCCTTGCTCCGCACATCTTGTGTCCCACCTGCGTGTGGATAGCATATGCGAAGTCGATGACCGTCGCGCCGACGGGAAGGGTTATCATGTCGCCCTTCGGGGTGAATGCGAAGACATCCTCGGGAGCGAGGTCGTTCTTGATCGCCCTGACGATCTCCTCGACGTCGTTGGACTCCTGCTGCGACTCGATGATCTGTCTGACCCATGCGATGCGGTTGTCGTCCTTGGAGTTGGTCTTTATGCCTTCCTTGTACTTCCAGTGCGCCGCGATGCCGTATTCAGCCATGCGGTGCATCTCCCACGTCCTGATCTGAACCTCGAAGGGCACGCCCTCGCGTCCGATGACTGTGGTGTGCAGCGACTGGTAGAGGTTCGGCTTCGGCGTGGAGATATAGTCCTTGAAGCGGTTGGGTATCGGGCGGAACATATCGTGGATGATACCGAGGACGTTGTAGCACTCGGGGATCGTGTTCACGATGATGCGGACAGCGTAGCGATCATAGACCTGATCGATGTCCTTGCCCTCCTTGTAGGTCTTTTTGTAGATGCCGTAGGTGGACTTGACTCTTCCGTCGATCTGCGGCATGGGTGTGAAGTTCTCACGTTCTAGGCGGTCGTGTATCTTGGTCTTTATGGTCTCCACCAGAAGTTCGCGGTCGGCGCGGCGGAGCTTCATCTGCTCCTCGATCTCCATGTAAGCGTAGGGGTCGAGGTAGAAGAACGCCAGATCCTCCATCTCGTCCTTGATGGAGCTGATACCGAGCCTTCGGGCTATCGGCGCGTAGATGTTCATCGTCTCGTGCGCGATTGTGCGGCGCTTTTCCTCGCGGCAGTATTTGAGGGTGCGCATATTATGGAGACGGTCGGAGAGCTTGATGATGATGACTCTGATGTCCTCGCTCATGGAGATGAGTATCTTGCGGATGTTCTCCGCCTTCTGCTCTTCCTTGGTAAAGATCTCGACCTTTCCCAGCTTTGTAACGCCGTTCACGAGCATAGCCACATCGCTGCCGAACTGTTTTTTCAGCTCGTCGAGGGTGCAGTCGGTATCCTCGACCACATCGTGCAGCAGGGCGGCACAGACGGTATCGGTATCCATGCCGAGCTCCAGCAGGATATACGCTACCGAAAGGGGATGAGTGATATACGGCTCGCCGCTCTCACGCTTCTGATCGTGATGATAGTGTTCGGCAAGCTCATATGCCTTGACGATCTTATCGAGATCGTACTGCTTTTCGCTGTCGAGTATCTTTCTCAGCAGAGCGTCGAACGTGATTATCTCGTCCGTGCCCGCAAGATAGTCGTTCTCGACATCCTTTTCTGGGATAGTCTGCGGCACAAGCGGCGGTGTGACCGTCTTTTCAGCCGAAACGTTTTTTTCCTTACCCTTTTCCTCCATAAAAACAAACCCTCCTTTTCAAAGCCCGACGAAAGCCGCATGAGGCGCGCGCTCCCCCGTCAGAGCTGTTGACCGTACTTTTCCTATCCTACTTCTTATATGCCTTTATTCATAACTCATCAGCCGTTCTCTTCGAGAAGGCTTCCGAGATACCTCATCGTCCTCGTCTGCTGCAAGTCTGCCTTTCCCTTGACAGGCAGCAGTTTTATCTTTCCCGACGACGGAGAGAACTCCGCCAGTCCCGCTTCGCAGAATACGTTCACCGTCAGTTTCAGCTTACAGTAATTTATCTGCGGAGAATTCATCCTCATAAAGAGGTCGTCTATATTCATCTCGCCGAGACCCGTCAGCTGCTTGTACACAACTGCCATATCGTTTCTCTGCGGTATCATCCTCCGGAGCAAGTTCTGAGGAAACTTTGCCCCGCTCATGAGCTGTTCGCAGCAGTCCTTTGCAGCGATGTATCTGTTTGTGTCCATCCCGTGTGGAATGATGTCCTTGACCTTGACCGACAGCGTTTCCCTGCCGCCGAACTCGTTGACCTCCACGCTCGCCGCGATATCGACGTGCGCACCCTGCGAGCAGAAAAGCTCGTCGGGGGGCTTCGAGAATATCAGCGCTTCCGCCCTGACGCCCTGATAGGTTATCATGAGCTTCGTGTGCTTTCCTCCCGACAGCGGATAGACCGCGTTCACGGTGCAGTCGGGCAGCAGGAACACGGGCGCGGGATTGCCGACGCCGAAGGGCTGCAACGCGTCAAGGGAGCGTATGGCTTCGATGTTCATATCCTCCCTGCCCAGCACCATATCGCACTCGGTCAGCGCACATGGCATCTGCTTCACCTGCGAAGCGTACTCCGCCACCAGCCGTCTGAACTCGGGAATATCCTCTTCCTTGAGCGAGAGACCGCCTGCGCATTCGTGGCCGCCGTACTTTTCCAGCACCGCGTGCGCGTAGGTGAAGCAGCTGTGGATATTGAAGCCCTTGAGGCTTCTCGCGCTGCCCCTTGCGTTGCCCTCGTCGTCCACGGACAGGATGACGTTCGGCTTTCCGTAGCGCTCCAGCACCCTCGACGACACGATACCGATAACGCCGTGATGCCAGTTCTTTCCCGTTATTATCAGCACCCTGCTGTCGAGCAGTTCGGGCTGCGAGTCGATGGTGCTGCATATCTCGGCGTATATCTCGGCTTCGGTCTGCCTGCGCTGTTCGTTCAGGCTCACCAGCTGTTCAACGAGCTCTGCCGATTCGTCGGGGTCCTCCGACAGCAGAGCGTTCAGGGCTATCATCGGCGACGCGAAACGTCCCGCCGCGTTTATCCTCGGCCCTATCTGAAAGCCGAGCATCCCCGAATTTATCTTGTCGCGCTTTGTCCCCGAGCGTTCGATGAGCTCGGATAGCGCGTGGTTCTCGGTATTCGCAAGATACAAAAGACCCTTGCGCACAAGGACCCTGTTCTCGCCCGTCAGCGGCACCAGGTCAGCGACCGTTCCGATGGCGCATATATCCGAATACTGTTCGATTATCGCTTCATAATCGCCGCCGTCGAGGGCTGCGCAGAGTTTCAGCGCGACTCCAACGCCCGCAAGGTCTTTGTAGGTGGACGGACAGTCCTGACGGTGGGGGTCTACGCAGGCTTCGCACCTCGGCAGTGTCTCGGGCGGCTGATGGTGGTCGGTGATAACCAGCTTCATGCCGAGAGCGTATATCTCCTCCGCTTCCTCAACGCAGGAGATGCCGTTATCCACCGTCACGATGAGTTCAACGCCGTCATCGTGCAGCTTGCGGATATTGTCGATGCACATACCGTAGCCGTCGGCACGTTCGTTGATAAAGCAGGTAACGTTCGCGCCCATGCTGAGCAGATAGCTGTAAAGTATAGCCGTCGAAGTAATGCCGTCGCAGTCGTAGTCGCCGTAGATGCATATCTTCCTGTAGGAATCTATGTACTCGTTGACGGTGTCGGCAGCCTTTTTCATATCCGCGATGATGAAAGGGTCTTCAAGACCGTCGGTGCTGAAAAAATCCGCGACCTGCTGAAAATCGCAGAACCCCCTCGCCGTCAGCAGTCTGAGTGCCAGCGGGCTGAGGTCGCACCGTTTTGCGAAGTCTCTGACGAGGGCTTCATCGGGCTTGTTTACTATCCATTTTTTCATTATTTCTTATCCGTTCCTAACTCATTTTCAAAAATGTATATATAGAAGATTATACCATACAACCCCTCTGATTTCAACACCCTGCGCCATTAATTCAGAAAGAATTAACATACAATTCCGAACGTCTGTTCGGGTCAGAGCCGTATGCTGACCTCGCCCGAACAGAGCCTTCCGCGGCTGCCGTCGGGAAGCTCGATGAGCAGCGCCGCCGAGTCGTCGATACCGACTGCGCGGCAGGGATATTCACCCTGAGCGGTCACGGCGGTCAGCTCCCTTCCGATAAGCATCGAGCGTTCGCGGTACTCGCTGACATCGGTGAAATTTCCGTCGGAATAGAGCTTAAAAAGCTCCGCCGCCAGTGCCGCCGCGAAGCGCTCCTCGAAGCCTTCGGGGGCTTCGCCGTCGTATAGTGCACCTGCCCTGTCGGCGATCTCTGGCGGGAAACCGCCCTTCGGATGCGCAAGGTTCACGCCGATGCCTGCCACCGTCCATTCCGTCAGCCCGTGTTCGATGGCGCTCTCGCAGAGGATGCCGCAGACCTTGCGGTCACCCACATAAACGTCGTTTACCCACTTTATCTTCGCGGTCAGGTCGGTAGTCTTTTCGACAGCGCGGCAGACCGCCACCGCAGCCGCCGTCGTGAAGAAAAGCGACTGCTCGGGGGGCGTTTTCGGACGTATCAGCACTGACATATACACGCCGCTGTCGGGCGAGAAAAAGCTCCTGCCGAGCCTTCCCCTGCCTGCGGTCTGGCGGCGTGCTATGAGCAGATACCCGTCCCTGTCGGTCTCCGCCGCGAGCTTTTTGAGCACATTGTTGGTCGAGTCGGTCTCGCAGATGACATCGATATCGTAGCCACAGCCCATCTCGGCAGCGAGTGTACGTATCCGCTCCGCGTCAAACTCTTTCGGCATAAATTCACTTCCCCTAAAAAATCGAGAGCGGCACATACCGCTCCCGTTGTTGTTATCAATCAATGACAGTAGCCTTAGTTATCACGATAGGCTTTGTGGGCGAAGACGGATAGCCGTCAGAACCCGTAACGCGCTCTACATCGAGGAACTTGTCAACTACCTCCATGCCCTCGGTGACCTCACCGAATGCCGCGTACATACCGTCGAGAGAACCCGAACAGTCGTCATAGCAGATGAAGAACTGGCTGGACGCACTGTCCATGTCGTAGCCGCCTCTTGCCATAGACACAACGCCGCGGGTGTGGCTGAGACCGTTCTCGACGCCGTTTGCAGCAAATTCGCCCTTGATGTTGCGGTCAGAACCGCCCATACCTGTGCCCTCGGGGTCGCCGCCCTGCGCCATGAAGCCGTCGATGACGCGGTGGAAGGTCAGACCGTCATAGAATCCCGACTCGACGAGCTTCTGGAAATTCTGACAGGTTATCGGGGCATACTCGGGGTGGGTGGTTATCACGAAGCTGCCCACCGACTCGCCGTCGATGGTGATGTCGAACTGACACTTCACGCTCTGAACCTCGCCGTCTACCTGAGTGATGACTCCGCTCTCATCTTCGCCGCCCTCGCTGCTGAACTCGAACTTCGAGCTTGAACCCGAGTTATCCTCGTCGGCAGAATGAGCCTTCTGATTCTTGTCGGCACAGCCCGACATAACAGCGCAGATCACAGCCGCAGCTGTCGTGAGTAATGTTATACGTCTTAACAGTTTCATACTTTTTCACCTTTCAAAAAAAATAATAATTTTTCGGTAAGACTTATTATATCACACACCAAAAGAATTGTCAAGCACCGCGGAAATAACGCAGATACGCCGCAGGATTAAAAAATTCAGATTATCGTCATTAAATAAACACATTAATAAAATATAATGAGTACTATGATTATTTAAAACCGAAAGGATATTCAGGATATGATAAAGAAGTTCACTGCGCTCTTTGCGGCGCTCGTAATCACTGCTTCGGCTTTCTGCGGCTGCTCCAAGAGCGACAGCAAGGACTCCTCGTCCACATCTTCGGGAAGCGGCGCGACGACCTCGTCCGAAAGCAAGGCTGAGTCTGCTGCCGAGAGCACTGCCGACGCCCAGAACGTTCCCACGGCTTCCCTCACCATCGACGGCGAGAAGGTCGATACCACCGACCTCGTGATGCTGACCGTTGACGGCAGAGATGTCAGCTTCGACGAATTCAGATACTATTACTTCACCGCTGTTCAGCAGCTGAGCCAGACATACGGCACTTCCCTCGAAAGCCTCGCCGCTACCGAGGACGGCTTCAAGACCCTGATGGAGCGCGTGATAAACAACATCAAGCAGGACTACGTTACATACAAGGTCTGCGCGGATAACGGCATCACCCTCACTGACGAGGACAACGCCGCCAACGAGGAATCCTACAACTCCTACAAGTCCAACGCAGGCAGCGATGAGAAATTCGCAGAGGCGCTGGCTTCCGCTTACATGACCGACGAGGTGTTCCGCAACAGGATCGCGCTTGCGTCTCTTTATGTCAAGGCAGAGGATCAGCTGTTCACCAACGAAGGCAAGTTCGCTACAGGCAAGGAAGAGTTCAGGACCATCGTTCAGGACCCCGAACAGTACGCCTGTGTACGTTCCATACTCATCCCCTACTGCTGCAAGGCAGAGATAACCGACGAAAGCGTTTCTTCGGCGTTCGACACCTACGACCTCAACGGCAAGTATCAGGCTAAGTCCTCCGCTTACGAGGCGCTCAGCGAGGATGAGAAGAACAAGGTCAAGGAGCAGACCAAGAAGCTCGCAGACGATGTTCTCGCAAAGATCCAGAAGGGTGAGGACTTTGAGAAGATGCTCAGCGAATACGGCTGGGATCCGGGTATGGAGTCCAACACTCAGGGCTACTACATGAACCACAACACCAGCTTCGTTCAGGAATTCCTCGACGCGTCCTTCGCACTTAAAGAGGGCGAGGTAAGCTCGCTTGTTGAGAATTCGAGCTACGGCTGGTTCATCATCAAGAGAATGCCCATCGACATGGATTACGTTGAGGAGAACATCGACTCGATGATAATCGAGTACGATACCCCCAACATCGAGAAGCTGTACATCGACACCATGGAGAAGATGGACGTCAAGTACTCCGACTACTACAACAAGCTGGACATCAACAGCATAACCTGATAACACAAGTACCCGAATAAGCCGCTTATTCGGGTATTTTTATGGGACAAAGAAAATGATAGACACCGAAAGATTTGAAAGAGCCTGCTCGGAAGTGACGAAGGAAGAACACGAACGCTCGGGCATCGGCGTGCTCAACGAAAAGACGCTCCATGCTGTCCTGAAACGTTACTATGAGCCCGATACCGACCGCCACGAGATACCCGTCGGCAGGTACGTGGCGGACATCATCGGCGAGGACGGCATCATCGAGATACAGACGGGCAGCTTCACGCCCCTCCGCCCGAAGCTCGAACTCCTGCTGGACTTCGCGGACGTGACCGTCGTTTATCCGATGGCGGCTGTCAAATACATCAGCTGGATAGACCCCGACACGGGCGAGATGTCCGCGCCGAGAAAGTCACCGAAACGCATGAAGCCCATCGACGCTTTCTATCAGCTGATAAGGATAATGTACACCCTCGACAATCCGCGGTTCCATCTGCGGCTGGTCATGCTTGAACTGTACGAACAGCGGCTGCTCAACGGCTGGTCGAAGGACAAAAAACGCGGTTCCCGCCGACAGGACAGGCAGCCCGCGAAACTGCTCGACGAGATTTGCATCGACTGCCCCGAGGATTTCGATATGTTCATCCCCGAGGGGCTTGAGGAACGCTTCACGATAAAGGAATTCGCCAAAGCCGCAAAAGTTCCCTACGACCTCGCACAGCGCACGATAAAGGTGCTCTGCTACCTCGAAAGGCTCGCCCTCGTGGGCAAAAGAGACAGGGAGAACCTATACTCGGCAAAGAAAAGCTGACGGACGGCAGGGATTTTTGTGTACAATTTTTCGGCTAAATGGGTTGATTTTTTCTTTTGGGTATGCTATAATAAAATTTGCACCCCGGTCTGACAAGGCGCGGGCAAAACAAAATGATAAGGGAAAACAGCATGAACATAAAGAAACAACTCCGCAGAGTGACAGCCTCATTCCTCGCGGCTGCCATGCTTGCCGTCAGCTTCGGCTCGGTGACGGCAGATGCGTTCAACTTCACCCCCGTGAAGGTCGAGAAGGACGAGAACGACAACTACATTAAGCTCGAACTGCGCTCCGAGTCGGTATATATGCTGAACATGGACACGGGCGAGGTGCTCATCGACATCGACAGCACCAAACAGCGCGTGCCTGCTTCGCTGACAAAGATAATGACCGCCATCGTGCTGCTCGACGAGTTCGGCGGCGACGAGAGCAAGCTCAAAAGCACAAAATACTCGGCAGGCACCGAAGCCTTCGACGACATCTACGGCACGGGCGCTTCCACCGCCGACATCTACCCCGACGAAGAGGTCACCTGCTACGACCTGCTGGCGGCGCTCATGATACCTTCCGCCTGCGAAGCCGCAAACATCATCGCTTTCGGTATGTGCGGCTCGGTGGACGCATTCGCGGACAAGATGAACGCTAAGGCGGCGGAGCTCGGCATGACCGACAGCCACTTCTCCAACGCACACGGTCTTTCGGGCGACAATAACTACACCACCTGTCAGGACCTTGCAAAGGCCTGCACATACGCCATCGAGACTTA
Organism: Ruminococcus sp. YE71; assembly: GCF_900119155.1. Classification (GTDB taxonomy): domain Bacteria; phylum Bacillota; class Clostridia; order Oscillospirales; family Ruminococcaceae; genus YE71. Next base: position 60,557 of record NZ_FPIR01000012.1, on the reverse strand, counting down.
CCCCGTGTTCAAGGACATAGTCTGCATGAACGACTACACCATGTCCGCCACGAGCGTTCACCCCGACGGCACTTACATCTACAACACCAACTATATGCTCAACCCCGATTCGGCGTACTTCTACTCCTATTGCAGAGGTATCAAGACGGGTACCCTCGACCTTGCGGGAAGATGCCTTGCCTCCTATTCGGTCAACGACGGCAGCAGATACCTCATCATCTCCATGGGCGCACCACTCAACAAGCTGGATGAGGATTACCAGAAAGGCTACGACAACCCGGGCTCGGTATACGCCTACGACACCGTTTACTACAACCTCGTTGACCATATCAACCTCTATCAGTGGGCTTACAGCTACGTCAGCAGCCGACAGATAGTCAACAAGAACAGCGAGGTCGGCGAGGCGAAGATAGAGTACGGCGAAAACGGGAGGGATTACGTCACCCTCAAACCCGAGGAGGATTTCTCCATTGAGCTGCCCGTTTACGTCGAGGACAAAGAGATAGAACGCAGCATCGAGATCTTCGACAACGTCATCGCTCCCGTCAAGAAGGGCGACAAACTCGGTGAGATAACCATCAGCTACGAGAACGAAGAGGTGGCGAAGATCCCCCTCATCGCGACTGATACGGTCGAGCGCTCAAAGCCCGCCGAGAGGATAGCCGTTGCGAAGTCCTTCAAGCACAGCACACAGTTCAAGGCGGCGCTTTTCACCGTTATTATGTTCACCGTTATATTCGTGACAGCGCATATCGTAAAGATGCAGAGACGCTATATGAAGCGTATGCAGCGCCCCGCACCCGAACAGACGCGCAGACGCGGGGAATGAAATTTACAGTTCATTCGTTTTATTTGCGTTAATTGTTAATATATTGACTGTATAATGTCATATAGAGTTTTAAACCGAATACAGTTCAAATCCTATGAGCAGAAGTAAGTAACCCCTGCGGATGTTTTCAGAGAGTATGCGGTCGGTGTGAGCATACAGCGGAGGCTTGGGCGAATGGATCTGTGAGGAGCATCGTTAAACACCCCTGTGGTGAAGTACCGATCGCCGCGTTTCCTGCGTTAGTGTGACAGGGTATTTCCCTTTTGTGTAAGGGCGTACCTGCTGAGGCGGCTTCATGCCGTGAATTTGGGTGGCACCACGATAGCAATCGTCCCATAGCAGAATAATATCTGCTATGGGGCTTTTTTATTTTCCAAGGAGGTCGAATTTATGCTATACCCCACTAAAGAAGAAGTGAGAGAGCTGCTCCGCGAGTACAAGAACGTACCTACTTTCTACGAGCTGCTGATGGATCATTTCACCCCGATACACCTTTTCAATGCACTGCACGCAGCATATGAAAACTGCTTCATCCTCGAATCGGTGGATAACAAGGATCAGTGGGGACGCTGGTCGTACATCGGTATCCAGCCGAAACAGCGCATAACTCTCGACAAGCACGTTGCGGCTGTTGAAGAGCTTTCGGGCGAGCGCGAGGTCACTCAGTGCGACGACCCCATCGCTTTCTTCAACAACATCATCGAAAAGAACCGCGCACCGAAGTTCCCCGACAGACCTAAGCTCACGGGCGGTCTGATGGGATACTTCTCCTACGATATGGTGAGATACTTTGAGAAGAAGCTCACCAACGTTCCGAACGACGACCTCGGTCTTCCCGACGCGGAACTGTTCAACTACGACAAGCTGGTGGCTTACGACCACCTCAGCAACAAGGCGATAATCATCCTGAACATCTCGGCTGACGACGATCTTGACAAGAAGTACGCCGAGTGTGAGGAAAAAGTCGGCGAGATAATCGGAGTGCTGAAGAACTACGTTCACAAGCCTACCGAGGAAAAGCCTGACGTCAAGGTCTCGGAAGTCAAGTCCAATATCTCCAAGGAACAGTACATGGCTAACGTAAGAAAGGCCAAGGAGTATATCGTCAACGGCGATATCTTCCAGGTAGTTCCTTCACAGAGATTCGAGATCGACAATCCCCCCGACAGCTTCGACGTTTACAGAATGCTCCGCACCACCAATCCTTCGCCGTATCTGTTCTATTTCAGCTGTCTTGACTACGCTTACGCAGGCGCTTCGCCCGAGATGCTGGTCTCGGTAAACGACGGCACCATCGTGAACCGCCCCATCGCAGGCACCATCAAGCGCGGCAGGACAAACGACGAGGATCTCGCAAACGAGCGTCAGCTGGTCAACGACCCCAAGGAACGCGCAGAACACATGATGCTCGTTGACCTCGGCAGAAACGATGTCGGCAAGGTATCGGAGTTCGGCAGCGTTGAAGTTCCCGATCTTATGACGGTGGAGCGCTACTCAAAGGTAATGCACCTTGTTTCCAGCGTCAGGGGCAAGCTCGCAGAGGACAAGAAGCCGATGGACGCGCTGATGGCTGTCCTCCCCGCAGGTACCCTCTCGGGTGCGCCGAAGGTAAGAGCGATGGAGATCATCGACGAGCTGGAGACCACCAAGAGATGCCTCTACGGCGGAACGGTCGGCTACCTCGCATTCGACGGCAGCATCGACACCTGCATCGCGATCCGCACGGTGCTCTTCCGCAACGGCAAGGCATACGTTCAGGCAGGCGGCGGCGTTGTGCTCGATTCCGACCCCGAGAAGGAGTTTGAGGAGAGCGTCAACAAGGCGATGGCAGTAGTCAACGCAGTCAAGGAAGCGGCAAAGCTGTGATCTGCAAGGATCTGAATGAAGTCCGCGCCAACATCGACCGCATCGACAGCGAGATGATAAAGCTGATTGCCGAACGCGGGAGCTATGTTTCGCAGGCGGCGGCGTTCAAGAAAGATGAGGACGGCGTCCGCGACAGCAGCCGCGTCGAGAAAGTCATCGAAAAGGTAAGGCGCAAGGCCGAAGAATGCGGCGCAGACCCCGATATGGTCGAGGCTCTCTACCGTGAAATGATCGGCAGATTCATCAAAAAAGAGATGGATGAATTCAAAAAAGAACAATAATTATTTCTATAATGAATCGTAAGGAGTAATATACCAATGGCAGAAAACAACATCATCTTAACAGGCGACCGTCCTACAGGTTCGCTGCACTTAGGTCACTACGTGGGCTCCCTCAGCACAAGAGTGAAGCTCCAGAACACGGGCAAATATCAGCCCTTCGTAATGATCGCAGACTTACAGGCTCTCACCGACAACGCCGAGAACCCTGCAAAGATCAGAGAGAACCTGCTCGAAGTAACTCTTGACTACCTCGCAGTCGGACTCGACCCTGCTAAGACCACCATCTTCGTTCAGTCCCACATCCCCGCTCTCACCGAGCTGCCGATGTACTACTCGAACCTCGTTACCATGTCGAGACTGGAGCGCAACCCCACCATCAAGTCCGAGATCAAGATGCGTAACTTCGAGCGCAGCATCCCCGTAGGCTTCATGACCTACCCCATCAGCCAGGCTGCCGACATCACCGCTTTCAGAGCAAAGTACGTCCCCGTGGGCGAGGATCAGCTCCCGATGCTGGAGCAGGCACGCGAGATCGTGAACAGCTTCAACCGCATCTACAAGTGCGACATCCTCGTTGAGCCGCAGGCTATCCTTCCCGAGAACTCCGCCTGCAACAGACTCGTGGGCACCGACGGCGGCACCAAGATGTCCAAGTCGCTCGGCAACTGCATCTACCTCAAAGACGATGAAAAGACCCTCAAGCAGAAGATCATGGGAATGTATACCGACCCGACGCACATCAACGTCAGCGACCCGGGCCACACCGAGGGCAATCCCGTGTTCATCTACCTTGAGGCATTCTCCACCGAGGAGCATTTTGCGGAGTACTTCCCCGACTACAAGAACCTCGCTGAGATGAAGGAGCACTACGAGCGCGGCGGACTCGGCGACATGAAGTGCAAAAAGTTCCTCAACAGCGTTATGCAGGAGATGCTCAAACCTATCCGCGAGCGCCGCGAGGAGTTCGCAAAGGACAAGGGCGAGCTGCTCAACATCCTCAGAAAGGGTACTGACAGGGCGATCGAAGTATCGAACGAGACGCTTTCGCTGGTGAGAAACGCTATCGGAACCGATTACTTCAACGATGCGGAATTCATCGAAAAGTACGCGAAGTAAACAAAAATCCGACCCGAAAACGACCGCTGAGGTATGGTTCGTTATCTGCGTGTGGTTCGGAACGATGATACTGTTTGACTGGCTGTTAGAGAAAAATTATCCCGACACCGCGATCGGTCATGAGGGACTTCGGCAGGTAACGGAATATCTTGAAAAATGGCTCGCATTTATGCTCATAAAACCGCTTTTATGGGCAGGTGCGGTGCTTCTGGCAGGCTGGTTCGACAACTGGTTTGAAAACCGCCATGAAAAGATCAGGCCTAAGTTCAGACCCGTGTTCAGCAAATATCTTGCGGTCATAGCGGCAGTAACAGCGCTGTTTATCACTACCGGGGTATCCCGCTTTGATTTGCAGGCAGAAAAGAACGGCTACAAAGGACTTAAAATAATGAAGGCGGTGTCGCTGCTTGCCGACTGTCAGCATGATCTGGAGGAACAGCAGACAGCATCGGCGAAGATAACCCTCGGCAAGATCAGCATGAACACCTACCGGGTCACCTCGGGCGGCAGAGGCGGAAGGTCAGTTTACACCGCAGAGTACGCCATCTGCGACACTGACGGCGTTACCGTTTCGCAGATCTCAAAGAACGACAGAAACCGCATGAAAGACAGCTTCTGCGGATACCTGACCCACGATGTCGAGCAGTTCGTCCACAGCGGATTCATCGCTTCGATAGACGGACTTGAGAGCGATATCCCCGACGACCACGAACAGATGTTCACTATCGAGTACAGAAGTGAAAAGAAGTTCCGCAAGATCGTCCGAAACACTCAGCCCTTCGAGGGGGAACTGAAAAATCTTACTCTCGTCTGTATTTACGACGGGAAAAGGATCAGCGAGATACTTGCGGCAGAAACCGAATTACCCAACACGACCTATGAGGGCGCCGAATACTTCCTCGAAGCGTTCATAGACGGAAAATTAACGAGGGTCAGCAACATATTGATAATTTAATACAGGGAAAGGCAGTGTTTTTCGGCACTGCTCCACCCCGTGACTTTATCCGTTTAAAAGGTAAAAATTGTAAATAACCACAACTTTAAAGGAGTGATATTTGTGATACTGCTTATTGACAACTACGACAGCTTCACATACAACCTCTATCAGGCGATAGGCGTAATGAACAAGGACATCAAGGTAGTCCGCAACGACGAGATCACCATCGACGAGATTGAAAAGCTCGCCCCCGAAGCGATCATCGTTTCGCCGGGTCCCTGCTACCCTGCGCAGGCAGGCATCTCGGTGGAGGCTATCAGACATTTCAGCGGCAAGATCCCGATACTCGGCATCTGCCTCGGTCATCAGTCTATCGCGGAAGCCTTCGGCGGAAAGATCATCCGCGCAGACGACCCGCTCCACGGCAAGCAGACTTCCGTTTTCATCGACAACACCACGGCGCTGTTCGAGGGTCTCACTTCCTCGATAAACGTTGCAAGATATCACTCGCTGGTGGTCGATACCGAGACCCTGCCCGACTGCCTTGAGGTCATCGCAAAGGACCTGAACGACGGCGCAGTAATGGCTCTCAGACACCGCGAGCACAAGACCTACGGCTTGCAGTTCCACCCCGAGTCGATACTCACTCCCGTGGGTTCGCAGATACTCGCGAACTTCCTGAAAGAGGCAGGCATCAGCTTCAAGCCCCAGCCCGGCACAGAGCTTCCCGACGCACAGAAGGTCGAGCTCAAGCCCCTCATCGCGAAGGTCGTTGAGGGTCAGCACCTCACCCGCGAAGAGGCTCAGAGAGCTGTTGACATCATCATGAGCGGACGCGCTACTCCCGCTCAGACCGCCTGCCTGCTCACCGCCATGAGAATGAACGTTGAGACTCCCGACGAGATCACAGGATGCGCTCTCGGTATGCGCGGCAAGATGACCACCGTTCCTCACGAGCGCGAAGTGCTCGAAATAGTCGGCACAGGCGGCGACCTTGCAAGCAGCTTCAACATCTCGACCACATCGGCGTTCGTTATCTCGGCACTGGGTCAGGCTGTTGCAAAGCACGGCAACAGAAGCGTTTCCTCCAAGAGCGGCGCGGCTGACGTGCTCGAATCCCTCGGCGTGAAGATCGCCACTACTCCCGAACAGGCTTCCGCCTGCATCGAGGAAGTGGGCATGACCTTCCTGTTCGCACAGAGCTACCACAAGGCTATGCGTTTCGTGGGACCCGTCCGCGGTCAGATAGGCGCGAGAACGGTGTTCAATATCTTAGGACCGCTCACCAACCCTGCGGCTGCCGAGTACAACATCATCGGCGTTTACGAGGAGAGACTGCTTGACATCGTGGCAAACGTTCTGAAAAACCTCGGCGTAAAGCACAGCCTTGTAGTATACGGCACCGATAAGCTGGACGAGTTCTCCATCTCCGCTCCGACAGCTGTCCGCGAGATCTGCGAGAACGGCAAGATACTCTCCTACGAAGTAACTCCCGAGTCGGTAGGTCTGAAGCGCGGCAAGAAAGAGGATATCGTGGGCGGCAACGCTGACGAAAACGCGGCTATCACCCTCGGCATCCTGAAGGGCGAGATAACCGATGCCAAGCGCGACATCGTACTGCTCAACTCGGGCGCAGCACTTTACGTTTCGGGCAAGGCTGCTTCCATCGAAGAGGGCGTGAAGCTGGCACAGTCGGCTATCGACAGCGGCGCGGCACTCAGACAGGTCGAGAAGCTGGTCGAGTTCACCAACAGAGGACAGTAAGATGATACTCGACGATATTATCGCATACAGAAAAAAACAGCTGGAGCGCGAGACCGAAAAGTGCCCCCTGAACGAGATGCGCCGACGCGCAGAGATACAGCTCTGCGACCGTGTGCCGCTCTCGCTCGCGGATGCGCTCCGCGGCGACAGGCTCGCCTGCATCTGCGAGGTCAAGAAAGCCTCGCCGTCGAAGGGTCTTATCCGACCCGATTTCCGCCCCGTGGACTTCGCGAAGGAGTACGAGGCGGCAGGCGCGAACGCCATCAGCTGCCTGACCGAGGAGCACTACTTTCAGGGCTCGTCGGAGTACCTGGCGGCGATACGCAAGGCGGTGAACATCCCGATACTCCGCAAGGATTTTATCTTCGACGAGTATCAGCTCTTTGAAGCGGCGGCGATAGGCGCGGACGCAGTACTGCTGATAGCCGCGGTACTGGACGAAAATGAATTCAGCGACCTTTACAGGCTCGCAAAAAAACTCGGGCTGAGCGTGCTCGGCGAGATGCACACGGTCGAAGAGATGCAGAGATACGCCATCGACCGCCCCGAAATGGTGGTGGGCGTGAACAACCGCAACTTAAAGACCTTCGAGGTAGACCTCGCGACCGTCGAGAAGGTGAAGCCATACGCTCCCGAGGGGACGGTGTTCGTCTCCGAGAGCGGAATAAAGACCAACGACGACATGAAGCGCGTGCGCTCACTGGGCGCCGACGCGGTGCTCATCGGCGAAACGCTCATGAGAGCCGACAGCATAACAAACGAACTTAACAGACTGAGAGAGGGAGTTTAAATGGAAAAGATCGGAAGATTCGGTCAGTACGGCGGACAGTACGTCCCCGAGACCGTTATGACAGCCGTTCACGAGCTTGAAGCGGCTTACGAAAAATACAAGGACGACCCGACATTCATCGAGGAGCTGAAAACGCTCTACCGCGACTACGCAGGCAGACCTTCGATGCTCTACTACGCCGAGAAGATGTCGAAAGACTTAGGCGGCGCGAAGATCTACATCAAGCGCGAGGATCTTAACCACACGGGTTCCCACAAGATCAACAACGTGCTCGGTCAGATACTTCTCGCGAAGAAGATGGGCAAGAAGCGCATCATCGCCGAGACGGGCGCAGGTCAGCACGGCGTTGCGACCGCGACCGTATGCGCTCTCTTCGGGCTTGAGTGCGAGGTATACATGGGCGCTGAGGACTGCAAGCGTCAGTCGCTGAACGTTTACCGCATGAACCTGCTGGGCGCGAAGGTCACGCCAGTCAGCAGCGGCACTTCGACCCTCAAGGACGCTATCAACGAAGCTATGCGCGACTGGGTGTCGAACATCGAGACCACATTCTACTGCATCGGTTCGGTAATGGGACCGCATCCCTACCCGACTATGGTGCGCGATTTCCAGAAGATAATCTCGCAGGAGATAAAGGAAGAACTGCTCGAACGTGAGGGAAAGCTCCCCGACTGCGTTGTTGCGTGCGTCGGCGGCGGCTCGAATGCTATGGGCGCCTTCTACAACTTCATCGAGGACAAGAGCGTTCGTCTCGTGGGCGCTGAGGCGGCAGGCAGAGGCATCTCCACCCCCGACACCGCGGCTACGATGGCGCTGGGCTCGGTGGGCATCTTCCACGGCATGAAGTCGCTGTTCTTACAGGACGAGTACGGTCAGATAGCTCCCGTTTACTCGATCTCGGCAGGCCTCGATTATCCCGGTGTAGGCCCCGAGCACACCTACCTGCACGACACGGGCAGAGCCGATTATGTCCCCGTTACCGACGAGGAAGCGGTATGCGCATTCGAGTACCTTTCCAAGACCGAGGGCATCATCCCTGCGATAGAGTCCTCACACGCAGTTGCGGCGGCACTCAAGATCGCACCGACCATGAGCAAAGACCAGATACTTGTCATCAACCTTTCGGGACGCGGTGACAAGGACGTTTATTCGATAGCAAGATACAGGGGGGTAGATGTAGTTGAAGAATAGGATAGACAGCTGCTTCGAGCAGCTCAAAGCAAAGGGCGAGAAGGCGCTCATCACATTCGTGACGGCAGGCGACCCCGACCTTGAAACGACTGAAAAAATTGTGCTCGAAATGTACGACAAGGGCGCAGACATCATCGAGCTGGGTGTTCCCTTCTCCGACCCGATCGCCGAAGGCCACACCATACAGAAAGCGTCGCTCCGTTCGCTGAACAACGGCACGACCCTCGACAAGATATTCGACACGGTAACGAACATCCGCACAAAAACCGACAAGCCGCTCCTGCTGATGATGTACATCAACACGATATTCAAGTACGGCACGGAGCGTTTCTTCAAGGGCTGCAAGGAGCGCGGCATCGACGGCGTTATCGTGCCCGACCTGCCCTTCGAGGAGCGTGACGAGATAAGCGATACCGCCGATGAGTACGGCATCTATGTGATAAACCTTGTTGCGCCGACCTCCGCCGACAGAGTCAGCATGATTGCGAAGGAGTCGAAGGGCTTCCTGTACGTTGTCTCCTCGCTGGGCGTTACGGGAACCCGCAAGGACATCACCACCGATTTCGGAACGCTGCTCGCTCCCCTCAAGGACTGTGACGTTCCCTACTGCATCGGATTCGGTATCTCGAACTCCGAAATGGCAGCGAAGATGTCGAAGTTTGCCGACGGCGTTATCGTGGGCAGCGCGATAGTGAACAAGATAGCCGAAAACGGCAAGGATTCGCCCGAGCCTGTCGGAAAATTCGTGGCAGAGCTTAAAGCTCCGCTCAGATAAGCATAAAAAAGCAGTCCCTTAAAAAGGACTGCTTTTTGTTTCAGTACAATATTATTCCCACCACAAACGAGCCGATGAGTGCCGCGGCAATAACTAAAACAGCCGCGCTTACAGCTTTCGGGACTTGCTTTGTTCCGCGCTTTTTCATGACCGCGAACATAACAGCCGCGATGATAACAAGCAGGGCAATCGTGCCTGCGACCGCATATATCCCGATCGACGCAAGCCCTATCGCGTGTCCTATCTTTTCCATGATTTACCTCACTGATAGCATACTCCGCCGCTTTCAAGGCTCTTGCCGAGATGCGAGATATCACCGTACCCGTGCAGTCGGAAGTTCACAAGCCCGTCATGACGCTCGTCGGTGCAGAGCATCGCGATTGCCGTCGGCTCACAGCTGAACCCCTGCAAGGTCAGCAGCGGCGAGATACCGAGCAGGTGCGCGATCACCATGCAGCCTGCCCCGAAATGGCAGTACAGCGCGATAGTCTTGTCGTTTCTGCCGCTGCGGTATGCACCGCCCTCGCGGATGTAGCCGTACCTCGCAAGTATGCCGTCAAGACCCTCGCGGACAGCCGCCGTCCTCACGCGCATCTCTTCCGTATCAAGCGGAGACGCGCCGAGGAAAGTATCCTCGCTGAAAAAGCGTCTCTCTTTTGTCCATTTTTCGGGACTCAAGTCCCATATCTCCATTCCGTTCACACGCACGTCGAACTCGTGGAGCCAGTCGCAGACCTCGGCTTCAACGCCGAGACGCTTCACTGTGTACTCGCAGGTCTCCCGCGCTCTGCCCATGGGCGACACGTAGAAATCATCCACCCCCAGCTTTGCGATGCGCTCACCGAGCAGTTCGGCTTCGTGTCTGCCGTTCTCGGTCAGGCAGTCGTGAGCGTAATCGGGCTCACCGTGACGCACTATCAGCACTCTCATTTTTTACGTTCTCCTTTTCTTCATCATTGTCCTGTAACATCTTTATGAACTCCTCTTTCGGTATCGGCTTGGAGAAGAAATAGCCCTGCAAATAGTCTACCGCGAGCTTGTCGAGCATCTCTATCTGCTTGCAGGTCTCCACGCCCTCGACGAGTATCTCGCGCTTCATCTGCTTTATCATGCGGACGCTGTTTTCGAGGATTATCTGACCGAGTTCGCTCGTCTCGGCGCTCCAGAGGATGCTCTTGTCTATCTTCACCACGTCGAAATCCAGCGAGAATATCGACTCCATGTTAGAGTAGCCCGTGCCGTAGTCGTCCATCGAGAAGCGGAAGCCGTGATTTTTCAGCGCGTTCACCACCGAGTTGAGCAGCTTGTAGTCGCTCGCCGCCACCGACTCGGTTATCTCGAAGTTTATCATGTGCTTGTCAACGCCTATCTCGTCCACGATATTGTTGATATGCTTGACGAATCCGGGCTGCATACACTCGATGACCGAGAGGTTGACGTTGATGCTGTCCATGCCGAATTTCTCGGGCAGGCCGCTCTTTATGAACTTGCAGACCTCCCGCAGAACGAAGTCGTCTATCTGTTCTATCATGCCGATCTGCTCGGCGATGGGAATGAACTCATCGGGGAAGATGCTGCCTATCTGCTTGTCGTGCAGTCTGATAAGCGCCTCGGCGCCGTGCAGTTTCTGACCCTTGAGCTGATAGGTCGGCTGGTAGTAGACCTCAAAGCTGTTGTTTTTCAGACCCTTTGTGACGGCGTTCTCGACCGCCGAACGTCTCAGCAGGTAGTCAAGGTCGCTGCCGAGAAGTATCTTCTTGTCGTTGTTTGCGGGTATCGGGCTGTCCACCATGTAGAAAGCGTCCGCGGCGCTTGTGATGCGCTCGGGTACTTCGGCAGCCATGAAAATTGCCGACAGCGGCAGCTCGGAATCGCCGTAAGTCCACACGCGGTCGAAACGGTCTTTCATTTGCAGGCAGACATCACGGGCGTGTTCCTTGGTGCAGTCCATCAGCGTCAACACGAAGGAACCGGGGTTAGTGTTGTAGATGTGGTGCTTCGGAACGATGGTCTTCAGATACTCGGACACGACCTCCGAAAGGATGTCGGTGTTCTCCGAACCCACTGCCTTGCGCAGGATGTCGCTGTTGGTTATCCTCACGCAGACGATGTACAGCTGACGCTTGTTGACGATAAAGCTGTTTATATCGTTTTTCAGGGCTTTTCTGTTGTACAGACCCGTGTCAACGTCTATGCGGTCATCCTCACTCTCTATCGCGAACAGAACGCCCAGCAGTGCAAGAGACTCGGCAAACAGCTCCGCCTTTATGAACATAAAGAAAAGCTGCGTCAGTATGCCTATCACCGTTATCATGAAGAAATACACGAGCGCGATCTTTCGTTTCGAGGTCAGCGCCTGCCATGAGAACATCAGCAGAAGTGCCGACAGCGCAAGATAGAGCGCTCCCGAAATGTAGATCGACGCCTCCGCAGGCCCCCTCGTGAACTTGTACCCGTCGGTATAGTAGAAGAAGCTGTGGAAAAACGGGTTCAGGATTATCGGTATCAGCGTCAGCAGGAACGGAAGCATAAAAAACAGCTTCGTCCGCTTCGTGATGAACCCCGAGCCGCTGACCCTCATCACATAGCAGAAAAACAGCGGACACAGTGCCGAATGGAACAGAAAATAACTCGTCTGCGAAATCTCCAGCAGCACCGCGAATAACTTTGAGTAAGGCGCCGCCGCCACGAAAAACTCCGCGAGTATCGAAGTGATGGAGTTGATTATCAGTATGCCGACAATGGCTATGTAGATCTTATTGTGCTTTCTTTCCGTGCGCTGCTGACTGAACTTGAATATCAGGCAGGTAACAGAGATGAGAAAAGACGCTGAAAACGAAGCTATATTGTAATAATTGCTTAAGTCCATGCTATCCCTCCCATAAATCGGAATAAATTTCACTATACTATTGAATATTATAGCACAAAATAACTAAATAGTCAAGGAATATCCGATATTTTTTAAAATTTCATCCCTGCCACCCCTGCTCAGAAGCATTTTTCGTATAAACTCACTCTCCCCCGTCGAATCGGGATTTTGACAAAATAACTGAGAAAAAGTCACAAATCTGTGGTATAATAAAAAGGAGATATTTTGTAAATAAAGGAAAAGAATGTATGAAGAAGAATGACATTGATATGCTGTCGGGTTCGGTGGGGGACAAGACGCTGAAGTTTGCGCTGCCGCTTGCCGCGACGGGTATTTTGCAGCAGCTGTTCAACGCGGCTGACATCGCTGTTGTCGGGCGGTTCGTCGGAAAAAAAGCCATGGCGGCTGTCGGCTCGAACACCCCCATCATCAACCTCATCATCAGTCTGTTCATCGGCATTTCGGTGGGCGCGAACGTAGTCATCGCGAAATACACGGGTCAGCGGAACGACAAGAAAGTCAGCAGGGCTGTCCACACGGCTCTTGCGGTGTCGGTCATAAGCGGTGTGATCCTTGCGCTGGTGTGCGAGTTTTTTTCAGCCGCGATACTTCGCAGGATGTCGATACCCTCGAACGTTTTCTCCCTCAGCCTGAAATATTTCCGCGTCTACCTCGCAGGTCTGCCCGTGATACTGCTTTACGACTTTGCGTCGGCAGTGTTCAGGAGCAGGGGCAACACGCGGACGCCGCTCATCTGCCTGTTCAGCTCGGGCGTGATAAACGTCCTGCTGAACCTGTTTTTTGTCATCGTGCTGAAACTCTCGGTCATCGGCGTGGCACTTGCGACCGTGATGTCAACTTTCATCAGCTCGGCGATGCTTGTGTTTTTCCTCTACAAGGACACAGGCGCCGCCCACTTCGACCCGAAAAAGCTCTGCCTCGACGGCAGGATACTGAATCAGATGGTGCAGATAGGTCTGCCCGCAGGCTTGCAGGGCATGGTCTACGCCCTGTCGAACATCATCATTCAGGCTTCCATCAACAAGCTGGGCGAGGACGTTATGGCAGGCTCGGCGGCGGCGCTCAATATCGAGGTCATCGTCTACTACATACTCAGCGCCTTCGGTCAGACCTGCACCACTTTCGTCGGGCAGAATTACGGCGCACGCAAACCCGACCGCTGTCAGAAGATACTCCGCGTCACGATGCTGCAAAACGCCGTGTTCTCGGTGTCGGTGTCGATGCTGATACTGCTGATGGGCAGACCGCTGCTCTCGATGTTCAACCCCGACCCCGATGTGATAAACTACGGCATCGTCAGGATGCGCTACATCCTGCTGGCGGAGATATTCAACGTGGTCATCGAGATACTTTCGGGATGGATGCGCGGCTTCGGCTACTCGCTGGTGCCTGCGCTCATATGCGTGGCAGGCATCTGCGGCGTCAGGATAACATGGGTCTACACGATTTTCAAACACAAAAGCACTTTCACGAACCTCATCTCGGCGTATCCGCTGAGCTGGGCGATAACGGCGGCAGCGCTCGGGCTGGCGTATATTTACGTGAGATACAAAAAGCTCGGCAAGTTTTTCGCCGAGGGTACGGAGGTATGAAATGAAGATAAGAAGAGCGGAAAAGAAGGATATCGACGGGCTGAACAGACTGCTGTATCAGGTCGCAAGGGTCCATCACGACGGCAGACCCGACCTTTTCAGGGCGGGCGCGAAAAAGTATACCACCGAGGAACTTCTGACTATCCTCGATGACCAGGATAAGCCCATCCTCGCGGCAGTTGAGGACGATGACACGATGCTCGGCTACGCTTTCTGTCAGCTGAAAATCTACGACGGCGAGGGCGTTCACACCGCGATGCGGACTCTGTACGTCGATGATATCTGCGTCGAAGAGTCCGCAAGAGGTCAGCACGTCGGTACCGAGATATTCGCGGCGGTCAGACAGCTTGCAAAAGAACTCGGCTGCTACAACGTGACCCTCAACGTCTGGGAATGCAACCCGCCCGCCATGGCCTTCTACCGCTCCCTCGGCATGACCCCCTACTGCACGGGCATGGAACTCATCTTGTGATGCTTTGTTTTCAAGAGTGCTGAACTTATTGGGGGAAACCCTTTTGAAAAAGGGTAATCCCCCAAACCCCTTTCCTAAAACTTTTAATACTTTTTGGCTTTTTGGTGATCCTTTCTTACTTTGTACAGGTCGGGAAGATCGTAGTTCTTCTCTTATGTTGCTTGCCCCTTGCCAAAAAGACGTTCAAAGACGGGCTACGCCTCATTGTGTGGTTCAGGCATGGGTGAGCGTTTACATTTTATAGCAAAGAAAAACGGCGGGAGACAAACTCCCGCCTTACTTTTTCTGTCTTTTTTTTCATTTATGGAGAGAGCCTATCTTCCAAACCACATCCAACAAACGACAATATTAAAAGTCTTTGGAAGTGGGTCTGGGGGAGAACCTTTCTTCTAGCCGTGCGAAGCTAAGGCGGCTGTGCGAAGCTAAGGCGGGCGTGCGAAGCTAAGGAGGGCGTGCGAAGCTAAGGCGGGCGTGCGAAGCTAAGGCGGGCGTGCGAAGCTAAGGCGGGCGTGCGAAGCTAAGGCGGGCGTGCGAAGCTAAGGCGGGTTTCCCACAGCTAAATTCCGCACTCTACCGGTACATATTCTGTTCGATGAGAGAGACTTTTTCGTAGCTGGATGTTGAGGCGGCGCCGAGGGCGTAGAGGATGTCGGTGGCGCCCACTTCCTTTGCGAAGCTGAGGGAGTTGGTGTTAAAGAACCTGTCGTCGCAGAGGTATATTTTGGAGAACGAGCCTGTCAGGAACGGCAGGAGCGCGTTTCCGTAGCTGTCTTTGAAGACCACGAGGACTCTGTCATTGTTCACGTCCGTATCTATCTCTAAGATAGTATCGTCGGTACCCACGAACACCGTGTAGCTCGAACCTATGTCCATATCCTCGAAGAAAAGGCTGCCCTCGTAGCCCTCGCCGCTGAACCACGTATCGTAGGACAGCACCTTGCAGCGGCCGAGATTCGCGGGTTTGTAGTAGGTGAAAGTATCGGGATGATCCTCCAGCTGATATATGCCGTTGACGCTGTAGAACGCCCCGAGATAGCCCTCACGCTCCACCGCCTGATAGGTCGAAAATTCGGGGAACGGCACGCCTGCTTTTTCCGCGAACTCACGCGCCGCGTAGAACGCCGCTATCGGCTGCCAGTGGTAATCTGTCCGCGAGTAGAGATATTCCGCCTTGTGTTCGCCGAGCAGACGGTCGATGGGTACACTCTTCGCCGTTTTCAGCTTCGAGTATACGTAGTCCGCGCACTCCGCCTGGTCCGGATAGTCGTCCTTTATCTCCACGGGGGTATAGAATTCCTGCGAGGTCGGTATCATCATCAGGTAGGTGTTCACCCCATCGAGCTTTTCCGCGTAGCTGTCGATGCTCTGCGCGAGGTAGTCGCCCGTTTCCTCGCTGAAATAGAACTCCTCCATCGCCCTGACCCAAGGCGTGTCCTGATAGGCAACGATACAGCCACTCTCGAAACCGTAGGGGCTGTCCTCGTCGGGCGGTGCGGAAGTCGAAACGAGGGTGGTCGTTGTGGTCGTTGTGGTGGTCTCCGCCGTTGTGACGGAGGTCTCGGGCGCGGCTTTTTCCGCAGCTGCGGCGCCGTCATCCTTCCGCGCATCGGCGCACCCTGCCAGCATCATCGCCGCCGCCGTTACGGCGAATATTCTCTTCTTCATGTGAAACAACTCCCTGTCAGCTAAAGCTCTTGGCGTGGTCATCGGCGATACGGCGCACCTCATCCTCCGCGCTCAGGAAGGCGTCAGCCACATACGGGTCGAAATGGGTGCCTGCGTCCTCGCGGATGATGCTCATAGCCTTCTCCACCGTGAAGGGCTTCTTGTAGCTCCTCTGAGAAACGAGCGCGTCGAACACGTCGGCAACCGCCATTATCCTTGCCGAAAGGGGTATCTCCTCCCCTTTCAGACCGTGGGGATAGACCTTGCCGTTCCACTTCTCGTGATGGAACTCGGCAACGTTCTTCGCCTCGGTAAGATAGTCCGAATCGGGCACCATCGCGATTGCCCTGTCGATAATAAGGCTTCCGCGGGTGGTGTGGGTCTTCATTATCTCGAACTCCTCGTCGGTCAGCTTGCCAGGCTTGTTGAGGATGGTGTCGGAGACCTGTATCTTTCCGATGTCGTGGAGAGGTGCGGCGTTCATGACGTTCCGCGTGAACTCCTCGTCGATGATGTCGCTGTAGTAGCCCTTTTCTTTGAGCTGTCTGAGTATCACCCTGCAATACGCCACAGTCTTTCTTACGTGGTCGCCCGTACACTTGTCGCGGCTCTCGACCATGTCCGCCAGCACCATGATAAGACCGTTCTGCATCTTCGAGATTGTCTCGGTCTTGGTCTGGATGTCGTCAACGTAGCTCATGCTCTCGCTGATGGTCTTGACGAAGGCATTGTAGAGGTTCTCTATCTCGTCGCCCGTGCGGATGTTGAGATACTTCATCAGCCGCACGCTCTCGTCGCGGGCTTCATCGCTGTTGTAGGCGAAATCCTCGGCGCTGTAAGCCATAGTGTTCACGGGAACGATGACGTTGTACTCAACCAGCCACAGACCCACCGCCAGTATCAGCATGAAGAAGCCGATGAGAAGCGACACCTGCTTGGTGATGAAGCTGTAGCCGTAGGTCTCCAGCAGGTTCATGGAGACATCGGTGCAGGCGTAGCAGACGCAGTTCCCTTCCTTGTCGTAGACGGGCTTGTAGACGGTCAGGAGCCAGCCGAAAGCGCCGTCGGTAACTATCGGGTCGATCTTTCTGTCCTTCAGAAGGGTGGGCACCAGCTTCATGAAGGACTCGTCAAACTTGACGACGTCACCCGCCGCGGAACCCTGCACATCGCTGTCAAGGTCGAACACCACATGACAGCCGTCCTCATGTATCTGATAAACGTACATATACTGTATGTCGGGCAGGCTGTTTTTGAGCCTGTACATCTCTTCGAGAGTCTCGGTATACCCCGGCTCGTCAACGCCGTTTTCCATGTAGGCATCCACCTTCTCGGGGTCGATCTTTGAAGCGACAATCGTTGCGATACCGTCCGCGAGCCTGATATGGTCGTTCTTCATCGAGCGCTTGAAAAGCACGAAGCTGATAACGATAGCGATGCCCGCCACCAGCACCGAAGCCGCCACAAGGATAATGAGCATCTTCGTCCTCAGCGAGACCACGCGGTTTTTCTCGCTCTTGATGCCTGCCGCCATGTCGGTGTCGATGGGTGCCTGCCATCTGCCCGTGGGGGGCATCGAAGCCGCGACCTTCTCGGGTACGAGCTTTACCATGAACAGCGCCGCGATGAAGGACAGCCCCTTGTCGAACA
Organism: Ruminococcus sp. YE71; assembly: GCF_900119155.1. GTDB lineage: Bacteria > Bacillota > Clostridia > Oscillospirales > Ruminococcaceae > YE71. Next base: position 42,739 of record NZ_FPIR01000012.1, on the reverse strand, counting down.
GCTCGGTTATGAACAGCGACAGGTACAGCGCCCAGAATCTCGGCAGTCCCGACTCGTGCAGATCCAGCGCCAGTTCCTTTGAAGTGCCGCCTATGTCAGCCGAATGCAGGAACCAGGTCATTACCGTGCCGATGGTCGCCGTCACTGCCGTGATGATGGCGATGGATGCAGCACAGCCGAGCTTTTTCTTCACCCAGCCCTTCCGCACAAATATCGAGACCATTATCGCCGACAGCATATTCAGCGCCGCATAGTACATCTCGTTGCTCTTCGTGATGCACTTTATCGCGTTTGTGACAAACCCCACGATAACTCCGGGGAGCATACCGCCCAGCATGGAGATCGACATTGTGCCTGCCGTGTCGGCAAACGCGGGTATGCCCATCAGATCAACTATCTCCGCAAGCGTGAGATTCAGCACAACGCCTGCGATACAGTACAGCAGAAAGAACCGTACCCTACCCCTTCGTGTGCTTTTTTCATCTATATCTTTTTCCATAAAAGCTCACCTGACTGTCTAAAAAAAATATTAAGCACATATAGGAATATTATAATATATTTATTAAAAGAAATCAAGTACTTGTGATAATAAAGTCTATTTTGAACATATAAATATAGCGTTTTTGTGAAAAACTCCTATTAAACGTATCCGCTCTTGACAAAGGGCGCAGATTGAGTTATAATAAATATAATTGTGTGATAATATAACGTGCAGGATAAGGAGATTTTTATGGTATTTTTAGAGAACCTCAGATCTGAACTGGAAAGCTTCCGCCCGAAGATTCAGGAACTTCACGACGTTTACGATATCGAAAACAGCAAGGAGCGCATCCTCGAACTTCGCGAAAAGGCCGCAGAGCCCGGCTTCTGGGACGACGTGGAAAAGAGCCAGCCCGTCCTCAAGGAGACACGTACCCTTGAAGGACACATCGAAAAGTATGAGAAAATGACACAGACCTTCGAGGATATCGAGGTCATGATAGAGATGGCCGCCGAAGAGGACGACTCGGAGGAGATCATCGAGGAGATCCGCGCAGAGATCGAGGCTCTCGGCAATATGATCGAGGAGCTTACCCTCGCTTCCCTGCTGACGGGCGAATACGATAAGTCCAACGCGATTGTTACCTTCCACGCAGGAAGCGGCGGAACCGAGGCTCAGGACTGGGCGGAGATGCTGTTCCGTATGTACAGCCGCTGGGGCGACGCTCACGGTTTCAGCGTAAAGACCCTCGACTACCTGGAAGGCAGTGAGGCAGGCATCAGCAGCGCGTCTATGATAATCGAGGGCGAGAACGCTTACGGCTACCTCAAGGGCGAATCGGGCGTTCACAGACTCGTCCGCGTGTCCCCCTTCGACGCACAGGGCAGAAGGCACACTTCCTTCGCGGCTGTTGACGTAATGCCCGAAATGGATGACTCCATCAACGTCGAGATAAACCCTGCCGATATCGAGATGCAGGTGTACCGTTCGTCGGGTGCGGGCGGTCAGCACATCAACAAGACTTCCTCGGCAGTTCGTCTGATACACAAGCCGACGGGTATCGTCACCGCCTGCCAGACCCAGCGTTCCCAGTTCCAGAACAGAGACTACGCTATGAAAATGCTCATCGCAGAGCTGGTCAAGATCAAGGAACAGGAACACGCTGACACCATTAACGACATCAAGGGCGTCCAGAAGGAGATAGCATGGGGTTCGCAGATTCGCTCCTACGTTTTCATGCCCTACCAGCTGGTAAAGGACACCCGCACAGGCTTCGAGACCGCGAACATCAGCGCTGTCATGGACGGCGACCTTGACGGTTTCATCAACGCCTACCTCAAGTCCCTCTCGCTCGGCAACCTCAACGCCGAGGACAGACGCGACTGATAAATACGCGAACCAAGGCTGCACGGCACCACGCTGTGCAGCCTTATTTTTTTGCGGAAGCTATGCACAAAAAAAACTGCTGTCGGGTAATGACAGCAGCTGAGATATCATTTATTCTTCTCGAAAAATTCCTTGATCTTTGTGAAGCTCTCTGCGCTTATGTCGTGCTCCAGCTTGCAGGCGTCATCGGCAGCCACTTCGGGAGACACCCCGAGACTGCTGAGCCAGTCGGTAAAGAAAACGTGGCGTTCATAAATGGTCTCCGCGACCTCGCGGCCTGCGTCGGTCAGCGTGATATAGCCGCCCCCGTCAACGCTTATGAACCCGCCCTCGCGCAGGATACCGACCGCACGGCTGACGCTGGGCTTTGAAAGCTCCATTTCGCGGGCAATATCTATCGAGCGCACCTCTCCATGCTTTTTCTGAAGAATGAGTATCGTTTCAAGATAATCCTCGCCCGATTCGTAGATCTTTTTCATATTGACCACACCCCTGTTTTTATTTTTATTCTATTATAGCATATCGCGGACGTAAAATCAACCCCTATTCTTTCGGTACGTGCCGAAAAGAGGTATTTTGATTTGTACTTTCAGCACATAAGTTAGCTCAATGCAACCGAAATTTTGTCAAATAGTTAGAAAACGCTAACCTCTTTTCTCCCAGATGTTGACAGCGGCACGAAACAGTGATATAATCATAAAGGTTATCCAGGACTAACTAAGGAGAAGGACAATGCTAACGGAACAGCAGAAAAAATACCTCATCACCATCTACCAGCTCGGTCAGAACGGCAAGACCGTGCGCACCACGGATATCGCGGAGTACCTTCACGTCGCAAAGGCGAGCGTGGTCAAGATGGAGAAAAAGCTCATCGAAGAAGGGCTCATCTCAAAAGAGCCCTACCGCAGGATAGCACTGACCCAGAAAGGCGTCTCGGAAGCGAACGGCCTGTTCACGCCATGCGTGATATTGCAGGATTTCCTCTCGAAAAAGGTCTGTATCGCCCCCGAAAAAGCAGGCGAGGCGAGCATGATGATCTCATCGGTGCTCGATGAGCAGACCCTTGAAAAACTGGTGGGCTATCTGCTTTCGCAGAGTCAGTGACGCATACCGAAAGGAATGGATGATATGTACAAGACAACAGTGAAGATCGAAGGCATGATGTGCGGTATGTGCGAGGCGCACGTCAACGATGCCATCCGCGCAAAGCTCGCCGTCAAAAAGGTGAATTCTTCCCACAAGAACGGTGAGACTGTCATCATCAGCGAGTCCGCCCTCACAAGATCGGAGATCGAGTCGGCGCTCGCGGACAGCGGCTACAAGGTCAGCGGCGCCGAGTGCGTTCCCTACGAGAAGAAGGGGCTTTTCGGCAGAGGATGAGCGGAAAACTCAGCACTCAGCGGGTCGATACATGAGTCACAGCGCTCATGTATCGACAATACTTTGATTATAGGTTAGCTTTAGCTAACTCAATTATACATGGAGGTATGGAAATGAAACTGGGAGAACTGAAGGAAAACACTCAGGCAGTCATCAGCAGCCTGAACGGTGACGCGCGGTTTATCAGCCGCATCACGTCCATCGGACTGACGCCCGGCTGCCGTGTCGTCGTCATCAAGAACGACCGCAGCCGCCCCGTCCTGCTCTACTCGCGCGACACGATGATAGCCGTCAACCGCCGCGAGTGCGAGGGCATCGAGGTATCGGAGGTGACAGCATGAGCACAGCAACTATCGCGCTATTAGGTCAGCCAAACTCTGGCAAATCCACCCTGTTCAACGCGCTGACGGGGCTTCGTCAGCACGTCGGCAACTGGCCCGGAAAGACCGTCGAGAAGAAGGAGGGCACCTTCACTCACGGCAGCGACACCTACTCGGTTGCCGACCTGCCGGGCTCCTACAGTATGTCGGCGAACTCGGACGAGGAGGTCATCACCCGCGACTTTATCGCGTCGGGCAAGGCTGACGTGGTGTGCATCCTCGCCGACAGCTCACAGCTGGAACGAAGCCTCTTCATGCTGGCGGACTACGCAGGACTTTCCGCGCCATGCTTCCTCGTGCTGAACATGGAGGACGTGGCGAAGGAACAGGGCAAGACCATCGACGCGGCGGCCATCGAGAAAAAGCTCGGCATCCCCGTCATGCTGTTCTCGGCGACCGACATCAAGGCCTACGACAAGTTCTACGCGACCCTTGAAAGGGCGCTGAAAACCAAAGCGCACATCAACGTTTCGGCGCTGGAGAAGGAGTACGAAAAGCTCGGCGGCTACAGCGAGATAAAGTCGCAGCTGTCCGAGAACACCCTGTCGGGCTACACCCCCATGTGGCTGACCGTCAAGGTGCTCGAAAACGACAAGGTGGTCTCGGCGAAGCTGAAAGACTCGCTGCCGGGCGACAAGTTCGGCAGGATAGAGAGCCTTGCGAAAAACGGCGCAGACGCGGTCGCGACCGGCGAATGCAAGTTCGCATGGATAGACGATATACTGCACGGCGCAGTAAGCGGCAGAAAGAACATCACCACCCTCGGCAGGCTCGACCGCATCTACACCCACAGGATATGGGGCAAGCCCGCCGTTGTGCTGACGGTCATCCTCGGACTGCTGGGGTCGTTCATACCTGCCCTGCCCGTGATGGCAGTGGGCTCACTGGTGACCGTCCTGCAAAACGCTGTCGGCTCGGGACTGACTTCGGCAGGCTACCCCCACATCATAATCAGCCTGCTGTGCGACGTCATCTTGCAGTCTATGGGCTACGTCATCAAAATGCTCGGCTTCGTGTTCGGCGTGACGCTGGTGTTCGGTATGCTCGAAGAGGTCGGCGTCATGGCGCGAATCTCCTACGTTTTCGACAACACCATGGGTAAGCTGGGCTTGCAGGGCAAGTCGGTAATGCCGTTTCTCGTCAGCTTCGGCTGCACCATGGGCGGCGCGTCTGGCGCAAGAGTCATCGACAACTGGGGTCAGAAGGTGCTGACCATCGCCCTCGCATGGGCTGTACCCTGCGGTGCGGCATGGGCGATAATCCCGATGCTCTCCACCGTGTTCTTCGGCGCAGGGGCGCCGCTCATCATCGTGGCGCTTCTGCTGACCATGCTGCTCCATATGTGGGTGACTGCGAAGATATTCGGCAGAACGCTCGTCAAGACCGAAGACCGCTGCGGCATGATAATGGAGCTGCCGCCCTACCACAAGCCGCGCTGGGGCGCACTTTTCAAGTACGTTCTCGGCAGAACGAAGGACACCTTCTTCCGCGTGGTGAAGGTGGTACTGCTGGTGTGCGGCATCTTCTGGGTGCTCAGCTACGGCGGCTCCAACGAGAGCAGCATCCTCTACAAGGTCGGCACGGCTATCGAGCCCGTGACAGGGTTCTTCGGTATGCCCTGGCAGCTGTTCATCGCGTTCGTGGCTTCGTCGGTGGGCAAGGAAGGTGCGGTAGGCGTAATAAGCGCACTGTACAGCGGCTCGTCCTACTCCGAGGGCTTCATGCAGGCGATGAGCGGCGCGGCGAGGGCTGCGAACCTGAACGAGCTTCTGCTCGCAAACGTCACACTCCCCGAAGCGCTGGCGTTCATCTTCGCGCTGACCTTCAACCTGCCCTGCGTGGTAGCGCTCGCCGCGACCTATCAGGAGATACGCTCGGTCAAGTGGACGGCAAAGATAGCGCTGTACTACACGGCGACGGCGCTGGTGCTTGCCTGCGTGGCGTATCATGTGGGTCTGCTGATCTGGTGACGCTATGAGAGAGCTTCTTGAACTGCTGAAGGACGGCAGAGCCCGTTCCATCGAAATGCTCGCTGCCGAGCTTCATACGACCGTCGAGGACATCAGACGTCGGATAGAATACCTCGAACGCACGGGTCTCATACACAGGGTCTCGCTGAACTCTTCGGGCTGCGGCGGCAGCTGTTCGGGCTGTGACGGCAAGACCTGCGCAGGCTGTATGCCGAAGGACGGCTTTCAGAACATGGGAGAGATGTGGGAAGTCGTGACAGCGGAAAAATGATTCGGCACAAGTCCGATCACACATGGATAATAAAACGGCACACCGCTCGTAAGAACGATGTGCCGTGATTTTTTTGAGAGGTCAGATCTTCGGAAGTCCTGCGAAGCCCTTTGCAAGATCCTCGTCGGTGGGGATGTAGTCGGTCATCTCACCGTCGTTGAACTTCTGGTATGCCACCATATCGAAGTAGCCCGTACCTGTCAGACCGAACAGGATGGTCTTCTCCTCGCCTGTTTCCTTGCACTTGAGTGCCTCGTCGATAGCAACGCGGATAGCGTGGCTGGACTCGGGTGCAGGCAGGATGCCCTCGATGCGTGCGAACTGCTGTGCAGCCGCGAATACGCTGGTCTGCTCGACCGAAACAGCTTCCATCAGCTTGTCATCGTACAGCTGGGAGAGGGTGCTGCTCATGCCGTGATAGCGGAGACCGCCTGCGTGGTTCGCAGAGGGGATGAAGCCGCTGCCGAGGGTGTACATCTTCGCGAGGGGGCAAACCATGCCCGTGTCGCAGAAGTCGTATGCGTACTTGCCGCGTGTGAAGCTCGGGCAGGATGCAGGCTCAACTGCGATGATGCGGTAGTCAGCTTCACCGCGGAGCTTTTCGCCCATAAACGGCGAGATAAGTCCGCCGAGATTAGAACCGCCGCCTGCGCAGCCGATGATGATGTCAGGCTTTACGCCGATCTTTTCGAGCGCAGCCTTCGACTCAAGACCGATGACCGACTGGTGCAGCAGCACCTGGTTCAGCACCGAACCGAGAACGTATCTGTAGCCCTCACTGCCGACTGCAACTTCAACAGCCTCGGAGATAGCACAGCCAAGGCTTCCCGTTGTACCGGGGTGCTCGGCAAGGATCTTTCTGCCGACGTTGGTGGTGTCCGAGGGGGACGGGGTAACGGACGCGCCGTAAGTCCTCATGACCTCACGTCTGAAAGGCTTCTGCTCGTAGGATACCTTTACCATGAACACCTTGCAGTCAAGTCCGAAGTAAGCGCACGCCATCGAAAGCGCCGTGCCCCACTGACCTGCACCTGTCTCGGTTGTAACACCCTTCAGACCCTGCTTCTTCGCATAGTAAGCCTGTGCGATAGCGCTGTTGAGCTTGTGGCTTCCCGAGGTGTTGTTGCCCTCGAATTTGTAGTAGATCTTCGCAGGTGTGCCCAGCGCCTTCTCAAGGCAGTAGGCTCTGACCAGCGGAGAGGGGCGGTACATCTTGTAGAATTCCTGTATCTCCTGCGGGATGTCGATGTAGGGGGTGGTGTCGTCAAGTTCCTGCTGAACCAGCTCGTCGCAGAAAACAACGCCCAGCTCCTCGGCTGTCATAGGCTTGTGAGTAGCGGGATTGAGCAGGGGCGCAGGCTTGTTCTTCATGTCAGCTCTGACATTGTACCACTGCTTGGGCATCTCGCTCTCTTCAAGATAGGTCTTGTAAGGGATGTTCTTATCCATAGTTATTCTCCTTTGCATTATTGCTTTAAAGCGATTACTTTACAATTATACCACAAATTAGCACCCGTGTCAATACTTTCGACAAAAAAACTTGCCAACAATTAAGAATTTCTGCCAACTCCGCACAAACCGACCTGTATTCTCCCAATTTACGGTAACACTTGAAACGTCGGGAACCTATCTTCCAAGTCACATCAAACATCCCCCAGTATTCTCTCCCCCCTTTTAATCCCCCGCAGACACACAAAAAGACCCGGCATGAGACCGGGTCTGTAGGTTATGCGCCTATTCTGGGGGATTTGGCGGAGCGGGTGACCTGAGCTTCTTCTTCGCCCTTTACCACCTTGTCGGTGATAGTCACCTTTACGATCTCCTTGTCGGAGGGGGCTTCAAACATGACCTTCTGGAGGCTGTGTTCAACGATAGCCCTGAGTCCTCTTGCGCCTGTTTTCTGCTGGATCGCCATTTTTGCGATCTCAAGCATAGCTTCGTCGGTAACTTCGAGGTCGATGCCGTCCAGCTTGAACAGCTTCGAGTACTGCTTTACCAGCGAGTTCTTAGGCTCGGTGAGTATCCTTGTGAGCGCCGATTCATCGAGCTCGTCGAGGACAGTTATAACGGGAAGTCTGCCGACCAGCTCGGGCACGAGTCCGAACTTCACGAGGTCGTGGGGGACTACCTTCTTCATCACGTTGTGCTCCTCGCTCTTCTTCACGACATTCGCGCCGAAGCCCAGCGACGAGGAATCGGTCCTCTTCTTGATGACCTGCTCAAGGCCCTCGAAAGCGCCGCCGCAGATGAAGAGGATGTTCTTGGTGTCGATCTGGATGAACTCCTGATGCGGATGCTTTCTGCCGCCCTGAGGAGGAACGTTTGATACCGTACCCTCGACGATCTTGAGCAGAGCCTGCTGAACACCCTCACCGCTTACATCACGGGTGATGGAAGTATTCTCGGACTTTCTCGCGATCTTGTCGATCTCGTCGATATATACTATACCCTTTTCGGCAGCCTCAACGTCATAGTCAGCCGCCTGGATGAGTCTTGTCAGCACGTTCTCAACGTCGTCGCCCACGTAGCCTGCCTCGGTGAGCGTTGTAGCGTCAGCGATAGCGAAAGGCACGTTCAGGAGCTTTGCGAGGGTCTGAGCGAGCAGGGTCTTGCCCGTACCCGTCGGACCGAGCAGAAGAACGTTCGACTTCTGGAGCTCGACGTCGTTGTCCTCGTCCTCAAGGGAGAGGATGCGCTTATAGTGGTTGTAGACTGCGACCGAGAGCGAGATCTTCGCGTCCTCCTGACCGATGATATACTCATCGAGGACAGCCTTGATCTCGGCAGGAGTACGGAGAACGATGCCCTCTTCCTCGAACTCGGCGCTGATGTCGGTGTTCGAGAGGGTGCTCTGCTGGCTGAGCAGATTGTAGCACAGCGTCACGCACTCGTCGCAGATGTGGTTATTGTCCGCGGAGAACACGTACTTTACCTTAGTTTCGGGCTTTCCGCAGAAATTGCATCTCTTTATGGATTCAATTGCCATTTATTACCTTCCTCACTGTTATCTGTGGGTTATGACCTTATCGATAAGACCGTATTCCATCGCCTGCTGAGCCGAGAGGTAGTTGTCGCGCTCGGTATCTCTTGCGATCTCCTCGATGGACTTACCTGTATTCTGAGCAAGGATCTTATTGAGGTTTTCTCTGGTCTTGATGATGTGGTCGGAGATGATCTTTATCTCGGTAGCCTGACCGCCGACGCCGCCGCCGATAAGAGGCTGATGGATCATTACCTCGCTGTTGGGCAGTGCGAATCTCTTGCCCTTAGCGCCGCTGGAAAGCAGGAATGCACCCATCGAGGCAGCCATACCGATGCAGATGGTGGACACGTCGCACTTGATGTAGTTCATCGTATCGTATATAGCCATACCCGCTGAGATAGAACCTCCCGGGCTGTTGATATAGAGGTCGATATCCTTCTCGGGATCCTGACCTTCAAGATACAGCATCTGTGCGATAACGAGGCTCGCGGTGGTGTCATTCACCTGGTCGCAGAGCATGATTATCCTGTCGTTGAGCAGTCTTGAAAAAATGTCGTAGCTGCGTTCGCCTCTGCCTGTCTGCTCTACTACGTAAGGTACTAATGCCATATTGTTTCCTCCTTCGGGATCTTTGTCGAAAAATGTGAACTTATGATAATACACGTTTCGCCCACTATAAAAAGTGGGCGAAATGCTTATGTTCTGATGTCAGATAATTACTTGATTACAGCTGCATCCTTGATAAGGTCTACAGTCTTGCTTACCTTAACGTCGAGCTTTACGCCGTCCTCGGGAAGGATCTTCTTAACTTCCTCAAGCTCCATGCTGTAAGCGTCAGCGACTCTCTGATACTCAGCCTCGATCTCCTCAGCGTTAGGCTCAACGCCCTCGATCTCAGCGATCTTCTCAAGTGCGAGTCTGAGGTCTACCTGCTTCTTAGCCTGAGTCTCATAGACCTTCTTCACGTCGTCGAGAGACTGGTTAGTGTACTGGAAGTACTGCTGGAGCGAGATGCCCTGAGGAGCAAGTCTGCCTGCGAGATCCTGAAGCATCTCGTTGATGCGTGCGTCGTACATCTCCTGAGGAACGTCAGCCTGCATCTTCTCAACTACAGCGTCGAACAGCTTGTTCTCAACGTCGGAATCAGCGACTCTCTCAGCCTGCTCTTCCATGTTCTTTCTGATGTCAGCCTTGTAAGCGTCAACGGTATCGAACTCGGTGGAGTCCTTAACGAGATCGTCATCAAGCAGCGGAACTTCCTTGAACTTGATCTCCTTGAGCTTGATCTTGAATACAGCGGGAGCACCCTTGAGGTCTTCTACCTGATACTCCTCGGGGAAAGTAACGTTTACGTCGAACTCTTCGCCTACGCTGTGGCCAACGATCTGATCCTCGAAGCCGGGGATGAAGGTGTTGCTGCCGAGCTCGAGGTCATAGTCAGAAGCCTCGCCGCCCTCAAAAGCAACGTCATCCTTGAAGCCCTTGAAGTCGATGGTAACGGTATCGCCGTTCTGAGCAGCTCTGTCCTCAACGGAAACGAGACGAGCGTTTCTCTCGGTGAGCTGCTGAGCTCTTGCGTCAACCTCTTCGTCGGTAACAGCCTTAACGACTCTCTCTACCTCGATGCCCTTGTAGCCGTCGATAGTAACTTCGGGCTTGGTAACGCATCTGGCCTTGAGGGTAACGCCCTCCTTGCCGACAGCGGTAACTTCAACGTCGGGACGAGCAACGATCTCAAGCTTGGACTCCTCAACTGCCTTGTCAACAGCCTCGGGAGCAGCAGCGTTTACAGCCTCCTCGTAGAAAACGCCCTCGCCGTACTCACGCTCGATGAGCTTTCTGGGAGCCTTGCCCTTACGGAAGCCGGGGATAGCGATGTTCTTTCTCTGCCTGATGTAAGCAGCCTGAACAGCAGCCTCGAACTCCTCAGCGGAGATCTCGATCTCAAGCTCGTACCTATTGGTAGCAACATTGTTTACAGCCTTTAAACTCATTTTTTATTCCTCCAAGTTAACGTCAATTATTACTGACAAAATATCCTTAATATTATACCATACTTTTTCACGGATTTCCAGTATTTCAGATACTATTCATCACTTTGCACAAATTTTGTTATATCAAGCGGCATGAATTGTAGATAATCACTTGAAATCAGATGGTAGTTTATTCCATTCCTCACTCCCCTGACCGCAAGCGAATGTCCGCGGCGGCCGTGGATATGCCCGTAGAACACCTCGGTGATGTTATGTCGTCTGAGGACTTCCATGATCGGGGCGTTCTCGCCGTAGATGTAAAGCGGCGGATAGTGCAGGAACACCATGGGTCTGAGCCCTTGTTTTTCGGCAGCCGCCACCGACATCTCAAGCCTTCCCGCTTCCCGCGCAAGGACTTTTTCATCGGCAGGTTCGCCGTTTTCGCTTATCCACCCTCTTGTGCCGCAGATGCCCGTTTTCCCGTAAGCGAAGCAGTTGTTGTGAAGGATGCTGACGCTCCCGATGCCGTTTTCCTCAAAGAAGCGGCTGAGCTTCGCTGAGGTCTGCCACCAGTAGTCGTGGTTCCCCTTCGAGATTATCTTTCTGCCGTTTAGCCTTTCGAGGAAGCGGAAATCGGGCAGCGAATCCTCAAGCTTCATCGCCCAGCAGAAGTCGCCCGGTATCACCACGGTATCATCGGGTGCAACGACGTGCTGCCAGTTTTCCTCAAGCCGTTCGACGTAGTTGTCCCAGCCTTCAAAAATATCCATCGGCTTATCGACACCGAGCGGCAGATGAAGATCCGCTATCACAAAAAGCGCCAAATTTTTCCCTCCGGTCCTATCGAATAATCCCCTCGGAACGTGCAATACTATATCCGAAAGGAGCTGATCTCAACATGAAAGACCACAACCATCTTCACTGTAACGTCGCAAGCTGCGCGTTCAACAAGAACGCCTGTGAATGCACCGCAGACCACGTTGACGTGAGCTGCACCTGCTCGGAACCCGACTGCTGTGACGAGACCGAGTGCCGCACATTCAAGGCAAGAGACTGACAATAATCAGCATTAAACAATTCCCCGACAGCCTGTCAGACTGTCGGGAATTTGTTTTTTAACGCATGAACGTTCACGCCCGGACGTTCACACAGATATTATCAGATGCCGAGTACCGAGAATACATACTCCTTCATCTCGTCCTTAGCGATTACCTTGTCAAAGCGTACAGCCTTGTTCTTCAGAGCTGCCAGCGATGCAGGGATCTTCAGACCCGATACCTCTGCCAGCTTGTCAACAAGCTCGAACTCCTCAGCGTCTGTGTTCTCGCCGATAGCCGACAGAACGGAACCGCTGAACTTGTAGGGGCTTGCGGTGGAAGCGATGATGGTCTTGGTATTGTCGCCCGTCTGAGCCTTGTAGTCCTCATATACCTTGACAGCAACAGCGGTGTGAGTGTCGCAGGTGTAGTGGAACTTGTCGTAGATGCGCTTGATGGTAGCCTTTGTGTCCTCATCGGAGCAGCAGCCTGCCGCGAACTCCTCGGAGAGGATCTTCTTGACGTCGTCGCTTACCTCGTACTTACCCTCGCTTGCCAGCTTCCCGAACCAGTCTCTGATGGTAGCGTCGTTCTCGCCGCAGAGCATATAGAGCAGTCTCTCAAGGTTCGAGGAGATAAGGATATCCATCGAAGGCGAGATGGTAGCGTGGAACGCTCTGTTTCTGTCGTAAACGCCTGTGGTGAGGAAGTCGGTCAGAACATTGTTCGAGTTGGAAGCGCAGATGAGCTTTCCTATCGGCACGCCCATGTGCTTAGCGTAGTAAGCCGCAAGAATGTTGCCGAAGTTGCCTGTCGGAACAACAACGTTCAGGGTCTCGCCCAGCTCCAGCTTGCCGTCGGCAACGAGCTGTGCGTAGGAAGAGATATAGTAGATGATCTGCGGTGCAAGTCTGCCCCAGTTGATGGAGTTTGCAGAGGAGAACATCATGCCGTTCTTGTCAAGTTCAGCCGCGATCTCAGCGTTGGTGAAGATAGCCTTAACGCCGTTCTGAGCATCGTCGAAGTTGCCCTTGATAGCGCAGACGCCTACGTTGCCGCCTTCCTGAGTGGTCATCTGCTTCTTCTGCATAGCGGAAACGCCGTCATCGGGATAGAACACGAGGATGGAAGTATCGGGAACGTCCTTGAAGCCTTCAAGTGCAGCCTTGCCTGTATCGCCCGAAGTAGCAACGAGGATGACAACCTTCTTGTCGGTGCCGAGCTTCTTGGTGGAAGTGGTCAGCAGGTACGGAAGTATCTGGAGAGCCATATCCTTGAAAGCGCAGGTCGGGCCGTGCCACAGTTCGAGCATATAAGTACCGTCGAAAAGGGGTGCGAGCTCGCAGATATTGTCGGTATCGAATGCCTTGGTGTTGTATGCGCTGTCAACGCAGTGAGCGATCTCTGCCTCGGTAAAGTCGGTCAGGAACTTAGCGAAAACGAACGCCGCACGCTCACGGTAGTTCATCGAGCCGAGCTTCTTCACGTCATCGAGGGTTATCTGGGGGATAGTCTCGGGAACGAACAGACCGCCGTCCTTCGAGATGCCCTGAGCGATAGCCTGTGCCGAAGTTACCTTTACCTGGCTGTTTCTTGTGCTTTTGTAATCCATATTCTTCACCTTTCCTTATCTCACGTACTCGCGTCGAATGCGCCGACGTAATACCGCACATGAGTTATCTTACCGTTTTCGAGCACAGCCGCCGCCACATCGAAGCGGCATACCGCCTCACCGTGAGCCTGTCTGTAACGGCTGTAGTATATCCCTGCCGCGCGGATGATAAAGTTCCGCTTGGCTTTCGTCACCGAACGTTCGCCCGAAACGAGCGCATCCGGAGAGCGTGTCTTGACCTCGACGAACGCGAGACGTCCGTCCTTGTACGCGATGATGTCTATCTCGCCGCCGCGCACCGTGAAGTTCCTCTCAAGGATGGTGTATCCCCTGCTTTCGAGAAACGCCGCAGCCGCCTTCTCGCCGATATTCCCCGTCTCACGCGCCTTCCTGTTTTTTTGCATAGTACTTTTTCAGGAAGGAATGTCTGTGGATGGGGCTCTCGCCGTACTTGTCTATCATCTGATAATGGAGCTTTGTGCCGTAGCCCTTGTGCTTGTCGAAAGCGTACTCGGGATATTTCTGCGCCATTTCCTCCATATATCTGTCCCTTGCGACCTTTGCGAGCACCGAAGCCGCCGCTATCGACTGGCTTTTCGCGTCGCCCTTAATGACGTACTCGACCGGGCAGGCGACCTTCGGGGTCTTGTTGCCGTCGGCAAGCACGATATCGGGAACGACACCCAGTCCCTCGACCGCCCTCTGCATCGAGAGCATAGCGCAGTTGAGGATGTTCAGGGTCTCTATCTCTTCAACGGTCGCCGAAGCGATAGCCCAGTAAAGCGCCTTTTCCTTTATCTCATCGAACAGCTTGTCGCGCTTTTTTGCGGTGAGTTTCTTGCTGTCGTTGATGCCCTCTATGACCGTATCGGGTGCGAGTATGACCGCCGCAGCGAAAACATCGCCCGCGAGAGGTCCTCTTCCCGCCTCGTCGGTGCCGCAGAGAAGCGGATATTTATCGTAGTACTGCAAGTCAAAGTCATGCAGTGTCAGTATGCTCTGTTCTTCCATCACGGTCTCTCCAGTGAAATGCGTCCAAGCTTGCCGCCGCGGAACTCATCGAGAAGTGCCGCCGCCGCGCGTTCGGTGTTTATCTCGCCGCCCGACACGAGGAAACCGCGTTTCCTGCCGATGCGTTCGAGAAGCTCCGCGCCCTTGACGCAGCCCATCATCTCGTCCTCATTCTCGGGCAGGTCATCAAGGGAGATGCCGTAGCGTCCCGTCAGCGTCTCGGGGTAACCCTCACAGAGAAGCTCCGCGAGCCTGCACGCGAGGTACTCGGCGTCGAGGATATCATCCTTGACCGCCCCCGTGAACGCAAGATGTTCGCCCACCGTCTTGTCCTCAAACTTCGGCCACAGCACGCCGGGCATATCGAGCAGTTCGGTATTGTCGTCGAGCGTCACCCACTGTTTGCCGCGTGTCACGCCCGGTCTGTCCTCGACCTTAGCGCGTTTTGAACCTGCGAGACGGTTGATGAACGACGACTTTCCCACGTTCGGGATACCGACTATCATCATGCGTATGGGTCTGCCGTGCATACCCTTCGCTTCCCATATCTTCACCTGCTCAGCCATGATATCGTTAAGTGCCGACTTAAAGCGGTTGAGGTTCTTTCCGCTCCGACAGTCGGTCGCGACGGCTGTGATGCCGTTTCTCTTGTAGTAGTCTATCCACTGTGATGTAACGGTCTCATCCGCCGAATCCGCCTTGTTGAGCAGCAGCAGTCTCGGCTTTGAGCCCACGAGCCTGTCCATCTCGGGATTGCGGCTCGAATAGGGGATGCGTGCGTCGGTTATCTCGACCACCACGTCCACGAGCTTGAGGTTAGACTGCATTATGCGGCGGGTCTTCGCCATATGTCCGGGGAACCATTGTACCCTTGTCGTGTCGCCCAATGCGCCGTCCTCCTTTTAGGTCATTTCAGCAGCCCGAGCTTACCGGGCTTGTCACCCTTGTAGAATCTCACCGCGGCTCTGCCGAGGATGTCGTCCTCGCTTATGAAGCCGACCTCAGAGGTGCGGCTGTCGCGGGAATTGTTGCGGTTGTCGCCCAGCACGAACACCGTGTCCTCGGGGACATGGTACTCATAGGAAGTGGGACCAACGCGGTAGGTATCGTCGAATATGTAGTCCTTGAGCTCCATCGGCTCGCCGAGATAGCTCTGGTCTATCTCCTCGCCGTTGACGGCTATCGAATTGGTAGCATAGTCGATGAGAACGGTGTCGCCCTCAACGCCGATGCATCTCTTGATGATTATCTTATCGAGACCCGGGCAGTTCGCAACTACGATGTCGCCGCGCTCGGGCGTGTATCCGAAGTGAGTGAGGATGAGCCTCTGCTCGTTGTAGAGGGTGGGCTCCATGGAGCCGCCGTCAACAACTACGGTCCTGAACATGAACATGAATATCAGCAGTACCATGAAGGTGGCGAACACAAACGCCTCCAGCCAGTCCAGCAGCTCGTCTGCAAGGTTGAAGGGCTTTTCTCCCTCAGCCTCCTGCGTCTCGGTTATCTCTTCTCTCTTTTCAGTTATCTCTTCTCTATCCATAAGACAGACCTCTTTTTATTTATTTTGTGTTGCAAAGCGGGGGGATAGTGCAGGTCTTATTTGGGCAAGTCAGCTGTGTAAGGTGAATCCGATACCAACTAACAAATACCGCAAATTTTCTTTTTCACCGCTATCGAACGTCTTTTTTCAAAAGGGTTTCCCCAAATGCGTGCGGCACTGACTACCCGTCAGAAAACCGACTCAGCAACATATAATGATATTATAACAAATCGGCAGGTAAAATGCAAGCATTCGCACGAGATTTTTTCATAATGTTCAATTCGTTTCACGAAAGTTTTACATTTTCTGCATCATTTGCACACATGGGTAAAAAAAGACCGAAGATGCGCTGTTCTTCGGTCATGTGATTCATGAATTATCGACAAACTCTTCAAGCATGAGTTTCGAGCAGCCGCCTGCCCTTGCAGCGGCTATCTTCCCGTCTTTCACAACGACGAAGCACGGGATATTTGTGATGCCGAACTGTTCTGCCAGCTCTTCCTCCTCGTCAACGTTCACCTTGCAGACCATGATGTCATGGCGCTCCTCGGCTATCTTCTCGATGACAGGAGCCATATTCTTGCACGGGCCGCACCAGGGCGCCCAGAAATCTATGAGCATGGGCTTGCCGTTCTCAGCGGCTTCCGCAACAGCGTCGCTGAAAGTCTGAGCCGTAAGTTCAATTGCCATTCCGATGCACTTCCTTTCCGAAAATGCGTTCAGCGGTCATTCAGCCGCGAACTGATCCTTGCCCACACCGCAGAGGGGGCACACGAAATCCTCGGGCACATCTGCCCACTTTGTTCCTGCTTCTATCCCTGCATCGGGACATCCTTCTGTCTCGTCGTAGATGTATCCGCAGACCTCACATACGTATTTCATAGCTTTTTACCTCCGTAGTTTCATAAATTTCAAATCGGACTAAAATAGTCTTCTTTGTTTAAAATCAATGATAACATATAACTATGATAATATGGTATGTATCTCGTGAGCGTTTCGTGAATTATTCAGGAAAATCGGCTTTCTCAGTCCTCTTTCATCTTATGTTTCAGCCCCATCTCGACAAGGAAAGCCGAAATGATAAAGCCCGCAAACTCGGCGATAAGTATCACCAGAGCCGACAGCGTGCCTGCGGAGCTGCCGATATTTTTCGCAGCGAGGATGGGCAGGAACAGCGACATCATCAGCGTTATCAGACCGAAGATGAACCAGAGCTTTCCGCCCTTTTTGTTCGCGTACCTGCGGGCTGCGCGGCTCTCGTTCGCACGGGGCGTTTTGAATCCGACGGGATTTTCAAGCCTTGATGACGTAAAATTCATCAGCACTATCCCCCCGAGCACTTGTGCCGAGGAAATAATGATATCGACAATGATAAGCACTTCCATCATTCACCCACCTTTCGCAAAGAAGCACCATGACGCAGTGCTCCCCTTAACTAACTATTTCAAATCATACCACAACTTATGTTAAAAGTCAAGTAAAATTTGTATGAAGTGCTGACACATTCCTATCATAAACAATCAAATTTCGACATAATTACGTAAAAAGTCTCACAAAGCAGCGAAACTCCGTGAGACTTTGGATTTTAATATTTTTGCATCAGAGTCTTGCTACTCCGCTGTCTCTTGCAGCCTGTGCAACTGCTGCGGCAACTGCTGCCGCCACGCCGCGGTCGAGAGCCGAAGGGATGATGTACTCTGCGGAAAGCTCCTCGGGCTTCACGAAATCTGCGATAGCCTTTGCAGCCGCGATCTTCATAGCGTCGTTGATGTCGCTTGCACGAACGTCCAGCGCACCGCGGAAGATGCCCGGGAATGCGAGCACGTTGTTTATCTGGTTCGGGAAGTCACTTCTGCCCGTACCGACTACTGCCGCGCCTGATTCACGGGCAAGGTCGGGCATGATCTCGGGAGTGGGGTTAGCCATCGCGAAGATGATGGGGTCTTTCGCCATGCTCTTCACCATCTCGGGGGTAACGCATCCGGGAGCGGAAACGCCGATGAACACGTCAGCGCCCTTGATGACCTCAGCGAGGGTACCCTTGCGCATCTGTACGTTGGTTATCTCAGCCATCTCGGTCTTTTCGGCGTTAAGACCCTCTCTGCCCTTGTAGATAGCGCCCTTTCTGTCGCAGAGAACAACGTCCTTCAGACCCATAGCGATGAGCAGACGGATGATAGCGATGCCTGCCGCACCTGCGCCGCTGGTGACAACTCTTATCTCGTCGAGCTTCTTGCCTGTGAGTTTGAGAGCGTTCATCATAGCCGCGAGTGTGACTACAGCGGTACCGTGCTGGTCGTCGTGGAATATCGGGATGTCGCTGATCTCCTTGAGTCTGCGCTCTATCTCGAAGCAGCGGGGAGCGGAGATGTCCTCAAGGTTAACGCCGCCGAAGGAACCGAGCAGAAGTCCTACGGTCTTTACGATGTCGTCAACGTCCTTGGAGCGGACGCAGAGCGGTACAGCGTCAACGTCGCCGAAAGCCTTGAAGAGTGCGCACTTGCCTTCCATAACGGGCATACCTGCTTCGGGGCCGATGTCGCCGAGACCGAGTACGGCAGTACCGTCGGTGATGACCGCAACAAGGTTGGAGCGGCGTGTCAGCTCATAGCTCTTGTTGATATCCTTCTGTATCTCAAGGCAGGGCTGTGCAACACCGGGGGTGTATGCCAGCGAAAGGTCGTCCCTTGTTTCGAGAGGTGCTCTTGTGATGACCTCTATCTTGCCCTTCCACAGTTCGTGAAGTTTCAGCGATTCCTTTGCGTAATCCATTGTATCCAATTCCTTTCTTAATAAGGTTTACTGACTGAATATACCGACACCCCTGTGCCGTCCTCATCGGTGTATGTGCCGCAGAGCGTCATGCCTGCCGACCTTGCAGTCGCTGACGAGGGCAGATTTGCGGTGTGCATATACGAATACAGCACCCTAAACGGAGTGTTTGCAAATGCCCAGTCACGCACGGCGCACGCGGCTTCCCGTGCGTAGCCCTGACGCTGTTTGTCGACGCGGATATGGTATCCTATTTCGGGACGAATAAAGCCGTCGATGACCTGCATCGTAAGTCCGCAGTCACCTATCACTTCGCCCGTGTCTTTCAGGCAGACAGCCCACAGTCCGAAGCCGAACACGCGGTAACGTTCTTTGTTCGTGCTTATCCAGCTGCGGACGCGCTCTTCATCGAACACATACCGATAGTGACACATGATGTCACGGTCGGCAAGTACGGCATAAAGCGCATCAAAGTCATTGTCATCCATTTCGCGCAGGATGAGTCGTCTGGTTTCGGTCATATAAGACACCTCCCGCGTACCCGACAACGGCACAACTAACTATTATACAATAAATTTTTGTATTTTACAACGCTGAATCGGCAGAGTTTTTGAACATTCTGTAAATTATCGCTTCAAACCTCAAAAACCACATATTTTTCACCGACCTATACCGAAAACACATATTTTTCACCGACCTATACCGAAAAAAAAGAAAAGAGAGTGTTTTTTCACGCTCCGCTCCCATCCCCCGCACGCAGGATAAATTTCCGCTAACGTGAACCTCGTTCTCGGCAAATTCACTTTTCTGAGCATAATATAAATTGAGATACCGACATCGCAGGTCTTGCACAGCGCTCAAAAAGCGATTGACAAATCAGCCGCGATATAGTATAATATTAACAAATACCGCGGAGACGCAGAACGCCCTCGCCGCGATAAGAAAGGATATGCTTCATATGGCAAATACAGTCCGCTCCATTCAGGACAGGATAGAAGAACTCAAAAGAGAAAAGGATATATGCATACTCGCTCACAGCTATCAGGGTCACGAGATAGTCGAGACCGCTGATTTCACGGGGGATTCCTACAAGCTGAGCGTTGACGCGACCAAGGTCACCAACAAGAACGTTGTGTTCTGCGGAGTACATTTCATGGCTGAGACCGCAAAGATGCTCTCCCCCGAAAAGCACGTCTTCCTCGCCCACACCGAGGCAGGCTGCCCGATGGCAGAACAGATGGACGCCGAGATGATTTCGGCGATAAAGGCGAGGGAACCCGACCGCAAGGTGGTCGCCTATATCAACACGACCGCTTCGCTCAAGACCGTATGCGATGTGTGCGTCACTTCCTCATCCGCGGTGAAGATAGTGTCCGCTATGCCCGATAAAAAACTGCTGTTCATACCCGACTGCAACCTCGGCGCATTCGTGCAGAAAGCCTGCCCCGACAAGGACATCATGCTCCTCAACGGCGGATGTCCCGTTCACGCGGCTGTGACTGCCGATGAAGTGACAGAGGCAAGAGCCGCTCACCCCAACGCGCTCCTGCTCGTTCACCCCGAGTGCAGACCCGCTGTCTCCGAACAGGCTGACTACGTCGGCTCCACTTCGGGCATCATCGACTTCGCAAAGAAGAGCGACTGCAAGGAATTTATCATCGGTACCGAGATAAGCATCGCCGAACACCTGCAATTCGAGTGCCCCGACAAGAGATTCCACATACTGTCCAAAAAAATTCTCTGTCCCAACATGAAGATGACTAACCTCACCGACGTCCTGCGCGTCTGCGAAGCGATCGGCACCGATGCCGCAGCCGAAAACGAGATCCTCATGTCCGACGACCTCATCGCCAAAGCCAAGGTCTGCATCGACGAGATGCTGAGACTGGGCGGCTGAACGGCTTCTTAAACAGGGAGTGTGTCAGCTGGTGGAAACCTTTCTGAAGAAAGGTTCTCCCCTTGCCGTGCGTAGCTAAGGCGGCCCACATTCCAAAGACTTTTAATATTGGACTGCGTTTGAGCAGTGAGGGACGTTTGACTGTAGCCGTTTCAAGAGATATCATCTGACAGATAATCGGGATTGGATGCTCTCCTGACAGCCTTTGTGCAGGATGGTTTTACGGTCGACTTACTGCTTATATCCAACAAAATAACTGCAAAGGAGTACAAAAATATGGACATTGACCACATCATTGAGATAATGACCCTCGAAGAAAAGGCGGCGCTGTGTTCGGGTGCGGACTTCTGGCACACCAAGGGCATCGAACGTCTGGACATCCCGCAGATAATGGTCTCGGACGGCCCTCACGGACTGCGCAAAATGCGTGACGGCGCGGAGAATCCGAACGAATCCATAAAGGCGGTTTGTTTCCCGACGGCGTCGGCGCTTGCGTGTTCCTTCGACAGGGAGCTTATCGGCGAGATGGGAAAAGCGCTGGGCGAGCAGTGTCAGGCGGAGAATGTAGCGGTGATACTGGGTCCCGGATGCAACATCAAACGTTCACCGCTGTGCGGACGCAATTTCGAGTACTTTTCGGAAGACCCGTATCTCGCCTCGCAGATAGCGTCCGCGCACATCAAGGGCGTGCAGTCGAAGGGCGTGGGAACTTCGTTGAAGCACTTCGCAGCGAACAATCAGGAGCACCGCAGAATGAGCGTTTCGGCTGAGATTGACGAGAGGACGCTCCACGAGATATATCTGGCGGCGTTCGAGCCTGTGGTGAAGGAAGCAAAGCCCTGGACGGTCATGTGCTCCTACAACAAGATAAACGGCGAGTACTCCTCGCAGAACAAGTGGCTGCTCACCGACCTGCTCCGTGACGAGTGGGGCTACGAGGGGCTTGTGGTAAGCGACTGGGGCGCTGTGGATGACAGAGCGAAGGGCGTTTCCGCAGGGCTCGACCTGGAAATGCCGGGAAGCATGGGCAAGAACGACAGGGCTATAGTCAAGGCTGTGGAAGAAGGAAGGCTCACCGTCGAAGAGCTCGACAGGTGCGTCCGCCGCGTGCTGGAGCTTATCGAGAAGGCGGAAACGAGCCGCACGGAGATGAGCTGGGACATGGAGCGTCACCACAGGCTCGCGAAGAAGATAGCCGAGAATTCGGCGGTGCTGCTGAAAAATGACGGCGGTCTGCTGCCCCTCTCGCCTGACAGGAAGATAGCTTTCATCGGCGCATTTGCAGAGACCCCGAGGTATCAGGGCGGCGGAAGCTCCCACATCAACAGTTTCAGGACAGTTTCGGCGCTCGAAGCGGTAAAGGGCGTTGCGGACGTGACCTACGCCCAGGGCTTCACCCTCGACAAGGACGAGACCGACCCCGAGCTTGAACAGAAGGCGATAGAAGCGGCTATGGCTGCGGACATTGTGGTGGTCTTTGCAGGTCTGCCCGAGGCCTTCGAGTCGGAGGGCTACGACAGAAAGCATATGCAGCTGCCCGAGTGTCAGCTCGACCTCATCAGCAAGCTCTCGGCAGTCAGCGACAATATCGCGGTGGTGCTGCACAACGGTTCTCCTGTGGAGCTCCCATTTGCGAACGACTGTGACGGCATGAGACCCGTCAAGGCGATCCTCGAAATGTATCTCGGCGGTCAGGCTGTGGGCGAAGCGGCAGTTGACCTGCTGTTCGGAAAGGTCAACCCCTCTGGCAAGCTGGCTGAGACCTTCCCCCTCAGACTGGAGGACAACCCCTCTTACCTGAACTTCCCCGGCGAAGGCGACACCGTGCGCTACTCGGAGGGAGTGTTCGTGGGCTACCGCTATTACGACAAGAAGAACATGGAAGTGCAGTATCCCTTCGGCTACGGACTCAGCTACACTTCCTTTGAATACTCGGATATAAAGGTCAGCTCCTACGAGCTTTCGGACAAGAAGCCTTTCACCGTTGAGTGTACCGTCACGAACACGGGGGACAGGGACGGCGCAGAGGTGGTACAGCTGTATATCGAGCCGCTGACTCCTACCGTTATCCGACCCGTCAAGGAGCTCAAGGGCTTCGAGAAGGTGTTCCTGAAAGCGGGCGAGAGCAGAAAAGTCGTGTTCCGTCTCGACAAGAGCGCCTTTGCTTACTGGTCGGTGAAACTGCACGACTGGTTCAGCGAGAGCGGCGAGTACAACATCCTCATCGGCGAGAGC
Source organism: Ruminococcus sp. YE71 (assembly GCF_900119155.1). Classification (GTDB taxonomy): domain Bacteria; phylum Bacillota; class Clostridia; order Oscillospirales; family Ruminococcaceae; genus YE71. Next base: position 19,811 of record NZ_FPIR01000012.1, on the reverse strand, counting down.
TCCCAGAGCATCCTGCTGGAAGAACAGGTGCATTTCAATTCGTCCGTGAAGATACCCGTCCGCTTCACCCTCGACAACCCCGGCGGCGACATCAGGTCGTTCCCCGAGGGCGAGCAGATCTTCAAGGATATGCTCATGGACGTTGACCCCACCATGAACGGCGGTGCCAACGCAGGCGACGACGGTCTCGGTGAGAACGCCGCGCTCATGGCTCTTGCGATGGCGAACGACCTGCCGCTCCACGCGATGGTCAGCTTCACCGACAACGCCGAGATAACCAGAGAACGCCTGCAAATGACCGTTGACAAGCTCAACGCAGTTCTGGCTTCGATGGAAAAATAACATGACCGAAAAGCTGAAAAAATACCGCCCCGAAATAGCCGCGATGATACTGTGGCTCGCAGGGGCAGTGACCGTTTCTGTGTTTCACGAGCCCTGGTTCGATGAGATACAGGCATGGCAGATAGCAAGGACGGCGACGTGGCACGACCTTTTCTTTGAAGTGCCGCACTCGGAATGCCACCCGATACTGTGGCACCTGATACTGCGCCCCTTTGCGATGGCGGGACTTCCCTTCGAGCCCGCGATAAAGACCGTGAACATCGCTGTCACGGGCACAGCCTGCGGTCTGATACTGTTCGGGACACGCCTGCCGAGGTTCGTAAGGCTGCTTCTGCCCTTCACCTTCATGATATTCTATCAGACGGCTGTGGTGAACAGATGCTACTGCCTGCTGTTCCTCGGGTTCACCGTGCTCGGTATACTCAGACCCGAACGCGACAGCAAGCCGCTGCCCTACGTCATTACGATGGCGTTCATGTGCCTGACGCATATCATGGGGGTTATGATGTGCGGTCTGATATGTGTGATATGGGTGACGGAGATAGTAAGAGGTCACGCCGCCGACAAAAACAGCGGGAACATCCTTAAAGACAGGCGTGTACCGCCTCTGGCGGTGCTGTTTGTTCTGGCTGTGGCGGTCATCATAGCCGTCTTCCCGAGCACCGAGAACACGAACTTTGACAGCGATACTGCCCTGCCCTCTTTCGGCAGGGTCATCGCATTGTCGGGCAACTTCATCAGCCTGCCCTTCGACGCGACCTTCTGCCCCACGTTACGCACCGCGGGGACGGGTCTGTATCTGCTGTTCTTCGTGCTGATAAACGCATTCATGGTCGTATTTTGCAGGAAAAAGCGATGCACCGCCGAATACTTCGTTCCGTATCTGGTCTTTTCCTACTTCTATGCGTTTGTCTGGTCGTGGGAACACATGATGCAGGTGTACTATTATTTTCTGGTGTATATTTTCATCGCTTTCGCCGGGGAAAACTACGAGACCTCAAAGGAGCTTCTCGGAAAGCTTCACGATGAGCGGCTGAAAAAGGGCTTCACGGCTGTGGCGGCGGTGCTGTTCCTGCTGATGCCTGCTTCTGCCGCGGCTTCTTCAGCAAGCGAGATAAAACGCACTTACTTCGACGCAAGACCCGTTGCGGAGTTCATCAAGGATAACGGTCTCGAAGACCTGCGCATCTTCTCCATGTGGAAGGTCGGCACTTCCCAGAGTCACGGCAGACACGATACCGACCAACAGCCCGATGAACCCGACCCTTACAAGGATATCGATGTCAGGTGCAACCCTTACGCCACGACCCTCGGACCCTATTTCGACCATCAGGTCATAAGCAATAACTACGACCCGGGGCACGACAGATGGTATATCACCCACAAAAGGACTTCCGAAGAGGACGTAAAGAACTGCTACGAACAGCTCTCGGAACAGCCTTACCCCGATATGATAATCGGCAATATGTCCGTCCTCGACACCATTTTCGGCGAGGACGAGGTGAAAAAACACCGCTTCAAGATGGTGTACCGCTGCACGGATTACTTCCCGTGGAAGTTCAGCTCGATGAGCAAAAGTTCCGTCACAGTTTGGCTGCGCGACGACCTTCTCGACCGCTACAACCTGCACGAAGTTCCGCCCGACTACAACGAGATCACCTGATCTTCTGCCGAGCGCGCTTTTGTATGGTCAGCGTCGGGGGCAACCTTCCCAGCAGACAGTAAAAAAACAGAGAAAGAGAAAAATCAAGGAGGAAATTAAAAGAAAATGGCCGACAAGTTAAAGAAATACCGTTGGGAGACGGTAACTTTTATATTATGGCTGGCGGGAGTCATAACTGTTTCGTTGTTCCACGAACCATGGTTTGACGAGATACAGGCGTGGCAGATCGCGAAAACAACGACATGGCATGAGCTTTTCTTCGAGATACCGCATTCGGAGTGCCACCCTCTGCTATGGCATCTGATACTGCGCCCCTTTGCGATGGCAGGGCTTCCCTTCGAGCCCGCGATAAAGACGATCAACATACTCATCACAAGCGTGGGCTGTGCGATCTTTATGTTCAGGACGAGTCTTCCGAAACCGCTGAAGCTGATACTGCCCTTCTCGTTCATGATATTCTATCAGACGGCGGTGGTAAACAGATGCTATTCGCTGCTGTTCGTTGAATTCATCCTGTTGGCGCTCTACAGAAAAGACCGTGACGAAAAGCCTCTGCCCTTTATCATTTCGATCGCATTCCTCTGCATGACCCACGTTCTCGGCATCATGATAGGCGGACTCATCTGCCTGATATGGGTCATCGGCATTATCGGCGAATACCGCAGCGGAAAGAGCAAGGGAAACATCCTGAAAGACAAGCGTACTAAGTATCTTGCCTGCCTTTTCGTATTTGCGGTGCTCATCATGATAATGATATTCCCGAGTACGGAGAACACGAATTTCAGCAGTACGAAGGCCAATTTGCCTACTTTTAATTTTAGAAACATCCTCGCCTGCTTGCAGATATTCCTCGGCATACCCTTTGAAACGACCTTCGACCCAACGATGAACAAGTCGGGATTCGCTGTGAACCTGCTCTTCTTCGCCCTGATAAATGCGTTCATGTATTACTTCGGCAAGAAAAGAAAATGCCGTGCAGAATATTTTGTACCTTACCTGACCTTCTCCTTATTCTACACATTCGTATGGTATTCACCGCATACTTTACAGGTCCTGTTCTTCTACATGACCTACATCATCACTGCATTCTACGACGAGAACGACCCAATTTTGAGAACGCTTATCGGAAAGCTCAAGAATGTCAGATTGCAGAAAATGACAGGTGCCACCGTATTCGGTCTGTTCATCCTGATGCCCGCCTCAGCGGCGGCATCCTGCGTCACAGACATCTGTCATCCCTATTTTGAGGCCAGACCTATCGCAGACTTCATCAAGGATAACGGGCTTGAAGATCTGAGGATATTCTCCGAATGGGAGATAGAACCCGATGCGAAAGATAAAAAAAAAGCCAACGAAGATGACACAATAAATGCCGATATAGATTTAGACTTCGACGTTTATACCGATATCGACGTCAGAAGGAATATCTGTGCGATAACTCTCGAACCGTATTTCGATCACCACGTTATCAGCAACAACTATACTCCCGAGAAGGAGATATACTATATGTCCTTCAAGATATCGAACGAAAAGGACAGAAGAGACTGCTATGAAAAGTTCTCAAAAGGAGCTTTTCCCGATATAATAATCGGCAACCTCTACCCGCTCGAAACGATATTCGGCAAGGAAGAAGTCGAAAAGCATCACTTCAAGCTGGTGTACAGGACTTACTATAATATGCCCTGGAAATTCGACACATTCAGCACAGGCTATCAGACCATATGGATGCGCGAAGACCTGCTTGAACAGTACGGCGTCAAGGAAGTTCGCGGTGATTATAACACCGTGGGCGTTGACTGATACAGTATTTAAACAAACGGCTGCGGCTATGTCTCCGCGGCCGTTTAGTATTTTGGTATAATCTCATATTTTTCCAGCCGCAACAAACGATTTTGTTGTGTTCTTCGGCGTAAATTTACTCAATGAACATCCTCAGTACATATCTTAGACACAATTATTATATAAAATTATAATAGCTATATCCCTGTCATGTCTTCCCAGACAGCGGCTGCGATCACGAAAAAGTGCATCGGCGATATAGCGATACCGACACAAGGGGGCGGTCTTGTGAAAAGAAAACTGATAGGACTAATAACTGCGAATCCCGAGGCTGTTTACCAGCAGCACGTTATGGAAGGCGTGTTTTCCCAGTGCGTCAAATACGGCTATGATGTTGCTGTGTTTGCACCTCTGATGCAGGCTTGTTCCGACTTCGAGAGTTATCTGAACGGCGAGGTCAGGATATTTGACCTGATAGATTTTGACAGGCTGGACGGCGTTTTTGTCGCGACCATTTCTCTGGCGGAAGCCAATACCGAATGGGTGCGCGACCGCGTCGCAGAGCTGATAAAGGAAAAGTGCAGCAAACCCGTCGTGGCTTTCGACCTGCCGCTGGGCGACCTGCCTGCGGCGGCGAGCGTTGACGATGCACCGTCTTTCGAGAAGATAACGGCTCACCTTATCGACAACTGCGGCAGACGGAACATCTACTATCTGGGCGGTCAGGCGGACGCGGAAGTCACTCACCGCAGGCTCAGGGGCATCAGGAACGAGCTTGAAAGACGCGGTATGGAGCTGCGGGACGACCACATCTTCTACGGTAACTTCTGGTACAACGGCGGCGAAGAACTCGCCGAGAAGATAATCAGCGGCGAAGTGCCCATGCCCGATGCGGTCATCTGCGCCAACGACCACATGGCTATCGGTCTGGTGAACAAGCTGCTCAAAAACGGCATCAACGTTCCGAGACAGATTTCCGTCACGGGATTTGACGCTACTCACGAAGCCGCGCTCAACGAGCTCAGCATCACCACCTACATCCCCGATATAAGCATGGCGGCTGCCGAGGGTATCAACATCCTCGCAAGGCAGATAGACCCCGATGCGGAAATCATCCCAGCCCTTCCTAGCGAGGAGAACGGGCTCAGGGTATGCGCAAGCTGCGGCGGCAAGGAGAACATCACCTACATCCGCAAGCGTCTGTACGACTCGCTGTTCAACGTCACCTTCAATCCCTACGACCTCGACCAGTTCGACGACGTTAATATCGGCAGATGGCTCGACAGCTATATGCTCGAAAAGCTCACAAGAGCCGCCGACCCCGAGGAATGTCTCAGGGAGATAGGCGAGACCGACTACCTGCTCAAACCCTACAAGGATTTCTACCTCTGTCTCAATGAAAACTGGCTGACCGCTCTGCCAAACGAGAGTTTCAGCCGCAGGATGAAGAACGTCATCCACTCGCGGTCGTTCAGCGATTTCGACGAGGTGGAGAAGAACCGATTCTGCTCGGACAGCAGGGCTGAACTCTTCGACGTGAAGCTGCTTCACCCCGAGATAGACCGCGAGCACGACGAACCCCTGGTTTACTACTTCTCCAGTATACACTTCCTGGAAACCCTGCTGGGATATGCGGTGCTGGTCTGCCCGCTGGCTCAGAAAAAGCGCATCGGCATCGTTTACCGCAACTGGGTGAGAAACGTCAACAGCGCACTGGAGATGACGAGAGTCCGCACCAAGCTGACCATGTACTCGGAATTCGACGCCATGACAGGGCTGATGAACCGCCGCGGAATGGAGCACAGACTGAAGGGTATGCTCGGAAAGTCGCCCATGATGTTCGCCTGCGTGCTGGATATGGACGGTCTGAAATACATCAACGACAATTTCGGTCACGCCGAGGGCGACAACGCCATCATCGAGCTTGCTCACGCAGCGCGTTCGATAACGATGCCGGGCGAGATTTGCATCCGCGCAGGCGGCGACGAATTCTTCATCCTCGGAAGCGGCACCTACACTCCGCAGGAGCTTGAAGAACGCCTGCTGTCCTTCCTCGACGTGCTGAACAAGTACAACGAGACCAGCGGCAAGCCCTACAACGTAATGGCGAGCGCGGGCTTCGCGCTCGGGAACGCCGACACTACCGACGCGGTTGAAAAACTGCTGCACGACGCCGACACAAAGATGTACGATCAGAAGGTCGAGCACAAAAGACAGCGTAAGAACTGAGATAAAGCAGTCCGAAAATACGGACTGCTTTTTTACTGTAAAAAACATCCCCGAAAGCAGACCGCCTTCGGGGATATGTAAGTCTTATGAGATAACTGCGGGAAGCGTCTTGTAGTACATAACTACGGGGGTGCCGAGGGGCACGTTCTCGTATACGTACTGAGCGTCATAGTAGCTCATGTTGATGCATCCGTGGGAGCCGTCGTACTGGTAGATGGTGCCGCCGAAGCCGTATCTCCATGTAGAGTCGTGCATACCGATGCCGACTATCGCGATGCGGTTCCAGTAGTTGCAGGTGGTGTCCCACTGCTCGCCGTCAGCGTTGCGGTCCTTCATGCGGTAGTTGGTGTCCTTCTGCCAGAGCTTATACACGCCGGGAAGAGTAGTTCTTGCGGCAGAGGTCGTCTGACCCGATACCACGTAGCCCTCTTTCTTCTTCTTGCCGTCCTTGTAGTACCACCACATCTGATTGGTGAGGTCTACTTCAAGGTAAGTCTTGCCGATGTCGTCGTTCTCCGACCTTGCCTCGGGAACGCCCGTGAACTCGAAGTTGCCGTCCTTGTAGTATACAGGCTCGACCTTCTTGCGGTTCTCTCCCTTCTTGATGATGCCGATCAGCTGCTTGCAGCAGGCCTTTTGATCGAGCCACCAGCCGTACTTCGCGTCGGAGCTGGGGGGAACGGTTATCTTGCCGAGCTTAGTAGCCTTGAACTTTCTCGGCTTGTTGTAGGTATCGTACTTATCGGCGAGTTCCTCGATGTACTCCATGCACTTGTCCTCGTCGATAGTCCATGTACCGTCGCGCTTCACCTTCACCATCTTCGCGAGCTTCTTGCCCGTGAGCTTTTCCTTGGTATAGTTGAAGTCGTAATTGATCTCCATGTTCCAGAACTTATTGAGGGTCTCTATCTTGGCGTCGTAGTCGCCCTTTACAGTCTCGGGAGGGATATAAGCCTCGGTATCGGCCCAGTCAACGGTGTAGACCGCGTTGTCGAGCTGATGCGCGATGGAAGACTTGAGGGTATCCATATCGAAAACGTCGCCCTGAACTTCGGGAACGACATAGTAACCGTCGTCGCCCGACTTTATCTGAGCGTTCTGGTTTTCCTCACTGCCCCAGTCGGCGTCTTCTATCTCGCTCATGAGAGCGTCATAGTTGTAGGAAGCAACATCGCTGAAGTTGTAGTCGGTCCTTGTCAGCAGAAACGAGAACCAGCTCTTTCTGTCGATGTCGTTGTATATCTTCTCAAGCTCTTCGGAGTAGCTGTACTTGTAGCCGATATTGCTGAGCGAGAGGTCTACCGTATTGTCAGTAGGAGTTTTGACCTGTATCGAAGAGGGCACTTCGCTGTGAGCGAACATCCGTTCAGCCTCTGCGAAGGTCTTTCCGCCCACATCCTGACCGTTGACGAAGGTATTGGCTGTGAACCTGTTCTTGTAATATATGAAACCGAGCCAGTATACCATAACTATCAGCAGAAACAGGAAAAGCACTGCCAGCAGAGCTATGACGGGAGCTTTTGATCTCTTTTTTCTCCGTCTTACAGCCGCCGCCTGTCCCCTCTGTCCCGAAGGTCTGTGAGAGGGTGATGAAGAGCTTCTCGGTCTCGTGCCCGTGCCCGAAGAGCCGCTTCTCGGGCGCTGTCCGCTGCCGCTTCCGCCGCGTCCCGATGATGATGTTGAATGCGTTCTCTGACCCGCCTGTCTTCCCTGGGAAGGCGGTCTTTTGGGATTTGCTGCCGTTTGTGACATTATTTCACACTTTCCTTCCGTTTCCTCTTGGTTTTTACGTTCTCCAACAAGTTTCGACATCTATTATAACATACTATTTTTAAAAATTCAAGCCCCTTTCTAAACTTTTGGTATTTTGTAATTTATCTGTAATTTGAGTGATAGCTATGTGTAAAGTGTAATAAATTGTAACCTTACCGTAATTGAATATTTACATAAAGTATACTATAATTATTATAGTGATATTGCACAGGGCAGTCCTGCGTATTTCCCCGCGGATGCCTTTCGACAAAAGGAGGGATACTAAATGGCAAAGATCAGGGCTATTGCTATAGAAAGACAGTATTGCAGCGGAGGACGCGAGATCGCAAAGCTCACCGCGGAAAAGCTCGGATTTGAATTTTACGACAAGGAGCTCATGATGCTCACTGCCGAGAAAATGGGCGTCGAACCCGAGATAATCGAGAAGTACGAGGAGACCCTGCAAAACCCGTTCTTGTCCATCTCTTTCAAGGGCAGCAGCGACAGGAAAAAGAATATGAGCGAGACTATCTTTGAGGTGCAGGCCGACATCATCACAAAGCTCGCAAGAAAAGCTCCCTGCGTTATCGTGGGACGCTGCGCTGATTACATACTCAGGAACAATGTGCCCACTCTGTCGGTGTTCGTTTACGCTCCCCCCGAGACAAGGGTCGCTCATGCTATGGAATGTCACGGCATCCCCTATGACGATGTTGCAGCCACTCTGCGCAAGATGGACAAAAAACGTGCCGAATACTACAAGCTCAACACCCGCAAGGAATGGGATTCAAAGATAGGTTACGACCTCTGCCTCAACAGCAGCAGGCTCGGTCTCGACGGCGCAGCTGTCATGATCGCAAACTACGTTTCTTCAACGTTCTGATAAAGCAGCTTTTAACGGGAGGGCATACCCACGCTCTCCCGTATTTTGTTCACCGAAACTGTACATTACGGTCATGCTCATTTCGCGAAAAAATATCGAAAACCTCTTGAAATGAGTTTTGAAATATTGTATAATATAAAGGATATATCTAATCGGAGGTAAATATATGATACACACTCTTAAAGACATATACGGACAGGCTGCCGTTGACGCTCAGGCCGAGCGCTACAGGAATGCGGCTGCGGAATTTGAATCGATGTTCGGCAAGAAGCCCGAACGTTTCTTCTCCGCACCCGGACGCACCGAGGTCGGCGGAAACCACACCGACCACAACTGCGGCTGCGTGCTGGCGGCAGGCGTGTCGCTAGACGTTATCGCGGCGGTGACACCCACCGACGACGGCATCATCCGCATCAAGTCACAGGGCTTCCCGATGGACACCGTTGACCCTGCCGACACCGACATCAAGGACGAGGAAGAGAACAGCTCGGCGGCTCTCATCAGAGGCGTTGCGGCAGGTATGCAGAGGCGCGGCTACAAGGTGGGCGGCTTCTCGGCGTACACCACTTCCAACGTGCTTAAAGGCTCGGGTCTGTCCTCGTCGGCGGCTTTCGAGGTGCTGGTGGGCACTATCCTCAGCGGTCTCTACAACGACTTCAAGGTCTCCCCTGTGGAGATTGCTCAGATTGCACAGTTCGCGGAGAACATCTACTTCGGCAAGCCTTCGGGTCTGATGGATCAGATGGCTTCCTCGGTGGGCAGCTTCATAACCATCGACTTCAAGGACGTTACCGCACCTGTTATCGAAGCGATAGACTTCGACTTCGAGGCCAGCGGTCACAAGCTCTGCATCGTTGACACGAAGGGCAGCCATGCCGACCTGACCCCCGATTACGCCGCTGTTCCCAGCGAGATGAAGGCGGTGGCACAGTACTTCGGCAAGAACGTCCTGCGTGAGGTGGAGCGTGCCGACGTGGTGGCGCATATCCCCGAGCTGAGAGAGCGGCTCGGCGACAGAGCCGTCCTCAGAGCAATGCACTTCTTCGCAGACAGCGACAGAGTCAGCAAGGAAGCGGCAGCCCTCAGGAGCCACGATTTCCGCAGGTTCCTGACCCTCATCAACGAGAGCGGCGACTCCTCTTACAAGTACCTCCAGAACATCTACTCGTCGGCGCACCCCGAACAGCAGGGTCTTTCTCTGGCGCTGAACCTCGCAGAGGCAGTCCTCGCAGGTGAGGGCGCTTGCAGAGTACACGGCGGCGGCTTCGCAGGAACGATACAGGCATTCGTCCCCGACCACAAGCTTGAGCTGTTCACTCACCGCATGGAGAGCGTGTTCGGCAAGGGCAGCTGCTACGTGCTGTCCATCAGACCTTTCGGCGGAACAGAGGTGCAGCTGTAATGGCTTTTTTCGATAACCAGATGATAGCACGCGCGATGCAGAAGCGCGACAAGACAAGAGTCGCACTCAGAAAGTCCGCGTGCGGAGCAGTGCTGATTGACGGTATGCCCTTCTCGGTAAGCGTCGAGAGCGACGGGGCTGCGAACAAAAAAGGCGTGATGCTCGTCATCGCAGGGGACGCCGTCGAGAACGGCGACCTGACCGTGGATATGTTCGATGTGACTTTTCCCGACACTATGGGCAAGCCGCGCACCATCAAGCGCAAACCCGAACTCTACGAAAAAAAAGAGGGCGGACAGGTCCTCAGACTCTGGATGCCCGAGATAAACATCCCTGCCTGCGACGACCCCGACTCACTGACGGGCGTTCCGCGGACCGAGGAAATGCTCATGAACGCGACTGCGCACCAGATGGTGTTCAGGTTCACCCCCCGCTACTCGGGCAAGGACAGTGAGGTCATGATAAACATCTATCCTCACGTCAACCCTCTGGACGGCAGCTGCACAGAATGGGTGACACTGACATCCGACAAGGATTTCTTCGAGCACGGCGGACTTGCGAAGATAATGCGGAAGAAAAAATGAACCGCGTCATCGTGTTAGGCAGCCCGGGCGCAGGCAAAAGCACCTTTTCGAGGGCGCTTGCGGAGATAACGGGTCTGCCGCTGTATCACCTCGACATGATATGGCACAGGCCCGACCGCACGAATGTGAGCCGTGAGGAGTTCGACAGGAAACTCGCGGAGATACTTCGTTACGACCGCTGGATCATCGACGGGAATTATAACCGCACCATACCCGTGCGGCTGGAGAAGTGCGACACCGTTTTCCTGATGGACTTCCCCGTTGAGGTGTGCCTTGAAGGTGCGGCTGAAAGGGTCGGAAAGAAACGCCCCGATATGCCCTGGGTCGAGCAGGAGCTTGACGCGGAATTTGAACAGTTCATCAGGGATTTCCCGAAAGACTTTCTGCCGAACATCCGCGAACAGCTCGCACAGTGCGGCAAAAAGGTCACCGTTTTCCATTCGAGGGACGAGGCGGACGAATACCTCGCATCAGCAGGAAAAAACTGCATCCCGTGCGAAACATACAGGACAGATAAAGGAATAAAAAAATATGAGAATGAGAAGAAAAAAGCACCTTGAAGACAGGCTCGCGGCGTGCGGCGACATGATAATCTACATGGACAGGGACGACCGCGATTACCGTATCAAGGACAGCGAACATATGATAGACCCCGTAAAACTCTTCGGCAACGACAAGCCCGTGGTGCTTGAAGTCGGCTGCGGAAAGGGTCAGTTCATCCGCGAGCTCGCAAAGCGTGAGCCGCAGTTCAACTACCTTGCGGTGGAGAAGGCTTCAAACGTGGTGGTGGACGCCGCCGAGCAGACCATCGCCGAAGGGATAGAGAACATCCGCTTCATGAGAGGCGGTGCGGAATACCTTGACTGCTACATCCCGCAGGGCATCGTGCAGCGCATCTACCTGAATTTCAGCTGCCCCTTTCCGAAGAAGAGCTACGCAAAGCACAGGCTCACCCACCGCAATTTCCTGAAGATATACGAGGGACTGCTGGTCAAGGGCGGCGAGATCCACCAGAAGACCGACAATATGCAGCTCTTCGAGTTCTCGATAGCGGAATTCTCGCAGAGCGGATGGGGGATACAGAACGTTTCCCTTGACCTGCACAACTCGGATTTTGAGGGCAACATCGTGACCGAGTACGAACGCCGCTTCACCGAGATGGGTATGCCGATATACAGGCTCGAAGCCTACAAGCTGTAAATTCGGAGACAGTAACATGAAAAGATCACACATCGCGGCTGTCTGCGCCGCTGCCGTCTTAGTGATGGGCGGCTCTGCCGTGTACGGGCTACGCAGCAAGAAAAATGCGGAAAATATGCCCGCGCCGAAGAAAAACACTTCCTCACAGACCGATGAGACCATCCCCGTGAGCCTGAAACCCATACTCACCGAGGGATACACCGACGACGACCGCCGCTACGGCTACGAAGTGCTGTACAGGCAATACGGCATCACCATCACTGTCGATGAGCTGAAAAGGAACGGTTCTTCCTACGATCTGGTGCTGAACATCAAGAACGACAGCGATCACAGGATGAACGTGTTCAGCAGCTACATCGCACCCAACAGCTACACCAGCACCGCTGAATTTGACGTATACGTCTACCCTCAGAGCGAGATACAGACCACGGTCGAGAACATCAACGACCTTATCAGCGTAAGAGCCGCCATTACGGACATCCGCATGAAGATCGGCGTACACGACGAGACGGAGGACGGCGAATACCTCTACAGCGACCAGATACACACCTACTTCGATCTGGAGGGTTCGGTGCCAAATCACGATTCAAGCGACTACGTGGTGTACGACGCGATGGATGATGCGGGCGTAAGGCTGTGGTACGACTCGAACTATCCGATGACCGACGACGACCAGAATAAGATCGGCAGGATAGTAAGATTGTACATCGAGAACACCGGCGACACGGATATCATTTTCAGGGTGAACGATCACACCTGCTATTCTGGGGATACGGTGGTGGATATGGAGAATAATCTCCGCAATTCCGTTCCTGCCCACACGGGTCACTATATTCTTATGAAATTCTACGCGCCCGAAAACGACCCGAATGCCGATTTCGACAGGCTGGTTTTCTCATCGGAAATACTCGATTACGACAACTTCTCAACGATAACCTCGGCAGAGGATATCACGATTTCTCTCTGATAAATACAAGGCACTTTTGTCAATCACGACAAAAGTGCCTTTTTACTGTTATACGATCATTCTTCCGCCCAGCCCTTGCTCCTGCCGATGGCTTTGTGCCAGCCCGAAAGGAGCGACTCGCGCTGTGAGGGGGACATATCGGGGGTGTATGTGCGGTCTATCTCACGGGCGGATACGAGCCCCGAGGCATTCTCCCACAGACCCACCGTGAGCCCTGCGAGATACGCCGCGCCCAGTGCCGTCGATTCGTGGTTTTTCGGCTTTACGAGCTTTCTGTCCAGAATATCGGACTGAAACTGCATCAGGAAGGAATCCCTCGAAGCGCCGCCGTCAACGTTCAGTTCGCTGATGCGCACCCCAGAATCGCTCTCCATGGCGGTGAACAGATCTGCCGACTGGAAGGCGATGGACTCCTGCGCCGCACGGATGATGTGCTCGCGCTTGGTGCCGCGGGTGATGCCGACGATGGTGCCGCGGGCGTACATATCCCAGTAGGGTGCGCCCAGCCCCGTAAAGGCAGGTACAAGGTACACGCCGCCAGAGCTGTCCACCTTCCGTGCGAAGTACTCCGCGTCGCGGCTCTCGGAAAACAGGCGCATCTCGTCGCGCAGCCACTGGATGACCGCTCCACCGACGAAAACGCTGCCCTCAAGCGCGTACTGAACGGGATTTCCGCGGAGAGTGGCGGCGATGGTCGTCACCAGTCCGTTCTCACTCGTCCTGCGCTCGCTGCCCGTGTTCATCAGAAGGAAACAGCCCGTGCCGTAGGTGTTCTTCGCGCTGCCTGCCTCGAAACAGCCCTGCCCGAAAAGCGCCGCCTGCTGGTCGCCAGCGTCTCCTGCGATAGGCACAGCCGCTCCGCAAACGTCCGCAACACCGTAGAAATCCCCCGAACTCTTGACTTCGGGGAGCATCGAACGCGGTATGCCGAAGAGTTTCAGCAGGTCGTCGTCCCACTCGCAGGTGTTGATGTTGTAGAGCATCGTCCGCGACGCGTTGGTGCGGTCGATGGCGTGGGTCTTGCCCCCCGTCAGCTTCCAGATGAGCCATGTGTCCACCGTGCCGAACAGAAGCTCGCCACGCTCCGCCTGTGCGCGTGCGCCCTCAACGTTGTCCAGTATCCAGCGGATCTTCGTGGCGGAAAAATACGCGTCTGGCACAAGCCCCGTCTTTTCGCGTATCATCTCGGTCAGACCGTCGGCTTTCAGCTTCTCGATGAGCGGCGCGGTGCGGCGGCACTGCCACACGATAGCGTTGTACACAGGCTTCCCCGTGCTTCGCTCCCACACGATGGTCGTCTCGCGCTGGTTGGTGATGCCAACCGCCGCGATGTCCGAAGGGTTGATGCCGCTCTTGGCTACCGCTTCCGTGACCACCGAATACTGCGATGACCATATCTCCATCGGATTGTGCTCGACCCAGCCCTCCTTCGGATAATACTGGGTGAACTCCCTCTGAGAGATCGCAGTGATGCGCTGCTCCTCGTCAAAAAGTACCGCCCTCGAGGACGTGGTCCCCTGGTCAAGTGAAAGAATATACTTCATACACTATGCTCCTTTCTGCTCCCGACGGGGGGGGCGAAAACTACGGGTTTTACCGGGGGAAACCTTTCTGAAGAAAGGTTCTCCCCCAGACCCCCTTCCAAAGACTTTTAATATTGTCATCATATAGATGTGTTCGGGGAGATAGACTCTCGCCGCTTCAAAAGATGTCTACTTGCCTTACCGCTTTCCTGCACTCATGAACGTCTTTTTGGCAAGGGACAGACTATTGAAAAAATAGAACTACAACCTTCTCGACTTGCACAATATAAAGAAGAAACACCCACAAGCCAAAAAGTATTAAAAATTTTAGGAAAGGGGTCTTCCCCCAGTCAGTCCCGCACTCTCCCCGTTAGAAGCGCAGTATCTCGCCGTGGGAGAAGGTCTGGCGGCCGTCGGGGGTGTCGAGGACGAGTTCGCAGGCGTCGCCTATGCTGACGACTGTGCCGCGGTATTCGCGGGAGCCGTCGGAGAAGAGTATCTCGCGTCCGATCAGGAAGCAGCCGCTTCGGTACTCGTCCATGAAGCCGTCGGGCTTTTCCTCGGCGATCGAGAAGAACTCCGAGATCATCTCTGCCGCGAGTTGGTTCCTGCGCACTTTCACGCCGAGTGACGCGGCTTTTTCACGTATGCTGTCGGGGAAATCCTCGGTGGTGATATTCACGCCGATACCGACTATCATCCGACGCACCTCGCCCGTCTCGAAATCCGTTTCGGCCTCGGTCAGGATGCCTGCGACCTTCCGTTCGCCGATGTAGAGGTCGTTTATCCACTTTATCTGCGGTCGGATGCCGCAGACTTTTTCAGCCGCCCGCGCCGCCGCCACAGCCGCCATCGCCGTGTAGACCACAGCTCTGTTCAGCTGTTCGTGAGGATAGAAGACAATCGAAAGGTACAGCCCCGTTTTCGCGGGGGAATAGAACTTCCGCCCGAAACGTCCGCGCCCCGAGAGCTGACTGTCCGCCACGAACACCGCAGGCTCGCTCGGGTAGTCCATGCTCAGCTTTTTCGCCTCGTCGTTGGTGGAGCCGACCTCCTTCGCAACAGCGAGCCGCGAGCTGCGCAGTTTCTCGGGCAGAAAACTCCGTATGCCCTCTTCCGAAAGAATGTCGCTGCCGTCAGTCAGCCGATAGCCCTTGCGCCCGACCGTTTCGACCGAGTGACCCTCTTCTTTCAGCGCGTTTACCGCCTTCCAGACCGCATTTCTCGACACGCCGAAACGCTCGGCGAGCATACTTCCCGACAGCACTTCGCCGTGTTCGCTCTCCATCAGCGAAAGAATGTCGTTTTTCAGAGCCATTTTCTCACCCTCTCAGCCAAAGTAGTACGGATAGCGCAGTATGCCGTTCTCGGTGATTATCGCCGTGATGAGCTCGGCAGGGGTCACGTCGAAGGCGGGGTCGCGGAAACCGATGCCCTCGGGGGCGGTGCGCTGTCTGAAATACAGCTCGGTTATCTCACTGCCGTCGCGCTCTTCCACCACGATGTCCGCACCCGTCTTGCAGCTCCTGTCGATGGTGGAGCCGGGGCAGCAAACATAGAACGGCACTCCGAAATGATGCGCCGCCACAGCCGCGCCCAGCGTGCCTATCTTGTTGGCGGTGTCGCCGTTTGCCGCCACGCGGTCGCAGCCCACCATCACCGCGTCTATCTCGCCGCAGGACATGAGCCACGCCGCCATGTTGTCGCAGATGAGACTGACGTCGATGCCTGCGTTGTGCAGCTCGTAGGCGGTGAGCCTTGCGCCTTGCAGCAGCGGACGGGTCTCGTCCACCACCGCCGAGACTTTGAAGCCCCTTTCAGCGGCAAGCAGCAGCGCCCCCAGCCCCGTGCCGTAGCGCGAACAGGCGAGGGCACCTGCGTTGCAGTGGGTCAGCACCCTGTCGCCCTCGTGCAGGAGCGACAGCCCGTGCTCGGCTATCGCCTTGCAGGTGCCGATGTCCTCAAGATGGATGCGCACCGCTTCATCGGCGAGGCCTTCCCTGCCCGACCTTGCGGCACATCCGAGCTGACGTTTCACCGCCCACGAAAGGTTCACGGCGGTCGGGCGCGAGGAGATGAGGTACTCCCCAAGCCGCGTCAGCTCGTCCATGAAACCCTCGTCGGGGATGCTCTTCGCAAGCACCGCCATGGCGTACCCTGCGAAGATGCCGATGGCAGGTGCGCCCCTCACCCGAAGGGTCTTTATCGCCTCGAACATCTGCTCGGCAGTCGTGAGGGTCAGATATTTCAGCTCGTTGGGGAGCAGGGTCTGGTCGATTATCACGACAGCACTTCCGTCCCCGGAAAGGCGGACACTGTCCATTTTATTGTACACTATTTCAGGCATCATATCTCCCTCGTTTTCAGATGAGCCGAGATGTTCACGATGCTCTCGGAGATGAGCGCCTTGAAACGCGGAGCGGCTTTATTGGCGGTCTCCTGGACCTCATCGTGAGTGAGCGGTGTCGGGCTGATGCCTGCCGCCTGATTTGCGACGCATGAGATGCCGCACACCAGCACACCTGCGTGACGGGCGGCAATCGCCTCGACCGCCGTGGACATTCCCACCGCGTCAGCGCCCAGCGTACCCAGCATACGTATCTCGGCAGGGGTCTCGAAGGACGGACCCGTCAGCTGCGCGTAAACGCCCTCTTTAAGCGGAACGCCTATCTTCTCCGCCGACGACTTTATGACATCGCAGAGCCCGTTGTCGTAGACGTTCGACATATCAGGGAAGCGGGTGCCGAGCTCCTCGACATTCGCGCCGATGAGCGGATTCGGGACGAAGGACGCGATGTGGTCACGGATGAGCATGAAGTCACCAGCGCCGAGCTCGGGCGAAATGCCACCCGAAGCGTTGGTCAGAAACAGCACTTTAGCCCCCATCATCGCCAGCAGACGTGCAGGCATGACAACGTCGGTCATGGGGTAGCCCTCGTAATAATGCACTCTGCCCTGCATGACCGCGACCTTCACGCCGCCCACCGTTCCGAACACGAAACGACCCTTGTGCCCGATGACCGTCGAAACGGGAAATCCCGCGATGTCCTTGTACTCAACGACAGCTTCGGTCTCGACGCGCTCATCCGCGAACGCCCCCAGCCCCGACCCCAGCACCAGCGCGACCTCGGGAACAAAATCCGTCTTCCTGCGAATGGACGCGTACGCAGATTCGAGCTTCTGGTATGTATTCAATTTCATGGTATTTACCTCCGAATTACTTTAAGGCAACACCGCGCAACCACCGGCTCGCGCCTTTGCACATCATATGCTTGCATAAATTCCGTCATATTACCCAAATTCGGCTTGATGGGCGCCAGCCCATCTGCGCCTCATTTAGGTAATCTGACGAAATTTCTGACTTCGCATCTGACGCACAATGGTCGTGCGGTGTTGCCTTAATCTCTATTTGAGCGTCTGCGGGTGTTCTTTTTGGAAACCCGCAGGGACATATTTGTTACAAAATAATTATATCATACCATTCAAAATCTGTCAACAGTCATAAAAATTTCTACCGTTTCACAGGGTTTCAGTACCTCGATAAAAGTTAATTCACTATTGACAAGATTTTCGCTTTATGATATAATTATGAGCGTAGGGACACGAAATCGTTAACGGTGTCCCCTTGGAGAAAAGGAGGCATACATATGGATTGGATCCAGGAGAATCTTGGTACGATCGGCATTATCGCAGGCATCATCCTGCTGATAATCATCGTCGTTTCGGGTTACTGCAAGGCACCGCCCGATGAGGCATACATCATCTCGGGTCTGAGAAAGCGAACACTTATCGGCAGGGCAGGCATCAAGGTGCCTTTCCTCGAAAGACTTGATAAACTGAGCTTAAAGCTCATTTCGGTAGACGTCAAGACCGCTACAAGCGTTCCGACCGCCGACTACATAAACATCAGGGTAGATTCGGTCGTTAACATCAAGATCTCTGACCGCTCCGAAATGATCGCGCTGGCAGCTCAGAACTTCCTGAACCAGAACTCGAACTACATCTGCGGCGTTGCACGCGAGGTACTCGAAGGTAACGTTCGTGAGATCGTAGGTCAGATGGGCTTGCAGGACATGGTAAACGACCGTAAGAAGTTCGCTGAAAAGGTTCAGGAGAACGCTTCTCCCGACCTGGCGGCTATGGGTCTTGAGATCGTTTCGTTCAACGTTCAGAACCTGACTGATGAGCAGGGACTTATCGAGAACCTCGGTATCGACAACACCACAAAGATCCAGAAGACGGCGGCTATCACCAAGGCTGAGGCTGAGAGAGATATCCAGATCGCACAGGCTAAGGCGAGCAAGGAATCCAACGACGCAAGAGTTCAGGCTGAGACCGAGATCGCACAGAAGAACAACGAACTCGCTATCCGCAAGGCTGAACTGAAAAAGCAGTCGGATATCAAGCAGGCTGAGGCAGACGCTGCTTACGACATCCAGAAGCAGGAGCAGAGAAAGACTATCGAAGTAACAAGCTCGATGGCGGATATCGCTAAGACCGAGCAGTCGGTACTCTTACATGCTAAGCAGGCGGAAGTTCAGGAGCAGGCACTCAACGCCGAGATCAAGAAGAAAGCAGATGCAGACCGCTACCGCAAGGAGCAGGAGGCGCAGGCAGCGCTCTTCCAGCGCTCGAAGCAGGCTGAGGCGGAGCTGTACGAGACACAGAAGGAAGCAGAGGCTCAGAAGGCTAAGGCTGAAGCGATGAAGTTCGCAAAGCTCCAGGAAGCCGAGGGTATCAGGGCAGTCGGTGAGGCAGAGGCAAACGCCGTAAAGGCTAAGCTTCTCGCTGAGGCTGAGGGTCTTGACCGCAAGGCGGAGGCTATGCAGAAGATGCAGGAAGCAGCGGTATTACAGATGTACTTCGAGGTGCTCCCGCAGATCGCAAAGGCTATAGCAGAGCCGCTCGCAAGCGTAGACAGCATCACGATGTATGGCGAAGGCAACACCGCAAAAATGATCGAGGACATCACAAAGTCCACAAATCAGGTGAGCGCGGGAATGCTCGACGGCATCGGCATCGACCTCAAGTCTATGATAAACTCCTTCGTTACGGGTAAGGCTATCGGCATGGGTATGAACCCTCCCGACAACACCACACCCCCGACAGCACCCACACCCACCACTCCCACCGAGTCGTAACGGAAAGCAAACGCTTAAAAACAAAAGAAGGGGCTGTTGCACCCCAAAAAGAAAGAAAAAGAGCTTAGCGAACCCCGAAAGGTATAGCTAAGCTCTTCGTTTTGTGGTATAATTTAATTGCGAAAAAAATAACCCACGAAAGGATTGTACCATAAAAATGAGAAATTGTCAAGTACGTCTTAACATGAATTATGAGATCTACATCGAAGAAAGCTCACCGGTCAGAGTACTGGGCAATGTGATAGACGAGATCTATTCCAAAGAAGATTACACGATACAGAGCAAGTGGAACGGCGCTGTGCCCGAGGATATCATGATGAAAATACTCATTTACGGCTACATGAAC
>NZ_FPIR01000041.1:3295-4798 GCF_900119155.1 Ruminococcus sp. YE71 | reverse complement strand
CCTTCGTTACTGGACTGGCTGAGGGCAGCTACACGCTGACCGAGACCATCGCACCTGATGGCTATGTCATCAATGAGAGCACCTTCGACTTCACCGTAACCAACGGCGAAGTTAGCAAGTCTGAGATCGAGGTCATCGACGAGGCTGTTAAGCTCTCCGTCAACAAGACCGACCTCACTGGCAAAACCGAGGTTCAGAACGCTGTTCTGACCATCACAAACTCCAGCCTGACCGCTGAACAGTGGGCTGAGATTGCTTCGGCTAACGCTGGTGTTAAGCTCACAGCAAACGGCGACGGCATCACCTGGACTTCCGGCGACAAGTCGGTTGAGATCAAGTACTTATTAAATGGTACCTACACACTCACCGAGACCCAGGGCGACAAGGCGATCACCGACGCGGACGGCAACAAGTACGACGTGCTTGCATCCGAGGTAACGTTCGTTGTGGATAACACCAAGGCTGACGTTATCAAGGTAACAGGCGCAAAGGCTGATTTTGCGACCGACGCAACCGAGGGCTACGCAGTCTTCGACGGCGACACTCTCACCATCTGCGACGCGCTTCGCAAGTTCGGCACCGTAAGCGTAAGCAAGACCGAGATGGCAGGCGGCGACGAGATCGAGGGCGCGACGCTGAAGATCGAGACCACCGCAGACACATCCAACGTCGTTCTCACTCGCGACGGAAAGAACCTCACCGAGGGCTCCGATTACACCGTCGAGACCAAGAACGGCAAAACAACCATCACATTCACAACAGGCACGACCAAGACCTTTGTAACAGGACTGGCTGAGGGCTCTTACACCTTGACCGAGACCATTGCACCCGATGGATATGTCATCAACGAGAGCACCTTTGATTTCACAGTCAACAGCAAGGGCGAGGTTAGCAAGTCTGAGATCGAGGTCATTGACGAGGCTGTTAAGCTCTCCGTCAACAAGACCGACCTCACGGGCAAAACCGAGGTTCAGAACGCGGTTCTGACCATCACAAACGCATCCCTTACTGAAAGCCAGTGGGCTGAGATTGCTTCGGCTAACGCAGGCGTCAAGCTCACCGCAAACGGCGACGGTATCACTTGGACTTCTGGCGACAAGTCGGTTGAAATTAAGTATCTGCTCAACGGCACTTACACACTGACCGAGACCCAGGGCGACAAGGCTATCACCGACGCTGACGGCAACAAGTATGACGTGCTCGCATCCGAAGTAACATTCGTTGTGGATAACACCAAGGACGACGTTATCAAGGTAACAGGCGCGAAGGACAAGTTTGCAAGCGATGCGACCGAGGGTTACACCGTATTCGACGGCGAGACTCTCACCATTTGCGACGCACTCCGCAAGTTCGGCACCGTAAGCGTTAGCAAGACCGAAATGGCAGGTGGCGACGAGATCGAGGGCGCGAAGCTCAAGATCGAGACAACTGCCGACACTTCCTGCCTCGTTCTCATGAGAGGAACATCCGTTCTTATCAAGGACGTTGACTACACAGTCAAGA
>NZ_FPIR01000041.1:0-1250 GCF_900119155.1 Ruminococcus sp. YE71 | reverse complement strand
GACACTCTCACCATCTGCGACGCGCTTCGCAAGTTCGGCACCGTAAGCGTAAGCAAGACCGAGATGGCAGGCGGCGACGAGATCGAGGGCGCGACCCTGAAAATCGAGACCACCGCCGACACATCGAATGTTGTTCTGACCCGCGACGGCAAGAACCTCACTGAGGGTACTGACTACACCGTCGAGACGAAGAACGGCAAAACAACCATCACATTCACAACTGGAAGCACCAAGACCTTTGTGACTGGTCTGGCAGAAGGCTCTTACACCTTGACTGAAACCATCGCACCTGATGGATACGTCATCAACGAAAGTACCTTCGACTTCACAGTTAACAACAAGGGCGAGGTTTCCAAGTCCGCAATCGAGGTCATTGACGAGGCTGTCAAGCTGTCCGTCAACAAGACCGATCTCACGGGCAAGACTGAGGTTCAGAACGCTGTTCTGACAATCACCAACGCATCCCTTACTGAAAGCCAGTGGGCTGAGATTGCTTCGGCTAACGCAAGCGTCAAGCTCACCGCAAACGGCGACGGCATCACTTGGACTTCTGGAAAATCGGCAGTAGAAATCAAGTATCTGCTCAACGGCACTTACACTCTCACCGAGACCCAGGGCGACAAGGCGATAACCGACGCTAACGGCAACAAGTACGACGTGCTTGCATCCGAGGTAACGTTCGTTGTGGACAACACCAAGAACGACGTTGTTAAGGTTACTGGCGCGAAGAACAAGTTTGCAAGCGACGCAACCGAGGGTTACGCAGTCTTCGACAGCGACACTCTCACCATCTGTGACGCACTCCGCAAGTTCGGCACCGTAAGCGTAAGCAAGACCGAGATGGCTGGCGGCGACGAGATCGAGGGCGCGACGCTCAAGATCGAGACAACTGCCGACACATCGAATGTCGTTCTGACCCGCGACGGCAAGAACCTCACTGAGGGTTCCGATTATACCGTTGAGACCAAGAACGGCAAAACCACGATCACATTCACAACCGGCACGACCAAGACCTTCGTTACTGGACTGGCTGAGGGCAGCTACACGCTGACCGAGACCATCGCACCTGATGGCTATGTCATCAATGAGAGCACCTTCGACTTCACCGTAACCAACGGCGAAGTTAGCAAGTCTGAGATCGAGGTCATCGACGAGGCTGTTAAGCTCTCCGTCAACAAGACCGACCTCACTGGCAAAACCGAGGTTCAGAACGCTGTTCTGACCATCACAAACTCCAGCCTGACCGCTGA
>NZ_FPIR01000005.1:149823-235325 GCF_900119155.1 Ruminococcus sp. YE71 | reverse complement strand
GTGCTGAAAGAAGATCACGGCTTCAGAAGATTCCTTTGCAGGGGCAAAAACAACATCAAAACAGAGTTCATTTTGCTCGGGCTGGCATACAACATAAAGAAACTTTTTACGAAGATCTCGGGAAACCGACTCGGAATATCTCTTTTTGAACTAAAATCGGCATAAAACCAACAGAACAAAACACCCCCGAGTTCTCTTTTTGAAGAGGGCTTGGGGGTGTGCGCGCTGAAAATGCCTATTTTACAAAGCATTGTATTTGACGGGTTTGATGTGCGGATATTGAGAGGGAGTGCTGATGGTGCGACAGCTCCTTTATAATTCTACATAGGGTCCTTTTCTGCAACTGTTGTTTTTGTGGGGCCAAATTGGGGCCAACCCAGTTTCGTGAACCCCGCAAACCGCGCTATTGCGTGGTTTTTAATCGATCGACTTCATCGTCGGGATCAGCGGAATCACTTACGAGGATAATGATGTCCTTGATAGCGTCGTTCCAGTTGGTGGTAGTCTTGTAGCCGAGAGCAACATTGGTCGCGTCCGCAGTCTTAGCGTTGAGATCCCAGATGCCGATCGTATAATCGTTCGCCTCGAAGAGCAGCTGGTTCTGCTTGTTCTTATCTTTGCCCTTCTCGATCGCGCAGAATACGCCCAGATCGCTGTAATATTCGGTCTCTTCCGACTCTGCCCTGATGGACCAGCCGAACTCCTTGCTGCCGTAGTACTTGTTACTCTCGCCATTGGCAGTTTTCTTGCCGTAGTTTTCGTCCTGACTTGTGGCTATGATGTTGGTGACATAGGTGCCTGCTTCGGTCATCTCGGCGTCGCCCGACTCGATCGTAAAATCGGTGTCCTTAACAAGCTCTGTCTCGCCTGCCCTGATGGTGGGGAACTGCTCATCGGCGTTGAATGTGAAAGTGTCTTCGTCAAGTTCGGCAGTCGAGATGTCGATAACATCGGAAGCGAACATGATGTCAACCTTATTTAAAGGATTTTCTGCTTTTCTGAAATCGTTCAGGTAAATGCACTTGCCGTTAAAATTGAAGTTAAAGACTTTGCCGAACTCCAGCATATTCTTCAGACCGTTTCCTTCGGTCTGGTTGTGGACATAATCTTTCCAGCTGTTCTTGTTGAGGAACCAGCCGTAGCCGTCGTTAACAACGGTAGTGCCTGCCTTGACAACGTCGCCCAGCTCGATAGCATCGGATCTTACGAGACCGCCGTCATAGACGTTGTGAGTGCCGTTTTCATCGGTGTACTCGGAAACTTTGGTGCCGGTAACATCTTCAAGCTCTTTTGTAACGCCGACCTCGATATAGGGTCTGTCTTCGTAGCCGTATGCCTGATTTACCTTAACGCTGTGGTCAAGGGGATATGTTCCGTTAGAGTAGCGCATATCGCACAGACCGCCCGTTTTTGTTTCGTCATTGTAAATGTGATCGGGGTCTTTCAGGAAGAACTGACCGTAGATCTTAGTACCCTTTAACAGTACATCGCCTTCTTTGATGTCAGTAACATCAAGGAATCCGCTTGTGCCGCTGTAGATATTGTAGGTATGTCCGTCCGAAGTAAAGGTGCCTGCGGGTGTTGCAACAGGCTTGGTGATGGTGAAGGTGGTGCTTCCCGAGGGGGTGTAGTTGCCGCCTGAGTTGTCGCTGATAGTGACAGTTGCCGTGCCCTTATTTACATTGTTGGAATAATGAACGGAATATTCACTCGTGGGGATGACGTCATTGCCGTCCTTGACGGTAACGGTGGGTTTCTTTTCGGTGCCGTCATAAACGAAAGAGCTCTGCGAGAGCTGGATCGTGGGGTTGTTGACAGTCTTAGCTTTGATCGACCAGGTGAAAGATCTCTTTCCGAAATACTGACCCGTGCCGACGATCGTGGAAGAGTAGTTGCCCGTATTAGTCTGCGGACCCTTAGTATTGTTTACTACCTGATAGTCAAAGTTTGCAGGGAACTGCGAACTCCTATTATAGGTCAGATCAGTGTTTAATGTCGCATTATTGATGTGCTTTACATCGGTCTTGAAAACAACGTCCCCGTTGACGGGTGTGTTGATCTGATACAATCTTGTGTTAGAGTCAATATACTTGTAGGACCAATTATTTTTATACTCATGGTTTTCACCATACACACCGGTGTAAGTGTTCTTGCCTCTGTTATCGAAGTATATATATATTATTATAGCTGTTAGGCAGGAATATATCGCCCGGTCTTGTTATGCTAAAGGGGATAGTTTTATCGTCATATACCGCAAAATAGTTGTTGCAGTCGTCTTTATAAACAGGGTAGAACCACAACGGATCGCTTGTGCTACCAGCGCCGTATGCTCTTACAACACCAACAACAGTACCGAAGGAATCATTATAAGCGCAGATCTTATAAGTATTGTTAAAGTATACCCAACCGTCGGACGCACTCAGATAAGCAGCGGAGGAGGTGTCTAACGATTCAAGTTTATATGAAGAACTTGATGTATTGTTATGGTTGTACTGAACGTACTTGTTGCTGCTTGACGGACGGTAGTATCTGTTACCTAATTTGAAGAAATTTGCTTCATTAAAGGAATAATAGTTGGAAGTCCATGACGGCTCGCCCGCCATATCGGCGCTTGCTGTGATTGCTGTCTGATTTGTGAACAGCTCTGCGATCGGCTGTACAGGCACGGTGCCCGTTACCAGTGAAAGTGCAAGAAGTCCTGCCGTAACTTTTTTCAGGTTGTTTTTCATAAATAATCCTCCTATATTTTAGATTTGCGGCGTTTCACCGCGGGTTACAAAAATTAAAGCGCACGCATCGGGACACAGTTATCCCGACGAATACGCTTTGCAAACGAAAGAATGACATTGAAAAGGCAGCAGTCAGCCTGCTGAAAAGTGCTGTAATATCGCATTGAAACACGCATGGTCATGACCGTCAGTCCTTTCTTGATAAAAGTTACCAAAAAGATAACATAATGTTCAATTTTTTTTCAACAAACTTATCATAACATATCGTGACATAATTTGCCAATACTCTTTAATATATTTTTTTCTTATTAACAAATTAGTTAACCAAGATGACTATGTACACAAAAAGACCGAGAACTCAAAGTCCTCGGTCATGAAACGGTAAAATTCAAATGTCTCCTACACACCTACCTGACAACATATTAAAAGTCTTCAGAAAGGTTTCCCACGGTAAAACCCGCACTCACCTCCCCGAAACAGTCTCCCAAACAGCGCAGATCTTGTCAGCGCAGCAGACGATGGCGGCTTCGCGGCAGCGGGGCGGTCGGATGTTCAGCGGGAACATATGTCTGCCGATTATCTCGCGCTCGCGCCTGCTGAGGAGAAAGTCGCGCTCGGCGTTTTTCAGCGCGGCGGCGGCGTGGGTGAAGCCGTGCATTTTCAGTGGGTTTTGCAGGGTCAGCGGCGCTTCGTGCCAGTCGTACAGGAAATAATCGTGCAGCAGCGCACCCCTCACCAGCGAACGCTTGTCGATCCTTATGCCGCGTTTTTCCAGCATCAGCGCGATCCGCAGACTCATCCTCGCCACGTTCAGCGAATGCTCGTAGACACTGACCGACCCGTGCTGGATGAACTCCTTCTCGCGTTTCATCCCCTCCGACCCGAGTATGTCACTGCCGTACTTTTTTATCATGCGGTCTGTTCTGTCGGGCATGATCTTTTCTCCTTTCCGCAGTTTTAACGGCTCAAAGCCGCCCGTTTACCGAGCGGCTTTGTTTCATTTTGTCATGGTGTATGTCTCTTTGTACGTGTCGTACAGCTGCTGTGCCGCTTCCTCGGCGGTCGCCTTGTCGAACAGCACGAGGTTGCAGGCATCGACAAAACCGCTGTAGAGGTCGGCGTTCTCGATGGTCGGATCCATCGGCTGAATGTGATCGTTCGTCTCCATCACCAGCGACGCTTCAAACTGGATGCCCTCCAGCTGCCCCGCGTCGCGCAGAGAATCCCTCGCCGCCGAACTGATGGGGATGCCCTTCTCGACACCTTGCAGCTCCGCCCATTCGGGGGAATTGAGCATGAAGTCCAGCAGCATCGCGGCTTCCTTCGGGTGGTCGGTGTTCTTGCTGATGGCGTAGAGGGTGGCAGGCTTCGCATACCAGCCCATTCCGCTGAACTGCCCCTCGGCAGCCGTGTAGGGCGCGGCGACGATCTCCTCGCCGTTCTCGATGGGATTCGTGAAGTAGTTGAGCGCGTCGCTCACCCACGCCACCGAACCCGCGTACACCCCGTTGTCGAGGTTGAACCGCTGATAGTCCTCGACCTTCGGCATCACGTTCTCGTTGACCAGCCTGTTGTAGAACTCTATCATCAGCTGCAAGTCCTCTTTGCCGAAGTTTATCTCGCTGTTCTCCGTGAAGAACTGTCTGCCTGTGGTCTGTTCGGCGTAGGCTATGCAGTAGAGCCAAATGCTCTTGTTCGAGCCCGAGATGGGGTAAACGCCGTCTGCCGACATCACCTCTGCCGCACTGAACAGGTCGTCCCATGTGGTGGGGATGTCGAGCCCGTACTTGTCGTAGATGGTCTTGTTTATGTACACGGTCTCGGCGTTCATGGCTATCGGGATGGCGTTGAGAATACCGCCGCGCCTGCCGTAACCGAGCATTTCGTCCGAAAAATTGGACAGGTCAACGACGTCTTTCAGCGTCTCAAGGTCGTAGTAGCCGTGCCCGTCGGGGGAGTACTGCGACAGCCAGCCGACGTTTATCTGCATAACGTCCGTCTCGGTTCCCGAGACCATGCGTATCTGATTACGCGCTTCGTAGCCCGACCATTCGGAGTAGCTGCAAACTACCTTTATATCGGGGTGCGCCTTCTCGAAGCGTGCGACGGCTTCGAGGGTGTATTCGTTTCGGGTGTCGTTGCCCCACCACGAAAGGGTTATCTCGGTCTGTTCCTTCTGTTCGCGGAGGACGGCTTCGCTCTTGCCGCAGGAACCGACCCACAGCATCGACGCCGAAAGCAGGACAGCGGTCAGTCTTTTCCTCATGAGTCCTCGCCGCCTTTCGTGATAGTCTCGTCGTAGAAGCTGTGTTTGTTCTTGCCTGTTTTCTTCGAGCGGTAGAGGGCGGTGTCGCAGGCTTTGTACAGTGTCTCGAAGTCCTTGCCGTCGGCAGGGAAGAGCGCCGCGCCGATACTTGCCGAAACGCTGTAGCCGCTCTCGGAACTGAACTCTGCCATAGCTTCGGACACTTTCGTGCAGCGGTCGCTGACGTACTGTCTGAACTCGGCAGGGTCGCTGAAACGCTTGTTCACCATCACGCAGAATTCGTCGCCGCCGATACGTCCAAGGTAGTCGTCGTCCGAGAATACCTCGCGCATGATGTCGCCCGTTTCCGCGATGACTTTGTCGCCAGCCGCGTGACCGAAGGTGTCGTTCACGCCTTTGAAGTTGTCAAGGTCGATGATGACCAGCGCCCTGTTCTCCGAGTCGAGGGAGCTTGCAAGGCAGTTTGCGGAGAACTCCTCAAAGGTCAGCTTGTTCAGCAGACCCGTCAGCAGGTCGTTCTGCGCCTTTGTGTCGAGGGTCTTGACTACCTTCTTTACAGGGGAAACCAGCAGATATGACAGGTACATTCCCACTATCACCGCGACGATCGCCGCCAGGAAGCTTACCATATATATATACCGTGTCATGTCGTTCTTCTCATTGAGTATTATCTTTGTGGGTATCGAGCATACCACGAACCAGTCGTCGCACTTGTTTACCGAGATGAGGTATTCGTCGTCCATAACGGATGCGGAAGTCTGATCCTTTATCCTTGTCAGGATGCTTTCGGGCAGGGGTTCTCCTATCTCGCTGTTGTCCTCGGAGAAGAGGATGTTGTAGTCGCTGTTGACAAGGCGTATCTCCATATCGCTGAGCGTCTCGGGGTTATCGAACACGCTGTCGAGCTCGTGGGCGTAGAAGGAGATGACCAGCACAGCGTTGTCGTGTACCTTTTTTACATAGTATATCCTCTTGAAGTCGCCGCCGTAACCCGTGAACCAGCCGTCGTTCGTGCGCTCACGTGAGATCATCGAGCTCAGCTCGGTGAAAATCCTGTCGCCGAACAGCGCATTCGTGGCGTTGGAGATCTTCCCGACGGTGCGGTTGTTGCGGTACACGATGCCGTAATCAACGAAGTTCTCCATGATACAAAGGCTGAACAGCTTTTCGGTTATGACCTTCTCGGTATTGATAGCCTCGTACTCGTCGTTGTTCGGATCGGAAGCGTCGTAGGTGTATGAGCTTTTCTCGCCGAACGCCAGCGTAGCCATCGTTTCCATCCTCGAAAGGTAGCTGTCCATATTGAGTTTCATCTGAACGTTCAGCGATGAGGTCAGCGAGAGCACCTTGTTCTGGAGCACTTCGTCGGTCTTTTTCAGTGCGAGCCTTGTAACGATGGTCAGTGAAGCCACAACGATGATCGCGTAGCCGACTATCATAAAGACCTGCACGATGCTGATACGCTTCATGCTTTGTCTGTGTCTGTTCCTGTTAGTCATTCCCGTACTCCTTCCGCGGTTTCTCGGAATTCGTGAAATTTTGCGTAATATCGTAATGTAACGTGTCCGAAAACTGTGCGGACAGGTCACAAATTATCTGATATATATAGATATTCACATATATTATATCACATTTTCAACCATTTGTAAAGGTTTTCATGCAAAAAACTGTCAGAAAACCATAAAACACGGGAACGAAAACGTTGTTATTTTTCAGATGAAACAAAAACCGTGAGGGAAGAGCTTTCCCTCACGGTCATTTATGCGTTAAATTTTACGCAGCGTTCTATTAATACATTCCGCCGCCCATGCCGCCTGCCGCAGCAGCAGCCATAGCAGCGTCAGCAGCAGGATCCTTGATGTCAGCTACAAGGCTCTCGGTGGTGAGTACCATAGCTGCAACGGAAGCTGCGTTCTGGAGTGCGCTTCTTGTTACCTTAGTCGGGTCAACGATGCCTGCGGGGATCATGTCAACATACTCCTCGCTGTAAGCATTGAAGCCGTAGCCGACCTTTCTGGAGCGGATGATCTTGTCGATGATAACGCTGCCCTCAAGACCTGCGTTAGCAGCGATCTGACGAACGGGAGCCTCAAGTGCCTTGAGCACGATAGCTGCACCTGTCTTCTCGTCGCCCTCAAGCTTGTCGAGAACTTCCTGAACAGCGGGGATAGCGTTAACGAGAGCGGTACCGCCGCCTGCTACGATGCCTTCTTCAACGGCAGCCTTGGTAGCAGCGAGAGCGTCCTCAACTCTGAGCTTCTTCTCCTTCATCTCGATCTCGGTGGGAGCGCCGACCTTGATAACAGCAACGCCGCCCGACAGCTTAGCTACGCGCTCAGCCATCTTCTCACGGTCGAAGTCGCTGGTGGAGTTCTCGATCTGAGCCTTGATCTGAGCAACTCTTTCCTTGATAGCTTCCTTGTCGCCTGCACCGTCAACGATGATGGTGTTCTCCTTCTGAACGACAACCTGACGAGCCTGACCGAGCATCTCAACTGTAGTCTCGCTCAGCTCAAGGCCGAGGTCGGAAGTGATTACCTGACCGCCTGTGAGGATAGCGATATCCTGGAGCATATCCTTTCTTCTGTCGCCGAAGCCCGGAGCCTTGACTGCAACGCAGGTGAAGGTGCCGCGGAGCTTGTTGAGGATAAGGGTCGAGAGAGCCTCGCCTTCAACGTCCTCAGCAACGATGAGCAGCTTCTTGCCCATTTTTACGATCTGCTCAAGCAGGGGCAGGAGCTCCTGGATGTTGGAGATCTTCTTGTCGGTGATGAGGATGAGAGCGTCGTCGATAACAGCTTCCATCTTCTCGGTGTCGGTGACCATGTAGGGCGAGAGGTAGCCTCTGTCGAACTGCATACCCTCAACTACCTCACTGTAGGTCTCAGCGGTCTTGGACTCTTCAATGGTGATAACGCCGTCAGCAGTTACCTTATCCATAGCCTCTGCGATCAGCTTGCCGACCTCTTCACTTGCGGAAGAAACGGTAGCAACTCTTGCGATGTCTTCGCTGCCCGAAACGGTCTTGGAGTTGTCAACGATGCTCTTTACAGCAGCGTCAACAGCAGCCTGCATACCCTTCTTGACGATCATGGGGTTAGCGCCTGCTGCGATGTTCTTCATACCCTCGGTGATGAGAGCCTGAGCAAGCAGAGTAGCGGTTGTGGTGCCGTCGCCTGCTGCGTCGTTGGTCTTGGTAGCAACTTCCTTAACGAGCTGTGCGCCCATGTTCTCGAAAGCGTCCTCAAGCTCGATCTCCTTAGCGATGGTAACACCGTCGTTGGTGATGAGGGGAGCGCCGTACTTCTTGTCGAGAACAACGTTTCTGCCCTTGGGTCCGAGTGTGATCTTTACGGTATCAGCCAGCTTGTCGATACCTGCCTGAAGAGCCTTTCTTGCGTCCTCGCCGTACTTTATATCCTTAGCCATTATAAATCAACCTCCGTATGTCAATATATTGCGATCAGTCCTCAACGATCGCGAGAATGTCCGACTGCTTGAGAATTGTGTACTCCACGCCGTCGAGCTTAACTTCTGTTCCGCTGTACTTAGCAGCGAGTACCTTGTCGCCGACCTTGAGGTACATCTTGACCTCGTTTCCGTCAACGATTCCGCCCTCGCCTACTGCTACGACTTCCGCTACCTGCGGCTTTTCCTTTGCGGCTGCGGTGAGGATGATTCCGCCTGCGGTGGTCTCCTCAGCCTCGACCTTCTTGATAACTACTCTGTCGAGCAACGGTCTGATAGTCATTTAAGATCTCTCCTTTAATAAAAATATTAGCTTTATACGAATTTTAAAGGCAGTCCGTTTAGCAGACGAGCCTCTAAAGTGTTAGCACTCATACTCTTTGAGTGCTAATTATATTTTATCACCTTTTCGGAAAAATGCAAGGGGTATTTTGGGGTTTTTACAAATTTTGTAGACTTGCACAACACCATGCGGGATGTGCAAAAATTTCTATGCAGTTTTCTCGCAAGTATTTGTTTTGTTAACACAAATTATACCGATAAAAAACGACCAAAGCTATTGACAAATGATATAATCTGTAGTAAAATAGTATATAGTATATATATTAGTGTTAGTATGTCGTATTATGGATTTTGTTTACGATTTATTAATAAAATATTATATGAAAGTTCAAGAAATTTGTTTGTGAATTTGTTATAATAAAGGTATCAATTATAAATTTGGTATAGCTGCGTTAAAATATTGGGGATTACGCACAAAGCAATACCAAAACTGCGTATACAAATAAGATATTCAACAAAATGGACGCTGTTACATAAATGAGAATCATCGCGTCCGGAAATCAAGAATTAGGAGGATATAGAATATGTCATTAGGCAGGGTACTTGTTGTTGATGATGATAAGAATATCTGTGAGCTGCTCAGGCTCTATCTCGAAAAGGACGGCTACGGAGTAATTCTCGCTCACGACGGTGAGGAGGCAGTTGTTAAGTTCAACGCTCTCAAGCCCGATATCATTCTGCTCGATATCATGCTTCCCGGTATTGACGGCTGGCAGGTATGCAGAGAGATAAGAAAGAAGTCCAACGTTCCGATAATCATGATAACCGCTAAGCAGGAGACCTTTGATAAGGTGCTTGGTCTTGAGCTCGGTGCGGACGACTATGTCGTTAAGCCTTTCGACACCAAGGAAGTTATTGCCCGTATCAAGGCTGTATACCGCAGAGTAGGTCAGTCCTCGGGCGAGGCTGAGGTAAAGGAAGTAAAGTACGACAAGCTGTCGGTCAATATGACCAGATACGAGCTCAAAGTCAATGGTCAGGTGCTCGATACTCCCCCGAAGGAGCTTGAGCTTCTGTTCCACCTCGCTTCCAACCCGAACCGCGTTTACACCAGAGACCAGCTTCTTGACGAAGTATGGGGCTTTGAGTACTACGGCGATTCGAGAACTATCGACGTTCATGTAAAGAGACTCAGAGAGAAGCTCGAAGGCGTGTCCGATCAGTGGTCGCTCAAGACTGTTTGGGGTGTCGGATACAAATTTGAAGTGACCGAGAATAATGATTGAACGGAGAAGTCTGTTATTTAAATACTTTTTGATCTGTACAGCAGTAATACTGATAAGCTTCATTGCATTAGGCGCAGTATTACTGCTTATTTCTTCAAATTACTTTAACGGGGAAAAAGAAGAAAAAATGAAGCGGTGTGTGGGAAACGTCTCGAATGTCATCGTCGGCAACCTTACTTCTATGCCCGATGAATGGACGAGAGTGTCTCAGTACGCTGTCAATGAGTATTCAAAGAATACAGGCTGTGATCTGCTGCTTTTCTCGAGCGACGGTTCATTTATCATAGGCGGTGAAGTCAGCGAACTCTGTGAGCCGCTGAAATACAGCAAGATAAATGAGGACTTCATAGAACAGTTCGGAGATTCCCCAACCTCCGTCCGCAGCGATTTTGGCGGACTGCTCAATAGGGATGTCCTGACCGTCGGTAAGATGCTTTCGGGAAACGGCCCTAAATATCTGCTTGTCGCAGTTAATTCGGAACCTTCGATGAATAACTATACTCACGATATAATGGAGATATTCGCGCTTTCGGCAACGATCGTGCTCGGTATTTCCATGGCAATAATCTACCTTTCGAGCATCAAGCTCACAGCGCCGATCAACGAGATGTCAGAGGCGGCAAAGAAGATCGGCCGCGGCGATTTCGACATTCAGCTGCCCGGCTACCCCGAGAAGGAGTACAACGACCTCGCTTCGGCGTTCAACGAGATGGCGGCTTCGCTGAAATCCTACGATACCATGCGTAACAGCTTCATCGCAAACGTTTCGCACGAGCTGAGAACGCCGATGACCTCTATCGGCGGCTTCGTTGACGGTATGCTCGACAAGACTATCCCCCCCGAGGAGCAGGATCACTACCTGAAGATCATCTCCTCAGAGGTTCAGAGACTGACCAGACTTGTGCGGTCGATGCTCAACCTCGCGAAGATCGAGGCTGGCGAGCTGAAGCCGAACTTCACTCAGTTCTCGGTGCTCGATCCTATCATCGATACCCTCGTGACCTTCGAGAAACGCCTTGAGGCAAAGCACATCGAGGTCAGGGGACTTGATACCGATAAGCGCTATTACCTCTGGGCGGACAGCGACCTTGTCCATCAGGTGGTCTACAATCTGCTGGAAAACGCCATCAAGTTCGTTGACGACGGCGGATATATCAGCTTCCACTTCGAGGAGATAGGCTATCTTACCGTAATCTACATTCGCAACAGCGGCGAGGGTCTTTCACAGGAAGAGCTTTCGCTGGTGTTCGACCGTTTCTATAAGACCGATAAGTCGAGAGGTATGGACGCTATGGGCGTCGGTCTCGGACTTAACATCGTAAAGTCGATAATCAGGCTGCACGGCGGCAAGATACAGGTGCGCTCGGTGGTAAACGAGTATACCGAATTCATGTTCTCGCTGCCGAACAAGGATATTTCCTGAGGGTGACATTATGCAAGATTTCAATGCCGAAAACGGTGTAAATGTGAATGAGCCTGTGACGGGACAGACCTCAGAGCCTGTTGCTGAACAGACCGAAGGAACAGCCGCAGAGCAGTTCGCCGTTACCGAAACTGCCGAAAAAAACGACGCTCCCGACAGTCTGAACTACATAAACTTCATCCCACCCGCCGATGACGTCGATTTCTGGGAGGAGACAAAAAAAGTCAGGGTGCGCTCCTTCCCGAAGATGCTGATCTGGATTCTGCTTCTTTCGGCGATAGTGCTGTCGATGTTCGCGTACATCGCCGTGATCCAGCGCGGAAAGGGCAGCTTCTCGAACCTCTTCCACTGGAAGAGCAAAAGCGGCGTCAACTTCACGATGCCCATCGCCGACACTCCCGTTCTCGATGAGAAGTACATGAACGAGGACGGCACCTACAGCGCCGCAGGTCTCGCAAAAGCTGTCCTGCCCAGCGTCGTGCAGATAAATGTCTACACTCAGAACGTGTTCACGCCCACAAATCAGGGAAGCGGCATCATCATGTCGGAGGACGGCTACATCATCACCAACGCGCACGTTGTCAGCGGCGCAAAGTACGGCATGACCGTTATCCTCTACGACGAACGCGAGTTCTCGGGGACACTTGTGGCGATGGATGAACCTACCGACATCGCGATAGTCAAGATCGGCGCGGAAGGTCTTTCGCCTGCGCAGTTCGCCGACTCGGATACCTGCGAACTCGGCGACGAGGTCGTGGCGGTCGGTTCGCCTGCGGGCTACTCCAACAGTGTGACCAAGGGCATCATCTCGGGTCTGAACCGAATGATTCGCGCCGAGTACAGCGCGACTCCCATGCAGTGCATACAGATCGACGCGGCGATAAACCCGGGAAATTCGGGCGGACCGCTGTTCAATATGTGGGGTCAGGTGATCGGCATCACCTCTTCAAAGCTGATAGCTTCGACCTACGAGAACATCGGATTTGCGATAACCACGAACTCGG
Source organism: Ruminococcus sp. YE71 (assembly GCF_900119155.1). Classification (GTDB taxonomy): domain Bacteria; phylum Bacillota; class Clostridia; order Oscillospirales; family Ruminococcaceae; genus YE71. The sequence continues at coordinate 222,867 of NZ_FPIR01000005.1, read as the reverse complement.
CTAAGCCCGTGATCGAGGCGCTGATGTCCGACGGTTTCGTGCCCGACAAGGGCAGGGTAGGCATCTACTACTACGCGATCAGTGAGGAATCCGCTGAGAAATACGGCATCGTTCCCGGTATTTCCGTGCAGAAGATCGACCCCGAATGTAACGTAGCAAAGACCGATCTTCAGGCGGGTGACATCATCACCGAGATGAACGGCAAAAAGACCACCACCATCGAAGACGTGACCGAACTCATGAAGGAAATGAAGGCAGGCGACGAGATGACCTTCAAGGTCTACAGACCCGTGCTCGACGAAGACGGCAACTACGTCAAGGGCGAGGGCGAGTACTTTGAGGTAACTTTCGAGCTGAACTCCGAAAAAACCGCTATTCAGCGCTCAAAAGACGACGAATCCGAGTCAAAGTAAAACTATTGCCCCGAAGCATTTTATGGTGCTTCGGGGCTTTTTTTCCCTGGGGGAAACCTTTCTGAAGAAAGGTTCTCCTCCAGACCCCCTTCCAAAGACTTTTAATATGTCGTTTGTTGGGTGTGGTGGGGAAGATAGGATCTCTCCATTTCATGAGAGACTGTCTGATGAATTCCGAAACTGATGCGTTATGCACCATTGAACGTCTTTTTGGCAAAGGCAAGCTATATAACAGAAGAATTACTATCTCCCCGACCTGCACAAAGTCAGGAAGAAGCACCCAATAGCCAAAAAGTATTAAAAGTTTTAGTGAGGGGGTTTGGGGGAAGACCCTTTTTCAAAAGGGTCTCCCCCAAGAAGAAAACCCGCAGACAGCAATCAGATCTCATCTAAGACCCAGTGCTTTTTTTGCCAGCAGGTCTACCATGTCGTTGTACTTGTCGCCCGAGTGGCCGCGCACTTTGCGGAATTCTACGTGCAGTTTGTCTTTGATGCTGTTGTAGAAGGCGGCGTATTTTTGGGTGCCTTCCTTGTTGGCTTTCCACTCGCCGAGAGCCCATTTTGCGATACCCTCATAGTCGTAGAAGATTATCACGTCCTCGATGCCCTCTTCGATACAGTACTGCATCGCCGCCATCGAGCCCATTATCTCGCCCGCAACATTGTGCATAGCCGCCATCGAAGGGATGTTGAACGCCTTGTTCGCGGTCAGTTCCTTGCCGTCGCGGAGCACGACCATTCCGTAGGAAAATGCCCCCGTGTGCGAGTCGAAACTGCCGTCAACGTATATCTGTATCCTGTCCTCATCGGGAACAGCCGCGTAGGGGTCGGGCTGCGAGCCTGCGCCTATGTAGGCTTCCGCCTCCTCAAGTGTGGTGAAGCTCTTGTAGACCGCGCTTGAAAAGCCCATAACCTGCCTTTTGCAGTCGTCCCACGATTCGTATATGCCTGGTATCCTGCCGCTTTTTACGGCGTAGTATTTTTTCTTTGCCGTCATTGTATTCCTCCTGTTTTATATCCTCTCGGGCTGTTCGATGGGTGTTGAATGTCTGCCGCCGCGGAGTTTCGGGAGCCTGAGCTGTTCGCTGAAGATCGCCGCTCGGACGATGTCGTCGAGGACTGTCCCTGCCGCCGACAGCCCGAACCATATCACCGAGAACAGAACGCATATCTGCCCGTCAAGGTTCAGCGGCATCGAGGAATAGTCCCAGATGTGCATACCGAGCCTGACGTTCAGCAGTTCCCCCGTGATAAGCTCCAGCACGGTTATGAACGCCGCCGAAAGCAGCGTCCTGACCGCGACCTTCGGCACAGACCTCTGACCTGAGTTCAGCTTGTGTATCAGACACATCGCCGCTCCGCCCAGCACGCCCATCGAAATGTGCGTGTAACCTCGCGACAGCACCTCTATCAGTCCGTAAGCAAAGCCTCCCACAATGAAAACCGTGAGAGGCTTCAGCATCTCTGTCAGCCCTCTGCGCATAATATCACTCCCCGAGATCGGTATAGTGATATTATTGCACAAATGCGCTGTTTTAGTCGCAGTGATCGGGAAAAAAATGTTACCGGGCGATCAGACCTGCCAGCTGTTCAGGTACTTCTCCTGATCGGGTGTGAGGGTGTCGATCTCAACGCCCCAGAATCCGAGCTTGCGTCTTGCGACTTCGTTGTCGATCTCCTCGGGAACGGTGATGATCCTGTCGGTCAGACTGCCCTTGTTCTTCACGAGATACGCCGCCGAGAGCGCCTGTATCGCGAAGGACATATCCATGATCTCGGCAGGGTGACCGTCGCCTGCGGCAAGGTTCACGAGTCTGCCCTCGCCGATGGTGAACACCGTTCTGCCGTCGGGAAGTTTATAGCCCTGAATGTTGTTTCTCGCCTCGTAGACCTCGACCGCGAGCTCGCGCAGTTTAGCCACAGCCACCTCGCAGTCGAAGTGACCCGCGTTGCAGAGTATCGCGCCATCCTTGAGGTTCGCAAAGCTGTTGTCGGTGATAACGTCCTTGCAGCCCGTCACGGTCACGAACAGGTCGCCGATCTTTGCGGCTTCCTCCATCTTCATGACCTTGAAGCCGTCCATTACAGCCTCCATAGCCTTTACGGGGTCTATCTCGGTGACGATGACCGAAGCGCCGAGACCCTTTGCGCGCATAGCAACGCCCTTGCCGCACCAGCCGTAGCCTGCTACGACTACGTTCTTGCCTGCAACGATGAGGTTTGTGGTGCGGTTGATGCCGTCCCATACCGACTGACCCGTGCCGTAGCGGTTGTCGAACAGGTACTTGCAGCGTGCGTTGTTCACAAGCACCATCGGGAATTTCAGCTCGCCAGCCTTGTTCATGGCGATGAGGCGGATGATGCCCGTGGTGGTCTCCTCACAGCCGCCTATCACGTTCGGGATAAGCTCGGGGTACTCGTTGTGTATCATGTTCACAAGGTCGCCGCCGTCGTCGATGATAATGTTCGGGCCGATCTTTACCACCTCTGAAATGTGTCTGTGGTACTCCTCGGGTGTGGAAGCGTGCCATGCGAACACGTTCAGACCGTCGTGAACAAGTGCAGCCGCAACATCATCCTGTGTCGAAAGGGGATTGCTGCCCGTGACGTACATCTCGGCGCCGCCTGCCGCAAGCACCTTGCAGAGGTATGCGGTCTTGGCTTCGAGGTGAACAGACAGTGCGACTTTCAGCCCCGTGAAAGGCTTCTCGCGCTCGAATTCCTCTCTAACGCTGTTGAGTATGTCCATATTGCGGCGCACCCATTCGATCTTGCGCTCGCCCGATTCCCAAAGGGAAATGTCTCTTATCTCGCTCATGCTTTTTATGTCCTTTCAATATATTTTATTTAAATATAGTATTATCTGCGTTTCAGTATTATGATGCCTGCGTCATGTGCTATCACGAAATGATCTCCGTCATAACCGAATACGTACAGATAGGCATCATAACTGTAGTAGATGATTTTTTGTCAGGCGGACCGCTCACAAAATATATCTTCATGATATGTTTATCGTTTGTTTCTGCGGTCACTTTTTCGCCTTTGGAAGATGTATACGGGCGACTGCCGCAGTATGCAGTCGATTCAGTCTCGTCAAAAACAATCTCACAATATTCGATCGTCCCGTTACCGCAGTCGATCATCGTAGTTCTTTGAGAAGAGATGATTATCATCTTCTCCGCAGTTCGGAGCTTATTTAACTCTTACATCTATCTCGCTTTCTGTCGGCGGCTCAAAAAGCCGTGCGGCTTTCTCCGCCAGTCCTTCGTCGATGTAGTATGCCGAGGTCTTGCCCGCCAGCACATCGGCGTTGCGTTTTTCTATGCGCCTGTGCCATTCCTCGTCGGGGACGTGGATGTAGTGTATCTCGCATTCGATGCCGTGCGCCGCGTAGAATCCACGCGCCTGTCTGCGTTCCTCAGCCGTCCACAGACCGAAATCGAACACGACGTTTATGCCGCATTCGGCAAGCTCAAGACTTTTGCCGAACAGAAACTTCTCGCACCGCTCAACATAAGTGCCGTGCATCTCGCCTGCGTCCTGTCCGAACAGCGCGAGGGTCAGCTCGTCCACCGACAGCACTGCGGCGTTCAGTTCCTTCCGAAGCCGTTCCGCGTAGGTGGATTTGCCTGTGCAGATCCGTCCGCACAGCAGTATCATCCTTGACATATCAGGATATCCTCTTGGGCTTCTTGGGCTTTTTCTCCTGCTGAACAGGGGTCTCCTTGCCGCCCATGTCCTCGAAGATGGCTTCACCCTCGGTCTTCAGGTAGTCGAACTCGGGGTTGTCCTCGCCGCGCTGGTCATAGTAGGGCTGGATAACGTACTTCCTCACGATTGGGTAGCAGTTGAAGCAGGTCACAAAGCACAGGAACGACAGCGGCCAGAAGATGATGATGAAAATGGATATCGGGAAGGAGAACATCACCAGAGCGGTCACAACTATCCATACCAGCAGAGTCCACAGGCTGTTCTTCACGCCGAGACTCACAAGGAAAAATGCGTTCTTGACTATCTTCGGCAGCGAGAGGGTGGTGGAGACTATCATCATGTAGATGTAGAAGTGCATCAGGAAAAACACGATACAGCAGGCAAGACATACCGCCAGCACCGCGTAGAACACGGGCATCTCCTTTGCCCAGGCGTTGTAGGTGGGTATCGCCACCGAGAAGCCCACAACGGCGATGATGTCGATAAGCCCCATGATGAAGCCCTGCTTGAAGTTTTTCTTGAACGCTTCCCAGAAGTCTGCCCAGAGGAAGGCGTTGCGCTCCTGCGACCAGTTGCGTGCGACCTTTGTCATGGCGCAGGTAGCAGGCCCGAAGGTCACGATCGGTATTATCGACAGGAGATAGAGCAGATTCAGTCCCATCAGCTGCCACATACGTCTGCCGTAGACCTCGGTGAATTTGAAGATGCCTTTTTTCTCCATCGGGGCTTTGGGCACGCCGCGCCCCGGCTGGTCTTTTCCGAAAAATCCCATTTTATACTTCCTTTACAAATCAAAAATTATTATTCTCTTTCGACAAAAGAGTTTCTATGAAAAATTTTACAGCAATTTCTCTAATTCATCAAGCAGCTTTCGTTTCATATTCACAAGCTGTTCCTCGCTTGGTCTGTTGTCATCGGAATACATTTTCTCCATAGGATACCACCAGACAGGACCTCTGCCATTGTTTCCATAGCTTTCAATGTCTCCGCTTATCCTCGGGAACAAATGCCAATGAAGATGAGCATCACCCATACCGAGCAGCTCGTAGTTTATCTTCTCAGCACCAAATGCCTTTGACACAGCTTCGGCAACTATCGTCATTTCTTCAAGGAACTTCGAGCGCTCTGCACGGTCAAGATGAAACAGCTCGGTTTTGTCTCCGTGGTGCTTATATAGAAACAGCGTATAGCCGCAAAAATGCTGATTATCGCCTAACACTGCATATCCGGTCTCAAGCTCCTTTACAAAATAAGGATTCACGCCATTTTTTATCATTTCGATCCGTTCTCATATCAGGCACATAATTTCCTCCGACAAATATCGATCTGTTGAATCAGCATAGTATAGATAAAAAGGGGTGCTGACAAATGCCTTTTGACCCTGAGATCCCGGGACAAACTGCTCATCAGCCGTTTTTTTACGACACCGTCATGCGTGCCGTTAAAGTCCGTTTTTATGTACACATAAGCAGTTTTGCGAGTGCGCATTCTATCGCCGCCGAAGCCGCCGAAACAGCGAGAAGCCCTGCGAACCTCGCCGAATACAGCTTCACCCGTTCTGCCATGCCGTCGGTTATCCTGTCGCGGAAGCAGACTGCCGTCAGTCTGTCCGACAGGTACATGGCTTCGCGGCAGGCGAGCACCGTCACTATCAGCGAGATGAACACGTTCGGGAAAACCGCCGCCGCCGTCAGGAAAGTCCGTCTGCAAGCGCCGCCCGAGAAAGCCCCCGTCAGCAGCACCCCGAAGCCGATCCCTCTGAGAAACGGCAGCGCCAGTTCAAGAGGCTGCGTGACCGCACTCAGTCCGAGCATGAAAGCCGCTGCCAGAAACGCCGCGTTCTCCGAAACGGACACCAGCATGATCTTCGTGTATTCGCCGTTTCGGCGCAGACCGAGAGCCTGCTCCTGCACCGATATGAACAGCTGTGACAGCCGCGTTTCGGTGCGCATACAGCACATCGTCCCGAACAGCGTCCCGAAAAGAGCCGCCGCCGACATGACGGTGAACAGTATCAGCCCCCGTGAGGGTCTGTCCGAAAATACATATCTCTGCCGCATGAGCATCACCACCTGAGTGATGATATGCGGCGGAAAGGGAAATTATTACTTGCTCAGCTCGTAAGCTCGCTTTGTGCAGGCTTTGCAGCAGTTCTGAACGGCTTCGTCAAGACCGCCCGCCCTGAGCTGTTCGAGACCTGCGATGGTGGTGCCGCCCTTTGAGGAGACCATCTCGATGAGCTTGTCGATGCTGTTGCCGCTGTCGGTTATCATCTTTGCGGAGCCGATGAGCGACTTTGCGAAAAGCTCTGTCGCAACGTCCGCGCCGATGCCGACGCTCTCTGCGTACCTGATGAAGGACTGTGCGTACAGGTAGATGAACGCAGGGGAGGAGCCGTTGATGGCGATTATCTCCTTCATCTTGTCCTTCGGGATGACAGCGTAAACGCCGCACTCACCGAAGATGCCGCATACCGCCGCGAATTCCTCATCGGTAACGCTGTCGGCACGGGAAAGTGCGGTCGCACCCTCGCCCAGCAGCAGGGGAGTGTTCGGCATTACGAGCACGACCTTTGCGCCCGCGATGGTCTTGGATGCGATGTATTCGTCGGTGATGCCTGCGCATATCGACACGATAACGGTGTTGGCGGTCACAGCTGGAGCGATGACATCGAGCACCTCATCGAGCTGCTGCGGCTTCACCGCAAGGAAAACGTACTTGGCAGAGCGGACTACCTCGGCGCCGTCGGCACAAGCCTTCGCGCCTATCTCCGCGGCTCTGGTGAGGGCAGGCTCATAGCTGTCGTAAACGAACAGCTCCGCGTCGATGCCCTGAGCGTTGGAGATGCCCTTCATGATGGCATAACCCATGTTTCCTGCGCCTATAAATCCTACTTTTATCATAAAAAATTACTTCCTTTCGGGAAAAATTATACATCTTTAATTATAATACAAATTACACAAAAAATCAAGGGCGATTTCTATGTTTTCAATAAAAGTTCACTTTTGGGCATGAAAAAGCAAAAGCTGTCCGAAATTACGGACAGCTTTGCATTGTTACCAGTTCATTATCTTCTTTATCTCTTCGGTGAGAGCGGCAGCCGCCTTGTCGTGGGTGACTGCTGTGGGGTGATAGTCTGCAACGAGACCGTCCTCGGGCTTCTGCGCGTCGAACATGAAGCTCGATATCTTCTCGTCCCCCGTTTCTTTCTTGTAGGTGTAGACCGCCATCTCTATCGCGGGGAAGATGCGCTGACCCATGATGCCGACTGTGCAGAGTATCTGAGCGTCGGGGTTCTTCTCGCGGACGGTCTTTAAGAAGTTCACATATTCCGCCGAGTACTCGTCCATGCGCTCGCTCTGTCCGAGGCAGTAGCTGTCATCGTTGGTGCCGAGGTTTATGACAACGAGTTCGGGCTGATACTTCGAGAAATCCCAGTCAATGTTCTGGGGCATCTCGCTGCCCTTGAAGCCCTGATACGAGAAGCCGAGGCTGCCGTAGTACTGGGGTATCGTCTGCTGGGGTATCTTCGTCTTGCCGTCAGCGGTGTATCCCGAGATTATGCCGTAGCCGCTCACGGAGAACAGGCTGTAGTCCGCGTCGAGCAGCTGTGCGGTCTTGTAAGCGTAAGCGAGGGTGCAGTCCTCGGTGGCGGTCTTGAAGTGGTGGCTCTCGTCCTCGTCGTCAACGCCGTATCCGCAGGTTATGGAGTCACCGATGAACTCTATCCTGTGCGCCTTCTGAGCGGTGGGCTTTGCACTGCCGCCCTCGCCAAGGTCGATGCCCTTGATGCCGATGGTAGACATAGCGCATTCCGAGAGCTTCACGAACTTAACGGTAACGCTCTTTTTGGTGTCGCTTTCGAGAACGGTGACGCTTTTCTCACGCTCGGTGAGAACGTCGTCCGCAACGCGTTCACCGTCAACGAACACCGCGTATCTTGCCTGATTGTCGCCTATCCCCGGGAAAGCCGCGCCGTCGCCTTCAAGTTCGAGGGTGAGGTTCTTGCCCGTGTACTCGAACTCGATGCCCGTACCCGAAAGAGCCATCCAGAGCGTGTCGTCTATCATGTATGTTCTGCCTATTTGCTTTACGTATTCTTTGGTTGCTGTCAAATGAGTCATGTCCTTGTTTCCTCCGTTTTCGTTATTTTTTTCTGTTTCCGCCTTTCCGCAGCCCGACAGCAAGGTCATCCCGACCGCCGCACAGCAGAAGAGCGTGAGCATCGACTTAATTTTCATATACCCCTCCGATGTTCAGTAACAAAGGTTTTTCAACACAATAATTATATCACATCAACTTGAAATAATCAAGAGATTGTGGTATAATATTTACAATTAAGTCAGAATGCTTTCGGGAGGTACAAAGGATGAACTCGCAGCAGGTCGAATACATACTCGCAGTCGCCGAGTGCAGGAGCTTTTCAAAGGCTGCAAAAATGCTTTTCGTGACACAGCCCTCGCTCAGTCAGTATATCATCAATGCCGAGCAGAAGCTGGGTTTTGCAGTTTTCGACAGGAGCTGTTCGCCCGTGGCGCTGACCCCCGAGGGCGAGATATTCGTTGAGTACGCAAAGCGTTTCAGGGAGCTTGAGACCGAGCTGAACGGCAGGCTCGAAGAGCATATCCGCAGACGTTCGGGGGCGCTTCGGGTGGTGTCGGAGATTCAGCCGCTCCCGAAAGCCGCCGCTGACGCACTTGCGGTCTATGCCGACAGCATCGGCGACGTGGACATATCCTCGGACGGGGAGAGCGGCTCGGAAAAGCTATCTCAGCAGGTCGCCGATGGTTCCTGTGACGCCGCCGTGACCCTCGAAAAACCACAGAACGACGCCCTCGAAACAGTGCCGCTCACCGTGTGGCTGAGCGTCCGCAGGAGCGAGGACAGATCCTACCCCGACGAACGCCTCCTCGAACTGGTCCGCGGCCGCCTCCCTTGACTAATTCATAAATTATGTATTTACTCTTTACCTGCAATATGTTATAATCAGATAAAAGTCCTCACAACCCCCATTTCCGATACGTATTGCGGAATATGGCTGTTTTGTACGGGTGGAGAGTGCGGGTCTTGCGGGGGGGGGACCGCCTTAGCTTCGCACGTCCGCCTTAGCTTCGCACGTCCGCCTTAGCTTCGCACGGCTAGAAAAAGGGTCCTCCCCCACGGACCCCTTTCCTAAAACTTTTAATATTTTCGTCATTTAGATGTGTTGGGGAAGATAGGCTCTCGCCATTTATAAAGTGTCATCTGAATGAAGCGTTACGCTCTCATGAACGTCTTTTTGGCATGTCCGCACTAATGAAAAGAAGAACCACAAATGTTCCGACCTGCACAAAGTAAGGAAGAGACACTCAAAAGCCAAAAAGTATTAAAAGTCTTTGGAAGGGGGTCCGTGGGAGAACCTTTCTTCAGAAAGGTTTCCCCCGAGAAGCACGGCACTCAGTGGAAAAGAGCGCGTGAGGATGTTGGAGGTGTTTGTATGAATTGTCCTAAGTGTGGAAAGAAGGTCTCTTCAGAGGATTACAACTGCATTTACTGCGGTGTGCAGCTCAAAAGCGTTGTTCCGAAGGAGAAGAAGGGGCTTTTTGGCAGGAAGGGCAAAGATAAGACAAAAGAAAAGGCTTCCGTGAAGCGGCACGAGGACAAGCGTCCCGAGCCGCCGAAGGATAAAGCTCCCGTTCCCGTCAAGGTCAGCCGAAAGGACGAGGGCGCGGGGGAAGCTGGTATAAAGAGCGGCGCAGACAAGTTCAGGATCGTCAAGATCGGCGTTATCGCGGCGCTCGGCATCGCTGTGATAGTGCTGGTGCTGATACTCATCCACTCTGTCATGAGCAAGAAGGGCGAGCGTTATTCCGAGGTCGCTTCGGAGTACATCGGCAGGAGCGTGGGCGAGCTGAATCAGGACGGCGACCTGTTCTATGCGGACAATTCGGCTTACTACGGCGTGAACAGCACCATGAAATACGACCTCATCGGCGAGAGCACCGAGAGCGTGAAAGTGCAGGGCATCAAGTACCCCGAGTGGGCTGTTACCCTTGACCTTTCCGACGCGAAGTTCATCACCGATGTGACCTACACGGATTTCTCGGTGGTCAAGCACGATGTCCGCGGCGTGAAAAAATCCTCTCAGGTCAGCCTTGAAAGGTTCACCGACGGCGACAAGCAGAGCTCGGTTCTCCGCGAGATAGACATGAAGCCCTACAGTATCAGCTATTCCCAGAACGGGCTCACCACCTATACCTACAAGTACTACTACAAGCGCGACAATGACGACGAACAGGCTGTCATCCTGCGCGTAGTGTTCACCGAAAAGGGCAAGTACCGCTACTTTACGTCGGAACTTCTGTTCCCTGAGAATATGTAACATTAATTACAATTCTGATACAAAATCAAATGCTTACTTGACATTTAGGCGTTTTACTGGTATTATATAATTTGAGCGCATTCGGGGAACGCTGCGGATTTTGCACGCGGCAGCCGCGTAACTGCGCGATATCTGCCGAGCTTATCGGCACGGAAAGGGAGGTTATCGATTGGATACGGATGTAAAGCTCTGTATGGGCTGTATGAATCCTCTGGATGAATACGGCGTATGCCACTACTGCTCCTATACCGACGACATTCCTCATTTGCAGTCGTACCTTGCGCCGAGAACGGTGCTCAACGACAGATATATTGTCGGAAAAATGCTCTCCTATAACGGTGAGGGTGCTTCATATATATGCTACGATACCGTGGCTAAGTCGAAAGCGGTGCTGAGGGAATATATGCCCGATACGCTCTGCGAACGCGAGATGAAGAGCAAGAATATCGTGATTAATCCCGACTGTCTTGCAAAATACAAGACATATATGTCGGAGTTTCAGGATATGAACCGTACCCTGACAAGGATGCGCAGCCTCAAAAGCATCTGCACGGCTAAGGATATGTTCTCGGAGAACAATACCTGCTATGTCATCCTTGAATACGTTGAGGGAGTTTCACTCAAGAAATTTTTACAGTCGAACAGGGGTTATCTCCAGTGGAATCAGGTGAAAAAGCTGTTCATGCCGCTTTTCACCACCCTCAGCATCATCCATAATGCGGGTATCATCCACAGAGGTCTCAGCCCCGAGAATATCATCGTGACCGCTACGGGCGAGCTGAAGATAACGGGCTTCTCCATAAGCTCGATAAGGACGGCTGGCACCGCGCTCTCGAATGAGTTCTATTCTGGTTATACCGCTCCCGAGCAGTATTCCTCAAAGGAATGGCAGGGAACATGGACCGATGTTTATTCTATAGCGGCAGTCATCTACCGCATACTCACGGGCTACGTTCCGCCCGATGCGAACAACCGCATAAACAATGATACGCTCATCCCTGCCGTAAGGCTAAATACCCATATCCCGAGACACGTCTCGAACGTGCTGATGAACGCGATGGCGGTGGACAGCAGAGACAGGATACAGAGCATCAACGACCTGGTGAGCGAGCTGTTTGAGAACGTTCCCGAACCGTCACCTCACGTTAAGGGCGCTACTCAGACCATACCCGTCGTGAAACCTCAGCAGAACCCGCCTCAGGACGAGTACTACGGCGAACCTTACCCCGAACAGTACGCGAAGAAAAAGAGCAACGCCGCACTTACGGTCATGGGCTTTATTCTTCTGGCACTTCTGCTTATCGTGGGTATATTCATGCTTTACGAGGTGTTCCAGCCGCCCGAGGACGACGGCGGAGATTCGGTCATCGTGACCAACGATACCGACGATGAGAGCGAGATACTCATCCAGAACCCCAACCCTGTGACGCTCCCCCCCGATGAGAGCGCGGAAGTCTCGCCCTACGGTACAGGCGCTATCATGCCTAACCTTGTGGGTCAAAGACTCGATACTGTTGAGCGTGAGCTCGGTACGAGCTTCACCATCAGGACAAAGACCTACTACTCGGATACCGACGAAAAGGGTATCATCAGCGAACAGAGCATCCCCGCAGGCGTCGATTACGACCCTGCCGCTATGAACAAGCTGACACTCAGAGTTTGTCTCGGACCTGCAAACGTTCAGGTGCCCGAATACAAGGGCATGACAAAGAAACAGTACCTCGATATACTCAGCGAGATGAGCATCATCTACGTTACCGAGGATGTCGAGTCTGAGGAGATACCCGAGGGCTACGTCGTTGGTACGGGTCTTGAGCCGGGTTACTACATCAGCGTTCAGAACGGTGATGTGCTGACCGTTTATATCTCGAAGGGCCTGCCCGAGGACAGCTCCGCACCCGATGACAGTTCGGACAGCGAATCGACTTGGTCGGATGATACTTCGTCCGAATACTACTACGATTACACCGATACCGAAGCGGCGACATACTAAAGTTTATAAAAAGCACGGATAGCATCCGTGCTTTTTTGTCGTTTAGTAAAATAACTGTTAAGACACTTGACATGGGGGGTGAGATGTGGTAAAATAACTACATGAGCGTTAAGTTACATAACGTGCATCTACGTCGGGTTAAACGTTTAAGATATCGGCGCTGATACACCAAGGAAGTTGGAGGAAGAGATATGGCAAAGAAGATCGGAGTGCTTACAAGCGGAGGCGACGCTCCAGGAATGAACGCCGCTGTAAGAGCAGTAACTCGTGCAGCACTCAGCAAGGGCATGGAAGTCGTAGGTATCCAGAGAGGCTATGTTGGTCTGCTCAATAAAGAGATCATTGATATGGATGCAAGAGCTGTATCGGGCATTATCCAGAGAGGCGGTACCTGCCTTTACACTGCAAGATGTCCCGAATTCCGCAATATGGAAGGCGTGCTCAAGGGCAAGGCTGTATGCGAGGAGATCGGAATTGATGGTCTCGTAGTTATCGGCGGCGACGGCTCGTTCAGAGGCGCAGGCGACCTTTCCAGCGTTGGTATCCCCTGCGTTGGTATCCCCGGAACTATCGACAACGATATCCAGTGCACCGAATACACCATCGGTTACGATACCGCTATGAATACCTGCATCGAGATGATCGATAAGCTCAGAGATACTACTCAGTCTCATGACCGCTGCTCGGTCGTTGAGGTAATGGGCAGAAAGGCAGGCTACATCGCTGTCAACGTTGCTATCGCAGTTGGCGCTGAGGCTTGCATCACCCTCGAAAGAGAGTACGATCTTGACGCTATCGCTGCTAAGATGATTAAGACCGCTAACTCCAAGGGCGGCAAGCATCACTTCATCATCGTTGTTGCTGAGGGCGTAGGTCAGACCGACGTTATCGCAAGAACTCTTCAGGAAATGACAGGTATCGAGTCCAGAGTGACCGTTCTCGGCCACGTTCAGAGAGGCGGCTCGCCTACTGTCAGAGACAGAGTACTTGCTACCGAGATGGGTTATCACGCTGTTGAACTGCTTGAGCAGGGCATCGGCAACCGCATCGTTGGTCTCAAGGATGGTCAGGTCTATGACGTTGACCTTCAGGAAGGCCTTGCTATGAAGAAGGAATTCCTCAACAGAAGATACGAGATCTTTAACGATACCGCTTACTGATATCGTCTGAGATATGGCAGCCCGGAAAGACGGGCGATCATTACAGAGTAGAGTGCTGCGCGTAAAGTGCCTGACGGACGGGGAGTTGCCGTCGGGACGAAAAGGACGTTCGCCCTTGCGGTGCAGTATTCGCATCCCGCTGAATGCTGAATTCAAAAGCTCTTTACGTGAGAACCTTTGATTATGCACGAGGCATTGTGTAAAAAGGAGGTTTACACATGAAGAGCTTTTTTTCTATGTTCGTAAAGTCGGCAAGAGAGCTGACAAAGGTGAGGACACTCACGGTAACGGGTATTTTCATCGCTGTTTCGATGGTCATCGAGATGTTCACCATCGAGCTGCCATTCGCGAAGCTGAACTTCGCGTTTCTGGCGATAGCGGTGATAGGTATGCTGTTCGGACCGACGGTGGGCTTCATGGCAGGACTTGTCTGCGATGTTGTCGGGTTCATCGCACACCCGACGGGTACATTCCTGCCCGTGTACACGCTGGTCGCAGGGCTTCAGGGGCTTATCTACGGTCTCTGCCTGTACTACAAGAACGACGAGCATCGTATCCTTATCGACGGCACGGATATCACCCTGTTCGTGAGAGCGGTCATAGCGAGACTTCTTGACGTTCTCGTCATCAACCTGTTCATGAACACTTTCCTGAATCTTCACTACGGTTTCATCCATGCCGATTCACTCACCGCCGCACTGACCGCCCGCATCGCAAAGAATTTAATCGAGCTCGGAGCCGACATCCCGCTCCTGTTCGTCATTCTTCCCGTATCCCTCATGGCCTACAAGCGCACTTTCGGCAAAACTGCGGGTGTCTGAGGTTTTTGGTAGAGAGTGCGGGTCTTGCCTGTGGGAAACCTGCCTTTGCTTCGTACGGCTCGAAGAAAGGTCCTCCCCCAAGACCCTCTTCCAAAGACTTTTGATATGTTGTTAGTTTGATATGGAGGGGTAGATAGACTCTCGCTATTTTAAGAGAACACGTAAAATCGTATATAACTCCCAAAAGAAAAAGGCTGCTGTCCGTTTTGTCGGACAACAGCCTTTTTCTTTTGCTTTGGTCAGGACTGCTGAGCTGCGGCTTCGAGCGCTCTTGCGAGCTGATCGGGACATGATGTTCCTCTGCCGTTGCAGTCAGTGTTCTTGAGCAGTTCCACGATCTCGTCAACAGGTCTGCCTGCCGCGAGCTTCGCCACGCCCTTTGTGTTTCCGCTGCATCCGCCGATGAACTCAACGTTCTTCACGATGCCGTCCTCGATCTCGAAATTGATCTGCTTCGAGCAGACACCATGCGGCGTATAGCTGAACTTTGCCATTCTTTTTCACTCCTTATCCTATGTCGGTAAGTTCGCCGCCGTGTTTCTTGGCTTTATGTTTGTTGGCAGCGATCATATCGAGCAGTCGGTGCATATTTTCGTCGTCGGTAAATCGGCTTCCGATGTAGGTCGGCACAGCGTTGTACAGCCCGTGGAAATCCGAGCCGCCCGTCGCGATAAGGTCATGCTCCCTGCACCTGTCCATCAGAGCCTTCTGCTGCTCGGCGTTCGCGGAATAGTGGAACACCTCGATGCCGTCCAGCTTGCCCTTTTCGATAAGCTCGTCGAGCAGATCAAGGTTGCCGTTTCCGTAGCCGCGCATGAAGGGGTGAGCCATAACAGCCACGCCCTTTGACGAATGTATAAGATCGAGCACGAAGTTCACGTCGGGATACTCTCTCGTCACGAGGCAGCTGCCATTCGGGTAGCCGAAAAGCTCGTCGTTGACCTCGCCGTAAAGCTCAGTCGCGTAGCCGTAGTTCACGAGTGCTCTCATTATGTGCTGTTTGAAAATACTCTTCGAGCCTTTTGTGTAGACTCTGACAGCGTCCTGCGGTATGGGGTAGCGCTCCATGATCTTGTTTATCATGTCCTTTGCGCACTCTGTCCTGATGGAGCAGGATTTCAGGCACAGACCCTCAAGCCTGTCCGGCTTCTGCGGAGCGTAGCAGAGTATGTGTACCTTGCCTCCGCGCTTCTTGTCCCATGCCGATAGCTCGACCGAGGGGATAATATTCATTCCGTAGCGTTCGCCGAGTATCTGGGCACGGTTGGACGAGGACAGTGTGTCATGGTCTGTAATGGCTAAATAGTCAAGATTCATTCGTTTTGCCTGTAAAATGACCTCTTCGATTCCGAGAGAACCATCTGAAAGGGTCGTATGGCAGTGCAGATCGCCTATCATAAAGCGCACCTCCGAGATCCTAATGCCTGTATTTTGTCATATGACAAAATTTCTGCATTCTATTATACCATATTTTTTTACAAATTGCAAGGGGAATTGTTACATTTGTACATCTTGCTGTAATTTGCATATTGATATTGTGAAACTGCAACAATTATTCCTACAAATTTGCTGTGAAATGGCTCACAGACGCTGGTCAGGGAAGAATTTTTTCACGAACCAGACATCTCCGACGGTAAAGTTTTTCCCGTTCAGATACCCCAGCGAACCTGCGTCGGTGGTGAATCCAAAGGTCAGGCTGTGGGAGCACAGCGCCTGTGTCTTAATATTGTATGTGCGGTTGACGCGGTTTATTCCATACTTGCCGTCGCCGAGGAGCGGACAGCCGATGTGTGCCATGTGAGCGCGTATCTGATGGGTGCGACCCGTGATGAGGTCAACTTCCACCAGTGCGAGCCCGTTGTTCCTGTCCTCTGCGAGCACGCGGTATTTTGTCACCATAGTCTTGTAGCCGTCGAGCTTTTTTGCGCTGACGGTCACGGTCTTTGTCCGCTCGT
This sequence comes from Ruminococcus sp. YE71, assembly GCF_900119155.1. Taxonomy (GTDB): domain Bacteria; phylum Bacillota; class Clostridia; order Oscillospirales; family Ruminococcaceae; genus YE71. The sequence continues at coordinate 206,453 of NZ_FPIR01000005.1, read as the reverse complement.
CCTTGAAGCAGTAATCACGCAAAGTGTCCTCTTTTTTGGATGGAATTCCAACGGTGATGCAGAGATATTTTTTGGACAGTTCTCTGTCCTTTATCTTCTGGTTCATGACGCGGAGCGCTTCGGCGGTCTTCGCGCAGATGACGATGCCCTGCGTGTTGCGGTCGATGCGGTTGCAGAGGGCGGGCGTGAAGGAAAGCTCGGCGGCGGGGTCGAATTCGCCCTTGCCGTTGAGATATTTCAGCACGCGGTTTATGAGCGTGTCGGGCGTGCCGCTCTCGTCCTCGTGTACGACCAGTCCCACGGGCTTGTCGAGCAGCAGGATGTTCTCGTCCTCGTACACTATCTCAAGCCTGTCGCCAGCCGCCGCGAAACTCATGGGCGAGTCGGCTTTCGCAAAGAACTCATCGTTTATGTACATGGTGATGACGTCGCCCTCGCAGAGTTTCTGAGCGATGTCCAGCCGTTTTCCGTTGCATTTTATGCTTTTCTTGCGGATGTATTTGTACATCGCGCTTTTCGGGAGTGCGGGGCAGGCTTTTTGCAGGAACTTGTCCGCACGCTGACCCGCGTCGTTTTTACCAACAGTAAATTCTCTCATGCTTTCTCCAGACGGGTAACTACCCTGTTGTTATCTTCAAGGTGATATTCTGCACCGCAGTAGGGGCAGACCTTGACCTTCTCCGCGTCGAAGCTGCCGCCGCATTCGTGACAGCTGACCGCCTTGAACGAAAATGTGAGCTCGGTGGGTCTGCGGATGTTTTTCATCGCGTCCATGCGGAACTTGTCGGACGATTTTGTTATCCTGCCCTCCGAAGAGTGCAGGCAGTCCATGTAAAGGAAGGTCGAGACCGTGCAGATGCCGTTCACGACCGCCGAATTTGTCCGCTCCGCGCAGACCTTTACCCAGCCCCGCGCCGTCAAAGCCGTTCTTTGCGATGTCGATGAGGGTCAGCAGAACTACCCCACGGCACGAAGGCACCATCCCTTTTATCAGCTCAGTCTTTTTCCTGCTGTAGTCACGCATGAAAAAGTAGCTGGTGACCCTCGGGTAGAGGTCGCTCATCAGAAAGCTCGTTCCGCAGTGTACACAGCCGTTTTTCGGAAGCTGCACCATCTCGAAAAGCACCACCTTGTCCCTGTCCGAAAACAGCAGGCTGCCGTCCTTCGAGTACGGCGATGTGCTCTCGTAGCGGTCGTAGACGGTGTAATTCATGAACAGGCTGTCCTGTCGGCCAGCTTCTTTTCGGCAGTTATCCCGAGCGCCGCGAGCCTCTTCATTTGCAGCATCAGATAATGCCGCGTGTCCTGACTCGCGTCATTCGGAAAAGCCCCCGTAGAATAACAGCTGCACAGCTGCCCCGCAAAATTCTGATAAATCCTGCCGAGGGGCAGTTTCTGTTCTTCGCTCATATCCTTTCACTTCCTTTGAAATCGGGCGTGAGCAGCAGTTCCGCACGGTTGTATATGTTCACGTCGGGCAGGGAACTGTCGAAGTCGATGCTTTGCAGACGTATGTTACCGAGCCTGCGCTGTATCGAGCTGTACAGTCCGCGTCCGCAGACGTGGTTCGGCATACACCCGAAGGGCTGCAGGCAGGCACAGCGGCCGACTCCCATCTCGGCGAGTCCGCATATCTCCGCACCGATGAGCCAGCCGTCACCTGTGGGACAGATGCAGGGGATGTGCCGCTCGGCGAGACACTTGAACTCGGGGAACGGCTCGAAACTGCTGAATCCGCGGCTTCGTATCGCACTGACCATCCGCTTTTGCAGCAGCGTAAAATAGCCGCCTGCTATCCTGTAGCCCGTCCGCATGACCGCGCCGAGTTCTGTCTCGGCGGTGAGGTGGCTGTCGATGTAGTACAGGCAGTACCAGGAAAAGCCGTTAATGACCACCTCGGCGCCGCGCCGCTCGTAGAATCCGCGCAGGTCGCGGTTGCCGATGGCGCAGTACTTCATGTACAGCTCCCCCACGAATCCGACCCGTGTGCGTTTTTCACGTCGGCGCTCGATGGCGGCGAAGCTGTCGGCTATCTCGCCAAAGCGGCGGCACATGGTCACGGGGTCGAGCCCCTCGCCGCGGAATATCTCGCGTCTGAAGCGTTTTATCCAGCGGTCATAGAGCGCGTCTGCCGAGCCTTTTTCGACCTCGTAGGGTCTGACCTGACTGCGCAGTATCATGAGGATGTCGCTGTAGAATACCGCCGCCGTGCATTTGAACAGGAACGACGGTGAGAGGCGGAACCGTGCGCCTTCTTCCATATCGAGGAAGTTGAGGGAGAGCACGGGTATGTCAAAGCCTTCATTTTTCAGGGCGCGGCGGATGAGAGGGATGTAGTTTGAGCCGCGGCAGGCGTCCCCTGCCTGAGCGGTAAGGAAGGCGCAGTTTTCGACGTCTATCTTTCCGCTTCGGAGCGCCTTTATCAGCTGACCCGTCATGATAGCGCAGGGAGCGCAGATGTCGTTATGGACGCGTCTGAGCCCTGTGTTAAGAGCGTCGCGGGTGTTGTAGAGTATCAGTACCCTGACGGAGGGCGAAGCGAAGGCGCACTTTAACAGCCCGAAAGTATCATCGAGCATAGCAGGAATAAGAATAGTGAACCGTTTCAAAACAACACCTCCAATAAACACAACAACCGTCCCGTCCATGCCGGGGAATCAAACTTTAGGAGGGGGTCTGGGGGAGACCCTTTTTAAAGGGGACCCCAGCTGCCGGAGGCACGTAGGGAATTCAGCAATATCGCGTAAAGCGCACAAGTAAAGACCAACATAAAAACGGCAAACCCCCAATTTCCCCGAAGGGAAAAATATACCCAAACCTTACTTATTAGTCAGCATCTTTTTCAGATAATGCCCAGTGTAAGACTCAGCACATTCGGCAACTTCCTCGGGCGTACCCGTGCAGATGACAGTACCGCCGCCGCTTCCGCCCTCGGGTCCGAGGTCGATGATGTGGTCGGCAGACTTTATCACGTCGAGATTGTGCTCGATGACAAGCACCGTGTTGCCCGTGTCAGCGAGCTTTTGCAGTACCTCGATGAGCTTGTGTACGTCCGCGGAATGAAGTCCCGTGGTCGGCTCGTCGAGGATGTAGAAGGTGCGTCCCGTAGCACGCTTCGACAGCTCGGTCGCGAGCTTCACGCGCTGTGCCTCGCCGCCCGAAAGGGTCGTCGCAGGCTGACCGATCTTTACGTAGCCCAGACCCACTTCCACAAGCGTGTCCATGCGGCGCTTTATCTTCGGGATGTTCTCGAAGAACTTCGCCCCCTCTTCGACGGTCATTTCGAGCACGTCGTAGATGTTCTTGCCCTTGTAGCGGACTTCAAGGGTCTCGCGGTTGTAGCGCTTGCCGCGGCAGACCTCGCAGGGGACATAAACGTCGGGCAGGAAGTGCATCTCGATCTTGAGGATTCCGTCGCCCTCGCAGGCTTCACAGCGTCCGCCCTTGACGTTGAAGGAGAAACGCCCCGCCCCGTAGCCGTGCGCCTTCGCATCGGACGTGGAGGCGAACAGCTCGCGGATGTCTGCGAATACGCCCGTGTAGGTCGCGGGGTTCGAGCGCGGCGTCCTGCCGATGGGCGACTGGTCGATGTGTATCACCTTGTCGAGATGTTCGATCCCTTCGATGCGGTCGAACTTGCCTGCGCGTGTGCGTGCGCGGTTCAGCTGGGCACTCAGGTGTTTCGAGATTATCTCGTTCACCAGCGAACTTTTTCCCGAACCCGAAACGCCCGTCACACAGGTGAACACCCCGAGCGGTATCTCTACGTCGATGTTCTTCAGGTTGTTCTCGCAAGCCCCGAACACCCGCAGATACTCGCCGTTTCCTTCGCGGCGCTTCTCGGGGACGGGTATCTTCAGCGCACCCGACAGGTAGCGCCCCGTCCACGAACGCTCGCACTTCATTATCTCGTCCACCGTTCCCGTGCAGACTATCTCACCGCCGTGAACGCCTGCTCCGGGGCCTACGTCCACGATGAAGTCCGAAGCGCGCATGGTGTCCTCGTCGTGCTCGACCACGATGAGCGTGTTGCCGAGGTCGCGCAGACGTTTGAGGGTCGCTATCAGCTTGTCATTGTCGCGCTGGTGCAGACCTATCGACGGCTCGTCGAGGATGTAGAGCACGCCCATCAGCGACGAACCTATCTGGGTCGCAAGGCGGATGCGCTGGCTCTCGCCGCCCGACAGCGTTCCGCTCGACCTCGCAAGAGTGAGGTATTCAAGCCCCACACTGTTGAGGAATCCGAGCCTTTCGCGTATCTCCTTGATTATCCTCGCGCCGATGATGCTGTCGCGCTTCGAGAGTTTCAGCCCGTCGAAGAAAGCCAGCGCGTCGGTGACCGAAAGCTCGGTCAGCTCATAGATGTTCAGACCGCCCACCGTGACCGAAAGGCTCTCACGGTTGAGCCTGCGGCCCTTGCAGTCGGGGCAGGGGTGCTCGCTCATGTATGCCTCTATCTCGGACTTGGTGGAGTCGGTGGCGTTCTCTCGGTTGTAGCGGCGTTCGAGGTTGTTGATGACGCCCTCGAACGAGGTGTTGTACAGGTCGCCGAACCAGCCCACGCCCCTCCGGAGCTCCAGCTTCTCCGAGCCCGTTCCGTAAAGGAAGATGTCCAGCTGTTCCTTCGTGAGTTTCTTCACGGGAACGTCCAGCGAGATGCCGTACTTTTCACTGATGGCGTTGAAGTAGCTCATCGCAACGCTGTCCTCACCGAGACTGTTCCAGCCGTTCGCCTTGATAGCGCCCTCACGTATCGAGAGGTTCTTGTCGGGGATGATGATCTCGGGATCGACCTTCTTGAACACGCCGAGACCCGTGCAGGTCGGGCAGGCTCCGAAGGGGTTGTTGAACGAGAACATCCTCGGCTGTAATTCGGGCAGGGAGATGCCGTGTTCGGGGCAGGCGTAGCTGGTGGAGAACACCATCTTCTCGCCCCCCTGCACGTCGATGACCACCATGCCCTCGGTCAGCGAGGTGATGAGCTCTATCGAGTCGGTGAGTCTGCTCTTGATGCCCTCTTTGATGATGAGTCTGTCCACAACTATCTCGATGAGGTGCTTCTTGTTCTTGTCCAGTTTGATGTCGTCGGTGAGCTCATAGTCCTCGCCGTCGATGCGGACGCGCACGAAGCCCTGCTTGCGTGCGTTTTCAAGCTCGCGCTTGTGTTCGCCCTTGCGGCCCTTTACGATAGGCGCGAGGAGCAGTATCTTGGTGCGCTCGGGAAGCTCCATGATGCTGTCAACTATCTGATCGACGCTCTGCTGGTTTATCTCACGTCCGCAGACGGGGCAGTGAGGCACGCCGATGCGTGCGTACAGCAAACGCAGGTAGTCGTATATCTCCGTGACGGTCCCGACGGTCGAGCGCGGGTTTTTCGAGGTGGTCTTCTGGTCGATGGAGATAGCGGGGGAGAGCCCCTCGATGGAGTCAACGTCGGGCTTTTCCATCTGCCCGAGGAACTGCCTTGCGTAGCTCGAAAGCGACTCCATGTATCTTCTCTGACCGTCGGCGAATATCGTGTCGAACGCCAGCGAAGACTTGCCCGACCCCGAAAGTCCCGTCATTACGATGAGCTTGTCACGGGGTATCTCAACGTCCACATTTTTCAGGTTGTGTTCCCTTGCTCCGCGAATGATTATCTTGTTGCTTTGCATTTTCTACTTCCTTTTTTATCATATCAGAAAAAGCCGATAAACGTATAATCCTTTTTGAAATTTTCATCGAGTGTGCTGTAAATCGACTCGGGTGCCATTCGTCCAATCTTGTATCCGTTGTCGATCAGCGCGACGTTTACATCGTCATCGCCGTAAACATATTCCGTGAAATAATAAACCGACGGCGAGCAGTTTATCCTGCGCTCGATCATCTTGTCCATGAACTTTGCGTAATCGCCTTCGATGTCCTTGCTGTCGGTGGTCATTATCATGACAAAGTCTATCTGACCCGATTCGAGATACCCGTCCAGCGAAGTATCTGCGTCAAGGTCGTTGACAAAGCTCTTGTCAATGACCACCTTTATATTCTCATCATCATAGACTTCCTGCGCGAGGGAGCGTATCTCCGACACCGTGTCGTCCTCGTACAGCTTGTTGATATAGTCGCTGCCGAAAGTCTTTCCGTCGGCGCTGTATATCTCGATCACCTTGTCGGGAAGGTCGTCACACTTCACGTTTATATCCAGCTTCTCTGAACGCGAACCGAACACGTTTCCCGACGGTTTGACATGGTCGTCTATGTAGGTGAGATCGATGTCATATCTTTTTTCGATAGCTTTTATGCCTGCCTTGCGGTATCTGCTGCTGTTGTAATAGTCGCCCGTAAGTCTGCACCCCGACAGTATCAGCGCCGCAGGCAGTACGGCAGCGCCCACGAGGAGCGCCATCATTTTCTTTCCGTGCTTCATCCCGTTATTCTCCGTTCCTGAGTTCGTTTATCTTGTCTCTGAGGAAAGCCGCGTGCTCGAATTCGAGCATCTTTGCGGCTTCCTTCATCTGTCTTGTCAGCTTGTCGATAAGCTGCTGAGTCTCCGCCTTTGACAGCTTCGACTTCTGACGAGCGCTGTACTCGACCTCTTCCTTTGTGGAGATCTCGATAACGTCGCGGATGTCCTTGATGATGGTCTCGGGAACGATACCGTGTTCCTCGTTGAACTTCATCTGCAATTCGCGGCGGCGGTTCGTCTCGCGTATAGCGCGTTCCATCGAACCCGTGACCGTGTCAGCGTACATGATGACGTGACCCTCTGCGTTTCTCGCGGCGCGTCCTATCGTCTGTATCAGCGAACTCTCCGAACGCAGGAAGCCTTCCTTGTCCGCGTCGAGTATCGCCACCAGCGAAACTTCGGGTATGTCAAGACCCTCTCTCAGCAGGTTGATGCCTACCAGCACGTCGAACTCGCCGAGTCTCAGATCGCGGATTATCTCCATTCGCTCGATAGTGTCGATGCCGTGGTGCATATAACGCACCTTTATCCCGAAGCCCTTGAGGTAGTTGGTCAGGTCTTCCGCCATCTTCTTTGTCAGGGTGGTGACCAGCACGCGCTGCCCCTTCTCGATGCGTTTGTTTATCTCGCTGAGCAGGTCTTCTATCTGACCTTCGGTGGGACGAACGTCTATCTCGGGGTCGAGAAGTCCCGTCGGGCGTATCAGCTGTTCGACCACCTGCTCGCTCTTTTCCTGCTCGATAGGTCCGGGGGTCGCCGACACGAACACTGCCTGTCCGATATGTTCATAGAACTCATCGAAGGTCAGCGGTCGGTTGTCTCTCGCGCTCGGCAGACGGAAACCGTACTCGATGAGGGTGTCCTTTCGTGCGCGGTCGCCTGCGTACATACCCCTGACCTGGGGCAGGCTGACGTGGCTCTCGTCCACCATCAGCAGGAAATCCTTCGGCAGATGGTCCAGCAGGGTATAGGGCACCGACCCTGCGGGTCTGCGTGCAAGCACTCTCGAATAGTTCTCGATGCCCGAGCAGAAGCCTATCTCCTCCAGCATCTCGATGTCGTAGTTTGTGCGTTCCTTTATGCGCTGAGCCTCGATGAGCATATCTTTGCTCTTGAAGTACTCGACCCGCTCTTCCATCTCGGCGCGGATGTCCTCGATGGCTTCCATCATCTTGTCCCTGCCGACGATGTAGTGAGTGGCAGGGAACACCGCCGCATGGGCAAGCCTTGCGAGCACCTCGCCCGTCACCACGTTTATCTCGCTGATGCGGTCTATCTCGTCCCCGAAGAACTCGACGCGAAGCGCGGTATCGGTGTTGGCGGCAGGGTATATCTCGACAATGTCGCCCCGCACCCTGAACTTGTTTCTCGAAAAGTCGATGTCGTTACGTTCGTACTGGATGCCCACCAGCTTCGCCACCAGCTCCTCACGGCTCAGCTCCATACCGGGGCGGAGCGAGACCACCATCGACTTGTACTCTTCGGGGTCGCCGAGGGAGTAGATACAGCTGACCGAAGCCACGATGATAACGTCGCGGCGTTCAGCGATAGCCGAGGTCGCCGAGTGGCGCATCTTGTCTATCTCGTCGTTTATCGAGCTGTCCTTTTCGATGTAGACGTCCTTGCTCGGGATGTACGCTTCGGGCTGGTAGTAGTCGTAGTAGCTGACGAAGTATTCCACAGCATTGTTGGGGAAGAACTCGCGGAACTCCGAACAGAGCTGTGCCGCGAGTATCTTGTTGTGTGCCAGCACGAGGGTAGGTCGGTTGACACGGGCGATGACGTTCGCCATTGTGAAGGTCTTGCCCGAACCCGTAACGCCCAGCAGAGTCTGTTCCTTCATGCCGCTGTTGATCCCCTCAACGAGCTTGTCGATAGCCTCGGGCTGATCGCCTGCGGGCTTGTAGTCGCTGACCAGCTCAAAATGATCCATATCTGCCCCTCCTTTAAATGAGTATACATACTAATTATACCTCAAAAACCCACTTCAACAAACAGGTCAGATGAGAATAATTTGTGACGCTGATATGAACGATGTGAACATCGCGCAATATCGCCGTTCCGACTGCAATAATAGTGTTGACAACAGCGTGCTCAGGTGGTATAATTGTGTTTGATAATTGCGGAAAAACAACTGCAAAGGAACAACAGAGAGGTGACACTATGAAAATATTTAAGAGAACAGCGGCTTGTCTGCTGGCGTTCTGCCTGCTGACGGGATGCGCTTCGGGACAGCAGAGCACGGCTTCGGAAGGTGCGGATACTGCGGTCTCACAGTCCGAGGGCAAGCCCGAAAAGAAAGACAAGAAGGATAAAAAGGACAAGAAAGACAAAAAAGATAAAAAGGACAAGAAGGATGAGGGCGGTAATACCGTCGTCAAGACTGCCGAGACAAGCGGCACCATGCCCGTTATCGCGGTGCAGACAAAGAGTGACGATGCGAACGCTCTCAACTTCGTGACAAAGCCCGTCGCGAAGCACGTTGCCGAATCCATCGCTTCGTGGACTCCGGGCTATAAGATGCCCCCCGAGCCTTACTACGAGGATTGTCTCGTCACCGTCACCGATACCGACGGTTCGGTACAGCTGGACACCGTTGACGCGAAGGCGAAAGTCCGCGGCAACTGGACGACCTCCTACGACAAGAAGCCCCTCAGGATCAGCTTCGACAAGAAGCAGTCGGTGCTCGGTCTGAACGGCGGCGCGGAGTTCAAGAACTGGGTGCTGCTCGCCGAGTACAAGGACATCTCCATGCTGCGCAACAAGACCGCCTTGCAGATCGCCCGTGAGATACTGGGCGAGGACGGCTACTATTCCTCCGACGCAAAGCTGGTGGAGCTTACCGTCAACGGCGAGTATTTCGGCGTGTACCTGCTTGCCGAGATGCAGCAGATAAAGTCGGGCAGGATAGACATCACCGAAGCCGAGAAGGACTACACGGGCACCGATATCGGCTACTTCCTTGAGTACGACGGCTACTATTACAACGAGGATGACCTCCATCAGTTCTTCGTCAGCTACTGCAAGGACGCGGCTCTGACCCCATACGACGGCAAGGGCGGCAGCGGCAGAACCGCGACTCCGCTCTGCGGCGGCAGGAACAACGTGGGCATCTCCGTCAAGAGCGAGATATACTCAAAGGAACAGCACGACTTCATCGCGTCGTATGTCTCCAACGTCTACAAGATAATGTACGAAGCCGCTTATAACGACAAGGCGTACACCTTCAACAGCGACTATACCGAGATAACCGAGGACAGCTCCCTTACCCCTCAGCAGGCGGTGGAAGCCGTCGTCGATGTGAAGTCTCTCGCCGATTCGTATATCCTCTGTGAGCTTGCCTGCGACGCGGATATCTACTGGTCGAGCTTCTTTATGGATGTGGATTTCGGCGAGGGCGGCAGCAAAAAGCTGACCTTTGAAGCGCCGTGGGATTTCGATTCCGCCCTCGGCAACAAAGACCGCTGTGCCACGGGCGAGGGTTTCTACGCCGCGAACATCGTCAGCGACGTGAACGATCAGTACAAGACCATCAACCCCTGGCTCGCAGTCCTGATGAACGAGGACTGGTACGTGGATACCGTGAAGGAACGCTGGACAAAAGCCTACGACAGCGGCGTTTTCGAGCGTGCGATTCAGTCGGTCGGTGATGATTCGTCAGCGTATGAAAAGGCGTTTGAGATGAACTACGACAAGTGGGACAACATCCGCTTCAACGCCGCCGCGAACGAGTGGTGCAGAGCCTCCGCGGCCTGCAAGACCGAAAAGGAAGCCGCCGACTACTTCAAAAACTGGCTCACCACCCGTGTGGACTTCCTCAACAGCGAATGGCATAACTGACCGATATACAGCAAATGACCCGAATGTTCCTTTACGAGCATTCGGGTCATCTGTTTGGTAGAAGGTATATGAAATCCGTATAGTAGAGTTCTTTAGTAGCGCTTTTTCAGCATTCCCTCGGCGGTCAGGGTCAGTCCCACGGGCTTGCCGCCGAGCCTGATGTCGATGTCAACATCGCCTCCGCACGTATCCACCGAGATGACCTCTGCCTTACGCATGAGTTCGCCCGAGTGGCGTGTGCGTTTCGCTTTTTCGGAGTAGCTGCTCACGTCGTCGGACGTGAACCACACGCTGCCGAAGAGATTGTTCACGACGGTCAGCGCCTGTTTCTGACAGCCTGTGAGTTTCAGACCGTCGTCCCGAAGCAGGAAAACATCGGGGTCGTTCAGGAAGGCTCTGCCGTTGAGCTGTCTGCGGAAAACGCTGTTGAGCATGGAATTTTTGGTGGAGACGCGCTCGCGGTGGGTCATCTGCATAACGGGGTTGTCGTTCCAGTCGAGACCCACGTCGCAGCCGATGCGGCAGTAGTCTGCCCGTCCGAAAGCCGACGCGAGGGGAACTCCGCAGCCGAGTATCAGCTTGTCGCCGACGCACTCCCGCAGGAAATCCATCGCTTCGTTCATGACCTGCCCCCTCGACTTGCCGAGCTGAGGGATGATGCAGACCGCGTACAGGAAATCCAGCTTCACCAGGTCGAAGCCCCACTCGCCCAGCACCGTGCTGAATACGTGTCTGAGATAACGGCGGACTTCCTCGTTGTAGAAGTCGAGGGCGTAGCTTCCAGACCAGTTGCAGCCAGCCCTGACGGGTTCGCCGTCGCTGCCGCGGAGCAGCCAGCCTTTGTGCTCGCGGAATATCTCCGAGTCCTCCTCGCAGACGAAGGGTGCCAGCCACAGACCCGACAGGAGCCCGTTCTCGTGTATCTTTCGGCTCATCTCAGCCATCCCGTCGGGGAACTTCTCGTCGTCAACTGAGAGCCAGTCGCCGACCGCTGTCTGGTAGCCGTCGTCTATCTGGAAAATATCCGTTTCCGCGCCGTCTGCGACTATCGCGTCGAGGTCGTGGGACAGCTTTTCCTGACTGATGTTCTGATAGTGCCTGTACCAGCTTGTGTAGCCGCGCAGGGGCTTTGCGGCAGGGGGTGTGATGCCCATGATGCCGAACCAGCTGTCGAAGACCTCGCTGTCCGTGCCCTGCAAAACGGCGATGTCCACCGCCGTGAACTTTTGAGAGAACACCGCGCCCTCACATTCCCGTGAGAAGCTGACCCGCCTGCCCGAGACCGAAAGCCTTATCAGCGTGAAGCCGATGCTCTCGTCCGCCGAGCCGAACAGCAGATAATCTCCGCCGTCCTTGAGGTAAGCGTAGGTGAAGCCGTGGAATTCGCCCGCCTTGTTCGGGTATCTGACGAACCCGTAGTCGCCGTAGCGGTCGAAGCTGTACTTTTTCACCGCCGCCGCAGGTATGCCGTGAAGTCCGCGCATTTTCTCGTGGGGCTCGAACTCGCGGCTGTCCGTCCAGGACTGATAGCCGTTCATGAAGATGCGCTGTCCGCGCTCGATATTTATATCGGCGCTGACCGTCAGCTCCTCGAAGATCAGCTCTCTGAGCGGCTCGATAACGAGCCTTATCCTGCCCTCGTTGGTGGTGAGCTTAGCTTTGAAACTGTCGCAGGAAAGCTCTCCGCGGAAGCTGTAGGTTATGCCGTTTAGTCTTATCCTTGCGGAATATCCGTCGGGTGTGTTCATCATTCTGCCTCCTTCGTGGAAGTCTCTTTGCTGTTGTTTTCAAGTATCCCGATGATCTTGTTTTCCTTGTAGAGTCCGAGGATGAGTCCGCCGATAAGGCAGAGTACTGCGGCAGCCGCGGCGGTCACTCTGAGACCGAAGCCGTTTTCACCGATGCCCTTTATAGAGGTGAACAGCACCATTGCAAGTGCCTGACCCATCTTCATGGCGAAGGTCCTTGCCGCAAAGAACATACCCTCGCGGCTCTCGCCTGTCTGTATGCCGTCAGCCTGCGCAACGTCCGCGACGATAGCCTGGGGAAGTATGCCGAGCACCGCCATTGGTATCGAAGCGAGCACGGCAATCGCAAGGCCGTTCGCCATCTTGCCCATGCCGAGCTTTCCTGCGAACGCCGTGAACAGGAACACGAAGCTGAAGAATATGAATGCGCCCATAACGAGCTTTTTCTTGCCGAGTTTTTTCGCGAGGATGTTGACGGGGAGATAGAACACAAGGCTCATAGCCGTCATCGTCGCAAAGAGTATGAACACCTTGTCGGATTTCAGTCCGATGAGGGTCACGGTGTAGAAGGAAAGACCCGTCTGGAACATGGTGAGCGCCACCCAGTAGAAGATATCCGAGTAAACGAACTTGCGGAATTCCTTGTTCGAGAAAGTCTTTGCGAGGGATTTGAAAGCGGGGGTCTCGGACGGGGTGGTGTCAACGTAGTCGCTTTCCCTGATGGTGAAAACGGGTACCAGCATACATATCGCCGCTACTGCCGCGAGTATGCCGATGGTCACGCGGAAGGAATTAGCGTAGCCCAGCGAGCTGCGGAAGAAGCCTGCGATATTAGGTACAAGGTAGGATATCGCACTTCCGAAGAAGAAGGTCACCGAGATGTAGGTCGATACGTTGATGCGGTCTTTCGGGTCTTTACCCAGCTCTGGGAGCAGGGCGTTGTAGGGTGTGCAGTAGATGGTCATGAACAGGTAGAAGAGCAGCAGCGTCACGAGGAGTGCAAGGTCGTTCACCTTGGAAGTGCCGCCCACAGGCGACATGAATATCAGCACCGTAACAGCCGCGAAAGGCACGGCGATAGCCCTCATGAAAGGGATGCGTCTGCCGTCCTTGTGGCGGCAGCGGTCGGATTTTGATGCGATGTAGGGGTCGGTCACAGCGTCGAAAAGCCTTCCGATGGCGGTGATTATGCCGATGACCGTCAGTCCCAGCAGCACGCTGCCCTGAGTGATGAAAATCTTCTGACCTGCATCAAGCTCGGTCTTTTCGGGCATATAGAAGAACACGAGCCAGTTTGAAACGATGCCCGACAGCATCGACCAGCCCAGCTGACCCACTGCGAATTGCAGCAGTACCTTGTTGGTTATTTTTTTCATCAGCATACCCTCCTTTTATCTTGCCGAAACGTAGCTTATCGCCATATCTATCATGAGTTCGAGCTCCTTTTCGGAAGTTACGTTCTCGTTTTCAAACACGCTTGGCTGTGAGAATTTCTCGCCCATGAGCATCATCGCGTGGGTCACCGCCAGGTACAGGGTCGGGAAGTCCACATCGTCCCTGACCGTGCCGTCGTTCACGCCCTTCGCGAATGCGCTCTCGAACAGCGGATAGAAGTTCAGCAGGCTTGCCTGATACTCTGTCAGCACGTCGGCAGGCACCTTGTTTTTTATTACGAAGCGGTCGAGGTCGCCCACGAACCGCAGGAAATCCCCGTGGGAAAGGTACAGCACCCGAAAGACCTTCATCAGCTCGTGCAGCTGTTCGATGCCCGTCTTGTCCTCGTAGTAATCGCACTCGAACACGCCGTCGAAAAGCTGTCTTACGTCACGCCAGATAAGGCAGGCAGCCTTCAGCACCATCGCCGATTTCGTCCCGAAATAGCGGTAGAGCGAAGCCACGCCGATATCACATTCATCGGCGACGTCGGTCATTTTTATAGATGCGACCTCTCTTTCGAGCAGCATTTTCGCACAGGCGGCAACTGCTGCGTCCATTCGGTCGTTTTTTACATTTTTTATTAAATTTTGATAATCCACTTGACAAATGCCCCTTTTTGTGATAGACTTAATATCAAGGTGATAGTCAGACTATCACTCTGGTATAAATTATATCACACCCCGTTTATTTTGTCAAGACGTTTTAAAGAAATTTAAAAATTCGGCTCTATTTTTGTTGAAATTGATATGGAGGTATCGGCATGGACAATTCAAAGGTCATTTTCGGAAACAGAGTAAGCCCCCGCGACGCGAAAAAGGCGGAAGAAAAGGCAAAGGGCTTCGTGAAGAAATACGGCGACGACAGGAACGCAGGCTATCATCTGAAAGCAGTCCCCAACGGCACGGTCGGCAGATACCTCGGTATACAGGATCTTGTGCTGTCCGATGAGCCCCTTTCCATCGACACCGAAAACAGCATCATCATCGGCAACATCCGCATGGGCTTCGGTCACTACCGCATCTCGATGGCGATAGCTTCGGCGGCACACTCGATGGGTCTGACCCCGTACTGGTTCGACCTGAACTCCTTCAAAGGCACGACCGCCACTTCTATAATATCCTCTCAGAACGACCTTTATTCACTGGGCTCGCGCATCTCACAGAAGAGCGTTCTGTTCAACAAGCTGGTCTGGGAGCCTGTCAACAGCGAGGGCTTCCGCAAGCTGAGCTACAACTCCGCCGACCAGAAGATGACCGAGCTGATGACGGGTCTGTACGGCGACTTCCCGAAGGACATACCCTTCGCGGCGACCCACGTATGGCCTGCACAGGGCGCGGTACACGCAGGGCTCACCAACGTCGTGAACGTCGTCCCCGACAACTGGCCGATGGCTCTGCACCTTGCCGAGGGTTCGGTACACACGGTGCAGACACAGAGCGCCTACATGGGCTACAAGGTGCTCCGCGGCATGGACAAGAAACGCAGTCTACGTCCCATGCCCGACGAGGCGATAAAGTACACGGGTCACTACATCGACCACGAGCTCGTATCGAACATCGAAGCCGACAACGCCCGCAGGCTCGCAAGGCTTGAGTCGGGCGCTCCGAGACGCTATCTGCTGACCATCGGCGGCGCAGGCGCTCAGCAGGAGATGTTCGCGATGATAATCCGCCAGCTTCTGCCGTCGATCCGCAAGCGCAGGGCGGCGCTCATCGTCAACCTCGGCGACCACCGCGACGCATGGAACGGTATCCGCAAGCTGCTGCCCGACATCAGCTGCATGACCACCGAGCACGCCGACGATTTCTCCGCCACGGCCGCTTTCGCCGAGGAGGCTCTCGACGGTGCGCTCGACGGCATCCATGTTTTCTGCCACAGCGACATTTTCGCGGCGGTGTACTCGACAAACCTGCTGATGCGCGCCTGCGACGTGCTCATCACAAAGCCCAGCGAGCTTGCGTTCTACCCCGTCCCGAAGCTGATGATAAAGCGCGTCGGCGGTCACGAGGCGTGGGGAGCGGTGCGTGCCGCCGAGCTCGGCGACGGCAGTTTCGAGTGCGACACCATGCGCGACATCTCCTCGATGCTGAAGTCTCTCCAGCGCGACCCGACCATGCTCCGCTTCATGTGCGGCAACATCGAAAAGGCTAAGTCGCAGGGCACCTATGACGGCGCTTACAAGGTCGTTGAACTGGCGCTCCGCAGATAATAAAAAAGAGACGACCCCGAAGTGTTTTGACTTCGGGGTCGTTTGCTTTACTTGTTTTTTCTGTTTATGAGTTTGCCGATGCCACAGACTATCAGGTATATCGCCTGATAGATGGGTATGAACAGGAAGCGTTCGGCGGTGAAGATTATGCCGATGGCGATGCCGCTACAGAATGCTTCGATGCCGTAATCCTTCGAGCCGTCGCTCATGGCGGGCATCGCCCAGCCCGAATCCACGCCTGCATGGGAGCAGTAAACGGCGTATCCCAACAGACCGACGTAATACAGCAGCGAAATGAGGAATATAGCTTTCGATACGTTGAACTCTTTTTTCATAATGATCTCTCCTTTTCGGATATTCGTTTTCTGCGGCGGTTTTCCCTGTGATTCTTTACAGCGCTGACCGCCATGTAAACTATGCTTGCGATGCAGAACGGGAACAGGCATAAGATCATCCCTGCCGCCCCGAGCAGAAAGCCTGCAAGTCCGTAGTATGAGTGGAGCGGTGCAAAGGCTATCGAAAAGCCGCACCCTGCCGCCGCACAGTAAAGTCCGTAAAGAAAGGCAGTTATCCACGGCGCACGGGCGGCCATGTCGAATATTTTTTCTCTGTTGATGGTTTTCATAAGCGCTCCTTTCAGTTCATGATGTCAGCACTATCGCCGGTCCTGCCGCCTGTATCATCGCTATGACCGACCACATCAAGACCTTTTTCATATCTGCATGGCTCCCGAAGTCCGTTTCAAGCACCTTTATCCGCAGGAGCATATTCAGCAGGAACATCGTGAGAATGTAGAGGAATTTATACCCGCTGTCCATGCCTTTGACCGTCAGTGCAGATACGGGGGATAAATATGCGTTGTCAGCTATCCCTGCGATAATCAGTGCAGTGCCGCTGAATTTCGTCATCCATATCCTCAAAAAAATGTACGTCAGCATTGTCGGGATGATTATCATCAGGATCACCGAGGCTCCCACACTTGCAAAACCGCCGTGTATCTTCAGGTCGCGGAAAAGCTCGCAGGTGAGTATTGCGAACAGCACAGCCTCGCAGGTCAGTACAAGCGCTTTCTTTACATTCATACTGCCGCACATCCCGATCTTTTTATATGAACGATAAACGCCCATATCAGCCTTACCACTATCGCCGCCGCGAACATCAGCTCGTGAAACAGGGCGACTATGGCAAATTCTATCCCTGCAAGAAAACCGTGCTGTGCGCTCTCGGGGTAGAAGACGTTAAAGATGAGATTCGCTCCGATAAATAAGTTTATCAGTGAGAGCGGCACCGACAGCGTGAAGAACAGCACGCCGAAGCGCAGTCTGTCGTTTCGGTCGGCACTGTCGCCCAGCATCTTGTGTTCGACAAACGGGTAGCCGAGTGCCATCATTATCAATAACGCTATCCAGATGAAAAAGTCCGCATCGCTGTTGAGCGAAAAATCGTAAGCATAGGCAACGAGATATGCCCATGAAGTCAGCGAGCAGACTGCCGAATATGCGAGTGCGGTAAGTGCGGATCTTTTCAGTTCATTCATAATGATCCCTCCCAAAGTGCTTTCGCCGTAAGAGCGGTGCTGTGACCGCCGCTTTCTCTCTTCCTTGCACTAATGATACCACATTTTTCCCCGTAAAACAAGATAACATCCGTCACTTTCGCGGTGACGGATGTCATTGATTTCGTGTGAGATTTGTCACTGATCGGGATTGTTCGCCCCGTTCGGTCTTGCAAACCGCTGACGTGCTATCTGCTGACGGATGTCCCTGCCCATGAACACGATGGGTATGAAGCACCCCATCAGCCGCGAAGCTATTCGCTCATGATAGCGCTGTTCGAGCTGTTTGGTGTCGAGGTTCGTGGAGATGATGGTGGGGCGGCGCAGATTGACGCGGCTGTTGATGATGTTGTAGAGGTAGGTCTCGTAGACCGATTTCTGCTGTTCCGCGCCCAGGTCGTCGATTATCAGCAGTTCTGCATTTATCAGCGAGTCGAGGGTGTCGCCCTCGCTCCTGCCGAACTGTTCGTCCTCGATGCGCCTGAGAAAATCGAACGCCGAGCCGAAAGCCGCCTCGTACCCTCTGTCCGCCAGCGCCTTCGCAACGCATCCCGAGAGGAAGGTCTTTCCGAGCCCCGTTCCGCCCATCATCAGTATCGAGCGCTTGTCCTCGGGGAAATTCAGGCAGTAGTTGCAGAGGAAATCCACCCATCTGCGCATCTTGTTCTGCATATCCGTCCCTTCATAGAACTCGGCGCGGAACTCCGAGAAGTCGTGCAGAGCGATAGCCGAACGGGTGTTCAGCTCCTGCACCGTGAAGTTCTTCATCAGCTCCAGTATGCAGCTGCATCGTTCGCCCTCGATGATGCCCGTGTCCCTGCACTTCGGGCAGGTGTATTGGGGTTCGAGGAAGTTCGGGTCGCCCGTCAGCTGTCCCACCAGCAGTCGGATGTTCTCCTGAGTGCGCAGGTTCTTTTCCTTTATCAGCTCGGCTTTCTTCGCGGCGTCGGGGTCGCGGAAAGCTATCACCCTGATAAGGCTCTGATAGGAATTTGCGACCTGTTCGCGCATCTGCCTGACCTCGGGCAGCTTCTCGAAGATGTATTTCTCGCGCTTTTCCGCCTCTTCGAGAGCGGCGTTCCTGCGCTCCGAGACTATCTCTTCCGCCCTTACGATGGCGTTGTGTGTATATTTCATCGGTTACCCTCCTCAGTGCCGAGCAGTGACGGGTCGAGGGTGAGAGCCATGTCCTCCCAGCCGCTCACGTCATATGAAGTATCGCTGCGGGCGTTGTCGGTACGCTCCTGTTCAAATCTCAGCTCGCTGGCGATGACCGCTTCGACGGACATGAGCTTTTCCTCCTGCCAGCGCTTGAGGATGCCGTTGGTATACCCCAGCTCAAAGCGGTTCTTCTTCTCACGGCAGCGCTGTCCCGCAAGGTCGATGGTCTCGACGTCGAAGCCCCATTCTCTCCACCTCGCGAAGTATTCCAGCTGTTTTTTCGTCAGGCTGCCCTCTATCCCGAGAACGCGTTTGAGCTTCTCGTCGATGCGGTTCGCTTCGGTCTGCCTGATTATCTCGGCCTCGACCGCGCCGTACTCGACTATGCCCCTGCTGTGCCAGTCCTTCGCGACCGACTCGATGTAGGCTATCCTGTCCTTGCCGTGCTCATGCGCAAAGCGTGTCAGTATGAGTATCGACGGCACCGAGAACCCGTAGTACTCGTACAGATTCACGAACCCTGCCGTTTCGGTGGTATTGATAGTCCTGCCGAATATCTTCTGCACCTCTTCGTATAGGGTCGCGAGCTCGGTATTTTCACGGGCTTTCTGCGCTAAGTCTTTCGGCGAATACCTGACCGTTGACTTTGCGGCGGCGGTATTCTTCATCGGGTCGATAGCTTCGGTCAGCACGACGGGCTGTGCCTGCGGAACAGGCTCCGCGGTCTGAACAGGCTGCGGCTCGGCGGTGACCTGCTTTATCGGCTCGCCGTTTTCGGGGGCAGCGGAAATAACTCCATAGGTGCTCCAGAAAATGACCGCGTCCTCGGCTTCGGAAGGGGTCAGACCGCAGCGTGCGGCAAGCTCGTCTGTGTCGGCAATATCTGTGTCGGTACACATCAGCGCTATCAGGACTTTGCAGAACTTCGGGTCTGCGACTTTTATGTAGTTTTCGGCAGCGCACGGAACGGTGAACACCCGCCCGAACGGCATGACCCCTATCTTGTATCTCATGTGCATTCTCTTTCCTTCGTCTGGATTTCACTATGTATTATACCACAAAGCCGAAGCATTTTCAAGCACATAATATTAACTTTCCCGTTTTTCGTGCTTTATCGGGTTTTTCGCAGTATATTCCATTATCACACAGCTCCTAAAAAAATATCTCCGCAGGGAAAAAATCCTGCGGAGTATCAGATCATCAGAGATCACTTTTCGGTCACTTCATATATAAGATCGGGGAATTACTTTTTGCAGATACGGGCGATATAATACGCTGCCGAACCCGAGCCCGAATTACACTTTATGCTTATGCCGTAGCCATCCTTTTCATCTGTCCGTTCCTGATTGTTGTTATCGTCTGTCTTTTTAGCCGCATCTTCAGCCGAACCGCCGACAGAACAATAGCAGTTGTTATCGACATACAGGCTCGAAAGAGGACAATCGAATCCGATATTGAATTCTTTTCCCATGGTGCTGCCCTTGAATGTAAGTACTGCCTGAACGCCGATCAGCGCTTTGTCTCTCTTGCTTCCCGTGCAGAAGCCCGAGGATGCATAGACATGGTTTGAACCATCAGGCTGAGGAACGATAATGCTTTTCGGTATCACTTCCGTATAGCCTGTCAGCTTTCCGTGAGTGAAGCTCGAATCGGTGTAAACAATATTTTCGTCAAGTTCGTTTATAAGCAGTATGCAGCCCATAGCAGGCTTTTCCCCCATAAACAGCTGCGGAAAATGTCATCACGCATCCGTCTGATACGGTCTGCCGTCCTGTCCGCTCCGTTTTCATATAGTTACAGGGCAAAAAAACAAAGCGGCTGCCAGTGCCGCTTTGTGTACGTTTATTTGTACTCTATCGACAGGTCGGTGAACTCGGCGGTGTTGTTGTTCCCGACTGCGAAGAGCCCGAGCATCACGCCAGTAAAGCCGCCGCAGACCTCGCTGGAGAGGAACTTTGTCTGACCGTATCCGAGCCGTTCGGTGCGGCTCTCGTTCTCTGCGAAGAACTCGTATCCGAACTCGTCCGCCCTGACGATTAGCTTCGCGCTCCTGCCGCCGATGCGCACCTTCTTCGTCTCGGAGATGCCGCCGATGTTCAGCCTCAGCTCCGCCTCGCAGTGGTCTGACCACTGTGAGATATACAGGTCGTAGTGCTCGCTCTCGGTGTGGTAGACGGTGATTCCGCCGATGCCGCCGCCGCTTATCCGCACGTTCACCGACATCTCGAACTTAAACTCCTTCTGACGCAGCGCGATGAAGGTCGGCGAGTCGGTGTCGAACAGCGTCACGCCCGTCCCGTGGAGCACGGCGCGGCTGCCGTCAAGCTCGTAGTTCGCGGGGTCGGGCTTTCTGAGGTACGCCCAGTCGATGTTCCGGTCGGTGGAAGCGAAGGTGTATTTTTTCAGGGGTCTCTGAGCGAATTCGCCCCTGATGTCGTATTCCTCGTCGGTGGTGCCGTCAAGACCTGCCGTGAACCAGCCATCGCCGCCGAACCGCACGGGTGTCAGGAACACCTCGCGTCCGAGATGGTGGTAGGGCTGCCACATATGAATCTGCCTGAATCCGAGGGTCAGGATGTGCCACTCGCCGTATCTGTCCTGCACCAGGTCGCCGTGACCGATGCCCTGAATGATGAAGGGCGCTTTGTTTCGGTTGGTGAGGACGGGATTGCGCGGGTCGCCGTCGAAAGGTCCCCACACGTTCTTCGAGCGTGCGCAGGTCACCATGTGTCCGTACTCTGTGCCGCCTTCCGCCGCCATCAGGTAGAACCATTCGCCTATGTGGTACATATGGGGGCTTTCGAGATACCGCCCGCCAGAGCCGTGCCAGATGCACTTGCTCGCCGAGAGTTTTTTGCCCGTGGCGATGTCTATCTCGCACTGCACGACGCCGCTGTCTCCGAAGTCGTCCGAGCCGTTGCTGATGAAGTAGCATTTCCCGTCGCAAAACAGCAGTGACGGGTCGATGCCGCCCTGATCGACGGTGATGGGGTCGCTCCATTCGCCGCGGATGTCGTCGGTGTAGACGTAGAAATTCTCATGAGTGGTGTCGTTGGTCGTGACCATGTAGAACCGCCCCTCGTGGAAGCGTATGGTCGGCGCGAACACACCGCCCGAGCTGTTGATCTTGTCGAGCATGACCTGTTCGGGACGGGTCAGCACATGGCCTGTCTGCGTCCAGTTCACAAGGTCGTCGCTCTCGAACAGCGGCACACCGGGGAAGTACTGGAACGAGCTGCACACGAGGTAGTATTTTCCGTCCGCGAAGCAGACGCTCGGGTCGGGGTAGAATCCCGAAATGACGGGGTTTGAGTATCTCATAGCGGTTCTCCTATATTCATATGATCGTATTATATTCGCACAACATACGGTATTGTGCGGTTTTGCGTCATATCATTATAGCACGTCCGTAAGAAAATGTCAACACAAATATCTCAGTGACCCTCGATATTATCGGGGAAAGGAGCCGAAACTGTCATGCCGACGGTGTAAACGCCGTCCTTTTCGGAGATGCGCAGGGTGGAGTCCTTGAGAAAGCCCTCAAGTGCGCGGTCGAGTTCGTCGTGACCGATCTCCGAAGTGAACTCCACCTCCGAAACGCAGTCAACGTGATTGCCGTTGCCCGTGTTGCCTGTGAAGGAGCGTGCATCGCGTATCTCGGCGTCGGCGACGTTCTCCTCTATGTAGGCTGTAAGGCGTTTGGTCTGCCGTTCGGTGGTGCAGTGGTTTACCGCCATCCCGACTATCTCGAACCCGATGTACAGCATTATCAGCACAAAAGGCGTTATGAATATACCGATCGCGATCTTCGTTAGTTTTCTCATGTTCTACCTCCCGAGCAGGAAAAAGTGTGTGATACCGAGCCATTCGCGCACCCAGTAGGTGGGCAGGAAGCGTTTTTCGGTATCCGCGCTTATGGCGGTGACCGACTCCGCGCCCTCAGCCTTTGCGATAAGTGAAGCGCGGTACTGGTGGTAGCCGTCGGACACGATGGTGATGTCGCGTTCGTCGGTCAGCGCCAGCGAATAGCGCAGGTTTTCGGCAGTCGAAGTGGACTTGTCCTCGGTGATTATGCGGTCGGGGTCAGCGCCCTTTGCCGTGAGATATTTTTTCATGCATTCGGCTTCGGTGATGGCTTCGCCGCTGCCGCGGCCGCCCGAGACTATGACCTGAGCGTCGGGGTATTCCTGCATTATCCCGAAGGCCGCGTCGAGCCGTCTTGCGAGCATCCGCGAGGGTTGTGTGCCCTGCACCTGACAGCCGAGCACGACGATGACTTTGGGGTCTTCGGGGGTGTTGGTCATGGCATTGTACATCAGACCCGAGAGCACTCCTGCGTAGAGAAAACCTGCCGCCGTGAGTGCCATCACTGCCGAGAGCACGGCTTTTCCGACCTTTGTTTTCCAAAGTGCGGCGAAGCCGTCGAAGCAGACAGTGACGAACATCAGCACAATTATGAAGGCTATTGCCGAGATGTTGCCCTCATTGTAGATGGGAGCGGCGGCGTTGAAGATACCGAGGAGAAGGAATTCGGGTATCAGGAGCAATAAGCGAAGATATTTCTTTATTTTCATATGTTTTGTCCTCCGTGTAATATTATAGCACATCACAGCGGACATATCAATCGGGAAAAATCTTTTGGTTTTCTTATTTTTTTCTTAATATGAAAAAATAAGAAAAAACCAAAACACACCCACCCCGTAATCGCGCGTTAGCGAAGTGGGATTCCAAAGGGGGTCTCCCCCTTTGGCGGGGCATGGGGCAGAGCCCCATTAAGATCAAGCCGTGAGCCGCCAAACAAACAGCCGCCACAAAAATTCGAGCGGCTTGTTCTTCCTTTGCGCGAAGTGAGCGGCAGCGAACGAGCATACACATGAGCGTAAACCTCCAAAACCGTCGAAGCGGGCACTCTCTTTCTCATATCTCCCGAAAACGCACACCCGCGGATAAAAAACACTCTCCCGTATATCAGCGTTGACTGCCGATGAGGCATGAGCTTTTGGGGAAGGAGTACGGGTGCTTGGCGAGGGCTTGCCCTCGCTTGGGGTTTGGCTCGAATCGCTTCGCTCTCTCGCCAAAATAAAATCGGCAGATCCTTCGTTCACGTCAGGGTGGATATGGGTTTTCATATCGCGCCTTTTGGGACGTTTTTCGGGATCTGCCGATTTTATGTTTGAATTATTATTTTTGTGTGTTTACGGGGCAGAGCGACCTCTCGGGGGCGGGGACTCTGTCCCCGAGCCCCTGCTGGGGGGACCCTTTGAAAAGGGTCTCCCCCAGACCCCCTCCTAAACTTTTTTATTCCCTGGCGTACACGCTTTATTTGTTTGGGGTCTGATTGGTTACTTCAAACAGCTCTGCCGAGAATTTCGGCAGGGTGAGGTTGAATACCTCGCCGTCAATGTCCTTATGCGTCTCTATCGGTACTATATCTTCATGCTTTACCGTTCCGCTGTACGTCTCTTCATCCGAATGGAGCAGGGGAGTCAGTACCCACGGCTCGGATGCGTTTATCCTTACCGTCTGCTCACTTCCCGAAAAATTGAACGCACATAACACCGTCTGACCCTCCGCACATCTCAGATATACAAAGAAATTCTGGTCGGAATTGTCCGCCATCAGCCATCTGAATGTCCTGCGGTCATACTCGCCGTTATGCAGCGCAGGCAGCGTCCTGTAAAGCTCGCCCAGCTTCTTCATGTAGCGGTCGAAACTCTCGTGGAGCGGATATTTCAGCATGAACCAGTCCTGCTCCTTCGTTTCGTCCCACTCCCTGAACTGTGCGTACTCGCCGCCCATGAAGTTCAGCTTCTTGCCGGGATGGGTGTACATATAGGTGTACATCGCCCTCGCCTGCGGGAATTTGTCCTCGTATTCGCCCCACATCTTCTGCACCACCGTCGCCTTGCCGTGTACGTTCTCGTCGTGGGACAGCTCCAGCAGGTACAGCTCGTTGTAGAAATACGCCATCGAGAAGGTGATGAGGTGATGATTTCCCTTGCGCATGATGGGGGGCGTGCGGAAGTAGTTGAGGGTGTCGTTCATCCAGCCTAAGTCCCACTTGTAGTCGAAGCCGAGACCGCCGTACTCGACGGGTGCGGTTATCTTCGGGAAGGCGGTGGAATCCTCCGCGATGAGCATACAGTCGGGGTGCATATTCTGCAACGCGCCGTTCATCCTCCGCAGAAAATCGACCGAGTTCGGGTTGACGCCGCGTGCGGGGTCGCCCATCCAGTAGATAGCGCGGCTGATAGCATCCATGCGCAGTCCGTCGAAGTGGTACTTTTCGAGCCAGTAGTTCGCACAGGACTGCATGAACACCGCCGAAGCCGCCTTGTTGAACAGGAAATTGCAGGTCCCCCATTCGCTGATAGCCACGTCAGAATCGGGGTATTCGTAGAGGGGCGTGCCGTCGAAATTGCGCAGGGCGTAGTCATCCAGCGCGAAATGCACGGGCACGAAGTCCATTATCGCGCCTATCCCTGCGTTGTGCAGCTTGTCGATGAGCTCCATGAGCTGTGCCGCCGTGCCGTAGCGGCTTGTAGGCGCATAGAAACCCGTGTTCTGATACCCCCACGAAATATCCGCAGGATGCTCGGAGAGCGGCATGAACTCGACATGGGTATACCCGTGCTCTTTCAGGTAGGGTATGAGTATCTCTGCGAGCTCGTCGTAGGTGTACCAGTCGGTCTCGCCCTCGCCTTTTTTCTTCCATGAGCCTGCGTGCATCTCGTAGATGTTCAGCGGCTTGTTGTAATTTTTGTCGCGCTTTGAAAGCCATTCGCCGTCGGTGAACTTGTACTCGTTCAGGTCGCGCACCACCGAAGCCCACTGAGGGCGGAGCTCCATCCCGAAGCCGTAGGGGTCGCTGTGCTGTACCTGTTCGCCGCTGCGCGTGTAAATGACGTACTTGTAGAGGTCGCCGACCTTTGCCCCCTCGACCTCACCCGACCAGAAGCCGTCCTCGCAGAAAAGCTGATGGGGATACCAGTCATTGAAGCTGCCGACCACCGCGACCTTCTGCGCGTTAGGTGCGTAGGTACAGAAATACACACCCTTTTCTGTAGGGTGTGCTCCGAGATATTCATAAGCGTCGAACATACGTCCTTCAAAAAAATAGCTCTTGTCCATTTTACTTTACTCCTTCATATCGGCTTTTCCTGAGGTCTCGGAGAGCTTGCGGATAAGCCTGATGAACTCATCCCTCTCCTCCGTTTCGAGACCCGAGAATATCATATCAAAGAATCCGCATACCTTCGTCCTCTTCGACTCAAGATACTGCCTGCCCTCGTCGGTGATCTCGACGTAGACCTTGCGCTTGTCCTCGGCGGATGTCTCACGGGTGATGTAATTCTTCTTTTCAAGAGTGCGCAGTATCGAGGCGATCCTTGCGGTGCTGACCCCGAGAGTCTTTGCGAGCTCTCCAGGCTGTTTTTTTCTGTCCGGCTCAAAGCTGAGCATCGACAGCAGTCTGCACTCACCCTGCAAATAGTCAGCCGAGCCGTTGACTCTGCTGCTCATATATGTATCCCTTACCGATTCAAGAAAAGCCTCGGTCGTATCTCTGACTTCCATTCTGACCTCCGAATAAACTAATACTGTTAGGTATTATAACACATCTGCCTGAAATTGTCAACATCGCGCAGGCATAAAAAAGGCGCAGACCGAAGTCCGCGCCGATATTGCCGCATCAGATGCCGCACTCTTCGTAATCCTTCCACTTTTCGTAGTGTGCCTTGTCATCGTAGTACTTGTACACGAGGAAAGCGGTGGATGCGATAACGAGCATGAGTGCTCCGAGTAAAGTCCAGAATGATTTCTTCTTGCTGTACGCGCTCATAACGGTAATCTCCTTTCGGCGTCATTTCTTTGTGTAATGATTATACCACATTTTTGAAGAAATGTCAAGTGAAATCCTTCAATCCGCGGCAGGGTACAGGTAGTCCTTCAATGCACCGCAGATGCTGAGGAATGAAGCGGTCTGACTTCCGACGCCCCTGACTCCCATAAGTTCGCCGCTGTCGGCTGCGAGCACTCCGCTGATACTGCCGAATCGGTTTATCAGCTCGTGAGCGGTCTCGTTGGTATTCCCTCTGCGGCTGCAATTGAACAGCAGCACTTCAACGACCTCGTGGTCGGAGAAGGAACCGAGCTGACGGGAGGAACTAATAAACCTCTCACGCATCCTGCGTCTGTGACCTAAGTGTAAATTCTTTATTACTGACATAATAACACCTCTGAATTTAATTTTGTGTAAAGTTAATAAGATTATAAAAGCTAAAATCACACATTGACATAATAAGATAATTTGGTGAATTTGCTGTTAAATTTATATATAAAAGATAATTTTTTAATAATAACAACGAATTGCGCCGAAAGCCATCCATCCTCTTGATTTTTGTGGAAAAAAGTGATATAATATCGCTATATTTTACAGAGGGTAAATGTGTTGTGGAGCAAGAATCAGTTTTTATCATGGTAAGACCCGAGCTTGAAAAGGTGCTGTCCGCCAAGCTCGTTGAAGAAGGGTTATGCCCGTTCGTCTGCACGGGCGCGTACACGGAAGTTTTCAGAGCACTGGTCATGCTCGAACCCGTGATGATAGTCGCCGCGAATCAGCCGTGGCTCGGCAGGCTCACGAAGGACATCAGCCGTCTCGGCATGAGCACCGAGATAGTCATGGTGAGCGATAATGCAGACGCAGGCTCGGCTGCGGGCAAGGTGATGAGCAGTCTCGGCTATATCTTAATGAAGCGCAGACTGCGTTTCACGGAGCTTGACGACTACTGCGGTGAGCTCGCCGCAGCGGCGCTGTCGGAGCTGTGCATCACGCCGAATTACATCGGCTACGGCTATATCAGGGAGATAGTCGTTTCGCTGATGATGTCCGACCTGAACAGTCACGATGCGCTGAGCAAGTCGGTCTATCCGCGTGTTGCAAAGAAGTACTTCGTGTCGGCGGCGTCTGTGGAGAGGAGCATCCGCACTGCGGTCAGAAGCTCGTGGGGACGGGCCGACAGTGAGAACATCTCTAAGTATCTCGGCGCGGCGTTTGCGGGGAGGGAAACACCCCCTACCAACAAGGAATTCCTGTTTGCGGTGGCGAACACCCTTGCAGCCGAGGTCGCGCATTACAAGCGCTCGCTCAGGGAGAAGCTGTTTGTTGACGGTACCTGCGTAAAGGAGGCGTATAATGGATAAGCCCGATAATGGTATAATAAAGGCTCTCGGAGAGCGTTTCGCGGAGAACGGCTCAGTCTTTGATGGTTTCGACGAGCAGGATATCCTTGCAGTGCTGTTCGGCAGTATTATCGGCGGCGACCGTGCCGCGGAGCTTGCGCGTTCCTGTACTGCGCTTTTCGGGAGCGTCGAGGGAACGCTTGGTGCGCTGCCCGAAGAGCTGCTGAGAGCAGGCTTTACCGAGCTTGAAGCCGAGAATCTTATCTTCCTTTCGAGGACGCTCAAACGCGCCGCTCTTGAAAGGTATCCATTACCGATAAACATCTCCGACGGGAAGAAGGTCGAGGGCTTACTCAGAGCGCTCTTCACCTGTGAGCGCCGTGAGGTGCTGTACCTGTTCCCCGTGAAAGGGAAGCTGCTGACCGCCTGCCACAGGATGGCTGAGGGAAGCGAGATAATGGTGCAATTCAATTACGAACGCGCCGTTTCGCTGCTGGAGGGGAGTACGGGCTACATACTCGCTCATAACCACCCGAACAGTTCATGTCAGCCGTCCCGTGCGGACGTCAGCGCCGCGAAATACACCGCGGGAAAGCTGAAACTCCTCGGCTTTGAGCATATCTGTCACTACACAGTCGGAAAGGACGGCGTAGGCATCGTGCTCGGCAAGCCGAATTACATCGAGATACTGATGGACGGCGGCGTGATATAATTGGTTAAAAAATAAAAATATTTGCCGCTGTCTTGACACCGATGATCTGTTATGTTATAATATTATGCGTAATGGGGCATTAGCGCAGTTGGTAGCGCACAACACTGGCAGTGTTGGGGTCAGGGGTTCGAATCCCCTATGCTCCATTTTCGTATTTTTACCCCGCGGTATCATCCGCGGGGTTTTTGTTTTTCTGTCGGAACGTTCACCCGTCAACATTTTATATTATAACACATTTTTTGTTGTAAAGCAATAGCATATTATCACATTTTGGTGACGATATGGTAAATTTGTACAACTGTTAACAAAAATTACGGAAAATCTTTCCTCAAATGGATAGCTTGTAAAAATTCTGAATAAGCCGCGGTGTTATGTTGACATAGCGGTCGAAATATGTTATAATACAGAAAATATTCTATTTATATGTAAATCGCGCTGCGAAAATTCTGTTTAATGAGGTGGAATTTATGTTGATGACAAGCAAAGAAGAGTTCGACAGTCACATCAAAGGAACGCTTATCTCCGAGGAGGAACTGAAGCGTGAGATCCAGAAGGCGGGCGAGATGCTCAGCCGCGAGTATGAGGGTAAACCGCTGCTGCTCGTCAGCGTGCTCAAGGGCGCGTTCATTTTCCTTGCCGATCTCAGCCGCGCCGTTTCGATCCCCTGTGAGATCGACTTCATGTCCGCAAAAAGCTACTTCGAGGGCACAAGCTCCTCGGGCAACGTTGAGATCACCATGGACCTGAAGCACGATATCAGCAAGTACCATGTGGTCATCGTCGAGGACATCATCGATACGGGCAGAACGCTCAAGGAGATCGTGAAGCTGCTCAATGTCAGAGAGCCGCTCTCGCTCAAGCTGCTGACCCTTCTCGACAAGCCCGAAAGACGCGTTGTCGATCTTAAAGCCGACTACTCGCTGTTCACTATCCCCGATAAGTTCGTCATCGGCTACGGACTTGACTGCGGTGAATACTACAGAAATCTTCCCTACATCGCGGAATACGAGATAAAGTGACGGAAAGGCGGTAAAAAAGGATATGGAAAAACTATTCAAGCTTAAAGAACACGGTACGGACGTCCGCACCGAGATAATGGCAGGTATCACCACATTCCTGACGATGGCGTACATACTTGCCGTAAACCCGAACGTGCTCAGCGCTTCGGGCATGGACAGCACTGCTATCCTTCTCGCGACCTGCATCGCATCGTTTATCGGAACTACCTGCATGGCGCTGATGGCGAACCTGCCCTTCGCGCTGTCGGCAGGTATGGGTCTGAACGCTTACTTCTCCTACACTGTCGTGCTCGGCATGGGCTGCACATGGCAGACCGCGCTCCTTGCGGTATTTGTCGAGGGTATCATCTTCATAATCCTCTCGCTCACGAACGTCAGGGAAGCGATATTCAACTGCATCCCGCTCTCGCTGAAAAAGGCGGTATCGGTGGGCATCGGACTTTTCATCGCCTTCATCGGCTTGCAGAACGCAGGTCTTGCAGTGGATTCCGCGACACTCGTTTCGCTGGTCAGCTTCCGTGACAACTTCCACACCTCGGGCATCCGCGCACTTCTCGCGATAATCGGACTGATGCTGATGGCGGTGCTCTACATCAAGAAAGTCCCCGGTTCTATCCTTATAGGTATATTCGGCACATGGGCTCTCGGAATAATCTGCCAGCTCGTCGGTCTCTACCGCGTTGACGCTGAGGCAGGCTACTACTCGCTGCTGCCGTCCTTCAGCATGACCGATTTCTCCAAGCTGGGAGAGACCTTCGGTCAGTGCTTCAACGTTGATTTCAGCAAGCTCCACGTTCTCGATTTCATCGTCATCGTGTTCTCGTTCCTGTTCGTTGACCTGTTCGATACCATCGGTACTCTCATCGGCGTATCCGCAAAGGCTGATATGCTCGACGAAGAGGGCAAGCTCCCCGGCATCAAGCCCGCGCTTCTTGCCGACGCTATCGCGACCTCGGCAGGCGCAGTTCTCGGAACATCCACCACGACTACTTTCGTTGAGTCCGCAGCAGGCGTTGGCGCAGGCGGAAGAACGGGTCTTACCGCTCTTACAACAGGCATCCTGTTCCTGCTCTCAATGCTGCTCGCTCCGCTGTTCATCTCCATCCCTGCCTTTGCTACAGCCCCCGCGCTGATACTCGTAGGCTTCCTGATGTTCAGCACCATCCCCCAGATCAAGTTCTCCGACGACAACTATACCGAAGCTATCCCCGCATACCTTTGTATCATCGCTATGCCGCTGTTCTACAGCATCAGCGAGGGTATCGCTTTCGGCGTTATCTCATATGTAGTTATCAACCTGTTCTGCGGCAAGGCAAAGAAGGTAAATCCGCTGATGTACGTTCTTGCGGTAATGTTCGTGCTCAAATACGTATTCTTATGATAAAAGACAGGAGTAAAAGAAAATGGAAACCTATCAGTTAAACATCGCAGGCCTTGAAAGAGACCTGCGCCTCTGCGAGGTCAACGAACACCTCGATATCGCAGGGTTCATCATGTTCTCGGACGTTGAGCTGACGGTGAAGTGCGCTGAGGCTCTCGCCGAAAGATGCGGCAATTACGACGTTATCCTCACCGCCGAATCGAAGGGCATCCCCATCGCCTATGAACTGTCGAGACAGACGGGCAGAAAGTACATCGTTGCAAGAAAGAGCGTGAAGGTGTATATGCCCGACGTTATCTCGGTCAAGGTCAAGTCGATAACCACCGCTAAGGAGCAGACCCTCTACCTCTCCTCCGACGATGCGGAGCTCATGAGAGATAAGAATGTCCTGCTGCTCGATGACGTTATCAGCACGGGCGAGTCGCTGGCGGCTCTCGAAAAGCTGGCAGAGCAGGCAGGCGGCATCGTTTCGGGCAAGGCGGCAGTGCTCGCCGAGGGAAGCGCAGCCGAGAGACGCGATATTATCTATCTCGAAACGCTGCCCGTTTTCCCGAAGTGATAAGGAGGCTCTATGGAACTGATATATGATGTCGGTGACAAGCCGAAGGGTCTGAGCCTTATCGCCTTTGCGCTACAGCAGATGCTTGCGATACTCGCTGCCACCATCGCCGTGCCTGTCATAATCGGAAACGGACTGACCCCTGCTGCCGCCATGTTCGGCGCAGGTGTGGGTACTATCGTTTATCTGTTGTTCACCCAGCGCAAGAGCCCTGTTTTTCTGGGTTCGTCCTTCGCTTTCATCGGCTCCATGAGCGCGGCTTTTGCAGGCAGCGTATCGATGGCGCAGGGCATGGCAGGCCTCATTCTCGGCGCGATATGCGCGGGTCTCGTGTACGTTCTGCTGGCTGTACTCATCAAGGTAGTGGGCGTTGACTGGATAAACAAGCTGATGCCGCCCGTGGTCATCGGACCTACCGTTGCGATAATCGGTCTGTCCCTCTCCTCCAACGCGATCGGCGACCTGCGTTCCTCCGACGTTGTGGAGCTTCAGGGCACGAACTACGCCGCCATCGTCTGCGGAATCATCACCCTCTTCGTGACGATGATATGCACCGTGTACGGCAAAAAGATGCTCAAGCTGATACCTTTCATCATCGGTATACTCGCAGGCTATGCGGCGGCGGCTGTTATGACCGCCATCGGCAATTCCGCAGGCATCGACGCGCTGAAAATAATCGACTTCTCGGTGTTTGAGAGATATATGTTTGCTGACGGCGTTTCGCTCTCGACCTTTCTGCGTATGCCCGACCTCGTTGTAATAAAGGCGGCAGACGGTCTCGGCGACATCGACAGCAGCTATTTCCTGACCATTCTGGTGGCATATACGCCCGTGGCTTTCGTGGTGTTTGCGGAGCATATCGCCGACCACAAGAACCTCTCCAGCGTTATCGGCCGCGACCTGCTGACCGACCCCGGTCTGTCGCGTACTCTGCTCGGCGACGGCGTCGGCTCGATGTTCGGCGCGGTATTCGGCGGCTGCCCAAACACCACCTACGGCGAGTCGGTGGGCTGCGTGGCTATCACAAGGAACGCTTCGGTCATCACCATCATCACGGCGGCGATAGGATGCATCCTGCTGTCCTTCATCACGCCTTTCGTGGCGTTCATCGACTCGATACCGAGCTGTGTGATGGGCGGCGTGTGCGTTGCACTGTACGGTTTTATCGCCGTATCGGGTCTGAAAATGCTCGGAAAAGTCGATTTTGACAATGACAGAAATCTGTTCACCGCGTCTGTGATACTCATCGCAGGCATCGGCGGACTCAGTCTTAATTTCGGGGCTGTGACCCTGACCGAGATAGCCACCGCGCTTATCCTCGGCATGATCGTGAATCTTTTGCTCTCCGCGAAAAAGGGCGGGAGCGAACCGCAGAAATAAAAGGAGTGGATTAATATGGCAAATGTAGTAATAATGGATCATCCCCTGATAAAACACAAGATCTCGCTGCTGCGCGATGAGAATACGGGTACGAAGGATTTCCGCATCCTCGTTGAGGAGATCGCGATGCTGATGGGTTACGAGGCTCTCCGCGACCTGCCCACCGAGCTCGTCAGCGTGAAAAGCCCCATCACCGAGTCCAAGCAGCCGATGCTTTCGGGCAGAAAGCTGGCGGTCGTGCCGATACTCAGAGCGGGTCTCGGTATGGTGAACGGCATCCTCGCACTCGTTCCCTCGGCTAAGGTCGGACACATCGGTCTTTACCGCGACGAGGTAACTCACGAACCCCACGAGTACTACTGCAAGCTCCCCGAGAATATCGACGAGCGACTCGTTATCCTGCCCGACCCGATGCTCGCCACAGGCGGCTCGGCTATCCAGGCGGTCGATTTCATCAAGGCGAAGGGCTGCCACAACATCAAGTTCATGTGCGTTATCGCCGCTCCCGAGGGTCTTGAAGCGCTGAAAAAGGCTCACCCCGACATCGACATCTACGTCGGAAACCTTGACGAGCGCCTCAATGAGAACGCGTACATCGTGCCGGGTCTCGGCGACGCAGGCGACAGGATCTTCGGTACAAAGTGACCGATGTTTGAGAATGAGATTGCCGAAGCTCGCTCCGAGGACAGCGAGATCCGCGACAGAACATTTGAAGGTCTCACCGTCACCGAAGCCGATTGCAGCGGACTCGACTTTCAGTCGGTGACTTTCGACGGGTGCAGGTTCGTTGAGTGCGGCTTCTCGAAAGCGAGTTTCTACGACTGTAGGTTCGTTCACTGCGACCTCTCGAATTGCAGGCTGACCGACAGCTACTGGAAAGGCTGCACGGTCGAGGGAAGCAAGCTCTACGGCGCAGAACTGACAGGCAGCATCCTGAAACAGACGGAGCTGAGGACGAGCATTCTGGCATACGCGCTGTTCTCCGAGTGCAGCTTTGAGGACACAAAGCTCACCGAATGCGACCTCTCCAACGCCCTATTTTCCCGCGTGAAGCTGAAACGCACCACCTTCGGCAGATGCAGATTCGTCCGAACCGAGCTTTTCGGCACGCCGCTCAAGGGTCTTGACCTCTCCGACTGCGAACTCTCGGGGATACTCGTTTCCGACACCTTCTCCGAACTCCGCGGCGTCTCCGTCTCCTACGACCAGGCGGCAGAGCTGGCAGGTCTCCTCGGAATAAAAATAAAGATCTGAAAAAGAAGAAAGAATAACAATAACGATCACGGCATTTCCAAGATCATTATTACTTATTCTTTCTTCTTTATTATTTTTTATAAGCCGCATAATTTAGAGGTTAGCACCAAATTAGTGAAATAAGTCAGAAAATATCTCATGAAACGGCTACAGCCAAACGCCTCCTTCAACTCAAATTTCCCCCAATATTAAAAGTCTTTGGAATGGGGGCCGCCTTAGCTACGCACGTCCGCCTTAGCTACGCACGTCCGCCTTAGCTACGCACGGCAAGGGGAGAACCTTTCTTCAGAAAGGTTTCCCCCAGAGAAAAAACTTCGGGCAGTACGCCGCATTTTTCGGGGAAAATGTCGATAGGATTCGGCAGATTTCATTATTGACTTATGGGGCGGATTGTTGTATAATATCTTTTATCACCTATCTGCCGTATTCCTATCGGAAAACAGATATAAATGCAGGAGACAAATATGACTCATAAAATAAAGAGCCGTACATCGCTGTTCGGCTCGTGGAATTTCTATAAGGGTGCGCTGTCGCTTGCCGTACCCATCATGCTTCAACAGCT
Source organism: Ruminococcus sp. YE71 (assembly GCF_900119155.1). Lineage (GTDB taxonomy): Bacteria > Bacillota > Clostridia > Oscillospirales > Ruminococcaceae > YE71. The sequence continues at coordinate 172,014 of NZ_FPIR01000005.1, read as the reverse complement.
GATACAGAACCTTGTATCGCTTATCGACAACTTCATGGTCTCGGGACTCGGCGACATCTCAATGTCGGGAGTGAACGTGGCTGGTCAGGTGCTTTTCGTGTTCATGGTCTATCTGAACACGATCTGCATGGCAGGCGGCATTTTCATGACCCAGTTTTTCGGGGCGGACGACTCCGAGGGCATGAAGCAGACCTTTCTTTTCAAGCTCATCATGGGGCTGGCGGCATTCGTGCCGTACCTGCTGGTGTGCGTGGTCTTCCCGAGGCAGGTGCTGTCGCTGATGCTCATCGGCAATTCCGACGCGGCGGCGATCCTCGATGAGGGCGTCAAGTACATAAACATCATGTTCTTCATGGGACTGCCGATGACGGTCTCCATGTGCATCGCAAGCTCGCTCCGCGACCTCGGCCGCGTGAAAACTCCGCTGGTCGTCACGATAATCGCGACGCTGACCAACACGGCGTTCAACTGGCTGCTCATCGAAGGCAGGCTCGGCTTCCCGAAAATGGGCGTGCGCGGCGCGGCGACTGCAACGGTAATCGCGAGAATGGTCGAGCTCATCATCTTCACCATCATCTACATCCGCACCAAACCCGCTTTTGCCATCAGCCCCCGAAAGCTGCTGCACCTCGACCGCGGGCTGTTCGCGAAAATACTGCGGAAGGGTTCGCTGGTGCTGTTCTGCGAGATGGTGTGGGTGCTGTCCGAGACTTTCACGACCGCCATCTACAACGGCAGAGGCGGTGCGGACGTCGTCTCGGGAATGGCAGCGGGATTCGCCATCGCGAACCTGTTCTTTATCGCTTTCGGCGGTATCTACTCGGCGACGGGCGTCATCATCGGCAAGACCCTCGGCATGGGCAAGCTCGAAAAAGCGCGTCAGGACAAGACCCGGCTGCTCTCGGGCTCGATGGTGTTCGGCGTGTTCATGATGATGTTCGGATTCGCAACGACGCTGATTATCCCGCTGGTTTTCGGCAAACTCAGCGACAGCGCTATCCACATCTCGCGCCAGCTCGTCATGCTGACGGCGATGTTCATGCCCGTGTGGGTCTACATGAACGCTCAGCAGGCGGTCGCAAGGGCGGGCGGCGACACCGCGATGGGCGCATACGTCGATTCCGCAATAACCATCCTTGTCATGATGCCGATGCTCTTTGCCCTCGGACTCCTCACCAACATCGGCCCCGTGCTGATGTATCTCTTCCTCAAACTCCTCGACGTTGTAAAAGTAGTGATCTTCCACTTCTGGCTAAAAAAAGAACGCTGGCTCAAAAACTTAACCGTGGAGCAGAGCGGGTGAGGTGTTTTTGGGGAAGAACTCTTTGCCAAGAAGATGTTCAAGGGTGATCTACTTGCGGTGGGAGCAAGCACACGCCATACAGAACACGTCTATCTAAGCGGAGAGAGTCAAACGTCCCCTGCACAACTAACTGCCAATATATTAAAAGTCTTTGGAATGGGGGCCGCCTTAGCTACGCACGTCCGCCTTAGCTTCGCACGTCCGCCTTAGCTTCGCACGTCCGCCTTAGCTTCGCACGGCAAGGGGAGAACCTTTCTTCAGAAAGGTTTCCCCCAGTAAAAAAGCACTTTGTCTAAACGTGACAAAGTGCTTTTTTGTTACTTTCTGAGAGCTTTCATTTCTTTTTTACGGTCGTACATATTGCGGTCGGCTCGTTTGAAGACGTCGTGGGTGCAGAGGTCGGAGTCCTTGTCGTAGAGGGCGTAGCCGAAAGCTGCGGAGATCTTTTCCCAGGGTTCGTTGTCGGGGGCGTTCTCGGCTTCGTTGAGCCTGCTGTTGAATTCCTCGGCGAGAGCGTCAATGTTCTCATAATCATTGTTTCGCAGTATCACGGCGAACTCATCGCCGCCGATGCGGAACACGGGGGAATGCACGAACGTCTCGCAGATAATGCGGCTGAGCTGTTTTATCGCCTCGTTTCCGCATTCGTGACCGTAGGTGTCGTTGGTATTTTTCAGGAAGTTCAGGTCTATCATCGCGATACCGAGGTCGGCGGCGCCGTTTTTCAGCTCCTCGTCCACACGCGCTATCTCCTTGTCGTATGCGAGCTTGTTTCGGATGCCCGTCAGAGCGTCCATGTGTGCGAGCTCATGCATATCGTCGGCCTGCTGTCTCGCGCTGGACAGCTGAGCCCTCGTCTGCGAGAGGTTGTCGATATACCTGTCGATGTCCTTCTCCATTTTTATCATCGAATTCAGCAGCACTTCTATCTCGTCGCCCGTGTGTATTTTCAGGTCGCCGAACTCGTGGTGCTGTTTGTTCACCTGTTTCTGACCGTACTGACCTGCGGCTTCGGAGAGCAGGTTGATGGGCTTGACTATCTTCTTCTTCACGTAAAGTATCGCGATGATGCAGATTAAGATGGTCAGCAGAATGAGTATCAGCGACAGCATATACAGGAAGTTCTGCACCTTGCCGAGGATGTCGTTCATGCTCAGGTCTACTGCTGCAAAACAGACGACATCGCCCTCGCTGTTGTGGATAGGCATACATGAAGTCGCGACCCATCCGTACTCTTTCGTGTCGGTGATGAATGCGGGAAAGCCCTGTTCAAGGTCGTTGAGATACTTGTAGCAGGATTTCTCGACGTGGTCGAAGCAGCCGGGTGTGACGATATCCTGATGGGCGGCGTCCACGATGTAGACCGCCTCTTTCTCATCTGGCAGGACGTAGAGGGTATAAACGCAATCGACCTCACTGATGTCCTGTATCGTCCGCAGGGTGTCCCTGATCTCGATGTAATCCTTGTCGCCCATGAGGTAGAGGAACTGATCCTGATATTTTTCAAAGTTCGGGTCGTCGGTATCCTCGTTGCTGATCCTCAGCTCCGAAGCGTTGTAGGCAGCCATGACCTTCTCGGTGATCTTTTCCATTTTGTCGCCGTCCACCATAGCGGCGACGGTACCTGCCATCGAATCGGCCGTGATGATATACTCCTTGTACATAAGTCTGCGGACTACTACACCGCTCACGATTATGCAGGTGATGATAAGCAGCACCGCCACCGATATCACGAGTATAACTATCTTTCTGCCCAGCGACAGCTTCATATCATTTTCACCTCATTCGGTATGATCTCACAACTATGGCTATTATAACATATTTTTAAATAAAATGCAATACTTTTTGTAAAAAAAGTTGTTCCGATAAAAAATACGCGCAAAAAAAGCAAGCTATCCGAAAAATCGGACAGCTTGCGAAAGCTCAGTGTCTTGTTCTTCTTACGAAGAATATTATTGCAGCTACACCCGTGAACAGGTAGCTTGTTCCCATATCCTTATCGTAGACTCTTCTTATCTGATCGGGATTTGGGAAGGTGTCTATTATGTCATTGAAGTGTGTGAATGATGCTTCGATGATGGTAGGGACGTATACGTCCTCAGGTTCCATGTCGTATTGCTGCAATAGTTCCTTGTCGTTCTTGAAATCTTCCTGCGTTTCGATTATCATGTGTCCGTAGAGCAGCCTGATGCCTACGAACACCGACACGATTATGGCGATACCCACAACGAGCGCACCGCCCGAACCGAAACCGCCTGCCAGCAGCTTGTAGCCGAAGAAGCAGGAGACAACGATTGCAAGCGCTCCCCAGCTGGAGATGTAGCCCGTAAGACCGATGCCGTACCATATCGCTGTTCCGATAGCCGCGCCGATTATCGCACCGACGATGCCGAGCCCCATGTTCTCGCCGCTGTTGGATGCGAAGGTCTTTCGTCTGTTGCGGATGGTCTGATAGTCGTTATTCACGCCGCGTGTCGCGTAGTCGTAGTTTGTTGCACGCTCGTAGTCCTCGGCACTGTAGCGCTTAGGCGCAGCGGGGGGCGGAGACGCGCTCTCCATCGGGATGTTCGACTGTTCGCCGCTGTTCATCCCCATCGGCTGAGCCGAACCGAAGTCCGAGTACCCCTGATCGAGTGAGATGGACTCCATCGGTATATCCGACTGCGGACCCTCGTCGTAGTATTCTTCCTGAGCAGCCTGTTCAGCTGCTGCCTCTTCGTAGCTCTCTAATTCGGGCTGAGGCTCGGGCTTTGGCTGTTCGGGCGCCATATTGTTCAGAAATGAACCGTAATCTCTCATTGGATATTCTCCTTATCACAAAATTTACACATTTAATTATAGCATTTATTTGTCTTTTTGTCAACAGTAAATTCGATTTTATGTGTTTTTTGTGAAAAGTGCCTTGTGAGGAGCAGCTGTCAGTCTTCGGCTGGGAGCAGTTTTGCGTTCTTGAGGGTGATGTAGGTGTATCCGCCTTCCTCGTAGGAAGCAAAGTCGCCCCAGACGATTATTTCCGAGTCGATCTCGGGGTAGTCGTCGGGGAATTTGCAGTCTCCCTCAAGCTCGAATTCAAGACCCTGAGCGCAGCAGGCCGTAGCGTCCTTTATCATCACGGCGAAGTAGTCCTTGCCGTTGTCCTCGGCGTGTGCGAACTGTCCTTTAGCGCGTACCTTCTTGTCCTGATACAGGGACGGATTGTACACCATATCGAACACCTGAGCGTAGGTCATCGAAGCGTCGAGTATCGTCAGGTCAACGTCAAAGCCGTCGTTTTCGGCGTGGATGTCGTACATCTCGGCGTAGGACAGTACCGACGAAGTATCATCGTAGATACTGCTGACAGTCTCGCCGCTTTCGGTGGTGTCCGCGCTTTCTGTTTCGGTGGCAGCCGTTTCCTGCGAACTGCTCTCCTGCTGTTCGATCAGCTTATCGACCTTTGAGGTATCTCCGCAGCCCGTGAGCATTACCGCCGCCGCGAGGGATGCCGCTGTTATCTTCATGTTCATACGTATCACTCCCTTTTCAGTATCGCCGAGATTATGCGGAAAATAAAGAACACGACGATGTCCGCAGTCACTATAGTCGAGCCGACGGGGGTGGAGAAGAGTATCGAAAGTATCATCCCGACGCCTGCGCAGATCACCGAAATGACCGCCGAACAGATAATTACCGACAGAAAGCTCTTGAAAAGCCTCATCGCGGACAGTGCGGGGAAAACAATCAGCGCCGAAATGAGCAGCGAGCCCACCAGATTCATCGCCAGCACGATGATGAGGGCGGTGATGACCGCGATGAGCAGGTTGTAGCCGTCGGCTTTCACGCCCGTTGCCTTTGCAAAACTCTCGTCGAAGGTCACCGCGAACAGTTTGTTATAAAACAACACAAACACCCCGATGACAAGCACTGTCATCGCGATGCAGATCACGACTTCTGTATTCGTAAGGGTGAGTATCGACTGTGAACCGAAGAGCGTTCCGCAGACGTCGCCCGAGATGTTCGCCGAGCTTGAAAACATATTCACCAGCATATAACCTACCGCCAGCGACCCCACCGATATCATAGCGACTGCCGCATCGCCCTTGATCTTCGTGTTCTGACCTGTTTTCAGAAGCATTATCGCCGCGGCTAAGGTGATGGGCAGGATGACTATCATGTCGTTCGTTTCGTCCAGCAGTTTCGCGAGCCACATCGGCAGGTCGTTATCGCCGTGTGAAGCGGCTTTGAGCACGGTCGAAGCCACCGTCGCCGCCGACATCGCTCCGAACGCTACGTGCGAAAGTCCGTCGCCGATGAAGGAGAAGCGCTTGAGGACGAGGGTCACTCCCAGCAGGGAAGAGCAGAGCGCGATAAGCATACCCACGATGAAAGCCCTCTGAACAAAGCTGTGGCTGAAATAAAATTGAAGAGTGTTCATCAGTTCACCCAACGTTCTCACCGCCTTCCGATAGAATGAATGACTGCCCGAGCCTGCTTTCGGCGTATTCTTCCTTCGTGCCGAAAAACAGCTGCTTGTGGCTGCCGATATGCAGGATATGTGTCGCGTACCTCACCGACATATGAACGTCGTGGGATACCATTATTACCGTGATGCCCTTTGCGTTGAGCTTCGCGATGCGCTCGTAGAGTTCGAGCTGTGCCTTCGGGTCGAGACCCGTCACGGGTTCGTCCAGAAGCAGCATCTTCTCGGTGGCACAGAGGGCGCGTGCCAGCAGCACCCTCTGCTGCTGACCGCCCGAAAGCTCCCTGTAGCATCTGTCTGCCAGCTCGGTGATGCCGAGTCTGTCCAGCATCTTGTCGCACCGTGCCTTTTCGGCTTTGTTGTAGAAAGGTCTGAGCCCGCACTTCGCAAGGCATCCCGACTGCACTATCTCCCTCACCGAAGCGGGGAAATCCCTCTGGACGGGGGTCTGCTGAGGAAGATACCCTATCTCCCTCGACGAAGCGCCGTTGACCCATTTTATCTCTCCGCTCATGACGTCTTTAAGTCCCAGCAGAGCTTTTATCAGTGTGCTTTTTCCCGAGCCGTTCTCACCGAGGATGCAGAGGTAGTCGCCCTCGCTCACCGTAAAGCTGAGCCCTTCGGCGACTGCGATCCCCTCATATCCCAGTGTGACGTCGCGGCATATCATCTGTTCACTCATTAAGTCAATGCTCCCTTGATAGCCTCGTAGTTCTTTTCCATTAATGTAAGGTAGGTGGTGCCGCCGTTCTTAGCCTGTTCGCTGGTTACCGACTGCACTGAATTTATCTCGATGATCTCGGCATTCTTATTCGCGGTAGCCTCGATCACGGCGTTTGCAATCTTGTGGTCGCTGCCCTCGATGACGAAAACGTGATCCTGACCCAGCTCGTCTATCTTTCCCGCGAGGAAAGTGATGGTCTCGAAGCTGGCTTCCGTCTCAGCCGAGCAGCCGACAAATGCCGCGAAATAATCAATGCCGTAGTCCTCAACGAAGTAACGGAGCGGGAAGCGGTCTGCGACTACCATAGTCTTTGCCTTCTCGTCCGAAATGCCGTCGAACAGGTCGCGGAATCTGGTGCTCAGCTCGCCGAGGCTCTTCGAGTAGGTGTCGTAGTTTGCCTCATAATCGGCTTTGTGGTCGGCGTCGATGGCAGCTAGGTCGTCGGCGATAGCGGCGCAGATAAGGTCGGCATTTGTGAGCGACATCCATACGTGTTCATCGTACTCGACTTCCTCTTCTCCGCCTTCCTCTTCTTCTTCCTCTTCTGCCTGCATACCCTCTTTTTCTTCCTCGACGAACTTGTTGTCGCCGATGACATCCATCATCGAGATGACCTTCATATTCTTGTTCTCGGGCTCTTTAAGGGCGTCATCCACCCATTTCTCGCTCTCGCCGCCCACGCATACGAACAGGTCGCAGCCCGAGATTGCAGCCATATCCGCCGCCGAGGGCTGGAAGCTGTGCAGGTCGGCGCCGCTTCCCAGCAGGTAAGTAACGTTGAACTCGCCTGCATGACCGCCAGCCACCTGCATCACCCAGTCGTAAGCAGGGAAAGTCGTGCATACGATGTTTATCTTGTTCGGGTCGTTGAGAACGGGCGAGCTATCCTTGTTGCCGCAGCCTGCTGCCGTTACTGCCATTACCGCAGCCGCAGCTGCCGAAACTATTTTCTTTAACATACTGGTCTCTCCTTTAATTGCGGCACTTCTCGCACTTTCCGAGCAGTACGGTGCTGCTGTCCACAGCGAAAGCGTCGTTATCGAGGATGCGTGACATTATCTCCTTCGATTCCTCGTCGTTCATGTGGCAGAGCTTGCCGCAGACGGTGCATTTCAGGTGCAGATGGTGAGCGCAGTCCTCGCCCGCGGTTATCTGATACACGAACTGTCTGCTGTTGCCCCTGACGATGCGCTTTACCGTCCCCGATTCCACCAGCTCTTTAATGAGCCTGTACACGGTGCTTTCTCCGGGTGCCTTTACGACCGATTCATCGGCTTTCATGCGCTCGGCTATCTCCGATACGGTGAATGCTTCGCTGCTGTGCTCCGTGAGGAATCTCACCAGCTCCTCACGCTGTACGGTCTTGTAAGCCAAGTACCTCACTCCTTATAGAATTGAGGCAACACCGCACAACCACCGGCTCGCGCCTTTGCACGTCATATGCCGTATCAAGCATAAGCTTGATACACATATTATTCCGTCATATTGCCCAAATTCTCCTTGACTTGCGTCAGCAAGCCTGCGTCGAATTTAGACAATCTGACGAAAAATCTGTGGCACCAGCTTCGCTGGTGCGGCGCATCTGACGCACAATGGTCGTGCGGTATTGCCTTGAATCCAAATTTGAAAGTAATTCCCAAGTTGGTATTATAGCACACCCTGTCCCCGAAGTCAATAGTTACTCTCAATTTTTCACAATTATTTCACATCTGAGAGCTTCTCTCAAATTCGGACACAGAAAAGCCGCAAGGACATCGGTGTGTCCTCACGGCTTAATTCGTCATTATACGCTTTTTCGGTGTGGTATACTGTATACAGAGAGATCAGCGTTCGTTTATCGGAATGTACTCCTTCTCCTTCATTACCGACTTGTAAGCGGGGCGGATTATCCTCTTGCCCGTCACCATCTCCTCGAAGCGGTGAGCGCACCAGCCTGCCATTCTCGACACTGCGAACAGCGGAGTGAACAGGTCACCTGGGATGCCCAGCATACGGTAAACGAGTCCCGAATACATATCCACATTCGCGCACATAGCCTTTACGTCGCCCTTCTTCTCGGCGAACAGCTCGGGAGTAAGTCTCTCGACAGTTTCGAGCAGCTTGAACTCGCGCTCGAATTCCGTGCCCGAAGCGAGCTTGTGAGCGTTTTCTTTCAGTATAACGGCTCTCGGGTCGGACAGGGTGTAAACAGCGTGCCCCATACCGTAAATGAGTCCCGTCCTGTCGAAGGCTTCCTTGTTGAGTATCTTTCTCAGGAAGTCAGCGACTTCGCCCTCGTCGTCCCAGTTCTGCACGTTTTCCTTGATGCACTCGAACATCTCGCCGACCTTGATGTTTGCACCGCCGTGCTTCGGACCTTTGAGTGCGCCGATAGCGCCCGAGTAAGCCGAATAGGGGTCGGTACCCGAAGAGGTCAGCACGCGGCAGGTGAATGTCGAGCAGTTTCCGCCGCCGTGTTCGGCGTGGAGCATCAGCATGATGTCGAGCAGTTTAGCCTCCGCGTCGGTGAACTGTCTGTCGTTTCTCAGTGCGGAGAGTATCATCTCGGCGGTGGACTGACCCTTTATCAGCGGGTGCATTATCATGCTCTCGTTGTCGAAGTAGCGCTTCTTTACCTGATAAGCCGATACCATGATGTTCGGCATCTTGGAGATTATGGAGATAGCGGTAGCCATCTCGAACTCGGGACCGCGGTTCTCGGGGTCGGGGTCGTAGGAGTAGAGCGACAGCAGAGCGCGTCCCATCTTGTTCATGATGTTGCGTGAGGGAGCCTTGAGTATCATATCCTCGAAGAAGTTCTCGGGAAGCTCGCGGTTCTCATCGAGAAGCTCGCGGAAGGTCGCAAGCTCATCGTGATTCGGCAGACTGCCCATCAGCAGAAGGTAAACGATCTCCTCGTAAGCGAATCTGTCCTCTTTGACTGCGTTGGACACAAGGTCATTGATATTGTATCCTCTGAACACGAGTTTGCCGGGGATAGGCGATTTCTCACCCTCATTGATAACGTAGCCGTGAACGTTGCATATATTGGTAAGACCTGCGGTAACGCCCGTTCCGTCGGAGTTTCGCAGACCTCTCTTAACGACATACTTGTCATACAGCTTCGGGTCGATAGCGTTGTTTGCTATGAACTGCCTGTAAAGCATATCCTTTGCGGTCTCATTTGCCATAAAATATCATCTCGCTTTCTCCGCGGTACATCGCGGGAATGTAATATACTATATTATTTTACAACATTTTCAACCCTTTGTCAAGCTAAATTGCTGAATTATTATAACCGGTCTGATTTTTATGGACAAAAATGATGTATTTTTGATGTGGAGGTAGAAAAAATGAAGGATTATATCAGAATAATGTGTGCTGTGCTGGTGGTGCTCATCCTCATCCCACTTGTCAGCTACGCGGACAGGCGGACAGCCCTTCCCGCGAAGTCGGAGAGCGTGACGGTGGGCATCTACTTCACCGAGAGGGATGAAAAGGTCACGGTGAGCCTTCACGACTACATCGTGGGGGCGGTGTTCGCTCAGATGCCTGCCGATTTCGGCGACGAAGCCCTCAGGGCGCAGGCTGTACTCGCCTCGACCTACATTAGGCGGCGCAGGCTCTCCGAGGAGCAGTTGCCCACCGAAGCTCTTCACGGGGCGCTCCTCAGCGACGACAGGACGAAGTACCACGCTTACTTCACCGAAGAGCAGGCGAAGGAGCTTTACGGGAGCGGCTACGAGCAGGCGTTAAAGCGTGTCTCGGCGGCGGCTTCCTACGCCGAGAAGTATATCCTCACCTACGACGGCGAGCCGATAGCCCCCGCCTTTCACGGCATCTCCTACGGGCGGACGGAGAGCGCGGCGGATATGTGGGGCGAGGGGATACCCTACCTTGTTTCGGTGGGGAGCGAGTCGGACGCGGAGCTTCGGGTCTGCAAAAGCGAGGTCAGCTATACCGCGGAGAAGCTGTCGGCGGTGCTTTCGGACAGCTTCGGCATCAAGGCGGAGGGCGAGCCTTCGGGATGGATACGCCCGACCCTTACCACGTCGGGCGGCACGGTGCTGAAAGTATCGGTATGCGGCACCGAGACGGACAGCGAGACTTTCTGCGAAAAGCTCGGGCTCGCGAGCCAGCACTTTTCGGTCGGCTTTTCGGACGGGAAGTTCACCTTTTCGGTCATGGGGTGCGGTCATCTTGTGGGTATGAGCCAGTACGGAGCGAACGAGATGGCAAAGCAGGGGAGCACCGCCGAGCAGATACTCACCCACTATTTCACAGGCACAAAGCTCGAAGCCGCGGAGTGACAAGTATCACAGTCTCACAGCCGAATGTCACTTTTTTCTTTTCCTGCTTGATTTTTCCCGAAAGGTGTTGTATAATGTTTATAACCTGACAGGAAAGTGAGAAATATATATGGATAAGAAAAAACTGATCGTACATATCATAAAGATAGCGGCGGCGGCCGCGGTGCTGGCGCTGATGGTCGTCGGCTGGGCATTCTCGGCATTCATGCTGTCGGAGGGCGGACTGCTGAACAGCCGCCTTACGGCAGGCGGCGTTGTGGGGATGGTGTTCATCTCGATAGCGATGCTCGCGGTCTACACCCTGTTCATGGTGTGGATGTCAAGGCTCGGCAATAATGCGGAGAAAGGGAAGAAGTTCTCGCCGAAGGAGATAATCGCAAAGCCGCTGTTCACCATCGTCCTGCCAGCCATAGCCGTGCTGGTGCTCTTCATCATGAAGGACAGCATCCTGCTGGGCGTTGAGAAGTCGCAGGCGAAAAAGTACGTCAGACAGGCCGACGCTTCCGTCACCTACGATACAGCCGCCATCGGCGACATAATGGGGACGGGGGTCGAGACTTCGTCGGTGTTTGCCGACCTCAGCCGCATGAGGGTGACGTTCATCTATCACATGGATTACGGTCAGATGTACTCGGTCAAGCTGAAGCACGAAAAGAAGTCGCAGGCCAAGGGCCTCGACCTTCAGTACAGATTCGATTTCAGCGAGAAGCGTGCCGAGCTTTCGATCTACAGCGACCCGAAACACAAAGACGGCGCTGACATAAAGTATTCCGACTTCATCGAGCTGAAACTCGCCGACGGCGACCTGTGGTACGCCGAAACAGACCATCGCAACTTAGGTCTCGGGAGCGCTGTCTCGGGTAAGGTAGCCGAAGCCGAGGAGTGGGCAGATGAGATACTCGCATACGGCGAGGCCGAGCTTCCCGCATACTGCGGCGGCTACGACCGTCCCACTGTTTTTGTGAATATGTCCGAGCCTTCCGTGCGCCTGCTTTTCGAGAACAAGGGAATGGGATGCTTCCGCGAACTTCCGATGCACCGCGTCGAAGATACCTCCGAGTTACAGACGGAAGGCATCCAGCAGATGTTCATGCTGTATGACGGCAGCAAGCTCTGCGCCTGCCGCGACACTTCTTTCGATGATGAACGCACGAATCAGCTCGTTTTCATCAACAAGAGCGGCGAATACTACGCGACCGACCCTTCGGATTGGGGCTATTACGGCTTTCTCGTCACCGACGGCGAGCCCGTACTGAACTACTGATAACAGAAAAGCTCATTCCGTGCATCCTGCTGCGGAATGAGCTTTTTTATCGCGTTTTTGTTTTATCTCAGAACTCGCGTCTTTCAAACAGCTTTACCGCTGCGAACCACGAGATGAAGAACAGTACGGGCGGAACAACAAGCATCAGTGTGGTGATGAACCTGATACCGTTCTCGGGGGTGCCTGAGCTTGTTGCAGTTCTCGAAAGACCTGCCACGAATGACATCAGGACACCTGCAAGACAGCCGATTAAAACGAGTACGACCTTGCCCTTTTCGTTACCGAGCCACAGCATCAGCGGCAGACCCAGTGTGGGCATCGCCAGCGAAGTGCCGATGCAGATGGGGAGCATATGCGTGAATATCTCAAAGGATTCGTGGTATATCAGGCAGTAGATGACGAGCAGAAGCGAAGTCGCCGCCGTGCTGATTGCCAGCATTATCAGCGTCATGACGTATTTTGAGCTGACATACTGACCGCGTGTGCAGGGCATTGTCAGCGAGTAGCTTTCCCAGCCGCTCAACTCGTCTCCCGCAAGAGAAGAGTAGGGCAGCATCGCGAGCATGAAGCCCATGTATACGAAAAAGAATGTTGATCTTGTGACGATGCCCAGAATTCCGAACGCCAGTCCGAAGACGAGCAAGTACAGTATTTTTCCTCCGCTCAGCAGAGAATATCTTTCTTTAACCAGTAAACCTTTCATGATCATTTCTCCTCCTTTGCCATGAATATGAACAGCTCTTCGATGGTGACGGGCTGTGTCTCGAAGCTCTGCGGTATCTTGTTTTTATCCACGATAGCTTCAATGGCGAATTTGTGTTCTTTTGTTCCGAGTATTGCCGAAGGCTCAAGGTCTTTGAGCTGTTCGGAAGTGAGCTGGATGAATCCGTACTGTTCCAGCAGTCTGTCCTTTTCCTCGCAGAGCATCAGTCTGCCCTTGTGCAGGAAAGCTATGTAGTCGCATATCTTTTCGAGGTCGCTGACGATGTGTGAGGAAATGAGCACGCTGTGACCCTCATCGAGGGTGTATTCGTTGAGGATGTCGATTATCTCGTCGCGCACCAGCGGGTCGAGACCGCTGGTGGGTTCGTCGAGTATTAGCAGTTCGGCGTTGTGCGAGAGCGCCGCGGCGATACCGAGCCTCATCTTCATGCCCTTCGAGTAATTCTTGAACTTCTTGTTCCTCGGCAGGCTGAACCTGTCGATGTACGAGAAGTACTTTTCGCTGTCCCACTTTGTGTAGGTGCTCTGCATTATCTTGTCGATCTGTGCGGCGTTCAGCTCCTGCGGGAAGCCGATGTTGTCGAGCACCACGCCTATCCTGTCGCGGAGCATCTGCGCTGAACCATCGACCTTTTCGCCGAGTATGGTCATGGTGCCGCTGTCGCACTTTTTAAGACCGAGGAGCATCTTTATGGTGGTGGATTTGCCTGCGCCGTTCTCGCCGATGAGACCCATGATGCATCCCGAGGGAAGTGTGAGGTCGAAAGGCTTCAGCTCGAAGTCCTTGTATACTTTTGTCAGTCCGTTTATCTCTATTGCATTCATTCTGTTGTCCTCCTTTTATTCGTCCCCGAGAGTCAGCATCATGATGATGTCGTTTATCCCGAGACCGCACGAAGCCGCGAGCTGTTTTATCTCCGCGATGTGATCCTCTATTTTTTTCAGGTTCTCTTCGCGAAGAAGCTCTGTGTTCTTTGGCGCTACGAAGCTGCCTTTTGCGGGCAGGGTGTAAATGAAACCCTGCCGTTCGAGTTCATCGTAGGCGCGTTTTGTTGTGACGACGCTGATCCTGAGGTCTTTTGCAAGCCCCCGTATGGACGGCAGACTGTCGTTTTCGGCAAGCTCACCGCTTATTATCAGATTTTTTATCTGTGTATATATCTGATCGTATATGGGTGCGCCGCTTTTGTTGTCTATAAAAATATGCATCCGTTTTGTCTCCTTTCGATAAAAATTGCTGTGTACACATGACTGTTGTTTCCGTTTCAACTGTATATGCTTAGTATACACAGTAAGAACAGTTTTGTCAAGAGGTCTCTGCCGAGTTTACAAATTGTTTACATTTTATTTGCCCCATAGCGCATTTGACCGTGTATTTATTTGTGTTAAACTATTGACAATCAAGGGAAAATGTGCTATCATATTAAAGTATTGGTGTTTGAACCGATAACGGCATTATGCCGTAATTTGAATGGAGGAAGATATAAAATGGTTAGAGCGATCGTAGGCGCAAACTGGGGCGACGAGGGCAAGGGCAAGATCACCGATATGCTTGCTCAGGATTCCGATGTCGTTATACGCTTCCAGGGTGGTGCTAACGCAGGTCACACTATCGTAAATAACTACGGCAAGTTCGCACTTCACACTCTGCCGTCGGGCGTGTTCTCTCAGAACACCGTGAACATCATCGGCAACGGCGTTGCTCTCGACATCGTAAAGCTCTTCAATGAGTACAACTCGGTGGTCGAGAAGGGCGTTCCCGCACCGAAGCTGCTCATCTCCGACAGAGCGCAGATCGTGATGCCTTACCACGTACTGTTCGACCAGTATGAGGAGGAGCGTCTCGGCAAGGCGAGCTTTGGCTCTACCAAGAGCGGTATCGCACCGTTCTATTCGGATAAATATGCAAAGATCGGCTTCCAGGTACAGGAGCTGTTCGATGAGGACTACTTAAAGGAGAAGATCGCGAGAGTATGCACTCAGAAGAACGTTCTGCTCAAGTACCTCTACAACAAGCCCGAGATCGATCAGGAAGAGCTGTTCAATACCCTTGTTGGCTACAGAAAGATGATCGAGCCGTATGTTGCGGACGTTTCGCTGTTCCTGAACAAGGCACTGGCTGAGGGCAAGACCGTCCTGCTGGAGGGTCAGCTGGGTTCGCTCAAGGACTCCGACCACGGTATCTACCCGATGGTAACTTCGTCCTCGACTCTGGCTGCTTACGGCGCTATCGGCGCAGGCATCCCGCCTTATGAGATCAAGCAGATCATCACTGTCTGCAAGGCTTATTCGTCGGCAGTTGGCGCAGGCGCATTCGTTTCCGAGATCTTCGGAGACGAGGCTGATGAGCTCAGAAGACGCGGCGGCGACGGCGGCGAGTACGGCGCTACCACAGGCAGACCGAGACGTATGGGCTGGTTCGACTGCGTGGCTTCCAAGTACGGCTGCCGTATGCAGGGCGCTACCGATGTTGCCTTCACCGTTCTTGACGCGCTGGGCTACCTCGACAAGATCCCCGTATGCGTAGGCTACGAGCTGGACGGCAAGGTCATCACCGATTTCCCGACCACCCGTGAACTTGAGCGCTGCAAGCCCGTTCTCGAAGTTCTCGACGGCTGGAAGTGCGACATCAGAGGCATCCGCAACTACGAGGAACTGCCCGAGAACTGCCGCAAGTACATCGAGTTCATCGAGGAGAAGATCGGCTACCCGATCACGATGGTATCCAACGGTCCTAAGCGTGAGGACATCATCTACAGAAACTTCGAGCTGAAGAAGTAATTATTTCGCTCCCTGTGTCCGCACGGGGAGCGTTTTTTGTTTGACAAATGCACTTCGCTGTGTTATACTGTTGTAAGGAGGTGGGATATGAGACGCAAAGACAGGGAAGTCACCGACTATGATGCGATAGTCGGCATCATAGAACAGTGCGATATTCTGCGTATCGGACTTGCCGACGGCGAGTACCCCTACATAGTGCCGCTGAATTTCGCCTACACCGTGTCGGGAACGCATATCGACCTGTACGTTCACGGCGCAAAGGCAGGCAGAAAATACGACCTCATGCGCAAAAACGGCAGGTGTTCCTTTGAGATGGACATTCCGCTCCGTATGGAATGCATCACTGACAAAAAGGACGTGACCATGCACTACAAGTGCGTGATGGGCACGGCGGACATCACCTTCCTTGAGGGTGAGGAAAAACAGTCGGCTATCGACGGCATCCTCATGGCTCGGTACGAACAGACACGGGATTTCGACTACAACAGGAGCATCGTCGCGGCGACTGCGGTCGCGAGGCTTTCTGTGACGAGTATCACCGCTATGGTCAACAGTGAAAGCGGCGGTGCCGAATAAATTTACGGAGGGAAAATCATGAACACTATCGAAGCTATCAAAACCAGAAGAAGCTGCCGCGCTTTCAAGCCCGATATGCCCCCGAAGGAGCTTATCGAGCAGGTCTGCGAGGCGGGAACATACGCCCCCACAGGCATGAACAGACAGTCGCCTATCATCATCGCGGTGACGAACAGGGAGCTGAGAGACAAACTCTCCGCAGCGAACGCAAAGATAATGGGCAAGGACGAGAGTTTCGACCCGTTCTACGGTGCGCCTGCGGTGCTCATCGTGCTGGCGGACAAGGATATCCGCACCGAAGTTTATGACGGCTCGCTGGTGATGGGCACGCTGATGCTGGCGGCTCACGAGCTGGGTCTCGGCAGCTGCTGGATACACCGCGCGAAAGAGGAGTTCGAGACTGAGGAGTACAAGACCGTTCTCCGCACCCTCGGCATCAGCGGCGAATATGAGGGCATCGGTCACGTTGCGCTCGGTTATCCTGCCGTCACACCGCCCCCTGCATCAGACAGAAAACAGAGCTACGTCACTTTCGTGGAATAAACCTCAAAGCCTTTGCCTTCGGACAGAGGCTTTTTTCTGTCGTTGAGTGGCGTTTACTGGGGAAAATGTTAATAAGCTCTTGCAAAATGGAAATAATTATGGTATAATATATACAGAATGTTTTAATAAATCACTTTGTGGGAAGTGAGGTGAGGCTTTTGGATCAGAGATTATTTTACACTTCTATCCTGCTGGCGCTGGTGCTGCTGCTTTTGCTGTGCGCTTCGGTGGCTATGCGTTCGCGGAAGGAGATACGAAAATATGTGGCTCTGCTCGACCTGTCGCTCATACCGCCTATGGTCGGCAACATGATAATCGTCGGTTCGAGCATCAGAGCGAGGTCGCTGATCGGCTGTTACAGCTACTTCATCGGGATGGATCTGGTGATGTTTGCCCTTGTGTTGTTCACAAATGCCTATTGCAGGGGCGTAAACTCTGGCAGCGGCAAGCAGCATAAACCGACATTGGTGTACCTTCTGCTGCTTGCAGACGCCGTCCAGCTGTGTCTCAACCCCATATTCGGGCACGCATTCTCGGTCGAATCGGTCGAGGTGCAGGGCAGACCCTACTACAGGCTTGTGCCGGGCGTCGGGCAGATAATACACCGCGTTGTGGACTATCTGGTCGCATTTGCGGTCATTCTGATATTCATACTCGCCGTCATCAAGACCACGAGGATAAACCGCGAACGGTATATGGTGATACTCGTCTCGATAATCGTTGTGGCAGTCTGGGAGACCTTCTATATCTTCTCACGCACTCCCATCGACCGTTCGATGATCGGTTTCGGTCTTATCGGCATATCCTCATTCTACTTCTCGATAATCTACCGTCCGCTGAGACTGCTGGACAGGATGCTGTCGGACATCGCCTCAGACCTGTCGCAGGCGCTGTTCGTGTTCGACCCCGAGGGTAAGTGCATATGGGCGAATCAGCCGGGTCTCAGGCTTGCAAAGGTGGATGCGGACAGGCTCGACGGCGTGAACGAGAGCCTTGAACGCACTTTCGGTTCCCTTGACCGTGAGGAGAAGGACTGGGTGCAGAGCATAGTCATCGGTTTCGGTGACGACGCTTCATATTTCTTACTGCAAAGGCGCTCTATCAGCGACGACAGGAACCGCATGGCGGGTTCTTTCCTTTCGGTGCTGGACAATACCGAGGAACAGCAGCGCATCAAGCGTGAGCTGTACAACTCCACCCACGACAGCCTGACAGGTATGTACACCAAGCAGCACTTCTTTGAGAAGGTGCGTCAGAAGATAGACGCTGGCGACGGCAGAAAGTATCTGGCAGTATTCGTTGACGTGAAGAACTTCAAGATAGTCAACGACATCTTCGGTTCGGACTTCGGCGACAAGGCTTTGCAGCAGCTTGCCGACCATATCCGCAGCTTCATGACCTACAGGTGCGTCTACGGCAGGCTTGCGGGCGATACCTTCGGCGTGTTCGTGCCCGCGGACGAGTTCGACTCTGCGGCTATCGAGAGCTCGCTGGCGGCTTTCTCGGTCACGGACGGCGTGCTGGAGCACCATATCCTCGTCAACCTCGGTGTTTATGAGGTCACGGAACCGAGTCTGGACGTTTCGGTGATGTTCGACAGGGCGCACCTTGCCCTTTCGGTGGTGGGGGACGAATACAAGACCCACATCGCTTACTACGACAGCAAGCTCCGCGAGATGGTCATGTGGGATCAGCAGATAAGCGCGAGCCTTCACGGCGCCATCGAGTCAATGCAGATCATGCCCTACCTTCAGCCCATCGCCGACAGTCAGGGCAGGGTAGTGGGCGCGGAAGCCCTCGCGAGATGGATACATCCCGAGCATGGTTTCCTGCCGCCCTACAAGTTCATCCCCGTGTTCGAGAAAAACGGCATGATTCTCGATGTTGACAGGCATATGTGGAGATGCGCCTGCAAGATACTCTCGCAGTGGCAGGGAAGTCATGATGATATGTTCATCTCGGTGAACATTTCGCCGAAGGACTTCTACTTCACCGACGTTGTGGAAGAGATAACGGGACTCGTTCGCGAGTACGGCATCCGTCCCGAGGTGCTCCGCGTGGAGATTACCGAAACGGTGTTCATGTCCGACGCGGTCGAGAAAATGAACATCCTCGCCCGACTCAGGGAAGCGGGTTTCGTCGTCGAGATGGATGACTTCGGAAGCGGCTACTCGTCGCTGAGCCTGCTGAAGGATATGCCCGTTGACGTGCTGAAGATAGACATGAGGTTCCTCTCGTACACAAACGACGGCGGCCGCGCCGCGACCATCGTCAAGCATATCATACAGCTCTCCGACGACCTTGGCATCGACTCGCTCACGGAAGGCGTGGAGACAGGCACTCAGTACGAAAAGCTCGCCGAAATGGGCTGCAAGCTCTTCCAGGGCTACTACTTCGCCAAACCCATGCCCGTCAGCGAATTTGAAGGCTTTGCTTTCGGCACGGACGGCTGATGGGGATGCACCTGCTCGGCGGCACAAGATCCGAATAGACGTATCAAAACGGCAGGGAGAGATGTTCTCCCTGCCGTTTTTGCTTTGAAAGACCGTTCATGAAATGTTTACAGATATTATGAAACGTTTCAAAGTGAGGTCATCATATGGAGGATAAGGAACTGTTGTAATTGCTGAGGCGTGACCCTCAGCGCGTTCTTGAACAGGTCGTGCGGCAGTAGCCTCACACGGCAAAAGAAAGGTACACCCTCAAAGACTTTAGTTTGTTGTGGAGGATACGGTAGGCTATCGTCATTTCACGAGAGACCATCTGACAAATTCCGCAAATAATGTGTTGACCGCCATTGAACGTCTTTTTGGCAAAGGTCAGAACAATGAAAACCAGAATCACTGTCTTTCAAACCGATTCTATCTACAGAAGAACCACCCAAAAGCCAAAAAGTATCAAAAGTTTTAGGAAAGGGGTTTGGGGGATAACCCTTTTTCAAAAGGGTTTCCCCCAAGAAAAAACCGCCGTCGAGCCTCATTCTAAATGTTTGTGAATTTCATCTTACGGCTGCGTTTGTTGCGGTACATTCGTTCGTCGGCTTTTTTGAGTGCGCTGCTGAGGTCGAAGCGCTTGCCGAGGGTGGTGGTGAAAGCACCGCAGCTGAGGGAAGTTTTGCATTCGCAGGGCTGACGGGCGTTCGCTTCGTCGAGGGCGCGTTCGATCGAACCTATGATGCTTTCGGGGTCGCAGGCGCCTATAATGACCGCGAACATCTCATCGCCGCCGAACCTCACGCACAGCGAACCCTCGGGGCAGCTGTTTTTCAGGGCGTCGGCAGCGCGTTTGATGGCGTTGTCGCCAGCCTCGTGTCCGTAGGTGTCGTTGATGAATTTCAGACCGTCAAGGTCGGCCATCAGCACGGTGACGGGTCGATGGCCGAAGGACTCGTCTTCGAGCAGCTTTTCAAACTCGGCATTGAAACCGCTGCGGTTGAAAAGCCCTGTCAGCGAGTCGGTGCTATACATCTCCTCGACCTTGTCCAGCAGATACCGCTGGTAGCGGCTGATGATGAAACCGCCGAGACCCATCGAAACGGTGTTGGTGATGCTGGCGGTCTTGGCGTAGTTGACGATGTCGTAGTTTGCGAATCTGTGGCAGATAAAGCCCATGGGCTTGCCGAGGTAATCGAGGGCGTTGACTATCATGGGGTAGCCCGGGCGCACGAGAGCGGCGAGCCTGCTGCCCAGCTCGTCCTCGCCGAAGTCGGGTGAGGGGAACGGGCTGTCGGGGTCATAGAAGGCGCGGAACTTGCTCTTCTCGCTGGTCATGATGGGCGACGAGAAATAGTCGCGCTCGATCTCGAGACACGAGCTGTAGGTGAAGCAGTGGGTGTCCGCCATCATTGTGTGAGTAAGGCAGTCGGCCGCCTTCTGCGGATCGCTGCTCATCTGGACAGCAGTGGTTATCTCGTACATGATGCGTATATCGTCCTGATAGCGGTAGAAGCTGTTGTTGAAGCGGCTGAGTATCGAGAGGGGCTGTTCTATGGACGTACAGCAGCCGCAGGATTCGTTGGGCATGAGCTGCGGCAGAACTGGCACCTCGTCATGAATGATGCCTTTTAGGCAGTTGCTGACGCAGTTGTAGACGGTGTCAGCGAGCAGGTCGCTGCCGCAGCTGGCGGTGGATATCCTTGGGGAGCAGAAGCTCGCCTCGTCGATGCCGTCGAATCCCGAAACGCGGACATCCTCGGGAACGCGGAAGCCGTTTTTTATCAGCACGTCGCAGATGTTTATCGCCATGATGTCGTTGGCGCAGATAACGGCGTCGGGACGGATGCCGCGGTCGAGGGCATCCTGCATGGCGGCGCGGGCAGGCGCAGCCCAGAAATCGCCGTAGCATATCATATCTTCGCTGAAGGGTATACCGTTCTCGGCGATGACCTTTTTAAAGACCGCGATGCGCTGTTCGGAGAACACATTTCCGCGGAAGCCCGCCATAAAGAGCGGATTTTTCACGCCGTGATCGACGATCATATGCCGCACGATATTCTCGAACCCTTTTTCGTAGTCGAAGCGGATGCGGCAGGTATTTTCGTACTCGCCGTCAACGACTATCACGGGGGTGTCGTTTTCCCGCGCCTTCGAGATGAGCTCCTCGGAAACGTTTTTCGACTTGATCTTCTCGTCCATAATGATGAGAACGTCGGTGATGTCGAAGGGTACGAACTCGAAAACGGCGGCTTCGGGGAAATACTTTTCCTCCTCCCAGTAGAGGTCGGTATTTGTGCAGAATATCATCACGAGGGCGCTCTCAGCCGACAGTTTTCGGCTGAGAAGTTTCAGGAAGATATGCTGCTGAGCGTCAAAAATTCTCGAAGTGCATATCGATATGACTTTTTTGCCGTCCTTCATTTCATCACCCTTTCCTCATTGGTGCAAATTAACATTTTCGTATTAATTATAGCACATTATCAGAACGATTTCAAGACGGCATTTTCCTAAAACGTGAAAAATCCCGAAAAACCGAAAAAAATCTGAAATTTCTGTCATTCTTATTACATCTATGATATGCGTTTTCAGACAAAATAAAAAGGAGACGTGAATTTCTTCACATCTCCTCAGAGGCGTCACCCAGATTTGAACTGGGGATCAGGGAGTTGCAGTCCCACGCCTTACCACTTGGCTATGACGCCGAATCTAAGAGCGGATTACGAGGCTCGAACTCGCTACCTCCACCTTGGCAAGGTGGCGCTCTACCAAATGAGCTAAATCCGCAAATTATGCAGTCAAAAGTTATCTGACCAAGTGCCTCCGGACGGAATCGAACCATCGACACGGGGATTTTCAGTCCCCTGCTCTACCTACTGAGCTACAGAGGCATTACCTCGAAAGCAGTAAGCAAAGAGGTTACCAAAATACACACAATGTGTGAGCGACCGGAATGGGGCTCGAACCCACGACCTCCAGCGTGACAGGCTGGCGTTCTAACCAACTGAACTACCCGGCCGTATGGAAACTATAGGGCTCGAACCTATGACCCTCTGCTTGTAAGGCAGATGCTCTCCCAGCTGAGCTAAGCTTCCAT
>NZ_FPIR01000005.1:0-149678 GCF_900119155.1 Ruminococcus sp. YE71 | reverse complement strand
ATGGAAACTATAGGGCTCGAACCTATGACCCTCTGCTTGTAAGGCAGATGCTCTCCCAGCTGAGCTAAGCTTCCATTTTTGCGATTTTTTGTTTATCGCTTCAAGCGACTATTATATTATACACTAACATCGTGCGTTTGTCAAGCGATTTTTCAAAAAAAATTGAATTTGTGCAGATGCCACATTTTTATCAAGAATCCGCACAATTCTCTGCTATATTGCACAAACCGTACCTTTCAAACTCAGCTTTCGAGCCGTTGAACACGTTCAGGTCGATGCATTCTTCCTCGCCGTCGTAGCCATCGAGTCTGCCGACGCTTGACCACTGCCAGAACATCCAGTCTCTTTCGGGCTTGAAGTAGACATCCCGTATCCACACGTCGTAGCCGTCGAAATTCCCCTTGATGTAGGATTTGTAAGCCGAGCCCGTGGCGTAGATGACGGGCTTGACGCCGTAGCGGTCCTCAAGTGCCCCGAGCAGGTCGGCTATCTCGGGCACGACCTCTTCCGACGGTTTATGTTCGTCGGAGTACTCGCCGTAGAACTCCACGTCCACGACGGGCGGGAGCATCCTTTCGTAAGGCTCGACGCTTGCGATATAGTTTTCCGCCTGAGTTTTGCCCGAGCTGTCGAAGCTGAAAAAGTGGTAAGCCCCGACGCGCAGGGGAGTCCTCTGTGCCTCGGCGTAGTTGAACGCAAAGTGCGAATCGACGAAACTGCTGCCCTCGGTGGCCTTGATATACGCGAAGTCCAGTCCCTGCGAAAGTGTCGTCCAGTCGATCTCGCCCTGATAGTTCGACACATCGACGCCTCTGACGGGGTAGTCGGTCTCCGAGGGTTTATTCAGGTGGATGACCTGTTTGACGAATAGCACTGCACCGACTGCACACAATAATACTGCCGCCGCGCCGACTGTCAGAACGGTGCGGAGTTTTTGGGATTTTCTCATTGGTTTTTTCCTTTTTTCTTTTTCTTTACTTTCCTTATATATTTGTGGGTTGGTTGTTGATTATTCTTTTTGTGATTTGGTGCTTGATTGTTTCGCCTTTGGCGAAATTGGGGGTTTCACTCGAATCGCTGGCGCTCTCTCGTGAAAATAAAATCGGCAAATCGCTGTTCTTGAAAGTTTGATATGGGCTTTCATATCGTGGCTTTCGGGACGTTTTTCCGGATTTGCCGATTTTATATTTGGTCTCTTATGTTGTTTGTTTACGGGTCTGAGCGGTTTTCTTTCAGTGCCTCCGGCGGCCGGGGGGACCCTTTGAAAAGGGTCTCCCCCAGACCCCCTCCTAAACTTTTTGAGACTCTGGCGAACACGCTTCATTCCTGCGATTCGGTTATGAGAGTTTTTATCTCTTCGCTGGTGAAGGTGTACTTCTTGTCGCAGAAGTTACAGCATATCTCGGTCGTTTCGTCTTTCGCGAGCTCTTCAAGCTCTTTCTTTCCGAGGGATATCAGCATTCTCTCAGTACGCTCTCTCGAACAGTCGCAGACATAGTTGACCTCGAAATCATCCAGCACATTCGGCTCAAGTCCTTCGAGCATCTTCAGCGAAATGTCCTCGGGGGTCATTCCTGCCTCTATCATCGACGTCACCGAAGTCACGCCTGCGAGGTTCTTCTCCAGCTGTGTGATGGCTTCCTCGGGCGCGAAGGGAAGTACCTGCAACAGGAATCCCCCTGCACACTTCACGCTCAGATCTGGATTGATGAGCACGCCCAGCGCACACGCTCCCGGAGTCTGCTCACTGACCGCGAGATACTGCGTGATGTCCTCGGCGATCTCGCCCGTGTAGATCGGTATCTGTCCCGAGTACGGCTCTTTCAGACCCATGTCCTTGATGACCGTCAGCGTGCCGTCTCTGCCGACCGCGCCGCCCACATCGAGCTTGCCCTTGTCGTTGAGCGGTATCTCGACTATGGGGTTCTGGATGTACGCCTTGACGTTGCCGTAGCTGTCCGAAACGGCGATGAGCGCACCTGCGGGGCCGCCGCCGTCGAGTCTGACGGTCAGCGTGTCGGCGTCGTTTTTCAGTCCGAATCCCATCAGCGAAGCTCCCATCGCGAGCCTGCCCAGTGCCGCCGTACACACAGCCGATGATTTGTTGATTTCTTCTATCCTTGCAACGATATCAAGTCCGTCGATGGCGCTGCACACCACCGAAGCGTCCTTGGTTATCGACCTTACTATCCTGCTCATAACTTACTCCTGTATATTGATTCCGTTGTCGGAAAGTTCCTGTTCCGTCGGCACCTTGCGGCAGACGTAGACCGCGCGTTCGCTGTTCTCCGTGAGCGGCTCGTCGGTATATCCGCCGAACACGCCGAGTATCTCGAATCCTGCCTCCCGAAGCATCTCTTCTATCCGCTCAGGTGAAATGTAAATCTCGCGGAAGTCCTCCGAGTATCTGTGCCAGCTGCCGTCCTCCTCCTCGAAGAAGTCGAGCCATATATGCACCGAACTGTCCGCTTTATCGTACTCGTTCTGCCAGCCGCAGTACAGCCCGTCCAGCGAGTAGACGAAAGCGTTGTCCGCCAGCACGTCGCGGTGCTTGTGCAGGGTATTCACATCGAAGATGAACATCCCGTCGGGGAACGCAAACAGTGAAACGCACTTAAAAGCTTTAAGTGCGTCCTCTTCGTCGGGTAAATGATTCACGCTGTCCAGCGTGCAGACGGTCACGTCGATAGTGCCGTACATATCGAGACTGCGCATATCCTGCCGCAGATATTGTATGCTGAGACCGCTGTCGAACTTCTTGTCGAGAGCCGCCCCAAGCATCTCTTCCGAGCTGTCGGTGCCGATAACGTCGTATCCGAGTTTCGAAAGCTCCATGCAGAGCGAACCCGTGCCGCAGGCGGTGTCAAGCAGTATGCCCTTCCTGCCGCCGAAGCGGGTGACCCACTCATCTATCTTTGCCGCCATGCCGCGGTAGTCAACGTTCTCGGTCAGCCTGTCGTAAAAGTAAGCGAAGCTCGCGTAGCCGCTCACTTGTTCTTCTCCCTGAGTCTGTCGAACACGATGCTGTATCCGCCCGAGCCGTCATAAGCCAGCGACCTGTTGACGCGGCTGATGGTAGCTGTGGAAGCGCCCGTTTCCTGCACGATGTCGCTGTAGACGTGGTTGTCGGTCAGGAGCTTTGCCACCTGAAAACGCTGAGACAGAGCCTTCAGCTCTGGAACGGTGCAGAGATCCTTGAAGAACAGTGCGCATTCCTCGGTAGTCTCCAGCGTGAGGATAGCTTCGTAAAGCTGTTCAAGGTTTTTTATTTCGATTCTTTCTTTCATATGTATAATTCTCCCTTCGGACACTTAATATTTCAAGTGTTAAAGTGCTAAATCACCTATTGTAATTTTACCACATTCCATCCTTTAAGTAAAGTATCGGCAGAGAAACTTTACAATTTATTAACATCTGTTGGAAACGCACAGGACGAGGTCGGTATTTTACGGATTTGCATAGATGTTATATATAAATACATGAGATATTTTGAAAAAATTGGCGAATATTGATCATCCGACCTCGGGAAGTTGTTTAATGTCCAAAAGTATACCATTTGAGTTAATGAAGATTTTACATAGTGTAGTTGTTCAAGCCCTTGACAATCACTATATATTGTGTTATTATAATAATGTAATATATTTATCAGGGCATAAAGATATGCACTGATCTATATGACACACTTGCAGAATGTTGTTATAGCTTACCGCTTATGCGGCTTGCCTGTACAGGAAAGGACTGATTTGTTTGGCGATGGAATTTTTTCCTGAGTGGGAAGGCTTTACTCCCGGCAGATGGAGCAATGCTTCGGTAAATGTAGGAGACTTTATTAAAAGGAATTATACTCCTTACGACGGTGATGAGAGTTTCTTGGCACCTCCGAGTGAGAGGACAAAGAAGCTGTGGGCAAAAGTGCTTGACCTCTTCGCGCAGGAGCGTGAAAAGGGCGGCGTGCTCGATATGGATACCAAGATCATATCCACTATCACTTCTCATGAGGCGGGCTATATCGATAAAGATCTCGAGCAGATCGTGGGCTTGCAGACTGACAAGCCCTTAAAGCGCGCACTCATGCCCTTCGGCGGTATCAGAATGGCTGTTTCCGCCTGCGAGCAGAACGGCTATCATGTTGACCCCGAGGTCATCGATATCTTCACCAAGTACAGAAAAACACACAACCAGGGCGTTTTCGACGCATATACCCCCGAGATGAGGGCTGTCCGCCACGCGGGCATCATCACGGGTCTTCCCGACGCTTACGGCAGAGGACGCATCATCGGCGACTACAGACGTGTTGCACTCTACGGCGTCAAGAGACTTATCGAGGACAAGCAGGATCAGATCGACACATCCCTCGTCCGCATGACCTCGAAGAATATCAGACTGCGCGAGGAGCTGGCAGAGCAGAAGAGAGCTCTCGGTGAGCTGATCGAGCTCGGCAAGATCTACGGCTGCGACATCTCCCGTCCTGCGGCTAACGCAAAGGAAGCTGTTCAGTGGCTGTACTTCGGCTACCTCGCAGCTGTCAAGGAGCAGAACGGCGCTGCTATGTCTCTCGGACGCACCTCGACATTCCTTGATATCTATATCCAGCGCGACCTTGAGAGAGGCATCCTCACCGAGGAAGGCGCTCAGGAGCTGATCGACCACTTCATCATGAAGCTGAGAATGGTCAAGTTCGCACGTACTCCCGAGTACAATCAGCTCTTCTCGGGCGACCCCCAGTGGGTGACCGAGTCCATCGGCGGCGTGACCGTTGACGGCGAGCACATGGTAACGAAGAACAGCTTCCGTTACCTGCACACCCTTGAAAACCTCGGACCCGCTCCCGAGCCTAACCTCACCGTTCTGTGGAGCGTCAAGCTGCCTGCGGCGTTCAAGAGATACTGCGCTAAGATCTCCATCAACACCTCGTCCATCCAGTACGAGAACGACGACCTGATGAGAACCACCCACGGCGACGACTACGCTATCGCCTGCTGCGTTTCCTCCATGAGAGTCGGCAAGGAGATGCAGTTCTTCGGCGCAAGAGCGAACCTTGCAAAGTGCTTGCTCTACGCGATAAACGGCGGCGTTGACGAGAAGCTGGGACTCCAGATCGGTCCTAAGTACCGTCCTATCACCGACGAAGTGCTCGACTACGACACCGTAATGGAGCGCTACACCGACATGATGGAATGGCTCGCAGGCGTGTATGTCAACACCCTCAACGTCATCCATTTCATGCACGACAAGTACTGCTACGAGCGTATCCAGATGGCTCTGCACGACAGGGACGTAAAGAGATACTTCGCAACAGGTATCGCAGGTCTGTCGGTAGTTGCAGACTCGCTGTCCGCTATCAAGTACGCGAAGGTAAAGCCCGTTCGCCGCGACATCGAGATCAAGAACAAGAAGGGCGAGGTAGTTGATATCGCACACAATGTGGTCGTTGACTACGTTGTAGAGGGTGATTTCCCGAAGTACGGCAACAACGACGACAGAGTTGACCAGATCGCTGTCGATCTCGTTCGCACCTTCATGAACATGATAAGAAAGCACCACACCTATCGTGACGGCGTGCCGACCATGTCCATCCTGACCATCACTTCCAACGTGGTATACGGCAAGAAGACAGGTTCGACCCCCGACGGCAGAAAGATCGGCGTGCCGCTGGCACCCGGCGCTAACCCGATGCACGGAAGAGATACTCACGGTGCGGCTGCATCGCTGGCATCGGTAGCTAAGCTGCCTTTCAGACACGCACAGGACGGCATCTCGAACACCTTCTCCATCATCCCCGACGCGCTCGGCAAGGACGATAAGGTATTCATGGGCGACCTCGATATCGAGAGCATCGCAGACTCCCTCGGAGACGACGAGAGCTTATAATAAACAGCACAAACGTACCGTGTCCGCCATGGGCTGAGTGGGTCAGGCGTCACCGCGCCTGGCAGGGTATGGGGACGAAGTTCCCCGCAAAATGACCTGCCAGCAACAACGGCGAACCACAGTACTACAGAATAAATCAACAAACATGACCGAATCCCCGAAAGGGAGCGAATCAACAGAGGTGATCTGAAATGGGACTTATCCTTAAAGAAGAAAACTCGAACGGCGAGCCTGACGATCTCGTTTCGGTGATCGACAAGCTCATAGCTCAGGGAACGGGACATCTCGTTATCGACCTCGACGAGGAGAGCGACGGCATCAAGTACACCACTGTTCAGTCGAATGACTGCTGTGTGAACGGCGCGTGCGCTCAGCCCACCGAATTTCAGGACGAGGCTTTCGACGACGAGGATGACGATTGATATAACTTGAAAGGAAGATGTATCATGGCAGCAACAGATAATCAGATAGACAACCTTGTGGGACTGCTCGACGGTTACGTTGAAAAAGGCGGTCACCATCTGAACGTCAACGTGTTCGACCGCGAGACTCTGCTGGATGCACAGGCTCACCCCGAGAAGTATCCGCAGCTGACCGTCCGCGTATCGGGCTACGCTGTTAACTTCGTGAAGCTCACTAAGGAACAGCAGGACGACGTTATCTCGCGTACTTTCCATAAGTCCATCTGAGCAGCGCGACCTGCTTACAGGACATAAAACGAAAAAACATCGGCATATCCGAACCACTTCGGATATGCCGACTTTTGTTTCTGTTAGTTGTGGTCGGGAAGATAGTCTATCACCGCTTCAAGTGTGACCATCTGATAAATACCGCAAACGAAGCGTTACGCTCTCATGTACGTCTTTTTGGCAAGGGACAAGCTATCGAAGAGAAGAGCGTCTTTCTTCCTGATCTGCACAAATTCAGGTAGAAACACCCAAAAGCCAAAAAGTATTAAGGCAACACCGCACAACCACCGGCTCGCGCCTTTGCATGTCATATGCCGTATCAAGCATAAGCTTGATACACATATTATTCCGTCATATTGCCCAAATTCTCCTTGACTTGCGTCAGCAAGCCTGCGTCGAATTTAGACAATCTGACGAAAAATCTGTGGCACCAGCTTCGCTGGTGCGGCGCATCTGACGCACAATGGTCGTGCGGTATTGCCTTAAAAGTTTTAGTGAGGGGGTTTGGGGGAAGACCCTTTTTCAAAAGGGTCTCCCCCAAGAGCACCCGCAGACATCGGCAGTTTCTGCTGCATATCTTTCATGCTTTCGCTCAGCTCGGAAAAGACTGCGTCTTTGCCGCTGAGGGCGAGCTGCTTGAAGGCGTGCAAGACTGCTTTCTGCTGGACGGGCGCGAGCTTTCGTATCGCGCCGAGGATGGCGGCTGTTGTCTTGAGGTTGAACTTGCCCAGCTCGGTGAATGTCTCGAAATCGGGGGCTTCCAGCACGTCGAACACCGCCTTGACGAACATTCGGCGCGTCTCATCGTCGAGACTGCCCAGCCACGAGGACATGGTCTTGTTTATCATGCTGCCCGTTTTCGAGAGCCCGTTGGTCAGTTCGAGACTGTCGCGGACGACCGCCCACGAGTATGCCAGATGCTGCATGATGCCCTTCGCACTGCTGCGGACGATGCTATGCTCGACGTTCGCGGTGAGCAGCTGCCCGACGAGAGAACTCTCGGGGATGAAACTGCGTATCTTCGGGATGAACCGCCTGTAAGCCAGCCCGTCAGCGATCTCGCTTCGGAATCCAGGACCGTCGAAGTCGTATATCTGCTCGATGGCTGAGCCTATCTCGTAGCCGCAGTAGACAGCCGCATAGACCGCGAGATTGCCGCCCTTCGAGTGACCGCCGAGGATAAGTCCGCCGTCAAAATCGGCGAAATTATCTTTGAGATAGCGCATTGCGAGGGTCTGCGAGGGGGTCTCGCAGAGGTAGCTGAAATTGAAGTCCTCTTTCCAGCCGACTATGGTGTCGTCCGTGCCGCGGAAGGAGATGTATTTTCTGCCGTCGGGGAGATTGATGGTTATAGCCGCGAACTGAACGTTTTTCTCGGCGTCGGTGTTGTTGACAAAGCCCTCGACGGTGAGGGATGAAAAGCGTTTTTCGCTGCCGAGACGGCGGATGAGTTCGCAGTCATCTCTGAACGTGATTATGCGGAGTTTGTCGGGAACTTTATCGGGGTCGAAGAGCTCGGCAGCCCGAGCGAGGGAGACAGGCTGACCGAAGCCCGCAGGGAGAAGCCCGTCGAAAGGCACATAGCTGAGCTGAGCGAGGATAAGGGCATCAACGTCATTGAAAGGAGAAACATCGAACCCGATATCCCCCCTCCACCCGATATAGTCAAGAATACCGACCATAAGAACACCTCTTTCAAAAAAATAGCACAAACGCTAAAAAATTAAAGCTAAACAGAACCCAAACCGCTCACGCCGTAACCTCGGCCTGTTCGAGCGCCGCATCTCTGCTGTCACTTTTTTTGTACAGTATCTTCAAAACGATAGGAGTAGTCATCGAAGAAACGATTATCAGCAGGATGACCGAAGCAAAGTACTTCGCGTCAAGCATACCCTCGCTCATGCCCTTTCGCGCAACGATCAGCGCGACCTCGCCGCGTGTCATCATGCCGACACCGACTTTCAGGCTGCTGTTCAGGTCGTAGCCCATCAGCTTTGCGGTGAGTCCGCAGCCGATTATCTTCGTCAGAAGCGCCACCAGAACGAAACCGATGGAGAATACCAGCAGTTCGGCGGTGAAGCCGTCAAGGGTCGTTTTCAGACCGATGGACGCGAAGAATACGGGTCCGAAGATCATGTAGGAGTTGACATCCACCTTGCTTGCGATGTAGTCGGAATCCTTCAGATTGCACAGGATAAGTCCCGCAACATATGCGCCCGTGATGTCCGCGATGCCGAAGAATTCCTCAGCCGCAAAGGCAAGGAACATACACAGCGCAAGCCCGAGGATGGGTATGCGGCGCTTGTGGGGATAACGCTTGTCGATCTTCTTGAATATGAAGTAGGTGAGAAATCCCACGCCGAAACTGAACACGATGAACAGCAGCGTGCGCACTACAACGTCAAGGGGCTTTGTCTCGGGGTTCTTGAAGCCGATGACGAAGGTCAGGACTATGATGCCGATAACATCGTCGATTATCGCACTCGACATTATGAGCGTTCCTATCTCGCCTTTGAGTTTGCCCAGCTCTTTCAGCGTCTGCACCGTGATGCCCACCGATGTCGCCGTCATTATCGTGCCGATGAACACCGCCCGTAAAAAATGCTCCGAACCTATCTTGTCAAAGCCGTAGAACGCGCTGTACAGCAAAGTTCCGCCGATGAGCGGCACGAATACGCCGATGCAGGCTATCACGAGGGCTTTTACGCCCGTTTTCAGCAGGTCTTTTATGTTCGTTTCAAGTCCCGCGCCGAACATCAGCATGACTACGCCTATCTCGGCGAGCAGCGAAAGATAGTCCGAGTCGCCAACCAGCTTGAAACAGCAGGGTCCTATCAGAAGTCCCGCGATTATCTCGCCCACAACCTGCGGCGCTTTCAGCTTCTGCGCCAGCAGTCCGAACACTTTGGCTGAAACGATTATCACAGCCAGGTCCCTGAAAAATGCAATTCTGTCCATTTTAAATATATCACTCTCTTTCCATCATACTATTATATCACGTTGAGAGTGCAAGTTCAAGGCGCAATATGGCGGTTTTTATCGGATTTCCACATGAGATTTTGTGGCTTTTTGCCCCTGCGACGGGGTTGTCATATTTGTCCCGTGCTCCGCATATGTTAAATCAAGCGCAGGCGATCTTCACTGCGGAAAAAACATATTTTGGAGGAACAGCTATGGAGCTTAAACTTGAAAGGGTGCAGGCGGCGGCGTCCGCGAGAGTGCTCGACACCGAAGTCGCCCAGGCGGCTGAGCACGACTTCTACCTGCCCGATTACTGCCCCGATATTTTTCGGGTGCTGAGATGCAGCATGACCCCGGGAGTTGTCTCAACGGCGATAAACGGCGGCAGACTCAGCTTTGACCTGAGCGTGGTGATACGCGTCATCTACCGCAGTCCCGAGGGCGGCGGAGTTTACTGCGTCGAGCATACGCAGGAGTACACCAAGACCGTTGAGCTTCCGCCCGACACCGTTTCGCCGTCGGTAACGGTCACCCCCTGCGTGCAGAGCGTCAACTGCCGCGTCGCCGACAAACG
Source organism: Ruminococcus sp. YE71 (assembly GCF_900119155.1). Classification (GTDB taxonomy): domain Bacteria; phylum Bacillota; class Clostridia; order Oscillospirales; family Ruminococcaceae; genus YE71. The sequence goes on along the minus strand of NZ_FPIR01000005.1, from coordinate 139,583 downwards.
CAGGCTCGAAGTCCGCGGAAGCATCTCGTGCAGGGTCTGCGCCGACGGGGAACAGACCGTGACTCTCCTGACGGGAGCTTCGGGCGGTGGCATACAGCTTCGCCGTGAGCAGGCGGTCTACCCCTCGAAAAGACTGACCGCCGCAAAGCGCATCACCGTCATCGAGGAGCTTGAACTCGCTCAGGGCAAACCGCCATTCGGGAACGTGATGAGGTGCGGCGTCGCCATCGAGAAGGGGGAGCAGAGGGTCATCTCGGGCAAGCTGGTGGCGGGCGGCGAAGCGAGGGTGAACCTGCTTTACCTGCCGAAGGACGGCGGTAGCCCCGAGACCATGCGCTTCGCGATACCCTTCTCGCAGATAATCGACATCGAGGGGCTTGAGGACAGCTTCGATACCGATGTGAGCATCACCGCCGCCAAGTGCGTCATCACGCAGGGGAGCGACGGCCTGCTGGAGTGCGAACTGGTCATGCTGGTGAACGTCACAGCTCAGCGCTTCGAGACGGCGGAGCTTGTGACCGACGCCTACTCCACAAGGTGCGAAACGGTCTGCACCCGTGCGGAAAACGCCGTCATCTCGCCGCCCGAGAGAGCCTCGGTCTCCTGCACTGCCGCCTGCGTGCTGACCTCCTCCGAGGGTGAAGCGGCGAGGGTCTGCGACCTGTGGTGCGAGGACGTGACGAGCTATTTCAGGCGCGACGAGGAGAGCGGCAAAGGCTTCATCTGCGGCAAGCTGACCTTCTGTATGCTGGCGTTCCTTTCGGACGGCACGGCGGTCTGCGCAGAGCGTGAAGCGCCCTTCGAGCAGGAGATAACGGGCATACAGTACATCCCCGACACCGTCCGCGTTACCGCCCGTGTGACGGGCTGTTCCTACTCGCTGGGCGAGGGCGGAGCGGTCTCGGCAAAGGCGGAGCTGGAGCTTTCAGCAGTTGTGAGCCGTTCGGTGGGCGAGGGTCTCATCACCGACATCACCGCCGACGAGAGCCGCCCAAGACAGTGCGACAAGGGCTGTGCGGTGAGGATTTGCTACACGGGCGGCGAGGACGAGAGCCTTTGGGAGATAGCGAAGCGCTACTCGACAGGCGTACAGCCGCTCATTGACGAGAACCCCGTTTCAGGCGGCGGCAGACGAGTTCTGCTGATACCGATGAATGACCGATAAGGAGAAGCATCTATGACAGATATTTACAGCGACATCGCCGCAAGAACGGGCGGCGACATATACATCGGCGTGGTAGGCCCCGTCAGGACGGGCAAATCCACCTTCATAAAGCAGTTCATGGAACAGCTTGTGATACCGAACATCGACAGCGACTACAGGCGTGAGCGCGCGTCTGACGAACTCCCCCAGTCGGCGGCAGGCAGGACGATAATGACCACCGAGCCGAAATTCATCCCCGAGGAAGCGGTCACCGTCAACGTGGGTACGGCGAGCTTCAGGCTGAGGATGATCGACTGCGTGGGCTACGTCATCCCAAGTGCCCAGGGCTACATCGAGGACAGCGCACCACGCATGGTCATGACCCCGTGGTTCGACGCGGAAGTGCCCTTCAACATGGCGGCAGAGGTGGGGACCCGCAAGGTCATCACCGAGCATTCGACGGTGGGGCTGGTGATAACCACCGACGGCAGTATCAGCGACCTCCCACGCGAGGAATACGCCGAGTGCGAGGAGCGTGTCATCAGCGAGCTTCGCGAGACTGGCAAGCCCTTTGCGGTGCTTCTCAACTGCCTCGAACCCCACAGCCCGTCCTCCAAAGCCCTCGCCAAGCGGCTGAGCAGTCAGTACGGTGTCAACGTCCTGCCCATAAGCTGTGCCGACCTCAGCGGCGAGGACATCGAGCGCATCCTCACCGAACTCCTGTACGCCTTCCCCGTGACCGAGATAGCCGTCAACGCGCCGAGCTGGATAAACTCCCTCGACCGCGGGCACTGGCTTCGTTCGGCGTTCTACGAGAGCATCCGTGCGGCGGCGGAGAAGGTCACGACCCTGCGCGACCTGCCCGAATTCGTGCGTGTGCTGTCCGAGTGCGAACACATCACTTCGGCATCGGTGACGTCCGCCGAGCTTTCGAGCGGAAAAGCCGAGGTCGCGGCAGTCCTTGAGAGCAGTCTCTTTATCCGCATCATCGGCGAAGCGGCAGGCATCCCCCTCGAAAACGAGAGCGAGCTGATACCCAAGATAACCGAGCTGGTGAAGATACGCGAGAAATACTCTCGGCTGGCAGGTGCGCTCGAAGAAGCCGAGCGCACGGGCTACGGCATCGTCATGCCCTCGGCAGGGGAGCTGACCCTCGAAGAGCCCGAGATAATCAAGCAGGGCGGCAAGTACGGCATCCGTCTGCGTGCCACTGCGCCTTCCATCCACCTGATGAAGACCCAGATACAGACCGAAGTGGCGCCGATAGTCGGTTCGGAGAAGCAGTCGGAAGAGCTGGTGATGTCGCTGATGAGCGATTTCGACGACGCTCCCGAGCGCATCTGGGAGTCGAATATCTTCGGCAAGAGCCTGCACGAGCTGGTCACCGAGGGTCTGAACGCGAAGCTCGGCAAACTCCCGCCCGAAGCCCGCCGCCGCCTCTGCGAGACCCTCGCAAGAATGATAAACGAGGGCTGCTCTGGGCTCATCTGCCTTATACTGTGATCTTATCGGACACCTCCGCCGCAGGAACGGAGGTGTCTTTCTGCGCTCCCAAGCCCGCCCGCCTCCTCGGAACAGCAGGATCCGTTTTTATCCCCCCGCAGATAATTGTTTAAAATTTTTTTATTTACATCGCCCCCCAGTTTGTGGTATAATAAACTTTGATTGCAGACTTCCGGAAAAACTTTTTGTTTTGCTGTCGGTGGGTTTATCGGAGTGAGAACCTCCGCCTTAGCTACGCACGGCTTGAAGAAAGGATCTCACCCCGCCCCCCTTTTTTCAAAGACTTTTAATATGTTGGCAGTTGGTTGTGGTCGGAAAGATAGACTATCACCATTTCAAGAGAGACCTCCTGATAAATACCGCAGATGAAGTGTAAACCACCATTGAACGTCTTTTTGGCAAGGTGCGTGCTGTCAAGGGAGAGAACTCAAAAATTCCCGACCTGCACAAATCAAGGAAGAACAACTAAAAAGCCAAAAAGTATAAAAAGTTTTAGTGAGGGGGTTTGGGGGAATACCCTTTTTCAAAAGGGTCTCCCCCAAGAAATACCCGCAGACAGCAGCACACACAGCGGCACGCGACCGGATAGGGAGTAAGAAAAAACGGAGTGAAATAAATGTCAAAGAAAAAACAGGAATACGACAACGAATCGATAGAGCTTCTTGAGGGCGCGGACAGAGTCCGCAAGCGTCCTGCCGTCATATTCGGTTCGGACGGTCCCGACGGATGCAGGCACTCGGTATTCGAGATACTTTCAAACTCGATAGACGAGGCGAGAAGCGGAAACGGAAACAAGATAATCCTCACGAAATTCAAGGACGACAGCTACCAGGTTGAGGACTTCGGACGCGGCTGTCCCGTTGACTTCAACCAGGCTCAGCAGAGATACAACTGGGAGCTGGTCTACTGCGAGCTTTACGCAGGCGGCAAGTATCACAACAACGACTCTTCGAGCTACGAATTCTCGCTCGGTCTGAACGGTCTCGGCGCGTGCGCTACACAGTACGCCAGTGAATATATGGACGTCACAGTTTACAGAGACGGCTTTCAGTACGACCTGCACTTCGAGAAGGGCGAGAACGTCGGCGGCCTGAAAAAGAAGGAATTCAAGGGCAAGCGCACAGGTACTGTTCAGCGCTGGAAGCCCGACCTTGAGGTCTTCACCGAGATAAAGATCGACACCGAGTATTTCGTGGATATGCTCAAGAAGCAGGCAGTCGTCAACCCGAATGTCGAGTTCGTGCTCCGCGAGGAGAAGGCTGACGGCACTTTTGAAGAACAGAGCTTCCTCTACGAGAACGGCATCTCCGACTACGTTACCGAGCTTGTGGGGGACAAGGGTCTCACCAGCGTTCAGTACTACACGGGCGAGCGCATCGGACGCGACAGAGCGGACATGGAAGACTACAGAGTTAAGCTGGGTGTGGCGTTCGCATTCTCGAACTACGTGCAGATAACCGAGTATTTCCACAACTCCAGCTTCCTCGAACACGGCGGTTCTCCCGACGACGCCGTAAAGCTCGCCTTCACCTACATGATAAACAAGTGGATAAAGGACAACAACAAGTACACAAAGAACGAAAAGCCCATCAGCTTTACCGATATAGCCGACTGTCTCGTGCTGGTATCTTCGAGCTTTTCGACGGTGACGAGCTACGCTAACCAGACCAAGAAGGCTATCTCCAACAAGTTCATCAAGGACTGCATGAACGAGTTCCTGCGCGAACAGCTGGAGGTATACTTCATCGAGAAGCCCGACGAGGCGGCGAAGCTCTGCGAGCAGGTGCTCATCAACAAGCGCAGCCGTGAGAAGGCTGAATCGAGCAGACTCAACATCAAGAACGCACTCACCCAGAAGATGGATCTTGCAAATCAGGTGGCGAAGTTCAACGACTGCCGCAGCAAGGACGTTTCCATCCGCGAGCTGTATATCGTGGAGGGTGATTCGGCGCTGGGTTCGGTAAAGATGGCGCGTGACTCCGAGTTTCAGGCGGTCATCCCGATACGCGGCAAGATACTCAACTGCCTTAAAGCCGACTACGCGCGCATTTTCAAGAGCGAGATCATCACCGACCTCATCAAGGTGCTGGGCTGCGGCGTGGAAGTGCAGACCAAGTCCAACAAGGAGATATCCAACTTCAACCTCGCGGGACTGCGCTGGAACAAGATCATCATCTGTACCGATGCTGACTACGACGGCTTCCAGATACGCACACTGGTGCTGACCATGATATACCGTCTCTGCCCGACGCTTATCGACAAGGGCTACGTGTATATCGCGGAGTCGCCGCTGTTCGAGATAACTGTCAAGGAAAAGGGCGGCAAGGAAAAGACCTACTTCGCATACGATGAGTCCGAAAAAGCGGACATCTTGAAGAAGATAGGCGACAAGAAGTACACCCTTCAGCGCTCGAAAGGACTTGGTGAGAACGAGCCCGAGATGATGAGCCTTACCACCATGAACCCCTCGACCCGCCGCCTTATCAAGGTCAACCCCACCGACGCAGACCGCACGGCACAGATGTTCGATATGCTCCTCGGCGACGACCTTCAGGCACGTAAAGACCACATCAGCGAGTTCGGTCACGACTACCTCGAAATGGCGGACATCTCGTAAACAGATGATAGTTGAGAGATAAGAGAAAATGTGTCCGTTTTGCGGACTTCGCAGACGAAACCTTATCTCTTATCTGAAACGGTGGTATTGTATGGAGAATGTTTTTATTGTTATACTGCTTATCGGGGCGGGGGCGGCGATAGGGTTTTCGCTGCTTGCGACCGTGAAGCTGTTTGCGGCATTCGGTTCGGACGAGACTAACGACGAACGGATCGCAAGACTGAAAAAATACAAAAAGAGAATGATAATTTCCTACGCGGCGGCGGCAGTCATGATAACTGCGGCGGCTCTTATAAAACTGCATTAAAGGGAAGGTAAAAAATGGCAAAGAAACCAAGCGGTAAAGAACCTAAAATAGATCTGTCAAAGCTGCCCGATGCGTATATCGCAGGCGCAGGCACGGTGGTCGAGGAGTCGATCACCGACACCCTCGAAAAGAACTATATGCCCTACGCCATGAGCGTTATCGTGTCGAGAGCGTTCCCCGAGATAGACGGCTTCAAGCCCTCTCACAGAAAGATACTCTACACCATGTACAAGATGGGTCTGCTGACGGGTGCGAGGACGAAGAGCGCGAACATCGTCGGTCAGACCATGAAGCTCAATCCTCACGGCGACCAGGCTATCTATGAGACCATGGTGCGTCTCGCACGGGGAAACGAGACCCTGCTCCACCCCTACGTGGACAGCAAGGGTAACTTCGGCAAGGCGTACTCCCGCGATATGTCCTACGCGGCTTCGCGATACACCGAGGCAAAGCTCGCCCCCATCTGCGCCGAGCTGTTCGGCGACATCGACAAGGATACCGTCGATTTCGTGCCGAACTACGACAACGAGATGCTGGAGCCGACCCTTCTGCCTGCGGCGTTCCCATCGATACTCGTCAACGCGAACGTGGGTATCGGCGTTTCGATGGCTTCGTCTGTCTGCTCCTTCAATCTTTCCGAGATTTGTGAGACGACCATCGCGCTGATGAAGAACCCCGAGCACAACGCCCTTGAAACGCTCAAAGGCCCCGACTTTTCGGGCGGCGGTCTGATGCTCTACGACGAGGACGTGCTGAATGACGTTTACCGCACGGGACGCGGCTCGATAAAGCTCCGCGCAAAGTACGAGTACGACAAGAAGCAGAACTCCCTCATCATTACCGAGATACCTGCCACCACCACCGTCGAAGCCATCATCGAGAAGATGATAGCGCAGGTCAAGGCAGGCAAGCTCCGTGAGGTCAGCTACGTCCGCGACGACACCGACCTGAACGGTCTGACCATCACCATCGACCTCAAAAAAGGCACCGACCCCGAGAAGGTCATGCAGAAGCTGTACCGCCTGACACCCCTTGAGGACAGCTATTCCTGCAACTTCAATATACTCGTACACGGCTACCCGAAGGTTATGGGTGTGTACGAAATTCTGGACGAATGGATAAAATTCCGCGTTGACTGCGTGAGAAGGCGCACCAACTTCGACCTGAACAAGAAGCGAGAAAAGCTCCACCTGCTCGAAGGTCTCGAAAAGATACTGCTTGACATCGACAAGGCGGTGAAGATAGTCCGCGAGACCGAGGAGGAAGCCGACGTCGTTCCGAACCTGATGATAGGCTTCGGCATCGACGAGGTGCAGGCTGAGTACGTGGCAGAGATAAAGCTCCGCCACCTCAACCGCGAGTACATCCTGAAGCGCACCAAGGACATTGAGGAGCTGAAAGCCGACATCGCTGCCCTTGAAGAGATAGCAGGCTCGGACAAGAAGATAAAAGCCGTCATCGCAAAGGAGCTCCGCGACATCGTGAAGAAGTACGGTCAGGAGCGCAGGACGCAGTTCTACTACGCATCCGACGTGGTGGAGGTCGATGAGGAGGATGACATCCCCGACTTCACCTGCACGCTGTTCATGACCGAGAGCGGCTACTTCAAGAAGATACTTCCCAACAGCCTGCGAATGGCGAGCGACCATAAGCTGAAAGACGGCGACGTGATAACGCAGGAGATAGAGACCAACAACCGTTCGGAGCTGCTGTTCTTCACCACGGGCGGCAACTGCTACAAGACCCGCGTTTCGGCGTTCTCGGAGACGAAAGCCAGCGCGATGGGCGACTACATCCCCGCGAAGCTCAGCTTCGACGAGGGGGAGACTGTGGCGGCGATGGTCAACACCACCGACTATTCGGGCTTCATGATATTCGTGTACGCGGGCGGCAAGGTGGCGAAGGTGCCGCTGTCGGCATACGAGACCAAGACCAACCGCAAGAAGCTGACGGGTGCGCTGAGCCTGAAAGACAGACTCGTGGCGGCGATATTCGTTGCGGACAATGCGGAGATAATGCTGCGCTCTTCCAACAACCGTGCGCTGATATTCGACACGGCGCTGCTGCTGCCTAAGACCACCAAGACCACCATAGGCGTTTCGGTAATGTCGCTGAAGGGCAAGGCAGAGCTCGTTTCGGCTTCAGTCATAACGGCAGAGACCGCGGAAGCGCTGAAAAAGTACCGCTGCAAGACGATACCTTCGACAGGTTCGCCTGCAAAAGACCTTCCCGACCCAGACCAGATAATGCTGTAATGAACAGGGAAGTTCAGCCGCGAAAAGAATAAAATCGGGCACTTTTGTCTGACTTCTGACAGAAGTGCCTTTTTTCCGCCTGCGGCAGGTTAGGTATCATTCGGCATCTGCGCCGAGAATGTCGGCGGCGGAGCGTTCGGGGGTGCGCTCGAACCTGCCCATCAGACGCAGACAGCTCCTGTCGTTATTGCGGAGAACGTTCATGCGCTCGCGGCAGCTCAGTGTGACCGTATAGCCCATCTCTGCGGTCAGCTGTTCGGTCTCCTCGTTACCGAAGCCGTAGGGATAGACCAGTACTTTGCACCCTTTGCAGCCGCACTCCGCGAACAGTTTCTGCTCTTTGTGCAGGTCGCCCCACAGCGTCCGCCTGTAGTCGGTGAAGCTCTCGCCCTCTTTGCGTAGCATACCCTGCCTTTCGCCGAGATCGTGCATAGACCAGCTGTGAGACGCGAGCTCGCACCTGCCGCTCTGGATGAGCGTGCGGAGGTTCTCGGGCTTCATGTACGACCAGACCTCGCTGGGGGCGGTCTCTTCCGCCGAGTTGATGCACCATTCGCCCACGGGCGCGAATGTCCCTTTCATGCCGTACTTTTCCAGCAGGGGCAGCACGATGGAGAAGCTGTTGTAGCATCCGTCGTCAAAGGTCAGTATCACGGGTTTTTCGGGCAGGGGAGCCCCCTCGCTCACGAACCCTTCCGCGTCCGAACAGAACACGGTGGTGTAGCCGTTCTCGCCGAGCCACATCAGGTCGGCTTCAAGCGCCGACTCGCTGATGACGTACTCACCCGTTTCACACCCGTCCCTCACGACGCTGTGGTACATGAGGACGGGCAATTCCTTACCGTCAACGCACTTTTTCCCCTCGTCCGCCGACGAGAACAGCGTTATCAGCATCACCGCTCCTGCGGTCAGACCCATCGCCATCGCAAGACAAACGCTCCCCGAAAGCCGAAATACACCGAACATTTCCAGTTCTCCTTCCAGTATGTGGCAATAATATGTGAAAAATACTTGCAAATTGCAAAAAAAATTAAAAATGCTCTTGCATTTATTGTTAAAAACTGATATAATATATATTGGGAGATGAAAAAATTTATGCCTTGATCGGAGGAATAAATATGAAAACTATCAAACTGAAGATATCAATAGCGATGCTCGGGCTCGTTATCGTCATCATGGCGGCGATGGTGGTCATTTTCGGTTGGGTCTTACAGAAGTCCTCGACCTCTGCCATTGAAAATACCGTCGAGACTCAGGCAAAACAGTCCGCGACTAACTTTGACTGCTTCGTGCGTGAGTCGGTGCATGACTTCGTCTACGTGGTCGAGACTCATGAGTTCCACTCCGCCGAAAACGACGCGAAGATGGTAGACCTGCTCTCGGATAAGCTGTCCGACAACCCTTACATGGTGAGTTTCGCGATATTCAACGCGAATGGCTCCCTTTCCGCTCAGGTCAACAGCATCTGCTCCACTTTCATCACGACTGATGACATAAACATCGCGCTCAACAGGCGTGATACCTACCTTACTCCGATAAAGACCGACGGTGGCTACAGCTGTTTCTGTGCCGTGACCCCCATCATTGAGGATGACAAGATCGACAAGTTCGCAGTCACCGCGATAGATGCTAAGCTCATAAACAATAAGCTCACCTCGCTTCTCGGTTCCGACGGCGTTGAGATAATGGTCGTTGACAGATCGGGCGAGGTCATTTTCCATACGGGCGGTCAGGCGACAGGCAGGAACATCATCAACGTTGCAAAGTCCGATAAGGATTATGAGCAGTTTGCCGATGCTGTTTCTACGGGCATCAACTGCGCATCGGGCAATACCGACTATAAGTTCAACGGACAGAACTATATTACGGGATTCAGCAGCGTTTCCTACTTTGAAGGCACGCTTTTTGCTTACGCAGTAAATGATGGTATCGCTTCGATGCTGTCGTTTACCTCGCTCAGGATCATCGTGCTTCTGATAGTTCTCCTCGCACTCATCACCATTGCTTTCGCACTGGTGTTCTCCAACAAGATCTCCAAGCCCATCATCTCGACTACCGACCGTCTGCGCAGACTCTCAAACGGCGATATCTCCACGAGGGTAGACGTCTGGTACTCTCATGACGAGCTCGGCATACTCTCCAACTCCCTTGAGGAGACGGTGGTCAACCTGCGTCAGTACATCAACCTCATTCAGGTAGCGCTCCAGCAGATAGCCGAGGGCAATCTCACTCACCGCATGGAAGGCAACTTCAAGGGCGACTTCCTCCGCATCAAGTCCACGTTCAACGAGATATTCGAGAAGCTGACCGTTACCTTCGACTCGATAAATCATTCGGCGGAACAGGTGACAAACGGCGCGATACAGGTATCGAACTCCGCTCAGGCTCTCAGTCAGGGCGCGACCGAACAGGCAAGCGCTATCGAAGAGCTGTCCGCGACCCTTTCGGGCGTATCCGATCAGGTAGTTCAGAACTCCCAGAACGCCAAGGACGCTTTCGAGATCGTAAGCGAGAACACTTCCGCGATCGCGGGCTGCAACGACGATATGACCAAGATGCTTGAGGCTATGGAGCTTATCGACCATACCTCCGACGAGATCGCGAGCATACTGAAGGTCATCGACGACATCAGCTTCCAGACCAACATCCTCGCACTCAACGCCGCTGTCGAGGCAGCGCGTGAGGGCTCGAAGGGATTCGGCGTCGTGGCGGATGAAGTACGTCAGCTGGCGTCCCGTTCGGCTGAGGCTGCAAAGCAGACCGCCGCACTCATCAGACGCTCCACCGACGCTGTGGATCAGGGTCAGCAGATAGCCAAGGAGACCGCACGGTCGCTAGGCGACATCGTGGAAAGCTCCGAGAAGATCAGAAAACTTGTCAAGAATATCGCACGCGCTTCCAGCGAACAGAGCGATTCGATACAGCAGATAAACATGGGCGTAGACCAGATAAGCGCGGTAGTCGCATCGAATACCGCGACGGCTGTCGGCTCGGCATCCGCGTCTGAGGAGCTCAGCGGTCAGTCGCTGATCCTCAAGAACATGATCGCACGCTTCAAGCTCGACGGAAACAGCACTCCTCATATCAAGCACGTAAACGAAGACGAACCTTTCGACGACGGTTACCGTGAACCCGAGGACGATGATGACGACGAGGATATCGTAATCAATATCGATGATGTGGATGATATTTCCGACATCGACATTGACGATGATGACGATAAGTACTAAGGAGGTATTTCATATGAAAAGACGTATCGGCATACTCACGAGCGGCGGTGACTGCCCGGGACTGAACGCGACTATCAGAGGCGTGGCAAAGGCTTGCTACGAACGCTTCGGCAACGATGTGGAGATAATCGGCATCCAGGACGGCTACTCGGGACTTATAAACAATCAGTGCAAGCTGATGCAGCCCAACGATTTTTCGGGCATCCTTACTACGGGCGGCACTATCTTCGGCACAAAGCGCACCCCCTTCAAGATGATGCGCGTTGTGGGCGACGATAATATCGACAAGGTCAAGAACATGAAGCAGACCTACAAGGATCAGAAGCTCGACTGCCTGCTCACCCTCGGCGGAAACGGCACTCACAAGACCGCGAATCTGCTGTCGGAAGAGGGTCTTAACGTCATCGGTCTGCCTAAGACCATCGACAACGATATCTGGGGCACCAGCGTTACCTTCGGTTTCCATACCGCCGTTGACATCGCCACCGACGTCATCGACAGACTGCACACCACCGCAAACTCCCACGGACGTATCCTCGTCGTGGAGATCATGGGCAACAAGGCAGGCTGGCTGACCCTCTATTCGGGCGTTGCGGGCGGCGCTGATATGATAGTCATCCCCGAGATACCTTACGACATCGACAAGCTGGCGGCTGCCTGCGAGAAACGCGCTGCCGACGGCAAGGGCTTCTCGATACTCGCAGTCGCTGAGGGTGCTTTCGATACCGAGGAAGCAAAGATGAAGAAGAAGGAACGCGCCAAGACCAGAGCCGAGGCAGGCATCACCACCGCTTCGACCCGAATCGCACGCCAGATAGAGGCTAAGACGGGTCTTGAAACGAGGGTCTGCGTGCCGGGTCATATGCTCAGGGGCGGCAGTCCTTCCGCTTACGACAGAGTGCTCGCGACACAGTTCGGCGTTCACGCGGCGGCACTCATCGCTGAGGACAAGTACGGTCTCGCGGTAGCAAAGGTCGGTGACAAGATAACCGCTAATAAGCTCTCCGACGTTGCAGGAAAGACAAAGTTCGTTCCTGAGGACGATCAGATGGTAAAGACAGCCCGCGAACTCGGAATCTCTTTCGGAGACTGATATGCCGTTTTATTCGCGTGATACCTATGCGGCAAGGCTCACTTCCGCCGATGATTCATTCAGGGTGCTGTGCAGCGTTGCCGTGATTCGGGACATCTCGTTCAGAGCGGATTTTGCAGCAGGTCAGCTGGAAGGCGACAGGTTTTTCAGAGTGGAAAGCCTGTCGCCCGATGACGATATAGTATCGTATTTCCGCAGCAACCGTCCCGATGTTCTCTTCCTGAACACCGACGTGCTGGGCGAATCCTACGTTCTGGAGCTGACCCGAAAGATGAAGTTACAGCTTTCGTGGATGCCACGCCTTGTGGCATTCGGCTGCGCAGACCCAGAGATCGTCACAAGAGTATCGGGTCTGTTCAGCAGCGTCCTCGCGGCAGGCGATATGACCTCCGACCCTATCGGGAAATCGAAGCAGATAAGGGCGTGGCTGCTCACGGAAATGACGGGCAGGGAAGCGCTTTACGGCAAGGTCTTTGAATGCGCGAAGCTGTTCTTCACCGACCTCGGAGCGCGTAAAAACAGGCACGGACTGGAGTATATGTCTCACGCTGCGGTGCATATCGCGGCACATCCATACTGCTTTTACAGGAGCCTGAAAGACCTGTGCGCCGATGTCGAAGCCTTCGGCGGCGCAGCGGAAGCAGGCAAGCTGGTGAGCGAACTGCGCACCGAGATAAAGTATATCGTAAAAAATATGCCCCCCGAAACAAGGATGAACGTGTTCAACTTTGAGACGACGGAGGCTGAACGGAATCTGTCAGAGCTCGCGCTGCTGTATAAGGCGGCGGAGATAATAGCCGTGCCATGCTCGACCATCCTGAGCGTGCTGCGCACAGGCTTCACAGACCGTTGAAAGGAGCATAAAGTTTGGAGCAATTCATCCCCTACGGAGCGCCGCCCTCTATGACGGCACCCCCTGCCGATAACAGGGCAGAAAAACTGAACAACGGCAGAGTCTGGTACACGGCGATCATGCCGCTTCTTGCGATCTACGTGCAGTCCTACGCGAATAATTTCGCACTGGGCGTGCTGATGTGGGTCTGCTCGGTAGCGATGTGGGTGTTCTCACTGCTGATGGACAGACGCTACATGGAGAGCAAGGGCTACGACATGAGCCGCATCAGTCCGTTCCTTGCGCTGATACCGCCTGTCTACATCTACAAGCGCTACGCGGTGATCGGACAGCGTTCCTCAGCGCCCATCGTGTTCGTGATGGTGTTCGCCTACGCGCTTTTCGCCAACGGCTTCACCAGATACTACACGATGAAGGACAGCAGCTACACCGAATATGTGAAGTACCAGACCTGGTCTGAGATCTCGGCGGTCTCGGCAGGACTCGACGGTACAAATGCCGATAAGACCGTCCTCGACACGTTCAAAAAATACGCCAAGACCGAGCCCGATAAAGGTAAGATGGAGTGGAGCATGAAAAAGGACGGCGTGAACGTAATGGTCACAGCATCCTGCAAGGAGAAGGATTTCGAGGCGGTGTTCACATTCACCTATGACGGTTTCAGCTCGGGCGACACGTCGCTGCATCAGGTGACGATAGACGGCAAGACCTACAAAGGCAAGGAAGCCGCAGAGAAACTCGCCGAGGTCGTAAAGAAAATCAAGATGGACGACTCTTCTTCGTCGGACAGCAGCAAGTGATCTTCGGGACGCAAAAGATCATATCGGTCTCTCGTGATGAGAGACCTTTTCTGTTTCATTAAAAAAGACCTTCGCCCGTAAGCGAAGGTCTTTCGTTCGTTTATAACTCAAGTGTGATGTCCCTGCCCGCACTTTCGTACTGCCTGCATTTCACTCCGACCATGCCGAGCATCAGCTTCGACGCCTGAGTCTCCTCCGAGTCGGCGTACTTGTCGGACATATAGACGATCTCCCTGATGCCGCTCTGGATTATCGCCTTCGCACACTCGTTGCAGGGGAACAGCGTGACGTACAGCCTGCCGCCCTTCAGCGAACCCTCGCGGTTGAGTATCGCGTTGAGTTCCGCGTGGCAGACGAAGGGGTATTTGGTTTCGAGCTTGCTGCCTTCGCGGCTCCATGGCATCCTGTCGTCGTCGCATCCCGTCGGCATACCGTTGTAGCCCACCGAGAGTATCTTGTTGTCCTGCGACACGATGCAGGCGCCCACCTGCGTGTTCGAGTCCTTGCTCCTCTGCGCCGAAAGCAGCGCGATGCCCATGAAGTATTCGTCCCAGGAAATGTAGTCCTGACGTTTCATTACTGTTCCCTCCGTTTATGTAAAATTTTGAATCCTTCTGTTTTGAGGAATATAAAAATAATGAGCGAGGTGAAAGCCGCCGCCAAAGTACGCACAGCTGCTTCTTTATTGATATTTTTGTTTTTATTTTTTATTTTCGGCAGACTTGTTGAGCCAATCGAGATAACCCGCTATCTCGTCGTGCGCTTCGTCGGTGCTGTCCCACCATTCAAACTTTGATGCCTTCATTTTATTTAAAACCGCAGGCTTGAACACCTTTTGAACTCTGAAATTGCACACGCATTTTCTTCTGATCACGACCTCGATATATTTTGAACAGTGTCGGGGCAGCCCGATAACGACAATATCCTCGTGAGCCATTCCGCCGTATACCAAATTGATAAAGACTTTTGCCCAAGGGCGAAACTGCTTGTTGCCCTTCAAGATGATGTGTTCCTCGCCGTACTCATGTTCCTCTGCGATGTTCCCAACAAGACACCAACGCCACTCCTGTTGAACTGTTTCACTGTTCATAACACACCTCGCTGAACGTGTTCAGCCCTCTAAAGCTTTTTCAAGCGTTTCGATGTTCTCGACGTTGAGCGCAGTCGCGCCGTCGAGAGTTTTCTTCACAAGTCCTGTCAGCACCTTGCCGGGGCCGCACTCGATGAACTTGTCATAGCCCTGCGACTGCATCTCCGAAAGTTCGGATGTGAACTTCACGGGCGAAACGATGTGTTTTGCAAGCATATTTCTCATGTCCGAAAAATCAGACAGTTCTCCGCCCGTAACGTTCGAGAAGAAGCTGACCTTCGGCTGTGCGAATGTGAATCCCTCGGTCTTTGCAAGGAACTCATCCGCCGCAGGACGCATTATTTCGCTGTGGAACGCGGATGCAACGTTCAGCTTGACTGCCTTCACGCGCTTAGCCTTGCTTGTGGACTTGATGAGCTCGGCAGCTGCGTCGGCGGCAGAAGCCTCACCAGCGATGACGGTCTGAACAGGGGAGTTGTAATTCACAGGCACAACATAACCCTCGGTTTGTTCACACGCCGCCTCGATCTCGGAAGGCTCGGGTCCGATGATGGCGTACATAACGCCCTCGCTGCTTTCGGCAGCCTTCTGCATAGCCTCGGCACGGATCTTGATTAGCTTGAAAGCGTCTTCATACGAGAGCATACCGCTCGCAGCCATAGCCGCATATTCGCCCAGCGAATGACCCGCAACGCCGTCAAACTCAACGCCCTTTTCACGCAGAGCCTCGAAAGCGCACAGCGAGCACGCCATGATGGCAGGCTGCGAGTGAACGGTCTTGTTCAGCTCGGCAGGATCCTCCGCGAACACGATGTCCTCAAGCTTGTATCCGAGGGCTGCGTCGGCGGTCTCGAAGACCTTCTTTGCGCTGTCAAAATTGTCATAAAATTCCTTCGCCATGCCTGCGTACTGCGAGCCCTGACCCGAAAAAAGAAATACTGTTTTTCCCATATCTTACTCTCCTTTTCAGCGCGGAACTGCGTTATTTGCAGATACCTAACACTGTTAATTATGTGATTATTGTAAACTCTTTCACAAAACACCGATTTTTTTGGACAATCTTTAGAAAATGATACCCGTTCACAAACGTGAAACTTTATTCTTTATATTTTGCAACAAACAAGGTATATAATAAATAAGGTGCGTGAAGTGTGCCTACTTTATTATTATACCACAATCACGCGCCTATTTCAATACAGCAGCAGAAATTTTTTTTCATAGACCAACAGACTGCGAAAGGAAAGATGTTATGATAAAGACCACAGGTGTACGCATTAAGGGCGCAGGCCGCTTCGTTCCCGACCTGGTTGCAACGAATGATGACTTCGCGAAGATAGTTGACACCAATGATGAGTGGATTACCCAGCGCACGGGCATCAAGACACGCCACATATCCAACGGCGAACCTACTTATTACCTCGGCGCGATGGCTGCAAAGGCGGCTGTCGAGGACGCGGGCATTGGCGCTGACGAGATCGGTCTGATACTCGCCACCACCTGCACTCCCGACTACTTCACTCCCTCCACCGCCTGCCTTATACAGCGCGAGCTGGGCGTGAGCGGCTGTCCTGCCATCGACCTGAACTGTGCCTGCTCGGGCTTCGTTTACGCGGTCGATATGGCAAAAAGATACCTCGCCTGCGGCGACATAAAGTACGTGCTCGTCGTAGCGGCTGAGGAACTGTCCAAATTTGTGGACTATGAAGACCGTTCCACCTGCATCCTCTTCGGCGACGCGGCGGCGGCTGTCGTTCTCGAAAAGGCTGACGACGTGCTGTTCTCCAGCTTCCTTGCGGCAGACGGAAACGGTGCACACTCCCTCGCATCGCGTGCTCTCCACACGATTAACCCCTTCCGTCAGAACGAGACGGAGTTCGATATGAATATGCCCGAGCCCCACAAGCACTACCTGCTTCAGGACGGCAAGGAAGTATACAAGTTCGCGACCAACGCTCTGCCGACCGCAGTTGCAAAGGCCTGCGAAAAGGCAGAACTTGACCCCTCCGAGCTTGACGCCATCATCCCCCATCAGGCAAACGTCCGCATTATCGAGACTGCGGCGAAGAAACTCCACGTTTCGATGGACAAGATGGTGCTCAACATCGCCGACTACGGCAACACCTCCTCCGCATCCATCCCCAACGCTTTCGTTGACGGCGTTGCTTCTGGACGCATTAGGCGCGGCGACAAGGTTTGCTTCGTAGGCTTCGGCGGCGGACTTACTTACGGCGCAACGATACTCGAATACTGATATAAATGAGAAAAAAGGAGTGTGCAGAATGACCACTACAAAAACAAGGATAACCGACCTTCTCGGTATCAAGTACCCGATATTTCAGGGCGGCATGGCGTGGATAGCCGAGTCTAAGCTGGCGGCGGCAGTTTCCAACGCGGGCGGACTGGGAATAATCGCAGGCGGCAGCGCCCCCATCGATTACCTCCGCGACCAGATAAGAGCCGCAAAATCCCTTACCGACAAGCCCTTCGGCGTGAACATCATGCTGATGTCCCCGAACGCCGATGACCTTGCACAGCTCGTTATCGATGAGGGCGTGGCTGTAGTCACCACAGGCGCAGGCAACCCCGGAAAGTTCATGGCTGCATGGAAGGACGCAGGCGTTAAAGTAGTCCCCGTCGTTCCGAGCGTTGCTCTCGCAAAGCGAATGGAGCGCAGCGGTGCTGACGCGGTCATCGCAGAGGGCACCGAGTCGGGCGGTCACATCGGTGAGAACACCACCATGTGCCTCGTTCCGCAGGTCGTAGACGCACTTGAGATACCCGTTCTGGCGGCAGGCGGAATCGCCGACGGCAGAGGTATCGCTGCATCCTTCATGCTGGGCGCCGAGGGCGTTCAGGTCGGCACACGCTTCCTCGCTTCCGAGGAGTGCGTAATCCACCCGACCTACAAGGAGCTGGTCGTTAAGGCTAAGGATACCGACTCCATCGTTACGGGCAGATACACGGGTCATCCGTGCAGAAACGTCCGCACCAAGTTCTCGAAGAAGCTGGCGAGCGGCGAGACTAACGGAAGCATCACTCCCGACGAGTTCGAGGAGCTGACCCTCGGTTCGCTGAGAAAGGCAGTTCAGGACGGCAATCTCGAAGAGGGTTCCTTCCTCTGCGGCGCTATCGCAGGCATGATAACCGATGTCAAGCCCTGCAAGGATATTATAGAAGAAATGTTCGCGCAGGCGGAAGCTCTGCTTAATAAATGAGCGGCATTTTCGGCAAAAAGGAGTACCATGAGCAGTTAAGTTTCGGCAAATGCCCTGTCTGCGGCGGTGAGTTGGCAAGGGGACGGGCTAACGTATATCATGGGGGCGGCGGCTTTTTAAATCCAGGTTTTGCAGGCTGGTACAACGAAGATAAGGTGGAGAAAATGCTTGAAAAACCATTTACACAGTTAACACTTGGTTTTGATGCGAAAACTTATTTTAAACATTACGATCAGTGCCCGATACCCGCAGGCTACTGCGTAAACTGCAAAAAGATATTCGCCGAGCTTGACATAAAAGATTCAGACGAACCTATCGGTTTGAGATAGAATTACCACTAACACGGAGGTAGAGATAAAATGGCAACAGCTTTAATAACAGGTTCAGCAAGAGGTATCGGTGCGGCTATCGCGCTGAGACTTGCTAAGGACGGCTATGATATAGCGCTCAACGATATCAGCGAAGCGATGTTCGAGGATAACGACATAATCGAGCAGATAACCGCTCAGGGCGTTATGTGCGACAAGTTCATCGCGGACGTGTCCAACTATGACCAGTGCGAGCAGATGGTAAAGGAAATAAAGGCAAAGTTCGGCACTATCGACGTTCTCGTCAACAACGCAGGCATCACCCGTGACGGTCTGCTTGCACGCATGAGCGAGGAGAACTTCGACCTGGTCATCGCAGTCAACCAGAAGAGCGTGTTCAATATGACAAAGCACGTCGGCTCTGTTATGATGAAACAGCGCTCGGGCAAGATAATCAACCTGTCCAGTGTGGCAGGTCTCCACGGAAACGCGGGTCAGTTCAACTACTCGGCTTCCAAGGCGGCTATCATCGGCATGACAAAGACCGTTGCCAAGGAACTCGGTTCCCGCGGCATCACCTGCAACGCGGTAGCTCCCGGATTCATCAAGACCCCTATGACCGACAAGCTCACCGACGCTCAGAAGGAAAAGATCCTTCAGATGATCTCCATGCGCCGCTACGGTACTGTTGAGGAGATCTCGGGCGTAGTCAGCTTCCTTGCTTCCAAGGACGCAAGCTACGTTACAGGTCAGGTCATCGAGATCTCGGGCGGACTTTCAATGTGAACGGATAGGATCAGCGGAAATATATTTGATATAGTAATGAAAGGAAAATCTATGAGACGAGTAGTTATAACCGGACTGGGCACCGTAAACCCTATAGGCAGAAATGTGCCCGAGTTCCTTGAGGGACTGAAAGAGGGCAGACTCGGCATCTGTGAGATCGACCGTTTCGATGCTTCCGACTTCGATGTTAAGGTAGCAGGCGAGGTAAAGGACTTCGATCCCTCGGGTATCATCGACAAGAAGGAGAGCCGCAGACTTGACCGCTTCACACAGTTCGCTGTAGTTGCGGCAAAGGAAGCTCTCGACGACGCAGGCAGCGATTTCTCCGACGTTGACCCCTACAGAGCCGGCGTTATCATCGGCGCAGGCTTCGGCGGCTTTAACCTTACCGAGAAGGAGCACAGCCACTTCCTTGAGAAGAGCGACAAGGTAAGCGTTTTCTACATCCCCATGATGATCGCAAATATGGCGGCAGGCACCGTTGCCATGAAGACAAACTTCAGAGGCGATAATTTCGCGACCGTTTCCGCCTGTGCATCGGGTACTCACTCTGTCGGCGAGGCATTCAGAAAGATCAAGGACGGCTATCTTGATGTCGCTCTTGCAGGCGGTACAGAATCCGCAATCTCCCGCTTTGCACTCGCAGGCTTCAACAGCATGAAGGCACTCACCAAGGAAGCAGACCCCACCAAGGCATCCCGCCCCTTCGACGCAGAGCGTTCGGGCTTCGTGTTCGGCGAGGGCTGCGGCGTACTCGTGCTTGAAGAGTATGAGCACGCAAAGGCAAGAGGCGCCAAGATCTACGCTGAGATCGCAGGCTACGGCGCTACCTGCGATGCATACCATATGACAAGCCCCTCGCCTACAGGTGAAGCTGCTGCTGAGGCTATCAGACAGGCTTACACCGAGGCAGGACTCAAGCCCGAGGATATCGACTACATCAACGCTCACGGCACTTCCACTCACCTCAACGACGCTTACGAGACCATCGCAATCAAGAAGGCTCTCGGCGAAGACGCTGCAAGAAAGACCGTTATCAACTCCACCAAGTCGATGACAGGTCACCTGCTGGGCGGTGCAGGCGCGGTCGAGGCTGTGGCTACAGCGCTCCAGATCAAGGAGGGTTTCATCCACCAGACTTTAGGATACTCCACCCCCGACCCCGAATGCGACCTTGACTACTGCACAGAGGGCAGACGCGACCGCGAGGTCAGAGCAGCTCTCTCCAACAGCCTGGGCTTCGGCGGACACAACGGCACTATCTGCCTGAAAAAAGTTACCGACTGAGAGGTGCATCTGTAAATGAGCAAGATCTTTGAAATAATCGACACCGAGGCTATCGAGCAGCTCGCCGATATCCTCAACAAAAAAGACCTGGGCGAGATCTCCATCGAGTACGAGGGAAAGATCGTTTCCGTCAAGAGCAAGAAACCTCTCCCGCCCGCTCCCGCAGGTATCCCGCCGATAGGCGTCGTTCCTCAGATGCCCGCGGTATCTCCCGCAGTTTCGCAGAGCATCACCAACCCCATCGACTCGCCAGTTCCCGAGACTATCAGCGGCGTGGCAGTAAAGGCGCCCATCGTCGGCACCTACTACTCCAAGCCCCGTCCCGACGCTTCGCCGTTCGTGACTATCGGCAGCAAGGTGAAGAAGGGCGACGTGCTCTACATCCTTGAGACGATGAAGGTCATGAACGAGATCTGCGCCGAAAGCGACGGCATCGTATCCAAGATTCTCGTAAACGACGGCGACGCACTTGAATTCGGTCAGACCGTTATGATAATCTCGTAAGGAGGTCTTTCAAATGGCAGTTGTAATGAACAAGGAACAGATCATGGAGGTGATCCCTCACCGCGATCCGTTCCTGCTTATAGATGAGATAAATGAACTTGAGATAGGTAAGCGCGTTGTCGCTACCAAGTACATCAAGGAGGATGACTTCTGGTTCAAGGGTCACTTCCCCGAGTACCCCGTTACCCCCGGCGTGCTGATGATCGAGATGCTCGCACAGGCAGGTGCGGTGGCACTGCTCGCTATGCCCGAGAACAAGGGCAAGATCGGCTTCTTCGGCGGCATCCAGAATGCTAAGTTCCGCCGTCAGGTAGTCCCGGGCGACGTGCTGACGCTCGAGGTCGAGATCACTAAGGTCAAGGGACCCGTAGGCTACGGCAAGGGTACCGCCACAGTCGAGGGCAAAAAGGCTGTATCGGCTGAGATATCCTTCGCTATCAAGTAAGAGAGGCTGTGCTACATGAAAAAAGTTCTGATCGCCAATCGCGGCGAGATAGCGGTGCGCATCATAAGAGCCTGCCGCGAACTCGGGCTGCATACCGTAGCCGTATATTCCGAAGCTGACAGAAGTGCGCTCCATGCAAAGATCGCTGATGAAGCGGTCTGCATCGGTCCCGCAAAGTCCGCTGACAGCTACCTGAATGTCCGTGCTATAATCGCAGCCTGCGAGATAACCGGCGCTGACGCGATTCACCCGGGCTTCGGATTCCTGTCCGAGAATGCGAGCTTTGCCCGTACCTGCGAAAAGTGCGGCATAACCTTCATCGGACCTGATTCTTCGAGCATCGAGATGCTGGGAGACAAGGCGGCGGCAAAGGCGGCTATGAAGGAAGCGGGAGTTCCCGTTATCCCCGGAAGCGACGGCGCAGTCAATTACCTTGACGAAGCAAAGGCAGTCGCTGAGGAGATGGGCTATCCCGTTATGGTAAAGGCTTCGGCAGGCGGCGGCGGACGCGGTATCCGCGTCGTAAATTCCCCTGACGAGCTTGAAATGCAGGTCAACGCCGCTAAGCAGGAGGCTATGAGCTGCTTCGGCAACGATGAGGTCTATATCGAGAAGCTGGTGGTGAACCCCAAGCATATCGAGATACAGATACTCGCCGACGGTCACGGCAACGTCGTGAGCCTCGGTGAGCGCGACTGCTCCATGCAGCGCCGCAATCAGAAGGTGCTTGAGGAAGCTCCCTCGACCGTTGTCGATGAGGAGATGCGTGCGGCTATGGGCAGAGCTGCCTGCGCCGCGGCTAAGGTCTGCGGCTATAAGAACGCAGGCACTATAGAGTTCCTTGTGGATAAGGACAAGAATTTCTACTTCATGGAAATGAACACCCGTATCCAGGTGGAACACCCCATTACCGAAGAGGTCACAGGTATCGACATCGTGAAGTGGCAGCTGCGCATCGCAAACGGTGAGGCTCTTGACTTTACTCAGGATGACGTCACTGTCAGCGGTCACGCTATCGAGTGCCGCATCAACGCCGAGAACCCTGCCATGAACTTCATGCCCAGCCCGGGCGTCATCGACTGCCTGTTCCTTCCCGGAGGACCGGGCGTGCGTATCGATACCGCTGTATATCAGGGCTACGAGATAACGCCTTATTACGACTCGATGATCGCTAAGCTCATCGTTCACGGCAAGAACAGGGAAGAGGCTATCGCAAAGATGAAATGGGCACTCTCCGAATTCATCGTTGACGGCGTTTCGACAAACATCGATTTTCACTTACAGCTCATACGTACCGAAGAGTTCGAGAGCGGAAATTATGATAACGGCTTCCTTAACCGTGTGAAGCTGATTTAAGGGGGATAAAAAATGCAGCTTGAAGATCTGTTTTCGGTAGTTCGCACACGATTCAACAGCGACCCCGATGCCGAGCCTCTCAAAAGGAGCAAGACCGACATCCCGAAGGGACTGCTTTTCAAGTGCCCGAGATGCTCCAATAATACCTTTATGGAGGATTTTCTGGCGGCAGGAAAGGTCTGCCCGAAATGCGGATACCACTCAAGGCTCACCGCCCGCGAAAGGCTCGATATAACCATCGACAAGGGCAGCTTCGTGGAGTTTGACGCCGATATGGTCTCGAAAAATCCGATTGATTTCCCCAGCTACGAGGAAAAACAGCAGGCTCTCAGAGAAAAAACGGGTCTGACCGACGCAGTGCTTACAGGCACCGCCACCATCAGGACCGAGAAGATTGTCATCATCGTCATGGATTCCAATTACATGATGGCTTCGATGGGAAGCGTCGTGGGCGAGCGCATAACACGCGCTTTTGAATACGCTACCGAGCACAGACTGCCTGTCGTGGCTTTCACCGCTTCGGGCGGGGCACGGATGCAGGAGGGCATCGTCTCTCTGATGCAGATGGCAAAGACCTCGGGCGCAGTCGGCAGACACAGCGCCGCCGGACTGCTCTATATCACGGTCATGACCGACCCCACAACGGGCGGCGTTACAGCGTCCTTCGCAAGCCTCGGCGATATCATCATCGCAGAGCCGAAGGTGCTCATAGGCTTCGCAGGAAGACGAGTTATCGAGGGTACTATCAAGCAGAAGCTGCCCGATGATTTCCAGTCGGCAGAGTTCATGCTCGAAAACGGCTTTGTGGATATGATAGTCGAGCGCAAGAAGATGCGCCGCACCATCGCACACCTGCTCAAGCTGCATAAACCTTACAATGGAGGGGATAAGCTATGAACGGCGAGAACATAAGCGCAAGCAAGTGCCTTGACATAATCCGCATGAAGGGCAGACCTACCGTGCGCGACTACATCCCCATGCTCTTCGACGACTTCTTCGAGATGCACGGCGACAGACTTTACCGCGACGATAAGGCGATAATCGGCGGCCCCGCCTACTTCAAGGGTATTCCCGTTACCGTTATCGCACAGGTAAAGGGCAGAACGATGGAGGAAAATCAGGAGTGCAACTTCGGTATGCCCCACCCCGAGGGCTACAGAAAGGCTCTCAGGCTCGCACATCAGGCGGAGAAATTTCACCGTCCCGTTATCTGCCTTGTGGATACCGCAGGCGCATACCCCGGTGTCGAGGCAGAAAAGCGCGGACAGGGCGAGGCTATCGCACGCTCCATCATGGAGTTCATGGAGCTGAAGACCCCCGTTATCTCCATCATTCTCGGCGAAGGCGGCTCGGGCGGCGCGCTGGCTATGTGCGTTTCCGATGAGCTTGCCATGCTTGAGAACGCCATCTACTCGGTCATCTCGCCGAGAGGTTTCGCTTCCATTCTCTGGAAAGACGCTTCCCGCGAGCGTGAGGCTGCCGATATCATGCATATCACCGCGCACGACCTCGTTAAGCTCAAAGTGTGCGATGAGGTCATCGAAGAGTCGGAAGGCGGTGCTCATAACGACCCCGAACAGACCGCAGAGTACATTTCCGAGTATATTTTTGCAGCTTTGCAAAGAAATTTACAAAAAGGACTTGACGAATTGCTTGAAGGGCGTTATAATAGATTCAGGGCTATCGGCGAGTTCGACGAGGGAACTGCAAAAGACCCTGAATAGCCGTACCCGCCAGAGTTAATTTTTGACACAGGCGTGAGTATAAAGCCTTATTTCAAAAAAGATAGGAGGTTGTTTTGTAATGGTATTTGAAAAGGTTCGTGATCTGATCGTAGATCAGCTCGATGCTGAAAAGGATGATGTTACAGCAGAGGCTTCGATCATCGACGATCTCGGTGCTGATTCTCTCGACGTAGTTGATCTTATCAGCTCTGTAGAGGATGAGTTTGACATTGAGATCCCCGACGAAAAGGTTGAGGGCATCAAGACCGTAGGCGACATCGTTGCTTACATCGAGAGTGCTTCCGCTGAGGAGTGATCTCCCATCTTGATATAGTATATCAGGCTTAGCCGTCCGTGTACTGCGGACGGTTTTTTGCTTTGTGGGGCGCTGCTATTGACAACAGCGCTTTTTTAATGTTATAATCAATTTCGGAGGCGAGATGATGATTAAGATACTTGTGCTTGAAGATGATGAAAATATCCGTCTGGGATTGTGCCATATACTCCGCCATGGGGGTTATGAGGTGCTGCCTGCCGAGACCCTTGCTAAGGCGAGGGAGCTTTACAACAGTGCGTCCCTCTGCCTGCTGGACGTGATGCTGCCTGACGGCAGCGGTATCGACCTCTGCCGCGAGATACGCCGCGACAGCGATGTGCCCGTGATCTTCCTCACCTGTGTGGACGACACCGCACGCATCACGAGCGCCCTTGACATCGGCGGCGATGACTATGTTATAAAGCCCTTCGAGAGCGCGGTGCTGATGTCACGGATAAATGCGGCTCTTCGTCGATGCGGCATCACCGACACCGCCGACGATATCGAGCTTACCGCCATCGAACGCGAGCTTCTCGAATATTTTCGTCTGAACCGCAACCGCATCCTCACCCGCGAGCAGATACTTTCGCGGCTGTGGGATTCCCGCGGCGAATTCGTGAACGACAACACCCTGTCCGTCCGCATCAACCGACTTCGCGTCAAGCTGGACAAGAGCGGCAGGCACGGCAGGATAATCACCGTCAAGGGGGTCGGCTACAAATGGGAGAGCTGATACGTACCCTCTGCAACCGCTCGGCGAGGGGATTTATGTGGGTGTGTCTCGCACTGACCCTGCTGACCTTCGGGGCGCAGGCGGCACTGCACCGATATGAGGACCGCTCGGCCGCCATCTGCGTCAATGAGTACCGACTTGCGCTGGCAGGAAGGCTCGCAGAAGAGGGCTTCACCGACGAACAGGCGGCAAAGCTCATCACCGACGACAACACCCCCGAACAGATACAGGCAGGGGAGCGTATCCTTTCGGGCTACGGTTACTCGGCGGACTCGCCCATCGGCAGCGAGTTCACATTCACCTCGCATACCGCGTCGGGTCTGGCTGCGGCTGCGGCGCTGCTGATATGCCTTGCGGCAGGGCTGGCGTTCTTCGGCAGCGCCTTCCGTAATGTGCGAAGGCTCACCGCCCACATCGAACACGGCGAGAAAATGCCGTCGTCTGCCGACCTCGACCTCACGCTCCTTGCCGAAGCGGCTGACGCTCTCAAAAAGCAGACGGCTCACCTTATCACCACGATAGGCGAGGAAAAGCAGTTCCTTGCCGATTACCTCGACGATTTTTCCCACCAGATAAAGACCCCCTGCACTGGTCTGATGCTCAATAATGACATCCTGTCCTCTGCGCCGATGCCTTTCGATGAACAGCTCGGCTACCTGCAGCGTGACAGGAAATGCCTTGAAAAAATATCCCTGCTTGTCCGTGAATCTCTGAAACTCGCACGGCTCGACGCGGGCGCGGTCGCCTACAGCTTCGAGGATGCGGACATAGGTGAACTGACTGCCGAGTCGGTGTCGCAGCTCGCCGCCATAGCCGAGGAGAACGACGCCGAGCTGATAAACGAAGTCGGGCAGGGAACGACCCTTCGCTGCGACCGTCTGTGGCTCTGCGAGGCGGTAACGAACCTCATCAAAAACGCCGCCGAACACACTCACGGCGGACAGGTGCGAATATATTCCGAGTGCGACCCCATTACGCTTCGGCTCATCATCGAGGACAACGGCTGCGGAATCTCCGAGGACGAGCTGCCGAAGGTCTTCCGTAGGTTCTACTCAAAGTCGCGGGCGGTCAATTCAAGCTCGGTGGGCATCGGCATGAGCGCCGCAAAGCGCATAGTCGAGGACATGAACGGACGGATATTCATCGACAGCGAGGTTGGGAAGGGCACAAAAATAATTCTCGAATTTCTGCGGACTGTAACTTAACTGTAATGTTGGCATGGTAATATATAGGGGAAGGAGGGATATTCATGGAAAAAGAGATAATAATTTCCGCACACGACCTTGTCAAGACCTTCGGTAAGGGCGCGAACAAGGTGACGGCAGTTGACGGCGTTTCGCTGGACGTGTGCAAGGGCGAGATGGTGGCAGTGACGGGTCAGTCGGGAAGCGGCAAATCCACCCTCATGAACCTGCTGGGCGGTCTCGATAAGCCCGACAGCGGCAGCATAACCGCTCTCGGCGAGGAACTGACGGCGGTGAAGGACACTCGTCTTGCCGAATACAGACGCAGAAAATCGGGTTTCGTGTTCCAGTTTTACAACCTCATCCCCGTGCTGAACGTTGAGGAGAACATCGCACTGCCGATACACCTTGACGGCAAGCGTCTCCCGAAAAAGGAGCTGGACGATGTGCTTGAGCTGCTGGGGCTTTCTGAAAGGCGCTATCACTTCGCGAACCAGCTTTCGGGCGGTCAGCAGCAGAGGGTGTCCATCGCAAGGGCGATAATCAACAAGCCGCCCTGCATCTTCGCAGACGAACCCACGGGCAACCTCGACAGCAAGAACTCCCGCGAGATAATCTCGCTGTTCAAGCGCGTCATCGCCGAGACAGGGACGGCAGTAGTGCTCGTGACCCACGACGGCAGCATAGCCGCCGAAGCCGACCGCGTGATAACCATGCAGGACGGAAAAATAATTTCGGAAAGGGTGAGGTCGTTTTGAATCAGCTCTTTACGATAATGCTCCGCTGGCTCGTCCGCGACAAGAAGCGCACCGCACTGACCCTCGCGAGCATCACTCTTTCGGTGTTCATGGTGTCATTCGTGGGCGTGTATCTCAGCTCGGCGGTAAGCGCGATGCACATGGAATATATGTACCAGTCCCCCGAACACGCCTCGATACACCTTGACTCGCTCTCGCAGGCGGAGAAGCTCGACAAGAACGCCGCATGGGATTCGCACGCGGTCGTACAGTACGACCCGATGCTGTTTTTCAGCCGTTTTATAAATGAATACGCCGATAAGGAAGGCTGCTGGTTCCCGAACGTTTACATTAACGGCAAGTCGGCGTTTTCGGCAGAAAAACCACCTGTAAGCTTCAGGGCGGAAGCGGTCGGCGGCGACTTCGAGAAGCTGCAAAGCAAGTCGAACTTCAGCTTAGCCGACGGTTCGCTCCCTCAGCACTCCCACGAAGCCGCAGTCAGCCTTGCTTTTTCACGCGAACACGGAATCGGCATCGGCGACCGCCTGAACATCCGATTCGAGGTGAGAGAGGGCAGGTTCTACTGCGCAGGAACAGATATCGCGGAAAGGATCGGAGAAAGAATATCAAAAGACACAGACGGAAATATAATATACACAGAGGACACCGACGGCAGCAGGCTGAGAGACATATATAACTTTGCTGTAGATGACGAGGATTACGGCACGGGCGTGATGCTGAAGATGCTGAATATGATGTACTCAGACGAGGAAGCGCGTAAAAACATGGGCCTCAGTTCCTATAACGGATTCACTATCATCCCTGCACGCGCCGAGCTTTCCGAAGAGGTGGCTGACAGCTTCGAGTATACGGCGGTGGTGACGGGTCTTATCGACGGCGGCTCACAAGGCAGCGCTGCGGATATGCTGTTCAGCTCCGAGGACTCCGACATCACGTCGGCGATGACGGGCAGAATCGACTACCGCGTCCGCGTCAAGGAGAACATCGACGCCGAAGAGACCGTGGCTCACGCGGCAAAGGCGATAGGCGCCTACAAAGACGGCGATAATACGGGCTACTCTATCAACGGCAGTCTTCTTGTCACCGAAGGCAGACAGCTCGAATACGTCCTGAGATCGGAAGGTATGCTGGTCATTTTCATAGTGGTGGTTGGGCTGTTCACATTTCTTGCAAGGCTCATCATCAACAACGCCTTCGAGATAGGCGCAGCCTACCGTACCGAACAGTACGGCGCCCTCAAGACCATAGGCGCGTCCGACAAGCAGATATTCACCATGATAATGTTCGAGTGCGCCATGTATATGCTGGTCGCCATGCCTGCGGGCGTGGGACTTGCCATAGGCATCGGAAAAATACTCATGACGAAAGTAAAAGCCATCGCGGTGTTCGACCCGATCTACGGCGAAGGCATCTCCGACGAGTTCTTCACCCTCGAACTTTCACCTGCGGTCATGTGGATAACCTTCGCGGTGGCGTTGTTCAGCGTGTTCTTCTCGGCGTATGCCGACGCTATGCGAGTTATGCGTCTGCCGCCGATACAGTCGGCACGCTACAGCTCCTCAAAGCGCAGGATAAGAGGCGGCAGGACGTGGATCTCGCGCCGTCTGTTCGGCTATCCCTTCGGCTTCGCAGTCAAGTGCATCTCGAAGCAGAAGGTGCGTTTTGCGGTCACACTTCTCGCGGCGGTAATGAGCGGTATCTTCATCGTCTCGATCTCGGGCATCGCGGAAGCATACGCTAAGAAGGATGATGACACTGTCCCGTTCAAATACGATCTGGAGATCTGGGATTACAACGATCACGGCTCGACCATCGAGCAGTCCTCGAAGTATCTCAACGACACCTATGAAAAACTCCGCGATACGGGCTATTTCGAGACGGTGATCCCTGAATGTATCACCAACATTCGCGGCCAAGACAGCAACATCAGCGAGCTGCTCTCGGACGAGTACGTCAGCTTTTGCAGTAAATACGAATATTCGGCTTCTGACAACAGTCTTTCTATTGTCATGATACCGCGTGAGGATTACGATAAATACATCACCTCGGACATGACCTATGACGAGTTCGCCGCGTCGGGCAAAGTGCTCCTGTGTCAGAACTTTTTCTTCTATGATGAGACCGCTGCGAAGGACGGTTCAGTGGTCAGCTCCTACAAGACAAGAGACGGCATGGTCATAACTGTACCGAACGTGAATCTCTTCAAGGACGAGAACATTGACAGTATCGAGATCACTTCAAATCACTATGACGCTGAAAAAGCTGAGGAATTCAAGATCGAAGAATCCATTCCCGTTGCAGGCTTATACAGCACCGATTTCCCCGAATATATGGGGTGCTACGGGATGACGGCGATAGCACCTATCGAAAGCAGGCTTGATTTCCTGAAACAGTCCGGGGATGAAAGGCTCGCCGAGAACAGGAACATAATGGCTGTTGTCGGCGCTTTCAAGCTCAACGCAGATAAAAGCAAGCTCGCGCAGGCAAGGGCGTTCCTGCATGATGAGTTCGAGCTTGAGAACGGCGATGCCGAGGTCATTGACTACACCGCTCAGGACGCATTTGCCGAGCGCGGCTCAAAGGCGCTGAAAATAGCAGGCTTCGGCTTCGGTGCGGCGCTTGCGGCGGTAGTGCTGCTGAACATTTTCAGCACCATGAGCGCGAACATGATAAACCGCCGCCGCGACCTCTCGATGATGCGCAGCTGCGGAATGTCCATGCGTCAGGTAACGGCTTCGGTGGTCATCGAAAGCAGTTTCTACGCGGTCATAACCTCAGTCGTCAGCACCCTCGCAGGGCGCGCACTGTCGCAGCTGATCCTCGAAATATTCGGCGATGATATGGTCAGCGCGGAGGGCGGTGTCCTGCTCTATCTGCTGAAAAACAAGACTGCATTTATGGCAGAAAGCGCGGCAGTTCTTTTCGCTGTGATAATGCTTGTCATGGCGCTGGCGTATGTTCCTGCGCTCATAATGATGAGCCGCACGAATATTGCCGAGGAAATAAGGACAGACCTGTAATACAGGACAAAACGGCTGTGCAGCAAACCGCTGTACAGCCGTAATTTCATGCAAGTTTTACCACGAGGGTGATGCAGAAGCATCCGTCTCTGATCTCGGCAAAGACCTCGCCGTTCATGAGGGTCATCAGCTTGCGGCAGATGAAGAGCCCGAGGCCGCTGCCCTGTACCTTGTCCGCATTGGAGCCGCGGTGGAAGCTGTCGAATATCTGCGTCAGCTCGGCAGCTTCGATGGTACATCCCGTGTTCGTGACGGTGATGAGCTCGCAGCCGTCAACGCAGTCGAAACCGAGCGAGATGCGTCTGCCGTCGCCGTATTTTATCGCGTTCTCGATGAGGTTTTGCAGGCATTCCGCAAGTCTGTCTGGGTCGCAGGCGAGCAGTCGGTCGGAGAATTCGCCCACATTGAGTTCGGTGTCCGTCAGCGTCAGCTGCCCGACGTAGCGCTCGCAGACGCGAGTGACCATCTCGCTCAGAAAGACCTCGCCCATGACCACCTCAAAGCTCATGAAGTCCTCACTCGCCGCCTGAGTTATCTGCGACATGAAGCCCTCGATCTCATCGGCGCGGGCGTTGATGCTCTCGGCGGCTTCGCGGCGTTTATCCTCGTCGCGGTAGAGCCCCCTCGAAAGCGCCTTTGCATTGAGCTTGATGGCTTGCAGCGGCGTCTTGATGTCGTGGGAGAGCGAGAGGAGCAGCAGCTTTTTTTCGCGCTGTAATGACAGTTCTTTCCTGCGGCTGTTCTCTATGGTCTCGCGGAGAAGGTTCACACCCCATGTGAACTTGCCGAAGAATCTGCTCTTCTCCTCGGGGATGGGCACCGCAAGATTCCCCCTCGCAAGTTCCTGCGGGACTTTGTTGAGTCTTGCGAAAGGTCGGACGATGTGCTGCCTGATGTACAGCAGTATCGCCGCCGTCAGCAGGAAAAATCCGCCGAAAAGCAGGTCGGTCACGAGCAGCAGGTCGCCGCTCTGACTGTCAGCGGTATACTCGACGCGGTAAAGCCCCTTGTCAGTCTCGACGATGACGTAGGGTTCGTTCGAGACATAGAGCCTGCCCTCGCTCTCGGAAAAAACACCCGTAAGATGCGGATAATCCGCAAGGTCGTAGCTGCCCGTGTCGTTGATGTCATCTGCCAGCCGCTTGGCTTCGTAGCGGTAGAAACCGTTCCTGCGGCTGTTATGCCCGATGATGACATAGTTTATCGCCGCGGTCATCAGCAGCACAGCCGCGAGAATTACGGCGCAGAGTCTGTAGTAGGCTTTCATACGAACTTGTACCCAACGCCCCAGACGGTCAGCAGAAGCTTTGCGTTTTTCGGGTCGTCGCCCAGTTTCTGCCGCAGATGGTTGATGTGAACGTGCAGTGTCTGAAGTTCGGAATCACTGTCACTGCCCCACACGGTGTTGAAGAGGTATTCCTTCTTCATCGTCTTGCCCCTGTTCTCGATGAGCAGCGCCAGCAGGTCGAATTCTTTTGAAGTCAGCTCGATAGGCCGCCCGTCAAGGGATGCTGTGCGGTCTGCAAGATTCAGCGTGACACCGCTCGCGGACATCATGTCCCGATGATACCGCCGCTTGAAAATGCCCTTTATCTTCGCGATGAGGATGTCGATATCGTAAGGTTTTTCGATGTAGTCGTCCGCCCCCAGCCCGAGACCGCTGAGCTTGTCGTCCTTCTCGGTGCGGCAGCTGACGATGAGTATCGGCGTGTCAGTCGTTTCGCGGAGCTTCGAGCAGACCGCAAACCCGTTGATGTCTGGAAGATTGATGTCGAGCACCACAAGCCTCGCGCCGTAGCGCTCAAACAGCTCCAACGCCCTCTCCCCCGAGTCAACAGCCGAGACCGTGTACCCCTCGTCGCGCAGAAAATCCGTCAGCAGCCCCGAAAGCTCCATGTTGTCCTCAACTATCAGTACATCTATCATAGTTTATCACCCACTATATTGTACCACATTACGCTGTGTTTGTAAAGGGTGGGGAGCGTTGCGCAGCCGTGGGAAACCTTTCTGAAGAAAGGTTCTACCCTTGCCGTGCGTAGCTAAGGCGGCCCCCATTCCAAAGACTTTTAATATGTCGATCGTTTGGTGTGGTCGGGAAGATAGATTATCACCGCTTAAAGAGAGATCATTTGAAAAATACGCTCAATGATGCGTTACGCTCTCACGAACGTCTTTTTGGCAAGTGACGCACAATTGAAGAGAAGAGCGCCGCTCTTCCCGACCTGCACAAAATCAGGAAGAAGCACCACAAGCCAAAAAGCATTAAAAGTTTTAGGAAAGGGGTTTGGGGGATAACCCTTTTCCTAAAGGGTTTCCCCCAATACACACTCCCCACGCTCAGTCTCACTTCTTCCCGAAAAGGCCTTTCTTTTCGTAAGGTGCGCACTCGGATGAGACTACCTTGTAGCCCGAGCCTTCGAGGGCATGTTCGAGCTGTGCCTGTGTGAGTTCGGTTTCTGAGATGATGATGCTCTCACCTTTTTTGTGCGAGGATTCGACCTTCTGTGCGCCGAGCTTTTCGGTCAGCGTCTTTGTTACGTGTGCCTCGCAGTGTGTACACATCATGCCTTCGATCTTTGCGGTAGTTCTGAACATAACAATTACTCCTTTTCTCTTTTTATCGTCCGAAAGGTCTGTTGAACGAGCCTATCTCGATCAGATTTCCCTCGGGGTCTGCGATGTAGCAGGTACGCTGTCCCCAGGGTTCGGTGGTGGGTTCGAGTATCGGTTCGGCGCCCATTTCCACCGTCCTGCGGAACTCTGCATCCACCTCTTCAAAAGTATCGACGTAGAGCGCTATCTCCGAATGACCGTTGACTCCGCCGAGGTACTCGTATTTCCTGTGGGTCATCTTTTCAAAATCTTCGCGGCCGTAGAGCAGGAACAGTGTGCCGTCCTTTATCAGGTAGACGTTCGAGGTGTCCTCGCTCTCGCTTATCTCAAACCCGAGGACGTCCCTGTAAAACCGTATCATCCTGCCCATGTCCCTGACCAGCAATCCGAATCCGTCCAGTCTCATCATCTCTGACCTCCGAAAAAGTTTTCTCTAATATGATACCACATCCGACCGCTTTTGTCAATTATGCCTGAAATTCTTTCGATTTCTCCGAAAATTGCGTTAATTAAGTGAAAATTTGATTTTTTTACCAAAGACTTGATTTTTTATGAAAAATATGTTATAATATGATTAGATATAGAATGAATCGATTGTAATTATCTGGCAAACACGTAAAAAAAGGGGAGCTGATCGAAGTGACTGATGATTATAATAATGATATGAGATTTAACGAATTGTTCGCCGAGCTTATCTACGAGATGTCGGGTACCGATACTCAGGAGGTCTCAAGGATAGAGCAGATACTGATAGAGATATCGCTGATGTTTCGCCTGTCAAAGGGCGTGACGAGGGTCTACCGCAATCCGCGTGAGGAAATGATGGGTGTCGGCGAGACGATGTGCTGTTTTGACCTGCACAAAGAGGATGAACTCGTTCACCATGTGCGTATCGTCAGCAGTATCATGACGATCGTCACGATGGACGTATATATGACCCCCGATACCGACCCGCTGAACGAGGACGAGCTGCGCAAGGTCGATCTCGTCATGCGCTCCACCGTCAGCTATATCAGCCGCAACAGACTGCGCAGTCTTGTTGAGGAACTGTCCTTCACCGACGACTCGGGCTACCCGAATCTTCGCAGTATCAGGCATTATCTTGACGGAAAACTCGGCGTCGGCAAGATGGACGGGATGGTGGGTCTTTACTACAACCTGCGGCATTTCGGGCTTATCAACCAGGAAATAGGCAGAGTCGCAGGCGACATGGTAATGAACAGCCATTTCGCAGGGCTGACGAAGATCATCGGCGAGGACGGCAGAACGTTCCGTCTCGGCGGCGACAATTTCATCGCTTTTTTCAGAAAGGAAAACCTCGACCCGATACTGGAGTACCTGACTGAGACAAACGTCAGGTATGAAAGTGCCGAAACGCCCGTTATCGTAAGTTCGTCGGTGGGCGTGTTCGTCATCCCCGACGGGATGGTCATCCACGACCAGGGTGAGGTGCTCGAAAAGATACTCGTGACGGGGCACTCCGCACAGAGCAGCGGCGGCGAGAATATCGTATATTTCAGCGAGGAGCTCCTTGCACGCAAGGAGCGTATCAGCCGCGTGCAGAAACTCTTCCCCGAAGCCCTCAGGAACGAGGAATTCAAGGTATTCTACCAGCCGAAGGTCAATACCGATACGGGTGAGCTCTGCGGTGCCGAAGCGCTCTGCCGATGGTTCAGGGACGGCGAGGTCATACCGCCGATGGACTTCATCCCCGCGCTCGAACAGACCATCGACATCTGCCGTCTCGACCTGTATATGCTCGAACACGTCTGCAAGGATATCCGCCGCTGGCTGGATGAGGGCAGGAAAGTCGTCCGAATCTCGGTCAACCTTTCGCGCAAGCACATGATGAACGCCGACCTGCTCGGCACCATCACCAACATTATCGACAGCGTGGGCATCCCCCACCGCTACATAGAGATCGAGCTTACCGAGACCACCACCGACATCGAGTTCAACGCGCTGAAACGTGTGGTTGGCGGCCTCCAGCAGGAAGGCGTCTACACCTCGGTGGATGATTTCGGCATCGGCTACTCGTCCCTCAACCTCATCCGCGACATCCCGTGGGACGTTCTGAAAGTTGACCGCAGTTTTCTCCCCGTCGAGAAGGACGATCCCTACAGCACCCGCAGCGTGATGTTCAAGCACGTTGTCGCAATGGCACGCGAGCTTGGGCTCGAATGTGTGGCTGAGGGCGTTGAGACGCACCGACAGCTCAAGGTCCTCCGCGAGAACAACTGCAACCTTGCACAGGGCTTCCTTTTCGACAAGCCCCTGCCCCTTGAGGAGTTCGAGTCGCGGCTCGATAACCCCGAGTATCCGTGCTATATTTGAAGAAAAAGCGTCACCCCGAAGTCTGAAACGGCTTCGGGGTGATTTTCTGTACAGTTATATCTTGTTGACCGTGCCGATGAATACGGGGAAATCTCCGTCCTCGCCGTGGTATACTATCATGTACATGAACGGTCTGTCGAACACGATGGTCTTTTTCTGGCGCACGGGCTTGATAGCCGCCCCCGCAGCCGTGACACCAACATGAGTCGCAGCAGCAGCCTTTGTGCCGTGGCGGTCGAACTCGATGTGGGTCTTTTGCAGAGAGCTGGAGATGTTCACCGTCTCGCCGTTTTCATCGCTGTATTCGAGCATCTTGTGGAAATTGCCGCTTTCAAAGGCTTCGAGACAGCCGAGCCCCATCATGCTCTCCGAAAGGGAAGTGTCGTAGTCGTATGTGAATTCGGGAATACGGTAATTCACATCTACATTATCGTTCTTTCGGTAGAGGAAATCCGCGATGCTCTCCGCCGACAGCGAGTTTATCGCCTGGTCGATGGTCACGCCCTCATACGGGAGCATGGCCGCGAAGTAGAAATCCGAGTCGGAATACTTCTTCACGAAACCCTCGAAGGTATCGTTGCTGTTGTAGCTTTTCTCGCCTCCGTGGAGCATCTGACATTTTTGCTCGCTGCCGTCCGCAGCCTTGAAGATGCCGTCGTTGACGTTCTCTTCCTCTATCTGATCCTGCCATGTGTCCTCGAAGCAGATGCAGTTTATCAGAGCCATGACCTGATCGTCGTCGAAGGAGTCGATTACGCTCGGTATCATGCCGTGGGTCTTGTCGCTGACCCAGCTGTTTATCTCATCCTTGGTCGTGTCGTTGAAAGGCTTGAAATTCACATCCGACTTGAACTTCTCCGCGCAGAAGTCAAGATAATCCTGCTTGGTCTTGAAGGTATGCTCACTGTTTATCCAGATGCCGTTGGCGGCTTTCATCACAGCGTCCTCCCCCTCAAACTTGCTCATCAGCGTTCCCGCGTTGGAGTTGAGGGTGTCGAGGTCTTTCATCCTGAGGGCGGTCAGCGTTTCTTCGAGGGTGTTGCCGTCCATGCCGTTGGCGCACATCCCGAAAGCAAGCATCGCCGAGCACCCCGAGATAAGGTCGTTCTCGCCTGCCAGCGCACCCTTTCCGACGCTTTCGCCGTAGATTGTGGTCTGTCTGTAAAGGTCGGCCGTGAACTGCGTCATGGCGGCCGCGAACTCGCCGTTCTTCATGCAGGGCTTTATTTCGGTGTAGGGGGTGATGCCGTCGGAGTCCTTTTCCTCGGGGGGCACTTCCTCGGGCTCGGTGTTTTTTGACGTTGTGGTCGTTTCGGCGGCTGTGGCTGTGGTCTCGGTTTCGGTCTCCGTCTGCGGAGCGGCCGTCGCCGCAGTGGTCGTGGTCTCGCTCTTCGACTCGCCGTTCTCCGCCACCGAACCGCAGGAGGAAGCACTCACCGCAAGTGCGCACATTATTGCCGCCAGAGCCTTGTTGTTCCTGAACATCATTCGTTCCTCCTTTGCTTTTTATGCATCTGTCGTGTGATGGTTTTTATCCATTATACAACGATTCTTTGCAGAAGTCAAGTGATGTCGAAAACAAAGGGCGCGACGGGCAGACCGTCCCTGCTGAACAGGTCGGGCTCTGAGGGGTCGTCGTTGAAAGCGTACCTGACCTGTTCGGGCTTAGCCGCGCAAGGGAGCACCACCGTGTGCGGCGAGGTCTTTTCCGCGGCGAGGGTAACAGCCTTTCCGCCGCATACCGCCTCGAAGTACAGGGCAGGGGAGTTGACGAGCTCTGTCTCGGCGCTGAACGTCAGGGTCACTTTCCCGTCCGACCACTCCGCCGAAACGCACCTGCTCTTTTCTTTCATCTTCCTGCCGTAGACCAGCTCCAGAGTCTCCCATGCAAGCCGTTCGCCGACGGTCTTTTTGTCGATGGGGTGCAGGTCGTTCGACTCGCCGCAGCCGATTGTCACCGCCATGCCGCAGTTCGGAAGTTCGGTGCATTTCTCCTGCTGTAGTCTCAGCACCGCCCAGTTCGTGCCCACCGTCCCGCCGTGACCTGCGAAGTTCGGGAGCTGTACGGTGATGATGGGCAGTTCCTTGCCGCACCTCTCACGAACCAGTTCCGTGAACCGTGCGAACAGCCCGAAGTACTTCTCGGGGTGCCATGTGTTTGTCTCACCCTGATACCACAGCATACCGCGGATGTTCACGCGGAATGCTGGCGTGGTCATCGCCGCCCACAGCGCCATCGGGAGCTCGGGGAAGAACACCGACGGGCTCAGCGTCTCTGTCCTGACGGCGGTGTACTCCCACTCGCCCGACAGGTCGATGACCTCGCCGCCGACTTTCAGGCAGTAGTCCTTGCCGCGGACGAATCCGCCGTCGCCGCCCTTGACCTCCATGCAGACGACCGCCGTGTTCTCGCCGT
Organism: Ruminococcus sp. YE71; assembly: GCF_900119155.1. Taxonomy (GTDB): domain Bacteria; phylum Bacillota; class Clostridia; order Oscillospirales; family Ruminococcaceae; genus YE71. Next base: position 101,692 of record NZ_FPIR01000005.1, on the reverse strand, counting down.
GTCTGAGCACCGAAGGGTCGAAGCGGTAGTATCTCGGCGGATACATATACCCCGTTTCGCCGACCTTTTCGCCGTTGATGTATGCGCGGTCGTTGTCTATGATATTTCCGAGTATCAGCTCCGCGTCCCGAAGCTCGGTGCTCTCGTGGATGACGAACTTTTTCCTCATCCACACCCGACCGCTGAACCCTTTCAGCTCATCCGTCTCGCGGAAATATAGCGGTATGTTCATCCGCCCTTCGGGAATGAAATCCTCGCCAAAGACCGTTTCCCCCACTCTGTCGAGCCTTCCGAGCGTTTCGTACCACCTGCGCATATCTGCGGCGTCGCTGTCGGCACGGTTTTTCATGAAGTCGGGGTCGGCATAGCTTCCGAGCCTGTCCTCGTAGCCGCCGATGTCCCTAAGCATCGGGGCAGGCATACGGCTCTCTATCGCGCATCCGCCTGCCGAGGTGTTCAGCAGACCGACAGGGCATTTCAGCTCGTCCATCAGCACCAGCGCAAAGTAGTAGCCAGCGCCGCTCATTCCGAGCATCTGCTCGCCCTCGGCTCTCATCCAATAGCCGCCGCGGAAGTCCTCGTCCTCATAGTCGGGCGTGAAACAGCACTCCACGGGCACTCTGAACTCGCGGATAAAGCCGCACTCGCGGTGCTCAAAAGGCTTGAAGGGATGGTAAGTCCTCCTCAGCGGAAGCTCCATGTTCGACTGCCCCGAGATGTGGAACACCTCGCCGAACAGGATGTCCGTGAAGAACAGCTGTTCGCCGCCGCTGAGAAGCTCCAGCTCATAGCTCTCAAAACCGCCCGAAACAGCAGGTATCACCGCTGTGAATCTGCCGCTGTCGTCCGCACGCGAAGTCACTTTTGCGGTCACTTTTCCGCCATGCGTCAGCGTCAGCGTGACCTCAGCCGAGGGCTCGCTGTGTCCGAACAGCTCAAAAGGCTCTCCGCACTGCAATACCGCCCCGTCTGCGATATACCTCATGACCGAAAAACTCATGTCCATCACTCCCGATATAGTCTCTTATCTCAATTATACCTCAAAGATATAGGTTTTTCTTATCGTTTGTTGCGCTTTTTTCTGGAAAAACTGCTTTTTTTACGAAAAATTCCGCTATTTTTTACAAAATTGCTTGAAATGATCGGCGTAATATGGTATAATTTAAGATGTATAGAAAAAAATCCGCGCAATAATGTATTAAATCTGAATATCGGGGGGCGATTCGTTATGATAGTACATCTTGACGGCGACTATGAAACTGTTGACTATACCGAAAACCGAAGCGTACTGATCTATGACAACATCGACTACGAAGAATATCCCGTACACTGGCACAACGCCATCGAGATCATCATGCCGCTGACCAACCATTTCTCGGCGGTCTGCGACGGAAACGAATACCTGCTGAACGAGCGTGATATCCTTATCATCCCCGCAGGTTCGCTCCACTCGATGAAAGCGCAGAAAGGCAGGCGGCTGTTCTTCCTGTTCGACAACCGAAGCATCGGCGACAATCCCGCATTGTCCGAGCTTTACGGGCTTCTGAGCACGCCCGTGCTCATCAATTCCGAATACGACAGCGAATTCCTTATCTCGCTGACAAACATCCTTGCGGACATTTACGCGCTCTATTCCGACTTCGGCGAAGTGACCGAGGTGTATATCTACATCAAGCTGCTCACGATGCTGGCGAGGATAAAAGAGTACAAACTCAGCGCCGTAAGTCTCGGCGAGGACGAGAAGTATGCCGACAAGTTCCGCATGATACTCAAGTACATCGAGAAGAACTATATGTACGACATCACGCTCGACGACCTGGCAGACCTGGCAGGCTACAGCAAATACCATTTCTCGCGCATATTCAAGAAATACAGCTCCACTACGTTCATCACCTACCTGAACCAGCGGCGCATCAAGGCTGCCGAGCTGCTGCTTCTTGACGAGGATATGTCCGTGACCGATGCGGCGATGCAGGTGGGCTTTTCCAGCCTGACTACCTTCAACCGCGTGTTCAAGGAGATAAAGGGCTGTACACCTTCCGAGTTCAGGAAGCTGTTCCGCACCGCAAACAACACTGCAAATAATACGGTTTGATGTCCGAAAATACGTACAACAGACCCGAAAGCGCCCTGACGTCTGCTTTCGGGTCTGTTTTTTACGGAACCTCAATTTCGTTATGTATTGCTGCAAATGACGATTTACCGTGCTGACTGCGTGACTTATTGGGGGAGCCCCTTTTGAAAAAGGGTCATCCCCCAAACCCCCTCCCTAAAACTTCTGATTCTTTTTGGCAGGGGGCAGCTGCTTTTCCAAAAAGATAGCAAAATGGGGATATTCGCCGCATTTTAAAAGAACGTCTGCCCCCTGCCAAAAAGAATCAGAAGTCTTTGGAAAGGGGTCTGGGGAAGAACCTTTCTTCAGAAAGGTTTTCCCCGGCAGATCACGCAGTCAGTACGGTAAATCGTCATTCGCGGCAATACACAACCGAATTGGTGATCTACGGGTATATCGTTCTGCCTTTTTCGTCGTCGATGCCTGACAGCCTGTGGAAAAAGGTGTTGACTATGTCGCGCCACTCTCTCGCGCACCTGAGCTGTTCTGTGAACCTCTCACAGCCGTTTCGGAAAGTGCGCTCGTCTATCCTGCCTTCGAGGGTCTTCCAAAGCTCCGCGAAGTGCTCCGCCTGCTCGTACCCCTCGAAATGCGCGTCGTAAATGTGCTGAATGACCGTCTTTCCGCTGTGCAGTCTGTGGTCATACGGCACCCGATGGAAAAATAGCAGCAGCTCGTCGGGACAGCTGTTCACCGAGTCGTACACCTCTGCGAGGGGCGGGTTGTACAGCGCAGCGTAGCCCGTTCCGCTGTGCGAACGGTCAACTCCGACAGCGTTTCGGTCGGCGCGGTTGTAAGTCCCCCAGCGGTCGAATTCGTAGCCCCAGGGGTCGGGACCGTAGTGGTGGTTCGGCTTGCACATCCAGCCAAGACCCAGCGGAACCGTGTAGGCTTCGTAAGCCTTGTGCGAACCGAGCAGTATCTCGGCAGTGACCCGCCGCGCAAGCTCGTCCTCGAAGGTCAGTGCGCACCACTCCGCGATGATCTTTTCGGCGGTGAGGAAACGGTCGAAAGCCAGCCGTCCGAAGCCGTAGAGGTTCGCCGCCGCAAGCTCACTGCCCGTCCAGCAGAAGTCGTCTCCCGTGTTCGAGACCGCGGAGATACCGCAGATGACATCGCCCACCGAGTCGTTTTCGGCGTCACAGCAGGTACGCGAATCGAGGAAACTGCGGAACATCGGAATCAGACAGCAGACGTGCTTCTGCTGACCCGTGTACTCCTGCGTGAGCTGAAGCTCCGCCATGAGGTTGGTTTTAGGCATCGCTCCGAACAGCGGATGCACGGGCTCACGCACCTGAAAATCCATCGGGCCGTTCTTGACCTGCAAGATGACGTTCGGCTCGAACCTGCCGTCGAGGGGCTTGAAGGTCTCGTACGCCGAGCAGGCGCGGTCGGTCTTCTCGTCCCGCCAGTCCTGCGAACAGTTGTAGACGAAGGCTCTCCAGATAACCTTTCCGCCGTAGGGCGCTATCGCCTTCGCGAGAAGGTTCGCCCCGTCGGCGTGGTCGCGTCCGTAGGCGTAGGGGCCCGGCCGACCCTCGGAATCGGCTTTGACGAGGAAACCGCCCAGTCCCTTGACGTGGCTGAACAGCTTCGCACAGTGTTCGCTCCACCAGGACTGCACCGCAGGGTCGAGTGGGTCGGCGGTGGCGATGCCGCCCACCGATATGGGTGCGGAGAAATCCACGCAGATGTAGAGCTTTATCCCGTACCGTCCGAACAGCTCGATCAGCGATGTCAGCTTTGTGTAGTACTTTTCGGTGATGAGCATTTCGGCTCCGAAACGGACGTTGACGTTGTTTATCGCGCAGGCGTTTATCCCCACCGAAGCCAGCAGACGCGCATATGTGACCGTCCTCTCGTTGATGAGAAGTTCGCCGTCCTTAAAGAAGAACGACCGCCCCGAATAACCGCGCTCGATACTGCCGTCGATATTGTCCCAGTGGTCGAGCATCCTCAGCGGCGAGGTAGGTGACCCGCACTCTTCAAACTCGCCGAATCCGTACAGCCGTATCCCTCTCAGCAGGGCGAAAACTCCGTAGAGTATCCCCACGCCCGAACCGCCCGTGACCGAAGCCGAAGTCCCGTTCGAGGTGACGGTGTAGCTCTCGGGCTCGGTGAGGGGCGCGATCGACAGCTTGATGCTGAGATCGGCGCTGCCCCTGACGAAGGAAACCTCAGGCAGAAGCTCCGAAAGCTCGTTCCTGAGCTCCCACACAGCCGCACACGCCTGTTCTACGTGCTCCTTGCAGACGATGGAGATGGTCTTGATGCTGCATCCTTTCAAAGGCTTTATCCCGAGCCATAGCTGTGAAAATTCCATTTAGGACACCTCCGTGGAACTGTGGATCTGTCGGGACATCTGTGCCGAAAACGACAGATATCTCATTCTATACTAATTATAATATTACTAAAATAAAAACGCAAACCGATTATTGCGATTGGGTGGGTGATTATTGTTACATTATGCGAATATAGCAATATTTGGGTAGCTCAGCGCAATTTTCGGCAAGCAAAATACGGAATAATGCGGTATAATCGTTTTAGTGAGACAGCAAGAGAGTTAGTTCCCCATATTTTAATACATTTTGCGTAAGGAGACCGAACGGTGATGACAATTGCCGTTCGGTCTCTTTAATAACACGGATGATCTTTTTTATGAAGAAAATATTTCTGGCTTAACGATTTGTATACAATTGTCATTGACAAAATCATGCCAAAAGGTTGCGTAATGTGTGCAATATATGCTATAATATAACAAATGATAATAAATTAATACCTAATCCCGTTTATTATTTTAATAAGCATCGGTTTTCAGATTAATAACAGAAAGCCGGGTCGGGATACTGATATGGAAGGAGCGTGAGAAAATGCTGAGTGAAAAGCTGTGTTTCCTGCTTGACCTGCTCAATACCGATAATACCGAGATCTCGCGGTGTGCAGGATGTTCACCGTCGAATATAAGCCGCCTCAAAAGCGGCGCGAGACTGCCGCCCAGAACGAGCCCTACCATAAGCAAGCTCGCGGACGGTATATGTGCCTTTGCCGATTCCAGCGGCACTATCGAACTGCTCTGTCTTGTCGTGGGAACGGGAAACAGTGCGGACATAAAAAAACAGCTCATCGAGTGGCTGTTCGACGACCGTCCTCCCCAGCTCCCGAGAGAGCTTTCTTCGATAGTCAAACGCGATAAGGCTGCCGTGTTCGGCAAAAAGCTGGATGCCCTGATGAAGCTCGCCGATGTCACCAACAGCCGCCTGAGCAAGGCGCTGAGCATCGACGCGTCGTATATCAGCCGCTTCCGCAGGGGAGAGCGCGTGCCTAAGGCAGGCTCGAAGCTGATGTTCAATATCAGCAGCGCCCTCGCTTCAAAACTCATCGAACAGAACAAGCTGGGCTGGCTGGGCGAGCTCCTGTCCTTCGGGGAGCCGATAACCGAGCAGAATGCCGCCTCGCAGATCGTCAGATGGCTCAGCAGCGGCATTGATTCCGATGTGCTTGCGGTGCGTCAGCTCATCGAGTGCATAAAGGTCTGCCCGAGCGATTTTGAGGGTCAGATACCCGAGTTTGAGGACATTGTGACCGAAAACGTGCTAAACGACGTGCGAGAGGTCTACAAGGGCTCCGAGGGACTGCGCAACGCTATGGTGAAATTCATCGGAACTGCTGTCCGCAGCGGCAGCAGGGAACTCTGGATGTACTCCGACAGAGACCTCCAGTGGCTGTCGGGCGAGTACCGTCCCATCTGGCTGTCGCTCATAAATCAGTGCGTCAAGAGCGGCATCAAACTCAAGCTGATACACAACTGCGAGATTAAGGCTTCGGAGCTGCTGTCCGCGATAAACAGCTGGCTTCCTCTGTACATCTCGGGACTTATCGAGCCGTACTACTGCATCAAAAAAGGCGGCGACAGATTCGTCCACACCATCTTCATCGACCCCGACAGAGGATGCGTCGTGTCCTGCTGCGTCAAGGGCTTCGAGGATATGTGCAACTACTACTACCTAACCGATGATGCGTCCATCAGCTTCCACCAGAGCTCATTCGCCATGCTGCTTGCCGAGAGCCGCAGCATCATGAACTACACCCTCGACCAGTCCCGTCCCGACAATATCCTGAGCGCCTATACCCTCGACGATTCCGAGCTCATCATCTGCGAGGACAGGGTGGTCCTTAACACGCTGATAGAACCGAAAGCGAGTTTCGTGTTCACGCAGCCCCAGATTTGCAGGGCTTTCCGCGAATACGCCGAAGAAATACTCGATAAATGATCTTCATATGCGTCCCGTTTTGTTTTGGCGGGACGCTATTCTTTATGATATGTTAATAATTGCAGCGCTTCGGTTATTGACAATCGGGACAAATTGTGGTAAAATGCCAATATATAAACGTTTGCGAACGACATTCGCATTCAGGCTCAAGAAAGGAAAAAACGAACATGAAAACTGTAAAAAGGATCATCGCAGGTCTTTCGGCAGCTGCTCTCGCTTCGGGCATGGCTCTTTCCGCCAACGCTCTGCCATATGACTTTGACCTTGCTGATTACGACAAGAATACCGAGGGCTACTCTTACTTCGGTAAGAAGGATTTTCAGGTAAATAAGCCTTACCTCAACATCACTTCCGACACAGGCGATTATGACCTTTCGGACGTGACCTTCTCTCTGAAAAAGAACGGCGAAACTGTTGCGACCTGGAATGGCGGCGCAAAAAATTTCGCTTCAATAGCCATTAAGGATGCCATTGATATCTCAAGCTATACCGATGACAGCTGGTACCAATATTCGACCCTCAGCACTGTTGCCGACCCCATCGATCTCTCAAAGGAGTTCGATTTCGGAAAATACCCCTCTGTCAATGAGTTAGGTAATAAGTCGTACACCTACGTATACGATGCCGAGAACGACAAGGCATACTATAATAAGCTCATCTGCGGACTCAACAGTTCGTACTTAGTCAGCGACGACTCCTTGCTTCCCTACGATGTCGTGGACGAGATGGTCGTTCCCGCAGGCAAGGTCGTTGTATATGTAGATGAAAGCTACGCAGGCAAGAATGACACTTATTCCTGGGCCAGTCTCGATAATGCTGAGGCTTACCCCGGTCTTAAAATTGGAGGCGAGCTCAAAAAAGGTGTGGTTTTCGGTAAGCACGTCGGCGAGACGCTTACCTTCGATGTCGACCCGGGTGTGTACAAAGTATGGCATATGGGCTGTTCCAATGTATACAGCGAGGAAATCTTCGTTTCCGATAAGGACGAGACTTACGTAAAGATCAAAGTTCCCGCAAAGTATGCTCTGAGCTACCTTGGTATTGATGATGATTTCAATTTGACATATTACGATAAAAACTATAATCTCAAAACCACCGTTCCCGATTCCGTAACAGGTGAGGACAACATCTTCTCCTACTGCTTCGAGAACAACGCTGTCATCAGCGCCTGCATTCCCGATGACGAAGGCAACTTCTATATCTGGGCTAAGAAGGATGCGCCTTTCAGATGCGGATTCCGCTACATGAACTGTACCTCGGGCAGTATCAATGCAAAGCAGGCAGGTTACCGAATTGACACTCACATGGAATACAGCACCGAGGGTCTGACTCTTTACAACATCCCCGCGGGCGATTACACTGTTGAGATAGACAGTAATGAGTACGAGCTGGTGGGCGATACAGGTCTTACCGTTACCGACACCAAGGATATGCAGAAGCTTGCTCTCAAGGTGAAGAAGGTCAGCAAAGACGACAGTTCTTCCGAAACCGATAGCTCTTCCGTGGCTGACAGTTCTTCCGTGGCTGACAGTTCTTCTGTAGCAGACAGCAGCTCCGTTGCCGACAGCTCTTCCGCTGCCGACAGCAGCTCGCAGGCTGACAGCAGTTCAACTTCTTCCGCGACAAGCTCGGTTTCTTCGAGCAGCACAAGCTCCACCTCAAGCGTGACGACAGGCACAGGCGTTGCTAACACGGGCAGCGCGGCAGGCATCGGCGGTGCGATGATGGTAGTTGCAGCAAGCGTATTCGTTGTTGCAAGAAAGAGAAAGTAAGCCGTTCACGGCACACATAGAGCGTTCCCGTTGGCTTTGCGGGGACGCTTTTTTGCATATTCTCCGCTCACGCCGCATATTATCCTATGAGGTGATAGCGATGAGAAAAAGACGCAGCAGGGCAGCGGAAAATCTTCTTACGGCGGTGCTCTCGGCAGCGGCAGGGTCGGCGGCTCTGTTCGCGGTGATACTGCTTATCGGGTTCGTGATAACGAAGGTCGATGTGGGCGACAGGGTGCTCTCGGTGCTGACCTCGGCGGCGCTTGCGGTGGGCGCATACGTCGGAGGATACGTGGCTTCCCGCAGACGCCGTCAGAACGGTCTGCTCATGGGTCTGCTCTGCGGACTCGGGGTGTTCGGGGTGATATTTGTCTGTTCCTACGTTTTTGCAGGTGCGGCAGGCGGATTCTCGGCGACCACAAAGCTGGTCATATCGCTCGTTTCGGCGGGGATGGGCGGCATCGTCGGAGTGAATTCTGGCGGCACGCGGTTCAGGCTGAAATGAATCGAAAAAGAAGATTTATACAGCGTTCACAAAATATTAATATGATACTGCCCGAAATATGGTATAATAGAGAAAATAAACATTGGAGGTATGAACCATGAAGCATATCAAGACCATCAATAAGGCTAACCTCAAGCAGAGCGCTGCAAAGGGCGGCTGCGGTAACTGCCAGGCTTCCTGCCAGTCGGCTTGCAAGACTTCCTGCACTGTTGCTAACCAGAAGTGCGCTAAGGAAGACTAAGCAGCAAAACAGAACAGCCGATGTGACATTCCTTGAATGTCACATTTTTTTTCTATGGAGGTTTTTATGATACATAAATTTATACAGAACGGGATGTATTTCGTTCTTGATGTCAACAGCGGCGGCGTTCACGTTATCGACGAGCTGACCTACGACCTGCTCGACTATGTGACCGAGCCCCTCACCGACGAATGTCCCGAGGCGGCAGTCAGGGAGCTTTTGGGCAAGTACCCTGAGGAGGATATCCGCGAGGTCTACGCCGAGCTGAAGTCCCTTGCCGACGATAAGATACTCTTCTCAGAGGACGACTACGAGAAGTACGCTCAGACGTCGGTGGCGTCCCCTGTCAAGGCGCTCTGCCTGCTCATCTCGCAGGACTGCAATATGCGCTGCGACTACTGCTTCGCAAGCAAGGGCGACTACGGCAAGGGCAGGATGCTCATGAGCTTCGAGACGGGCAAGAAGGCGATAGACTTCCTTATCGAGAAGTCCGCTAACCGCAAGGCACTCGAAATAGACTTTTTCGGCGGCGAACCGCTGATGAACTTTGAGGTCGTAAAGCAGGTGGTCGAGTACGCCCGCGAGCAGGAAAAGCTCCACGACAAGAACATCAAGTTCACCCTCACCACCAACGGCATCCTTCTCAACGACGAGATAACCGAGTTCCTTAACAAGGAGATGTACAACGTCGTTCTTTCGGTTGACGGCAGACGCGAGATAAACGACCGCGTGAGAAAGACCGTCAACGGCAAGGGCACCTACGACATCTTCATCGACAAGTACAAGAAGCTGGTCGCAGGACGCGGCGACAAGGACTGGTATGTCCGCGGCACCTTCACCAAGTACAACCTCGATTTCGCCGAGGACGTGATGAGCCTTTACAACGAGGGCTTCGAGCAGATCAGCGTTGAGCCCGTAATGTCCCCCGAGACCGAGCCCTATGCTATCACCGCTGCCGACCTGCCCCGCATCTTCGAGGAGTATGACCGCCTTGCCAACAAGATCCGCGAGATCACCGCTCAGGGTAAGTTCATCAACTTCTTCCACTTCATGATGGATCTCGATCAGGGACCCTGCGTCATCAAGCGTCTCAAGGGTTGCGGCTGCGGAAATGAGTATGTGGCTATCTCTCCCGACGGCGACATCTACCCCTGCCACCAGTTCGTCGGCATCGACGATTATAAGATGGGCAACGTCCACGACGGCAGCTTTGACACCGCCATGAAGAACGACTTCGCCAGCGCCCACGTTTACTCCAAGCCTGCCTGCCGCGACTGCTGGGCTAAGTTCTACTGCTCGGGCGGCTGCAACGCGAACAACTACCTCTACAAGGGCGACATCCGCACTTCTCACGAGCTTTCCTGCGAGATCGAGCGCCACAGAGTTGAGTGCGCGATAGCCCTCAAGGCTGAGAAGCTGCTCGATTCGGCAGAATGACATGAGCCTGTTCAGAAAGGACAAGCCGCGCAAGCCGCCCGCCGACTGCGAGGGTCTTGAAGTCCGCATCGAGTCGAGCACCTGCACGGGCGAAAAGACCATCGGTTTCTTCGACCCGAACACCCGAAAGCTGAAATACACCGAACTTGTACGTGCACAGGACGATATCGACGCTTTCTGCGAAAAATACGGCGTCACCATAAAGAAATAAACAAATACCCGTGAGGATCTTTTCCTCACGGGTATCTTTTTTGCTGTTGCCTGCTGTTATTCTTGGGGTGACCTCGGTAAACTCGGGATCAACTGTACAAAAATCAGTACAGTCCGCAGAGCCATTTGGCGTTGAGTTTTTTGGAAGTGGTCAGCATATCGTAGATTTCGGTGCGGGCGTTTTTGAGGGCTGTGCGTGACCTTGCCGCCTCCTCTTCGGTGGCGGGGGCGCTGCTCATGTAGGCGATGATGGCAGGTTCGGAGACTTCCATGAACTTGCTGCTGAGCCCGGGAGACCACTTTTCGAGGTCGCCGCTGAGCCGTTTGGAGAGCTGCACGTCGGTGAGGTTGTCCCCCATGTCGATGCCGAGCAGTGCGATGTATTCGAGAAATGCGGTGTAGCAGCTGATGACCGAAGTGGTGCTGTTCCTGCTGTTGACCGCCCGTTCGAGCTTTTCGAGCTTGCTCTTGCGGCGCACCACGATGCACACCAGAGCCGCCAGTATAACGAAGCCCATCGCGCCGATGTATACCGCCTGCGTCCTGCTGATTGTGAAGGGCGAACCCTCTTCCGTGCCGGGGCCGTGACCGTTGCCGTTTCCGCCCGTGCCCGAGGACTTCGGCTTCTGGTTCATATCCTTGACAGAGGACGGCGAAGCGGAAATATCCGCCATCGAAGAACTGCTGTCCTTCGGCTTGTTCACAGCGGGTTTCGAGCTGCTGTCGTTCTTCTTCTCGGGCTTGCTGGAGCTTTCGTCCTTGACGATATTGCGTTCCCTGTCGGTGAGGTTAGGGTTGTAGTTGTCCACGTAGCTGTTGGTGAACTCCATGGGATACCAGCCGTACCCCGGGATGAATATCTCGCACCACGCATGAGCGCAGCGGTCGGTGACACCTATGCGGAGATTGTCGGGATTGAACTGCTCGGGTTCGATAACATAGCCCTCTACGTATCTCGCAGGGACTCCCAGCTCACGCATCAGCATAACGCCTGCCGAAGCGAAGTAGGTGCAGTAGCCCTTCTTCTGTTCGGTGAGGAAGTACTTTATGAAGTCCTCGTTCTCGGGTGTGACGCCCGGCGCAGTATCGTAGGTGAAGTTGTACCTGAAATACTCGCAGATCTTCTCGTGCTTGGTCAGCACTGAGTCGTTTGCAGGGTCGATGCCGATCTCATTGATGATCGCGTCGAGGGTGGGTCTCAGCGATTCGGGAACGTTCAGGTAGGCTTCCGAACTCTTGTCGTACACGAAGCTGTCGTAGAAAGTGTTGGCGTCGTTGTAGTAACCGCCCACCGCATAGTCAATGAGCTGAGAGATACACTCATCCCAGCTGTCGAAAGAGGGCTGAGCGTATATGGTCTCGTAGCGTTTCTTGTTTTTCTCGGGCGAGATCATTCCGTCGAAGTCCTGTTCCTTCGCCACCGTCGTGCCCGTGTAGTAGGTGCTGTAGGGGGCGTAGATGAGGTCATCGTTGGCGTTCACGCAGGTGATCTTCAGGCTGTTTGAATCGCTGAACTTGCCCGAATCGACCTTTGGCGAACCCTTGTATTGCAGGTAGCCGTAGTCAAGGATGGTATTGCTGTTGACCTTGAACTTCGCAAGAACGTCCTTGTCGGCCTTGAGGGGATCCCAGCAGTTGTCGCGGTATTTTTCGCCGCAGTAGCCGCGCAGATACATCGGCTTTGTGAAAGGCCCGTCCACAGTGACTCCGAGGGCGGTCGTGCCCTTGAACTGTATCTCGTTGTACAGTCCGAGCTTGCCGCCGTTGGTGCCGCCCACCGCCTTGCTGCGTCCGGGTATCTCCAGACCGCCGTTCTCGATCTTCTCCGATACGTTGTTGGTGAAGTCCCTGAATCCCAGCGATAGATTTCGCCTCAGTTCCCTGAAGCTGTCGGGGCGGTAGTTGTCGGTTACCGAAGCGAACACTGCCGTAACGGTGAACACCAGCGCCATGACGATGACCGTGAAGGTCGAGGCCGACGTGAAGAACCGCCGTTTGAGGTCGTCGTTCGTCAGGTAGTAGGTCTTTTTCCGCAGGTAGACCGCGAAAGTGCTGCCGCTGTTCTTGCGTCGGGTGGTGTGGTTGATGAGACTGAGCGAGAGCACGATGACCCAGCAGCCGACCATGCCGACAGTAGTCCATATGTAAGGCTCCCAGCCCCAGAAAGTACCCAGCTCGAACATCGGGAAAGTCTCGATGAACAGCAGCGGGAAGTTGATGAAGTAAATGCAGGAGGTGGAGATGGTGAGCGTCACCAGAAATGCCGCCGCCAGGAAGAACATTTCAAGGTCGGCCTGTGTCACATGGGTTATCTCATGTGCGAACAGCGGCGTCGAAAAGCTCGCCCTCTTGCTGTAGAGATAGGCGGTCATCATGAATCCCCTGACCGCCGATGATATGTTGTAGGTGATATATCCCGCGTTCACAGCCAGTACCGCGACTCCCAGCACCTTGAAGAACCTCTGCTGCATAGTCGAGATGACGGCAGCCGAAGCTGTGATGAATATCGCCATGCTGACGGCGGTCGTGTTGGATATGAAGTATCTGCCGCTCTCGCCGTTAAGGAAGCTCTCCAGCATGAACAGTACCGAGAACGCCGATACCGCAGTAACTGCGAACTGTATCAGCGCAAAGAACGACGTAGGTCTGCCGTTCAGTCTGAAGCTTATGTCTCCCTTCAGCGAGATACCGTTTTTGCATTGTATCCTGCCGTCGGAAGCAGCCTTTTTTTTCTTTCTTCTCATTCCTTCTATTTCTCCTTACAGGCTGAGCTCGGAAATGCACTGCTCGGCACTGTCGTGTTCTACTATGTATGTCTCGCATTCGGTATCGGGGAGCGTCACCCTGTCCCTGTCAGAAGTGCAGACAAGGATGGTGTATCTTCCCGCTATGCCCGAGGTGGTGAGCGATTCCGCGGCCGCGTCCGAACATGAAGCGCATATCAGCACCGCGTGTCCGAACCTTGCCTGCCCGAATTCCTCGGAAGTCAGTGTGATGACCGTCAGGTCGCCCCTGTCGGGCGTGCCGCATTTGAGCAGCATCGAAGCCGAAGCTATCATCGAGTTGTCGTCGCTGACCTGCAATTCCTCAAGCTGTTCGGTAACAGTGCTGTAGCCTGCCACTCGGTGGCGTATCTCGTTGCTGTTCAGCAGAGCCGATAGTGAGACCGTCATTTGTATGATGGTGTCGTATATGTCCGAGCCCTTCGGCATATCGTTCGGGATGTAGGTGTCCGCCAACAGCAGACAGGAATCCGCAAGGGGCAGCGAGTAGTCCTTCACCATGAGGGTGTCGGTCTTTGCAGTCAGTTTCCAGTGTATGCGTGAGAGCTTGTCGCCGTCGGCGTACTCTCTCAGCGCGAATATCTCCGAGGGGTCGTCGCCCGGTTTGTCCTGCGAGTAAACGTCGCTGTCGAGCCCCGAATCCGAGTAGTCGTGGACGGGGTTCGCAAGCTCCAGTGTCTCGGGGAGTATCATTATCTCGTTGTTGGTGCAGGCTATCTGTTTTTTCGAGAGCTTCATTCTCGTCAGCCTGAGTATATCGAATATCTTTATCTTCTCGACCTTCACCACAACGCTGCCGAGGTGTGCCGAGCTGAACGTCGTTTCAAGCCGCTGTGTGTTCTTCGGGAAGATGGGGGTGCTTATCTTTACCTTTTCCCTGCTGCCCGAGGACGAGATTATGTAGCTGAGAGTTATCTCGGCGCAGGGCACGGGGATAATGCTGTGGTTGGTGATGTTCACGTTCACGGGTATGTTCTGACCCGCGCTGCCCGAGTTCAGCGGAAGTGCGAGCTCGGCTCTGATGCCCGACTTTGCGGCAAGACCGCAGATGATGAGCACCGTCGGCAGCAGCACCAGAAAGCACAGCAGCATAAGGGAGATGACTCCCTCATAGAGTATATAGAAAAACACCGAAATGATGAGCAGAAGAATGTATACGAATACCATGCCCTCGCTCCTTACGCCCTTACCTTAGGAACGGGAACGGAGTTTATCACTTCGCCGAGGACGTAGCTCACATCCGCACCGCTGAGCTTTGCTTTGGAGTTGAGGAGTATCCTGTGTCCGCAGACCTCGTTGAAAGCGTAGAGGGTGTCGTCGGGCAGCGCGAAGTCTCTGCCGTTGAGAAGAGCTGTCGCCTTTGTCATCTTGAGCAGTGCGATGGTACCTCTCGGCGAAAGACCGAGCTTTATGAACGGGTGCTTTCTCGTAGCGGCTGCAAGCTGTGCGATGTATTCGAACACGGGGTCGGAAACGTAAACCTCGTCGGTGACCCTGACCGCCTTTGCGAGCGCGGCGGCGGAAGCCACGGGCATTACCTCGTCGGTGGAGACCTGACGCTGCTTGGATTTGAGCATATCTATCTCATTTTGCAGCGAGGGGTAGCCCATCGTAAGTCTGACGATGAATCTGTCCATCTGCGACTCGGGGAGCATCTGCGTACCGATTGAACCGATGGGGTTCTGTGTTGCGATGACTATGTACGGGTCGGGGAGGTCGTATGTAGTGCCGTCCACCGTTACCCTGCCTTCTTCCATTATCTCAAGAAGCGCCGACTGCGTTTTCGAGGAGGTACGGTTGATCTCGTCAGCAAGGAAGAGGTTGGTGATAGCCGCGCCCTTCTTGTACTCGAATTTGTTTGTCTCACGGTTGAGGGTCATGAATCCCGTGATGTCGGTCGGCAGTACGTCGGGGGTGAACTGCACTCGCTTGTAGTCGAGGGAAAGCGCCTTTGACAGCGCGATGGCGAGTGTGGTCTTTCCGACTCCGGGGATATCCTCGATAAGGACGTGACCGCCTGCGAGTATCGAAAGCAGCACCTTGATGATGATGTCGTCCTTGCCGATGATGACCTTCTTGATCTCCCGTATCACCTTGTGGCAGGTGTCGAGGACCTGTTTCTGTTCTGTTGTCAGCTCATTCTGCATGATAATATCTCCTTTATATAAAAAAATAACATACAAAAATATTATAACACATATCAAGAGAAATTTCAAGTGATTTGGTGCGAAAAGTATCGTGAATTTGCAGTAATATCTTTCAGCCTGTCCGCATATATTCTACTATGCGAAAGGAAGTGGGCTGGATGGTAAAAACAAACACGGCTTCGGCACAGGTCTGCGAGCTTCTCCCCGAGCGTCTTCGGGACGCGGTGATGAGCGTGGCGGCTGCCGAACGCGGCAAAATGACCGAGATACGGCTCCGCTCGGGGCGGTATCTTTCGGCGGTGCTTTACGGGAAGGAGTACTTCATAACCTCCGACGGCAGACTGATGAACTCCGCCGAAAGCGCCGTGAGCGTTTCGCCCGAGGAAGTCAGAGAGGTGTTCACGGCGGCGTTCAGGGGTTCGGTACACGCTCATCCGCGGGAGGCGGCACAGGGCTGGATAACCGTTTCGGGCGGAAGCAGAGCAGGCTTCTGCGGGACCGCTGTCTGCGACCCTTCAGGCAGGGAACTCACCTCGGTGAAGAACATATCCTCGGTGGTGCTGCGTATCGCAAAGCAGGTGACGGGGTGTTCGGACAAGCTGTATGAGCAGGCTTTTTCCGAGGGTGCGGCATCCCTCATCATCGCGTCGCCCCCCTCGGGCGGAAAGACGACGATGCTCCGCGACCTCTGCCGCAGGCTGGGCGAAAGATACCGCGTCTGCGTCATCGACGAGCGCGGCGAGCTCGCCTGTATGAGCGGCAGTGTCCCTCAGAATGACATCGGCGCAAGATGCGACGTTTTCGACGGCTACCCGAAAGCCGACGCAGTTATGACGGCGGTGCGGACTCTCTCCCCCGAGATAGTGGTCTGCGACGAGATAGGCTCGAAAGAGGACATAGCCGCCCTCGAATACGCGGTGAATTCTGGCGTGAAGCTGGTCTGTACCGCTCACGCTCCCGACCTCGAATCGCTTAAACGCCGCAGAGCGTCGGGCAGGCTCATAAAGGAGCGCGTGTTCGATTATGCGGCGATACTCGGGACGGGAAGTATGTGCGGCAGGGTAGTCTCATTCAGCCGCCTGAAAGAATGAAGCTGATAGGTATGCTCATGCTGATAGTGTGCGGCGCGGTCACGGGGGAAGCCTTTGCGGCGGCGTTCATGGGCGGCGTAAGACTGCTGGATATAACCGCCGACCTGCTGTTGCAGCTGGAGCTGATAATGGAACACGAAGCCCCCGACGTGAGGGATATGCTGGACGAGCTGCGCCGAACCTCGGACAAGCTGCCCATTTTTCTGGACAGCTTGCCCGAAGGCTCCGGAGCGTCCGACACCCTCTCACAGCTTGCCGACAACACCGACGGCTACACATCCGCCGACCTGGAACGTCTGAAAATGTACTTTTCGCAGGTGGGTTCGGCGGACAGGCTGTCGGAGCTGAAACGGCTGAAGGCGGTGAGAGCCTATTTCGAGCGCAGGCGTGAGACCGAGCGCCCGACAGCCGAAAAGAAAGCGTCACTATCCCGCAGACTGGGCGTGCTGTGCGGTATTCTTTTCGCGGTGATGCTGATATAAGGAGTGCGTAAAAATGGAGCTGGAGCTGATATTCAAAATAGCGGCGGTCGGCATAATCGTTGCGGTGCTGGTACAGCTTCTCAAGCGTGCCGAGCGCGACGAGCAGGCGATGATGACGGCGCTGGCAGGGCTCATAGTGGTGCTGATGATGATAATCGAGCGCATCGCCGAACTGTTCGACACGGTGCGCACGTTGTTCGGGTTCTGAAAAGTGGAGATAGTAAAGCTGGTATTGTTCTGCATATCTTCGGCGCTGGTCATGCGGGTCCTGTCTGAGGCATCGCCGCCGATAAAGGCGGTCTGTGCGGTGGCAGCCGCCTGCATGGTTGGGGCGCGTTTCGCCGCCGACTTCCGCAGCCTCTGCGACGCCGCCGAACGGCTGGTGGAAGGTGCGGCGGTCGGCGGCGGATATCTGCTGACCGTGTTCAAATGTCTCGGGATATGCTTCGTGACACAGCTCGGCTGCGATATCTGCCGTGACTGCGGCGAGAACGCCCTCGCTTCTCAGCTGGAGCTTGCAGGCAGGGCTGCGGTGCTTATCTCGGCTCTGCCGCTGTTCACGGCGGCTGCGGAAACAGTGAGGTTGCTGCTTGATGTGTAGACTGAAAAAGATAGTGATACTTCTGACGGCGGCTCTGCTGACAGCCGTGACCTGCCCCGTCGCCGCCTCGGCTGATGAGGACACCTCGGCGTTCGCAGAGGAGATGACCGAACGCCTTTCGGAAGCGATAGACAGCGAGACCGCAGAGGATATGCGCTCCGCATCTCCCGACGGCGCATCGGCAGGCACGGGTTCGCTCGACCCTCAGTCCCTGATAAGCGGCTTTAAGAACGCCTTTGTGGATTCGTTAAAGTCGCCGCTGAAAATATTCGGCAGTATAGCGGCGGTGCTGATAGTCTCCTCTGCGGTGCAGAGCATGGCGGCAGGCGGCGAGACAGCGTCGGCGGTCGGGACGGTGAGCGTTCTCGGCTGTGTGACACTCATCTACTCCGCAGTCTGCGAAGCATTCACGGGGGTGTGCGTTTTCCTGCGGCGTCTGAGCGAATTCATGCTGTCCTACATACCCATATACGCGTCGGTGACGGCGGCTTCGGGCGGTGTGAAAACGGGCGGCAGCTACTATGCGGCGATGCTTGGCGTGACCGAGCTGATAGGTTTCGTCGCCGAACGCGCCGTGATGCCTTTTCTCAGCGTGTTCATGGCGCTGAGCTTCACGGCGGCGGTCAACCCGACCCTGAAACTCTCCAACGCGGCGGCTTCGGTGGGCAGCGGCGTGCGGATAACCCTGACCGCACTGATGACGGTATTCGGCGGCTCGGCTGCGATACAGAGCATTTCCTCGGCAGCGGCTGATACGGCGGCTGCGAGGGCGGTGCGTTTCGGGGCGGCGAGCTTCGTGCCGATAATCGGCGGCTCGGTCTCGGAAGCCTATTCGACCGTCTGCGCAGGGGTGGGGATGCTGCGTTCGGGGGTCGGCACGGTGGGGATAGCGGCGGTGGCGTTCATGCTGATACGACCGCTTGTTACCCTCATCTGCCTGCGGATAATGCTCGGACTTTCAAAGGTGACAGCCGACCTTCTCGGCGCGGGAGCGGCTTCGGAGCTGCTGTCGGGGACGGGCTACGCAGTCTCGGCGGCAATAAGCACGGTGCTCTGCTTCGGGATGATGTTCATACTTTCGACCGCTGTGGTGACGGCTGCGGCGGCAGGGATACAGAGGTGAGGAAAAATGTTTCGGAGCGTGATATTCACGGTGTGTATGTGTGCGGTGATCTCGGCGGCGGTGCAGCTTGTCACCCCTGCGAAGATGAAGCGTGAGCTTGCGCTCGTCTGCACACTTCTGCTGATAGCGTCGGCAGCAGCGGCGTTCAGGGGCGGCATATCGGGACTGCCCCATTTTGAGAGCAGACAGACGCTGACAGCCGAATTCGAGCGCGACCTTCTCGAACAGACGCGCAAGAGCCTTGAAGACAAAGCCCTCTCGTCGCTTCACGATGCAGGCATCTTTCCCGAGTGGCTTGTCATAGACTGTTCGCTGGATGAATATAATTATGTCAGAGCCGACAAGGTGACGGTCTATCTTTCGGAGGAGCAGGACGAAGCCGCCGCAGAGCGTGCAGTCCGCGGCTCGGTCGGCGAGTGTGAGATAGAGGTGGTAAAATGACGGCACAGATAAAAAAACTGCTCCGCAGCCGTGACAAGCGTCTGAAACTCGTGTTCGTGCTGGGGATGGCAGGCATCCTGCTGATACTCATTTCGGATATTCTTCCGAAGAAGTCCGCGGCTGACGAAACGCCGTCCGAACAGCTCACCCTCGACGAGACCGAGCTCTACAAACAGGACATCGAACGTCAGCTCACCGAGGTCATCTCACACGTCAGCGGCGCTGGCAGGACGCGGGTCATGATAAGCGTCACGGGCACGAAAGAGTACGTCTACGCCGAAAAAAGCGACCTCGACCGCCGCACCGAAGGCACGGGCGAGAGCTACCGTTCGCAGGGGGAAATAGTGCTTGCCGACGGCGGCGGTGAAAAACAGCCCGTCCTTCGCAAGATATCCGCTCCGCAGATAGGCGGCGTCGCCGTCATCTGTGAGGGCGCATCCGACCCGCAGGTAAGAGAGCGTGTGATGAACGTGGTCTCGGCAGTCCTCGGTCTGCCGCCCGGCCGCATCAGCGTCCAGCCCTCGGCATGAATCGCATATCAAAAACCTAACATAACAGGAGGAAACGAACATGGAAAAACAGAAGAGACCCAGACTCAGCGTCATCATCGGGAAAAGGCAGATACTTCTCGCAGGGATGACCCTCGTCCTCGGTACGGCGGTGTATGTCAACTATGCGCTGTCCGCATCCTCGGGCGGTCTGAAGACCACGGGCAAGGTGGACAGCAAGAGCATCAGCTACGGCGACGCACAGCTGGTCAGCGCCGACAAAAAAGCCTCTGACGACTACTTCGCGAAGGCACGCCTCGACCGCGCCGAATCCCGCGACAAAGCCGCCGAGACCCTCGCCCGCATCATGAACGGCGGCGACAGCTCCCCCGAGGAACAGCAGGCAGCAGCCGCCGAAGCCGCCGCCATGACAGGGCTCATCGAGAAGGAGAGCAAGGTCGAGAACCTTATCCGTGCGGCAGGCTTCACCGACTGCGTCGTCTATCTCGACGGCGAGAATGCCAACGTAGTGGTGCAGACCGACAGCGGACTCATCCAGACCGAAGCCGCCCAGATAAAGGACATCCTTCTCAGCGAGGTGAGCGTCCCTGCCGAGAAGATACGCATCTTCGATGTAGACGAAAAAGCATGACATAACAGACTGTCCGATACCCTTCGTATCGGACAGTCTTTCTTTGTGTATAAAGAATGAACAAATAGAAAATTAACGCAAAAGTAATTGTATAATCGGCTGATTTATGCTATAATCAAATAAAGTATGCACAAATGCGAATCTGCAAGAAAGGAAGATTGTACTATGGATAAGGATAAGATCAGCAAGAGCATTGACGGCAGCCTGTATGTCAGCGAGGACGTTATCGCAAAGGTCATCGAAAAGGCTGTTTCGGGAGTTGACGGCGTGGTGGGCATCGCAAGCTCGGCACACAATCCTCTGAGACTTCTTTTCGCCAAGGAGAATCACGGCAAGGTCAAGTTCAGACTTGACGGCGATGTGCTGTCCGTAGCAGTGGGCATTGTCCTGCGCCAGGACGCGTCTGCAAAGGATACATCGGAAAAGGTACAGGAGAGCATCAAAGAGCAGGTACAGAACGTGCTCGGCATCACGGTTGCCAGAGTAAATGTGAACGTTCTGGATATGGCGGTCTGAAACGTCGGAGAGGAAGAATATGGGAAATAATAAAGCAAACGCAGAAAAGGAATACATGGCATCAAAGCGCGAACTCAGAGAGGGTGCGTTCATCCTCTATTTTGAAAAGCAGTTCCGCGACGACAGCCTTGAGGATATTTTTGAGGTGACTCAGGAAGCAGAGGGTGCGGACGACAATCTCCGCATCAGCGAAGGTTCGTTCAGGCTCGCGTCGAAGGTATGGGAAAAGCGCGATGAGCTCGATAAGATAATCTCGGGCTACTCGAAGAAGAGAAGCGTTGACCGTATCGCGAAGATCAACATAGCCATCCTTCACCTTGCGCTGTACGAGGCTGTTTACGAGGAGAAAGTCCCCGTGAACGTTGCGATAAGCGAGGCTGTTATCCTTGCGCAGAAGTTCGCGCAGGAGCCCGATATCGCGTTCATCAACGGCGTGCTCGGAGCATTCGCACGCGAACACGGCGATGAGTGATAAGGCTGTCTTAGGCATCGACACCTCGAACTACACGACTTCCTGCGCGTATTTCGATGCACAGACGGGTCAGCTCCGTCAGGCGAAGAAGCTGCTGCCCGTAAAGTCGGGCGACAAGGGCATCCGTCAGAGCGACGCGGTGTTCCATCACACGGTGCAGCTGCCCGAACTCATCGGACAGCTCGGTGAGATAAGCGATGTCTGCGCAGTCGGCGTCAGCGACCGCCCCTCCTGCCGCGAGGGGTCGTATATGCCCTGCTTTCTCGTGGGCGTTTCGGCGGCGAGGACTGCGGCTGCGGCAAAGGGCGTGCCCTGCTTCACCACCACTCATCAGATAGGTCACATCCTCGCAGCGCTCTACTCGGCTGACAGGCTCGGCCGAGTGAAGAACGGCGAGCGTTTCATATCGTTCCACGTCAGCGGCGGCACCACCGATGTGCTGCTGTGCGAACCTTCCGACGAGGAATTCCTGTCGGTGCGCAGGATAGGCGGATCAAACGACCTCAAGGCGGGTCAGGCGATAGACCGCTGCGGCGTGATGCTGGGGCTCGATTTCCCCTGTGGAATGGAGCTCGAACGTCTGGCGCTCTCCTGCAAGGAAAAGGTGAACTACAAGCCCGTGATGAAGGGCTGCGAATGTTCGCTTTCTGGCATCGAGAACAAGTGCCGCAAACTCATGGATGATGGCGCGGACAGGGCGTTCATCGCAAGGTTCTGTCTTACGGCTGTGGGCAGGTCGATACGCGCACTCACAAAGGCGGCGCTCGCTGAGTACGGCGCAATGCCCGTGATGTACGCAGGCGGAGTCATGAGCGACAAGCTCATCGCGGATATGCTTCGCGACATACCCGACACCGATTTTGCCGAACCGCAGCTTTCCTGCGACAACGCCGCAGGCACGGCGATATACGCAGCATTTATGAAAGGACTGGTCTGATGCCGTCTGTTATCAGCGTCTCACAGCTCACAAATTACATTACCCACCGCCTGAAAGACGACATTCGCCTGAAGTCGGTGATGGTCAAGGGCGAGATATCCGAATATAAGCGCAACGCATCGTCGGGACACGTCTATTTCTCGCTGAGAGAGGGGGACGCGCTGCTCAAATGCGTGATGTGGAAAGCCCGCGCCGATAAGCTCGGCTTCACGCCGCAGACAGGCACGACGGTCATCTGTACGGGCGAGATAGCCGTGTACAGGGCGGGGGGCTATTATCAGCTTTCGGCGACCGAGATAGTGCCCGTGGGCGAAGGCGTCCGCGCCATGCAGCAGAAGGAGCTGAAAGAAAAGCTCACAAAGCTCGGCATCTTCAAGCCCGAGCGCAAAAAGCCGATACCTGCCCTGCCGAAGAGGATAGCCCTCGTGACCTCGGCGGACGGCGCGGCTATACATGATGTGGTCAAGACGCTTCGCAGACGTTACCCAGTAGGTGAGGTTTTCTTTTTTTCCGCACAGGTGCAGGGCGAGACCGCACATCTGACCATCGCTGACACCATCAGAAAAGCCGACGGCTTCGGCTGCGATGTCATCATCGTGACCCGAGGCGGCGGTGCTTACGATACACTGTCCGCGTTCAATACCGAGGAGGTCGCCATGGCGATAGCCGACTGCGTGACCCCCGTGATAAGCGCGGTCGGACACGAGATAGATACCACGCTCGCGGACTATGCCGCCGACAGGCGCGAATCGACGCCTACTGCCGCGGCGGAGGTCTGCGCTCCCGATATTTCGGTGCTGACAGCTGCCGCCGATGCAGAGCTTGCAAGGCTCGGCGCGGCATTTGAGAAGCAGCTCGAAAGCCGCAGGGCAGAGCTTGAACGGCTCAGCTACAGGCTCGCAAGCGCGGGTCCATACCACTCCCTGGAGAAGTCGAAGACGGCTCTTGAAGGGCTCAGCGCACGGCTCGGCAGGGCGTATTCGGCCGAGCTTATGAAGAGAAACGCCCGCCTTGAAAACGTCACGGGAAAGCTCATGGCACTGAGCCCCTTCAACGTTCTTGAACGCGGATACACGATAACCCTGAAAAGCGGCGTGCCTGTCACCCGTCCCGAACAGCTTTCGGAAGGGGATACGGTGGAGATACGGTTCTCGGGCTTTACCGCCGAGGCCGTTATCAGAGGCATACATACAAAGGAGAATGGACTATGAACGGAGCGGCAAGCTTTGAAGAGTCGATGAAGCGGCTCGAAGAGATAGTAAAGATACTCGAAAGCGGCAATCTGTCGCTTGAGGAGTCGATATCACTTTACAGTGAGGGCGTGAAGCTCGGCGAGAGCTGCAAGGAAGCCCTTGCGTCGGCGGAGCTGACTGTTAAAAAACTCGCACCCGATAACCGTACCGCATCGGAATAAACCATCTGAACAAATAAAGGAAGATGAATCATAATGACCGAAAATTCACATATCACCCTCGGGGTGTACTGCGATAAGATAAATGAAGCACTGAAACGTCTGACCGCTGACAAGCCCTACCTGCGCGAGAATATCTGCGAAGCCATGGAGTATTCGCTGCTCGCAGGCGGAAAGCGCCTCAGACCCGTGCTGATGCTGGAATTCTGCCGTATGTGCGGCGGCGACGCCGACAAATTCGCGGATGTTGCCTGCTCGATAGAGTGCATCCACACCTTCTCGCTCATACACGACGACCTGCCCTGCATGGACGACGACGATTTCCGCAGGGGCAGACCCAGCTGCCACAAGCAGTTCGGCGAAGCGACTGCACTGCTCGCAGGCGACGCGCTCAATACCCTCGCTTTCGAGATAATTGCCGACGCGGCTATGAGCGAGATCATCCCTGCACAGACCGCAGTAATGCTCACTTCCGTACTGTCCAAGGCAGTCGGCGTCAGCGGCATGATAGGCGGACAGATAATCGACCTTGCCGCCGAGAACAGAGAGATCTCCATCGAGGAGCTCGACCTTTTGCAGCGCCACAAGACGGGTGCGCTGATCGAAGCCGCCTGCGTCATGGGCGTTATCCTTGCGGGGAGATACGATATGATACCTGCCGCAGCTCAGTATGCCGACGCTCTCGGCAGAGCTTTCCAGATCGTCGATGACATCCTCGACGTTACGGGTACTTTTGAAGAACTCGGCAAGCCTATCGGCAGCGACAGCGAACAGAACAAGAGCACCTATGTCACCGCACTCGGTATCGAGGGCGCACAGAAGGAAGCCGACCGACTGACCGAGCAGGCGCTTATCGTGCTCAAACAGTTCGAGGATTGTGAGTTCCTTGCCGACCTCACCGACAGCCTGCTTCACAGAAGAAGCTGACAGGCAAAACATGGATTGATAACATGAAGAGAAAAGCATACGATCTGAACGCCATGAAACTGCCCGAAGACCTCAAAGCCCTCAGCTGTGAGGAATGTTCGGCTCTGGCGGCTCAGATAAGAGAAGTGCTCATTAAGACCGTCTCGAAAAACGGCGGACATCTGTCCTCAAACCTCGGAACGGTCGAGCTTACTATCTCTATACACAGGGTCTTTGACTCTCCGAAGGATAAGATCGTCTGGGATGTAGGGCATCAGTCCTACACCCACAAGCTGCTCACGGGCAGAGCGTCCGAATTCTCCACCATCCGCACCGAGGATGGTCTCAGCGGTTTCCCGCGCCCCGACGAGAGCGTTCATGATGCCTTTGTCAGCGGTCACAGCTCGACCTCTGTTTCGGCGGCGCTCGGCATCGCGACAGCCATGAAGCTCAGGGGCGACAAGCACCACACTGTAGCCGTTATCGGCGACGGCGCATTCACGGGCGGCGAAGCGTTCGAGGGTCTGAACAACGCAGGCAAGAGCGGCACGAACCTTATCATCATTCTCAACTACAACGAGATGAGCATCTCGAAAAACGTCGGAGCGACCGCGAAATACCTGGCGACCCTCCGCACTACCGAGAGCTATCACAAGACAAAGACCGCCGTCGAGCGCGTGCTGGATAACACGCCTATCGTCGGTGCGCCCATAAAAAAAGTAGTCCGCGGCTCGAAGAACGTTCTGAAAGATATGATAATCCACAGCACGATGTTCGAGGATCTGGGCTTTGAGTTTGTCGGCCCTATCGACGGACATAATATCGAGGAGCTTGACGAGGGTCTTGCGGCGGCAAAGGCGCTGAACGCTCCCACCGTAGTGCTCGTCAACACACAGAAGGGTCACGGCTATCCCCCTGCCGAAGCTAACCCCGGGGGTTATCACGGCGTGGGTGCTTTCGACCTCTCCACGGGCAATCCCGATGTGGTCAGTGAGGACAGCTACTCGGCTGTTTTCGGCAGAAAGCTTCTGTCCCTCGCCTATTCCGACAGCAGGATATGCGCCGTTACCGCGGCGATGAAGTTCGGTACGGGTCTGCAATATTTCCATAAAGCTCTGCCACAGCGCTTCTTTGACGTGGGCATCGCCGAACAGCACGCTGTTACCTTCTCCGCAGGACTTGCGGCGAACGGTATGATACCCGTGTTCGCGGTGTATTCGACGTTCCTGCAAAGGTCATACGACCAGCTCGTCCACGACCTTGCGATAATGAACACCCACGCGGTCATCGGCGTTGACAGGGCAGGTATCGTCGGCGAGGACGGCGAGACCCATCAGGGCATATTCGACATCCCGTTCCTCACCACCATCCCGAACGTTACGATATATTCTCCATGCGATTATTCCGAGCTTGAGGTCTGTCTTGAGCAGGCAGTGCTTCACGATGAGGGTGTCTGCGCGGTGCGCTACCCGAGAGGCAAACAGCCTGCCGACCGTAAAAAGAACGGCGCTCCGACTTCGGATATCGTCCGCGAAGTCAGCGGAAACAGGGTCTGCGCCGTGACCTACGGTAGGCTCGGCAACGACCTTCTCGCCGCGAGGGAGAAAGTCCGCAGTCAGGGCTTCGACTTCGATATCATCCGCCCCGTCCGCGTATTCCCTATAGAAAAGAGCCTTACCGAAGAGCTCAGCCGCTATGAGCGTGTGTTCGTGTTCGAAGAGTGCTACAAGTACGGCTCCATAGGTGAGAAATATGCCGCATCGGGGGTCAGCTGTGACATCACGTCACTCGACGGCTTTGTCAAGCACGGCAGTGTGAAGTCCCTGCTGGATGAGAACGGTCTTTCCGCGGAAAAGATGGCTGAAAGGATACTCGGGTACTTGAAACATGATGAGACTTGACGCATACATGGCGGCAAACGGGCTCGCACCCAGCCGCGAAAAGGCGAAAAGGCTGATTGCCGAGGGAAGGGTCAGCATCAACGGTGCGGTCGTGACCAAGGCTTCCCACTCGGTGAACGAGGGGGATACGGTGACGGCTGAACAGGGCGACGGCTATGTTGGCAGAGGTGCCTATAAGCTGATAGGCGCTCTTGACAGCTTCGGTATTTCGCTTGACGGGAAGGTCTGCGCCGATATCGGCGCTTCCACGGGCGGCTTCACACAGGTGATGCTGAAACGGGGCGCTGAGAAAGTGTTCGCAGTGGATGTGGGACACGGTCAGCTTGACCCGCTGCTTCTGAACGACAGCCGCGTGGTCAACTGCGAGGGCGTGAACGTCCGCTCGATACAGCCCGATTTCTTCGGCGGCGAGGTCAGCTTTGCCGCCTGCGACCTGTCCTTTATCTCGCTGAGGACGGTCTTGCCCGCGGTCTTTGCGGCACTGTCGGACAGCGCCGAGCTTGTGACCCTTATCAAGCCGCAGTTTGAAGCGGGCAGGGAAGCCATCGGCAAGAACGGTCTTGTGCGCTCGAAGTCGGATCATATCCGCGTTCTTGCAGAGATGTGCGAGTTCTTTTCTGCCGAAGGCGTGACCCTTCTCGGGCTGATACCCTCACCAATCAAGGGCGGCGACGGCAACGCCGAGTACCTTGCACATATCTCAAAGGCAAAGTCCGAAGGGTGCATTCCCGATATCGGCGGCATCGTAAAGTCAGCATTGGAAAACAGGCGGTGAACCTACAATGAAGGTCTTATTATATCCGAATCTCAGCAAACCCAACAGCAGACGCTGCACCGAGGAAGCGTGCGGAGTCCTCAGGGGGGAGAATGCGGAGATTTTCATGGAAGAACAGTATAAGGGTACTTTCGGCAGCGGCAGCGGCGTGACGTTCGCACCGCTGAACGAGTGTGTGCAGAGCTGCGATGTCATCGTCGTGACAGGCGGCGACGGCACTATACTCAGCTGTTCGGGAGCGGCTTCAAAGTATGATAAGCCGATACTCGGCGTCAACTGCGGCACCCTCGGCTTCATGGCGACCCTCGAAAGCAGCGAGATACAAAGGCTCACACAGCTTTGCAGGGGCGAGTACACCATAAGTGAGAGGATGATGCTCTCGGTGACGGTGCGCTACTCGAACGGCAACGTCATCACTGCCGACGCCCTCAACGACGCGGTGCTCGCTCACGGCGAAGCCAGCAGGATAGCCGATTTCGAGGTCTCGAAGTCGGGGAGCATCGTTTCTTCCCTCAGAGCTGACGGAGTCATTTTCTCGACTGCGACGGGTGCTTCGGCTTATTCGCTGTCGGCAGGCGGCCCGATAATCGAGCCTGATATGCAGTGCATCGAATTCTCACAGGTCTGTGCTCATTCGCTGTTCTCGCGCCCGATAATCTTCACTCCCGACTCGGTTCTGTCGGTGAGCTGTCATTGTACGGAGGGCGGCTACGTGGTGCTTTCGGTGGACGGCACGCTGCTCGCACGCATCCGAAAGGGCGATACGGTGGAGCTGAAACGCTCGGAGCTCAAGACCCGCCTGATAGACCTGACGGGGGGCAGCTTTTTCCCCACCATAAATCAGAAGCTGATGAAACCGCTCAAGCAATAGGAGGCAGCTGATGAAAAACAAACGACAGGAAATGATAGTCAAGCTCGTGAGCGAGCAGCCTATCGAAACGCAGGAGACCCTGTGCAGGCTGCTGACCGAGGCGGGCTATAAGGTCACGCAGGCGACGGTATCACGCGATATAAAGGAGCTTGCGCTGATAAAGACGCAGAACGGCGAAGGCGTCAGCATCTACGCGCTGCCCGTGCTGAAACGTGAAGCTATGGCTTCGCAGGGCAGCATGATATATTCGATGATAGCTGACAGCGTCCGCAGCGTCGATTACGCGATGAACACGGCGGTAATACGCTGTGCGTCGGGCATGGCTCAGGCCATATGCGCAAAGCTCGATACGACGGAGATACCCTCGGTCGTGGGAACGCTTGCGGGTGATGACACCATCTTCATTCTCATGCGCACTGAGCGTGACGCGGAGCGGCTCGTCAAGGAACTGCGGTTCATTATCGAAAATAAGGCATAACGGGGTGTAACTGTGCTTGAAGAGATATTCATAGAAAACCTTGCGGTCATCGAAAAGGCATCGGTCGGCTTCACGGAAGGCCTGAACGTGTTCACGGGCGAGACGGGCGCAGGTAAATCCATACTGATAAACGGCATCAACGCTCTGCTCGGTCAGCGCGTGACGAAGGATATCGTCCGCACGGGCGAGAAAAAAGCCGTTATCTCGGGCTGCTTTTCGGGGCTGAACGCCGATTGCCTTGCAAAACTCGAAGAGCTCGGGCTGGAGACTGAGGACGGAAAGCTGTACCTCTCCCGCGAGATACGTTCCGACGGCGGCAGCACCGCACGCATCAACTCGCGCAGCATCAACGTCTCCGCGCTCCGCGAGATAGGCTCCATGCTGGTGACGATACACGGTCAGCACGACAATCAGATACTCATGTCCCCCGAACGCCACATCGACATCCTCGACAGCTATTCCGATGCTCAGCCGCTGCTGGACGAGTACGGTGAGCTTTTCCGCCGCCTACAGGAACTTTCACGCGAGATAAACCGCAGGAAGAAAGAACAGGCAGGCAAGGCTCAGCGGCTGGTACAGCTGAAAGAGATCATCGAAGAACTGACCGAGCTTGACCCGAAGCCCGATGAGGACACCGAGATCGACCGTGAGCTCGAAGTCTCGAAAAACGCTGTGTTCCTTACCGAGGCGGCGTTTGCTGCCGAACGTCTGCTCGCAGGCGACGAGGATACCGACGGCGCGGATTCGCTGTTGGGTATGGCTGAAAAACAGCTGCTCGGCGGCTCAGACATCATGCCCGAGTTCTCGCAGCTTTACGACAGACTGACCTCTGCGAAGATCGAGATAGCGGACATCGCATCCGAACTGGACAGGCTGGTGGACAAGCTGGGCGCCGACCCTCAGCGGTTTGAATGGCTCAACAGCCGTTCCCGCGATCTCGACAAGGCGAAGATGAAGTACGGCCCGACCCTCGACGATGTGATAATGACCCTCGAAAAAGCGCAGTTCGAGTTCGATGAGCTGAACGGCGGCGAGGAGAGCCTTGAGGGACTTGCCGAACAGCAGCGCGAACTGCTGAAAGAGACCTCGCTCAAAGCGGCGGAGCTGTCGGCGTTCCGAAAGAAGAGCGCCGAGCGGTTCGTGAAGCAGGTGACCGAGGAGCTCGAATTCCTCAATATGCCGAAGGTGCGCATCGTTGTGGACATCAGGCAGGGAAAGCTGACACACAGCGGCATGGATACGGTGGAGTTCCTTATTTCTGCAAACGTCGGCGAAGAGCCGAGACCGATCGCGAAGATAGCCTCTGGCGGTGAGCTTTCGAGGATAATGCTGGCACTTAAAAGCGTTATAGCCGACAAGGACGGCAT
Organism: Ruminococcus sp. YE71; assembly: GCF_900119155.1. Lineage (GTDB taxonomy): Bacteria > Bacillota > Clostridia > Oscillospirales > Ruminococcaceae > YE71. The sequence continues at coordinate 71,701 of NZ_FPIR01000005.1, read as the reverse complement.
CGGCACGCTGATCTTCGATGAGATCGACACGGGCGTCAGCGGCAGAGCGGCGCAGAAGATCGGAATGAAGCTCAAAAGCCTGTCGAAATGCTCACAGGTCATCTGCGTGACGCATCTTTCGCAGATGGCTGTGATGGCGGATACGCACCTGTTGATCGAAAAGAAGGTGGTCGATGACCGCACTCGGACGACTATCCGCCCCCTCGACCTCGAAGAGCGGAAGTTCGAGATTGCGCGTATAATCGGCGGCGACACCATAACCGAACTCACCCTGCAAAACGCGGAAGAGCTTATCCGCGAGAGCAGCAAGCTCTGATACAGTACAAAAAAACGGACGCTTCTGATCTGGAAACGTCCGTTGTATTTTTATTCGATGGTCTGTCAGGGATCCTGTCCCGTGAGTCTCTTGTAACGCTTGCGGAGCTTTACCATGCGGCTTTCGAGATTCGCCTTTTTCGAGCTCTTTTCGAGCTTCGCAATCTCCTTGTCAGCCTGCGGCATAGCGGCTTTCGCAAAGGCGTACTGTTTGTTGTTGATCTTCTGGCTGATGGTGTCAACGTACTTGGTCGCGACGCGCTCCTTCACCATGAGGTCATCGGTGTAGGCCGTGAGGGTCTTCATCCAGCTGGCGTAGCCCTTGTTGTTGATGTGAACATAGCCGTCCGAACTGTACTCGTTCTTCAGACCACCGTTCGCGTTCTTCAGTGGAGTATTGACGTCAACGAACCACATATCCTTCTGTCCCTTGCAGTAGGATTTCATCAGCGAATTGAGCTTGTTGATGTTTGCATTGTTGAGCACCGACATCTGCGAGCTGTTGACCATCGGAGGAGTAGCCTCAATGAATATCAGCACGTCGGGGTTCACACTGCGGATCTTTTTAAGGTACTTGACGTAATTGTCGTAGGTATTCTGTGCCGAGACCAGCAGGTCGTTTGTGCCCATGTTGATGAACACTTTCTTTCTGCCCGAGACCTTGATGGCATCCCAGGCGTGGTAGGTCACGCCGTTGTAGGTCAGCATATAGGGCTTGTTGTTCCCGAAATCGTTGTGGAAAGCGTAGCAGCCCTTAACGAGAAACAGCGGATTTCCGAGATACCCCTTCTTCTGCGTCCTGAAATACGTCTGCTGATGCACGCCTATGGAACTGCCGATGAATGCCGAATTCTTGTAGTAACTGTTGCGCTGTTCTTCGGTGATCTTTCTGTCAACGAATACCCTGACGGTCAGTGCGGACGATGCTATCGGCATCAGTGCGGTCACAGCCACGCAGAGCATGACTATGAATGCCGTCAGCCGTCTGAGAGTTTTTTTCACAGTACCATCTCCCTGTCGGTCAGACCTTTTTGAGTCTGACGAAATTTGACATGATCTTTTTAGTTCCGCAGCTTTCAAAAGCTATCTCCAGCATAGTGTCGCCGCCCATCGGCTCGACTTTGAGGATGGTGCCCCTGCCGAACTTCGGGTTCGGGTGGATGACAACCTCACCGGGGGAGTATGTAGCGTTCGAGCCTGTCTGTGCAAGACTGTTTCTTCTGCGCTCCAGCACGGTATCCGCTTCGCGGGAGTAGTCGGGCTTCTGCGGTCTGCGCACGGGTGTGAATCCTGCGGGTGGTTCTTCCTTGATATGGTTTATCTGCTCGTCGGGAAGCTCGGCGAGGAACCTCGACGGACGGTTAGCGGTAGTCCTGCCGTAGAGCATTCTTGCGGAAGAATGCAGCAGCCACAGTCTGCGCTTTGCACGGGTCATCGCCACGTAAGCGAGCCTGCGCTCCTCTTCGAGCTCTTCGGGAGTGTCGGAGCTTCTCGAAGACGGGAACACGTTCTCTTCCATTCCGGGCACGAACACGTAGTCGAATTCAAGTCCCTTGGCCGAGTGGATGGTCATCATGGCCACATAGTCGGCGGAGGGGTCGTACTTGTCGATATCGGTATAGAGCGCTATCTCCTCAAGGAAACCTTCCAGCGAAGGCTCGTCGGAGTTCTTTTCGTAGTTGAGCATGGTGGATTTCAGCTCGGCGATGTTGTCAAGGCGCATCCTGCCCTCTTCGCCGTGAGCGTTGAGCATATCGGAATAGCCCGTGATGACGAGGGTCTCGTCCAGCAGTTCGGACGGCAGCAGCTTCTTCGACAGCGCGGTGAGCTTATCGAATATCTCCGAGACAGCCATCAGCGACTTTGCCTTCTTTGCGATAGGCGCGTAGCTCTGGCACTCGCGGAGCACGGACAGCGGGTCTTCGCCCAGCTGATTCGCTATCTCTTCCACAGCCTGAACGGTGGATTCGCCGATACCGCGCTTTGGCTCGTTGATGATGCGGCGGAGCCTCAGTATGTCCGAGGGGTTGTTGATGACCTGCAAATATGCGATAACGTCCTTTATCTCCTTGCGGTCATAGAATTTCTGTCCGCCGAATATGATATACGGGATACCCTCACGAATGAAAGTCTGCTCGATGACGTTTGACTGAGCGTTCATGCGGTAGAGTATCGCGTGCTGACGGTAATCGTGACCCGCCTCGACGCTTTCCTTGATGGTCTTAGCGATGTACTTGGCTTCGCTTCTCTCGTTGAAAGCCTGATACTCGGTGACGGTCTCGCCGTCGCCTCTGTCAGTCCAGAGGTTCTTGCCCTTTCTGCCGACATTGTGCTCAATGAGCTTGTTGGCGGCGGTAAGGATATTCTGTGTCGAGCGGTAATTCTGTTCGAGCTTGATGACGTCGGTCTCGGGGTCGCATCCGAAGGTCTCCTCGAAGTCGAGGATATTGCGGATGGTCGCACCTCTGAAACGGTAGATGCTCTGGTCGTCGTCGCCCACAACGCAGAGGTTGCCGTACTTGCGGGAGAGCATCTCGATGAGCTTGAACTGCACCGTGTTGGTATCCTGATACTCGTCCACGAGTATGTATTTGTAGAGGTTCTGATAGTGGTCGAGCACGTCGGGGAAATCCCTGAAAAGTCTGACCGTGTTCACCAGCAGGTCGTCGAAATCCATAGCGTTGGATTCCTTGAGACGGGTGTCGTACATCTTGTACACACGGGCGATCTCTCTTTCACGGATGTCGTTCTTGTTCTGCTCGAAGTATTCTTCCGCCGAGACCATAGCGTTCTTCTGCGCGGAGATGACCGCCATTATCAGCTTTGGCGGGAAAATCTTGTCGGAGATGTCAAGCTCCTTCAGCGAGCTCTTTATTATCCTCAGGCAGTCGTCGGTGTCGTATATGGTGAACCCGGGCTTGTAGCCGAGGTTCGGGCATTCGGCCCTGAGTATGCGTGCGCAGGCGGAATGGAAAGTCGCCGCCTTGACAGCAGCACCCCTGTCCCCCAGCATCTTCGAGAGCCTGTCTTTGAGCTCGTTTGCAGCCTTGTTCGTGAAGGTGATAGCCAGCACGTTCCACGGCTCAACGGCAGCGTGAGCCACCAGCCCCGCAAGTCTCTGTATGTCGGTGTCGGCGCCCTCAGCGAAGGCTTTGAGGAAAGCCTCGTCCTCAGCGGAGAGGGTGCGGTCGTCCTCGTACTCGTAGGCGTCACCGAAGAATATCATATTAGCGATACGATTTATCAGCACCGTGGTCTTGCCGCTCCCCGCACCTGCGAGAATGAGCAGGCAGCCGTGAGTTTTAAAGACAGCCTTGCGCTGCATGGGGTTCAGGTCTTTGAAGCAGCGTTCGAGAGCTTTGCGTTTCAGTGCGTCAAATTCAGTCATTTTCCATGTACTCCGTTTCAATAGTTTATATACTATTATATTATACCACTCAGGCGAATAAAATTAAAGCAAAAAATTGTTAATTTTTCTGAATAAATACCGTTCATCCGACGATAATAAGGTCATCACCGCCTGCATTCGGGGCGGAAAAATGTATCTGTGAGGTAACTCTATGAAGGCTGTTGTTTTTTGCTCGGTGTATCGTGAAACGCTCCTGCCCGTCAACGAGAACGTCCCCGACTGTCTGACGGACATCTGCGGCGAAACTCCCCTCGGTATCTGCGAACGCGCTCTTTCGGCGGTGACCGATGAACTGCCTGCCCTCATAGTCGGCAGGGGCTCGGCGCACGTTTCTTTGTCTCTCGAAAGACCCCATCGGCTCATAGTCTCCCCCGAAGACCTTGGCGGCACCCTCGCAGAGCTTGCAGGCGGAGAGAGCCTTCTGCTTGCGGAAGCCGACTCTGCCGAAGCTCCAGACTTTGCCGCTCTGCTGAGAGGCGCGTCTTCCCTCGTGAGCGGATGTGCCGTCCTCGTCAGCCGAACGGGCAACGGTCTCCCTCTGCGCACCGCCGACGGGAAACTTACGGAACTGTCGTCTGATTTCCTGTCCGAAAATACGGACTGCAACGGTTTCCTCACAGGCGCGGCTCTCCTGTCCGCGGAACTTGCCGCAAGGCTCGGCTCCTTCGATTTCTCGGACCTCCCCGAACTGCTGTCGGCGCTTCTTGCGGAGGATGAGCGCATCTCGGCAGTCTACACCGACTTGCCCTGCCGAAAACTGCTCACACCCGAGGACTACAGGCTCGCGTGTCTGTCGGCGGCAGGCGACAGCGCCCCCGTGATAGGCGGCGTGACGGTGGTACCGCCCGTGTCTGTCGGCAGAGGTTCGGTGGTGGGCGAGGGGAGCGTCCTCGACGGCTGTGTCATCGGCGAGAACGTGAGTGTCGGCAGGAGATGCGTGCTGAAAAACTGCGTTATCAGCGAATCGTCACAGCTGTCGGCAGGCACATCTGTGAGCAGCTCGGTCATCGGCTCCGCCTGCGAGATTGGCGCGAACGTCAGTATCGGCGAGGGCTGTGCGGTGGGTTCGCGGACTCACATCGGCTGCGGCAGCGAGGTCGAAGCGGCCACGAAACTGCCCTCGTCTTCGCGCATCGGCGAGCTGAACTGCGTGGGCAGACACGGCGCTGTCGGCGTTCTTCTTGATGAGAGCGGCGCGTTTACATCGGGAAACAGCTCCGCCGCCGAGTGCGCCGTCAGGTTTGCTTCGGCAGTCGCTTCTCAGCTGGAAGCAGGGAACTGTGTCGTTCTCGGTCACGGCGAAGGCGAAGCCGCCCGCACATTCGCGTCGGCGGCCGCAGGCGGACTGTCCTCATCGGGAGTCATGCCGCTGGACGTCGGCGAGTGTCCGCAGACCGCCGTGACCTACCTCATAACCCGTCTCGGTGCGGCGGCAGGCTGTTACGTCACTGCCGAGGGACAGCTTCGCATCAGCGTCATCTCGAAGGGCGGACTGCCCCTCACTGAAAAGACGCGCTGCGGCATCGGCAGGGCTTACGCCTTCGGGATGACCCGTACCGTGCCACTGACCGAACAGCCTGCACTCCGCTGTATGTTCGGCGCTATCGAGCTGTACCGCAGCTATCTGCGCCACCTGCTCCCCGAACGCCTGCACGGCGTGAACCCCTCGGTCAGGTGCGCTTTCTCGGGGGTGGAAAGGCTTGCCGACAGCCTGCTGAAAGACCGCCGCGACCTTTCGGCGGAGCGCACGGTCTTCGACATCTCGAATGACGGCACGGCCTGCACGGCTTTCTCGTCCGCAACGGGGCTGCTGACCCACGAACAGCTCATCCTCATCGCGTCGGCAGCCTGCTTTTCGCGTGAACAGGCGGTCTCGCTGCCGAGCACCTTCCCAACCGCTGCCGACACCGTAGCCGAGCGCTTCGGGGGGACGCTGTACCGTTACTCTTCCTCCCGCGGAACGTCCGACACCGCCCGTGAGACTGCACAGCGCCCCGATAATTTCTTCGTCCGCGACGCTCTTGCCCTCGTCTGCATGATATGCGCTCACCTTTCGCAGAGCGGTACGACCCTCGCCCGCGCAGCCGGATCCCTGCCCGAATTCGCCACCGTCCGCAGGTTCGTCCCCACGGACATGACCGCCGCCGAGATGTACGCCCTCCTCGGTGCTGAACGTGAGGATGGCTGCGGCGTCGTGACGGCGATGGGCGGCAGAGCGGCGCTGACTCCCTCGGCCGACAGGAGCGGACTGATGATATTCGCCGAAGCCGCGTCCTCGGAGACAGCTTCGGCACTGTGCGAGGATATCATCAGGCGGCTCAGCTCACAAACGTTTCCGTAATGCTTGACATTCAGGGGAAAATAGTATATAATAGATATAGATATTTTATGTTCGTGCCGTTCGGCGTTCCCTGCCGGACACCTTTTTTACACGCCTTTATCGGCGTAGATGCGCTTTTTTTGCTCAAAAAATCAGTCATTTCACTATGAGCGCATTTTTTGAAAAGCTCTTGTTCTGAGCACCGTTTATGTACGTTAAACAGAATATCATATCATTACGAAAGGAGTGTGCCATGTCCGTCTGAGTACGGGCATGGCAGAATGTAGTATTTCTATGGCTTTTAAGACCAAAAATGTAAAAAAATACCGTGCAAGCAGCCGAAAGCCTCAGGGCGGTGAATCAAAGTCCGCTCAGAAGTCCGCAAAACAGCCGAAAAAGGAGAATATCCTGCTGTCACAGCTGACAGGCGGACCGAAGAAACAGACCAGGACTGCTCCGCTGACCGTCAAGGGCAGAGCAGTATCATCGGAACAGCGCCGCAGACCTCAGCCTCAGCAGGCGAACAGGGGCAGCGAACGCGGCAGTCAGCGCAGGACCCCCGTCAAGATAATCCCTCTCGGAGGTCTCAACGAGATAGGCAAGAACTTCACCGTTATCGAGTGCTCGAACGATATGTTCGTCATCGACTGCGGACTTGCGTTCCCCGACAGCGAGATGCTGGGCGTTGACATAGTTATCCCCGATTTTACTTACATCGAACAGAACCGCGATAAACTGCGCGGTGTAGCCATAACTCACGGTCACGAGGACCACATCGGCGCTCTGCCGTATTTTCTGAAGAAATTCAACGTGCCAGTTTACGGCACAAGGCTCACTCTCGGTCTTATCGAGGGCAAGCTCAAGGAACACGGCATCCTTGAACAGACGAAGCTCATACCCGTCGAGCCGAGAAAGACCGTGCGCTTCGGATGCATGGCGGTGGAGTTCATCCGAGTGAACCACTCCATCCCCGACGCTGTGGGAATGGCAGTCCATACCCCTGCGGGCGTGATAATCCATACGGGCGATTTCAAGGTCGATTATACCCCTATCGAGGGTTCGGTCATTGACCTTGCCCGTTTCGCAGAGCTCGGAAGCAAGGGTGTGCTGGCGCTGATGGCGGATTCCACCAACTCCGAGCGTCCCGGCTATACCATGAGCGAGCGCAAGGTCGGCGAGAGCTTCGAGAAGCTGTTCGCAAAGGCCGAGGGCAAGCGTGTTATAATCGCGACCTTCGCTTCAAACGTTCACCGCATCCAGCAGGTGGTCAACATCGCCGCAAGGACGGGCAGAAAGGTCGCCGTTTCGGGACGAAGCATGGTGAACGTTATCACAAAGAGCATCGAGCTCGGCTATCTCAAGATACCCGACGGTCTGCTGGTGGATATGGAGCTTGTCTCGCGCTATCCGTCGGACAAGATGTGCATCATCACCACGGGCAGCCAGGGCGAGGCTATGAGCGCTCTTACCCGAATGGCGAGGGGCGAACACCGCAACGTCACCATCACGCCGAACGATTTCATCATCATCTCAGCAAACCCCATCCCGGGCAACGAAAAATTCGTCACCAAGGTAGTCAACGACCTGCTCAAACAGGGTGCTGACGTTGTATACGAATCCATGTACGAGGTACACGTTTCGGGTCACGCCTGTCAGGAAGAACAGAAGCTGATACTCTCTCTGACCAGACCCAAGTACTTCATCCCCGTACACGGCGAGTACAAACACCTCATGAAGCACGCCGCGACTGCGGTCTCGGTGGGCGTTCCGGAGGAGAATATCATAATCGCGAGCATCGGCTCGGTGATCGAGACGGACGGCGTCGATATGCGCGTGACGGGAACAGCTCCCGCAGGCAATATCCTCGTTGACGGTCTCGGCGTCGGAGATGTAGGCTCTATCGTCCTGCGCGACAGAAAACACCTTGCCGAGGACGGACTTATCATCTGCTTCGCTACGGTGGACAGAAAATCGGGCGAGATACTTGCAGGCCCCGATATCGTGTCGAGAGGTTTCGTGTATGTCCGTGAGAGCGAGGAACTCATGGAGACATCGAAGAAACTGCTGACCGAGACTCTTCAGGACTGTCTCGACAGGGATATGCACGAATGGAATGCTATCAAGACTAAAATGAAAGACGCTTTGAGCGACTATATCTACCAGAAAACAAAGCGCAATCCGATGATACTCCCGATAATGATGGAGATCAACGATTGAAAGGAAAAGTGAAATGAAGGGAACAAAGGGCGTTCAGCTTCTTATCAAGCTCACTACAGCTATAGCGGCTGTATGCTCGATAGCAGCGGCAAGACTGCTGCTTCGATCCCCTAAGACCGAGACGCAGGGAAAGCTCCTGCTCATAATATCGGTCATCGTGTGTGTGATGTTGATACTCGAATATGTGTTCTTCGGCAGCAATACGCGGAAGATGATCGCAAGAAGTGCGGCTCTGCTGAACGATACCGAGCAGGATTCGCTTCTCAATTTCCCCGCTCCTGCTGTGATCGTTGACGCCGAGGGCAGCATAGTCTGGTATAACAAGCTGTTCGGTCAGAAGGTCTCGGCAGGCATCGAGCCTTACGGGATACAGGTGTCGGAGATGTTCAAGCTCGATATGGAAAAGATCTATTCGAGCGAGGGCGACACCGTCTGCCATAACGGTCATTTCTATACCGTTAAGGCGATACATACCGAACACGAACAGGAAGGTATGTCGATGCTCTACTTTGCGGACAAGACCGAGCTTGTGGAACTCAACTACGAGTGCAGCCAGTCGAAGCAGAGCGTCATCATCATCATGATCGACTACTACGAGGAGCTTATCTCGAATATCCGAGAGAGCGAAAAGGCTCACATCCTCGTCAGCATCGAACAGCTGATCGAGAACTTTATCGACGGTACTACGGGTATCTCAAGACGCGCGGGAAACGACAGGTTCTATGTCATCCTCGAAGAGAGATACCTGAAGCCCATCATCGAGAAACGCTTCGAGATACTTGAACAGGCAAGAAAGATAAGCTGCGGCGACCGCCGCAATCTCACCCTTTCCATAGGCGTGGGTCACGATGCGGAGAACCTTGCCGAGAGCGAAAAGTACGCAAAGCAGGCGCTGGATATGTGCCTCGGACGCGGCGGAGATCAGGCGGCTGTGCGTACCGTTAACGGCTACGAGTTCTACGGCGGTCTGTCAAAGGGCATGGCGAAGAACACCCGCGTGAAGTCGAGGATGGCGGCAAAGGCTATCATCGATATCATCAATCTCCATGAGCAGGTCATGGTCATGGGACACAGCTTTGCAGACCTTGACGCGGTGGGCGCGGCAACGGGTATGTGCGAAGCCATAAAGTGCATGGGCAAGGACAGCTACGTTGTAGTCGATCCGAACAAGAACCTCTCGAAACTGCTTATCAGCTACGTTGAGGATAACAGCATCAAGCGCTACTATATCACCCCCGAAGAAGCACTCGCAAAATCCGACCCGAATACGCTGGTCATCGTTTGCGATACCCATAATCCCGACCTCGTCGAGTCGAAGGAACTGCTTGCAAAGTGCAGACATACCATCGTCATCGATCACCACAGACTTCTCGTCAAGGCGATAGAACCTGCCGAGCTGTTCTACCACGAACCGTCGGCATCGTCGGCGTGCGAGATGGTGGCGGAGCTGCTTGAATACTTCCCCGACCTGAAGCTCACCGAGCCTATCGCGGAAGCGGTCATGGCAGGCATCATGCTCGATACCAAGAATTTCGTCATGAATACGGGCGTGCGGACTTTTGAAGCGGCGGCGTACCTGAGAAAACAGGGAGCAGATACCGTCGCGGTAAAGAGACTGTTCGCTAATCCCCTCGACACCTATGTGAACAAGGCGGATATAATCAACAGCACGGAGATCTACAGAAAGTGCGCCATAGCCTCGGCTAAGGAGACTTTCGACAATATCCGTGTCGCATCCTCGAAGGCTGCCGACGAGATGCTCGAAATAGCAGGCGTGAACGCGTCGTTCGTGCTTTACGAGCTTGACGGCAGGACGAATATCTCGGCAAGGAGCATGGGCAAATTCAATGTGCAGATCATCATGGAAGCCCTCGGAGGGGGCGGTCATCATACGATGGCAGCCTGCCAGATGCAGGCGACCAAGGATGAAGCAATGTCGAAGCTCAAAGAGGCTATCGACGAATATATAAGACACAATTAACGAAAGGCGGTACATAATATGAAAGTTATTTTAGTTAAGGACGTTAAGGGCTCGGGCAAGGCAGGAGATACCATAAACGCTGCTGACGGATATGCAAGAAACTTCCTGCTCAAGAACGGTCTCGCAGTTGAAGCCAACAACAAGAACCTGAATGAGCTTGCAGGCAAGAAGGCTTCGGCTCAGCACAAGCTCGACGTTGAAAAGGCTGACAACGAGAAGATCGCGGCTCAGCTTGACGGCAAGAGCGTTACTGTAAAGGCTAAGGCGGGACAGGGCGGCAAGCTGTTCGGCGCTGTAAAGGCTGCCGATGTTGCCGAATCCATCAAGTCGGAGTTCGGCGTTGAAGTGGACAAGAAGAAGATCAACCTCAACAGCGAGATCAAGAGCTTCGGAGATTTCTCGGCAGTCATCAAGATGACTCAGGGCGTTTCCTGCAAGATCGACATTAAGGTGGTTGAGGAATAAATGGCTGACAACAGATTCGATCAGCTGTCGCAGATGGCGCTCGAAAAGCCTGTATTTTCAGCTTATGCCGAGCAGACGATAATCGGTTCGATGCTGCTCGACGCCGACGCTTTCTCGATAGTTTCGATGCACCTGAAATCTGACAGCTTCTACAATCAGATAAACGCAGGGCTTTTCCAGCTGCTGCTCGAAATGTCCGACGGGACCGTTCCCGACATCGTAAAGGTCGTTGAGAACAGCGTCCACAAGGGCATCTTCAAGGACGCCGAAACTGCTAAATCGTATCTGATGAATATCCGCAACGAGATGCCGACTACCGCCAAGGGAGTCGGCAATCTTGAAGATTATTGCAGGATAGTCGAAGAAAAATATCAGATGCGCCTGCTTATCGACGCGGCAAAGAGCATTCTTGAAAAGGCTACGGACAGCACGACTGAAGCGTCCGAGATACTCGATCAGGCGGAACAGTCCATCTATGACATACGCAAGGGCGAGGTGCAGGGTCTCACAAGGATCGATAATGTTATCATCTCGGCTTTCGACCACTTGCAGGAGATCACGGGCGACGAGGCGGAGAAGCATCAGTCGCTGAAAACAGGTTTCTCACAGCTGGATAAGGTCACAAACGGTCTGAACAATTCCGACCTTATCATACTTGCGGCGCGTCCTGCTATGGGTAAGTCGGCGTTCGCGCTGAACATCGCGGTCAATATGTGCAAGCGCAGTATGAAGGACGTGGCGATATTCTCCCTTGAGATGGGCAGCGAACAGCTCGTAACGAGAATGCTCGCGTCGGAAGCCCTTGTCAACAACAATAACCTGCGTTCGGGCGAACTTACCCGTGAGGACTGGGAAAAACTCGTTGCAGCCACCGACCAGCTGGCAAGACTGCCGATATACATGGACGATAAGGCATCGGGTATCACCGTTCCTCAGATGAAGGCGAAGCTCAGAAGACTGAAAAACCTCGGTCTCGTGGTCATCGACTACTTACAGCTGATGGAGTCGCCGAACCACCATTCGAGCCGTGTTAACGAAGTTTCGGAGATAACCCGTCAGCTGAAGCTGATGGCGAAGGAACTGAACGTTCCCGTTATCGCGCTGTCACAGCTCTCACGTAACTCGGAAAAGCGCGACGACAAGCGGCCGATGCTCTCCGACCTGCGTGAGTCGGGTTCTATCGAGCAGGACGCTGATATTATCATGTTCCTCTACCGTGAGGCATACTATGACGAAAATACCGAGAACCGCACCATCACCGAGTGCAACGTAGCAAAGAACCGTCACGGCAAGACCGAGGTGGTGAAGCTGTCGTTCATCGGCGAGTATACGCTGTTCCGCGGTCTGGATATGAGGAGAGACGAGCAGTGATGCTTGAAAAAGCGGCAGAAACCATCGCAAAATACAATATGGCTGAAAAGAGTGAGAGCCTGCTGTGCTGCCTTTCGGGCGGAGCTGACAGCGTGGCTCTCCTTTTGTCACTGACGGAGCTGGGCTATAAGGTCAGGGCGTGCCACATCAACCATCAGCTCCGCGGAGAAGAGAGCGACAGGGATGAACGTTTCTGCGTTGACCTGTGCGGACGGCTCGGCGTGCCGATAGAGGTACACCGCATCGACGTTCACGCTTACTGCGCCGAGCACGGCGTTTCGGTGGAGCAGGGCGCAAGGGAGCTTCGCTACGGGATATTCGCGGAGTGCGGATGCGATAAGATAGCGACGGCTCACACCCTTTCCGACTGCATTGAGACAGCGGTGTTCAACCTCGCGAGAGGAACAGGGCTGACGGGACTCGCTTCGGTGCCCCCTGTGAGGGATAACGTTATCCGTCCGCTGATCGAGTGCTCACGCGCAGAGATTGAAGCCTTCCTGAACGAACGGGGGCAGACGTGGGTGACCGATTCTACAAATCTGACCGATGAATACACCCGAAACCGCATCCGTCACGGCATCGTCCCTAAGCTGAGGGAAATAAACCCCTCCCTCGAAAAGACGATGGCAGGCACTCTCGAAAATCTCCGCGAGGATAATGCTCTCATCAGACGGCTGACCGACGAGCTCTACGAGCGCATCTCACGGGACGGCGGACTTGACGCTGTGGAACTTCTCTCGGCGGACAGGGCGCTTTCGGGCAGGGCGATACGCAGACTTCTCGGCGAGAACGGCGCCGAATGCTCCCGCGAGACCGCCCTCAGAGTGAGACAGCTCTGCGAAAAAGGCGGCAGACTGACCCTCGGGTACGGCAGATACGCCGCCCTTCGGAACGGGCTGCTCGTGGTCGAAAGAGAGCGTGAGGAGATACCCGATACCGAGCTGACAGCCGCGATTGGCGGCGAAATCTGCTTTCTTGGGAAAAATATCCGCTTAACATTGGAAAATGACTGCATTGTTCAAAAAAAGTTAACAAATTTTTGCGCAGATTATGATAAAATTAAAGGTGTTATTGTTATAAGAAATAAACGGAACGGAGACAGACTCAGATTGTGCGGCAGAAACTTCACATCTGAGGTGAAAAAACTGCTTCAGGCGAAGTTCTCTCCCGAAGAACGCAGAAGGGCTGTTATCCTCTGCGACAGTGAGGGAGTCATCTTCGTTGAGGGTTACGGCTTTGCCGAGCGCGTAAAAGCGGATCAGACAACAAAAACCGTTTTGCTCTGTAAAATATCATAATGCTGTCACAATCAGGGTATAATATGATTGGATAGGATGAGTAACGCTTTATCTGTGAGCGAAAGAAAGGTAGTGTACGATTGAAAAATAATTCCAAGTCGATATTGATATACTTTATCGTAGCGGTAATACTTATCGGAGGAATGGTTTATGCCCTGTCGAGCCTCGGCAAGGAAAAGGATAAGACCGAGTACTCGAAGATTATGCGCTATTTTGACGAACTGCAGGTCAGTGAGTTCACCTTCGACCTCAACACGGGCGAGCTGAACTACAAGCTCAAGGATTCGGATAAGGAAGATCCCGAGACCTATAAAGTGCCGAATGTTAGTCTGTTCGTGAACGAAGTGCTGGGAAGCGAGGACGGCGAGAACTACCGTAAACGGTTCGACGCCGAAAATCCCGATTCGCCTCTGAAATACGACCTTGTGCCGATATCCGACAATACGTTCTGGCTGAACATGATACCGACTATCCTAATGCTCGGTGTGATAATCTTCTTCTTCGTGTGGATGATGAAGAACGCGGGCGCAGGCAAGGTATCGGGCTTCGGCAAGACCAGCGCGAAGAAAGCACCCGACTCAAAGAAGGCTACTTTCTCGGATGTTGCAGGCTGCGACGAGGAGAAGGAAGAGCTCCAGGAGGTCGTTGACTTCCTCAAGAACAATAAGAAATATAACGAACTCGGTGCCCGCATCCCCAAGGGCGTTCTGCTGATGGGCCCTCCCGGAACAGGTAAGACGCTGCTTGCAAGAGCTGTTGCAGGCGAGGCAGGCGTTGACTTTTTCTCCATTTCGGGTTCGGATTTCGTTGAGATGTTCGTCGGCGTCGGCGCATCGAGAGTCCGTGACCTGTTCGATCAGGCTAAGAAGAGCGCACCTGCTATCATCTTCATCGATGAGATCGACGCTGTCGGCAGACAGAGAGGTGCAGGTCTCGGCGGCGGTCACGACGAACGTGAGCAGACCCTGAACCAGCTCCTCGTTGAGATGGACGGCTTTGAGGATAATGAGAGCATCATCGTCATGGCTGCCACCAACAGAAGCGATATCCTTGACCCCGCACTGCTTCGTCCGGGTCGTTTCGACAGACAGATACTCGTAAGCTACCCCGATGTAAAGGGAAGAGAAGAGATACTGAAAGTCCACACTCGCAATAAGCCGCTCGCTCCCGATGTGAGCCTCAAGACCATCGCGCAGACTACGGTCGGCTTCACGGGCGCCGAGCTCGAGAACCTCGTCAACGAGGCTTCGCTGCTGGCGGCTCGCAAGAACAAGAAGGCTATTACAAAGGCAGATCTTGAAGAGGCTGCTATCAAGGTAGTTGCAGGCCCCGAGAAGAAGTCGAGGGTCGTTACCGAGCAGGAGAAGCGTCTCACCGCTTACCACGAGGGCGGCCACGCACTCTGCCACTACTACTGCCCGACTCAGGACAATGTACACCACGTTACCATCATCCCGAGAGGTCAGGCAGGAGGTTTTACAATGAGCCTGCCCGAGAAGGATAAGTCCTACGTCAGCAAGCGCGAGATGTACGAGAATATCATAGTACTTCTCGGCGGACGTGTTGCTGAAAAGCTGATCCTTGACGACATCTCGACAGGTGCATCCAATGACCTTGAACGCGCTACCGCTACCGCAAGGAACATGGTCACCCGCTACGGTTTCAGCGACAATCTCGGTCCCGTCGTTTACGGCAGGGGAGAGCACGAGGTGTTCCTCGGACGTGACTACAGCAGCACTCCGAGCTACTCCGAGAACGTTGCGGCTGAGATCGACAACGAGATCAGAAGCATCATCGAGACCGCATTTGACGACTGCGAGAAGCTCATCAGCCAGCACATCGACAAGCTGCACCTCATCGCGGCTTACCTCATGAAGCATGAGAAGATCGACGGCAAACAGTTTGAGAAGCTGATGAACGGCGAACTCGACGAGTCTGCGTTCATGGACAAGGAAGAGACCAGACCTACTGAGGAAACAGCACCTTCCGAGACCGAGAGCGCCGCTCCAACTGAGACCGCTTCGGCTGACGCTTTCGATCAGAGATTCAGCTACAAGCCGCTTATCGACCATCACGAAGATGCCGAAAGCGAAGGCAGCAGCGACGAGACCGAAGAATAAACAAATTCAAGCACCGCAGAATGCACAAGCTCGGCGGTGCTTTTTTGTGCTTTTATACAAATCTGAAAAAGTAATGTCACAAATATAGCTCCTGCTCGGAGTTATAGCAGGGAGGTGGATAAGATGAATGATTTGAGTACTCAGACGGAAAAAACGGAAAGAGCTATAGAACAGTATTCGCAGCTCATATATGGTATCGCTGTGTCGCAGCTGAAGACGCGTTCGGAGGCTGACGATGTTTATCAGGAGGTCTTTCTGACTCACTTTGAGAAGGAAATGGATTTCGCCGACAGCGAGCATGAGAAAGCATGGCTTATCCGCACGGCTGTGACACTGTGCCGAAGATACAATTTTTCGCCATGGAGACAGCGCACGGTCCCGCTTGAGGAGGCAGCATTCGTTCCCGAAACACAGGAAGAAAAAGATGTCTGGAAAGCGGTATGTGAGCTGAAATCAAAACTTCGGCTGCCGATATATCTGTTCTATTTCGAGGGCATGAGCGCCGAGCTTATCGCAAGCTCGCTGGGAGAATCGCCCTCGGCAGTGAGAAAGCAGCTTCAGCGCGGACGCGAGCTGCTCAGGGATAGATTGGAGGGAGATTACTTTGAATAAGACGATCAGAAGCATACATTCACAGATCGGACCCGATAAGGAAGTCAAAGCCGCTCTGATAGATCAGATCAGACACGGCAGACAGAGCGAGTTCAGATCACATTCAAGACAGCTGCTGGTAACCGCAAGTGTTGCGGTCATGATGCTGATCGCAGGCATCGCAGGCGTGCTGACGCTCAGCGGCAGGATGCAGACGGCTGAAACGATCTCAGCCGCGGACGAGATAGGCGATTTCAACCTGAAGCTGCTGGGCTACAGGGAAGAGCCTCAGTCGCTTTACAAGACACCCGATGAAGATGTGGAACAGGAGATCTGGATAAATAATCCCGAAATAAAGTTCATTGGTATGAAATATAAAAAAGATCAGTCCGAGAGTATCGCTGAACTTGTTTCTTCAAAGGGCATTACCGATGACAATGTTATCGGACAGGGTACTGTACAGGCGTTCGGTATTTCTTACCGTGTGCTCGTTACATCCATAACCGACCATTCTAAGAATGAGATGGTGGCGTTATGGCTCAGTACGGATTCTTTCAGGGTCTATACTAACCCTGATTACGACGCAGAAGCACTCGAACAGGTCAAGATAAGGCTTCGCCCCGTCAAATTCGATGATTC
The DNA here is from genome assembly GCF_900119155.1 of Ruminococcus sp. YE71. Classification (GTDB taxonomy): domain Bacteria; phylum Bacillota; class Clostridia; order Oscillospirales; family Ruminococcaceae; genus YE71. Next base: position 54,975 of record NZ_FPIR01000005.1, on the reverse strand, counting down.
GGTAGAGTTCCCGAGGGATGACCACGAATATGAAACGATAATGAATATTATCAGTAATAACTATGAGATAGAGTATGAAGGCGAAACATACCAGGTGAAGCTTGGTGTAGACGGTCAACCCGATCATGATAACATCATAGGATGGGGAAGCTCGGATATAGGCGATAAACGTTACAACATCGTTGTGACCACGCTTACCCCGTATGATCTCCCCGAATCCTATACAAAAGAAGATTACATCGCTCTTTTCTTCTCGGATACATTCTGGATCCCTTATCAGAAGAAAAAGCTCGAAGATATCAAAGGGGTACCGATAGAGCAGATCTATGTAGAGGCTGAGACTACAGTAGATGAAAATGACATCTTCAATATCGATCCAAACTACTTTGATGACACTGCTTTCTCAAAAGAGCAGATAGTCGAACATCTGACAGATACGCTGGGTGTTTCATTTGTGAGGATCGACGGTACATTGGTAAACTACCTGTTTGACTGCGAGACTGACAAAGAGGTCAGCGGCAAGCCTTACGCAGCGGGTCTTCTTTACATCTATGTACCTGATAATGTGACAGATGTCGGCATATGTGTACCTGTACGTATCTATAAGGATATGACCGATGATACGATGATAATGCTTATGCAGGACGGCACAAAGCTGCTGCTGTATTCCTCTGGATTTTTCGACACCGATCCGTATATTAAGCGTGGAAGCTTTATCCACGGAAAATTAAATGACAATAACGGCTATACGTCATATCCTACGAGACATATCGGATTTTGGTATCGTAACCCGAGTTTATCTGATTTTATGGATGATCTGTATAAAAAACTGCCTGAATACCGCACAGATGCACCGCTTCTTGAACGCGGATATGTGTTCAACTACAATGATATTATTTTCGGAGTGGCAGATTGCAGACTGGATCTTAGTGCGTTTAAGGACGGAGAAATGAAAGGCATTTACGAGAAGGAAGGCGATTTTGCGAACTTTACGGTCTACGGCAAGAATTATCGTATCCCCGATGAAGCGGCAAACTACATTTGCAGAATAATGTATTCGAGCGAGTGCGAATATGAACTTATGATGAATAAAAACTCCCGAGAGGATGAAAGCGTCACAGTGGTGCTTTCAAACGGATACAAGATCGGCGGTCTGGATGTCGTAAAGGGAATGGATCTGAACACTAACGAAGCTTACAGGACTTGGGTAAGTAAGATCATGAGCTCGGACGATAAGCTTGCTGCAACACTGTCTACAGAAGACTGCCCCGACTTTACGTGGGGTACGCGCACGATACTTCTCAGAAACAACGGTAAAGGATGGCTGACTGCTAAGCTCGCGGTCGATGAAAAAGACATCGCAGAGATAACCTTGAGCAGCCGCAAGGACGGCGTTAAGAAATACAATCTCATTGTCAACACAGGCAATGATGTAAAGCTCTATAAGGTCGGCAAAGAGGAGATAGCCGAGCTTCAGTCGCTCATAGAGGGTCACTCCAAGTATATCGAGAACCTGAAAAAAGAGACCGAAGGGCTCGAATATTAATGAAACTCTGCAAAACCGATGACAAAAACTTCCCGACGGGAAAATAACTGATTTGCAGTATTCTGCCGCCTTTCGGGACGGCAGAGCTTTTTTTTGAAAAAAATTGCCCAAAATATCTTAAAACTATTGCAATCGGCGTAATATTGTGATATAATAAAGGATATATGGAAAGAGGCAAGGAGAATATAAAATGGATCTGAAAAAACTTTTCACTGAAAAGACCGACAACACGTTCATACAATTTTTTCGCTATGTGTTCGTGGGCGGTGCGGCAACGGTCGTTGACTGGGGAAGCTCGACTCTGTTCTTTCATCTGATATTCCACCAGAATTACGCGACCGCTTCAAACGTTATCGGATTTATCCTCGGGCTTATCACAAACTATATCATAAGCACCGTGTGGGTGTTCGACAGCTCAAAGGTGAAGAACCGCGTTGCGGAATTCCTGAGCTTTGCAGCGATAGGTCTGGTCGGACTGCTCATCACTATCGGCATCACGAAACTGTTCGAGCATACTCTTGCCGATAAGACGAGCCTCTATCAGTTCATCGCGAAGGTCGTATCCACGGGAGTGTCTTTCTTCTGGAATTTCTTCGCAAGAAAGTACCTTATCTACAACAAGTCCGAAAAAGCGGACAAAAACTAAGTGATCATTACAGTGCAAAAAAAATGGACTGTTATATAAAACGAAAGGATTGACATTATGAAGAATGTAGTTATCATCGGCGGAGGTCCCGCAGGTCTTACCGCTGCTTATGAGCTGTTGAAGGACGGCGGAAATGAGGAGTTCAGCGTTACCGTGCTTGAGGAGTCGGGCGTGCTCGGCGGTATCTCGCAGACTGTACGCTATAAGGGCAACAGAATGGATATAGGCGGTCACCGCTTCTTCTCCAAGGACGACACCATCATGAAGTGGTGGGCTGACATGATGCCTATTCAGGGCAAGCCCTCCTACGATGACAAGGTCCTCGGCAGAGTAAAGCCCTTCGAGCAGGGCGGCCCCGACCCTGAGAATACCGACGTTGTAATGCTTCTCCGTGACCGCGTGAGCCGCATCTACTACAAGAAGGCGTTCTTCGATTATCCCGTTCAGATGAACTGGAACACTATCAAGAACATGGGTCTGCTGACCACTATGGAGGCAGGCTTCAGCTACCTCGGTTCATGCGTTCACAAGCTCCCCGAGACCAATCTCGAAAACTTCTATATCAACCGCTTCGGCAAGGTGCTCTACTCGATGTTCTTCGAGGGTTACACCGAAAAGCTCTGGGGCAGACACCCCCGCGAGATCAGCGCAGACTGGGGCGCACAGAGAGTAAAGGGTCTGTCTATCCTCGCTATCCTCAAGGATATGGCTTCCAAGCTGATGGGCACCAAGAACAACGAAAACGCTGAGACATCCCTCATCGAGCAGTACTGGTATCCTAAGTACGGTCCCGGTCAGCTGTGGGAGCTGGTTGGTTCCAAGGTCGAGGAGCTCGGCGGTAAGATCAAGTACGGTCACTCCGTAAAGAGCATCAGAACTTCCAACGGCAGGATCACTTCCGTTGTCTGCGAGACCAAGCACGGCGAGCGCGAGATACTCGGTGACGTGTTCATCTCCTCCATGCCCGTTAAGGATCTCGTATGCGGCCTCGACGGCGTTGACTGCGATGAAGAGCGCAGGATCGCGGCTGGTCTGCCTTACAGAGATTTCGTTACCGTTGGTCTGCTGGTCAACAAGCTCGAACTTGAGAACAAGACCAACAAGCGCACCCTCGGCAACATCGTTCCCGACTGCTGGATCTACGTTCAGGATAAGGGCGTTAAACTCGGAAGGATCCAGATCTTCAACAACTGGTCGCCTTACATGGTGGCTGACCCTGCTGAGACTGTATGGATCGGCCTTGAGTACTTCTGCGCAGAGGGAGACGACTTCTGGAATATGTCCGATAAGGACTGCATCAACTTCGCTATCCGCGAGCTGAGAAAGATGGGCGTTATCAAGAAGGGCGCAGTCCTCGACGCTCACCGCGAGAAGGTAAAGAAGGCATATCCCGCTTACTTTGACACTTATAAGGATTTCGACCAGCTCAAGAGCTTCCTCGACGGCTTCGGAAACCTCTTCTGCGTCGGCAGAAACGGTCAGCACCGCTACAACAATATGGATCATTCGATGCTCACCGCTATCAACGCTGCTAAGGCTATCAAGGCAGGCAGCGAGGATAAGTCCGACATCTGGAACGTAAATACGGAGAAGGAGTATCATGAGCAGAAATCCTGATCGTGAACCTCTCGGAATAAAACCGTCAGTTACCGACAAGCTCATACGTGCAGTTGCAGCGCACCCTTATCTGTGTGCGCTGCTGCTGTGTCTGGGGCTTAACCCATTCTACCTCGGTGCCGCCGAGAACGTTCCGCAGAACGCGCTCTACGCCGAGGTGCTGATGGTGCTCACCGCAGGCTTCGGCTGTATCACCTACGTGTGCAGAAAAAGGGAAGTGATAAAGCCGATACAGTATTCGCTGTACGTGCTGTTTTTCCTCGTCATCTGTGTCACGACAAGGATGTATGCTCAGTCGGAGTCGAAGGGGATATGGATGTTCGTGGCAGGCTTCGCTCTGCTGCTGATGTTCTATTCGTTCGCGATGACAAAGCGGTTCAAGGAACAGCTTCTGTCCCTTCTGATAATCGGCACGGGCTTCCTGCTGAAATTTTACTATGTCTACTACTCGTCCTGCTACACCCGTCAGAACGATGTTCACAGGTTCGGCGGCGATAACGGCCATGCAGGCTACATGGAGTACCTTCTGTTCAACAAGAAACTCCCCGATTTCGACGTGCGTGAGGTATGGCAGTTCTGCCATCCGCCTCTGCACCACTTTATCTGCGCACTCTGGATAGGCGTGAATGAGAACGTGCTTGGCGTGGGTCACAATCCTGCCCGCGAGTCGCTCCAGACTCTCTCGCTGTTCTACACGACGGTCATCATGATAACCGCCTACAAGATATTCAGGCACTTCAAGCTGAAGGGTCTTGCGATGTACGTTCCTCTTGCGGTCGTGTCCTTCCACCCCTGCTTCGTGCTGATGTCGGGCGCGATAAACAACGACGTGCTTTCGGTGGCGTTCGCGATGTTCGCTTTCTACCAGACGCTGAAATGGTACGAAGACCCGAAAATGTCCACCATCATGAAAATAGCGGTCTGCGTCGGCTGCGCTATGATGACAAAGCTCAACGCCGCACTTGTCGCACCGTCCATCGCTATCGTGTTCCTCGTGGTGTTCATCAGGAACTTCAAGGAGAAAGGCGCTAAGCTCTTCGGGCAGTTCGCAGCGTTCGGCGCGGTATGCATCCCGCTGGGTCTGTGGTTCGAGATAAAGAACTACATCAAGTTCAAAGTCCCGATAATGTACGTTCAGGAAATGTCCGTGAACTCGCGCCAGTACATCGGCGACCAGCCTTTCTTAAAGCGCATCACCGACTTTTCAAAATACCAGTTTGACAGCGTTTACGAACAGTGGCTCGGCGAGAACGGCGAGAGCTACAACGAGTTCAATCCGCTGGTCACCCTGCTGAAAAACTCGCTCTTCACCGAGTCGATAAGCGATAACACCCTCGGCAACAGCCCGCTTTATCACAAGCTCGCGGTCATATTCTTCTGGCTGGCGGCGCTTATAGCGGCGGCCTGCTTCGTCATGATGGTCTATAACCTCTTCACGAAAAGCGGACTTGACCTGACGATGAAGGCGATGTGGGGCAGTTACTACGCACTCATGATGCTCAACTTCTACAAAATGTCGGCTGATTATCCCTTCACCTGCACGATGAATTTCAGATACATCACTCCGACAGTCATCATCGGCGCTTTCTTCATGGGCATCACGCTGAAACGCCTTGAGGAAAAGCGCGAAAACAAGGCGGCAGAAGCGGCGGCTGATGTTATGGCTGCTGCCGCGGTAGTGTTCTGCCTGCTTTCTGTCATAATCTATTTACAGGTTTGTGTTCCTAAGACGGCTGCCTGAGTGCGGCAAGGGAGGTACAGCTTATGCCCGAATGGTTAAAGAACGCGGTTTTCTACGAGATATATCCCCAGTCGTTCTGCGATTCTAACGGCGACGGTATCGGCGACATACAGGGCATCATCGCGAAGCTCGGGCATATCGCGTCCCTCGGCTGCAACGCGATATGGCTGAATCCCTGCTTTGAATCGCCGTTCATGGACGCTGGCTACGACGTTTCCTGCTACAAACGCTGCGCCCAGAGGTACGGTACCAATGCAGACCTTGAGACCCTGTTCCACAAGGCTCACGAGCTGGATATGCACGTTCTGCTCGACCTTGTCCCTGGGCACACTTCCATCGAACACAAGTGGTTCGTCCGTTCCTGTCAGCCCGAGGAGAATGAGTACTCCGACCGCTATATCTGGACGGACAGCGTGTGGACTTCCCCTGAGGGCATGGGCTGCATACGCGGCTTCTGCGACAGGGACGGCAGCTGTGCGGTGAACTTCTTCTCACACCAGCCTGCGCTGAACTATGGTTTCGCAAAACAGACCGAGAAATGGCAGCAGCCGCCCGACGCACCCGGTCCGATGGCGACCAGGGAAGCCATCAAGAACGTTATGCGGTTCTGGCTGTCGAAAGGCTGCGACGGTTTCCGCGTTGACATGGCAGGGACTCTAGTGAAAAACGACCCAGACGGTTCTGCGAACATCGCGCTGTGGCAGGATTTCCGCGCGTTTCTTGACGAGGAATTCCCCGAAGCGGCGCTCATCTCCGAATGGGGCGAGCCTGACAAGTCGCTGATGGGCGGTTTCCACATGGATTTTCTTCTGCACTTCGGACCATCGCATTACAACGACCTGTTCCGCTGCGTTGAACCGTATTTCTCGCGGAGAGGAAAGGGCAGCGCCGACCTGTTCGTGCGCACCTATCTGAAAAACTACAAGAAAACTGGCGGCAGGGGTCTTATCTGCATCCCCTCGGGAAACCACGATATGGACAGGCTTGCACGCAGGCTCGACGAAGATGAGATGAAACTGGCGTTCGCGTTCCTGCTGTCGATGCCGGGCGCTCCGTTCATCTATTACGGCGACGAGATCGGCATGAACTATGTGGAGGGTCTTAACTCGAAGGAGGGCGGCTACGGCAGAACGGGCTCACGCACACCGATGCAGTGGGACGATTCGCCGAACGCGGGCTTCTCGGAAGCCGAGGAATACGACCTCTATCTCCCACTCGACCCGTCGGCAGACCGTCCGACCGTTGAAGGACAGCTCCTGCGGAAAGGTTCGCTGATGCGTGAGGTCAAGCGGCTCATCGCGCTGAGACATGAACATTCCGCACTGCGAAACGATGCGAAGATCATCTTTGTGTCGTCGGGCTACCCGCTGATCTATCGGCGCACCGACCCTTCCGAGATCATCCTCGTGATAATCAACCCGTCGCAGACCAAGTACAGTCTGCCCATCGACATCACGGGAGAGACCATCTATTCGACAGGCAAAGGCGAACCCGACATCATGCGCGGAAGCATCATCATGCCGCCCGAATCCGCGGCGTACATAAAGCTGAAATAACAAAAAAGCTGTGCGGCTCACTGCTGCACAGCTTTTTCGTGCTTATTTACTTATCGGTCATACGGCTTTTTCTTTGTCCTCCGCCGAATCTTTCGCCGAGACCTCGGCATCTTCCGAAGCGGTCTCCTCGGACGTGCTGCCGCCTTCGACTATGGTCATGCCTGCCGAGCGCATCGCGGTCTTGACGCTCGAAAGAAACGCCGCGTCTGCATCCTCTTCAACGATGGTGACTTCGGGCTTGCTGATCTTTGCAAGCTCTGCCATCAGACCGCTGAGATCGTACTCGGTGAGTTCGTAAACGAGGGTCTGACCTTTGACGGTGACTTCAACAGCGGTAGGATCAGCCTCATAGGAGTCGGGCAGGTCGCCTGCCGCAACGAACTTTCCGCCGCTGGGAGTCGGAGCCGTGTAGTTTCCCGATGATTTTTCGCTGATTATGTCCGATGCCTTTTCACGTCCGCCGCCCACAAAATACATGATGGCCGCACCCGCGAGGGTGATTATCGCGAGAATAATGAGTACCAGTCCGAGATTTGAACTGCCTCTGAGATTCTTTTTCATACTGTACCTCCGAAATGATCTTACCTTCCTATTATATACCATATCATGCCGAAAATCAAGGCTTTTTACAGCTGTTTCACCTTTTCCACAAAAAAATCCCGGGTTGTGTCCCGGGATATGTATGCTTATTCCTCTGACTGTGCGGCAGTGTTATCGGTGTAGCTTATCCCCTCGGTGCGGAGTCTTTCGATAAGCTGGTCGAGGTTTTCGGCAAGTCCGTTTTCCTCACTGATGGCAACATTCGGGTTCTCGTAGCTCTTGATTTTTGCGATGACCCCTTCGAGGTCGTACTCGCTGCCGTCCATCAGATACTTGTCACCGCTGATGACGACCGAAAGCTCGGTGAATTCGGCGGTAGCAGGTTCGGCGTTGTTCTTGTCGGCGGACTCGGTGCTGTCGGTGACCGAAACGCTCTCGGTCGCCTTGCCCTCGCCCTCAGCCTTTCCGCTGCCCTTGCCGAGTCCGAAACCTCCGTGCAGTGCAAGCCAGATAACGACGACCGCCGCGGCTATCAGCAGCAGAAGGATAAGTACTCCGACGACGGACGCGCCTTCAAGGTTTTTCCTGAATCTGATCTTCATTTTTGTTTTCCTCCCTGTGAGTGTTTGCGGAGGATATAAAGACCCTTCCGCTGTATTTTTCTGTCACGGCGTCGAACATCGGGCTGATGCTGTTTCGCGCCGAGATAAGATATTCACTTGAATCGTATGCAAAATTGATGAGCAGGCAGCTGTCGTCGCCGTAGCCTTCGTCCTCAAGAAGGGTGAGCATCCCGTTTGTGACGTCGCTGTTCTGGTCAAAAGTCGATAATGTTTCGTCGCCGCGCTTTACGCTCAGCTCCCAGCCGCTTTCTGTGCGGGTGTAGATGAAGCTAAGGTTGCTGCCGCTGCCGAATTCCTCCAGAGCCTTTGCAAGGGCTGCCTTGTCGCTGTCAGCCGCTTCAAGAGCCGCCATCCTGTCGTCAGCCTGCTGTTTCAGAGCCTCTGCGTCCGAACGCATCTTCTCCGCCTCGGCGACGTTGTGGCTGCCGATGTTGCTGAACAGAATGAAGTAGAAAAGTATTATCAGCGTCACATCAAGCAGGGGAGTGAAATCGAGGTGTATCTCTTTAATTTTCATTTTCGGCCTCAGACTCCTGCGTCTCGGTCTGCTTTGCGGCAAGACCGCCTTGTATCTCCTTGTCGAGCTCGGAGCGTCTGTCCTCGATACCCGGAGCGATCGCCGAACCGAAGATCTTGAAGACCACTGCCCAGATAATTCCCCAGGCGGTCGAGGTGAGCGCCGTGAAGAAACTGCCCTGAACAGCAGTAATATCTCCCGAAGTCAGCGAGGGCAGGTCGAGAAGGCTCTTGACTGTGCCGAACATTCCGAGCAGCGGGAACACCGATGTGATGCCCGAATAAAGCGAGTAGGAAATGTTCAGGCATTTTCTCATGCTCCTTGCCCAGCCGATATTCTGTGACAGTTCAAAGGTCTCCTTATCGGTCTTGCTTCTGCGCTTCTCCTTTTTTTCGGCAACGCAGCAGTAATAAATCACAGCAAGTATCGCGGCATTCAGGAAAACAAACAGGAAAATATAGCTGTCTCCGACAAGATTTTCTTGAATTCTCTCTTTCCACATATTTATCTGCCTCCAACGACAATTATAACACATAATGCGCTATATTGCAAGTATTTTCGTCAAAAAAACGTTGAATCATCTAACTCCTATGTGAAAAGTAGGAATAAAACTTCCAAAATGAACGCTTAGATTTGTGAAAACCTACAAAAAAGCTCAGACCCTATTGACATATCGTTGGAATAAGCGTATAATATAGTAAGCAGATAGGAATTATAACCTAATCAATTTCAAGGAGGAATACATTATGTCAAAGGTTTATAAGGGCGCAGCCGAGCTTATCGGCAACACACCACTTGTTGAGGCTGTTAATATCGAAAAGAGCGAGGGTCTTGAGGCAAAGATACTTCTCAAGCTCGAGTACTTCAATCCCGCAGGAAGCGTTAAGGACAGGATCGCTAAGTCGATGATCGAGGATGCCGAGAAGGCAGGCAAGCTCACTCCCGACAGCGTTATCATCGAGCCGACTTCGGGCAACACAGGTATCGGACTTGCTTCTCTCGCAGCTTCCAAGGGCTACAGAGTTATCCTCACCATGCCCGAGACGATGAGCGTTGAGCGCCGCAACATCCTGAAGGCTTACGGTGCAGAGATCGTTCTGACCGAGGGCTCCAAGGGCATGAAGGGCGCTATCGCAAAGGCTGAGGAGTTGGCTAAGGAGATCAAGGGCGGCTTCATCCCCGCACAGTTCGAGAACCCCGCTAACCCCAAGGCTCACCGTGAGACCACAGGTCCCGAGATCTGGAACGATACCGACGGCGCTGTTGACATCTTCGTTGCAGGCGTCGGCACAGGCGGAACCATCACAGGTACCGGCGAGTTCCTCAAGGCTCAGAAGCCCGATGTCAAAGTCGTAGCTGTAGAGCCTTCCGATTCTCCTGTACTCAGCGAGGGCAGAGCGGGCGGCCACAAGATCCAGGGTATCGGCGCAGGATTCGTTCCCGATACGCTCAACACCAAGGTTTACGATGAGGTCATCGCTGTTGAAGGCGACGATGCTTTCGAGGCTGCAAAGCTCATTGCTAAGCGTGAGGGTGTGCTCGTAGGTATCTCCTCGGGTGCTGCTCTCCATGCTGCACTCGTGCTTGCAAAGCGTCCCGAGAACAAGGGCAAGACCATTGTGGCTCTTCTCCCCGACAGCGGCGACCGCTACTACTCCACTCCTCTTTTCGCTAACTGAACTTTGAACTACCGAAAGTGATATATCCATAAAAAATCAGCTGTACAGTAAAATGTACAGCTGATTTTGCTATTGTACGATATTCATTTGTGTAGATTCCCGTAAACGTGGGTGAAGTGAACGGCAGTAAAGACCGCTCCCGTCAGAGTAAGCGGAAGATTTTCGCGCCACAGCCCGATAAATACGTAGAACAGCGGCGGCATAAGCACGATGAAAAACATCATGACGAAAACGCTCCTGTTTCCCGAGTAGTATATCCCCCATCCGACGAAGTTGAGCAGAAGTACCGCAGCAGAAAGCCCAAAGAAAATCTAACACTTGAAATCATGGGGTAAGAACAGCTCTGTCCTGTCGCTGACTATGAATGTCATAAGCGCGATGCACGCCGAGCCGAGTATCTTTTCGGCGATGCCGAGCGCCTGTGAGGACTCCTGCATATTCATTATCGGGTTCGGGTCGAGCTTTATTAGCGGCATTATCATGTAGGGTATTTCCTATACCGCGAAGAGAACCAGCCCGAAAAGTCAGAACCCGAGGTAATGATGTCCGAACAGCTTGCAAAATCTGAACATGGCGTTATCGGCAGATACGCGCAATAGCGTTGGCGTACATATTCAGATTGTATCTGAACGTTTCAAGGGTTATGTGCTCATCTATGCCGTGCATATTGTTGTTCTCCCAGGGGAACTCCGCACCGAAAGCAACGCCGCCGGGGGTGTTGTGGACGTAAGTCACGCCGCCCTCTGCAACAGGCTCGCCCTTTTCGCCCTTGACATCCTCGTAAACCTCAAGAAGTGTCCGAACAAACGGACTGTCAGCAGGCACATAGTGCGGCTCGCCGCCAGTGAAGCTGTCGAGCGAAAAGCCCGCGTTTTCAAGTGCGAGAACGATAATTCCGCGGATCTCCGCAAGCGTGCGGTCGATAGGGAAGCGGATGTCGATGCCGCAGGTGAGCTTTTCGCCCTCAAGGTTCAGGCAGGTCAGCGCACAGGTCATTTTTCCCGAAATACTGTCCTCGAATCCGAGACCGACGGTTGCACCGTCATACTCTCCGTGAGGGAACATCTTCGCGAGCGCGTTCAGCAGACTGCTGCCGCCCTTGTAATCCGCAAGGAACTTTGTCACAGCGTTGTCACCGTTCTCCGGACGGGAAGCGTGTGCAGGTTTGCCCGTGTAGAGCTTTTCCTCGCCGCCGATCTTCACCGCGCACTTGTCGGGGATGGCGTTGATGGTCTTGTTGCTCACAAGGGATGTGACGTCATCGCTGTCAAAAGGCGCCTCAAAAGTCATGTGCATCATGCCCTTTTCGCAGTTGAGCACGGGGAAAGAACCATCGGGGGTGAAGACCATCGGCGGAAATGCTTCGAGCTTCTCGTAGTAAGCGATGTCCTCGCAGCCCTGCTCCTCGTTTCCACCGAAGATGATGCGGTAATTTTTTGTCATCGGCACATTCAGCTCCTGCAAAGCCCTGACTGCCCACAGCACCGCCACAGACGGCCCTTTGTCGTCGATAGTTCCGCGTCCGAAGATGGTGTCGCCGTCAACAGTTGCCGCGAAAGGCGGATGCGACCAGCCCTCGTCGGTGGCAGGCACGGTGTCGAGGTGGCTGAGTATGCCCAGCACGGGGTCAGCGCCGCTCGACATCGAGATAGCGTAATTGTCGAAATTCTTCACTTCGAGCCCGAGAGCCTTGCCTTTTTCGGCGCCCCATGCCAGCGCCTTCGCCGAACCCTCGCCGAAAGGCTTGCCCTCGCTCGGCTCACCGAAAGCCGAGTTTATCGAGCATATGTCATTGAGGTCGGCGAGTATCTCGTCCATATGTTCGTTAAAATATTTTTCCAGCTTCTCTTTGAGCTGTCTGTCGTTTTCAGTCATTTTTCCGTTCTCCTTAAAATGCATATTGATAGTGTCGGAGGATTGTTTATCCTGAATTTCCCGAGCCCTGCGCTTACCTCCATGCTGCTGAACCCCTGCGGCGTCCTGATGCGGTAGAGGTGTTTGGTGTACTTCGGGAAGAATTTGCGCTCGGGGGAGAATATCCCCACTTCCCCGATGCGCGAGATGCCGCCGTGAACGTGTCCCGACAGGGTCAGGTCTGCGCCCCACGCCGCGTAAGCGTGAAACGGCAGGGGAGTGTGCGCAAGCAGCAGGTTGAAAACGCTTCTGTCCGCTCTTCCCGCAAGCTCGTTTAACAGCGGCGGCGTGACTTTTTTCAGACCGAAGTAGCTCCCGTTCGGCAGTCGGTAGCACTCACGGGGCAGTTCGAGACCCATTACTTTTATCGCGCTCCCGCCGCGGAAAAAATCTTCCTGCTGATTTCTCAGCACATGGATGCCGAGCTTTCTCAGCTCCGTTTCAAAGGGCTCTGCAATTTCGGGACGGTCGTTTTCGTGATTGCCCCGAACGTAAAAAGTCGGTGCAGTCTCCGCCAGCGAACCCATAAAATCCAGCTTGTCCATGACCGCCGAAAACTCCTCGTTCCTGCTGAACGAATCCCCCGTAAAGCAGATGATATCGGGTCTGAGCGACGCGCAGGCAGCAGCAAGCCCCATGTTCCTCCTGCCGAATTTCTTCGCGTGAAGGTCTGACAGGTGCAGCACCCTCACTCCATCGAAAGCTGCGGGCAGCTTCGCCGAAAACACCTCGTAAGTGCAGAATTCAAGTTTCAGCCTTCCGCTGTCCGTCATGATGGCAGCAGGTCCGCTTGCGATTGGCAGGATGCTCATATTGTCCTCCGTTCAAGCCAAAAGGGGCTGTAAAAAGCCCCTCATGTGTTCAGATATTGTTTGCGATAACTGTACCCATCTCGGCACATCCGACTCTCTTGCAGCCGTCGGACATGATGTCGCCCGTGCGGTAGCCGTCGTTGAGAGCCTTCTCTACGGCAGCCTCAACAGCGTCAGCCTCAGCGGTCATGTCGAACGAGTAGCGGAGCATCATTGCCGCCGAAAGGATGGTTGCGATGGGGTTTGCGAGGTCCTTGCCCGCGATGTCGGGAGCAGAACCGCCGCTGGGCTCATAGAGACCGAACTTGGTGTCGTTCATGCTGCCCGAGGGGAGCATACCGATAGAACCCGTTATCATCGAAGCCTCGTCGGAGAGGATGTCGCCAAACATATTCTCGGTCACCATAACGTCGAACTGTGCGGGATCCTTGACCAGCTGCATAGCCGAGTTGTCAACGAGCATATGCTCAACGGTAACTTCGGGATAGTCATTTGCGACCTCGTTAACGACCTTTCTCCACAGACGCGAAGAATCGAGAACGTTCGCCTTGTCAACGCTTGTGACCTTCTTGCGGCGCTTCATAGCCACCTCGAAAGCCTTGATGGCGATGCGGCGGATCTCCTTCTCGTTGTAGCTGAGGGTGTCCACAGCGGTCATAACGCCGTCAACTTCCTCGGTCTTGCGTGCGCCGAAGTAAAGACCTCCGGTCAGCTCACGCATGATGAGCATATCGAAGCCCTTAGCCGCGATCTCTTCCTTGAGAGGGCACGCACCCGAAAGCTGCGGATAGAGCAGGCAGGGGCGCAGGTTCGCGAACAGACCGAGAGCTTTTCTTATTCCGAGCAGTCCTGCTTCGGGGCGAAGGTTAGCGGGCAACTTGTACCAGGGCGAGGTATTGGTGTCGCCGCCGATGCTTCCCATGAGGACAGCGTCGGAAGCCTTGCATATCTCGACCGTCTCGTCGGTCAGCGGAACGCCGTTCGCGTCGATGGAAGCGCCGCCCATCAGCACCTGAGTGTACTCAAAGCTGTGACCGAACTTCTCGGCTACCTTATCGAGCACCTTCATCGCTTCGGTAACGATCTCGGGACCGATGCCGTCACCCTTGATGACTGCTATTTTCTTATTCATTGGTTATCAGTTCCTTTCGGTGATAATATTACATAGACTATTATATCATGAAGCCGGGCGTGCTTGTTTGCAAGGGCTCCGAGGCGAAATGATACAATAAAGCTGCGGAAGCCGGTCCGCAGGCGGCACATAACGTGACGCAGACCATGCACAGCATGGTCTTTAGCTTTATTATATCACATAGTTCCCGAAAAATCAAGTGCAAAATTGCACGGCTGCGTCAAAGCTCCCCGTTTTCGATTGGACGGTCGCCAAGCACAGAGCGGCGGAGCCTGTCCATTCTTGCGTCGAGGTTAGCGCTTATCTCGGCGCAGAGGTAGAGCTCGTTCGCCATTTCCTCGTTGTACTCATAGCTTTTCTTGTATTTGAGCTGATGTTCGAGAGCCGCCCAGAAGTCCATCGCGATGGTGCGTATCTGTATCTCGACCTTGACGTACTGTTTTTCGGCGGGCAGGAATATCGGCACGATGACGATAAGATGCAGACTGCGGTAGCCGTTGGGCTTCGGGTTCTTTATGTAGTCCTTGGCTTCGAGCAGGGTTATATCGTCCTGATTCAGCAGCGCACCTGCCAGCAGATAAACGTCCTCGATGAACGGGCAGGTAACGCGGATCCCTGCGATGTCGTTGAGGTTTGCTTCGATGGCGTTCATGGACATCTTGCAGCCCTTTTTCTCCAGCTTTGCGCGGATGCTCTCGGGGCTTTTCAGTCGGCAGTGAACGCTGTTGATGGGGTTCCTGTCGAGGGTGTGTGAGAACGCCTCGTTGAGCACGTTGAACTTTGTCTCTATCTCCATCATGGCGCACTTATAGTATGTCATCATGCGGTTGAACTGCTCAAAGAACAGTCTCGTCCTTTCAAACTCTTCATTCTGAAAGACCATCAGCGGATATTCAGCGGTCTCGGTCTCTTCGGTAAGTATTTCATTTTCTGTCTGCAAAGCATTTCACCTCTCGGGTCATTCACCGCAAAAATAAAGACGGTGATATTATTCTTATCATGATAACATATCCATGTATTTGATATTTGAGCATAATGTGAAATACTTGAAAAAATGCACACAGTCATAATACCCGCCCCGACGGCATATAGATTAATACCAATCTATTATCAGAGGTGAGATGATGAACCTTTCAGACAAACCGAGACCAGTAGAGCTTGGCGAGTACATGGTGATGAGCAGAACGACGGTGAGAGCCGCCGCTGTACATTTCGGTATCTCGAAATCCACCGTGCATAAGGACCTGCGGACAAAACTTCCGAAGCTCGACCCCGCGCTTTACAGCCGTGTGGAGGAACTGCTTGAACTCAACAAGCAGGAACGTCATATCAGGGGAGGTCTTGCCACCAAGCGCAAATACGAGCAGATAGCATCGGATAATAATAATGATAGAATTTCATAAAAAGAAAAAATCGGTATTGCGGACAATACCGATTTTTTTATGTTGCCGTTTAAGCTGTTCAGCCCTTTTTCTTGATGAGGGCGGTGTTGATGAACGCCGCACAGAACGCGCCTGCAAGCGGAGCCACGATGAATACAAGACCCTCAAGCAGGTAGTTGATGTCGCCCTTGCAGATGGTAGCGAAGAGCGCGGGAGCGATGCTTCTTGCGGGGTTTACGGAAGTGCCTGTCAGCGGGATGCCCATCAGGTGTACGAATACGAGAGCCGCACCGATGAACAGACCTGCGTGCTTCTTTGTGCCCTCGTCCTCGGACTGAGTTACAGCAAGGATAACGAGAACGAAGATGCAGGTGAGGATGACCTCAACGAGGATAGCACCCACGATGTTGAGAGCGCTGTTTCCCGTCTCGCCGAAAGCGTTTGCACCGAAGGAGATCTCGTCAAGACTTGCCTTGACATACTCAGCATCGCCGTCGTCGTACTCAACGGTAGTGATGAGACCGCAGAGGGCGAGGATGAGATGCATCAGCGATGCGCAGAAAGCGCCGACGGTCTGTGCTATCGAGTAGCTGATGGCCTCAGCGAGGGTCATCCTGCCGTCGAAGAACATCGCGAAGGATACCGCAGGGTTGAGGTGCGCGCCGCTGATGCCGCCGATGGTGTAGGCAGCTACCAGTATCGACAGACCGAATGCCAGCGATGTAGCAACGACATTCGCGCCTGTTACCATTGCCGTTCCGCAGCCGAAGAACACGAGAACGAAAGTTCCGAACGCTTCAGCGCAGAGCTTCTGAGTTTTGGAATACATATCACATTTCTCCTTTGCAATAGATTTTGTCCTTCATCTTTCATAGATCGGACAAGAAAAAATTGATACTACGATTATTATAGCGCATTAAATTGTATTTGTAAAGTGTTTATCGTTTTAAATGAAATCTTTGTGACAAATTACAAATCTCCGATAAATATTTTAGCAAAAAAGCCGCCGCCCAAAGATGGACAGCGGCTCAAAAACAACGTTATTCAGCGATTATTCATAAAGCGGATACTTAGCGCAGATAGCGTTTACCTTAGCGCGGACTTCATCGGCGGTGCCTGCGAAATCCTTAGCGGTCAGGTAGATGCACTCAGCGATAACGTCCATATCCTCTTCAACAAGACCGCGGGTGGTAACTGCGGGAGTGCCGATACGAACGCCGCTGGTAACGAACGGCGACTCGGGGTCGTTCGGGATAGCGTTCTTGTTGACGGTGATATAAACCTCGTCAAGGTCGTGCTGGAGCTGCTTTCCTGTGATGCCGAAGGGTCTGAGGTCTGCGAGCATCAGGTGGTTGTCGGTGCCGCCCGAAACGAGATCGAAGCCGCGTTCAACAAGTCCCTTGGCGAGTGCCTGAGCGTTCTTCACGATCTGCTCACCGTAAGCCTTGAACTCGGGCTTGAGAGCCTCACCGAAGCATACAGCCTTGCCTGCGATAACGTGCATGAGCGGGCCGCCCTGAGTTCCTGGGAAGATAGCCGAGTTGATCTTCTTTGCAAGAGCCTCGTCGTTAGTGAGGATAAGACCGCCTCTCGGACCTCTGAGGGTCTTGTGAGTGGTAGTGGTGGTGATGTCTGCGTAAGGAACAGGGGAAACGTGCTGACCTGCCGCAACAAGACCTGCGATGTGAGCCATATCCACCATGAAGAAAGCGTCGATGGACTTGGCGATCTTCGAGATGCGCTCGAAGTCGATAGCACGGGGATAAGCCGAAGCGCCTGCAACGATCAGCTTGGGCTTAACCTCCTGAGCCTGCTTCTCGAGAGCGTCGTAGTCGATGAAACCGTTGTCGTCAACGCCGTAGGGAACGAAGTTGAAGTACTTGCCCGAGATGTTTACGGGCGAACCGTGAGTAAGGTGACCGCCGTTGTCAAGGCTCATACCCATAACGGTGTCGCCGGGCTTGAGCAGCGCGAAGTAAACAGCGGTGTTAGCCTGAGCACCCGAGTGGGGCTGAACGTTCGCGAACTTTGCGCCGAACAGCTTGCAGGCTCTGTCGATAGCGATCTGCTCAACGACGTCAACGCACTCGCAGCCGCCGTAGTAGCGCTTAGCGGGGTAGCCCTCAGCGTACTTATTGGTGAGCACGCTTCCCATAGCTGCCATAACAGCGGGGGAAACGATGTTCTCGCTTGCGATAAGCTCAAGGTTGCGGCGCTGACGTGCCAGCTCGTCCTGCATAGCCTTGCCGACCTCGGGGTCAACGTTCTGAACAAATCCGATAGTGTCTAACATTTTTGCCATTGGTAAAATCTCCTTGTCATTCAAATTCCGAGCGTGTTCGCTCAAACATAATTATATTATACAATATTTTTCGGAGGATTGCAAGGGGGTTTGTAAAATATTTTGCATAACTTTCTCAAATATTGAATTTATTTATAGTATGCCGATGACTGTTTATTGCTTTGATTCATGTTCCTGTCACCGCGTTTTCACAAGATGCACACTCTCTGCGGCTATAATTGATTTTCGGGGAGCTTGCGTGAAGCAGGCTGAGAGGGAGCTGTTCGCTCCGACCCGTGACCTGATTTGGATAATGCCAACGTAGGGAGCAAGCAGGATCTTTGTGCGGACGTGCCCCCGTGGTATGTCCGTATTTTTTATGAGGTGATCATTATGAAAACTGCTTTGACTATAGCAGGCAGCGATTCGAGCGGCGGCGCAGGCATCCAGGCGGACATCAAGACCATGACCGCAAACGGCGTGTTCGCCATGTCAGCCGTTACCGCGCTCACAGCGCAGAACACGACGGGCGTTTCGGACATCATGGAAGTGACTCCCGAATTTCTCGCGGCACAGCTCGACCGCGTGTTCGAGGATATTTTCCCAGACGCTGTAAAGATAGGTATGGTAGCTTCCTGCGGTCTTATCGAGACCATCGCAGCCAAGCTGAAGCAATACAAGGCGAAGAACATCGTCCTCGATCCCGTGATGGTGGCGACCAGCGGCGCTAAGCTCATCAGCGACGACGCCATCGAAACGCTCGCAAGATGTCTTATGCCCCTTGCCGACATTATCACGCCGAACATCCCGGAGGCTGAGGTGCTTTTCGGCAAAAAGATAACGACCGCAGAGGAAATGGAAGAGGCTGCAAAGAGTATCTCGCAGAAGTACGGCTGTGCAGTTCTCTGCAAGGGCGGCCATTCGCTCAACGATGCGAACGATTACCTCTACAGCGCCGATGGCGGCGTGTGGATAAAGGGCGAGCGCATCAACAACCCGAACACTCACGGCACGGGCTGCACCCTTTCGAGCGCTATCGCTTCCAACCTCGCCAAAGGCTTCACTCTCGGCGAGTCGGTCGAAAGAGCAAAGAAGTATATCTCGGGTGCCCTTGCGGCACAGCTTGACCTCGGCAAGGGTTCGGGTCCGATGGCTCACGCATTCGCAATAAACAATGAATTTACCGCCGAAAAGGAGAATTGACATGAAGGTTTCCGAAAGAATCTACAAAGCCGCTATGCCCATCTGGGAGACATACTACGATCACCCTTTTGTCAAGGGCATCGCAGACGGCACCCTCGACAAGGACAAGTTCGCATACTATATGGTACAGGATCACAAGTACCTGATGCAGTACGCGAAGGTGTTTGCACTGGGCGTTATCCGCGCGTCAAAGGAGTCAGACATGAGAATGTTCGGCAGCCTTATCTCCGCGACCCTCGACACCGAGAACGCCGTTCATC
Source organism: Ruminococcus sp. YE71 (assembly GCF_900119155.1). Classification (GTDB taxonomy): domain Bacteria; phylum Bacillota; class Clostridia; order Oscillospirales; family Ruminococcaceae; genus YE71. Next base: position 35,526 of record NZ_FPIR01000005.1, on the reverse strand, counting down.
AGAGCTATCTTGCAAAGTTCGGCATCGACCATGATGTTATCGAAAACACCCCGATGGCACTCAACAACGAGTCCTACACCAACTACATGATCTCCATCGGCTTCAAGGGCGGTCTTGCAGAGATCGCGGCGGCAGTCCTTGCCTGCTCCTGGAGCTACGAGCTGATCGGCGAATACATCGAGAAGAACTACCCGAACGCGAAGGACAACGAGTTCTACGGCAACTGGGTAAACACCTACACATCCGAGGGCTACCGCGCCTGCAACGATGAGATGATCGAGATGTGCGACCGCTTCTCCGAGGGTCTCAGCGAGGAGCAGATAGTCGAGCTTGAGAATATCGTGAAGATATGCAGCAAGTACGAGTATCAGTTCTGGGATATGGCATGGAGCAAGGGCGATACCTACACCCCGTAACAGACAGAATACCTGACACCGGCGCCTAAAAAAGTGTCGGTGTTTTTTGCGCTCATGCTATCACGGTAAATTGTTAACAGATAACCATTGACTAAATCGCTTTAATGTGATATAATAAACTTTAGAGCTTTTTCGGCTTTGTGTGAAAATAATAAAGCATTGTTCTAAAATATTTTTTTGAAAGGACAGAATTAATATGGGAATGACAATGACACAGAAGATCCTTGCGGCTCACGCAGGACTTGATGAAGTCAAGGCAGGACAGCTCATCATGGCTGACCTCGATTTCGTGCTCGGTAATGACATCACCTCGCCTGTTGCTATCAACGAGTTCAACAAGGCAGGCTTTACCGAGGTGTTCGACAAGGAAAAGGTCACGATGGTAATGGACCACTTCGCACCTAACAAGGACATCAAGGCTGCTACCCAGTGCAAGCAGTGCCGCGACTTCTGCGGTGCGCAGAGCATCACTCACTTCTATGACGTGGGCAGAATGGGTATCGAGCACGCGCTTCTCCCCGAGCAGGGTCTCGTAGGCCCGGGAGACTGCATCATCGGTGCTGACAGCCACACCTGTACATACGGCGCTCTCGGCGCATTCTCGACGGGCGTAGGATCCACCGATATGTGCGCAGGCATGGCAAAGGGCAAGGCATGGTTCAAGGTGCCTTCCGCCATCAAGTTCAATATCGTTGGCAAGCTCCCCAAGTACAGCGCAGCTAAGGACGTTATCCTGCACATCATCGGCATGATCGGCGTTGACGGTGCGCTCTACCGCTCGATGGAGTTCATGGGCGAGGGTCTGAAGAACCTGACTATGGAGGACAGGCTCTGCATGGCTAACATGGCTATCGAGGCAGGCGCAAAGAACGGTATCTTCGCAGTTGACGAGGTAACGCTCGCTTATGTCAAGGACAGATTCAAGAGGGAAGTCCGCGTATTCGAGGCTGACGCTGACGCAGAGTACGACGAGGAATACACCATCGACCTGTCCAAGATCAAGCCCACCGTTGCATTCCCCCATCTCCCCGAGAACGCAAAGACCTTCGACGAGATCGGCGAGGTAAAGATCGACCAGTCTGTCATCGGTTCATGTACCAACGGACGCATCGAGGATCTGAGAGCTGCCGCTGAGGTACTCAAGGGCAAGAAGATCGCCGACAGCGTTCGCTGCATCGTTATCCCCGCAACACAGGACATCTATATGCAGGCTATGGAAGAGGGTCTGCTGAAAATATTCATCGAGGCAGGCTGTGCAGTTTCCACTCCGACCTGCGGACCGTGTCTCGGCGGTTACATGGGCATCCTCGCAAAGGGCGAGCGCTCGGTAGCGACCACAAACCGCAACTTCGTCGGCAGAATGGGTCACCCCGAGAGCGAAGTATACCTTGCTTCTCCGTATGTTGCTGCTGCTTCGGCTATCACAGGCAAGCTCAGCCAGCCGAGTGAGGTAATGTAAGATGGTAAGACACGTAATAATCTGGGACTTGAAGGACGAGCTGACCGCAGAGCAGAAGCGCGAAGCCGCCGCAAAGATCAAGTCGGGACTTGAAGCGCTCAAGGGCGTTGTCGAGGGGCTGAAAGAGATCAGTGTTGTGACCAAAATTCTGGACACTTCCAACGGAAGCCTCATGCTCGACAGCGTGTTCGAGGATGAAAAGGCACTTGCTTACTACGCCGACCATCCCGAGCACGTCAAGGTAAAGAATTACGTTGCGACCGTCGTAAAGAGCCGCAAATGCGTTGATTACAAAATCTGAAAGGATGAATAGAAATGAAAGCTAAGGGCATCGTACACAAGTACGGGGACAACGTTGATACCGACGTAATTATCCCTGCAAGATATCTGAACACCGCCGACCACAAGGAACTCGCTTCCCACTGCATGGAGGACATCGACATCGACTTCGTGAAGAAGGTCAAGACAGGCGACATCATGGTTGCGCACGAGAATTTCGGATGCGGTTCTTCCCGTGAGCACGCTCCCATCGCGATCAAGGCGAGCGGCATCTCCTGCGTTATCGCTGCGACCTTTGCGCGTATCTTCTACCGTAACGCCATCAATATCGGTCTGCCGATCATCGAGTGCCGCGAGGCGAGCGAGAAGATCGAGGCAGGCGACGAGGTCGAGATCGACTTCGAGAGCGGCGTCATCACCAACGTCACCAAGGGCGAGAGCTATCAGGGACAGGCATTCCCCGAGTTCCTCATCAACATCATCAACAAGGGTGGCCTGCTCAACTCGCTGAAGTAATGGGCATTCTCAGCGCGATACATGACTTGATCTTCGGCAGTCCCGAGCGGAATGACGCTGTTGACCGTACCTCGACAGTCGAACGTCCCATGACCGCCGAGCGTCCGCCCGTGACAAAACCGCCCGTCAACACCGAAAATGAGCAGATCGTTATCGACTCTCTGCGGATAGAGGGCTATGACGCGGCGTGGGCTGACGACTACCGTACAGTCATCGAACAGCTGAAACAGTCGGGTGAAGTCGGCAAAGCTAACAGCGGCGACCTTGATAAACTGTACAAATTTTCGGACAAAAGACTTCCCGCCGAGGTGCTGTGGTTCTTTCGGTTCTGCAATATTCCTGCGGGTAAGGGACTGTATTTCGGCGATGTGCGCTTTCTCGGCATCGAGGACGTTATCAGGGCAAACACTGACGCTGTCCCGGGGTACTGCGTCTTTCCGCAGGGGTTCATGACCATCGCAGAGACCTCTATCGGCGACGCGCTGTGCATCGACCTCGATCACAAAAGCGAGGATGGTCTCGAAGAGGTTTACGAGGATTACGTGGCGAACAAGCCGATATACCAGATACCCCACGAGCTTGTGGGGGAGGACGGCGTGATGACGCTTGACGGTCCTCAGCCGCTTACGCGAGAGAACATCGTTGCTATGTCCTTCAAGGTAGGGCTTGACTTTTCCGATTTCATGCTCATCATGGCAAGAGATGATATTCAGTTGCTCGAAGCCGACCTGCTGCAAAAACAGTTCGACGGCAAAAAGAAACGCATGGAAAACGCATATAATTGATCTGAGCCGAACGTTCATCGTGAGCGTTCGGCTTTTTGTAATTTGTAAAAAGAAAAAATATTTTTTGTAAACGTTTAAGTCAGTTGACAATGGATAAATTATATGTTAAAATTATATTACAAGTATCGAAAATGTGTTTACCGAAAGGACATCTCATGAGAAGAATTAAGAGGTTAGTCTGCGGACTTTCTGCGGCTGTTATGGCTGTGACCGCGGCATCCTGCGCAAAGGGCGGCTCTGACAGCGGAGAATCCTCCCAGCAGGACACCGCATCCGAAAACGGCGCTGTGACCACAGCGAGAGAGATCATCACCTCACGCGAAAGGGAGGTCGTGGAGACCGAGCCTGTCGTTGAGACGATGGGGAATTTTGACATCGGCGGCGCATCCTCCGAAAGCGCAGTCCCCGAGGATTTTAAGGTCGAGCTTGAAGGCGAAAAAGGAACGCTCAACGGCGCTTCGGTGCTGGATAAGTCTTTTGTCGGCGAGTTTTCGGGCGACGGATTTGCTGTCGTGACCGAGGACACTTCGGTGGAGTTTGAGGTGGAGTTCCCAGCGGAGGGCAGCTACGATCTCAACGTGGTCTCTGCTGCCGATCAGGAGGGCACAAAGGCATCGATCACCATTGACGGCAATGCTTTCACGAGCTTTGACATCAACTCCCTCAAGTTCGATAACAACAGCGCATTAAAGGTGCTTATCGGCGAGGGCAAGCATACCATCGGCTTCAAGACCCAGTCCGTGCCGATCTATATCGACAAGATCACGATAACTGCGGCTCAGAAGATCGACATGGCAGACTACGAGGTCAACCGCACGCTCTGCAACCCGAACGCGTCGGAAGAGACAAGGCGGCTGTATAATTTCCTCTGCGACAGCTACGGAAATTACATAATCTCGGGTCAGTACGCTGCCGACAACAACGGTCTTGACTCCCGCGAGTTCATCGATATCAACCAGAAACTCGGCGACTATCCCGCGATAATGGGTCTCGACATGATCGAGCTGTCGCCGTCCCGCGTGCTGAACAATTCGGCAGGCGGCTACAAGGCGATACAGAATGCCAAGGACTGGTACCTCAACCACAACGGCATCGTAACGATGTGCTGGCACTGGAACGCTCCCGAACCGTACATCGGCGGCGACCTCGGCGCATGGTGGGAGGGCTTCTACAAGGAGCACACGAACATCAGTCTGACCAAGATACTCAACGGCGATGACCCCGAAGGCTACGACCTGCTCATCCGCGACATCGACTCCATCGCTTGCTATTTGCAGGAGCTTGATGACTATCATGTGCCGATACTCTGGAGACCTCTCCACGAGGGCGGCGGAGACCCGAAGTGGAACAACCCCTGGTTCTGGTGGGGCAGTTCGGGCGCGGATTCCTACAAGGAACTCTGGAAGCTCATGTACGACCGCATCACCAACTATCACGGCGTGAACAACCTGATCTGGGTTTGGAACGGTCAGAACGCGGCTTACTATCCGGGCGACGAGTACGTTGACATCATCGGCTACGACGTTTACGGCGAGAAAGAGGACTATTCCTCGAAGAAGTGGTACTACGACTACACCAAATCCTGCGCAGGCGAGAACAAGATCTGCGCCATGACCGAGAACGGTATTCTCTTCGACCCCGACGCTGCGATGGCAGACGGCACACGCTGGGCATGGTTCGCGACCTGGAACGGCGAGTTCACCATCAAGGATATGGAGCTTCCGGGCGAGTACACCTCGATGGAAATGTGGGAGAAGATCTACTCCAGCGACAAGGTGCTGACTCTCAGCGAGCTTCCCGACCTGAAGAGCTATCCGCTCGACACGGAGAAGTACCTCGCAGAGAATAAATAACGAACGTTTTCACCTCCTTTCTAAAAAGTGAACAGTTAAGGCTGAGCCCGACATCTGCTTGTGATAGCACCTGCCGCGCCTGTCTTGACTGTTCACTTTCGTCTTTTGCCCTAAAAATAGCCACGACCGAAAACAGACGACCCCGCAAGCGTCAACCTGCGAGGTCATCTGTTGATAGGAAAAGTAAGGAAAGTAAAATGAAAAAGTAGAAAAGATCATGTATCGGATGTCGCAGATTCTTTCATCGCGACAAATTCGGAAATGAGCTTCACGGCGCCTTCGATACCGATGATAGACGAATTGACCGTCACATCGTAGTTGGTAGCCATGCCCCATTTGTTATCCGTGTAGTATTCGTAATAGTTTGCACGCCGCTTATCGGTCTTTCTGATGAAGTCCTCGATCTTCGGCTTTTCGATGTCGTAGCGTTCCGCGATGCGGCGTTTTTTCTCGAACATATTGCCCGTGATGAACACCGATATGCGGTTTTTGTTTTCCTGCAAAACATAGTCGGCGCATCTTCCGACGATAACGCAGGGTTTTTCCCCGAGCTTGCGTATCGTTTCAAACTGTGCCAAAAATATCCTGTGATTCAGCGGCATTTCCGGATTCATCCTTCCGTCCGCACTCATCGGATACGTACCCATAACGAGCGAGTACAGAAAACTGTTTGTCATGCTTTCGTCATGTCTTACGAACAAGTCCTCACAGATGCCGCTTTGTTTCGCGGACTCCTCGAGCAGCTTTTTGTCGTAGAATGGGATACCGTAAAGTTCCGCGAGCCGCTTGCCGATCTCTCTGCCGCCGCTGCCGAACTCACGACCTATGGTGATAACGCTTCTCATGGTCTGTGATCTCCTTGGGTTCGCCTGTGTCATGTTTTGCTTTCATTTTTTCGTTGTATATATTATAGCACATATTTTGTATTTTGTATACAATTTTTCTTAAAAAAGTTGCACGAATTTTAGACAATACAGTTGGTAATTATGACGATATTGTCAAATATAGATAATTTGCTGCCGTTAAAATGATGATTTATTTCGCGAAAACGTTCAAAGACATTGAATGTTCATGAAAAAGTGTATGAATGTATATGGAATTGACGATAAAAATTTGATACAATTGAACTAATAATACGCTCTTGGACTATATATTATATCGGAGAATACAATCATGAGAATTTCGTATTTTTATAAAACCGCTGTGTCGGCACTGATCTGTTCGGCTGTTGTCGGCATGATGAGCGGATGCTACCTGCTTCCCGACGAGGAAGAGGTGCTGCCTGCCCCCACCGTCAAGGCGAGTGAGGTCAGCTATACCACTGTTACCGCAAAGCGCAAGACTCTTGAGAAAAAGATCGTCAACAGCGGCACGGTCATGAGTGAGCAGCAGTACAACATCGCCTACGAAAAAGAGGGCGGCACTATCAGCGAATTCTACGTCCGCGCAGGCGATAAGGTCGCAAAGGGCGACAAGATCTGCGAGCTCGACACTACCGACATCGACTACCAGATACAGCTGAAAGAGCTCGACCGCAAGCGTGCGTATCTCTATACCGAGGTGCTCTACGAAAAGGGCTGCACCCAGTCGGAGTACGACCGCGCCTACGTGGATGTGGAGCTCCTCGACATCGCGCTGAAAAAACTGTACAAACAGCGTGACAACGCCGTGCTGACTTCTCCGACCGACGGGACTATCTGCGCACTTGCGGACGTCCGCGTGGGGGATTACGCATCGCCCGGACAGACCATCGCCACCATCATGCAGACCGACAAGCTCTACATAGCCATCAAGCCCAACGATCTGACCGCTTTCCCTCTCGGTCAGAAGGTGCAGATACGCATCGGCGAGGACTATTACGACGGCGAGGTGTTCATGAACCCGACCGAGCTTGCCGAGTACAAGCGCGAAGAATCCGAGAGCCATGACAAGAAGGAAGAGGGCGGAATCGAGTACGAAGCCGATATGATATACATCCGCTTCGCAGGCGAAGCCCCCCCCGACGCGGTGGGTCAGCTTGCGGACAGCATACTCGTTCAGGAGCGTGCGGAGAACGTTATCGTTGTGTCAAACAACCTCATCAAGACCGTTGACGGTGAGCAGGTGGTATATGTCCTGCGTGAGGGTCAGAAGGTCGCCGTACCTGTCGAGATAGGTCTGAAAACTGGTTCCCAGTCCGAGATCAAGTCGGGTCTGAACGAGGGCGACGAGATAATCATTAGATAAAGCGCAGCGCAAAGGAGTTAAAGAATGTTCACACTGCTCATGCGCAAGATGCGCAACACCAAATGGATGGTGTTCTGCCTGCTGATAGGCTTCATCATGGCGGCCGCCATGACAAGCACCATCCCAATATATATGAATGCGTCCCTGCAGAGGATGCTCGTCAAGGATATGGAGAATTTCCAGACATCGGAGGGTGTGTATCCCGGCACTTACGCGACCACCCACTCCGTTACCCTTGACACGGACACCGCCACACAGAAGGCGGAGATAAAGAAGATACAGGGCATCGTCAAGGACGGCTACGATTCACTCGACTGCCCCGCGAGTTTTGAGAAAACATACATCGCTGACGAGTTCCTGTACGTCACTTCCATAGCGATAACCGACGGCAGTTCAGCCGCAAGACTTACTCTGGGCGGTATGACGGGTCTTGAAGATGCCGTTGAAGTCGTCCGCGGCAGGATGTATCAGAAGGGTCAGCGGAGCGACGGCGTTTACGAGTGCGTCACCACAGAACGTGCGCTCAAAGTCTCCGAGCTTGCCACCGATACTGTGTACGAGATAGGCAACATTTTCGGCGCGGACAAGACGGTCAAGATAGAGATAGTCGGCGTTATCGACGTCAAGGACGGGTACGAGGCTTACTGGGCAGAGGGGCTTGGCGAATACCTCAACACTATGTTCGCCGATTACGACACCCTCTTCGGCGAGATAATGGACACGGGCGCAGTCAATATAACAAGCATGGCTGTCCGCTACGCCATCGACTACCCGAAGATGAACATGAACATCCTCGGTCTTGTGAACGACCGCATCGAGCAGCAGCGCAGGACATACGAGGACAACGACATCAGCTTCAAGATACCAGCTGCCGACATCTTCGTTGACTACGCCGACCGCGCTTCTCAGCTCAGAGAAACGCTGTGGCTGCTACAGATCCCCGTTATCCTCATGATACTGGTCTATCTGTTCATGGTCTCGCAGCTCAATGTCGAGCAGGAGAAGAACGAGATAGCCGTGTTCAAGAGCAGAGGAGCGTCACGCGGTCAGATAATCCGCATCTACGCCCTCGAATCCATGTTCCTCGGGGTCATGACGGCGGTCGTCGCACCGTTTGTTGGCATGGGGCTGTGCAGGATGCTGGGCGCTTCCAACGGATTCCTTGAATTTGTCAACCGCAAGTCGCTGCCAATAACCCTCGCGAAGGATGCGTTCATTTACGCGGGTGCGGCGGTCATCGTGTTCTTCCTCACCACAATGGCACCGATCATCCCCTCTACCAAGACCACCATCGTCGAGCACAAGCAGTCGAAGGCGAAGAAGCGCAAGCTGCCTCTCTGGGAAAAGCTCTGCGTGGACTTCGTGCTGATAGGCGGCTCGCTCACGTGGCTGTACTACTACACAAAAAAACAGGCAGATCTCACCGCCGACGGTATCACCGACCGTGAGGCAGCCATCAACCCGATGATGTTCATAGCATCGGCGGCGTTCATCGTCGGCTGCGGACTGTTCATCATCCGCATACATCCGCTTATAATCCGCATCTTCTCGAAGCTGCTGGGAAGAGTGCTTTCGCCTGCGGCCTACGTTTCCTTCAACAATATCGGACGTTCCGCGGCAGGCAAGGAGCGCTTCCTGATGATATTCCTCATCCTGACGGTCTCGCTGGGTCTGTACTTCGCGAATACCGCCCGCGCCCTCAACCGCAACGCGGAAGAACGCGTCACCTACGACGTCGGCGCCGATGTGGTGATGAAAGAGGAGTGGTCGAACACTTCCGGTGAGCTCCGCGCCGCGAGTGCGAAGGAATCGGGCGACGCTGCGAAAAACGCGGGCAGCAACGGTCAGCAGATAAGCAGCGAGGAGCAGGAGATAGAGGTCGATGAGGATGAGGTGGAGTACTCCGAACCGCCCATCGAACGCTTTGAACAGCTTGCAGGCGTCAAGTCGGTGGCGAGGGTCTATATCCGTAACTCCATCAACGTCAAGAGCAGCCGCATGAAGGTCCCGAAGGTGTCCAAGGTCAAGGACGAAGCTCAGCGCAAGGAACTCGCGGCAGCTAATGCCGACAGCTCGCGCACGGCCGACAACACCGACAATGTGAACCTCATGGCGATAAGCCCGGGGGAGTTCTCGAAGGTGTGCAACTTCTACGACAGACTTCTGCCGTACCATATCAATGAGTACCTCAACGCTCTCAGCGACTATCCGCAGGGCATCCTGCTGTCGAACGCATTCATGGAGACCTACGGGCTCAAAACAGGCGACACCGTGACGGTGAGCTGGGGCGGCAACGACGCCTTTGAAGCGACCGTTCTGGCGTTCGTGGACTTCTGGCCCTCGATGAATCCCTACCTTACGGCGAAGGACGGTTCATATATGAACTTCGCGATCATGAACCTCGACTACGTGAAGATCATGTCGAAGATCGAGCCCTATCAGGTGTGGATTAGGCTGGAGGACGGCGCACTTACCGAGGATCTCTACAAGTCCATCGAGAAGTCGGACATCGAGCCGACCCTGCTCCGTGTGGCAGGTCAGGAGATCATCACGCAGAAGAACGACCCGATGCTCCAGGGAATGAACGGCGCTCTGACTCTCGGTTTCATCGTCATCATGATAATGTGCATAATCGGCTTCCTGATGTACTGGATACTTTCCATCAAGAGTCGCACGCTGCAATTCGGCATACTCCGTGCGATGGGCATGAAGTACCACGAGATAATCGCGATGATACTCTACGAGCAGCTGCTGACATCGGGCGCGGCGATACTTTCGGCGATATTCATCGGCGGCATCGCAAGTGAACTTTACGTGCCGCTCTTCCAGTACCTCTTCACCACCGCCGAGCAGGTGCCGGGCTTTGTGGTCATCCCCCAGAGAGCCGACTATCTCAAGGTCTACACGATCATTCTTGCCATGCTGCTGATATGCTTCCTCGTGCTCGGCAGTCTCATCCGCAAGATAAATATTTCAAAGGCGTTGAAACTCGGCGAAGACTGATTATTGCGCTTTTTGATGGTCGTTAATAAAAAATTTACAAGCCGCGTGTTCTGCAAAGCCTGCAAAATGCGCGGTTTTTATTAAAATATGGTAACAGAGGAATGTTCATAAATTGCGATGATGGAAAATTCTCGGATAGAATTTTTAGCATTTGTAACAATAGTAAATCGCACGGTTAAAATCCTTATATTTCTTGCTTAACCGTTTTGTAAACAAATAAAAACCTGTACGGATATGCTAAAAATATTCCACACTTTTTGTGCAAAAGGTATATTGCAAAAGTGAAGAAAATTTAGTATGATAAGTATAACGATACGGGCTCGGCTGTTGAAAATCGCGTTTTCCGCCGCGCGTATCGTCAAAAGCACAAGCAATTAAGAATATATTTCTATTTGGAGGAATCAAATATGGACAAGATCAAAAGATTTTCCGCAGCTGTTATCGCTATGTCTCTCGCCTGCACCATGATGGCTTCATGCGGCGGCTCAGACGACAGCAGCAGCTCAAACGGCGGCAGTGCTTCCAAGGCTGACACTTCCAGCGCAGCAGCTGAGAGCAAAGAGGACGCTTCTTCCGCAGAAGACACAGCAGCTTCCGAAGGCGGCGAAGAAAGCGGCGATACGAGCGAGGATGCTTCCGCAAGCGTTGACGCAGCTGACATCACTCCCGACCCCAACTATGTACACAACTACAACTTCCAGGGCTACGACGCATTCCTGATGTTCGCAGACCGCTCGGGCTGGTTCTGGAGAAACATGATGCACGAAGGTTCGGTATACGATACCGAGAACTTCGATGTTACCGACGGTGAGACCTACGGCTACGGCGTTGATGCTGATATCGTAGGCGACGGCGAGTACACCGTTTCCATCACCAAGGACTCTATCGCACAGAACAACGGCGTTCTCAATCCTCAGGCACTCATCAACGAGGATGACGGCACTATCTTTGCAGCTGAGGGCTGCTGCGTATTCTGTGTAGATATCGTTGGTATCTGCAACGGCGACTTCGGCTCGGGCAAGAACGAGGAAACAGGCGAGTGGGAGATGGATCAGGAGCTCAAGACCAATCCTCTCGACGACAAGCTCGACAATCACTGGAACATCGACGCTAAGGGCGACTACAAGCCAAGTGACCTCAAGGTAAAGGTCACCTCGATCAAGTGCGACGGCGTTGAGATCGACTTCGATGAGAGCAAGTTCTTCTATGGCAACATCGAGGCTACCAACAACCGTTATCGTATCGAGATCTACAACGACTACGGCTTCACCGCTACCGATCCGGGCGTTGATCCTATGGGTCTGACCTTCAACAAGTCGCTTGAAGTTACCTTCACTATCGAAGGTCTCGGCGAAGTTAAGACATTCCCCGAGGTAACTCCTTTCACCCCCGGAGCTTGATAAAAAACCGAACTAACAATAAAGACCTGTACGGCAAGAGCTGTGCAGGTCTTGTTTTTTTGCAGAAAAAAATCTCGGCTCACAAACAGTGAACCGAGATCGGGGAGATCATATTATTTACCGTTTCTCTTGAAGATCGCGCCTACGACCTTGGGACCTGCGTTGATAGCGATAGCAGCGCCGATCTGATAGAACTCAACAGGCGGATATCCAATCTTTTTCGTGAGGATAGCCGCCAGCTCATCGGCAGGCTCTCTGTCCGAGCCGTACACGATGCTGTAGGGTGTCTGCGGTATCATCTCTTCGAGTGTGAGCTTCACGATCTCGGGGATGATGTTCTTGTCGCCGCGTACCTTGCAGTTTGTGACGATCTGATTGTCCTGTATGCGCATGATGGGGCGAAGTCCCATCAGCTCACCTGCGAACGCCGCCGCAGAGGGGATGCGTCCCGACTTGCGTGCGTATTTGAGGGTATACATCGCAAAGAATATTGTACAATTTTTCACCCAGTCCTCAACAAAATCCACGATCTCAGCGGCGCTTTCGCCCTTCTGAGCCTTGATTGCCGCCTGCTCGACCGCATAGCCGTATGCGCCCGTGTAGGTCACGCCGTCGATGGTGTAGATGCGGAACTTGCCTTTGCGTTCGGGATGCTCCTCGAAGAACTGCTCGGTCGCAAGGATCGAGTTTGAGTTGGTCGAGCTTCCGTCCTTATTGATCGTGATGTTGATGACATCGGTATAGCCTTCGTCAAACAGGCGCTCGAATATCTCGGTGTACTCGAATGCGGTTATCTGCGAGTGAGTCGGTGTCTCGTCAGCCTCGTCAAGGATCTTGTAGAACTCCTCGTTGGTGAAATCCACGCGGCTCGTAAGGCTCTTTCCGCCGACCTCGATCTTGAAAGGCACAACGAGTATGTCAAGCTCCTTTTCGCTCTTTTCGCTGATGTCCGATGCCGAGTCGGTCATTATCTTTATCTTTGCCATAGTTTTCTCCTTATTCCCATGTATATTGTGTCAGTCTGCCCTCTCTGCCGAGGTCGGGATAATCCCATTGTCTCAGCACTTCATACACGGCTATCGCGACCGAGTTTGAAAGGTTCAGACTGCGCAGTGTCGGTCTCATAGGTATCCTGACGCAGCAGTCGGGATTGTCATAAAGCAGCTTTTCGGGAAGCCCCTTGTCCTCGCGCCCGAAGACGATGTAAACGGGTCTGTCCTGCTGGTACTGTGCTTCGCTGTGGACTTTTCTGCCCTTAGTGGTGAAGAAGTAGAACTCACCGTCGTTTTTCTCAAAGAACTCCTCAAGCGAATCGTATTCATATCTTTCCAGTTTGTCCCAGTAATCGAGCCCCGCGCGTTTCAGCTGTTTGTCGGTTATCGTGAAGCCGTAGGGCTTTATCATGTGCAAAGCCGCGCCCGTAACAGCGCAGGTGCGTGAAATATTGCCGGTGTTCTGCGGTATCTGCGGCTCGACCAGCACGATGTTCAGCTTGTTCAAATCATTACCCTCGTTACAAAAGTTTTCCTGCCATAGATTTTGGAGCTGCCTGCGGGTTTGATTGGGGGAGACCCTTTTGAAAAAGGGTCTTCCCCCAAACCCCCTCACTAAAACTTTTAATACTTTTTGGCAAGGGAAAGTTATTCTTCCTTGCGTTGTATTGGTGGGAAAGTTTGTAGTTCTTTTACTAAATAGTCTGCCCCTTGCCAAAAAGACATTCAATTACGTATAACACCTCATCGTGCGTTGATCGTTCGGATGTCGCTTTTGAAATGGCGAGAGGCAAACGTAGCCCATACATCAATCTGCCAACAATATTAAAAGTCTTTGGAAGGGGGTCTGGGGGAGAACCTTTCTTCAGAAAGGTTTCCCCCGGTAAAACCCGCAGACAGTCATGCAGGATCACAAGAATACAACTTATTATATCATACTATTCACGAAAAATCAAGACTTTTTTTGGTGAAAAATAAAATCGAGACAAGAAGCGGGGGCTGCATCTTGTCTCGGTCTGTCACTGTCTGTCGAAATACGCCTTGCCGCCCGAGGGGTTGAAGTAGGTGCGGATGTACCCGTCTGTCGAGAGTATTACGAACTCGTTCGTAGCCTCGATGTAGTACACTCCGTCGCCGTCCTCGGCTTCGGTCTTGAACAGCGCGTCTGGGGAGTTTATAACGTCGGAAGCGGCTGCCTCATATTCGGCAGCGGACGCAAAGCCCATATCGACACCGTGCTTCTCGTAATGCTGTTCGAGCTGTTTCTTGGTGCGGAATCTGTATGCGGTATTTTTCTTCTCATCCGCGGAACTCGTTTCAGCCGAGGTCGTCTGTCCTTCGGTCTCGGTCGGGGTCATTTCAACGCTCTCATCGGCAGCAGGCTCGGTCTCGATGCTTTCCTGAGAGACCGCCGCAACGGTAGTCGTCACGGTCTCGGCTGAACTTATGCTGTCCGAGTCTGCATCATCCGACGGCGCCGTCACGAACGCTATCAGCATTCCGATTATGAGCGCAAGGACTCCGCCAAGTGAAGCTGTTGTTTTTTTGCTCATTACTGTCCCTCCTTGACTTCAACGCCGACGCAGTGGTCGGTGAAAGATTCGGTTATCGTGATGCGCTTTGTCTGCTTGTGCCATGAGCCTTCGCCTGCGACCCACACCAGCAGATATTCGCGGGAGTGTCCGCGGTGAAACCCGTCGCCGCGCTCCCGCTCGAACAGCACTTCCACCGTTTTGCCGACAAATCCGCGGGTGTATTCTGCAGCAGTCTCCTTGCAGACGGCGGTTATCTCACGAGCCCTGCGAGCCTTCGTGCCGCCGTCGAGCCGTCCGTCCATCTCGGCTGCTTTGGTGCCGCTTCGCTCCGAGTAGGGGAAAACGTGCGCCTGCGCAAAGCCTATCCGCCGAATGAACGCCATAGTCTCGGCGTGCTCCTCTTCGGTCTCGGTTGGGAAGCCTGCCATGATGTCGGTGGTTATCGCGCAGTCTGGGAACGCCTTCCTCAGTTTCCCGACGAGAGCCGCGTACTCAGCCGTGTCGTAGTGACGGTTCATGGCTCTGAGCACCCTGTCGCAGCCGCTCTGCATCGACAGATGAAAGTGCGGACAGAGCTTGTCCAGCGCCGCCAGCCTTGCGATATCCTCGTCCGAAAGCATCTCGGGCTCTATCGAGCTGAGCCGCACCCGATGCCCCTCTCCTGCCGCGCAGGCGGCTTCGACTGCGTCCACCAGCCGCAGTCCCATCTCGCGCCCGTAGCAGCAAAGGTTTATGCCCGTCAGCACTATCTCGCGGTGTCCCGAGCTCACCAGTCCGTTGACCTCGCGGCGGATGTCCTCAAGCGGTTTCGAGCGGATATGCCCCCTTGCGTAAGGTATCACGCAGTAGGTGCAGAACATATCACAGCCGTCCTGTATCTTTACGAAAGCGCGTGTACGTGAACCGTGAGAGAGCGTCATTGGCTCGAATGAACGCGGCACTTCGCCGACCGATATCTGCCGCTCGCTTGACATGAGATATTCGTACACCATGTCGGGCAGGGAAGTCTTCTGACCCGAACCGCTGATTATATCGGCCGACAGCTCTGCGGCTTTTTCGGGGAAAGCCTGCGGAAAACATCCCGTTAGCGCAATAAGGCACTGCGGATTCTCGCGCCTGACCGACGAGATGAACTCCCTGAGCTTTGCGTCTGCCTGCGCGGTCACGGTGCAGGAATTGATGACGCAGACCTGCGCCTGCCCCACCGATGCGGCGCGTGTGTCTCCGCGCTTTTCAAATGTCTGTTCGATGACTTCCGTCTCGTAGCGGTTGACTTTGCATCCGAAAGATGCGTAATATATCTTCAAAAAAGTATCACTCCCGATGATTTCGTGAACGCCTTGTGTCTGTTGCATAAAAAACGATAGGCTGTATTGTGCAAATAGTACAATAGAACCTCCTGCTACAGACAATTATACTATATTTTATGAGAAATTGCAACTATCCCCCTTGACAAATCGCGAAAAAAGATTATAATTATATGTAGAGGACGGGAAAAACACAGTATACCGTCTCAAACCCAAAATCAGGAGGTAATAAATATGAAAAAGGTAAAGATCAATCTTAACTCCATCACTGCCGTAAAAGAATTTGTTAGCATCGTTATGATGTATGATTTCGACGTTGACCTCGTTTCGGGCAGATACGCTGTAGACGCTAAGTCCATCATGGGTATCTTCAGCCTTGACCTCGCAAACAGCATCCAGCTCGTTGCTCACACCGAGGATGTAGGCGATTTCTTTGACAAGATCAAGGATTTCATCGTTGACTGATCTTAACAGATAAGTTTTTATCGGCGGGGGACTTGTTCCTCCGCTTTTCTTTTGTCTGATGATATAGGAAACCCCTATATATGAGCCTTTGGTGATAACGAATTCTTATTGCTCGAAATTTTCATCGGATATTTGCGGAAAATGGTCTGCCGTAATCCGAAAAAGCCTGTATTTACCGAAGTGATAACGTTGTCGCATAACGCGTCCGAGCATTATCCGACAGCCTCGGGAACAGCCGTTTTACACCGTTTTTTCTGCCGCTGACCCATGAGCGCAGCACAGCCGCTGACAACGTTATCGCGTTTTATTCTTGACCTTTCGCATGATTTCGTGTAAACTGGATACATCGAAAACAATACATGACACGAAAGGAACGATCACCATGGCAGAACTCAGATTTGACACCAAGAAAATAAAGGCAGGCTACAGTCCGCTCGACAACAATCTTGCGATCTCGCCCCCTATCTATCAGACCACCGCATACGATTTCAAGAGCACCGAGCACGCTCGCAACCTCTTTACATATAAGGAAGCTGGCTACCTCTACACCCGCGTCGGAAACCCCACAGTCACCTACTTCTCCGAGCGCGTAAAGGCGCTTGACGGCGCTAAGAACGCAGTTGCGGTAGGTTCGGGAATGGCGGCTATCTCCTACACCCTGCTGAACCTTGCGGCAAAGGGCGGCACCATCCTTGCGTCCCCGTTCCTGTACGGCGGCACTATTGACGCTTTCGACAGACTTTTCCCCGAGTTCGGCGTTAAGATCAAGCTGACCGACGCAGTCCTCGACCCCGAAAAGCTCGAAGCTGAGATCACCGACGACGTAAAGGGAATCTATGTTGAGTCCATCAGCAACCCGAACGCATACCTGCTCGACATCGACGCTATCTCCGAAGTTGCTCACAGACACGGCGTTCCCATAGTCGTTGACAATACACTTGCTACTCCTTACCTCTACAGACCGCTTGAGCACGGTGCGGACATCGTTGTTTACTCCGCAACAAAGGCGTTGACAGGTCACGGCAACATCATCGCAGGTCTTATCCTCGACAACGGCGACATGAGCCTTTACACCAAGGAGAAGTATCCTCAGTTCTACGAGAATATCGTAATGCTCGGCGGCAAGTCGCCAGCGGATATCTTCCCCGACAACTTCTTCATCTTCCGTGCGACTCTCGTATATCTGAACCTGCTTGGTGCGGCACTTTCTCCGCAGGACGCTTACCTCGGCATAATCGGTCTTGAGACTCTTTCCGAGCGTGTGGCAAAGCAGTCGAAGAACGCGGCGAAGATTGCGGCATACCTCGAAAGCTCGCCCGCTGTAGAGTGGGTACGTCACCCCAGCCTTGCGAGCTACAAGTTCAAGGAGCTTGCCGACAAGCATCTTACAAACGGCGGCGGCGGTGTCCTCTCCTTCGGCATCAAGGCAACTCCCGAGCAGGAAGCTGAGTTCCTGAACAATATCAAGCTGTTCCACTACCACGTAAACCTCGGCGATGCACGTTCGCTCATCGTTGACTCGCCGAATACCACCCACTCCGAGCTGAATGAGGAAGAATTCAAGCTCGCAGACATCCCCTCGAACCTCATCCGTATCTCGGCAGGTCTTGAGGACGCAGACGACCTTATCGCAGACCTCGAACAGGCGTTCAAGGCGGCAGGTCTCATCTGACGGAAATTATTACAGCCCATGCACTTCCGTGTGGGCTGTATTTTCTTTCCATAGGCACTTGACAAAAACGCGGCGGTGTGGTATAATAATCTGTGTCGTGCAAAAAACAGGCTCAGTCCGACGACAAATATGCGGGTATGGCGGAATTGGCAGACGCGCCAGATTTAGGTTCTGGTGGCAAAACCGTGCAGGTTCAAGTCCTGTTACCCGCACTATCGACAAGCTGAACAAAAAGAACTCACACCTTAACACGATGTGGGTTATTTTTGTTTGTTATGCGATGTGTCCGCCCGAAGCGGACATGGCAAAAAAATCCGACAGTTTTTACCATGCTGTCATCTTTTTATCATCGTTTATGTATACAGTATATATGACCCGCCTTGGAAAAATTGAGATCACAAAAAAATACCTCAATGGATATTCAAGGTGCGGGACAGAGATTCAGAAATGAAAAAACAGATATTGTTCTGAAAGTGTGGGCAAAGAAATGATTACAGATATTATCGGACAGCTTGAAGCGACCGCTGCCGCGTACCCCGATAAGCCGATGTATTCGGACAGCGAACGCAGCCTGACATTCGGTCAGGTGGTCGATAAGGCGAGAAGGCTCGGCAGCGCCCTCACCTCGCTTGTGGAAGTCAGAAGCCCTGTGGCTGTCATGTGCGGCAGGAACGTCTTTACCCCTGCGGTCTTTCTCGGGGTCGTGTACGCAGGCTGCTTTTACGCGCCGATGGACGCCGCACAGCCCGAAGCAAGGCTGAAAAGCATCCTCGGACTGCTTAAACCTGCGATACTCCTTGCAGACAGCGACTCTATAGAGCGCGCCCGTTCGCTGGGGTATGAGGGCAGGATACTCTGCACCGATGAGCTTTTTGAAGGCGATCCCGATGTAGCCGCCCTTGAAAAAGTCCGCGAGAACACCTGTATCGACGACCCGCTGTACGTTATCTTCACCTCGGGCTCGACAGGTACGCCAAAGGGCGTTATAACGAGCAGACTCTCGCTCTGCTGCTATATCAACGCTTACCGCAGCGTCATGGGGATAGATGAGACAGACATCCTAGGCAACCAGTCGCCCCTCGATTACATCGCGGCGATACGTGATATTTATCTGCCCGTGTTCACAGGCGCGTCCACGTTCATCATCCCGAAGCAGTGCTTTGTGATGCCCGCCGAGCTTTTCAAGACCCTTAACGAGCGGAAAATAACAGCCGTCGGCTGGAGCGTTTCGGTGTTCACCATCGCGGTAAAGGTCGGCGCATTCGGCGGCGAAGTCCCGAAGTACCTGAAAAAAATATGCTTCTCTGGCTCGGAGATGCCCTGTTCTGTGCTGAAGGTATGGCAGGAGAACCTTCCCGACGCGAAGTTCGTGAATCAGTACGGTCCCACCGAATGCACCGCTTCATGCACCTACTACGAGGTCACAGAGCGTGTCAGCGACGGTGATGTGCTGCCGATCGGCAGACCCTACAGCAACTACCGTGTCTTTCTGCTGGACGAGGAGGGCAGGGAAGTTCCGCAGGGCGAGATCGGCGAGATCTGCGTCGGCGGTGTGGCTGTGGCGCTGGGATACTACAACGCCCCCGAACTTACCGCAAAGTCCTTTGTCAGCGATCCGCTTTCCGTCGGCTACTTCGGCAGGATCTACAAGACAGGCGACTACGGCATGATGCGTGAGGACGGCGTGCTGCTTTTCAAAGGCAGAAAGGACAGGCAGATTAAGCATCTCGGTCACCGCGTTGAACTGTCGGAGATCGAGAGGGCGGCACTTGCGGCAGGCGGCGTGGACGACTGCTGCGCAATGTATCAGAAGGAAAAGGAACTGATATATCTGTTCTACGCGGGAAACACCGATGTCAAGACCCTCGCGACAGAGCTTCGGCGCGTTCTTCCTGGATTCATGGTGCCGAGAAAGCTCGTACAGCTCGATGAACTTCCGCGCCTTTCAAACGGCAAAACAGATATGCAGGAACTAAAGAGATCATTCAGATAATGGAGGAAACAAAAATGAAAGAACAGCTTATGGAGATACTCGGGGATCTCAGACCCGACGTTGATTTTGAGAACGAAAAACAGCTTATCACCGACGGCGTGCTCGACAGCTTCGACGTTGTTTCGATGGTCGGTGCGCTGAACGATGAATTTGATATCGAGATCGGTGTTGCAGACCTTGTGCCCGATAATTTCAACAGCGTTGACAGCATCATCGCACTGATCGAAAGACTTCAGGATGAGTGATGATGAACGGCGGAAACATGGATTTTCTGAGCAAGGCGGCTGTCGGCTTCGGCACGCCCTGCTACATTTTTGATACCGATGTCTTCGCGGATCGCGTAAGGAAAGTTAGGCAGGCTTTCGGCGAAAAGGTCGGGCTCTGCTATTCCATCAAGGCTAATCCCTTCCTGACCGCATCCCTTCCCGAGGAGATCGGCTACATCGAGGTCTGCTCGCCGGGCGAGCTCTCTGTCTGTGAGAGTGTCGGTGCGGACATGAGCCGCATCATCTTCTCGGGCGTGAACAAGACCTTCGGGGACACCGAACGCGCTTTCACCGACGGTGCGGCGATATTCACCGCCGAGAGCAGCCGTCATCTCAGTCTGATAAACTCGGTCGCCGAAAAACACGGCAGTACCGCGGATGTCATCCTGCGGCTCTCCCACGGCAATCAGTTCGGCATCGACGAGCAGGAGCTCTGCGAGCTCATCGCGGACAGGGACAGCTATAAAAACCTGCGCTTCATCGGACTGCACTACTTTACAGGCACACAGAAGTCAAAGCCGAAGGTCATCGCAAACGAATTGACCCGCCTTGACGAACTGCTCTGCCGACTGAAAGAGGACTACGGCTTCCTGCCGTCGCATATCGAGTACGGCACGGGTCTTGCAGTCGAATACTTCAAGGACTTCACCGACGACACCGATCTTTCACTGCTCGGTGAAACGGCAGAGCATATCCGCGCATTTGCTGAGAAATATCCTCTCACCGTTGAGATGGGCAGATTTTTCGCCGCCCCCTGCGGATATTATCTCACGGGCGTAAACGACATCAAGACGACCAACGGTGTCAGCTATGTTATCTGCGACGGCGGCATCAATCACCTTAACTACTATGGTCAGAACATGGCGATGAAAGTGCCCCCGATAGCGAAGCTCGGCTCGCAGGAGGGAGAGACCGCGGACTACTGCCTGTGCGGAAGCCTCTGTACGGGCGCTGACATACTTGTGCGCAAGGTCACACTCCCGAAACTCGCAGTGGACGACACACTCGTCTTCTCGAAGTGCGGAGCGTATTCTGTCTGTGAGGGACTGTCGGTCTTTCTGTCGCGCAGTCTCCCTGCTGTCTGTGCCTACAGCCGCTCGGGCGGTCTCGTGCAGCTTCGCGGACACGCCGAGACCTATCCACTCAATTGCGGAGGTGCCGATAAGTGACATACACCTCTGTCAGCTTTCTGCTGTTCACGGCGTTCTGTCTTGGGGCGTACTACATCATGCCGAAAAAGTATCGGTGGTGCGTTCTGCTGGCGGCGAGTATCGGATTTTACGCGATAGTATGCCTGAAATATATCGTATTTCTGCTGCTCACATCCCTCACCACCTACGCAGGCGGCATACTTATCGGCAACTACACCGACAAGACAGACAGACTGCTAAAAGAGAACAAGAAAACATGGGACAAGTCACAGCGCGACAGCTTCAAACAGTCAGTCGGCAAGCGCAGGAAACTGATGCTTTCGGCGGTGCTGGTCGTGAACTTCGGCATACTGGCTTTTCTCAAATATTTCAATATGCTGGCGGTCACATTCGGCGGCAAGGGTCTTGCACTTTTCCTGCCGCTGGGTATCTCATTCTACACTTTCCAGTCGATGGGATACGTGATCGACGTTTACCGAAAAAAATTCCCTGCCGAAAAAAATCCGCTGAGACTGCTGCTTTTCGTCAGCTTCTTCCCGCAGATAGTGCAGGGCCCCATCAGCTTTTATTCCGACCTCGCCTCGCAGCTTTACGAGGGTCACGAGTTCCGCTTTGACAGCATAAAGCAGGGCGCTATGCTTATCGCATGGGGCTTTTTCAAGAAGCTGGTCATAGCCGACACCCTTGTCGGCGGGATTAACGCCGTCGCAAATGACAGCGCTTCCCACTCGGGCACGCTGATACTCTCGGCGGCGCTTCTCTATGCGCTCCAGCTGTACACCGATTTCTCGGGCGGCGTGGATATCTCACGCGGAGTGTCGCAGATGTTCGGTATCGACCTTGCGGAGAATTTCAGGCGTCCGTATTTTTCGAGGAGCATCTCCGAATACTGGCGCAGATGGCATATCACCCTCGGCGCGTGGCTGAAAGAGTACCTCTTTTACCCCATCGCGATGTCGAAAGCCTTCATGAACCTGTCGAAGCAGCTGAGAAAGCGTTTCGGCGCACAGGCGGCGAAAGTCCTGCCCGTGAGCATCGCGTCGCTGATAACCTTTATCATAATCGGTATCTGGCACGGCGCCAACTGGAAATACCTTGCGTTCGGCGTGTTCAACGGCGGCATCATCATGATCTCCACACTGCTTGCAGAGCGTTTCACGAAGCTGAAGACCTCGCTGAAGATCTCCGACAGCAGCAGACCGTTCATCGCATTCCAGATGCTGAGAACTTTCCTGATCATGCTTGTGGGCTACTATTTTGACATCGCGACTGACTTTTCGGCGGCGATGGATATGATGGCAAGGAGCATCACCGACCTGCATATCTCGGAGCTGTTCACGCAGAGCTACTTCGAGACCCTGATGATACAGCCGCAGGATCTTATAATGGTCGCGGCCGCGACTGTCGTTCTGCTCATCGTTTCCATAATACAGGAACGCAGCGAAAAAACACTTCGCGAACAGATCTGCTCGAAGGGCTTTGCCGCCGAGAGCATCGTGTTCGCCCTGCTGGTGTTCAGCGTGCTGGTGTTCGGACACTACGGCCCGGGAAATAACCCGGCAGATTTCTACTATATGCAGTTCTGAGGAGGTATAAATGACTACACGCCGTAAAAGAGCATTAAAGATCATCTCGCTTCTGACCGCCATGCTGTTCGTTTATGCCTTTCTCTCGTGGTTCCTGGTCCGCACATCGACCACCTCTGAAATGCACATAAAAGAGTTCTATAAGGAGCCGAAAAACTCCATGGACATAGCGATCATCGGCGCGAGCGAGATGTACGCAGATTATTCTCCGCCCCTTGCCTACAAGAAGTACGGCTTCACAGGCTACAACTACTGTATGGAAGGCACCGCAGGACAGCTGTATGTGCCCATGCTTGAGACCTATTTCAGCAGGCAGTCCCCTCAGCTGGTCGTGATCGAGGTGAACGGATTCTTCTATTCGGAAGAATACTGCAAGCGTGAAGCAAACAGCCGCCGTCTGTTCGATAACATCCCCCTGACCGCAGGCAGGTTCGGACTGGTGAACAAGTACGTCGAGGGCGACAAGATGAGCTACTATCTTCCGCTCATCAAACACCACTCGAACTGGCACGACCTCAGTTATCAGTTCGTGAGAGCGAAAAGGCTCGTTCTGAGCGATTTCCGCGGTGTCTCTCCGACCAAGAGTCTAGGAACGCGTACAACTACCGATTCACAGATAAAGAAGTACGCGAAAGTGAAGAATCCTACCCTCGGACAGATCGGCAAGGATAATCTCAGAGGAACGATAGATTTCCTGAAAGACAGCGGCGTCAAGCAGGTGCTGTTTATCAGAGCGCCCCATATGGGCAGGATGACCGAGGATAGCGCAAAGGAGTTGGAGGAGATAATCACCGACAACGGCTACGATTTTCTAGACTGCGACCTGATAGCGCAGGATGTCATCGGTCTGGATGAAAAAACGGATTACTACAACTGTGAGCATCTGAACGCTTTCGGCTGTGAAAAATTCACAGATTTTCTCGGAAAATATATCACCGAGCATTATCAGCTGGATAAGACTCACACCGAAGATGTCGAACGTCAGTGGCAGGAAAGCGCCGACTTTACCGAGAAGGTCTTCGTAAAGCTGAAAGAGCGGACGCTTTTTGACGAGGACAAAGAATACTACGAAAGCAATGTTTACAATCTTGTTGATTTTTGAACAGCATATGTGAATAAAGGCACTTTTGTCGGATGGATGACAAAAGTGCCTTTTCTGTTATTTTTCGCGGGAGTCGATGCAGGAAGTCCGCATCCGCACTCAGAACATGACCTTTTCAAACCTGAACATCCCGTCAAAATCCTCGCCATCGGGTTCGTGACTGTGCGGATCGGGGTGTCGGGCATTGAAGAACTCCACGATGTGGAAACCGCATCTGTTGACGTAGAAATGGATGTTTCTCTTCTCGAAGTATGGCGTGCAGGTCTCCCAGACCCGTATCTCGGGGTGCAGCTTTTCGACCTCACACAAGGCGGCATAACCGATGCCCTTGCTGTGAACGTCGGGCGAAACGAACAGCAGTTCAAGGTCGCCGCGCTCAGCGGTTTTGTCAACGTTCAGCACAAGCCCCCCGACCTTTTCTCCGTCAAGTATGATGCGGTACGCCTCAGCGCCCTCACGGCCGATAGATTCCTTGATGGTGTCAGCCGAGATTATCTCGCCCTCTTCCTCAAAATGCTCATCCCGCACCCCGAATTCCCGAGTCGCACCGTACAGAAACGCATACTGATTGTCCTTGATGAAACAGTCGCGGTCGTCGTCTTCAAGCGGTCTGAGGGTCACGTTCACATCTGCTTTTTTCATATGTTACACTCCTTTGGTTTCGTTTTTTAGTGTTTCTGCGGGTTTTCTCGGGGGAAACCTTTCTGAAGAAAGGTTCTCCCCCAGCCCCCCTTCCAAAGACTTTTAATACTTTTTGGCAAGTGGTGTGTTTCTTCCTTACTTTGTATTGGTCGGGAGGATTGTAGTTCTTCTGTTATATTGTTTGCCACTTGCCAAAAAGATGTTCTTGAGTGCAGAAAAGGGGTGGGGGCTTTCTTCACGAACACATTGTAAAATGGCGGTCTGTTATTTTCTGACAGAATAGCTTGTTTATTACAGTATATCACTCTATCTCGTATCCTGCGAGAAACTTGTGTGATATAAAAATGAAAAAACCTTGCTTTGAGCCACTTTTCGTTCCTTGACTATTCATCCGCGGTGTGATATAATAAAACTGACAAAAACATCCGGACCGAAAGGAGCATTGTATGAAAGAAATGCTGACAAAAGCCGAGAAAAAGGTCGAATATCTCGAACTTATATACGACCTGATATTCGTCTACATCATCGGGCGGAACAACTCGCTTCTCCACCACACCGCCGAAGGCAGGATACAGCCTGCGATGTTTCTGACCTACATCCTCTGCACCCTCGCGGTGATTCAGATATGGAACTTTTCTGCTTACTACATCAACCTGTTCGGTCGGAACGGTCTGAGGGAACACATTTTCCTCTTCTCGAATATGTTCCTGCTGTACTTCATCGGTGAGGGCACTCACGAACACTGGCACAGCTTTCACACCCAGTACCACATCGCGTGGGCACTGATACTCTTCAACATCGTGGCTCAGTACGTCATCGAATACCGCCGCCACACCGACGACGCCCCGCTTCTCAAAAACATTCGACAGATCATTTTCACCCTCGCGGCGGAAGGCGTTTTGGTGCTTGCCGTCATTCCTGTTTACAGGCTGACGGGCACAGAAGTCTCGTACCTGCCGATACTTTTCGGAATGATCGTGACGATGCTTTCAGGCAGGGGCGGCGGCGAGACGAACGTCGATTTTGCGCACCTCTCCGAAAGGGCGATGCTTTACGTGGTGTTCACCTTCGGCGAGATGGTCATCGCCATATCGGGTTATTTCAAGGGCGAACTGAGCTTCAACAGCATCTACTTCGCGCTCTCGGCGTTCCTGATAGTCGTCGGACTGTTCCTGAGTTACGGCACCTTCTACGACCACATCATCGACCGCGAACAACCCACCAACGGGCTTGTCTATATGCTGATACACATTTTCATTATCTTCGCGCTGAACAACATCACCACCTCACTGGAATTCATGCGTGAGGAAGAGATCGAGCTTTTGCCGAAGATAGTGTTCCTCATCGCGTCATTCCTGACATTTTTCGTGTTCCTGTTCCTGACAAGGCGCTTTGCAAAAAAGACCTGCCGACCGCCCCTTTCTTTCTATCTGAAAATGTCGGGGCTCGCACTTGGCTTCACCGCGCTGATGCTGATATTCCGCGAGAATATGCGGGTGAACATCGCGGTGAGCGTCATTGGCGTATACGCCGCCTATGCCGAGATATACAGGTTCGGCAGGCTGAACCGTGAACATCACTGCGATAACGTTATCAATTCCGAACCTTGACTGCCGCGGTCTGATGTGATATAATTTAGGTATCATTTTTTAGGAAAGGTGAGGTAAATATGATAACAAGAAACGAAGCATATGAACTGCTCAGAAAGTACAACAAGGACAGTTTTCACATCCAGCACGCGCTGACGGTGGAAGCGGTCATGAAGTGGTACGCAGATGAGCTCGGATACGGCGACAAGTCGGAGTACTGGGGCATCGTTGGTCTCCTGCACGACATCGACTTCGAGATATACCCCGAAGAACATTGCCTTAAAGCTCCCGAACTGCTGAGAGAGGGCGGCGTAAGTGAGGACATCATCCACGGTGTATGCTCTCACGGTTACGGCATCACCGTCGGCTGCGGCGTGACGATAGATGTCGAGCCCGTACACGAGATGGAGAAAGTGCTTTTCGCGGCGGACGAGCTTACAGGTCTTATCGGCGCGGCGGCACTTATGCGTCCCTCGAAGAGCACGAAGGATATGGAGCTCAAGTCGCTGAAAAAGAAGTACAAGAGCAAGGGCTTTGCGGCAGGCTGCTCGCGCGAGGTCATCGAACGCGGCGCATCACAGCTGGGCTGGGAGCTTGACAAACTGTTGACCATGACTCTTCAGGCTATGGCTGCCACCGAGGATACCCTCAACGAAGAGCTGAAAGAAGTAAATACGGAGGTCTGACCAATGGAAACTGCCGAGATCAGGACGAATATGTACGAGCACACCTCGATGGAGCTTGAAAAGAACAGGCGCACCCTCGAACTGCTGTTCAGGATAAACCACACAATGCCGCTGACGGACGAATACAGCGCCCTGCTGAAAGAGCTCCTCGGCGACGGTCTCGGTGAGGGGAGCGTTCTTATGCCGCCGATACAGATGACCGCCCCCGAAATGGTGAAGCTCGGGAAGAACGTGCTTATAAACGGCAACTCGCTGTTCATGGCGATGGGCGGCGTGACCCTTGAAGACGATGTAATGGTCGCCGCAAACGTTCAGTTCCTGACCAACAACCACGACCTCTACGACAGACAGCAGCTCACCTGCAAGCCCATCCTTGTCAGAAAAGGCGCGTGGATAGGCGCGGGCGCATCCATCATGCCAGGAGTCTGCATCGGCAGGTACGCAGTGGTGGGAGCGGCAGCGGTCGTGACGAAGGACGTGCCCGACTACGCGGTCGTGATCGGCTGCCCCGCAAAGGTAGTCAGGGAACTTGACCCGAAGCGTTTTGAAGACATCTGATAACAGAACAAGGGACTGCGCTAAAGACTGCGCTAATACAGAAGTTTTTATCACAACAATTATAAACAAGACCTTTACAGCAGGCTAACAGAAAAGGCATACAGATACTCAGATGGTATTTGTATGCCTTTTTCTATTAAGATGTAGAATCGAATCGTCATTCTGATTGACTAATTGTGCAATTTATGCTATAATATAAGTTGAAAAAACTATAGGAGGCGAAACTTTTATTGCTATTCTAAAACTAACAAAGCAAGATATTATAAAAGCTTTGAATTATATTGATGAAAATGGTATTCCACCACATAATCAAAGTACAAAGTATAATCTTGTTACAAAAGATGGTAAGAAATATCCACCCATATATGTTTTATCTATTGCAGATCAACTTATTAATGGCGATAAAAAATCTAAGCCTTATATTTATGGTTTGGAAGGAAAAGAGTTTTTGAAAAAACTTGGATTTAGAATTGACGACAATCTTGAAAAATATACATTAACCATAACTGCTGATAATGTTATCTCAACTGATGAACGTTTTTCTATAGATGATTTAGGACAAGGCGATAATTATAAGCCTCTTGATGTTCACTTTACAAAGGCTAATGGTGCTATAATTCAGCGTAATTATTCAAAAGGCGAACGCAGACATTCCAATCAAACTATGGCTCGAATTGCTTTTCACGTATTTGAAAAAGAGATTTCTGCCATGTCTGTTGAGCAAAAAGAATCATTCCCCATTTGCAAATATAATCCAAGCAGCGACGCTATCTGTGGCATTTTCCCCAGCGTAGATGAATTCAAACAACATCGTAATACTATTGAATATCTGACGTATAGCTATGGAGAAGGCAGACAGTTCGTTATTTATTGTTGGAATATATTTAGTACCATTATATTTGTACAGGAATGCCTGAAACGATTTGGTGAATCAGGCGATGCGTTTGTACTTACCTATCGTGAAAAAGACGAAAAAGAAGCAGAACAGGATACAGTCGAAGCTGCCGCACAGGAAGAATTGGTGCAGCAATTTAAAGGCTACAGAAATCCGTATTCCTCTATGCTAATCGAATCCAAGAATATTATTTTTCGTGGCGCACCCGGCACTGGTAAATCTTATCTCGCAAAAGAGATCGCAGCAGATATCATCAGTAACGGCTATTTTGATGACTATACTCTCTTGACTGATGAACAGAAAAAACAAGTGGAATTTGTTCAGTTCCATCCAAGCTATGATTACTCAGATTTCGTAGAGGGACTGCGCCCACAAGTGAACGCCGACGGCTCTATGAGCTTTACATTACAAGACGGCGTACTCAAGAAGTTTGTTGCCCGTGCAAGAAAGAACTACGAAGATTCGCAGAAGTCTATGGAAGCAATAGAAAAAGAAATGTCTGTGCAGGATGCAATGACGGACTTCTTTGCCGGAATAGAATTTGGAGTAGACAAGTTCCAGACAATAAACGGAAATGAGTTTACAGTTACAAGTGCCGATGATCAGCACATTTATATCTTTATCCCGAATAATTCAGAAGTGAAGAAGTTATGTCTGAGTGCTGATGAGATTCGACAGATGTTGGAATCAGGTGAAACATTCTCCAAAATCAAGGACATCACTCGATTCTTTGGAAAACAGTATGCAACTCAAGGCTATTCTTATTACTTTGCACTTTATAATGCGATCAAAGCAAAAATGAATTGTTCTTCAAAGGTTACAGCAAAACCAGAAGAACTGAAAAAGTACATATTCATCATTGATGAGATCAACCGTGGTGAGATATCTAAAATTTTCGGAGAGTTGTTCTTTGCAATTGATCCCGGTTATCGCGGCAAATCAGGTGAAGTCTCCACGCAGTATGCGAATCTGCATACCAATCCCGATGAAAAATTCTTTATTCCGGAGAATGTATATATCATCGGAACGATGAATGATATTGACCGTTCCGTTGATTGCTTTGACTTTGCGATGCGCCGCAGATTTCGTTTTATTGAGATCAAGGCTGACGCACAGCTTGAAATGCTCGCTTCACTTGATGATGAGATCCTTGAAGCAGAGGCAATCAGACGCATGACAGCGCTGAATAACGAGATCGTAAAAGTTGATGAATTGAATGAGAACTATCAAATCGGTGCGGCATATTTCCTGAAACTGAAAACGCTGACATTCGACCAGTTGTGGACGGATTATCTCCAGCCGCTGCTTCAGGATTATGTACAGGGGACGTATGATGAAGCGTCAATCATGAGCAGATTTGCAAAAGCATATGGCTATCAGAAGCCTGAAAACGAAAATGATGATGAAACAGCTCAGAGTTAGGGATAACTCTCAATATGATAAGGAATATTTCTCAGATATTCCAAGATTGACACGAAAAATCGATAGTAAAACGCTTGAACAGCTTGAGCATGAGGGGGTATTTGTATTTCCGGAGCTTGTGGCTGATGCGGAGGATATTACAAAAGATCAGATGATCTTACAGCGTAACGGTGACAATTACCGGACTCAGAATGTGATGGGTTTTATCGGATACGGTGACGAAAGGCTTGCTCTTACCTCAAGATTTGCAGATGAGAACAGCGATTATTTCCTACAGTATATGCTGGAACAGGTACTTGACTTTCCAAATATCGTTGATCTCAGCACAAGCGCCAATCAGGATGACCGGCTTTTCCATATGCTGTTATTCCTGTTCCCGTATTATTTGGAGCAGGCAGTTAGAAAAGGGTTGTTTAAGACATATATCCGCAGGAAATATAACGACAGCAATATCATGGGCGTTATTGATATTCCCCGTCACATCGACAAGAACACACCGTTTGTAGGAAAAGTTGCATACAATCAGAGGGAATACTCCTATGACAATTACCTCATGGAGTTGATACGGCATACAATAGAGTTTATCAAGAAGAAACCATACGGAAAAAAGATTCTTGCAAGGATAAAAGACGAAGTTCAGCTTGTTGTAGACGTCACACAGGATTATGCACCTTTTGATAAGCACTCAATTATTGAGAAAAATACCCGTAATGTTGTCCGAAACGCTTACTATCGGGAATACCGTTCTTTACAGCGCCTTTGCATGTTGATACTACAACAGCAAAAACACCAGATCGGTTCCGGTGCGAGACAGATTTACGGCATTTTATTTGACGGTGCGTGGCTGTGGGAAGAATATGTCAATAAGCTTATATCTGACAAATTCTATCATCCGCGCAACAAAGGCGGAGAGGGCGCACAAAGACTGTTTGCAGGCGGTATCGGGCTGATTTATCCTGATTTTATCGGTCGGGAACATTCTCCTCGCCTGATTGCAGATGCAAAATACAAGCCTACAGATAATATCGGAGGCAAAGATTATTTGCAGCTATTAGCGTATATGCTTCGGTTCGAGGCAAAGACGGGGTATTACCTGTATCCGGATTCTCAGTCAACCGGTGATATGAAACTGATGCTGAACAAAGGTGTGAAATACGAAAACAACGTCAAAGCTCGTGACGATATTTGTGTGATTAAACATGGGCTTTGCATACCTGATACTGCAAATAGCTATGATGATTTTGTTATTGCTATCAAAAAGAGTGAAAGCACATTCAGGGAGCTTTTTCACAGTGCTACATAAATATTGTTTTGAAGGGCGGTGCTATCATGCCGTTTCAAATAATCCGCAATGATATAACAAAGGTAAAAGCCGATATCATTGTAAATACAGCGAATCCGCAGCCAGTTATCGGTAGCGGTACTGACAGTGCAATATACAATGCAGCCGGTGCCAATGAGCTTTTAGCAGAACGTAAGAAGATTGGAAACATTAAGCCGGGTGAAGCAGCTTTAACACCTGCTTTCGGCTTGTCAGCAAAATACCTCATTCACACAGTCGGTCCAGCTTGGGAAGACGGCAAACACGGCGAGAAGGATATATTGCGTTCCTGCTATGAGAATTCGCTGAAACTTGCGGCTGAACAAAATGCACAAAGCATCGCTTTTCCGCTTATCGCAACAGGCGTGTACGGGTTCCCGAAAGATGCCGCTCTCGATATTGCATTGTCGGAAATTGGAAAATTCCTGCTGATGCATGAAATGACTATTATACTCGTTGTGTTTGGGAGAGAGTCCTTTGTCCTTTCGGAAAAAATAGTCGGTTCAATTGATGCATATCTGGATGAACACCAGATTCAGGTGTTGGAGAGTGAGGAATACAAATGCGGTAAAGAGCTTGAAATCGCCCGCAGACGCCGCGCAGCACAGCAATATCACGCAGGTAATATGCCTTCTGATGGCGCTGCATCATATCCGGCAGCCGTGAAACCGCTTGATCAGATTCTCAAGGTTACTGGCGATACATTTCAGCAGCGGTTGTTCAAGCTGATTGACGCAAGTGGTATGGATGATGTAACTGTATACAAAAAAGCCAATATCGACAGAAAGGTGTTTTCCAGCATCAAATGTAAACCGAACTATAAGCCAAGTAAGAAAACAGCCATTGCATTTGCAATCGCACTTCAGCTTGATTTGAAGACAATGACTGAGCTACTGCAATGTGCAGGAATTGCTTTTTCACCGAGTGACCCTTTTGATCTCATCATTTCTTATTGTTCGCAGAATGGTATCTACGATATTTTCGAGATAAACGCTATCTTATTCAAATATGGACAGCCGATTCTCGGTGAATAACTCAGGAAGTGGTTCATTTGTCGTTTGACAAACGACCACTTCTTCTCTTATATGTGGTATACTGGGATCATCAAAGGAAAGGAGGTCTTCGATATGATCGGAGCATTATTAGGTGATATGATTGGCGCACCCTATGAGTTTGATAGAGGTGCAAAAACGAAGGACTTTCCACTTTTCGGCAAGCATTCCGAATTCACGGACGATTCCGTTATGACGATTGCAGTCGCCGAAGCGATGCTCGATACCCTCGGACAGCCCGATGAGGAAATCACATCAGCACTGGTTGCATCTATGCAGAAGTGGGGCAAGAAATATCCGAATGCCGGATACGGCGGTATGTTCATCCGCTGGCTGCACGAAAAGAATCCTAAGCCCTATGGCAGCTTCGGCAACGGCTCAGCGATGAGAGTATCTCCGGCAGGCTGGCTCTTTGACGATATTGAAACGACAAGGCACACATGGCTGCGCTTACCGCTGCGGTATCGCACAATCATCCGGAAGGCATCAAGGGTGCAGAGGCAGTCGCCAGTGTGATCTTTCTTGCAAGGACCGGCAGTGGCAAAGATGATATCATGGACTACATTATAAATAAGTTCGGTTATGACCTCTCTTGAACCTGCGATGAAATCAGACCGGGATACCATCATGTGGAGACCTGTCAGGAAACGGTGCCTGAAGCAATTACTGCTTTTCTCGAAGGACAGGACTTTGAGGACGTCATTCGTACAGCAGTATCCCTTGGAGGCGACTGTGATACGCTCACTTGCATCGCTGGCAGTATGGCAGAGGCATTATTTGGCGTTCCTGATGAGATAGCCGCAGAATGTAGAAAACGACTGCCAGATGATATAAACGCAGTACTTGACCGTTTCAATGAACTGAGAATACCTGCCATACCGCCATTTCACGATGAGTTTCTTGACGGAAATACGCTGATAGAACAGGCGATTGCCGATTATTATGCCGACGACAGCAAGGAAAAACTGCTTGCTGTTCTGGAGGCAATTCGCCAGTGTATGCACGCCGACCGTCATTTTATCATTCTGGTGATCGTAAATGAAGAAGATGATAATACGGTTGCCTTTCGCACGCTCCAGACAAATGATGGCAAACTTTGGCACGTTGTATTCACATCTCAAGAGGAATACGAGAAAGGAAAAAATAGCGCAGTTATCTCGCACTTCATTGACAGCACCCTGCAGTCCTGCCTGAAAACCGAAGCAACCGGTTATATCATCAATCCGTGGGGACAGTCGTTCATGCTGACAAAAGAGCTGATCCAAATGATTTATGAAGCTGACGGTGGTGTGGAATACACGGTATTTGATGAGCCGATAACTGAAGAATTGTTGGAGGATGGCTCTTTTCTCAAAAAAGCCATTGAAATCTGTAACAGAAATCGCACGAAGCTCAACCTGATAAAGCTGGCAAGAATACTGCGAGACAGCTATGTATGGATTCCTTGTAATGCCATTTTAAGTGATGAAGATTATGAGATTTGGTCTAAGGCTGTATTAGATGCAGCGGATAATGGCGATATGGGCTCCTTAATAGGACGTGAGTTTACTTCACACGATAACATCCGTATGGTTCCGGATATTCTTCAGAATGACGATAACTTCTTCTTCCCTGTGTTCACATCCGATGAGGAAATGGGAGAATACGGAGAGCATTTTTCAAAAATACAGCATCATTTCCTTGAAGCTATGAATTTAGCACGAAACAACGAGAAAAACGTCTGCGGAATCGTAGTAAATGCCTTCTCGGAGTCGTTTGTCATTCCGATAGAATTGTTCGATATCATTGCTGATATGGATTCAAGCATTGAATAATGGGCTATTCAGTTAATGTCTTTGTAATAATTTTATAAAATAGAAATGTGGTATTTCAGGGAATTACATAACCTGAAATACCACATTTTCTTTCTCAGCGTTTTCTAATCCTCGTCCGAACACTCATCAAGCCCGTGCAGGAGCTGGATGTAAACGCACTCTGCTCGGTCATGTTCTTCGCCGTCAGTGGACATCATAAGTTCAAGGAAATATGCCTTTGCTTCTTCGTAATCCTTCCAAACCTCACGCCTGCCGTTACAGACGGTCGTGACCTTTCGTGTTCTCGGCATTGCCAGTTCAGGTGTTTTTAACATTGCTTTGTACCTCCAGAAGTTTTATTGTGAATCAATTATAGCTGATAATTATTCCGGAGTCCAGCATATCGGGATAATTGTAATAATCTTTGTGAAAGGCGCAGCAATATCACAATTATCCCCGGTGCAATGCGCTGTATCATTCAAGTACATTCTGCCTTCGTTTTCTCTGCTGATCTCGACTCTGCTCCTGACGTAGATATTGTTCGATCTCTCTTGCCTTCTGATCGACAGCTTTGTATTCAATATTCTTCTGAACTTGTCAATCCCACTTGACACATTTTATTCGAACAGTTTTAAGCAGCAAGGCTTAAGCTGTCATAGTAGAGAGCTCTCTTGACAGCAGGCGGCAGTCCGCCGTTAGCGGTGCATATTCTCCGGTTAGCCCAGTAGCTCATGTAGTATCTCCAGATCATGGTTTTGAGTTCCTCAATCGTGTAGTTTTCGGACTTGTCGTTCCTGCTGTAGAACAGCTCTTCCTTCATTCTTGCCCACATACTTTCACATCTGGCGTTGTCGTGGCATCTTCCGCCTGCACTGTTCATACTTTGAATTATCCCATACTTCTTTATTACTGTCCGATATTCTGCACTTGTGTACTGGCTGCCTCTGTCGGAATGTATTGATGTCAGGATACGCATTCTTCGCATTTTCAACGGTATGAACACAGAGCGAAGCCCTCATATTATCCTCAATGGCAAGCCCCAGCGGCATAAGATCAAAGCAGTCAAATATTGCTGAAACATAGACTTTTCCATCCTTTGCTTTGAGCTCGCTGATGTCGGTCACGGCTTTTTCAAGCGGCTTATCCGCATGAAAATCACGCTTTAAAAGGTCGTCCGACTTGCGTGCTTCACTGTCGGCTTTGGTGATGCCGTTGGGCTTTCGCTGAGGCTTATGGATAAGCCCTATCTGTGCCATTACCTTGCGGACTGTGGCTTCACAAGGGATATCGATAGCTATTTCTCCGGCTCTCTTTTTCAACAGCAAAGCCATATACATACGCTGTCTGCCGTAGGTATCGTTATACTTGTCATCGTTGTGGATCTTCATCATTTCGTTGGCGAGAGCCTGGTATTTCCAAGGCTTATTCTTGCGGTCAAGATAGTCATAAAACGCCTGTCTTGTTACCTCTAAAGCCTTACAGTAAAAGTTGATCCTGCCCTTGACCTTACCGTCATCGGTCTTTATGGCAATGAACTTTAGCCGTTCTTCTTTCCCGACTTC
>NZ_FPIR01000035.1 GCF_900119155.1 Ruminococcus sp. YE71 | reverse complement strand
AAGGCGTGTTCGGAGTGCTGAAAGAAGATCACGGCTTCAGAAGATTCCTTTGCAGGGGCAAAAACAACATCAAAACAGAGTTCATTTTGCTCGGGCTGGCATACAACATAAAGAAACTTTTTACGAAGATCTCGGGAAACCGACTCGGAATATCTCTTTTTGAACTAAAATCGGCATAAAACCAACAGAACAAAACACCCCCGAGTTCTCTTTTTGAAGAGGGCTTGGGGGTGTGCGCGCTGAAAATGCCTATTTTACAAAGCATTGTATTTGACGGGTTTGATGTGCGGATATTGAGAGGGAGTGCTGATGGTGCAACAGCTCCATGCTCAAATCAAATATCAGTTTATCTCGTCTGCTGAAACAGCCACTCCATGACCGCAATGCAGTTGTACGCATAATCGAATGAAGCCATGTGATAGGCGGCACCGCCCATCATGTCGCTCGGCTCGATGGTACCGCTCGTCCACGAAATGAAATTGGCGGTGATGTCTGAGGAAAACATCTCGCTTGCGGCTGACGAAAGCTCGTCAGTGCTCCATGTGCCGTCCCACTCGTTGTAGCTGTACTGCTCACCGTCGCTGTCAAACATAGCCATTACCTCGCTCATGCCGTTGAAAGCATTCTCATCGTCCTCGGCTGCGAAATACACAAAGGTCTGGTTTTCGAGCCCTGAAAGGGTAGTCACGTCCCACTGACCGTCAACGAACATACAGGCGGCGTAAAGGTCGGGATATTCAGAAGCGAGTATCAGCGTGGTCATGCAGCCCATAGACTGCCCCATGCCGTATATGCGGTCTGTATCTACGGCATAGCTGCTGCTCATGTAGTCGATAAAACGCTTTGTAAGCTCCACATATTCTGTAGTAGTGTAGCTGCCGTGGTCGTCGAGGATAGTTTCGGGATAGGTCGGTACGGCGACGATGCACTCATTCGCTTCCTGCCACTCATCGGTAGCCCAGACAAGTGCGCCGAGTCCCTGAGTGAGCGAACGTGAAGCCTCGGTTCCCGCACAGCTTGAATCTGCTATGAAAACCACCATAGGATATTCCTTGCTCTCGTCATAACCGGAGGGCAGGAAGAGGTTGTATGTGATAGAAAGCCCGGTGTCGGGATCGGCGTAGGTCTACTGCGTGAATTTTTCCGCATAGGTGCTGACAAGTGCGTCCTCATCAGCGGCAATGGTGTTCGCAACTGTACCAATGGGATTAATGGCGGTTTGGCTGTCGCTCTGCTCCGTTTCGGACACAGTATCTTCGCTTTCCTCTGCGACCTCGCTGTCAACTACGGTTTCTATTTCAGTTTCGGTCATCTCTGTCACCTCGGTATCATTATCATCATTTTGTACAGTCGTTGCGGCTGTAGTTTCAGTCGTGCTGTCTGTAGTGCTTTCAGTATCTCCGCAGCCCGACAAGGATAACAATACCGCTGCAGCTGCAAGGATAGATACATAACGTTTAAACATAAAAAATACCTCCAATAATGATTTGTCGGAGTGATTTATATTGCGAACTACCATCCGCAGCCGTTTTGCTTGTATTTATTATATATGGTGCAGCTTAAAAATACTTTAAGCGGAAAAATTGTTTTTAGTTTATTTACAAAAAAGAAAGAGGGCTGCCACGCAGCAGCCCTGCTATCTCCGGGCGTGAAGCCCAGTTGCCCTTGTCCTCATCAAATACCGTTTCGCCACCTATTTTTTATAGCCCTCCTTGAACTTGCCATCGCCGCATACAGCTATTATCCTGTCCTTTATCGCACCGTCAACGCCGTTATCCGTCAGACGCAGGCGCTTGCCGCTTTTGGTCTTTACATACATGGGGTAGGTGTAAAAGGTGCGGTAGCGGTTGCATGACGGTATTCTGTGACCCATGCCTATGCGCCTTGTGTGGCGTATTTTCTTAAAGTAAAGCTCCTCGATGTCATCAAACTCCACCACCGTCATACCGCCCTCGGTGAAGATCAGGGCATGGGGTGTCAGGTAGGCGTGGTTAAGCTCTATCCATCTTGAAGTGTACATATTCGCCAGCTCGTCGATTTCCCCGGGTTTGTAGCGCCTGCCTGTTGAAGCAGGACGCAGGTGCTTGAAATAGTTGTAGGGCGACGAAAACTCCCTTCCGATAGCCAGCACTATCAAAAACGTTATGCCGAACACCAGCCCCACAGGATGGTCGTTCGTGAGCACATCAGAGAAGCTGATGGGGAAGCAGTCAAGGTAATAGTAGGAATATTTCTCGCTCTCCTCACCGCTGAAAAGTCCATTTTTCTCATAGTATTCCTGAGCGGCGAGAGCAGGCTCGGGAAAGTTTTCATTTACCTTTCTGATCCTGCCCCGAAGGGTGACCGAGCCGTTTTGCTCAAGCTCGTCTAAGGCGTCTTTACAGTTATGTATCATCAGCGCCTTGCCGTCTGCGGGCGCCATGTAATAGTGCTTTGCTATCTCCTCGGGCATTTTATCCAGGTCGAGAGTGTACACTATGTCGCTGTAGCCCACAAGACTGCTAAAGTGTATATCCCGCCTTTTGTAGATGTCGCGGTAGGTGTTGAAAAAGCTGAGAAAGATCAGCAGCAGCGAGAAAAACAACGTCCCGAAGTGCAGACAGCACTCTACTTTGTCAATACGGACTTTTTTGCGCAGATTTTCGTTTTTGTATTTTATTCTCATGTTTTTTCTCCGGTGATGTTTACTGATGGCTATAGGTTGACTTTCTCCGCAGCTAATTTGACAAAGTATATCATCAGCAGATGTGCGGGATAGAAAATGTAGAAAAACCACTTTGCAAACTTCGGGTGTTTTCCCTTCTTCCCGCTGCATAATACAGTCATGACAAAATATGAAAGCAGCAGGAAGAACATTCCGAACAGAAACGGCGGAGAGATCAGAGTGTAAAGGCTCAGACCGTTTGAGATGAACTCCACACAAAAGGCGCATACCGTGAACCATATCAGACGTATCTTTGGCTTTTCACGGAAAATGTGCAGTCCCAGCACTATGAGTATGCCGAATAACATCCACTCGCTTTGCAAAAGGAGAGTGACTGCGTCAAGCGCTACTATCGCCACTATCCGTATAGGCAGCTTCAGCTTGCTGTCTCATACTATCAGCGCTGCGAGCGACATGAGCAGCGTGAAGATAATGTTAAGGTTCAGAAATATTTGGGCAGTTAGCAGAGTACCTTGATTCGCAAGTGTGAACGATATCTGCGTGATGAGTGCGAAAATCAGCAGCCGCAGGGCATATTTTTTTCGTGAACAGGTGTATTTAAAACCGTCCGCTATGGAAAAGAAAAATACCGGCGGTGCAAAAAGTGAAGCCTGCACAAGCAGGTGCAGCCAAAGGGGCTTGTCTGTCATTGTGGCGAAGTATTCCAGATAGGACAGCAAATGCCCGATAGTCATGGGTACTATCGCTATTAGCTTGACCGTGTCACGGTCGAGCACTTGTAGTTTATCTCTTTCCATCTTAGTCCTCTATGCAGGTGAATCTCAGTACATTACCGTCATCGACAGTTTCATTCCACATCTTAGCCGGGCGCACCCACACTTCGCCCTTGCCGTAAAGCGCACGGTACACCACCATAGGCTCCAGCGTTTCTGAATGGTGCGCGATTTCAAGTACCTCGTATTCGTTGCCCTTGTAGTGGCGGTATCTGCCTTTGGGGATAGCGGTTATTGCTTCTTCGTATGTCATAGAGTTTTCTTCTCCTTTGGAATCACATCTCAGTTTCATGGTCATACAGCCCCCAGCCGTCCAGCTCCAGCGCTTTAATATCCGGGTTGCCGACAGTCTCGGCAAGTCGCTCAAGGTCTATTTTAAAATCCACCAGCTCGCCCTTTTTTCGTTTCAGAATGACCTCTATCTTTACTCTTCCAGCGGCTTTATATAGAGCTGATGCGATTCCGCTGTACCGCCCGTCCTCCCACATAGCATAGCACCTTGTTCTGATACTGTAAGTTGCATTGCAGTAATACATTTTGCCGTCAACCATGCCGTATGCCTGGATAGTAGGGAAGTCATCGGTTTCAGCAAACTTAAAATCCATAAGCATGGTTTCATATTCTGATTTTGAAAAAATACTCACTGATACACACCTCACGAAGCCCCGCCTTCATCAGCTTCATTTTCGCTTAGAAAGCTCTTTATGACTGCCATTATTTGATCAAGCCGCTTTTCGCCAATACCATTTATATTGCCTATCGCCTTACGCAGTTCATCAAGGTCAACGCTAACCGCTTCGACACTTTCAGCGCCCTGATGATAAATGTCGGTCAGAACAGCCTGCATTTGTTCACGACTCATCTTCTTGAACTCTTTGTATAGACTTCGGGGTAATTCAAATCCTTTTTCTTCGGACATAGTGATTCTCCTTACTTGTTCCGCTTTATCCTCGACCGCCGCAGCTTTGCCTGCAAATCGTCTGGCAGAAGATCCGATGTCATTACCTGATCGTACAGCTCTTTTGGCATGGTCGCAAGCTGTTCCTCGGAGAGCTCACGGATAGCGACGCATATCTCGTCAAACATTTCTTCTGCGGAATGCTCGTCATCAAGCTCGTCTGAGGTTTCGTCAAGTACAGAACTGATGTAATATCCCCGATACTGCTCAAAGACTTCAAACTCCTGAACACGGGTGAGCTTTATACCATTTATATAGCAGAAGTTCCCGAGCAGACTATCGGTGCGTTCATCAACGATCCTGATCTCCTCGGGAACAAAACCGTCCTGCTCAAAATCGTTGATTACTGCTTCAAGCATAGCTTCGCAGTTTCTTTCATAACCGGAATACATATCGGTGTAGAAAAACTCGCCGTCCTCGTCGGTATCGACTGCCATAAATGTGACTCCATACGGCACTGCTGACCTTACAACGCCGACGATCTCCTCGGCAGGTGCAGGCGCATACACGATGTCGCACTCATATATTCCCTTGTGCGGCAGCTTTTTCTTGTATTTTCTTGCCTTTGGTGCGGGATGATTTGGCTCGGGCTTAGGCGGGTATTCTATCTCTTTAATAGCGTCTCCGTCCTTTGCAGTGTATTCAAACAGCGGCATGGTACTTTCCTTGCCGAATCCGACAGCGCCTTTGTCATTATGCTCCAATATCACCGAAAGCAGAGTGGCGGCATTCAGGGCATCTTCAAGATACCTGCGCTCAAAATCGGCAACGATCACGAACGGGAAGTGACCTGCAACATCTCTCGCCATATACGGATAGGCGTGTTTTCCACGCATTGAAATTTTGTTTTTCTTGGCATAATCCTTTGCAAGCTCCGCAGAATGCGGGTCGACCATATCCTTTGCGGCAAAGGCGCAGCTGATGTGATCCTGTAAGCAGATGTACTCCATGTATTCCTTCGGAGTGCCTTCTCCTGCATCGTGGGGTTTCAGATATTCGTAAAGTCCGTAGGGAGTGTCAAATACAAAGAACGTCGGTGGTTCATCTGCATATACCGAACAGTAGCAGACCTCGCCGTCGAACATTTTCACGGCAAAGACATCTTCCTTTTTCAGATTTTCCCACAGCTTGGTATCTCTGAATCTGAAAGCGGCGGCATAAAGGCTGTCGGGATAAGGCTCAAAGCCGAATACATCATCTTCGTCCTCATCAAATTCTTCCTCATAATCATCGTAGTCGGGATATTGATCGGGCGCATCTCCGACAGAGCGCACCACCTCGTTATCCTCACACACACCGTCAATGACCCTCAGCACCTTGCAGCTGAACCACCACTCGTCGCCAAAGTCAAAAAGATAGAGAAATTTCTTGTCCTTTTCAAGTCCGACCTGTGCGAGCTTGTACTCGGTAGTGTCACGCTCGCCGTACTCCGGCTGCAAGAAATACGAATCGTCATGGCTCCAACGCTTGTTATCCATAAAGAAAGCGTGGAGGTGGTCATTGTCAAAATCAAACGCCGCAAGTATTGCAGATGACAGGTCATCAAGCGTTTTGTTCGAGGCGATCTTGATGTGACGGTAGCAGCCTTTCATGAGGGATACGCTGATGACGTAGGTTTTCTTGGGTATGTGGATTCTTGCTTTCATGGGGTCTCCTTTGCTGTTTAGTTTGTTGCGGTAACTCACAGTCTACTACTTAATTACTGCCGTAACTGTAGATCACGATACGTCCTGTCTCAGGATTTGTTGCAATTGCGTTTATTTCGGAGCCTGATCCTTCATATGCGTCATAATACAATATTGTGTAATCATTTATATCGTCGTCTATCACATATTCTATTCTGTCAGTGGGAAATCCAATATAATTTCCGTATGTATCATAATAATCTGCGGTTTCAGAGACTTTCATACCGGCAAAATCCAGATCATCATGGTAGCCAACAACCGAACCCGGCTCTTTCTTTTTTACTTCCTCGACAAATTCATCATACTCAGTATCATGCAGGGTAAAAGCCTCCGCAGAATTTGCACCAAGTCCATAATTGTGACAGATAAACCTGAAATCTTCAGCGTCATCCGGGAGCTTATAAGAATAAAAACTCCCTCGCACTCTTTTTCTGCATTCCTCAAAGGAACTGCCACGAAAAGTCCCGAGATCCATCTGATAATGAGCAAAAAGGAAAAGCGCTGTGATGCAGCATATCATCAGTATTATTATTTTGACAGCAGACATACGCTGCCCGGGTATCGGTTTCTCGGAGCTGTCAGACCATTGCTGCACGGATATATTTTCATTTCCAGGCATATTGGTTTTCTTTCTTTTGATTTATTCCGTCAAAGACAAAACAAACCGGGCTATTGTTTCGGTGTATTTTTGCGGTTCTTCAAACCATGACAGATGCGCACAGCCGGCAAAAGGCTCCAAAGTCCCGTTTTGAGCGTGCTCGCTGAAATAATTTCTTTCATATTCCCCGCAGGTCATATCGTATTCGCCGACGATGAGAAGCTGCGGCTTGGAAATGTCAGAAAGGTAAGGCAAATAGTTTTCATAAAAGTCTTCCGAATCAAAAAGGCTTTGCCTGAAAGCAATGAATTTCCCCCAGCATTCCTCGGGAACCTGCGGGTCTTCGATGTGCTCGTTGATATAGGCGTTGTAGCTGTCGGTATCTATCACATGACAATGACGGCGGACATCATCGTTCATTTCTATGCTCATGGACTTTTCAAATGCTTCCTTTGCAGAAATGCCGTCTTGCAGTATCTCTTTGCAAAGCGTCGTCTGTTCCGTATTATTTGCCTTTTCAAAGCTGGGAAGAGTGGCTTCTGCGATTGCCCTTGCGGTGTGCAGTGCGCTCCACATGGGATTGTCGTAAATCACTGCGTTGGTGCTGTCGGGATAATTGTGAGCATAGATGAGCGCAAGCATTCCGCCGAAGGAATGTCCGAGTGGTATCCAGCTCTTTATGTCAAGCTCGATACGCATCTGTTCTGTCATTTCGACGAGTTCATTTACAGAGAGTCTGCTGTTTTCGGGGAGAGCGTCGGAGCGAAATACCCCGTGCTGATCAAAGCTGATAACATGGCAATACTCGCCCAGCTTTTTAGCCTGATAGGAATAAGTAAGACAGCTTTCGCCGGGACCGCCGTGAAGATAGAGAACAGTCGGTTTGTTCACGCTGCCGTATTCTTCATAGTATATCTGTTTTTCGCTGACTTTAGTGTATGGCATGGTGATCCTCCTTGAAAAAACTAACAGAATATTGATATGAGAATATTATACCATACCCCACCTAATTAGTCAATAAACCAACAGTCAAATCACTTAAACACGCAGCTTAAGTCAATTAAATATTTTCAAAATTATATACCGAAATCTCGTAAAACCACTTGACAATCATGGGTCAATCCGTTATAATGTAGTAAAGCGTGAAAGTGGAATATCACGCACTGCATCTTGACAATTTAGCTACCCCTATTGGACAAGAGCCTTACGATTTTTCGGTAACAGTCAGACACATCTGACAGGAGGTTATCAATAATGAGTAAGGACAATGTAACAGCATACACTTTATATAGAGTATCTACCAAAGGACAGGTCGATAGAGTCAAGGACGATATTCCCATGCAGAGGGAAGCCTGCCACGAGTTCGCTGATAGAATGGGTTGGACTATTGGCAAGGAGTTCCTCGAAAAAGGTGTATCAGGTTTCAAGGTATCCGCAAAGGATCGTGATGCTATCCAGGACTTGAAGGACGCAGCCCTCAAGGGTGAGTTTCAGGTACTGCTGGTGTTCATGTTCGATCGTATTGGAAGAATTGATGACGAAACACCTTTTATCGTC
This sequence comes from Ruminococcus sp. YE71, assembly GCF_900119155.1. Classification (GTDB taxonomy): domain Bacteria; phylum Bacillota; class Clostridia; order Oscillospirales; family Ruminococcaceae; genus YE71. Next base: position 8,683 of record NZ_FPIR01000035.1, on the reverse strand, counting down.
GAGTGGTTCGCAAAGCACAATATAAGGGTGTGGAGTGTCAACGAAGGCGAGCAGCGCTTCGAAAGTCATGTCGATAAGCTGATGAACTACATACGTTTCTGGCAGGCGGCAGGGGAGTCTGAAAAGACTTCTATGCGTATCAAAACTCGTATGCAGCAGCTTACGGCGGAAGGTATCTACCGTGGAGGTCCGGTACCTTTCGGGTATATGCTGGAGAACAGAGGAAGGCTGAATAAGAAAGGCAAACCCTCTTTTGATCTGGCGGTCAACCCCGAGGAAGCCGAGTGGGTCAGGGTGATTTTTGAAAAGACTGTCAAGAACGGATATGGTTCTTTCCGTATTGCTGAATACCTCAACAAGCAGGGAGTGAAAACTCACAATGACAGCAAGTTCCAGTGCAACACGATTCAAAGGATATTAAGGAATAGGCTGTACTGTGGCTACATGGTAAGCGGCGAAACGGTATCGCCTCAGTTGAAAGAATTACAGATCATCGACGAGATGATGTTTGAGCAGGCACAGCATATCCTTGATGAGCGTGAGAAGAAGAATGATGAGAATCGCAAGATAGCTTATCAGACTAAAAGCAGCGCACTTCTTTCTGGTATCATGTACTGCGCTCACTGTGGCGGAAAGCTGACTTCTATCAGCCATACCGACAGACGCAGGCGAAAAGACGGTTCGTTGTATGAGTTCACGAGAGCCAAGTATCTGTGCTATCACAAGAGCAGGGGACTTTGTGACTGTGACGGACAGAGTTCCTATCTTGCCTACAAGGTCGATGATGCTGTTGTAAAAGCGATAGAGAATATGTTTGCGAGCATCACGGATTCTCCCGATGAAAAGGTTTTGAAAAAGCATTTCACGAAAGAGATGCAGAGCTACAAAGCGAAGCAGACAAAGCTCAAGCTGGACATCTCTAAACTACAGAAGCAGCATGAAAAGCTGGAAAAGGAGATTGCAAAGGCTCTCACGGGTGAGAGCGCATTTACTCCGGAACAGCTCAGTAAAGTTATTGATGGAGTTGAGAATCAGATTTCTGAGCAGCAGCATAAGTTAGATACTCTGAATACTGAAATGATGGAAAAGAAGGCTTCAATGGAAAGTGTGAAACCCCTTTATGACCGTTTCAAAAACTGGGCAGAGGAATTCGCAGACAGTACTATGGAGCAGAAGAAAATGATCATTGCAGAGCTTGTAGACAGAATAGATGTCGGCAGAGACTATAAGGTCAGCATACTGCTTAACATGACTTATCAGCAGTTCTGCGATAACTGGAATACCGTCAATACGGTGAGTACCGTAAAAGCATAAAAGGTCAGCAAATAGGCTGACCAAATTTTTAAAGCAAAACTGCGTTGTAAACTTCCGACACTGTTAGAGCATGCGGCTGTTAACCGCAGGGTCGTTGGTTCGAGTCCAACAGGGGGAGTTTCCAATCGGAACGCTTAAATGACGCTATATCGTCGTTTAAGCGTTTTTCTTTTGTTTGGTCTTTGCCGGCTGGTCTTTGTTTGGTCTTTATTTTTCCTGAATCGTAAAGACCAAGAAATCATAGACTGCTTGCCGCAGCTTGCTGCGGTGTTTCATTTTTTTGTGTAATTCTGATGGCGTTTGCCACAGCGTCCATCGCTGCTGCTTGAGCTGATTGAAATGAATGCAAGTAAGCCTGCCCGTATCCTGTTCATGAACCACTCGGAATAAAATGCAGGAATATCCGTCCGCATACCTGTATTGATTATCATGCTCCTCACCGTCCTTTCTTACTATTATATCATATCTATGGCATTTTTACAACGATCTTGCCGTTTACCTTGCCGCTGTCAAGGGCAATGCAGGCATCTTTGATATGCTCAAAGTCAAAGCACTCACCGAAGCAAGGCTCTAACCGATGCTCGTTCAGAAAAGCAAATATATCGTCAACGGTCTGCTGTGTCGGGTAATTGCTGAAAAATCCTGTGAGGTAAACTCCGTTCGGAATCTCTTTGATCGGATCGAAGCCGTCAAGGGTATAAACACCGCCCAGCAGTCCCGTGTGGCAGACGATTCCGCCTTTCACCATGCAGCGGAGCGTGTCACGGATCGACCTTGCTCCCACAAGTTCCAAAGCCTTTGCTGCCTTGACTTTGCCTGCAAGCTGACCGTCATCAAGCATCGCTTCATCGGCATCTGTTATCAGTGACAGCTTGCTTTTTCGGTGTGTGGTGGCGATCACCTTACACCCAAGTGCCTTTGCGATATGTATCGCTGCATAGCCGAGAGCGCAGGTCGCACCTCTGATAAGTAAGGTATCTTCTTTTTTCAGTTGCAGACACTCAAAAAGCGAACCCCATGCCGTGAAATAGGTTTCGGGAACAGCAGCAAGGCGCTCCCAGGTTAGGTCACTCTCTATCGCAAAAACATGATGTGCAGGCAATATAGCATATTCCGCATAGCTGCCGTTGAAGCTCCTGCCCATACCGCCCATAAGGGCAATGACCTTTTGTCCGATCGTAAAATGCGTATCTGACGCATCTGCAATCTCGCCCACGCACTCGATACCGGGCACGATAGGCTTCACGATATAATCCGCCTTGATCTCCGACAGGCGGAGTATCTGCTCGGAATGGTTCATTCCGAAAGCTCTGACTTTCACAAGCACCCAGTCCGGCTTGACTTCGGGGACGGGTATCTCTGCGAGAGTCACTTCTTCAGCAGGGGTGACTTTATCAATACAAACAGCTTTCATGGCTTACCTCCTCACTATCGCCTGAACAGGACAGTTTTCAAAGCAGTTGCCGCAATGCAGACAGTTCTGCTGACGGATATTCGCTCTGCCGTCCTGCATATCTATCGCTCTTTGCGGACAGGCTGAAACACAAGTCTCGCAGCCGATACAGTCCTCGTTTACGATAAAGCCCTTCGGCTTTGCGGTCGCTCCACATTCGTAGACCTCACGGAATATCGGGTTGACACCGAGGTTGAAATACTCGACCGTGAAGCCTTTTATCACAAAGATGATACCAATATTCTTCGTATCCTTCGGATAGACATTTTCAAGATAGGGCTGTTCCTCGAATATCTTGTCACGCCACTTGATCTGCTCATCATCGGGTACGGGAACAGCTTTGCCCGAAAGCCTGATGCTTTCCTTGAAGCGTGTGTAACAGCTTACCTGCACTCTGCCATCACGGAGAAGCTGTCGGCAGAATTCCTTGCCCCTTGCGGTGAAGAAGTAGAGTGCATCGGGTTCGTAGTGTATCGCACTGATATTGCGAACTTGCGGAGCGCCGTCCTCATCAACGGTAGCAAAGTTCAGCACCTGAACAAGCTCGAATTTTTTCAGACAGGTTTGCAGATCCATTAGCCGACCTCCTTCCAGCACTGCGGATCGGGTGCATACATATTGCCGGTGTAACCGAAGGTCACGGCAGGACAGCCACGGCAATAACTCCGAAGCTCGCACTTTGAGCATTTCTCAAATTTATCAAACTGTCGGTATTCCTCTAACTGCGCACCCGAAAACAGGTCATACATTGAAGTCTCAAACACGTTACCGATCTTACTCTCCATTCTTCGGCAGGCATACACATCACCCGTGGGGAGAATGGTCATGTGACCGATCGCACAATGGCAGCCGTCATAGATCATGTCATTGTCGTGGTTTTCGGGTATCTTGAATAAGCCTTGCTCATAGAGATACAGCGTCCAGAGGTGGTCTTTGTACTGGAATGTGGTTTTGCAGCCGTTCTGCTTGTGGTACTGAAACCTCTTGTAGCACATATCGAGAAAATCACGGTAGGCGGTCGGTGTGATGTGGTATTCCTCCGACTTCTGACCGCTTGTTGGACAGTAGCGACCGAATGCGAAAACATCAACATTCTTCTCTGCCACAAGGTCGATAAGCTGCGGAAAATCGCCAATATTCATGCTTGATACGGTGGACATGATTGCACACCACATTCTCGCATTTTTGATGTAGTCTATCGCTTTGAGCGTAGTCTGAAAGGAACCGGGCTTGCGGAACAGGTCGTGCATATCCTCCATTCCGTCAAGGGAAAGCTGATATTTCCGACACCCGTGGTCGTAAAGCCTTTTACAGACCTCATCATTCAGGTGGAACGGATTGCCGAGAATGCCCCATGTGATGCCTTTTTCTTTCAGAAGCTCCGCCAGTTTCCAAAAATCACGGTGCAGGATCGGATCACCGCCCGTGATGTAAAAATAGGGAGTCCGACCGAGCTTGCAACACATTTCCTCGCAGCTCTCGACCACCTGTTTCATCTTCTCCCACGGCATTTCCGTGAGCGCCTTGCAGTTATCTTCTGCAAAAATATAACAGTGCTTGCACCGCTGGTCGCAGGTGTCGGTGATATGCCACTGGAAAGCAAAATACGGTTTCATCTCGGTGTCCTCCGATCTATGTATAGGCTAATGCCTGATTTGTTACAGCACAGGCATACCGACGGTGAGCCGATATGCCTGACCTTGTGTATGAAGTTTAACGACTTACTTCTTGTCGGGATCAGCAGCACCGCAGGCAGAACCGCAAGCGGAAGGTGCAGGATCAGCAGTTCCACACGCAGAAGCAGGAGCTTCCTTCGGATCGGCTGTGCCGCAGGCACTATTCTCTGTGCTGTATGCGGCAACTCTGTTCAGCATCTCACTCATGGCTTGTACCTCCTTTTTAGAATCAGGTTTCCCTGTTGTGTTCAGTATAGCAGAAAAGTCCGAACCACACAAGTACGCACTTTTTTGTGCCTCAGTTACAAAAAAGTAACTATTGAGCTATTTCGTGATTTTGGGGCAAAAAAATTTTTGTAAACATTCCGTGAACGGCACTTTACACTTGATTTTTGGACTGTTGTATGTTATAATGAATATAACATTCTTTTTGAAACTATCGGAGGTGCGCTATGCTGAAAAAGGAAGAACTGCCGGATTGTCCTGTTGCGACTACAGTACAGCTAATCGGAAACAAATGGAAACTGCTGATACTTAGAAATCTCCTTGCCCGTCCGTGGCGGTTCAATGAGCTGCGGAAGTCTCTTGACGGCATCAGCCAGAAGGTGCTGACTGAAAGTCTGCGGTCAATGGAAAGCGATGGTATCATCGTTCGTACAGTCTATGCAGAGGTGCCGCCGAGAGTGGAGTATTCTTTGAGCGAGCTTGGCGAAACGCTCCGTCCGATACTTGATGCGATGCAGGCTTGGGGTCAGGAGTATAAGGAGAATAATATATGATATTGAGTCCTCGGAGTATTCTGAGGACTTTTTCTTTTCAGGCAATTAGTTTTCCGCTCCGCAGGCTCGGATTGCTCTGTGGGACTTTTCCGTTCGTCTGAGAGCGCTGTCAAGCAGAGACCGGCTCGGCAATGCCGTGAGTGGCTTCATACTCCCTGACACGGCGGTAAAAGGTGTTATGCCGACCGCATGAACAAGTTCACGCTAACCATTCTCCGCATAAAATCTCTGCCCGTTATATTCTTCGACTTCCATTCCCCATAAAGCTGACCGAATTTCGTCCAGTCAATCTCAATGGGTTTTCTGCCTGTGTACTTGCCCTGAGCCTTAGCGATCTCGATGCCCTCACGCTGTCGCTGTTTAAGCTGTTCTCTTTCAAGCTGAGAGAGTGCAGCGAACACGGTCAACATGAATTTGCCCGTAGGCGTGTCGGTGTCGATGTTTTCCTTGTGGCTGATAAGAGTGACGCCCTTTTCGGTGAGAGTGCCAATGATGTTCAGCAAATCCTTTGTGGAGCGTCCTAAACGGCTGATACTCTCGACGTAGAGCGTATCGCCCTCACGCACATAGTCCAGCATAGCTTTAAGCTGAGGACGGTCTGTAGCAAATAGCGAAGCATTTTGCGTGCTCACCGAAATATTCTCAGAGAAGATGCGGTCTACCTGATAGTCGCACGTGATCTCCTGCTGTCTTGCTGTCTCCTGATGTCCTGTGGATACTCTGATGCAGCCTATTTTGCTCATAGTTGTTGTTTCCTTTCTGATGTAAAAATACTTTTCTTTCTGTTGATATGTGATTGACTTATTGGCGGTGATGATGTATAATTATTTGTGAGAACAGGCACTCGGCTTGCTCGTGAAAATCGGCATTGGTAGCAATCTATTAAAAGATATAAGGCAATGGCTTTTATAATGATTTTAATATAGATTGTGTTTTTAATGTATTAAAGAAAGCGGAGAATTTGCGTTATGGAAATTTTGGGAGTAAACATTAACTTCTCGGATAATAAGAAACTGAACCAGCAATTTCACAGTTTCGCTCAACAGCTCTCGGTCTGGTACGGTCTCGGAAAAATACCGAAGCTTGCTAGTCAGGACACACGCTTCACGCTGGAACTGCAAAAACAGAAATTCCAATCGCTCGGTCTGGATGTCAAGGTAAAGGTTGAAAAACCTGCTGAGCATGATTCTGCACCTTCTTCCATGTCTTACAGCGACAATGTCTTTGTGAACTCCAGCGTTGCCGGAAACAAACGCATCACCACGACCATCCGCAATACACAAAGGGAAATTTACAACAAAATCGCTGATAGTGTCATCTGTACCATCATGCAATACCCAAAGGAAGGTACTGTTCCGCCACCTGATACGCCGCTTTGCTGCCCCAACTGTGGTGCAGCATCAACTCTCGGTAAGCTGGAATCCGGCTGCAAATACTGTGATACGAAATTCCTGATAGACGAACTTTATCCGAAAGTCATGTATTACTCCATTGAAGAGGCACATAAGAGCGGCACGGAAAAGAATCAGCTCGTGAAATGTATGATTGGAACAGCACTGTTTTGTTTGGTGATTGGCATTGCCAGTCAGATCATAAACGGGAAAAGTGTCGGGGTACTGGATATTGTTGGGCTACTTTTCGGCGGTGCGGTCTTCGGTTTCGTGCCATGGCTCTTTTTCAAGTTTATCAGCACCTTCTTTAAGATGGGCAAAAATCTCCGCGGTGCAGGAAAAACCGCATCGTCTCTGCGGTTCTGCCATAATATGCGCAAGCTGGATCCCACCTTTTCAACAGAGTATTTCCGTGACAAGTCCCTGTCCCTCCTCAAACTCATGCTCTACAGCCGTGATCCACAGGAATTGACTGTCTGTCGGTGCGATGATCCGTTCCCTGAAAAACTCCGTGAGATCGTGGATACGACGTACTTCAATTCCGGCGTGAACAAATACAGCATCAAGGACGGTGTCTGCGATGTATCACTTACGTTTTATATGGATTCCCTGCACTACTGTGATGGAAAAATCCGCAAAAAGTCCGACAAGATACGCATGAGCCTGCGGAAAAACATCAAAAAGCCTACCGATCTGGGTTTTTCCATCATGGCTGTCAATTGTCCGTCCTGCGGCGGAAGTTTCGATGCGGCAAAGATCAAAGCCTGCCCGTACTGCGACAGTGTCTATCCGATCGAGAAAAATGACTGGATCGTGACAGATATCAAAATTTGAGCATTCCAATCTGGGCTGTCATCATGATAATAATGGCTTCTATTGACAAATTCTGATTATTCTAAGTAACTACACATATCCTCAACGGCAAGGAGAGCCAACCTCTCCCTGCCGTTTTTTATTCAAGCTGACTTTTCTTTCTCGTGTGGTCGGGATTGTAGTCAACAAGTATGCCGAAATCAGCGCTCTTCGCAAGGAAATCCTCAAAGTCCTCACTGACCTTGATATCCTCGTCAATGGCTCTTTTAAGCTGTTCTTTCCACGAAAGATTTTGTTTGATTCCCAATGGCTCTTACCCTTTGAAAGATGCGGGTTTTCGATGATAGAAAGCCCGTGCTTTCTGCAAAATTCGTCCGAAATCGTGCAGAGTTTGCTCCACGCTCGGTCTGGATTTTTTCCCCTGATTATGCTCGGTTTCAAAAGTCTTGCCCGTGTAGAAGTTCACATTGTTCACGATAATGTGATTATGCACATGGGAGTGGTCTACATGGACGGCAAGAATATACTGATACTCGTCATTAAAAAGTGTCTTGCAAAGTTCCTGCCCGATAAGCAAAGCACGTTCGGGAGTGACCTCACCAGGGGCAAAGCTCTGAATTATGTGCTGGCACTCGCTTCGGCTTCGTCCTGTGCCGACTGACTGCCTGATGTTTCTAAACTGTTCTGATGCTCCACATGGAGAAGATACGCACAGGTTGCTAACAACATAGGTCGTGCGTAGCTAAGACGGCGGTCTGCGGTTTTGTCTGGGTTGCAGATATAAGCAATTGCACCGTATGTTCTCGTGTGGATCGTATGGATACTCTAAAATGTCCACCGGACATTTTGCTACAAAATAATGCTGTATAATAAAACTTGACACAACTCTAACAACCAGAGTATAATAAAACCAAATGAGTGTGTCAAAAATGGGTTCAGAAAGAAAATATGACAACGAATTCAAAAAGCAGGCTGTGAAATTAGCTAAAGAGGTGGGGACCAACGCTGCCGTCGCTGCACTTGGTATACCCAAAAGCACCTTGCTGACATGGGTGCGTAAAGCAAAGGCAGGCGAGATCGATACAGGCTCGGGCACTCGCTTGCCCGAAGAATCTCTTAACCTTGCTCAGCAGCTCCAGGCTGCAAACAAGCGAATAAAAGAGCTTGAAAGGAAGAACCGTGAGCTTGAAGAACTCAACGAATTTCTTGAGGAAGCCTCCGCTTTTTTCGCCGTCGTGCGCAGCTAAGACGAACGTC
>NZ_FPIR01000007.1 GCF_900119155.1 Ruminococcus sp. YE71 | reverse complement strand
CTGAATGTTCAGGTCAAAGATGAAGTTGAACAGCTTCAGAAGTGGTTTGATGAACATTGGCAGAACGGCACGGATATTACCGAAGCTGTGTTGAAGGTAATGGAGATGCACTGCCGTGAGTTCAGTCCTTATGATGTTTATCTTCGCTCCATGTATGAGTATTTCAAGAGCCATGAGGAAACTGTATCCGAATGGGAAGAAAACGAATCGGTCGTGTATAAGGGCTTGTCGCAGTATCAGAAGGACGGTTATAACAGCCTTATCCAGATAGCTGAGCGTTACTCAGGTGCTTTCCTTTGTGACGGTGTCGGTCTGGGCAAAACCTTTGTCGGAATGATGCTGATAGAGCGTTTCGTAAAGAAGGAGCGTAAAAATGTCGTACTGATCGTTCCTGCATCTGCAAGAGTATCTGTATGGGAAGTAACGATAAAACGACTTATCCCTGAGATACTGGAGGGCTTCTATCCGTTCAAGATCATCAACCATACCGACCTGCTGCTTGACAAAAATCAGAACCTGATGAACCAGATCGCACAGCAGGCGGAAATTATTATCATAGATGAAGCGCATCATTTCCGCAACCGTTCCTCCAACAGATACAGAAAGCTATTTGAGATGATGCAGACAGGCTGTCAAAAGCAGATGTTTATGCTGACAGCCACACCGATCAATAACAGTTTCCTTGATCTACAGCACCTTATCGAGCTTTTCACCCACAGGCAGGAAGATTATTTCTCCGGCGCCCCTCTTGGTATACACAGCCTTGCAGGACACTTCAAAAAGATGGAGAAGCAGCTCGATCAGGTTTCGGGTACAGCAATAAGCGATTCTTTGGATATATCCGGCGATATTATCCGTGCAGACAAGCTGGTTACAGAGCTTGTTGTACAGCGAAGCCGTGCCTATGTTAAGCGGAGTCTGCTGACCGAGCAAGGAAATAATGTCCTTTTTTCTAAGAGAGAACCGCCGACAGTTGCAAATTACTCTCTTGAAAAATCATACGGCAGGTTGATTAAAGACTTCAAGGAGTCCTTTGACCGCAAAGATAAGAACGGAAAGACGATAACGATCCTGTCCCTTGCCATTTATTCGCCGTACAGCGATGATTATTTTATCGGGGACAAGTCCAAGATGGACGAAATGGTAACAGGTCGTCAGCAGCAGGTAGTAAATCTTATCCGTATCCTGTTGCTGAAACGCTTTGAAAGCTCTATAGAAGCCTTCAAGGAGACTTGTATCAAAATATATATCCGCCTGAACAAATTCCTTAATGACTACAAGGATACTGATGCAAGCAGCAAGCGCCGTGTTGAGAGAAAGCAGGCTGAACAGGAAGATATTCTGCGGTACGCCGAGGAATATGCGGCTCTGAATCAGACTTCTATCGAAGATATTGAAGACAGTCTGCCCGATTATGTATGGAATACTCAAGAAGTCTTTGATGTCAATGATTTCGATATAAACGCTCTGCTTGTTGATACCATGATGGATATGGACACGCTTTCAAAATTCATCGAAGATATGATGGAGTTCAAGCCCGAAAACGACGATAAGATACGGGAATTAAAGCGTATTTTGCATGAAGATACACGCATTCAGAACAAAAAGGTCATTATCTTTACAGAGTATAAGGCAACAGCGCAGTATATCTATCGTGAACTGCAAAAGGCAGGTTTTACCGATCTTTATGAGATCGACGGACAGACTTCCGGTGACCGCCATGAGATGATACAGCGTTTTGCTCCGTATTATAACGGCTGTTCATCGGCAGATGTAACGGACGAGATAAAGATACTTATCGCAACAGATGTACTTGCAGAAGGCTTGAACTTACAGGACGCTTCGTGTCTAATAAATTATGAGTTGCACTGGAACCCTGTTCGCCTTATGCAGAGAATAGGTCGTATCGACCGCCGCCGTGATGCAGATACCGAGGCACATCTGCTTGCAGACCACCCAGAACTGAAAGCAGATCGTGATTTTGCGTATTATTGGAACTTCCTGCCGCCAAAGGAATTGGAAGATCTTTTGTCACTGTATAAGACCGTATCAAAGAAAACGCTCCGTATTTCCAAGACATTCGGCATTGAGGGAGAAAAGCTCCTCACTCCTGATGACGAATACGAAGCACTGAAAGAATTCAATTCACATTATGAGGGCAGTACTTCCGCAGAGGAAGAAATTGCCCTTGCATATCAGCAGCTCTTAGCAGATAATCCCGACTATCTTGAACAGGTCAAGGAGCTGCCAAGAAAGATGTACAGCGGTAAAATGGCGTCAACACGGAAGGGATATTTCTTCTGCTATGAACTGCCTACCAAGAGAGCTGACGGCTCATGGTCGGACGGCGACGGTATTTACCGTTGGTATGTGGTTGATCCGGAAACTAATCAGGTCACGGAAGATCTGCATGAGATATGGACTGCTATCAAGTGCGAGCGTGAAGAGAGCAGAGCCTTTAACGCTAATGGGGAGCAGTTCTCCGAGATACGCAAAGTGATCGAAAACTATATCAAGAAAAATTATCTGAAAGCAATACAAGCGCCTATGGGCAAAAAAGCCAAGTTGGTCACATGGCTTCAGATGATATAAGGGGTAACAGATATGGATATCAGAAATATAAAGAGCATAGATGATCTAATCAGGTACTTCACCGAGGAACTGAATTGGAACATCGACCTTGATGATTTTGATGAGATCGACGATATTACATACGATTTTGATGCTGCTGATATTGGTTTGAAAGCTGATGCTTTTGCTAAGATTTCTTCTTTCCGGCAGTTACAGCCGTTTTGCGATGAGCAGAAATGGGGCATCTTCTGCGTAGAGTTCGACAGCAACAAGTTTGAAGTGTCAGCACTCCGTAAGATACTGTCGGGACTTATCCCAAAGAGAAGAAATGCCGCTGAACACGCTGTATGGTCGCAGAAAGACCTTCTGTTCCTTTGTTTCTGGGGGGCTGATAATAACCGTACTATCGGTATTGCACATTTTGAGGATAAGGTCGCAGGACTTCCGCAGATAAAAATGATCTCCTGTGCGCCTGCTGTTGAGGATTTCACGCAGATACGAACTTTTGAAGATCGCATCGGGCATTTGTCATGGGTGAAAGATGTTACTGACACGCAGGCATGGTATGATCAGTGGTCGTCGGCGTTTGTGACGGCATATCATCAGGTTATCAGGGACTCTGCTTCGCTTACTGTCAAGCTGGCGGCGGAGGCTCAGGCTATCCGTGACCGTATACTTGACATATATGCTGTCGAAACGCATGACGGATATGTGCACAAACTGTTCAAGGATTTCAAAGACAATCTTATCCACGATATGACCAAGCAGCAGTTTGCAGATATGTACGCTCAGACCGTTGTTTACGGATTGTTCTCAGCAAGATGCATGGACAAGACGCAGGATAGCTTCAACGTGAAAGAAGCTATCGCCTGCATTCCGAACACTAATCCGTTCCTGAAAAGGCTCATGGAGGAATGTCTTGGCGAGGGCAGTGAGCGTCACCTGACCTTTGACGAGCTGGAAGTTGCTAATGTTGTGGAGATACTCACGCATACTAACACCGACCTGATACTTGCCGACTTCAACCGTCAGACGGGCGGCGGTCGTGAAGACCCTGTTATCCATTTCTATGAGGAATTTCTGACCGCATACGACAAGGCACAGAAGGTGCAGAGGGGCGTTTACTATACGCCGCAGCCTGTTGTCAATTTCATTGTCAGGGCGGTTGACAGTATTCTGAAAACGGAGTTCGGGCTTGCGGACGGTCTGGCATCGGAAGAAACCAAGACCGTGAAATATATGCGTGAAAAGATCAGAGGTCAGGGCATGACCGAAGACACAAAGGAAGTACCTGCCGTTCAGATACTTGATCCCGCAACAGGAACGGGAACATTCCTGCGTCAGACCATTCTGCAAATATATGATAATTTCAGAGCCAAGCATAGTGGTGAGAGTGAAGCGCAGATCAAAAAGGCATGGAATGAGTATGTCCCGAAGCACCTGCTGCCCCGTCTGAACGGTTTTGAGTTGATGATGGCTCCGTATGCCGTTACGCACATGAAGCTCGCTATGGTGCTGAAAGATACGGGCTATGATTTCGGCGGCGACCACCGTCTGAATGTGTTCCTGACCAATTCGCTGGAAGAAGCGAATGGAATGGTAGAAGTGTTTGATGATGGAAGTGTAATGACTTCTATGTTTGATGATCCGCTTGCCTTTGAATCAGCGGAAGCAAACCAGGCAAAACGTAATAATGGCATAAACGTGATTATTGGTAACCCGCCGTATTCATCTTCAAGTGCTAATAAAAATGCGTGGTTAGATAGATTAATGCAAATCTATAAAACAGAACCTGGTGGAAAAGAAAAACTAAAGGAGCAAAAATACTCTATAGATTCTGATGAGATTAAATTTATGCGATTTGCTCAGCATTTAATCAATAGTGCCGGATTAGGTGTTGTAGCATATATTAATCCTCATGCATATTTAGATAAACCTACTTTTCGTGGAATGCGTTGGCAATTATTAAAAGAATTCGATGCAATTTATATCATCAATCTGCATGGTAATAGCAATCATCAAGAAACCACGCCAGATGGTGGAAAAGATGAAAATGTCTTTGATATACAACAGGGAGTATGCATAAATGTATTTGTAAAAACAGGTAAAAACAGTTCTATAGCTAATGTCTTCTATACAGATTTGTATGGAACTCGTGATATCAAGTATTCAAAGCTGAATAAAACAGAGCTAAAGCATCTAACATTTGATGTTCCAGTTTCTGAACCGCCATATTATCTTTTTGTACCTAATTCTTCAAATACACAATACTATAAAGGATTTTGTTTAAGCGATTTACTTGTAATTCATCTTGAAGGAATTCAAACTGGAAAAGATAAACTTGTATTACACAATACTAAAGAAGAATTGGACGCAGTTATTGAAGATATATTATCAATGGGAACAGAAAGTATTCGTAGAAAATATGATTTAGGAAATGATGGTAGAGATTGGACTGTAGCATGGGCTAAAGAAGACATTATTTCACATTATCCTAATGATGGTTATTACTTCAAACTGTTTCTAAGTCCGTTTAATTCAAAGTGGAGCTTTTATACTGGAAAAAGCTCAGGTTTTATAAAATGTTGTAGAGATAAAGTCTCAAAAGAAATGATAGGACATAATAATCTTGGTTTAGCATTAACAAGAAATGCAATGCCACAACGTTTATATAGTAATTTTATGATTGTTGATTCGTGTATTGTTGGAAGATTTATTGGCGATTTTTCAACATCGACTCAATTATTCCCAATTTTCTTGTATACTAATACTTTTGGTGAAGAAAATCGAGAAACCAATTTCAATAAGAATATTATTAGTATAATCTCTAATAAGCTGGGGTTGGAATTTAAGAACACTGATGAAAAATCATCTTCATACTATAATTCTGTAAACCTTGTTGATTATGTTTATGCAATTCTAAATTCAATGAAATATAGAACTACATATCAGGAATTCTTATGTCGTGATTTTCCGTATATTCCGTATCCAACAAATCAGGAAACCTTCTGGAAACTTGTAGAGATTGGCGGCAAGCTGAGAGAATGCCACCTAATGCAGACCGAATTCGACACCGCAGCTTACAGCTTTGTCGGTGACGGCACTAACGAGGTTGTCAAACCCGAATACAAGAACGGCAGGGTGTACATCAGCAAAACGCAGTATTTCGACAACGTACCGCAGGCACAGTGGGAGCAGTACATCGGCGGTTATCAGCCCTTGCAGAAGTGGCTCAAAGACCGCAAGAAAACAATGCTCTCCGCCGAGGACATCGAGCATTACAAGAAGATCATCGCAGCTCTCAGGCTCACCGAGGAGCTTATGGCGGAGATAGATCAGGTTGTGGAGTTCTGATATGACGTAAAAAGGACAGATGCTTCTCTTGTGTAAGTATCTGTCCTTTTATTTGACTGTTATTGACATTTTTCAAAATAGGTGCTATAATTATGCTAGCACTCTTCACCAACGAGTGCTAACAAGATAACAAGTTTTTAATCACAATTTTGAAACATCAGAAGGATTACTATACTTTATAAATTTTCGGAAGTGAGCGTGAAAAAAATGATTATATCTGAGTTAAAGGTGTATAATTTTCGCCGTTTCCAATCCGTGGATGGAGCACCTGGATTGCAAATCACTTTTCATAAGGGGTTAAATGCACTGATTGGTGAGAATGATTCCGGAAAAACGGCTGTGATAGATGCTCTAAAATTAGTTTTGCTTACCCAAAGCAATGAATATATCAAGCCAGTAGATGAAGATTTTTATAGATCAGCCGATGGAAATGCGTGTTCTGAATTCAAAATCGATTGTACGCTTTCTGAATTCACGCAGAATGAAGCCAAAAACTTCATCGAATATTTAAACTTCAAAAAAGATGGAGATAAGGTCGAATATACACTTCAACTTCATTATCGTGCATGGAAAGACGGACACAGAATTTATCAAGAATTGCGCGTAGGTGATATAGATGATGGTATTTCCATTGACGGAAAAGCAAGAGAGTTATTGAAAGCAGTTTATTTGAAACCACTTCGTGATGCAGAACGCGAAATGAGTTCGGGACGTGGTTCCAGAATTTCACAAATACTGCTTAATCATCCCGTTTTCAAAGATAAGAAGGAACACGCAGTTCTTGACATTTTTCAAGACGCAAACAAAAAAATTGAGGAGTATTTTACTGATGATGCCGATGGAAAACATATTCTTCAAGCGATTCGAGACAACTTAGCATCTTTTAATGATCAAGGTCAGGCAAGCAATGCAGAATTAAAAACATCCGATATTCAGCTCAAAGCAATCCTGGAATCATTGTCATTGAATGCCCCTGAGATTAACCCGGGATTAGGAGAATTAAATCTGTTGTTCATTGCAGCAGAACTATTACTTCTTAAAGATGACACTGATGGTGGATTGAAACTGGCTCTGATCGAAGAATTGGAAGCTCATTTACACCCGCAAGCGCAACTTAGGTTGATTAACTACCTTCAGAACGAGTATAACGAAAATGATGTCCAAATTATAATATCTACACACAGTCCGATTTTGGCATCAAAAATCAATTTAAAAAACTTAATCTTAATGAAAAGCGGTTGTGGGTACGATTTGGCTGAGGGAAAAACAGGTTTGCAAAAAGGTGATTACCTATTTCTTCAACGTTTTCTTGATTCGACAAAAGCCAATCTGTTTTTTGCTAAGGGTATAATAATGGTTGAAGGCGATGCAGAAAACATACTGGTTCCTGTGTTAGCAGATATTATCGGATACCCATTAGAAAAATACGGAATATCCATTGTAAATGTTGGTAGCACAGCTTTTCTTAGATATAGCGGGATTATGGTTCGGAATGACGGTACCGATCTTGGAATACCAGTTTCTGTAATAACCGATTGTGATGTAAAGCCATATGATACTGATTCAACTACTAAAGAAAAGGTATTCAATGAAAAAGTGACTGAATCTACAGAAACGGAAGAAAAGAAAAATATAAAATACACAAATGGAGCCGTTCGTGGCTTCACTTCACCTCGATGGACATTAGAGTATTGTATTGCTTTGAGCTGTCTTTCAAAAGATTTTCATAAGGCAGTTCATTATGGCATGAAGATTCTGAATGCTCGAGAGTATATTTCACTGACTGATGCAAAAATAGGTGAAGCAAATAAAGATGCTGAAACAGAAGCACAGCTATGGGAAAGTTTATCTGATGCCGAACGTGCATATCGAATTTATGATTTAATGCTTAACGGTGATGGGAAAAGTAGCCTTAAAGCGATAGTTGCTCAATGTCTGGCTTCGGCGTTAAGATGGAGAACATCTAAAATACCAGAAGGAGTAACACAAGAAAAAATGTTTGACCTCGACTTATATGGGTTCAAAACAGATGAGGCAAAGAAAGCTGAACTTAATACACAAATTGAAAAAGATCAGTATTTGCGCTATATTGTAAATGCTATCAAGTATGCTGCGGGAGAGAAAATATAAAGGGAGGGTTCTACGTTGGAATGGATAATTTCCGATAAGGATATCGAATCAACTGAAGAACTTCTTCTGCCACAGGAGACACATTTTTCAGATGATGCAAGAAAAGTCATCCGGTGTTGGCATTCAACTGATGTAGCCGCCTGTCCTGGCAGCGGAAAAACTACCGTTCTTCTCGCTAAGTTAAAACTGTTAGCTGATAGAATTCCTTTTGAAAACGGTGCTGGAATTTGTGTGCTTTCCCATACAAATGTTGCTGTAAATGAAATCAAAAGAAAACTCTCTGATTATTCAGATAAGATTCTCAGCTATCCTAATTATGTTGGGACGATTCAGTCATTTATTGATAGATTTGTGACTATGCCTTATATACGCAATACTTTCGGGCAAAGCGTTCAAGTGGTTGATAGTATGACCTATGCACAGCATATGCTTAATAAAATGCTGAATAATAGAAAGTATAGCAAACTGAATTATCTAACTGAAAATAATTACCAAACTGGCAGACAGTTTTCTGATCGTATCAGTCATACGCAGGCTTTATATTTACGAGATGATGGTGCCCTTTGTATAGAACGACAGAAAAACGCATTGGCTTGTGCAGGAAAGCCTTCCACAGAGCAATATTCAGAATTATTAGTTGATCTTCTAAAAAACGAAGGGATAATAAGGTATCAGGATGCCTATTCGTTTGCAAAGGCTGCTATTGATGATTTATCCCAATCGTATACAGATATATTTTCATCACGATTTCAATACGTTTTCATAGATGAGTATCAAGATTGTAATGATATTCAAAGGCAAGCTATAAACGCTATTTTTGACTCAACAAAATGTGCGATTTTCAAAATTGGTGATTCTGATCAAGCTATATATAACCAATCTGAAGATACAACAACTGATTGGATTCCACAGGATGATTACTTGCCCATTATGACCTCTTGCAGATTTAGTCAGGAAATTGCTAATGTAATTTGCAAACTAAAGAAGAAAGAAAAAAGTATAGTGACGTTTACTGGAGAAACAGGAGTTAAACCAGTATTACTTGTTTTTTCTCCTGAGAATATTGACCGAGTTATTGTAAGTTTTATTTCTGAATTAGAAGCTCACAATTTGAATGATAGAAACGGCGTATACAAGGCAATTGGTGCAATAAAAAGCGAAAGTACTGCTGGACTTAAAATCGGTAGCTATTTTCCAGAATTTGATAGTTCTAATAAGAAAAGTGAATATAACTATTGGATTTCAGTAGAAGAATTAACACAGGTATTAGAGAACGGCAAGCTTTATAAGGCAGAGCAAATCATTCGTAAGTTGTTATGTCGTATATTTCACTATATTAAAAAAGTGAATCCAGCATCTGGCAAAGAATTTACTACTGTTGCATTAAAAAGGTTCCTTGAAGAACAGTATAGAGATTTATATCGCTCTTGGATTTATGAGATGTCGACATTAAAATGCTTCGATAGACAAACCGTAGATTGGATGTTACGGCGAAAGCTTAAAGAATTGCTAAGAATCAGTGATCCAACCATAGCTGATATATTCACTATACTTCCAGATTTCTTTCTTGATGAATCGAGTGTTGCAAGTCGGGCAGATAGGTCTGAGAAGAATGTGTTTATTGATCCAATTAGAGGTCGAAGGATTGTATTTGATACCATTCACGCAGTAAAAGGTGAAACACATGATGCAACACTTTATCTTGAAACATCCAGACAACGTTCAACTGACTTGAACAGGATTCTTCCTTATTTTGGTGCTGGAAGTCTTGGAAAATCACCGCTATTTGATTATAGCCGCAAACTCGCATATGTTGGCATGAGCAGACCCAAAAAATTACTTTGTGTAGCAATGCAGTCTGAAACTTATGAAAAAAGTAAGGACGTATTCAGTAACGACTGGGTTATTAAAGATTTGAGATAAATGAAACTAAAATAGAAAACAGGCAGATACCTCATCGAAGTATCTGCCTGTTTTGTTTCATAGCCTGCTGTAAAGTTATTGTTTATAGTTGTTTTAATAAAACTTCTATATGAGCGCAGTCCTTTTGGGATGGCCTCTTTACTTTTTACGAGTGCGGGTCTTGCTTGGGGGAAACCTGCACTCACCACCCGTAAATGTTCCACGTGGAACATTCAGTTGTGGATCTTGATGACGTATTCGATGATGCCGTTTTCTTGTTTGCGTTCGGTCTGGGCGTCAACGCCTGCGAGTTTCATGATGCGGACTGCTTTTTCGACGGTGTTGAAGAAGAGGCGGACGTCGCCCACTGCGGCTGCGCGTTTGCGGTAGCTTTGGCGGCGTTTTTCCTCGGTCTGTTTGTCGGCGATGAAGCGTTCGGTCTGTTCGGCGGTAAGATCGTCGCGGATGGCTGCGGAGAGGGCTTCTGTGCGAAGGTCGGGGTCGGCTTTCAGGAGCGCCCGAGCGTGGCGTTCGGTGAGACCCGACTCGACGATCTTGCGGCGTTCATCCTCGGACAGGCGGAGCAGGCGAAGTTTGTTCGCAACCGAGGGCTGACTGAGACCGAGCCGAACCGCCGCCTGCTGCTGGGTCAGTCCGAACTCGCCGATGAGCCGACGGATGCCCTCCGCCTGTTCAAAGCAATTGAGGTCGCGGCGCTGCAAATTCTCGGTCAGGCAGGCGACCGCGGCTTCCCTGTCGGAGAGGTCGGTCACGAGGCAGGGGACGCGTTCGAGACCTGCGATGCGAGCCGCCCGAAGGCGACGTTCGCCGCAGACCAGCTGAAATTCGCCGCCGACCTCGCGGACGGTCAGCGGCTGCAAGAGCCCGAGCTGGGAAATGCTCTTTGCGAGGGCTTCAAGTTCCTGCCTGTCGAACTCGCAGCGCGGCTGATAGGGGCAGGGGCGGATCTCGGAAACGCCGATCTCTCTGACGGCGTTGGCGGATCTTGCGGGGGTAAAAAATGATCCGAACATAAAAAATCTCCTCCGATGTTCCACGTGGAACATTTCTAATCCTATTATAAAGTATTGGTCGGAAATAATAAAGACGTCATTCGCCGCAAGTTTCGAGGGGGTTCGGGAGGAAGGGCGGAAAATCCGCGTAAACGGGCAGTAATCGTCGGAAAAATGACGGGAAAATGTTCATAAGCCGTCGAAAAATTTTTTTCCGAAAATTGTCGAAAAGGGCTTTTCAAATCGCTCAAAATGTTGTATAATATATAAGGTATATTCTATCGAAGGGAGATGACAGCCCGAATGGGAAAGATCATCGCAGTCTCAAACCAGAAAGGCGGCGTCGGTAAGTCAACCACCGTCGTGAATCTTGCGGCAGTCCTCGGCAGCAGGGGCAAAAAAGTCCTCATCGTCGATTTCGACCCGCAGGGCAACTCCACGACCTCGCTGGGCGTGCGGAAGAAGAGCGTCCGCAACACCATCTACGAGGTCATTATGCGCGAATGCACCGCCTACGAAGCGGTGGTCGCCACCGAGTTCACGGGGGTGAGCATGATACCCACCACCCAGCGGCTTTCGGGCGCGTCGGTGTCGCTGCTGTCCATGAAGGACAAGGCTGTTCAGCTGCGCGAAGTCATCAGCCCCGCGAAGGATTTCTACGACTACATCCTCATCGACTGTCCCCCGACCCTCGATATGCTGACGATCAACGCCCTGTCCGCAGCCGACTCGGTCATCGTGCCGATACAGTGTGAATTCCTCTCGCTGGAAGGCCTCGCCGAGCTGAACAACACCATCAAGCGCGTGCAGCGCAGCTTCAACGAAAAGCTGTACCTCGAAGGCATCCTCTTCACCATGTACGTAGAGCGGTACAAGGTCACGGGGCAGATCGTCAAGGAAGTCAAAAAGTACTTCGGCGGTTCGGTGTTCGAGACGGTGATACCGCGTAACATCGCCCTGAGTGAGGCGCCGAGTTTCGGCAAGCCCGCCCTCTACTACGACAAAAAATCCAAAGGCAGCAAGGCTTACGAAGCGCTTGCGAAGGAAATACTCAAAAACGAAAAAAAGCGTGAAAAGGAGATGACCTGATGGCGAAAAATGACAGGATGGGCAGCGGTCTCGACCTGCTGTTCGAGGACAATTTCGGCGAGGAGAGCAGCGAAAAAGCTGTCAGCACTCTGAGGGTCTCGATGATCGAGCCCGACCGATCTCAGCCGAGACGCACTTTCGATGAGGACGCGCTGAACGAACTCGCCGAAAACATCAAGATACACGGCGTTTTGCAGCCGATACTCGTCCGCCCGATCGGTGAGGACACCTACCGCATCGTCGCAGGCGAACGCCGCTGGAGAGCCGCTCGCATCGCAGGGCTGACCGAGATACCTGCGGTGGTGAGAGACCTGACCGACGCGCAGGCAGCGCAGATCTCGCTCATCGAGAACATTCAGCGCTGCGACCTCGACCCCATCGACGAAGCTGCCGCGCTGAAACGGCTTATCGACGACTTCGGGATGACGCAAGAGGAGGTCTCGAAGACTGTCGGACGTTCCCGCTCGGCTGTTGCGAACTCCATCCGCCTGCTGAATCTTCCCGTGGACATCGCGGCGGAACTGAAGGCGGGGAACATCTCCGTCGGCCACGCGAAGCTGATACTCGGTTTCGACGACCCGACAGATCAGCTGTTGCTCGCGGAGTACGCGAAGCAGGGCTGCTCGGTGAGGGAGCTTGAAAAGGCCGCGGAGAAACTGCGGAACAAACCCGTTGAGGGCGAGGAGCTCATCAAGCAGACCGCGGAGGAGATACCTGCCGCGAAATTCGCAGACCCCTTCAAGAAGTATAGCATCGAGACCGAGGAATCCTTCAAGCAGAGCTTCGGCATCAGGGCGAAGGTCAGAAAGGAAAAATCGGGCTATTCGCTGAAACTGGACTTCAAGACCGAGGAAGACCTGAAAGAGCTCATCGAACAGCTGACGGCGTCGCTGTCGTAAATGTTCCACGTGGAACAATCAAAAACGGAAAAACAATCATTTATATAAAAGGAGTAATTTGAAATGTTAGACATCAAACTTGTAAGGACAGAACCCGATCTGGTAAAGGAAAACATCAAGAAGAAGTTTCAGGACGACAAGCTGCCCCTCGTTGACGAGGTCATCGAGCTGGACAAGGAGTTCAGAGCCTGCAAGACCAAGGCGGACGAGCTGAGAAGCAAGGTCAACAAGCTCTCGAAGCAGATCGGCGGACTTATGGCACAGGGCAAGAAGGACGAGGCTGAGGCTGTGAAGGCTGAGGTCGCCGGCATCAACAAGGAACTCGCAGGTCTGCCCGACAAGGAGAAGGAGCTGGAGGCTGAGATCAAGAAGAGAATGATGGTCATCCCGCAGCTCATCGGCGACGACGTTCCGATCGGCAAGGACGACAGCGAGAACGTTGAGCGCGAGCGCTTCGGCGAGCCCGTAGTTCCCGATTTCGAGGTACCCTACCACGTTGACATCATGGAGTCCTTCAACGGCATCGACCTCGACACCGCAAGAAACAAGACCAGCGGCAACGGCTTCTACTACCTGCGCGGCGACATCGCAAGACTGCACTCGGCGATCCTCAGCTACGCACGCGACTTCATGATCGACCGCGGATTCACCTACTACATCCCGCCCTTCATGATCCGCTCCAACGTCGTTACGGGCGTTATGAGCTTCGCGGAGATGGAGAACATGATGTACAAGATCGAGGGCGAGGATCTCTACCTCATCGGCACCTCTGAGCACTCGATGATCGGCAAGTTCAGCGACACCATCATCCCCGAGGACGAGCTCCCGAAGGCGATGACCAGCTACAGCCCCTGCTTCCGCAAGGAAGTCGGCGCACACGGACTCGAAGAGCGCGGCGTTTACCGCATCCACCAGTTCGAGAAGCAGGAAATGGTCGTTGTCTGCAAGCCCGAGGACAGCGACGAGTGGTACGAGAAGCTGTGGAGAAACACCGTTGATTTCTTCCGCACCCTCGACATCCCCGTCCGCACGCTGGAGTGCTGCTCGGGTGACCTGGCTGACCTGAAGGTACGCAGCCTTGACGTTGAGGCGTGGTCGCCGAGACAGCAGAAGTACTTCGAGGTCGGCAGCTGCTCGAACCTCGGCGACGCTCAGGCGAGAAGACTGTCCATCAGGATACAGGGCTCGGACAAGAAGAAGTACTTCGCTCACACGCTGAACAACACCGTTGTTGCTCCGCCGAGAATGCTCATCGCGTTCCTTGAGAACAACCTCAAGGCTGACGGAACCGTTGTTGTCCCCGAGGCTCTGAGACCTTACATGGGCGGCAAGGACAAGCTGGAGAAGTGCAAGGCTTAAACAACTCACCGAAGCAATATTGTTCCACCTGGGCAGGGGCAGTGACCCCTGCCCTTGTGGAATATTTTTGCGTAAAGCAGTTTTCAGATGAATGTTCCACGTGGAACAATTCTCTTGAAAAGACGCGGCAGCAAAATTGGCTGGCTTTTCAAACAAGATTTGGCGCAGCCAGATCATCGTGAACTTGGTGCAGGGGTCACTGCCCCTGCTTACGTGGAACAATTCTCTTGAAAAGACGCGGCAGCAAAATTGGCTGGCTTTTCAAACAAGATTTGGCGCAGCCAGATCATCGTGAACTTGGTGCAGGGGTCACTGCCCCTGCTTACGTGGAACAAATGCAGTTATAATTGAGGTTACTATGCAGACAGATCATAATTATATTGCCGAATTTGATATTGCCGTTATCGGGGCGGGGCACGCAGGGTGCGAGGCGGCGCTTGCGGCGGCACGGCTCGGGCTGAAAACGGCTCTGTTTACCATTTCGCTGGACGCGGTGGCGAATATGCCCTGCAACCCCTCCATCGGCGGCACCGCGAAGGGGCATCTCGTCCGCGAGATCGACGCGCTGGGCGGCGAGATGGCGAAGGCTGCCGACGCGACTTTCCTTCAGTCGAGGATACTCAACCGCGGAAAAGGCCCCGCCGTCCACAGCCTGCGCGTGCAGTCGGACAGGGTGAAGTACCACGCCTACATGAAGTCGGTGGTCGAGCACACCGAGGGGCTGTATCTCAAACAGGACGAGATCACCGACATCCTTACCGACGAGGGGAAGATCTGCGGCGTGCGCTCGAAGCTGGGTTCGCAGTACAGGGCGAAGGCGGTCATCATCGCGGGGGGTACCTACCTCCGCGGCAAGGTGTTCGTCGGCGATGTGAACTACGAGAGCGGCCCCGACTCGACGCTGCCTGCGAACTTCCTCAGCGATTCGATACGTGAGCTCGGCATCGGGCTCAGACGTTTCAAGACGGGCACACCCTGCCGCGTCCACAGGCGCTCCATCGACTTCGACAAGCTGGAACGTCAGGACGGCGACGAGGACATCGTGCCCTTCTCCTTCGAGACAAAGGGAAAGCTCGAAAACACCATCAGCTGCTACGTGGGCTACACCAACGCCGAGACCCACCGCGTCATCGGGGAGAACATCCACCGCTCGGCGATGTACTCGGGACAGATCGAGGGCGTGGGTCCCCGCTACTGCCCGTCCATCGAGGACAAGATCAGGCGGTTTGCGGACAAGCCGCGCCACCAGCTGTTCATCGAGCCGATGGGTCTCGACACCGAGGAGTGCTACGTGCAGGGTATGTCCAGCTCGCTCCCCGAGGAAGTGCAGCTGGCGTTCATGCGGACGATAAAGGGTCTCGAACACGTCGAGATCATGCGCAACGCCTACGCCATCGAGTACGATTGCTGCGACCCCACCGATCTGCTGCCGACGCTGGAATTCAAGAGCGTGCCGAACCTTTACGGCGCGGGTCAGTTCAACGGCACTTCGGGCTACGAGGAGGCGGCGGCGCAGGGACTTGTGGCAGGCATCAACGCGGCGCTGAAACTCAAAGGACGTGAGCCGATGCTTCTCGACCGCGCTTCCAGCTACATCGGCACGCTGATCGACGATCTGGTGACGAAGGGCTGCTCCGACCCCTACCGAATGATGACCTCCCGCAGCGAGTACAGGCTGCTGCTGAGACAGGACAACGCGGACATCCGCCTGACCCCTGTCGGACACAAGATCGGGCTGATCTCCGACGAGCGTTTCGAGCGGCTGAACGAGAAGGTGAAGCTGATCGGGCAGGAGATCGACCGCGTGAAGCAGGTCAACATCGCGCCGTCGGAGGAGCTGAACGTTTACCTCGCCGAGTGCGGCACCGAGCCGCTGACGACGGGAACGAAGCTGGCACAGCTCATCCGCCGTCCCCAGCTGAGCTACGAGGGGCTCGCACCCTTCGACAAGGGGCGCGGCGACCTGCCCAGGGACGTCCGCGAACAGGCGGAGCTGAACATCAAGTACGAGGGCTACATCGCCATTCAGGAACAGCAGGTCAGGGCGATGCGCAAGCTGGAGCGGAGGGCTCTGCCGCCCGACACCGACTACTCGCAGATCAAGGGTCTGAGACTCGAAGCGGCTGAAAAGCTCAACAAGATCAAGCCGCTGAGCGTGGGTCAGGCGAGCCGCATCTCGGGCGTGAACCCTGCGGACGTGAACGTTCTGCTCATCTGGCTGAGTGCCTACGGACACAAGGAGGACGAGGAATGAGCAGACTTATCGGGTATGAACAGTTCGCGGAGCTGTTTGCAAAGGGCGGCATGGAGGTCGGCGAGGAGATGTACCGCCGCTTCGAGAGATACGCCGACCTGCTGGTTGAATGGAACGAGAAGATAAATCTCACCGCCATAACCGACCCCGAGGGGATAGCCGAGAAGCATTTTTACGACTCGGTGTACCCCTTCGTGCTGGCGGAGGGCGGATTCGGGAACATGATCGACGTGGGGACGGGCGCAGGTTTCCCGTCGGTGCCGCTGATGATCTGGCAGGGCGGCTTCAGGCTGACCATGCTGGACAGCCTCAACAAGCGCATCAACTTCCTGAACACGGTGGCGGACGAGCTGGGTCTCGAAGCCGAGTGCATCCACGGGCGTGCCGAGGAAGCAGGCAGAAAAGCCGAGCTCAGAGAACAGTTCGACGCGGCGACGGCGAGGGCTGTCGCGAATCTCAGAGACCTGAGCGAGTACTGTCTTCCCTTCGTGAAGGTGGGCGGTTGTTTCTATGCCCTGAAGGGCAGGGACGGCGAGGCTGAGCTGAAAGAGGCAAGGAGCGCCGTGAAGATCCTCGGCGGCGAGGTGGCGGACGTGAAGAGCTATTCGCTGCCGAGCGGCGACAGCCGTGTGCTGATCGTCATCCGCAAGGTGAAGCCGATGGACAGGAAGTTCCCGAGAAACGCGGGTCAGATGAAGAAGAATCCTCTGAAGTAAGATTCGGTCGGTTGGTGATGCTATGGATCAGTTTGTTTTATACCACGGGCGGCAGATGCGGTGCGGATACACTACGGGGTCGTGCGCGGCGGCGGCTTCGGCGGCGGCGGTCAGGGCTCTGCTGTCGGGTGATCGGGTGACGGAGATCGGGCTGATGACCCCCAAGGGGATCGCTTTGAAGCTGCCCGTCACCGACCTTGAGGTGGGCGAGAGTTCCGCGAGCTGTTCGGTGGTGAAGGACAGCGGCGACGACCCCGACGTGACCAACGGCATCAAGGTCTTTGCCGAGGTGACGATGACGGATGCTCCCGAGGTCGCGATAGACGGCGGCGAAGGGGTCGGGCGCGTGACGAAGGACGGGCTGGATCAGCCTGTGGGGAACGCGGCGATAAACTCGACGCCGAGAAGGATGATCGCGGCGGCGGTCAGGAAAGAGGCAGAGACCTTCGGGTACACGGGCGGTTTTTCGGTGGTCATCAGCGTGCCCGAGGGGGAGAAGATCGCAAAGAAGACCTTCAATCCGCGGCTCGGGATAGTGGGCGGCATCTCGATAATCGGGACGACGGGGATAGTCGAGCCGATGAGCAGCCGTGCGCTGGTGGAGACGATACGCACCGAGGCAGGCGTGAGGAAAGCCGAGGGCATGAGGACGCTGATGCTGACGGTCGGGAACTACAGCGAGAGGTTCATCGCGGAGAGATCGCCGAGTCTGGCGGGTCGGTGCGTGACCTGCTCGAATTTCATCGGCGAGGCGATAGACATCGGAGCCGCGATGGGTTTTGAGCGGATATGCGTCATCGGGCATCTGGGCAAGCTGGTAAAGCTCGGGAGCGGCATCATGAACACGCATTCGCACGAAGCGGACGGTCGGCGTGAGACGCTGATGGTATGTGCGGCGCTGGCGGGCGCGGACGCGGAGGTTTTGAGGGCGATAGACGGCTGTGTGACGACGGATGCGGCGCTCGATGTTCTGGACGGAGCGGGGCTGACGGAGGATTCGATGCGGATACTGAGAGAGAGAGTCGGGAGGTATCTGAGGGAGAGAGTCGGCGGCGAAGTTGAGATAGGTGTGGTAATTTTTGAGGATAAGCATGGCGTAACGCTGATGACAGAAGGCACAGAAGAGATATTGGAAAAAGCCAAAAAGGAAACAGAACCCAAAACGCACCAAAAGCCGCAGACACACCTCTGAAAAGGAAGCGACGGAAGAAGTCCGTTCGCTTTCTTTCGGGCAGTGAGGTTACAAAACAATCAGCAAGAAAAAAACATTTTGGAGGTCAATATGCAGGCAGTTTGTGCTGTAGCAACAGCTCTCGGCGAGGGTGCTGTTGCGGTCGTGAGGATAAGCGGTGAGGACGCGCTCAAAGTCGCTTCGGAAGTGTTCGTCCCGTATTCGGGCATCGCGGTCGGGGATATGAAGGGTTATACCTGCGCTTACGGTAAGGTCGTTGACGGCGGCGAACGTATCGACGACGCCGTGCTCACCGTTTTCCGCGCCCCCCATTCGTACACGGGTGAGGACGTGGCGGAGATAAGCTGTCACGGCGGCGTGTACATCACCAAACGCGTGCTCAGGCTCTGCTGCGAAAACGGCGCACGGCCTGCCGAGCGCGGCGAGTTCACAAGGACGGCTTTCGTTAACGGAAAACTCGACCTCGCGCAGGCGGAGTCGGTCATGGAACTTATCTCGGCGCAGGGCGAGCTCACTCTGCGCTCGGCGAACCTTACCCGAACGGGCGAGCTCTCGGACAGGATAGGCAAGGTCAGGGCTCGGCTCACAAGTCTGCTCGGCGAACTCGCCGCATGGGCTGACTACCCCGACGAGGATCTGCCCGAGGTCGGCGGCGACAACATGACCGCGACTGTCGATGAGTGCCTCGCGGCGGCGGAAAAGCTCATCAAGGGCTACGACAACGGCATGATGTTCAGAAACGGCATCCCTGCGGTCATTGTCGGCAAGCCCAACGTCGGCAAATCGACGCTGATGAATCTTCTGCTGGGCTACGAACGGGCTATCGTCACCGACATCGCAGGCACGACCCGCGACCTGCTCGAAGAGACCGTAAGGCTCGGTGACGTGACCCTCAGACTTACCGACACCGCAGGACTTCGCGAGACCGAGGACGCGGTGGAGCGGATAGGCGTTGAGCTTGCGAGGAAAAAACTGGGCGAGAGCGCCCTCATAATCGCGGTGTTCGACGGCTCGACCGCCCCCGACGACGAGGACAAACTGCTCATCGAGGAAGTCAAGTCCTGCGGCGGCAGAGTCATCGCCCTCATCAACAAGACCGACATCTCCGAAGGAAACGGCTACGCGGAACTGCTCGGCGGCATGGCTTACGTTATCGGTATCTCTGCCAAAACGGGCAAGGGACGCGAGGAACTCGAAGCCGCGGCGGCTGAATTGTTCGGCGGTCTCGACCCCGACGAGGGCATGATCTTCGTCAACGAGCGTCAGCGCTTCTGCCTCGGAAGAGCAGTCGAAAGCCTCGAAAGAGCCAGAGACGGCATCCTCACAGGAATGTCCCCCGACGTCGTCACCATCGACATCACCGAAGCCGCCGCCGCCCTCGCAGAAATAACAGGCGACCGCATAACCGACGACATCGTAAACGAAGTCTTCAGCCGCTTCTGCGTGGGGAAGTGACGGGGTGTTTCACTGGGGGAAACCCGCCTTAGCTTCGCACGTCCGCCTTAGCTACGCACGTCCGCCTTAGCTTCGCACGGCTAGAAGAAAGGTTCTCCCCCAGACCCCCTTCCAAAGACTTTTAATATGTTGAACGGTTGGTGTGGTCTTGAAGATAGACTATCACCATTTCATGAGTGAATATTTGTTTTGGGGCGGGGGTGTTTCCTCCGCTTTTTTGCTATCTGAATTTTATATGCTCACCCTACATAAATAAGCGGTGAGAGTCAAACGTCCCCTACAAACAAAACGTCACCAATATTAAAAATTTTAGGAAGGGGGTTTGGGGGAGAACTCTTTTTTTAGCCGTGCGAAGCTAAGGCGGACGTGCGTAGCTAAGGCGTGGGTTCTCCCCCAAGAAAAAAACGAGGAGATCTCGCGATCTTCTCGTTCATGGTTAGTTCCATTTGTAGACTTTGTTGCCGGACGCGGTGTAGGAGCGGCAGTTTTTTACGTACTTGCAGTTTTTGGTGCCTTTTTTGCAGTAGATGGTGTTGTTTTTGACGTTGGTGGTGCCGAAGACGGTGCTTCCCTCCTGAGCCCTGACGCAGATGCCGTACAGACCGCCGTAGACGGTGTTTCCGATGATGTTATTCGGCATGGATGTGCAGTTGACGTTTCCGAAGGACGCCACGTTCAGACCTATGGAGTAAGTCTTGTCCAGACGGGTTCCGAGTGATCTGATAACATTATTCTTGACTGTCACGCCGTAGGTGTTGTGCATACACAGGGCTTCGGAAGTAACGCCTGTGATGTCGCAGCCTGTGACCACGATATTTTTGTGATAGCAGTTATAGAACCTTTTATTTTCGGTAGCGGTCTTGTTGCAGCAGAGACCTCTTCCGCCTTTTATCGTGCAGTTCTGGACGGTGATATTGTAGCAGGTCTGACCCTGAACGTACTGTTCGCCGAACTGTGCGACGGTGGGAGCGGTCGCCTTTGACGCGAGGTCGATCTGAACGGCTTCTTCGAGGCAGGTAGCGGAAGGCGTACCTTCTGCGATGACCTTGCATCCCGAGAGCGTCATATTTCGGCAGGCGATTATCTCGACACCGTGACTGCGGTAGTTGGTCATGACGGTCATATTGCTGAGCTTTATGTTCTGACCGTGATTGAATCTGATGGTCGAAGTATCGCGGAGCATCCTTGCGTTATCGGCGATCTCCCATCTGCCGCCCGTGATGGAGATATTCTCGATGGAGCGGTAGTTGAGTTTCGTGCAGTTGTTGTTGATTATCTGTTTCTGGGGGTTGACCTGATAGATAGTCGCGCCCGTTGCGAGGATGGTCTTGTTGCTGCCAAGGGTCATGCCGCGGTCGGTCTCGATGCGTTCGGGCGGAAAGACGAGGGTCAGCCTTTTGTCGTTATTGAGCAGATAATTTATCGCCCTGCCGTTAAGGTGCGGGTCTTTCTGATTTATGAGGACGACCGAGCCGTTTTCCTTGACGCGGGCTATCTTTTTGCCCGACAGGTAGATGTACTCGGCGTCAGCCGCGGATACTGCGCAGGCGAACTGTGAAGCGGCGAGCGCGGCGGCGGCAAACAGCGATATCACGGTCTTTTTTATCTTTTTTACTGTGTTTTTTTCCAATGTTTGTTCTCTCCTTTTGGTAATTTTGTTGGTTTCTTTTGTTAACTATATCTAAATTATAACATAAAACAGAAAATTTTTCAATAACAATTACTAATTTGTTATCTTTTTCGTTATCATTCACAATGGTTTTGAGATCTCTTTGGGCATTTTGTCAGAGCTGTATGAAATTTTGTACTTGACAGAGGGATGAATATTTGTTATAATATATAATGTATCTTTATATCCTCGCTTTTGAAGAAAAGCAAATAAACGATGAGGTGAATTATTGACATGGGTTTAATGGACGCACTGTTTGGAAACTACTCCAAGAAGGAGCTTAAAAGAATAGAGCCTATCAAGGACAAGGTTCTGGAGCTTGAATCGAAGTATCAGAAAATGAGCGATCATGAACTGAGAGATCAGACCAGGATCCTGAAAGAGAAGCTGGCTGACGGAGTAACAACTCTCGACGATACTCTTCCCGATGCGCTGGCTGTATGCCGTGAGGGCGCATGGAGAGTGCTCGGAAAGAAGGCATACCCCGTACAGATAATCGGTGCTATCGTTCTGCATCAGGGCAGAATCGCCGAGATGAGAACAGGTGAAGGTAAGACGCTCGTTGCGTGTCTTGCGGCTTATTCAAACGCGCTGAACGGCAAGGGCGTTCACGTTGTTACCGTTAACGACTACCTGGCAAAGTTCCAGTCGGAAGAGATGGGTAAGGTATTCAGATTCCTCGGCCTCACCATCGGCTGTGTTCTTCAGGGCATGAGCAAGGAAGAAAAGCACATCGCTTACAACGCGGATATCACTTACGGTACCAACAATGAGTTCGGTTTCGACTATCTGCGTGACAACAGAGAAGTTGAAAAGTCGGCTCAGGTACAGAGACCTCACGCCTTCGCTATCGTGGACGAGGTGGACTCGATACTCATAGATGAGGCGAGAACTCCGCTTATCATCTCGGGTCAGGGCGAGGAGTCCAGCGAGCTTTATCAGGCGGCTGACAGATTCGCTAAGACCTTAAAGCCCGTTACCGTTGTTGAAATGGACGACAAGGCTGATAACGACCTTCTCGACGGCGACTACATCATCGACGAAAAGGCTAAGACCGCTACCCTTACCAAGAGCGGCGTTAAGAAGGCAGAAAAGGCGTTCGGTGTCATCAACCTTATGGACGCGGACAACCTTACCCTTCTCCACCACATAAATCAGGCTATCAAGGCTAACGGTACCATGAAGAGAGATACCGACTACGTTGTAAAGGACGGCGAAGTCCTCATCGTTGACGAGTTCACGGGACGTATCATGGTGGGCAGACGCTACAACGACGGTCTGCATCAGGCTATCGAGGCTAAGGAAGGCGTTAAGGTAGCACGCGAGAGCAAGACCATCGCTACCATCACATTCCAGAACTATTTCAGACTTTACAAGAAGCTGTCGGGTATGACAGGTACTGCGCTCACCGAAGAGGACGAGTTCAGAGAGATCTACAAGCTCGACGTTATCGAGATACCTACCAACAAGCCTATCGCAAGAAAGGATCACTCGGACGTTATCTACAAGACCGAGAAGGCTAAGTACAACGCCGTTATCGAACAGATAATCGAGTGCAACAAGAAGGGTCAGCCTGTCCTCGTAGGTACCGTTTCGGTCGAGAAGTCGGAGTACCTCTCCAGACTGCTGAAAAACAAGGGCGTTAAGCATCAGGTGCTGAACGCCAAGTACCACGAGAAGGAAGCTAAGATCGTAGCTCAGGCAGGTAAGTACGGCGCTGTTACCATCGCGACCAACATGGCGGGCCGTGGTACCGATATCCTGCTGGGCGGTAACTCCGAGTACCTCGCTACCGAGGAGCTCAGAAAGCTCGACATTCCCGAAGAGATCATCGTTGAGGCTACAGGTTTCTCCGAGACCGACGATCAGGAGATCCTTGACGCAAGAAAGAAGTACAGAGAATTCAAGGATAAGTTCGATAAGGAAGTTGCGGACAAGGCGGACAAGGTGCGCGAGGCAGGCGGTCTGTACATAATCGGTACCGAGCGTCACGAGTCCAGACGTATCGACAACCAGCTCCGCGGACGTGCGGGACGTCAGGGCGACCCCGGTGAGAGCCAGTTCTTCCTCTCCCTCGAAGACGACCTGATGAGACTCTTCGGCGGCGACAAGGTAACTTCCATGATGGATACCCTCAAGGTTGACGAGGATATGCCGATACAGTCGAGAATGCTCACGGGCATCATCGAGTCCTCGCAGAAGAAGCTCGAAGGCAGAAACTTCAACATCAGAAAGAACGTTCTGAACTACGACGATGTTATGAATACTCAGCGTGAGATCATCTACGGTCAGAGACAGCAGGTTCTCGACGGTGAGGATATCCACGAGAGCATCGTGAACATGATAAATCAGTTCGTTGAGGGCAGCGTTAATATGTACCTGCTCGACGACGAGATACACGACGACTGGAACCTTGAGGGTCTTAAAGAACACCTGATGAACCTCATCACTACCGAGTCGGACTTCAACTACACTCCCGAAGAGCTTGAAGCGGTATCTAAGGCGGATATCATCAAGCAGTTGCAGGAGAGAGCTGACAAGATCTACGAAAAGCGTGAGCAGGAACTCGGTACCGAGAGACTCCGCGAGGTCGAGAGATATGTTCTGCTCAAGATCGTTGACCAGAAGTGGATGGATCACATCGACGATATGGATCAGCTCAAGAGAGGTATCACTCTGCGCTCCTACGGTCAGAAAAACCCCGTTGTTGAATACCGTATGGAAGGCTTCGAGATGTTCGACGCAATGGTTGACTCCATCCGCGAAGATACCGTCAGAATGCTGTTCACTATCCAGATCCGCCAGCAGGTTCCGAAGCGTCAGGTGGCAGGCTCCGAGACTACTTCCAACAAGGGCTACACCGCTCGCCACAGACGCAAGAAGATCGGCCCCAACGATCCCTGCCCCTGCGGAAGCGGCAAGAAGTACAAGAAGTGCTGCGGCGCTTCGGCTGCCAACGCAAACAGCGCAGGCGACGATTCGGACGACTGATGGTTGGAGCCTGAACGTTGGTTTTTCTTTGGTGAAATCCCATTCCTAAAACTTTTAATATTGTCGTTTGTTGGATGTGTTTTGAATGATGCGTTATGCACCCTTGAACGTCTTTTTTGCAAGGGCTCGCTATATTAAAGGAGAACTACGAACTTTCCGACCTGCACAAAATCAGGAAGAACCACCCAAAAGCCAAAAAGTATTAAAAGTCTTTGGAAAGGGGGTCTGGGGGGAGAACCTTTCTTCAGAAAGGTTTCCCCCCGGAAAGAACGAAGCGTAGAACCACAAACAAGAGATAATGAAAGCCGATGGCGGGTGCTGTCGGCTTTTTTCGGAAAGGAAATTGTGTATGTTAACTGCATTTCACGCGGCGGATATTCTTCTGCCTAAGGACGTAGATATGGAAAAATGGGCGGTCATTGCCTGCGACCAGTTCACAGCCGAGCCTGAGTACTGGGCGGAGACAAAGCAGATAACCGAGGGTGCTGTCACGGCGCTCGACCTTATTCTGCCCGAGGTGTACCTAAACGAGAAGGATGTTGACGAGCGCATCGCGAAGATACACGCGAATATGTTCGGGTATCTTGACACGGAAGTTTTCGAGGAGTACAAGGACGCGCTCATCTATATCGAGAGGGTGCAGACCGACGGTATAGTAAGAGCAGGCATTGTAGGTGCGATCGACCTTGAGCAGTACGACTACACGAAGGGTTCGACCTCGCAGGTAAGGGCTACCGAAGCGACTGTTGTCGAGCGCATCCCTCCGAGAGTGAAGGTAAGGAAGTCCGCGCCTGTGGAGCTTCCGCACATCATGATACTCATCGACGACGAGAAGAAGCAGGTCATCGAGCCGATAGCGGGCATGAAGGACAGCCTGAAAAAGCTGTACGGTTTCGACCTGATGCAGGGCGGCGGCCGCATCGACGCGTGGCTGCTGGACAGTCTTGCGCAGGAAGCGGTGTTCGGCGAGCTTGACAAGCTGGCGGACAGGAACGCTTTCAACCGCAGGTACGGTCTGACCGACGCCGAGCCGCTGGTATACGCGATGGGCGACGGAAACCATTCGCTGGCGACTGCAAAGGCGTTCTACGAGCAGTTGAAGGCTGAAAACCCCGACAAGGACATGAGCCGTCATCCTGCGAGATACGCGCTGGCGGAGATCGTGAACCTGCACTCGCCTGCGCTGAATTTCGAGGCTATCCACCGCATCGTGACGGGTGTTGACGAGGGCAAGCTCATCGCCGACATCACCGAAGCGCTGGGTCTCAGCGAGGGCAAGACCGACGGAAAGCAGTCCTTCGCCATCGTGAATAACGGCGAGACAAAGTGGTATACTATCGCAAACGAGTCGAGCAAACTGACGGTGGGGACCGTGCAGAATTTCCTCGACAAGTGGGTAAAGGACAACGGCGCGGAGATCGACTACATCCACGGAACGGATGTTGTGGAGAGACTTGCGGCGGCAGATGGCGCGGTAGGTTTCGTACTGCCCGATATGTCGAAGCAGGAGCTTTTCCCGACGGTCATCGCCGACGGCGCTCTGCCGAGAAAGACATTCAGCATGGGTCATGCAAGAGATAAGAGATATTACGTTGAGGCAAGAAAAATAACTGAGGATTGATTTATTATGGGGCACGTTATTGCTGCGGGGTTTTCACAGGAAAGTCTGACCGAACTGAAATTCCTGATGAAAAAGGCTACTTCGGATTCTGCGAATAAGATACCTTACGGTCGCGGATGCGACAGGGAACAGGCTGACAGTGTGTTCGGTTATCATATCTCACTGTTCAACTGGGCGAAGGAAAAGGACGGGACGATGCTGGGTCGGCTCTGCGGATATCAGTTCCGCAGCGCCTGCACTGTTTTCGCCGAAAAGCCTATCCTTCTGCACGGACATGAGGACAGCGTTATGCTCTGCCTGAAAATCCGCCCAGCCGACGGCTTCTACTCGCTGACAGACGGGCTCAAAGATACGCTCGGCCACAAGGTCGGTGAACATCCCCACATAACTCTCGCCGTCAGCAAAGACCACGGCAGAATACACAGGATGTACAAAAAACTTAAAAAATCTGAATTCTTTCCCCTCGAACTCACCGTAGACCACCTCGAACTCTACAAGGTCTGGAACCCCGTAGAACTCGTGCGCGAATATCGGTGATTGTGCGTTGACGGGACGTTTTACTGGGGGAAACCCTTTTAAAAAAGGGTTCTCCCCCAGACCCCTTTCCTAAAATTTTTAATACTTTTTGGCAAGGGGTGTTATGCTATTATAGATAGTATCGGTCGGCAGGTTTGTGATTCTTTTTTTAATGGCTTGGACTTTGCCAAAAAGACGTTCAAGGGAGGTTTACGCCTCATTTGCAGGATTATTCCAGATGGTCACTCTTGAAACGGTGATAGTCTATCTTTCCGACCACACCCAACAAACGACATATTAAAAGTCTTTGGAAGGGGGTCTGGGGGAGAACCTTTCTTCAGAAAGGTTTCCCCCAGTTAGATCTGCACTTTATATGGACAAGAAAAGCAATACAAGGAGAGGTAATTATGTTTTTAGACGAGGTAAAGGGCGAGCTGGTGGGGCACATTCTGCCTTACTGGGCGGCGCTTCGGGACGATGAGTTCGGCGGATTCTACGGGTACAGGGGGTTTGACCTTGTGCTTGACAAGAAAGCGGACAAGGGAGTCATTCTGCATTCGAGGATACTGTGGTTTTTCTCGGCTTGTTACGAGGTGTTGAAAGATCGGGAGTGCAGGGAGCTTGCCGACCATGCTTTCGAGTATGTGAAGAAGAACTGCATAGACTACGAGATGGGCGGAGTGTACTGGATGACGACCTTTGACGGGAAGCCTTCGGACGACATGAAGCACACCTACAACATCGCGTTCGCGGTGTATGCGCTGAGCTGTTAC
The DNA here is from genome assembly GCF_900119155.1 of Ruminococcus sp. YE71. Classification (GTDB taxonomy): domain Bacteria; phylum Bacillota; class Clostridia; order Oscillospirales; family Ruminococcaceae; genus YE71. The sequence goes on along the minus strand of NZ_FPIR01000007.1, from coordinate 165,753 downwards.
TACAATGCCACAGGCGTCAGGGAAGCGCTGGCGCTGGCGGAGAGACTGTTCGACGACATCGAGACGAAGACTCCCGACGAGTACGGATGCCGCGAGGCGTTCACACGCGACTGGAAGCTCGCGGACAACGAGGCGCTTTCGGAGAACGGTCTGCACGCGGAAAAGACGATGAACAGCGTTCTGCACCTCATCGAGGCTTACACCGAGCTTTACAAGGCTAACAAGTCTGAGAGGGTAGCGGAAGCGCTGAAAAAGCAGCTTTCCATCGTGGAGAACAAGATCTTCGACTACGACAGGAACGCGCTGAGGGTATTCTTCGACGAGAAATTCGAGCTCATCGGGGACATCCACTCTTACGGACACGACATCGAAGCAAGCTGGCTGACCGACCTTGCAGTCGAAACGCTTGGGGACAAGGAGCTTATCGGGAAGTTCAACGCTCTCGACCTCAGGCTTGCGGAGAATATATACAACATTGGTATAGAAAACGGAGCACTCAACAACGAGCGTGAGAACGACAAGATCGACCGCAAGCGCGTATGGTGGGTGCAGGCTGAGGGCGTTGTCGGCTTCGTGAACGCCTATCAGCACAGCGGCGACAAGAAATATCTCGAAGCGGCGAGAAGCATCTGGGAGTACATCAAGTCGGACATCGTGGACAAGCGCGAGGGCGGCGAGTGGTATTCGGAAGTCAGCTTCGAGGGCAAGCCCCACGACTTCAAGGAAGAAACGGGCCCGTGGAAGTGCCCCTATCACAACGGCAGAATGTGCCTTGAAATGCTGAAAAGAGGCGTTGAGCTGTAATGTTTTTGACGGAAACACATATGCACACGGCGGAAGTTTCGGCGTGTGCTTCTGCGAGCGGGGCGTTTCAGGCGGAGCAGTACAAGGCGGCAGGGTACGACACCATCATCATCACCGACCATTTTCTCAACGGGAATACGACTGTTGACAGGTCGCTGCCGTGGGAGCAGCAGGTGGAGAATTTCTGTGTCGGGTATGAGAACGCGAAGAAGCGCGGCGACGAGATAGGTCTGAACGTGCTGTTCGGGCTGGAGTATGCGTGGAGCGGGTGCGATCTGCTGGTGTACGGAGTGGACAAGAAGTGGCTGCTGGACAATCCGAACTGTTTGAACATGGATGTGCAGGAGTTTTGCGACAGGGTGCATATTGCGGACGGAGTCATCGTCCATGCGCATCCGTTCCGTGAGGCGAATTACATCAGGGAGATGAAGTTTCTGCCGTTATACACGGATGCGGTCGAGGTCTACAATGCGGGGAACCGCATGGAAAAGTGGAACGAGAGAGCGGACTGGTATGCGGAGCAGTACGGATTTGTGAAGACTGCGGGAAGCGACTGTCATCATGCGACCGAGAAAGATAGTGAGAATTATTTTGGTGTGTACACTAAAAATAAGATAGTGACGATAGAGGACTTTGTAAGAGCCATCAAGTACGGCGAAATAGAGGCACTCAAACATAGATGATCCAACCAATGACCCGAATTCGCCAGGCAGGGGCAGTGACCCCTGCACCAAATTCGCGGTGATTTGGCTACGCCAAATCTTGTTAGAGCGATCGGGAAGAAAGCTCCGCGCCCCATCAAACAAAATTACACGGTTTCGCCAGAGAATCAAAAAGTTTAGGAGGGGAGGGAGACCCCCGCCTTAGCTTCGCACGGCTACAAAGGCTCCCTCCCAGCAGGGGCTCGGGGACAGAGTCCCCGCCCCCGAGAGGCAGCTTCGACCCGAAAGAGAGCCAACCTACCAAGAACAAGAGATTTGCCGATTTTATTTTCGCGAGAGAGCGAAGCGATTCGAGTGAACCCCCCCGATTGACGCAAAGCGTCAATAAAACGACATCCCCCAAAAAAAAACAATCAACCCAAGAAACCCAAGAAATCCAAGAAAGCCATGAAAGGAACCCGAAATGAAGAAAACACCCGAGAAAACCGATGAGCAGCAGCAGACGCTCATCTGCGGACGAAACGCCGTGACCGAGGCAATAAAGTCGGGACGGAACATAGATACTCTTTATGTGAACAGGAACGCAGGCGGTTCGATAAGCCGAATCTGTGCGCTGGCGAAGGAAAGAGACATCATAGTGAAACAGGTCGATGACAAAAAGCTCGACCATATGTGCGCAGGGGCTGTACATCAGGGATGCGCGGCAATGCTCGGGTGCGCGGAGTATTACACCATCGAGGAAATACTCGAAGACGCACGTCAGAAGGGCGAGGATCCGCTCATCATCATCTGCGATGAGATAGAAGACCCCCATAACCTCGGCGCTATCATCAGAACGGCTGAGGCGGCAGGCGCTCACGGGATAATCATTCCGAAACGCAGGAGCGCGACGCTCAATTATACCGTGCATAAGACTTCGGCAGGCGCGGCAAGCTGGATAAAGACCGCAAGAGTGCCGAACCTCGCGGCGGCGGTCAAGGAGCTCAAGGCGGCAGGCGTGTGGATCTACGGCACCGATATGTCGGGCGATGATATCTATAAGACCGACCTCACAGGGGCGGCGGCGTTCGTTATCGGGTCGGAAGGGTTCGGCATGAGCAGACTGATGCGCGAAAACTGCGACTTCCTTGTGAGCCTGCCGATGTACGGACAGGTGAACTCGCTCAACGCTTCGGTGGCGGCAGGTATCTGTATGTATGAGGCCGTGAGACAGAGAAGAAAATGATGAGTATCACTCTTTCTGAGATCGTGTGGTGTGTGTATGGAAGAAAACGAGAACAAGAACTATAACAACAAGAATATAGGAAACAACAGACCGACCGCGGATGATATCATCCCCGCCATAGGTGAGAAATGGTTCACCGAGTTCGGCGGTGATGAGGACGACGAGCCCGTGCGTGAGACACATCATCGGCATTCGGGCGAACATCACGTTCATCATGAACATCGTGAGCATGAGCAGGAACATCACGAACACCGTGAACATCACGAACATCATGTGCATCACCGTGAGAACGTGAGACGTGAACCCGTCCGCAGGCGAACGGCTGAGCCTGAGCCGCCCGAAGAGGTCTTTTCGGATGTGGGGGCTGTTATCGGGGCTTACGCGGAGAAACCGCAGGCGGGATCCCGTGAGCCGCAGGAAAAGTTGTTTGCGGATGTTCACGACAACGACATCGCCGATATGAACGACGGCGCAGATTTCGCGGCGCGGGAGGATGTTCCCCCCGTTATCGCGGAGGAATACGCGGCGGAGGAGTTCGCGGAACTGCCCGACGAATATACGGACGACGAGACCGAACCCGTTGAGTACGTCAGAAGAAACGGCAACAGGGGCGCGGCGTTCACTATGAGGACTTCCGACGACCACGACCCGAAAAAGATAAGGAGCCGTCAGACCGAATACACCTCGGAGGCGGACAGGGACATCGTCAGGGAAAGCATCCTCAGGATGAGGTCGCATCTGATGGTCAGGAGCGCCGTGCTTCTCGTGGCTTCGGTGTTCAGCCTGTTCATCAGCATCGCCAACGACCTCGAACAGCCTATGGCGGCGGTCTTCGACAGGACTATCAACCCCTCGGCTTATATTTTTACCAACACTATACTCGGGATAATCGCCGTCGGGTTCTCCTACTCGGTGGTGGTGAACGGCTTCAAGAACCTGTTCAGACTGTCCCCCGACAGCGATACGCTGGTCTCGCTGAACCTTATCGCGGCTCTCATTTCGGGTCTGGTGACGCTGTTTGAGCCCGAATCGCTGAAATACGGGTATTTCCACATCTACACCTCGGCGGCGATAACGCTTCTGCTGGTCAGCACCCTCGGCAAACTCAGCATCGTGAGAAGAACGCTCAGGAGCTTCGACTTCATGACCGAGAGCGACGGGCTGGCGGCTGTTCAGCAGGCGGACGGCGACGAGCTGAGCAGTCTGCGGACGAGAAAACGCAGGGACATCGCCTTCATGAGAAAGACCGACATCGTCAGGGACTTCATGAAGAACAGCTATTCTTCCGATCTGGCAGACCTGTTCGCGGAAAAGACCGTGCCCGTGATACTGATCGCTTCGATACTGGTCGGGGCGCTGTCGTGGAAGTTCGACAAGCACGGCACCAACAATCAGGAAAAGATGTTCGTTCTGCTGGCGGCGATCTCGGGGACTATCTCGATATGTTCGGCGTTCTCGCTGGTGATGATAGCCAACCGACCGCTGACCAACGCCTGCAAGAAACTGCTGGGCTGTTCGGCGGTGCTGCTGGGCTACTCGTCGGTGGAAGAGCACGCGGACACGGACACTGTGGTGATAAGCGCACATCAGCTGTTCCCCGAGGGTTCGGTGGAGATAATGGGGCTGAAAATGCTTTCATCGCGGTTCAGCGAAGAGCAGGCGCTCCTTCTCGCGGCGAGTCTTGCGAAGGCAGGCGGAAGCGTGACGGCGGACGCGCTGTACGACAGGCTCGGGACAGGTGCGCGGCTGAGGACGGTGAACGTCTGCGTGGCGGAGCCTTCGATGGGCGTGTCGGGCTGGATAGACAGCAAGAGAGTGATGCTCGGCGGACGGGAGATGCTCGAAAAATATCACGTCAGGGGACTGCTGACGGCGGCGGCGGAAGAGCGTTTCGGGAAGAGAAGAGGAGCGGTATACCTTGCGGTGGCGGGTGAAGCCGTGATGATATTCTCTGCCGAGCTGAACGCGGACAGGCTGATGAGAAGGCAGATGCAGGCACTGGAATACGAGCGTGTGAGCATCAACATCAGGAGCTGTGACGCATTTCTGAAGCAGGAAAGTCTGGCGCATATGTTCGACATCAAGACGAGCAGTATCACGATGCTTCCCGAGAGCTGCGGAGACGAGTTCGACATCATATCCGAGCCTGCGGAGAGCGTATCGGCTTCGATGTTCTGTGAGGAGAATGCGGGGGCGTTTGCGATGCTGATAGTTGCGGCGAAGAGGGTAAAATACGCCGCGAATTTAGGTGTTGCGGTGCAGTACGGTTCGGTGATACTGGGAATACTGATAAGTGTGATATTGATGCTGATGGGTTCATTTGCGCAAATAAACCCGACGGTAATATTTGTATACAATATCATCTTTGTGGTATTGATGAAGCTGATACAGGATGTAAAGAGACTATAAAAGAGGTCGGTTCAGATGAACCGACTTTTTTTATGCAAACGCCAAATGAGCAGGTTACGCCAGGGAACTAAAAAGTTTAGGAGGGGGTCTGGGGGAGACCCTTTTCAAAGGGTCCCTCCCAGCAGGGGCTCGGGGACAGAGTCCCCGAACCCGAGAGATGGCTTCGTCCCGAAAGAGAGCCAACCATCCCCACCACATAAAATCGGCAAATCCCAGCCAACCACCAATAAAGGCGCAAAATGAAATCCAAGAACCAAACCCATCAAGAACAATCAGATTTGCCGATTTTATTTTCGCGAGAGAGCGCCAGCGATTCTCTCCCCCACCCCACCCAAACACACAAACAAAGACAAAAAAAGATCGCTCCCTCAAAAAGGAAGCGATCCGAAAAATCAAGTTTTATAAGAAACCGAACGAGAGATCAGAGATCAGTTTACAACGCTCTTCTCGGTCTCCTTGTCGAAGATGTGGATCCTGTTAGGATCGAAAGCAACCTGGATAACATCCTGAGGTCTTGCAGTAGATCTGGGCGATACTCTTGCAGTCAGCGGGATGCCCTCGCAAGTGAGGTACAGGTAGGTCTCAGCACCCATAAGCTCGGTAACTTCAACGGTAGCGTTGACAACACCTGTGGTAGCGTTGGAGATGAACATCTCTTCGTCATGGATGCACTCAGGACGGATACCGAGAACGATCTCGTGGTTAACCAGGGGCTCAAGAGCCTCGGGATCAGCCTTGGACTCGGGAACCTGAACGGTGAACTTAACGCCTCTGGAGGTCTTGGTGTCCTCGGAGCCGAACTCAACGAGGTACTTGCCGCCATCCTTGAGGAGCTTAGCGTCGATGAAGTTCATCTGGGGAGATCCGATGAAGCCTGCAACGAACTGGTTAACAGGATAGTTGTAAAGGTTCTGAGGAGTGTCGATCTGCTGGATGTAACCGTCCTTCATAACAACGATACGGTCACCCATCGTCATAGCCTCAGTCTGGTCATGAGTAACGTAGATAAATGTGGTACCCAGTCTCTTGTGGAGCTTGGAGATCTCGGTTCTCATCTGAGCACGGAGCTTAGCGTCGAGGTTGGAAAGAGGCTCGTCGAGAAGGAATACCTTAGGCTCACGAACGATAGCACGGCCGAGAGCAACACGCTGTCTCTGACCACCGGAAAGAGCCTTCGGCTTTCTGTCGAGCAGATGAGCGATGTCAAGAGCCTTAGCAGCTTCTTCAACCTTCTTAGCGATCTCGTCCTTAGGAACCTTGCGGAGCTTCAGACCGAAAGCCATGTTCTCGAAAACAGTCATATGAGGATATAGAGCGTAGTTCTGGAAAACCATTGCGATATCTCTGTCCTTAGGAGCGATGTCGTTAACGAGACGGTCGCCGATATACAGCTCACCCTCGGAGATCTCCTCCAGACCTGCGATCATACGCAGGGTAGTGGACTTACCGCAGCCCGAAGGACCAACGAGGATTATAAACTCCTTATCCTTGATCTCAATATTGAAGTCCGAAACAGCGATAACGCCGCCCGGATACTTCTTATAGATCTCTCTTAATGATACACTTGCCATTCAAATAGGACCTCCCTGAATTTATTTCATTTGGTACATAGCGGAAGGGATATAAAAAGCCACACTATCCCATTGCCGTTTTGCTATAGTAATATCATAGCAAATTTTTCATATACTTACAAGAGTTTTTTTGACTAAACTTTTTACAGCTGCTTTATAAATAATGACGAAAATTTCGCGGTGTATCAAGCGAAAATGAAAAATTGACTTTAATGGGGTATTATCTTTTCAACATCTTTGTGCATAATCTCCAAACAGCTTCCGAGGGGCAATTCGGGGTCGAGATCGAGTCCGCCTATCCGTACTCGTTTGAGATAAACCACCTTATTTCCAACGGATTCAAACATCCTTTTGACCTGATGGAATTTGCCCTCGCGGATGATGAGAGTGCAGGCGAAGGGGTCGGAATCATCGGGGGTAAGTTCGGCGGGGAGGCAGAGTTCGCCGCCGTCGATGGTGACGCCTTTCGTAAAAACGATTTCGTAGGAGGGGTCGTAGGGGTCGCGGAGGCGGACGAAATAGGTCTTGGGGACGTGTTTTGATGGGGCGAGCATATCGTGAGCGAGCTGACCGTCATCGGTGATGAGGACGAAGCCTTCGGTGTCCTTATCGAGCCTGCCTGCCGGGAAAAGGTCTTTGCGGCGGAGTTCGGGGGGGACGAGTTCGAGGACGGTGGGGGATTTTCCTTCTTTAGTAGAGCAGACGTAGCCCTGCGGTTTATTGAGCATGATATATAGGAACCTTTTAAACGTTATCGGGGAGCCGTCAACGGTAACGGAGGAGTTTTCGGAGACCTTATAGTCGGGGGTACGGACGGTAAGACCGTCGGCGGAGACCCTGCCATCTTTTATAAGTTTTTTAACATCCGAGCGAGAGAGATCGGTCCGCTGAGACGAGATAAATTTATCTATACGCATATTCTGCTCCTTTATAAGAAAAATATGAAAGCAGGGGCAGTGACCCCTGCACCAAATTCGCGGTGATTTGGCTACGCCAAATCATGTTTGAGCAATCGGGAAGAAAGCTCCGCGACTCATCAAACAAAATAACCGTGTTCGCCAGAGTCTCAAAAAGTTTAGGAGGGGTCTGGGGTGACCCTTTTCAAAGGGTCCCCCAGCAGGGGCACGGGGACAGAGTCCCCGTACCCGAGAGGTCGCACCGACCCGTAAGCGGACAAACGTCCCCACCAACATAAAATCGGCAAATCCCAACAAACCGTCAATAAAGGCTCAACATGAAAAAACCTAATCAAATTATAAAGAACAACAGATTTGCCGATTTTATTTTCGTGAGAGAGCGCAAGCGATTCGAGCGAAACCCCCTGTCGCACCGAAGGTGCGAGAAAGCACCTCACAATATAAAATAAAAAAATAAAAAAGCCGTCATACAAGTTCAATATTAACACAAACAGCCCCGAAAGTCAAGAGCAGTCAAAACCCAAGCCGCAAAAACCGCGCAATACCGCAGTTTTTCGGCGATTTTTGATGTTTAAGAAAAATTTACAGTCTGATAACACATTCGCAAAGATAGAAAATCAAGCCCGTAAAAGCGCAATTATTGTGCAAGTCACAGAAAATAGCTTCTTATGAGAATTTTTTTGTACAGAAGGTTGACAAAAGCACGATACTGTTATATAATTATATAATGTATCATAATCGAATCCCCTGCCCTTTTGTACCGCAGAAACGGCTCGGATTTCGAGGAAAAAATAATGTATCTACATCTTACTAAGGAGTGATCAGCGCACATGGTGAATGTCAATGTAAAAGACGTCAGACTGGGTAAGAATACCCGAAAGAGCTTTGCCAAGATCCGTGAGGTACAGGAAATGCCTAACCTCATCGAGGTGCAGAAAAACTCGTACAAGTGGTTTATCGAGGAGGGTCTGAAGGAGGTCTTTGAGGAGGTAGCAGCGATTACCGACTACAACGGCAACCTTGAACTTTCATTCGTCGATTACCGAATCGACCCCACCCCGAAATATACCATCGCGGAATGCAAGGAGCGCGACGCTACTTATTCCTCGAGACTTCACGTAAAGGCACGCCTCAGAAATAACGAGACGGGCGAAGTGAAGGAGTCAGAGGTATACATGGGCGACCTGCCGAAGATGACCGAGAGCGGTACTTTCGTTATCAACGGCGCGGAGCGTGTAATAGTATCACAGCTCGTTCGTTCGCCCGGCGTTTATTTCAACTTCGATAAGGATAAGACAGGTAAGGACCTGTTCAACTCTACCATCATCCCGAACAGAGGTGCTTGGCTTGAGTATGAGATGGACTCCAATGACGTTGTCTATGTCCGCATCGATAAGAACAGAAAGATACCGATCACTACCTTCATCCGTGCGCTCGGTATCGGTACCAATGAAGAGATCACCGACAGATTCGGCGTTGACGAGAGACTGAATCAGACTATACTCCAGAAAGACCCCACCGCTAACAAGGAAGAGGCTCTTCTTGAAGTGTACAGAAAGCTCCGCCCCGGTGAGCCGCCTACAGTTGAGAGCGCTCAGACCCTGCTGCATAATCTGTTCTTCGACGACAAGAGATATGACCTCTGCCGTTTCGGACGCTATAAGTACAACAAGAAACTCGGTATCGCTTCGAGACTTGCGGGTCACACCGTTTCGAGACCGATCATCAGCCCCGTAACAGGTGAGCTGCTGGCTGAACCGGGTCAGACACTTCGCTACGAACAGGCTTACAATATCGAGAACGCGGGCGTTATGGAAGCCTTCGTTACTACCGAGGCTAAGGAATACTACGTTTCCGAAGAGACGGGCGAGACCAACTCCAGAATGGTCGAGCGCGAGGTAAAGATCATCGGCAGCGGTATGGTGGATATCTCCGAATATATCACCAGGGATCCCAAGAGCATCGGCGTCAGCGAGAAGGTGTACTTCCCGATCCTCAAGGAGATCCTCGACTCCTGCGAGACCGAGGATGAGGTCATCGAGCAGGTGCAGGCACGCATGAACGAACTCGTTCCCAAGCACATCATCCTCGACGATATCATCGCTACTATCTCCTACTTCCTCAACCTCTGCGAGGGCGTTGGTACCGTTGACGATATCGACCACCTCGGCAACAGACGTATCCGCTCGGTGGGTGAGCTGCTCCAGAACCAGTTCCGCATCGGCTTCACCAGAATGGAGAGAGTTATCCGCGAGAGAATGAACGTTCAGTCTCAGGATGCGGAGATACTCACCCCGAGAGATCTTATCAATATCAGACCTATCTCTGCGGCTATCAAGGAGTTCTTCGGAAGTTCTCCTCTGTCGCAGTTCATGGACCAGAACAACCCCCTCGCTGAGCTTACTCACAAGAGAAGACTCTCCGCACTGGGACCCGGAGGTCTTTCGAGAGACCGCGCAGGATTCGAGGTCCGCGACGTTCACTATACACACTACGGAAGAATGTGCCCTATCGAGACTCCTGAAGGTCCTAACATCGGACTTATCTCGTACCTCGCATCCTTCGCAAGAATAAATGAGTACGGCTTCATCGAGGCTCCCTACAGAAGAGTTGACAAGGAGACGGGCGTAGTTACCGACGAGGTAGTTTACATGACTGCCGACGTTGAGGATAACTACATGATCGCTCAGGCGAACGAGCCCCTTACCGAGGACAACAAGTTTGCAAGAAAGAAAGTTAACGGCAGATACAGAGACCAGATCCTTGAGATAGACAACGAGCATATCGACTTCATGGATATCTCGCCTAAGATGGTCGTTTCCGTCGCTACCGCGTGCATCCCCTTCCTTGAGAACGATGACGCGAACCGTGCTCTCATGGGCGCGAACATGCAGAGGCAGGCTGTGCCGCTGCTCAAGACCGAATCGCCTATCGTAGGTACAGGTATGGAATACAAGACCTGCCTCGACTCGGGCGTTGCAGTCGTTTCCGAAAAGGCAGGCGTCGTAGAGAGCGTTGACGCAGACAAGATAGTCGTTCGTGAGGATGACGGCAATCTGCGTACCTATGAGCTCATCAAGTTCAAGCGCTCCAATGCGGGTACCTGCACCAACCAGAGACCTATCGTTGACAAGGGCGAGCGCATCGAGGCTCACCAGATCATCGGTGACGGTCCTGCGACCTCCAACGGCGAGCTCTCGCTGGGTAAGAACGCCCTCATCGGCTTCATGACCTGGGAAGGCTACAACTACGAGGACGCTGTACTTCTTAACGAAAACCTCGTAAGACAGGACAAGTACACCTCTATCCACATCGAGGAGTACGAGATAGAAGCAAGAGACACCAAGCTCGGACCCGAGGAGATCACAAGAGATATCCCCCAGGTCAAGGACGAGTATCTTGCAAACCTTGACGAGAACGGTATCATCCGCATCGGTGCGGACGTAAGACCCGGCGATATCCTTGTAGGTAAGGTAACGCCTAAGGGCGAGACCGAGGTTTGCCCCGAACAGAGACTGCTCAGAGCTATCTTCGGCGACAAGGAAAGAGATGTCCGCGACAACTCCCTGAAGGTTCCTCACGGTGAGTCGGGTACGATCATCGACGTTAAGGTGTTCACTAAGGAAAACTGCGAAGAGCTGTCGCCCGGAGTCAATATGCTGGTGCGCTGCTACATCGCTCAGAAGAGAAAGATCTCGGTCGGCGATAAGATGGCGGGCCGTCACGGTAACAAGGGTGTTGTTTCGAGAATACTTCCTCCCGAAGATATGCCGTTCCTTGAGGATGGTACTCCCCTTGACATCGTGCTGAACCCCCTCGGCGTTCCTTCGCGTATGAATATCGGTCAGGTGCTCGAAGTACATCTTGGTATGGCTGCAAAGGCACTTGGCTGGAAGATCATGACCCCCGTATTCGACGGCGCACACGAAGAGGACATCAGAGCCTGCTTCAGAGCCGCTCAGGAGAACTACCTCGAAAACAGAGGCAATACCGATAAGTTCGAGATCCACCCCATGAGCGACGTCATCAACCCGAATGCCATCAGTATGCACGAGGACGGCAAGTTCACTCTGTACGACGGCAGAACAGGTGAAAAGTTCGACAACAAGGTAACGGTCGGCTATATGTACTACCTCAAGCTCCACCACCTCGTTGACGATAAGATACACGCAAGATCGACAGGTCCGTATGCACTGGTAACTCAGCAGCCTCTCGGCGGTAAGGCACAGTTCGGCGGACAGCGTTTCGGTGAGATGGAGGTTTGGGCACTGGAGGCTTACGGTGCTGCTTACACCCTTCAGGAAATACTCACCGTCAAGTCGGATGATAAGGACGGAAGAGACAAGACCTACCACGCTATCAGCGATGGTCAGAATATCCCGAAGCCCGGTATCCCCGAGGCATTCAAGGTACTTGTCAAGGAGCTCCAGTCGCTGGGTCTCGACCTTGAGATATCCGACAGCGAGGGCAGGACCCTCGAACTGATGCAGACCAGCATGAGCGACGAGCAGGAATACAGAGGTCCCGATATGAACCCCGACGTATTCAATTCGTTCGACGAGGATGAGATGGATTCCCTCGGTCTGCACGAGGTAGGCTCTCCCGATGAGGAGACCGAGGTCGTTTACAGCACCGAGGATGACGAGAACCTCATCAACGATGAGTACACAGGCGGTCCGAGTGACTTTGACAACGAGGACTATTGACCGACGCCGTGAGATCTGGGTGCGGAGCATACAGGCTCCGTACTGACCTCACTTCAATACAGAAACAACAGAGGAAGAGGGTACGAATTTGGAATCTAACGTTTTTGAATCTATAAAGATCTCGCTTGCTTCACCTGATAAGATCAGAGAATGGTCTTTCGGCGAGGTCACCCGCCCCGAGACCATAAACTACCGCACGCAGAAGCCCGAAAGAGACGGCCTTTACTGCGAGCGTATCTTCGGACCGACCAAGGACTGGACCTGCCACTGCGGAAAGTACAAGCAGCAGAAGTACCAGAAGGGCAAGGTCTGCGAGCGCTGCGGCGTTGTTATCGCAAAGAAGGACGTAAGACGTGAGAGAATGGGACACATCGAGCTTGCTGCTCCCGTTTCGCATATCTGGTACTTCAAGGGCACACCTTCGAGAATTGGTCAGATACTTGACATAAGCCAGAAGAGACTTGAAGAAGTCCTGTACTTCACCAAGTATATCGTTATCGACGGCGGCAACACCAGCCTTGAGGCTAAGGAGCTGCTGAGCGAATCCCAGTATCAGGAGCTGCTCGTTAAGTACGAGGCAAGCGACTTCGAGGTAGGTATGGGTGCCGAGGCTATCAAGGCACTCCTCGAAAGATACGCAAGCCTTGACGAGACTAAGGAATTTAACCTTTACAGACTCTCCAGAGAGCTGAAGGAAGAACTGGACGGACTCGCTCCCGGTCAGAAGCGCATCAAGCTGCTCAAGAGACTTGAAGTAGTTGAGGCGTTCATCAAATCGAATCAGGAGCCTTCGTGGATGATACTCGAAGCGCTGCCTGTTATCCCGCCCGACCTGAGACCTATGGTCATGCTGGACGGCGGCAGATACGCGACTTCCGATCTGAACGATCTCTACAGACGCGTTATCAACAGAAACAACAGACTTAAAAGGATGCTCGAGCTTGAAGCTCCCGAGATCATCATCCGCAACGAGAAGAGAATGCTCCAGGAAGCTGTTGACGCTCTTATCGACAACGGCAGACACGGCAGACCTGTTACGGGCCCGAACAACAGAGCGTTCAAGTCCCTGTCGGATATGCTCAAAGGTAAGCAGGGACGTTTCCGTCAGAACCTTCTCGGTAAGCGTGTTGACTACTCGGGACGTTCGGTTATCGTTGTCGGCCCTGAGCTGAAAATGTATCAGTGCGGTCTGCCGAAGGAAATGGCTCTTGAGCTGTTCAAGCCCTTCGTTATCAAGAGACTCGTTGATATCACAAAGAACGGCGGCAACGGTCAGCAGCTCAACATCAACGGCGCAAAGAACGCTATCGAAAGAGTTGAACCTATCGTATGGGACGCCCTCGAAAACGTAATTCAGGGACACCCCGTACTGCTCAACCGTGCGCCTACACTTCACAGACTCGGTATCCAGGCATTCGAGCCGATACTCGTAGAGGGCAGAGCTATCAAGCTGCATCCTCTGGTATGTACGGCTTATAACGCGGACTTCGACGGCGACCAGATGGCGGTGCATCTGCCTATCTCGCCCGAGGCTCAGGCTGAGGCTCGCTTCCTCATGCTCGCAGCCAACAACCTGCTCAAACCTTCCGACGGACGCCCTGTTGCTGTTCCTACTCAGGATATGGTACTGGGTTCCTACTACCTCACCCTCCAGAAGGACGGCGAGCTCGGCGAGGGCAAGGTGTTCCGCGATGTGAACGAGGCTCTGATGGCTTACAACAACGGCGACGTTTCGCTGCACGCAGCTATCAAGGTCCGCATCACCAAGCAGCTGGGCGACAGACAGGTATCCAAGATCGTGGACGCTACTGTCGGCAGGCTCATTTTCAACAGCATCATCCCTCAGGATCTCGGCTTTGTTGACAGGACCAACTCCGACAAGCAGTTCGATCTTGAGATCAGCTTCCTTGTTAAGAAGGGTCAGCTCTCGACCATCGTTGAGCGCTGCATCCAGCAGCACGGTACTACTCACACCTCCGAAGTTCTTGATAACATCAAGGCTCTCGGCTACAAGTACTCCACCAAGGCTGCTATCACCGTTGCGGTCTGCGACGCTACCATCCCTGAGGAGAAGAAGGATATCCTTGCTCACGCAGATTCCGAGATCGCCAAGGTGGACGTATGGTTCAAGCGCGGTATGATCTCCCGTGAGGAGAGGTCGAAGCAGTTCATCGCGATCTGGAACAAGGCTACAAACGAAGTTACCGACGCCCTGAAGCGCGGTCTCGACCCCTACAACCCCATCAACATGATGGCGGACTCGGGAGCTCGTGGTTCTATCAACCAGATCAGACAGCTGGCAGGTATGCGCGGACTTATCGCGAACACCTCGGGTTCCACTATCGAGCTTCCTATCAGAGCTAACTACCGTGAAGGTCTTACCATTCTGGAGTACTTCATCTCCTCGCGAGGCGCACGTAAGGGTCTGGCTGATACCGCTCTTCGTACCGCTGACTCGGGTTACCTGACCAGACGACTCGTTGACGTATCGCAGGATGTTATCATCCGTCAGGAAGACTGCGGCACCACCAACGGTATCGACGTATTCGAGATCAGGGCTGACAAGGAAATGATCGAGCCTCTGACCGAGAGACTTGTGGGCAGATACCTTGTTGAGGATCTGAAGGATCCCAAGAGCGGCGAGGTCGCTGTTTCGAGAAACAGACTCATGACCGAGCACGAGGCGGAGAGAGTTGTCTCCATCATGAATGCTACGGGCAGAGAGAAGATAAAGATCCGTTCGGTACTTGCCTGCAACGCAAAGAACGGTGTTTGTGCTAAGTGCTACGGCGCTAACCTTGCTAACGGCAAGGTCGTAAGAGTCGGTGAGGCTGTCGGCGTTATCTCCGCGCAGTCCATCGGTGAGCCCGGTACACAGCTTACCATGCGTACCTTCCATACGGGCGGTATCGCATCGGCAGAAGATATCACACAGGGTCTTCCCCGTGTCGAGGAACTTTTCGAGAGCAGACGTCCGAAGGGTGCGGCTATCATTACCCGCATCGACGGTACTGTCCGCATCACCGAGGAGAAGAAGATGCGCCACGTTATCGTGACCAGCGAAGACCTCGACAATCCTGCTCAGGAGAGCTATCCTATCCCCTACGGCTACAAGCTCAAGCCCAACGTTGTTGAGGGTGCTTTCGTCCTGAAGGGTCAGCCTCTTACCGAGGGTTCCATCAACCCGTCGGATATCCTTGCTGTTAACGGTGTTGAGGATGTTCAGAACTACATCATCACCGAAGTTCAGAAGGTTTACCGTTCGCAGGGTGTTGATATCAACGACAAGCACATCGAAGTTATCGTTCGTCAGATGATGAAGAAGGTCAAGATCGACGACAGCGGTTCGAGCTATCTGCTCCCGGGCAGTCTCGTAGAAAAGACCGAGATCAACACCATCAACGAGGAGATCCAGAAGCAGATCGACGCAGGCGACATCAACGCTCGTCTCATCACCACTGTTCCTGTTATCCAGGGTATCACAAAGGCTTCCAGCTACTCCGACTCCTTCCTGTCGGCTGCATCCTTCCAGGAGACCACAAAGGCTCTTACCGACGCGGCTATCAAGGGCAAGACCGACCACCTCGTTGGTCTTAAAGAGAACGTTATTATCGGTAAGCTGATCCCTGCGGGTACAGGTATGGACGTTTACAACAGTGTCGAGGTTATCAAGAATGAGACTCACTCGGCTAACAGTGTCAGCGATCCGTTCTCGTTAGTATGATCTCGCAGCTCTTGTATTATAATAGTACAATAGAATAGCGAACAATACCGCACAGTCTTTTGTTTAGGCTGTGCGGTTTTTTGTGTTGTGTGGGTTTTGGGCAAAAAAAGAGCCGCATCGCGGCTCTTATTTCAGTTTATGCAGGTAGGTGGGGGTGGTCTCTTCCGTTTTGCCTGTGAATATCAGATTCAGATCTTTCGTCATCTCAGCGGCACAGGTCGTCTGCTGGAACATATTCTTGTTCGTACACCAGACATTCCCGTTCTTCACTGCCTTCATCTCGGCAAAAACAGGACTTAACGCCTTTAACTCATCAAGCGTCTCCAGCTCGCCCGTCGTCGTGCTGTTGTAGATCAGCACATCCGCATCCTTCGCCTTCTCGTAAAACACCTCAAGCTGGATATTCATCGTCGAAAGCGCGTTTTCGCTGACTTCCAGATCGGCGGCGGTGAAAAGATACTTACCCCCTGCCAGCTCGATCATCTGCGAGATGTAGTCCCCCGGCTTGCGGATGTTCACATAGCCGTTCGGACTGACGTAGAAAAACGCCGCAGTCTGACGTTCCTCTTGCGGCAGGTCGGTCAGCTCCATGCTGTTGAAGATCTCAGCCTTCTCGTTGAAAAACTGCTCCGCCGCCGCGTACTTTCCCGTCAGCAGACCGTACAGCTTTATCCACTCCATGCGCCCCAGCGGATGCGTCTCGTAGCTCGAACGCTCCACCATCACGGGGATGCCCAGCGCTTCGAGCTGTTCGCGGACTTCGGGGGTGTGGTATATCATCGTCGATTCGATGGCGAGGGGGCACCGTTCCGAAGTCAGGAACTCGTAGTCGGGGGCGCTGTATTTGCCGACGTAGCAGATGTCCTCGTCGGCGATGGCGTTGACCACCTTCGGCAGCGACCAGTCGTCCACTTCGGTGGAGGTCATGCCGATACTGCCGAGCCCGTCGATGGCGATGAACAGATCCATCGCGGAGGACGCCGCAAGGTAGATGTTGTCGAGCGGCTGACGGATGACGGTATATTCGGAGGAATCGGGAGGGGTGTCGGCGTTTTCGGGGACGAGCAGGTAGCTGTCATCGCCGATGTTTATGAGTTCGTAACCGCCGTCGCAGTGCCTGACCGAGAACATCTTCGCGTAGGAAAGCTCCATCTCGCCCGTGACCGTAAGGGTCGGGGGCGGTTCGGGAACGGATGTCTCAGAGCTTGGGGCAGTCTTTGCGTTTTTCGCAGGCTGTGCGCAGGCGGTGAAGAGCAGTATGCTGACGGCTGTCAGCAGAGAGAGGGCTTTATGAGTTATCATACATCAAGTTCAAAGAAAAGGGTATAGTCGATCTCGTGGGCGGTGCTCATGGCGGTGGTATCAGCCTTGACAGGCATCTTGTAGTTGAAGCCGAGGACGGGGATGTCGAATGTCGAGCCGCCTTCGGTGGTGACGGGGAGATACTTTTCGCCGTCAACGATCATGTAGTCGTACTTGTCGCTCGACCAGACGATGTGAGCGGTAATGGAGCCGTCAGCGCCTACGGTCACCTTGCAGGGGGAAGCGACGGTCGCCTTGCCCGAGCCGCCTTCAAGGGTGACGTTGATCTCATACTCGCCCTCTTTAAGGCCTGCGGCTTCGGGGGTGATGACGCTGCTCGCGCCTTCCGCGAAGGAATCGGCGGAGAGGGAATCAGCGCGGAAAACAAGCACTCTGCCGTACCATGTCTCCTTGCGCTTGCTGAATGCGGCGCAGTTTATCTCCTTGTCGAGAGCCTCAACGGGCACGGTGAAGGTGTGGACTTCGCCTTCCTCGACGTAGGGGATGCGGTCAGCCTCGGCGGAAGCCTGCGCCTCTTCCTCGGTACCCATGAAGAGGTACTCGTAGCCCGTGCCGTTCATGTAGAGCTTAGCGGTCATCTTGCCGTCGGCAACGGTGAGCTCGCAGTCGTTTATCTTGAACATGGAGGAGCTGGAGTCAACGGCGATGTGGTAAACGCCGTCCTTGAGCTGGTCAGCGGTGACGGGGGTCATGCCCTCGTAGCCGACCTCTTCCTGAGGAGCAAGGACTTTTTCCTCGGATGAAGTGTCATCCGAGGAAGCGTCCTCGGATGAAGCGTCCTCCGACTCCACTGACTCGTCAGCCGAAGCGGCGGCAGTGGTGGTAGTTGTTGTGGTGGTAGTCTCAGCAGAGGAGCTCTCATTCCCCGAGCCGCATCCCGCGAGCATCAGAAGCGCCAGAAGCGCAATAACAGCATTTCTCTTTTTCATAACAGACCTTCCTTTTCATCAAATATGGTGCACCAATATCACCCGCCCCGCTGTGTACTGCCGCAATAGATGATTTATTCTACAGAGTGCGGAGCTTATTGGGGGAGACCCTTTTGAAAAAGGGTCTTCCCCCAAACCCCCTCACTAAAACTTCTGATTTTTTTGGCAGGGGGTATCTCTTTTTGAAAGAACTGCAAAACTTAATGTTTTGTGCTGTTTTTCGTAGAAAGATACACCCTGCCAAAAAATATTAAAAGTCTTTGGAAAGGGGTCTGGGGAAGAACCTTTCTTCAGAAAGGTTTTCCCCAGTGAGTTCTGCACTCTGTAGGATAAATTATCTTTTACAGCAATACATATCGGGAGGTGATATTTGTAAAGGCGGAGGAGTGATCCTCCGCCATACAAACAGAATAGAGAAGTTAGTTTATATTCATTATTTCAGCGAGTCGATAGCTGCCTGAGCGTGAGCCACGTAGAGCTTGCGGATATCCTCGTTCTCGCCGAGACCGCGGAGCAGGCACTCTACCTTGAAGCCCTCAGCCTCGAAAGTCTTCTTCCAGGAGTCGTCCTCGTCGCCGGCCATATCGTTGTTAGCGTGGTCGCCTGCAACCACCATCAGAGGTTCGAGCACTACGCGCTCATAGCCGCCTGCCTTAACAGCCGCAACTACATCTTCGAGCGAAGGAGTAGCCTCAACAGTACCTACGAAGTAATTCTTGAAGCCGTCAGCGGTCAGGAGTTCCTGCATCTTAGCGTAAACGCCGTTGGACTCAGCCTCGGTGCCGTGACCCATGAACACGATAGCGGTCTTGCCGTCGTCATACTCGGAAGTCCAGTCGGTGATAGCCTTCTCGACAGCCTTGAAGTCCTCATCGGAAGTCAGGAGCGGCTGACCGATAGCGATCTTATCGAAAGCGTCGGCATACTGTGCGATCTCGCTGACAACGTCGTTGTACTCAAGACCGTTCATAAGGTGAGTCGGCTGAACCACGAGGGTCTTTACGCCGTTGGAAACAGCTCTGTCGAGGGCTGCCTTAACGTCGTCGATGAGGACGCCGTCGCGCTTGTTAACGTGGTCGATAACGATATTTGCGGTGAATCCGCGGCGTACCGAGTAGTCGGGGAATGCAGCTTCGAGGGCGTCCTCGATAGCGCCGATAGTCATACGGCGGCTGTCATTGAAGCTGGTACCGAAGCTGATGACCAGCAGTTCGGACTCGCCGATCTCGTCCTGATTGCGGACATTATCAAGGGATGCGTCGCCTGTGTTGTAATTTTCCTCATCGTCAGCCTCAGACTCAGCCGTGCTCTCGGCAGCGCTTTCCTCAGCGGAAGAAGCGTCAGCCTCGCTCGATGCGGTGTCTTCTGTGCTCTCCTCTTCGGAAGAGGTGTCAGCAGCGGAAGCGGCAGTAGTAGTGGTCGCTTCGGACGAATCCGAGTCGGAATCGGAGCTGTTTCCGCATGATGTGAATGCCATAGCTGCAACGGTGAGTGCAGCGAACATAGCGATAACTTTTTTCATTTCTTATTACCTATCCTTTCTGATAGGCACGGTCGTCAAAAAAGCCCCCATTCTCACGGAATGAAGGCAACGCAAACAAACCCCTCAGCACTGCCGGATTTTCGGCAAGGGGTCTGATAACGGTACGATCAATGCCTCGTGACCTGAGCCGAACGGCTCTGTACCAGCAGCAACGGCAGGTTTCCCGACTCACGCTTCAACGCCCATGCGTCTGCCTTCCCGATTTCTCAGTGACTCCGCGGGGTCTCCCCTGCGAAACGGCGCACAGCTCCGCGCTCACGGTGACGAGATCGCTCGGGACTTTCACCCGATTCCCTTTTACCCTTCTCCGCCGCCCGAACGAGCGACCGAAGGCACCGTCTGCTTTTGATTTTATGTTCATGAACACTTGTATTATAGCACACTCCGACCAAAATTGCAAGCAATTCCGCAAAGTTTAACCTTATAAACAAATTTTTTGTGATTTTTGCGTATTTTGCGACAGTTTACACACTGTGCGGCACGCGTCGGAAGGGCTTTTGGGGTAAAATATAAACATTTTGTAAACAATAAATTTTTCCCGAAAAACCTATTGACAAACGCTTTTCAAAGTGATATAATATTAAAGTCGCAAGGGACAAGACAAAAACCTGAACGACAACAACAGAATATGCGGCAGTGCTGGAATAGGCAGACAGGCACGTTTGAGGGGCGTGTGTCTTTGACGTATGGGTTCAAGTCCCATTTGCCGCACCAAACATTAAGGCTCTGAAATGACGTTATAGCGTTGTTTCAGAGCTTTTTGTTTTGCCCGGAAACCGCGTTTGTCCATCACTTGTCCATTGTTGTAACTTCGTGCAGCTTTTAGCCTGCCTGCGTCTTTTTCATTGTAATCTTGGGCGGTTCGGTCGGGTCGGGTTCGGGCTTCTTCTTTTTGGAGAAGTCGAGAACGTTCGCTATCGCGTCACCTGCTCTTGCCTGCGCCTGCTGGAACGTATGACAATAAATGGTAGTCGTCGTTCCGATAACGCTGTGTCCTAACGCGCTCGACACCGCAGCCGCGTCCACGCCCTCGTTGATGAGCGAGCTGGCATAAAAATGACGCAGGGAGTGTATGTCGCAGAAGCGGAAGTCGTTCGCCTCACAAAACCGTTTGAACCATATATAAGGTGTATTATTGTTCATCGGCAGCCCACAGTCCTGCACGAACAGGCGGTCGGTGTACGTCCACGCCGTCCCCATCGCGATGCGCTCCTTGTCCTGCACCGACTTGTAGTCACGGAGCAAGTCCATCACAAGCTGTGGAAATTTGAGCGACCTCTGCGACTTCTTCGTTTTCGTAGTGTCGGTATAGGTGCCGCGAGCCTTCGTGTAATTGCTGGTGCGCCTTACGCTGATGACGTTATTATCAAAGTCAACGTCCTTCCACTCCAAGCCGAGCAGCTCACCGCGGCGGAATCCGCTGTAAATTGCAAGCGTGAAGAACGTGCGGTACTTGATCGGAGCCTTTTCCAGGAGAACGAAAAGCTGCTCGACTTCCTCAAGCGTGTAGATCTCCTTCTCCTTTTTCTCACCCTTTGGCACGCTGACCTTCGCGCAAGGGTTCTCCGAGAGCATATCCATTTTGACCGCATACGCCAGCACGTCCGAGATGAAGCTGAGGTGGTGAACGACCGTCTTGCGCGACAGCGGCTTGTCGCTTCGGAGATTCTTCCCGTTCACAGCGAGGTCGTTGATGAACTGCTGGATCTGCCGTGCCGTGATCTTGTCGAGCCTCATGTGCCCGATTGCGGGATACACCCGCTTGGTGAGGTTCTTCATTCTTTCGAGCGAGGTGCTGCGAAGGTTGAGCTCCGCGTATTCCTTGAACCACTGTTCTGCGAATTCCTCGAACTTGACGTTCGTGACCACCTGACCGTGAAGGCACTTTTCCTCGAACAGTATCGCCTGCTTCTGAACTTCCTTCTCCGCCTGTTTCTCGGTCATGCCCGCAGGCGGTCTCCAGGTCATCGACTGCGAGATCTGCTCGCCTTTCGCATTATAACCGCAGCCGACACGAATCTGATATGTATTTCCTCTTTTTCTAATGTTTGCCATTGTCTGATTCCTCCTTTAATCAGACCTTTGACATCTCTACACTTCCATTATAACACGTTTCGCGTGGTAAAGCAATACAGTGATTGCGTTAAATTTCTGTGTATTGATGGGGGTCTGCCTTTGTTCTATCGGGTTTTCTTTCTGTTTTTGATGGGGTACAAGAAGTTGGCAAGCTTTTCCTTGAGGTCGAACTTCTCAACAAACTCCATGACCCTATCATATTTCGCCTTGAGCGCAGAAAGCTGATCTGTCAGCCCCCGCACCTGCGCCCTTAGCTTGTCAATCGTCTTATGGAGTGCCGACCTCTCGTCCGTCCATAAGGCTTTTTCTTTATTCAGCGCTTGCAGTATCTTGTTCAGTCGGTATATCTCGTCATCTTTTTCAGCCGAATCATGCTCGGCAGCCAACTCTTTCTTTGCAAGTTCAACGATGCTGTTGTAGTCCATCTCCGAAAGCGTGACCTTATCGCCGAGCATAGAGCGTTTAATGTTAATGCTGTCAATGTCGTTGATTTGCGCGATTTTTTCTGTGGTCACGAGCAACAACTGCTGATTGACGGCAAGCTGTTGGTTGGTGTTCTCCAATTCCGCAGATTTATCCTTGATATCCGAATCTAGATGCTCGACGGCTTCCGACTTCCTCGCAAATTCCTTATCAAGTCTATCAATAGCATTATCAGCATCACGAAGAACCCTCTCGGTTGATTCCAGCTGATGCTGAGTACACTCAACTTTGTTTTCAAGCACCGCGATCTCACGGGCTCTCATCTTCTTTTTGTAATCAAGGACATCAAGGTGCTGCTCATGTGTCCCGAGCTGTTCCCATTCGATACCGTATCCCTTCATGGTCTCGGCAAGCATCTCCTTCTCATGCTCGACCCACTGCTTGGTGCAAGTATTCATCTTGCCCTCGCCTTTGAAGCCCTGCTGTTCGAGAGCCTTCGACAGTGAGTTTCGAGTAGATAGTCCCCTCGTCTGATTTGTGGCAAACGGAATGAAGTTTATGTGGACGTGGGGCGTTTCCTCGTCCAAGTGAATGACGGCATTGAACACTCGGATATGCGGATTACGCGCCTGAAATTCCTCGACAAACTGCCGCAGGGCTTTCGTCGCGAGGACAGCTTCGGGAGTTCCGCAATGGGTGTCCTCCGTGTTGCCGATTTGGAATATCAGCTCATAGAACGGCTTCTCTTGCTTGCTGTGATTTATGTGCTCGTAGTAGTTTTTGATACGTCGGTCTTTACGCTTCTGCTTTGCATTGTACTTATTTAGAGCCTCGTCAAATAATTCGTGATAGACCGTTTGAATGTCATCGTGCACCAGCGTTATATTTTCTTGTGTGCGGCTCTTATCGACATTCGAGGTGATGAACACTCGGTTGTTGTGCCCGATGCTGCCCTTGTCGATACGTCCGCTGATACTTCTTTTTATAATCATTTCTCCTTTCGTGGGGGGGACAAAGATTCTGTGAAAATCGGCTGCCACTACTAACGCAAAGATACTTTTGTCACTCCTTTTGGGAGCGACAAAAGCCTTTGCGGCAGCGGTTCCTCTGCACCCCTTTGGTCGGGCTACGCCCTCCCTTGCGGTATCGGGCGTTGCCCGATTATTTTATGCGCACACCGCGCCGAGATATTTCAGCAGACTGTCCTTGCTGACGAGAATCTTCCCGCGAGTACCTTGCCCGCACCTTATGTATTTCACCTTTCCTTGCTTGACAAGCATTCGGACAGTGTGTTCCGTCAGCCCCGTTACGAGCGCTGCGCACTCTTTGACGGTCAGCATCTCCGGCAGCGCAGGCTTGCTCACAGTAATGGTCGGGGTATCATCCTCGACTGAAATCATCTTTTCCAACAATGCGGACACCGCCGCTATTATTTCTCTCTTTTGTTTAATCGTCAATAATGGTCTCCCTTCGCTTTGCTATCTCCTCAATCTTCTCCAACATATCGAGCTGCTTATCCTCGTTAAGCTCAAACCTCAGCCAGCGGACGAGTGTCTGCTCCGATACGTTGAGCGCGTGCGCCAGTTCCCAGTGACGGACACCTCTTGCTTTCAGTTCATCTCTGATGATCGTGTTTGCCTTTGCCATGTTGCATCTCTCCCTTTCATTTTTGCGCTGCAAGCCCTGAACCCTAACGCTGAGTGGAAAGCGAAGAAAGATAGGGCTGCGGCTGTTTTACTGCTTCATAAGGTGTGATAGTATTGCTACTCCACCCTTCATTATTAATTATAGCAGATAAAATTGGCTCATGCGGTATGTTCCAAAATCCGAATTTTTTCTTGAAATGCAGTTGGAAATTTCATATGTGGAATAATGATGATAATAACAGCTGTGCAAATTCTGAATAACTGATGTGATATAATACTATCAAGAAAAGTTTTAATTGTCCCACATTGCGGACATTACTTGTGATATAATTATAGTAGAGATAGATTTAATAATGCTAACAAAGGAGATGTTCAGATGAAATTAACTATGGGCGAGAAGATCAAGGATATGCGTGTTGAGCGTCACATGACCACAAAGCAGCTTGCGCAGGCAACGGGCATTTCCGAGCCTGTGCTGAACGGTCTGGAGAACGATCTCGGACGTGATGTCGGGTACAGTCGTATCGTTGACCTTGCCAAATTCTTTGAAGTGCCGACGGACTATCTGCTTGGGTTCACTGAGAGCCGCATCACGAAGAACATAGAGCTGAAAGAGCTGGGGATGTCCGACAGAGCGATAGAAGTCCTGCTCGCAAAAAGGCAGGACAACGAACTTCTGAGTCAGCTTATCGAGCACGCCGAGTTCACCAACCTCATAAATGCTATCGATATTTACGTCAAGCAGCTTGCAGCCAAGTCGATCAATACGATAAATAACCTCACCGCGGTCGTGCAGCGAGGTGTGGAGAATTATGCGACGGGCGCAGGTGTACCCGATGGTTACGGTGAGGCTATGAACTACATCAACGAAACTAAGGTCGATGAGGACGAGTTTTTGAGGTATCGCATTACAGAGCGTTTCAATCAGATCTTGCGTGATATTTACGCTGATAATAATGCTAAGGTGCAGGAGCAGGTGCCGCCCATAATCTCAGATACAAACGATATGACCGCACACATGATAGATGTGCTTGACATGGTCAAGGCGGGAACAGCGCAGATAGAAACGCCAGATGACGCAATTCGGATGATGATGGAGCGAATTGGGGTGAGTGAGACAGAAATGCAGGAAACAATAAAAAGTTATTTTTGGGATGATTAAGCACATTGATTATGCAAATTGATGTGAAGAGTACTTATTATTGTAATTTTCTTTGCATACTGAAATGGAATCCATTTTTATAACGGCGGTATCTCTTGTGCTATAATAATAAAAATAAAACGATCGGCAATATTATTTTGTAAATTGTTGACAAGAAGTGAAATTCATGGTACAATATAATTAATTACTAATTTTTTATAAAAGGAGCTATGTTATGAAAAAAATAATAAAACACATTTGCATGACTCTTGTTGCTGCGATTATAGCTACAATGATAGTGCCTTCGATGCCTTTGGCGGCTGATGATGGGAAAATAATATATGACCTTAACGGAAATCTTTATGAATTCGGTGAAAAGAGCGACTATTCTATCGATACTAAGATCCCAGCAAATAAAATTGAAGGTGCTACAGAGCTTGGATCTTTGTCGATCAGCGGAGATATTTCCAAGACTTATACTAAAGACAAATATACAGCTTATGAGATAGAGGATGAAGGTCTGTTTTCGCTATCTTATAAGTACGATAATTATTTGGCTAATGCTGCTGATACAAAATGGCATTTAGAATCAGACAGCAGTAAAAAAATAATTGTTGATGACAAGGAAATTGATCTCGATAAGAAAATAGGTAAGGGCGTTATTCTTCTTCAAACATCTCTCGATGGTAAAAGTTGGGTGACGAATCCTGCTTTTGTAAAAACAGATCTTTCAGGAGATCATTCATTTAAAAAGAATAAGGCAATAAACAATATTCAGCTTGTAAACGGTTGTTATTATCGTGTGATCGTTGCATATAAGACAGCAAAAGCAAATAAAGGGTCATTTGATATAACGGATATTACAAGTACTAAGATGCCTGATACCGAGTATAAAAAATATGCAGAAGTGTATAGTTTTTATGCAAGCTACAAGGATACCGATAATGAGGTCACGGGAGAAAAGTATTATTTTGCAGTCGGACCAAAAGGGAAATACACAAGTAAAACCAAAAAGAATAACTATTCCGGTTCGGAAAAGGTCGATGCCAAAGATCCTCATTACGGCTGGGATCTTGGTGAATTTTGTCTGAGTGGATATACCGATATAGGTGACAGTGATGATGTATTCTTAAAATCTGTTGGAGATAAGATCAAGCTGACATTTTATCTAAATTATGACATTGAGAAGCTGAACAAAAACAAAGATCTGAAAATTGAGAATGATGAAAAGGGTTCTGATGAAGGTTTTCAAATAACTTCACATAATATGGGGCGAGGAGAGCTTATTATCAAACATACAGATTCTGAAAACAAATCTACAATAATGCAGTATTCGGATTATCTGGCAGCTCTGGCATCACCGTCTGCCGATACCACGATACAGCTTTTTGAAGAGGGCGATTATGAGGTACATCTTGATTACGCTATAACCGAAGATGGGATTGTTGATTCAACCACATATTACAGAACAGCTTTTAGTTTCAGGATAAGAAATAGTAACTGTATGGTTTATTTATTTGATACAGTTTCAGGTAATGAACTGCAAAATAAGGACATAACCGAAAATGGTTTCAGAATAGATACGGCAATGTCAAGCTATCCTAAGATCACCATTAAGAAAGAAGTGCTGAATGACAGTGCAACGGGAATGACTGCTGACACACGTTTTAACAGATCAGCAACTGACGGTGAGGAATTTTCTGATGAAGGTATATATACTGTAACAGCGGTAAACAGATTCAACGATCAGCTTAAAACAGAAAAAATGATCTATGTAGGTTCAAATTCTATAATGACTGCCTATATAAAGCACTATAATGAAAATACAAAGGAATATGAATATTCGATTGAAGAACTCAACAGACTTGTCAACGAGGAACACGCTGAGATACAAAGCAATGGAGATATAGTTATTCCGGCAGTACATGAGGAGAGCATTGAAGATTCAAGTTCAGAGAGCAGATCTGTTTCTGAAAAAGCAGTATCTGCTGCTGAACCAGCGGTAAAGAGTGAACCGAATAAAGATGGTTCTGAACAGATTTCTTTAATGAGATATATTCCTTATGCAGCAGGCGGAGGAATGATTATTGTTATTATGATAATTGTTATCTCCTCAAAGAAAAGGAAGAATAATAAGGAGTGATTCTTATGAAAAAGCTGATCGCATTACTGACTTCAAGTGCTATGCTGCTTACCGGCTGCTCAATTTCCGGTAATAAAACGGAAGAATCATCAAAAGAAAGCACTCAGATAGAAATGAATGAGCAAAAACAAGAGAGCATACCTGGTTTATCAGCAGACTGTTATTCTGAGGAATATGTAGAGAATCTTGCATTTACTTCGCTTGATGACGAGGATCTGAAAAGATATTTTGAGGATAGTGTTTATTCTCAGCTTGTGGATCAGCTTGACAGCGATGAATACTTTGTCGAGAATGTTGAAGCGGTATATATTTCAAAGGAATATCTTGAAGAAGTGGAATATAATTCTAAAAAGAATGTATATTTCGGATATGCACTTGCTGATCTTGATGAAGCGTTTCAGGGAGAAAAATATATTTTCACGCTCGACGAAACCGGTCAGACAGCTGTAGTGCCGTATGAGGAATACGATGATTCATTTGAAAAAGTAGCTCGTAATGTTGCTGTCGGAACAGGAGTTATACTTATATGCGTTACTGTTTCTGTTGTATCAGCCGGAGTAGGAGCCCCGGCAGTAAGTATGATATTTGCCGCATCCGCAAAATCTGCCACAACATTTGCACTTTCATCCGGAGTAATAAGCGGTGTTTCAGCAGGAGTGGTCGAGGGAATTAAAACACATGATTTTGACGAAGCTGTTAAAGCGGCTGCTCTTAAAGGCAGTGAAGGCTTTATGTGGGGTGCTTGTGCAGGTGCAGTTGCAGGCGGTGCTGGTGAAGCGATCGCATTAAAAGGTGCTACACTTAATGGTCTTACTATGAACGAAGCGGCAGCTATCCAAAAAGAATCGAAGTATCCTCTTGATGTCATCAAGGAGTTCAGCAGTATGGAACAATTTGAGATATGCCAAAAGGCTGGTCTTAAACCAAAAATGATTAACGGTAAAACAGCTTTGATAAGGGATATTGATCTTGATTTTATAGCGAAAGAAGCAGGTGGAAAGACTAATTATCAGCTTATGCTTGAAGGAAAAGCTCCTTTTGATCCGACCGGAGTAAAGTATGAGCTTCATCATATCGGACAAAAGAACGATTCAACGCTTGCCATTCTTACTCAGGAAGAACATCGTCTGGGAGATAGTTATAGTATATGGCATGAACTGATCGAGGGCTCGGAAATCGATAGGAATGCGTTCAATACTATTCGGACAGATTTCTGGAAGGATATGGCTGTTATTTTAGCTGCATAATCACTATACACGCAGAAGGGGCTGTTGCGTTGCTGCAACAGCTCCGGTTTTATAATCAAAAGGAGTAATGAAAAATGCCAGACACCTATAAAGAACCAAATAACATAAGGATCACATACGTTGCAAGTTTCCGGATCTGTCCGTTATCACGAACGGAGAAATGAACTGCGTCAATGAAAACGATAGGATAAACCGCATTAACAATGTAAATAAAATGCAAACATCAGAGGAATATCTTTGAAATACTTGACTGGGTCAGTATTTACATATAATAGATAATTTATATAAAATTCGGTAATAAATCACATTATTATTTGTGATATAATAATATAAATTGTTACTTTTACCATGTCTGGATTGAGTTTATATAGCTTCAATTTATAAAGTTCATTGAACCTGTCCGCTAATCATCGTGCGGCGCATAGGTACCGTACAGATCTATTATGTATTTTTATTAGAAAGGCAGTATAGTTTATGTGTGCTTATTTTTCAAATAAAGAAGATTTCTCTGTTTATGATCTTAGAGAAATGTTTAATAGGAATAAGATGATTTTAATAATAGATCAAAGAGTCAATACTGAATTATTGCCAAAATGGTTCTGTGAACAAAATTGGCATTTAGTTATTTCTCTTTTGGAAGACTCCATTATATCTGAAAAGTTTCGAGAATATAAAAAGCTGTCTATAACTTCTGATACTATAGCCAAAACAGGAAAAGACAAGATATTATACATGGTTGGTCCTGATGACGATAGTGAGCTTCAAGATGAGTTGGCAAGACTTATTAAGGTATATGACAATCAAATATGTGTAATAGGTTCCGATTTTAAAATTTTAAAGTCTAAAATTATTAGAGCTATTTTTAGAAACGTGCGGCAAAGTATCAAACTTCCAAATGCTAAAATTTTATTTTTTGGTGTGGATGATACAGTTGAGTCATGTAAAGAATTTATGGATTCAGAACGTATTAAAGATTTTGACTTTAATTTTTATAAATATGAACCTTATGATAGTATTTCCGAAGAAGAAATTGCATCGCTTAAGCAAAACGATAACCAAATTATAGAAGGAGACGTTTTTTATATAAATAATAAGAGCTATCCTGTTGATAGACTTGATCAATCAATGACGCTTTCTTGGCTAACTTTGGTAAGTGAAGAAAAAACAGAGATCGGACAAGTATATTTATCAAGCAAAAGTATGCGTCGATCATTATATTCAAGATTTCTTAATTTGAGTTCCCGGGATTGTACACAGTGGTATGGATATTCCGAAAGATCAAATTTCTATATTAAAAGAGATTTTTCTGACACGCTTGTAGAACTTACATTGAAAGCTCTGTCCGGAAATATGGATGAATATGGTCGTTTTGTTCCACATAATCTTTTAGTGCTTAGTGGTCCTCCTGCATCAAGTAAATCGGTTTCGCTCGGATTCCTTGCCTACACGATATTTAATCAAAAGAAATATCCAGTCATGGTCGTTAATGCTGATACTGAAATTGACGATCAAAGAGCCACACAAATAGATAAAATGATCGAGGAAATCAACAAAATCTCTGACACAAAAGTGTTGCTCATTTGGGATAATCATGATACTGAAGAGTGCAAGAAACTTGCAGAAATGTTAAATCACAGAGGCAGAAAATTTGTGTTGGTTTGTTGCTCTTATGATTCTTGGAAAAAATCTTCAAGAGACATCAAGTATTATGACTTTAAAAAAATTGGTTCCGATTCAGTAAAGATCGTAAGGAATAAATTGAATAACAATTATGAATCTTTGATCTGTTATAATGAAAAAGAAGAAAACTGGTATATTCGTGCATCAAGGAGAGATGCTTTATTTAATGATAGAATTAGAAAAGTATTTAGTGAATATTGGAGTGATCTTAATTGGGAAAATATTGAAAGTCAAGGTTGGGACGTATTCCAGTATTTTTACTATATGATTCATGCTCTTCAGAAAGAGCTGGAGCAGGGATTGAACCAAGAACAGGAAATAATCAAGACAACTTTGGAAGATGAACTTGAGCGCATATTTGAGGACAGAATAAATAGCTCCCCAACTTTATTAAAGAACACAAACAAAGGAGACTTTGACAATATTAAGTCGGCTTTTGGCTTTTCTGAAACAGAAGAACGATTCGATGACAACAATTATGATAATATAGCGCAGAATGACAAATATACGTGGGCTGTGGAGGCTTTGAAAAAATTTCAGTTATGTATTGCAGTTTTTTCATTTTATGATATTCAGGTTCCTTCAGTACTTGCAATGGGTATTCTAGATAACGATTTGATCAATAATTCGATAGTATATAGTACAGGACGAAATGATTCCGAACTATATGATTTTGCTTCGCGCTCTATACCATGGATATTAAGAAAAGACAACGATGATGGTTTTGAATTTGTTTTTCGTAATATCAGCGAGGCACAACTGTATATAAAAAATAAGTTCGAAGACAGTGATGAAGGTAAAGAAGAGTACTTGGATTTTGTGATTGATTTACTGGATCTTTACAGTAAATACGAATCACCTGATACAAATATCGTAGATTGCTTGTGCAGACTGTTACAGTGCATCGGTCCAAATTCGCAATATAAGGAAAAAGAAGGATTTGATCTTCCTCATTATCAATATATATATAGTAATCTTAATGAGATATTCAATAAATTAGACGACTTGATCAAATCTGAACTTGATGTTGGAGATAGTTTCTTAATTACTTCCATTATTTTCAAAAGGGAGTACTACAATCATAAAGCCAAAAATGATTCCTCATTGTCAACCGATAATGAAGAATATGGGAAGAATCTGATCGAAGCTATTAAAGGTTTGCGTAAAACTGCTGAAATAACACAGGCGAATATTGTTGCTTGTGAGAATGATATTTCACATAAAGACAATAGAGTAAAGTATAGACTTATTAATGAGTTGGCAAACTGCTGCTATTCATATTGTGAGAAAAAAGATATTCTTAAAAATTTGACCTGTAAAAATGATCCTGAATTAAAAAAATGCATGAATGAATTTATGCCGGTCGATTTTGAAACGTTGGTCAAATGGATAATGGAAGCCATTGGTAATGAAAACAGTAATGGATATTATTATATTTCATTGCTAAAAGTATTTGAAAAGTGGTCGATAAACTTTAAGATTACAAAAAAATATATGTACCTTCGACTGTTGGGTGTAATCTATTCGGTATTGACCGAATCGGAAGATCTCAGGATCAATAACAGAGGCTACGGAGAAAAGGACGAACTTGGCGAGAGAAAGCAGAAATTCTATGAGGCGCTGACGGATGACAGTGAGTTAACTCTTGATGATGCATTAGATGAAACAGAGATTTATCGTGACATCGAAAAGCATTTTAAAAATGATAAGGATACATTGATAGTAACTATATGCAGCCGCGAATTAATGAAAAGCTTTAATCTTGATGAACTGTCAAAAAAGGAGTCTATGAAACGCATAGTTTCATATATGATGGATAAAGACAGATTTAAAATGCTTGTAAGCAGCAAATGCAAAAGCGCAATGGTATTGCTGTATAGAGTATTGATGAATTTGTATACCGGAAAGGATATTTTTGAAATTCCATCAGAGAGAAAGAAACTATGTATTGATTTAGACGGATGGTCTAAACTTAATAAAGTATGCAAAAAATACATTGAGTTTATTGATTCAGATGGTAAATTACGTCCTAAACCTTATATGTCGTATATGTATGCACTTTCAACGCTGTATTGCTCAGACTTTAATTTCGTTAAATGCAAAGAAATACAGCAAAAATATATACATGAGAATGATTTTGACAGTTCAAGACTGTATGAAAGAATGTATGTGCCTTATCTGCTTTGTGAGATCAATAATAATGATGATGAATCTGATTATATGAAATTCTCCGGAAAAGTCAGCTATTACGATTCGGAGAGAAAAATTGGTTATTGTATTATTGATCGTTGCGCTTCAAATGCTACATACTTTGACAATTATTTTGCATTTAGTGCTAATGATATTGCTAACAAGGGAGAAAGTATTATTGAAGGGCAAGAAATGAATGGTCTGATAATCGGACTCTCTAATACCAGATGTCGAGTTTATACAGAGGAGGGTATTAAAAGGAGGCGTGATAACCAAAGAAAGGATGTAAAATCATGAGTTCAGAATCAGAAAAGTTAACTTCGTTTCTTAAAGACGAAGTTAAGAAATTGAACGACCAAGTTGAAAAAGATCTCGATCCCAAACTTTTTCTTTTTTGTAATTATAATCCTCTTTATCTTCCGTCAGATAATGATGATTTCTGTTTTTGGCTTTTTATTGCAAATCTATACAGAATGTTGGTAGATTGCGGCTGGCTTATAAAAAGCTATATAGATTATGCAGAAAAAGAAAATATACCATTTTCAAAATATAAGGAAATGAACGAATACTATTATCTTATAAACGATTTGAGATCTTATTATTCTCATAACAACGTAGAAGTATACGGACAAACAGCCGAAAAGGCAATTAAAAAGAAATATTTTAAGAACAAACTGAATCTAAAAAATGATAATCCGGAATACGGTGATTATAAAACTATGTTGGAAGACATAGTCAAACAAACAGAGGAGTATTTTACTAATTGTAATTTCTTGATTGATCAAATTAAAAACTCATCTGATAAAGATAAAGAAAAAATAATCAAGCAGATGTATCATTTGACTTTTATAAGGTATTGCAGATATCGTGATTTGGTTTTCAATATTATTTACCTTGCAATTCATATTAACCCATCCAATAAGTTATATTACTGTGAAAATTTTTCAGCGGTACGGAGTGAATCAAAAGATAGCTTAAAAAAATGGTTAAACATAAATTATGGATACAAAGAATACGACCCAGATGGATTTTTTGGACCTCCTGAAAAGGGACAAGAATTATGCAAAGATAATTCAATACTCTACGGACTATTAGAGGAATATGTAGGAAAAAGTGAAAGTCTTCTCCCTAATGAGATAATATTCAATATTGCTCAAAAAATTGCAATGTGTTAAATAAGCCACTTTTCTATGCTAAAAATGCACAAGACATATTTATGCCTAAAAGAACAAGAGTCGCCCTCCTGCGAGAACGGCTCCTATTATGATCATTCTAATCTTATTGTAGAGATGCCAAAGGTCTTGTCCATTTCTGTCCATTATCTGTCCATTATTGATGTGAAAAATTAGCGGAAAGAATAAATGTTCCGCAAAGATAGATCACATAAAACCGCGTAATACCGTGCTTTTTAGCAAATTGAGGTAAGATGTGATAATTAAAAATCTCATTTCAAGTCCCATTTGCCGCACCAATCAAAAAGCTCGTAAACACGTTGTTTGCGAGCTTTTTTTGTGCCTAAAAATCGCCTTTGGACTTTATTGTGGACTTTATCAAATTACTACTAACTAAAAGCAAATATACAGCCGACAGCGTTTGTTCCTGTCGGCTGTATTATTTATCCTGTTGATTTATCTTCCTTGCTTTCGAGCAGGTCGGCGACTGCGGTGCTTGCCTTGCGGCGGCTCTCTGCGAAGATATGCGAGTACGTTGATAAAGTCGTTACGGGTGTCGAGTGCCCTAACATCGCTGCAACTGTCGTCGGGTCAACTCCGGCTTCGATTTCCGCAGATG
Organism: Ruminococcus sp. YE71; assembly: GCF_900119155.1. GTDB lineage: Bacteria > Bacillota > Clostridia > Oscillospirales > Ruminococcaceae > YE71. The sequence continues at coordinate 131,603 of NZ_FPIR01000007.1, read as the reverse complement.
CTACGAAATGCCTGAACGTGTGTATTCCGTAGAATGGGAAGTCTCGCCGTTTGCACTCTCGCATGAGCCAGGTGTAAGGCGTGTTCGGGTGCATGGGCTGACCGTCCCATTTCGTGAACAGGCGGTCATGCTCCTGCCACTTGTTGCCGAGATTCATTTTATAGCAGTCTTGATCGTGTTTGTATGCTTTGAGTAGTTCGCATACCGCAGGGGGCAGGTCAACAAGTCTTGTGGATTTCTCGGTCTTTGTCACGTCTGCGTATATTCCCTTTTCAGCAGTGTAGTTTGAGGTGTGGTCTATCATGAGCGTGGAATTTTCAAGGTCAACGTTCTTCCACTCGATGCCGAGCAGCTCTCCTCGCCTGCAACCCGTGTATATCGCCAGCGTGAAGAACACCTTATATTTCATGGGTGCGTCTGAGATCATTTTCATGAAGTCACGAGCCTGCTCTTTGGTGTAAATCTGCTTTTCGGGTTTTGTATAAACTTTGCCCTCAGCATCGAGCTTTGGTATTGTCACCTTGCTGCAAGGGTTTGTGCTCAGCATATCAAGCCGTATCGCATATTCAAATATTGACGATATGAATGACAAGTGGTGACGAATCGTCTTTTGCGACAACGGTTTGCCGTTTCTCATATTAGCACCGGGTTTCGCAAGAGAGTTGATGAATTTCTGAATATCCCTCGCCGATATTTTGTCGATTCGGAGATGTCCAAGTGCCGGATACACACGGTCGGTGATTTTCTTCTCACGTTCGAGTGTGGTGCTGCGGTGGTTGAATTCTGCGTATTCTTCAAACCACTGCTCGGCGAGCTTCTGAAACTTTATGTTCGCAGTCACCTGACCGTTCGCACATTCTTCCTCGAACAGGACTGCCTGTCGCTGGACTTCTTTCTTGATCTGGTTGGCAGTCATCCCCTCCGGCGGCACCCACGTTTTGAACTGCACTATTTGCTTGCCGTGAACATCGTAGCCGCTGTAAACACGAATTCTGTAGGCTGTGACCTCGCCTTTCTTATTCTTGCGTTTTTCAATGTAAGCCATTTAGTTTCCTCCTTTTTTTCACCTGCCGGCAACCCAACAATACCACAAGACGTATGGGCATTCCAGTCGGCAGGCGGATTGTTAAGTTTTGCAACACATTTTTCTACTGAACCGATAAATTGTTGCTAAGGAATTTGTATAAAATATCCTTGTTGATGAGGTACTTCTTGCCTGCTCGGAAGCATGGAAGCTGACCCGACTTGCACAGCTCACGGATGCGGTATTCGGTTAGACCGTCCACGAGTGCTGCGGCTTCTTTGATCGTCAGCATTGTTATTTTTGTTTCTGCCATTCTATAATCACTCTCCTGTTTCTTTCAATTGTTGCTATTATTCTGTTCATTGATTTTGTGAGATAATTCAGCACTGACTCTATGAAAAAATCTTGAAATATCGCCGTTTTAGGCACGTTTCTGTAATTTTGACACCGTCAAAAATAACATTTTCAGAAAATGACACCAATTCCGGATAGCCCAAAAGCCCCGTAAAATGCGGTCGGCTTTGCCGTCCGCTGTGATTTTTGCGGCGAAATGACGCCGCAATTTAACCTGCAAACTGAATAATCAGTGAATTATCTGCCGTTTAATGATTCATGTTTGTTCATCTCCATTCTTTTTTGTTCGCCATATATTCGCTCACAAACGCCGACACATCGCTTCTGTGGCGTTCTGTTGGCTTGGTGGTTGAACTACCCGACCTCTGTGCTTAGAGGGCACAAATCGGCTCACGTTGCGAGTTTGTGCTCCGGCAGTAGGGTGCCGTTTGGGTTGAGCATGATTTGTATGAATTGGTTGATTTCACAACAAAAGCACTCACATTACTGCGAGTGCTTCTGATTATTCTTTGTGATATTCCTTACTTACGTTGCAAAATTGAAAGGGGGTCCGGGGTTCTCCCCGAGCCAGCAAGCGTTCGGCAGACCGTCCAAGCGGACAGCCGAATGCGATGCTGGCTTTTACATAAATCTCTCGAAAATCGCCTTGAATATGGACTGTCGGAATACCCTATATTTTATGCTCTTAACGCTTGTTAAAGGTAAGAGTGATGCGGCTAAGGTACTGTTTCGTTACGCACCTCTACCTCCGATTGTTGAAAGCATTCATTTACGTTAGTCGTATTTTTCCTGGAAAATCTGACGCTTTCAGAGATAATTATAGCATTTTTGTTGTAAATATTTCATGAACAAAAAATCGGTGCAACCGTAGGCACGCCGGTGAAAATTTATTCTATGTACATTTCCGTATCTCCGAGCATAATATGATCTACCTGTGCCATATCTATCGGTCTGTCGGGGTAGAAGCCCATGCTCCACCTGCCGGGATCCGACATGAAATATGTACGCTTTGCACCGAAGCTGCTGCCGTCATTATAGACGATCGTTACGGGCAGGGAATCATTCTCCTTATAGCGTGTGCCGTCCGTGCCGACGGTTTCAAGGTCTATGCTTATCGGTGTCAGCCGGACGCTCACAGTCTGCCCGTTGAGCTCTGTCTCAAGGTGCAGAGTGCTGTCGGGAAGATCTGACAGGTCAATGAGGAATCTTATTTCTCCGGTCACATAGTCGGAAGAAATTTCCTCTGAATATGCAAAATACTCGTCACACTTCTGCTCGTACAGCTTGTTATGCTCTTTGTCTGCCGACTGATATGCGCTGACCGCTGCCTCCGCAAGCTCCTGACGTTTTGTGCTTTCCTCGCAGGCATAGTCCTCCGGGACGCAGTAAAGACCGGTGAATCCCACGATATACTTCTTAAACTGCGGCTGGTAAAAGCCGTTTGAATGCACGCTCACCGAAAGACTGCCGTCGTCGTTTATAAAGCACTGCGGCGTGACCGTATAGCTTTTCTGCGTGCGGTCAATAAAAAACAGATCAAGCCCCACGTCGGTAAAACCGGTTCGCCAAACATAACCTTTGGGCGCTGTGAAGGGCGTGCCGTCAGTCCTGCGCAGCGTGAACACCGCCGTGTAGGCGTTATCGGCATACATAGCCCCCGCGAATGTCACGTCAACGTCCGTGAACGTGTTCTCATTAAATTTGCCCTTGTAGGAAGTCACCTCGTCAAGAGCCCTTATCTCGCCGTCGGTCAGGTCATCCGTGTCGGAAAAATACCATTTCAAGCCGTTCAGCAGCCCGGTTCTGTCCGCGAAATATGCTCCTGCACCTATCGCACACATTAGAATCAGAGCCGCCGCAATAAGTATCCCGACTATCCGTTTGTTCATCTTCTTTCTTTTGACCTCGTCAGCTTCGAGGATATATTTGTCTTTTATCCCCCCGAACGACCGCAATAATTCCATCTCATTCATCGCCAAATCCCTCCCTGATAAGATATTCCCGCAGCTTTCCCCGGGTGCGTTTGAGCTTCATTTTGACAGCGCTTTCGCTGAGCTTATAGCTGTGTGCGATCTCTTTGATGCTGCTCATGTACCAGTACCGCCGCACGAAAATCCTGCGTGTGCTGTCGTCCAGTGTCCCGAGAAAATAGTCGAGCAGCTGCTCTAAGATCTTCCGCTCCAGATACTGTTCCGTGCTGTCTCCCGACGGTATCACCTCCGCAAGTTCGTCAAGCACCAGCCGAACCTCGCTTCTGCCGCGCTTTGCCGAGTTCAGTTTTTCATAAGCGTTGAGCGCAAGGTTACGCACTATCCTGCCGAGATATGCTTTCAGACTCTGCGGTCGGGTCGGCGGCACAGTGTTCCAGACCTTCAGATAGCTGTCGTTGACGACCTCCTCCGAATCTTCACGGTCGTGAAGAATGTTCAACGCTATGGAATTGCAGTAGCCGCCGTACTTGCCGCTCGTCTCAGTGATGGCACGCTCCGAACGCGCAAAGTATAGCTTTATAATATCTTCGTCCTGCATTGCATGACCTCCTTTCACTTATACAGACAGGAAACAGAGCGGTCTGGTCACATTTTTCGGGAAATATTATACCATGAGTTTATAGGTCAGTCAAGAAAAATTCGGCGTGCTCGTTGGCACGCCGAAGATAACCATATCTCATGCTTCGTAACTCCGCCGTACCTCGCCCACAAATTCCGACACATCGCTTCTGTGGCGTTCTGTTGGGTCTGCTGTTAAACTACCCGACCTCATCGTTCGGAGGGCACAAATCGGCTCACGTTGCGAGTTTGTGCTCCGGCAGGAGAGTGCCGTTTTGGTTAAGCATCTGCCGGAGCCTTGCGTCGCTTCGGTGCAGAATATCTTTGAGAGACGTTCTCGCGACAGGTATTTGCTTGCCGTCGATGATAAGATTTTCAGGGTCAGCAGAGTCATCAATAGGGTCGGTAGAACTAATCACAGGGTCAGTAGATTTGGTACAGATTCTACCGTCACCGTCATACGCTGACGCCGCATTTTCAACGGTTTCCGAGCGGCAAGACACGCCTGCGGTGACAGCAGGGTCAGTAGAATTGGTGTCCCGGGGCATCAGATTTTTTACCGTCACTGCCGTCACCCGACGCGTCGTATGAGAGCCGAATCAGTCGCTTGCCGTTGCTTCGGGCGTGCTCGAATTTCACACCAAGCGCCGTAAGTTCATAGGCATGACGGACGAGGTCACGGGTCAGTCTGTTGGCGAAAAATCACCGCCGAACTTGTTTTGCAACAGTCCGCACAGCTCCGTCGCCGAGCCTTTGAACGTCCGCTGCTCGACCATGAGGTCATGAACGGCGAACACAAAAATGTCCGGCGGCTTGTCCTCATGATCGTCAGCAAGCAACCACCGAGCACCCTGACGCACGAGAGACAGTTCCCTGTCCTCGATGTCACGACCGGTGCAGTGAAGCACCGCCTGCCCCGAAGCTCTCTTAGACTTCAACAGCACGAACAGCCCGTCCACACAGCCGTTCAGCCCTGTGCTGCCGGAGATCATATTGAACGGGTCGCTGTCCGTTGCTTTGCGAAGGTGGTGGACAAGGACGATGCTGATGCTGAGTTGTTCAGCGAGAGATTTCAGCGGCAACAGTTCCGCATAATCACTGCCGTAGCTCGAATCCAATTCGTTATGCACCATCTGTAGCGTGTCGATGACAACCAGCAGAAGGTCGTCATGTTCCGATTTGAACTTGGTGATTTGTTCTTCAAGGCCGTTGCCGATGGTGTCTGCTTTCAGTGCAAAGAACAACTTGTCTGAGGGTTCGTCAGTCAGTTCGTACAGCCTTGACTGGATTCGTTGGTAGCTGTCCTCCAAGCAGAAGTACAACGCCGAGCCTTGCTGTGTGGTGCAGTCGAGGAACTTTTCTCCCTTTGCGACTGCAAGGCACAGTTCAAGAGCGAGCCACGACTTCCCGACCTTCGGCGAGCCGGCGAGAATGAACAATCCCTGTGCCAGCAAGTCCTCGACCGTGAACACCGTTGGCTTGTACAGCGTTGTCATGATCTCCTCGCAGGATTTTGTGATGAGTTCTTTCAATGATTCTCTCCTTTTGGTTGATATATAGCAGTGTCGTTTTGTAAGTTTTCTCATATGTATAGGGGAAGAAGTCGAGGTTTTTACAACCTGTTTTACAGAATATTTACAACTGTTCTCTGTATTGCACAACGACAAAGCTTATGCTCTTTTGCCAAGTGAGAAATAATTTTTCCTACTTGTATACGGGAAGAAGTCCTTGATTTTTCAACGCTTTTTTTGAAATTGTAATATTATTCTCTGTTTTGCATAGATTTGTCTTATTTGATTTGGTTGATTTCACAACAAAAAGCACCCGCATTGCTGCGAGTGCTGCTGCTTTATCTATCTTAAATTTACCTTAGTGAGGGATCCGGGGTACTCCCCGAGCCGGCAAGCGTTCGGCAGACCGCTTAATGGTCTGTGTCATTACAGCTTGAAATTATTATTGCAATATAAGCTCTCTATATTTTTATTTTCGTATTACCGCATTACAAAACGCTGAAAAGCAAGTATTTTCGGGCATTTCAAGCACATTTATCCGCAATACAACTGCATTACTGCGACCTACAATGCGTATTACATAGCGGCATTTGTAAGCACCTTGTATGACGAACTTTTCAGAATGTATTACCGCACAAACGGCGTAATTGCGGGCTATTTGTGGTTTGTATGCACTGTAAGACGGATTTGTGGGGATAGAGAACACACTGAGCGTGTTCTGATCTATTTACTTTTTATTTTGCCGAACAGCTAAATATGCCGATATTACGGGGTTTTGAGGAGTTGTTCGGCGAAAAAAATAATATAATGCAATACTTTTCAGTTGCGTTGCTCGAACTCACCTCCAAGTTCAAGCAGCTGTCTTATATATGCCGACTTCAAACCGCTGAGCCTTGCATTTCCCCGAATTGTGTGATATAATGATAAAAAACAAACCATATCACGGGGGGCGGTATCATGAAAAAAACAGTAATTCTTGCCATAGCTGTGCTGCTTACCGGCTGCAATTCTTCATCGGGTGTGACAGATCCAGAGAAAGCTACTTCTTCTCCCGAATTGTCATCGGCTGAAACGGCTTCTGAGGAAGGCACTGAATATCCGAAAACAGCCCCGACAGAATACAAGACCGTTAAGAAAGTCGATGAGGACAGAGTGATCTATTACGATATCAATGATCTTTCTGAGGCATCCGATCTCATCGTTATCGGGGAGTTTTGCGAGGATACTTGTCAGAATTGCGATGCTCCCGGCACTTTTGCTGCTGACGCAGTTTCGAGCAATGTCATCAACGTCAGAAAAGTCCTCAAAGGCGAGGCTGCTGAAACGGTGAAAATATCGCAGAAGTACTGCATTTCAACCGACGGCGAGCTTCTGACGTTCAGCGAACTCACGCCGATGAAAAAAGGCGATACATGGCTGTTTTTCCTCAGTTACGACGCTCAGAACGACACCTACTGGTGTGCAGGCGACTTTACCGGCAGATATCCGCTGCCGGATGATACGCTGCGTTCGGCTGCGGAAGATCTCTCGCAGACAGCCCGCGAACGCGACCAATGGATTGCAGAGCACTCGGACGAGATCTCCGATTCGGGATATACTCCCGAACAGCAGACGGTCATCGACGGTTTCGCGTCAAGAATGGCGGCAGCCTGCGAGGGCATCACGCCGGAACAGCTCGGATTGCTTGATGACGGGCAGCTTATGCTCAAACTCGGTCTGTATTCCGGGATATTGGCAGCTTTTGATGCTGAAATATAAAGGCAATACCGCGCAATGGTTGTGCGGTATTGCCTAAAACTATCGGCGCACCCGCGAAAGGTGCGCCGTGTTTGTTATATATCCATAGCTTCATAATCCTTCATATTGCAGCCCTCTCAATACACGTCACGCGCTTTTTTCACAACGACTGCGATAATGCCCACAAGCAGAAGCACACAGCCTGCCCCGCCAACGCATAAGTTTACCATTTTCATGATCTTCAACATTGAATCGCTGGGGATACAATAGACAGTATCGGGTGATTCGGGGAGCGTGTAGCCAGTGTATTTCTCGCCGACGTAGGTCGATGCGTTTCGCGTCACAGAAGCAAGAACCGTCTCACCGCTCTTGTTGACGTAAGCGCCCGTGACAGTCTGCCTGCCCTTTCTGCCTGTTAATACCTCGACAGTTTCGCACTGAACCTCGATTCCGCGTGTACTGTACTTTTCTGTGTTCCTTTTCTGACTTGTCATAAGAAACGCCGCCAGCGTGATAAGCACGATACCTACGATAATGAGCGTTGAGGGACTGAACCTTTCCTTCATATAAAAAACCTCCTGTAAAATGCTGATAACATTATACAGGAGTTTTTTCATCATTTCAATATATAATTCAAATTTGGCAGGTTTCAGTTCTTATTTTGCATTTTCAGCTATGTATGGTTTGATTCAATAAATGCATTTCCCGGGTCAAAACAGTAATTCCATATAAAATCGGATAAAGCTTCGGCAACCCTTATAAATCTCCCCTGGACAGCCTCTGTATATAAATATACCGGTGGGTCATCGCCTTCGTTTAGGTTAAAAAAAGCAAACAAAACGCCCTGAGACATCCAGAACACAAAATCCGAATCTCTTAATGCTATTGTTTCTTCGTTTTCTTTTAAAGTATCAAATGCGTACTCATGCAGTGACGAAACTGAATAACAGAAAAAGTCCTGTCCGTTCCAGAACGGAGCGGTTGTTCCGTGACCGAGTAACCCCATCAACTCTGTATAGGCTTTTGGAAGGTGCTGATATTTGTCTGTCAGTTCGGCTATCTCCTGATGACTCATGCCGTACAGCTTATATCCCATGTCATCGCATTTTTTTATAAAATTATCAAAATACATTTTATGCTATGCTCCTTTCAGCCTATCGAAGCCCCTCTCTCAGTGCTGTTCAGGACGGTATATTTTCCTGATACCATGAAAACCGCATACAGATGCACTGCGTTCGAAATAAGATAAAGTGCAGTCTCCATTAGTTCACCTCTTCATTTTCAGCAGTATATCCGCCACGAACCGTCCCCCGTCCTCGTAGTATTCCGCCGAGCCGCCGTACTTCTCGCAAATCTGCCCCACCGAACGAAGTCCGAGACCGTGCGAGAGCTTGTCCGGCTTCGAGGTGACGAGCTTCGGGTTTGAACCAAGCACAGAACCCTCGATGCGGTTTGAAACAACGATATTCAGATAGCCGCGCTTTATTTCGGTGATAAGCTCTATCTGCGGCTCGCTGACCTTTTCACTTGCTTCAATGGCGTTGTCTATAAGATTTCCCAGCAGTGCCGTAAGGTCAATACTGTCTATGTCCGTATCGGCAGGCAGGATCATGCCGCATTTGAAGTCTATGCCCTTTTCAGAAGCAGCGGCACGTTTGTAATTGAGCAGACCGTCAAGTTCGGAACTGCCTGTCGAGATGTATGAAGCATCTGTTTTCATGCTGTCGGTCAGCCGGCTTATGTAGGTGCAAGCCTTTTCCGTCTCGCCGCTCTCAATAAAACTTTCTATCACCAGCAGATGATTTTTCATATCGTGGCGAAGCAGACGTATCTGCTTCTGTGATCCCTGCATTATTTCAAGCTGTTCATGGTAGGTCTTGTTTATCCGCTCGATGCTGCTGAGAGTAAGCTTGAGCCGCATTTTCTCCAGCAGCTTGTCATAGCTGTAAAAGGTAAGAAAATTTATCATCAGCAGCAACGCTGCAATACTCATGCCTGTAAGATTCGCAACAGGTCCCATAAGCACAGCAATTATAACAGTTCCTGCCGAGCAGAGTATAGGCAGAAATGTCTCAAAATTGCTGCTTATGTCCGTGTCCTCCCTGATAAGCACTCTTCGGAATATGAACGCAAGTCCCAGAAACATGATGCTCTGGAGCGTATTGCAGCTTATAAATATGGAATCGGGAACAATACAGTGAACTATCCAGTCGATGAACATTCCCACAGCAGTAAGTGCAAATGTCATGAAGAAATATGTCCGTAAGTATCGGTGGTACTGTAGCATTATCAGGAACATAGGAAGAGTGTTGCTGATAAGGTTCAGCAGCATACTTTCCGTGAACAGAAACACCGAACAGTTGACGGCATAATACAGAATGTATGTAAGCCTTTCAGCAAAGGGCGGCAGTCTGCTCTCTCCGAGAGTTGCTTTAAAAAGCATAAACACCGCATACAAATGCACAGCGTTTGAGATAAGATAAAGTGCTGTCTCCATAGGTTCACCTCTTAATTTTCAGCAGTATATCCGCCACGAACCGTCCCCCGTCCTCGTAGTATTCCGCCGAGCCTCCGTACTTCTCACATATCTGCCTCACCGAACGCAAGCCCAGACCGTGAGAAAGCTTGTCAGGCTTCGAGGTAATAAGCTTTGGGTTTGTATCAAGCACAGAACCCTCGATACGATTTGATACAACGATGTTCAGATATCCTCGCTTAATTTCGGTGATAAGCTCTATCTGCGGCTCGCTGACCTTTTTACTTGCTTCAATGGCGTTGTCTACAAGATTTGCCAGCAGCATGACAATGTCATTTTCCTCAATGCCACCGAAGCAGTCGTGTATGCTTGTGACTATTCGGATATTCTTGGCTTTTGCTGCCGAAAGCTTGTAATTGAGCACAGCACTTATCGCAGGAGCATTAAGCCTGACCATATCGGAATAGCTGTCGATACTGCCGAGAACCTTCGCAGCCGTCTGCCTTGCACGCTCGGTATCGCCGCTTTTGAGGGCATCGTTCACCACTATCCACTGGTTTTTCATGTCGTGACGAAGTATGCGCATCTGACTGTAGATATCCTCGATGGAATGAAGCGTTTTCAGCTGTTCATCGGCACGGACGTTCATCATTTTCAGCTCGTAAAGCTCACGGTTCTTGCGGGTAAGTCTGTCCGCAAAAACATATATCCCGATATTGATGAAAGCCATCGCGGCGGACAGCATCAGTATGCTTTTTTCCTTATCAAGACCAAAAAACAGCATCTGTGCCACAATAAACAGCATTACCGATGAGAATACAGAAATAGCTGTCAGCCATATCCACTCATCTGCCGAGAGCTCGGGTTCATTGGTGCTGAGTTTTCTTGACAGGATCCCGGCTGAGACCATAAACAGTATTTTCGTCACAAAAAGGGACAGGATGCGAAAACCGTTTTGCACGGAAGTGAAGTTCTCGATCGAAATATCCCATATCCTTGACATTATAGCTATAACCGAGATATTTATTATAAGTATCATTATCATAAGTGCAACGGGAACAAGCAGCTTCATGATATTTCTGCTTTTGAAGACTATCATGCTGAACGAAATATACAGCACAATTATGATAAGGTCGGGCAGATCACCGTAGATCGGGCTTATCATCTCGACGCCCATTGTCGCAGCCGAAAATAACAGACCGCCGACGGCTATCGTGATACTTCTGACCGTTTTGCTAAAGCCCGAGTCAAGTATCCTGAAAAGCGTCAGCAGGATGATCACGCTCTCGAAATATGTTGCGGCGGCTTCTGACAGAAAATAAAGCGTACTCATTCACACACCCCTGATATTTCGCTGATAAGCGTCCCTGAACCCTCTGAGCTTGCTCCGGCTTATGGGGATACGAATTTCTTTGTTCGCAAGCCTGATAACAGCATCGTTTTTCTCGATCGAATACACATGATACATATTCACGAGATACCCCGAATGCACCCTGAAAAATCCAAAGGCACGGTATTCCTTTTCGAGCTTTGAAAGCGAGCCGGTGAACAAAAACTCCCCTCCGTCAAAGCCGAACATAGTGATCGTGTGGGCGTGAGACTCGAAATACGCGATATCATTGACTGCGACCTTTATCTGACCATCCAGATTGTGCAGCACGATCTCTCTGTGATCTTCATTGTATTTTCTGACGAGTCTTTCGACAGTCCTGCCGAGCCGTTCGTCAAGCTCGGATTTTCTGAGATAGCCCTGAGCCTCGTAATCAAAAGCCTCGAAAACGTAGTTGTCAAACGAAGTCACGAACACGATGAGTATGCGGCTACCAGCCTCTCTGAGCTTTCGGGCAAGTTCCATACCCGTGCAGTCGGACAGCTTTATGTCGAGGAACAGTATATCAAATGTTGCTCCGTTTTCAAATGCACCGAGAAAACCTCTGCCCGTATCAAATCGGCTGACCGAGAACTCCATACCGACCTTTGAAAATTCCTCGCTTACTCTGCGGCAGACCAGTTCGAGCATCCCGGGCTCGTCGTCTGTTACAGCAATGTTTATCATTTTCTCACCTCGGATGGGGATATATTGCTATGTTCCATTATATCACATTCGGCGGCGGTTGTAAACATACAACAGATATGCAAAATAAGAACTGAAACCTACCAAATAAGAATCGGGTATTGAAAAAACGAAAAAGAAAGTGTACAATATTATTACTCAACAATTAACGATCTGTTGTGAGGAGGAAAAACTTATGACTAAAAACATAACAAAACGCACAGTTTCAGGGGTACTCGCAGTCCTCTGTGCCGCAGGTGTGATGATGGCACAGCCTTATGTAGGCGGAGTGGCGGCTGATACGGCTGTCACGGTGAGTGCGGATAAAATATTCGGTGATTATGAATATAAGGTTCTTGATGACGGCACTGCTGAGATCACCAAATATACTGGCAGTGATAAAGTGGTAGAGATTCCGTCAGAGATCGGTGGATATGTATTGACTTCGATAGGGCAAAGGGCATTTGCTTTCTGCACCTCACTTGAATCTGTAAGCATTCCGGACAGTGTGACTACGATAGGGCAAAAAGCATTTGCATCTTGTTTTTTACTTTCATCAGTAACCATACCGGAGAGTGTGACCTCGATAGAGAAGGGGGCATTCACTTACTGCTCCTCACTTACATCTGTAACCATACCAGATAGTATAGATTCTATAAAAGAAGATACATTCTATAACTGCACCTCACTTACCTCTATTACTATTTCAGACAGTGTGACTTCTATAGGCAGCGGCGCATTCACTTACTGCTCTTCACTTAAATCTGTAACCATACCGGATAGTATGACTTCGATAGGCAGTCATTCATTCTGTGACTGCACCGCACTTACATCAGTTACCATTCCAGGCAATGTAACTAAAATTGGCAAATATGCGTTTGGCATGATTTATGACGAAACGATAGAAGAACTTGTCAGGCTTAACGGCTTCAAGATATACTGCTATCCCGGCACATCCGGCGAAGAGTACGCGATTGACAACGGCTTTGAGTATGAGCTTATTGACGGCAAAAAACAGAACCCGACTGTTACATTTGAAAAAGGCAACGGTGCAGTCAGGCTCAACTGGACTGAGGTCGAAGGCGCTGAAAAGTACGCGGTCGTGGCTTTTGTCAGCGGTTCGTGGACTAAAGTCACCGAGGTCGTCGAAACCTCTTATGTGCTGAAAGGATTGAGCCCCGGTAAGCAGTATAAGGTGGCGGTCCTCGCGAAAATAGACGGCGAGTGGAACAAAGACATTTCCAACGCGATAATCGTCACCCCGAATGCGCTGACTTATCCCGAAGCAAACGTCGAGGTTCAGGGCAATGCGTTCAGACTCAGCTGGACGGCTGTCCCGAACGCACAGAAGTATGTGATCGGCTACACGACCAACGGCAAGAGCTGGAAGCCCGCAAAGACTGTAGGTGCCGGAACCACCTTGTTCACCTATAAGAACGCCCCTAAGGGGACTTATTACCTTGTGGTCGGTGCTTACGTGAATGGAAAGCTTGATACGACAGACCTTGTGAACAGGGTGGTCAGGGTCGTTATCAAATAATATCGGAACTTGCAGCGCAGTCGGTTTTGGTGATTTCGAGTGCGGTTTCAGCCTTAAAGACAATACTGCTATTATAATGAAATACAACGGTTCGGGCGGAGCTGTGACCATTCCCTCTGAGGTCAATGGAAGAAAGGTCACAGTTATCAACGGCAATGCTTTTTACAACTGTGATAATATCACAAGCGTAACTATTCCCGATGGTGTTACAGAGATCGGAAGTAAGGCTTTCAGCGGCTGCTCCGGACTCAAAAGCATTGAACTTCCCGACAGTGCCACAAATATCGGCGATGTCGCTTTTCATATAGAATAATATATCGGCAAATTATTGACAAGCCATGTTTAAATATGATATAATATTTTTACAAGATGGATTTTTTGGGATTTTGAAAATCAAGCGTGTCTCGGGGGATATGTCTATTCTTTTGGGAATGCTAATGCTTTTAGCTTGGAGGAATTATGATGAAAACCAAGAACACATGGAAACACTTAGCGGCGGGTGTGCTGGCGCTTTCACTGGTGACGGGGATCGTTCCCTTTCAGCCGGTAACGCAGGCGGTCACGAACCTGACAGCTATTTCCGCAAGTGCTGATACCTTTGAGGATCTCACTTACGAAATCAAAGAAGATAACACCGTTAGCATTACTGATTATACCGGAAGTGACAAGGTCATAGTTATCCCTTCGGATATTAACGGGATGAAGGTCACAAGCATTGGTGATGATGCATTTCTTTCATGTAGTCTTACCGATATAACTATTCCCGACACTGTTACAAGTATTGGTGACTCAGCGTTTGCTTACTGCTCATGGCTCAAAGATTTTACCATTCCAGACAGCGTTGTAAGCATAGGTGACGGAGCGTTTTCCGGCTGCTGCTTTAACCTCACAAGTATAACCATTCCCGACAGCGTTGAAAGTATAGGCTCAGGTGCTTTTATTAATTGCAGTGCGCTGAAAAAATTTACAGTCGGGGAAAACAATAAGAATTATTCATCATATAACGGAGTGCTGTACAACAAGGATAAATGTTGCCTGACGCGCAAAACCCAAAAAATTGACACGCAAAACGCAAAAAAAGCGGCGAAATGTTTCAAAACAATGATACATCTCGCCGCTTTTATTATTTTATAGGTATTCAAACAGACTTTTGCTTGTGTTTAAATACAGTCAAAATAGCGTTTCGCTCTTTGCTCAAATGTGATTTTATTAATCTGTGTCAGTAATGGGCTCTAACCACATCGCACACACATAATAATGCTTCCGTCCGATCTTGACCTTAGCCCATTTGTGCCCACAGGCAACGCAGTCAAAATCGTCAACAATCCGAACCTTTTCACCTATTTCAAGCACTCCCGCAAGTGTCGCAGGAGTTATTTCGCAACTTGTGCGATAGTTAAGCCGCGACTTCACGCGCATCCACTTGTAAGAAAGCAGCGTTTTCATTTGACCACCTACTTTATAAACTTCCTCGCAAAGCCCTTACCAGCGATACCGTTCCGGGCATACCCTGACTTGCCGAGAATATCATTCACAGCCTTCTCGGTTCCGTCACCGAACACGTCGTTGTCGTCGAGCTTGTACCCCGATGCTATCAGCCCGCGTTTCAGAAAATAGACCCCGAGCCCCTTGTCGCCTTTGTGGAAGCCGTCTGTATCGAGGACGTTCCCGGTGGGCTTAAAGCCGTTCTTCCCGGCGTTCTTGATGATGACCGGGTAGTTCTTGCCGGTGCGGTTGAGGTCAACGTTGCCGGAGATGCCGTTCACGCGCCCCGTGAAGCTGTACTGGTGGATGCCGTATGCGATCGTCGGTGTACGGCTTATGTTCGCGCACCAGATATCGTATCTGCTTCTGAACGCCGCCGAGAACTTCGCCGTCAGGAACGATTCATACGAATAAAGTTCGGTTCTTCTGGGTCGATGTCCTTGAGTTTCTCAATGCTCGAAAAATCAATGTCACCGTATTTCTGCATGATCTCCTGCGCTTTGTCTCCGAGCCCGGAAATGCGCTTGATGAATGCAGCGTCTGTCGGATTTATTCTTATCACGCGGCTCGGATCGCCGTTGATCTCAATGCTTTTATATCCGTCTGCGAATTGCAGCTTAACAGTTTCCATAAAACTCACTCCTATGTATTAGAATAAAAGGGGCATTTCTGCCCCCCTTGTTCGTGTAATTATCAACCATTTGCAGCCGCTGTGAACGTCCATACGCCGTCGGCATAAGCAGCCGTACCCTTGATCCTGTTGCCGCAGGGAGTAATGGTTATCGGTGCGTTTACGCCGCCCTGACCGCCGCCGTAGCTCTGCACCTTGACGATACATTCCTCGACCCACGCATCATAAGGACTCGTAGTTTTGTCAACGAGGATCTCCATAAGATAGGTGCGGCACTCATCACCCATCTGGCGATCCATCATGATCGACTTTATCTTAGGATAAAGACTGTCACCCGGGTCGAGATAGATCGTGCCGGCTTCCATCGAAGGCTCATATCCCTCATCAATTACCTCTGTCTCATCAAGTATGTTCTTGACCGTTGAGATCGTCGGATTCAGGTTCATGGACATATCGTCTATGTATTTGCCAAGTGTGCTCCATGAAGCTGTTGCAAGCGTCAGTCCGAATGTGTTGTCAAGAAGATGCCTCAGATGGCTTCTCCGGAGCGGACCCGAGGTGTATGTGTTCTGTGTTCCCATTTATCATTCCTCCAGTCTGAATGTAAGATGTATCTGTATCTGATATACGCCCCTGTCGCCGTCCTCATCGAGTGCAAGGAGCATTCCGTTGTCGGCGGATATGCTTTCGGGATACATACCGTCCGGCAGCTCGGGAAAGCTGCCCGAACTGTTCTGTCGGCTTATCCAAAAGGTGAACGTCTCGGTGAATGCCGAAGCGTTAAGCCTGCTCAGGTCATCCGCGGTGTATTCTCTTGATTGCAAGACTGCATTGTATTGCCATGTCTCGTTGCCGAGTATATCCTCACCGAGCTTGACAAGTCCCGAAGTCATGACCGCATAGCTTGCAGGCTCGTCATCCGTTCTGTCGAAATGCAGTTCAAGAGCGTCAAGTTCGGGAAATCCGCCGATGTAGTTTTTCATCGATTCAAGTAAGCTATTTTGCTCCACAGATTCGTTTCACTCCTCTCAGTATGCCGGGCAGATGATCTCGCTTCATGCGCTCGAACCACAGCCTCCCGCGTAATCCGCCTTTGGCTGTGCCTTCGTTTCCTCTGCCTCGGTTTTCGTAGTAGTTCTTCCGTGCATACGGTGTGTCCCAGTGTACCATGCCGCTGCCCTTGACAGTCGCCCAATCCTGCGATTCTTTCAGCGGTCCTTTATCGAATGGAATGTATTTATCACAGCATCGTGTAACTTCCGAATCGACAAACATCTGAGCCTTGCCGCCCTTGCCAAGATTTCGCTTTGCAAGAATAACATTCTCCGGCGCGACATGAAGTCTGACCTTGATGTGGCTGTCGCTCATTTTGCCGTCACCTCCGTGTGCCTCATGTGCTCCGAGCCGTAGGGCTTCGGAGAGACTGTGCTGACCTTCAGCGGCTTATGTGCTTTCAGCAGATCAGACGAGCTGGCGAAGGCTCCGTTGTACTCTCCGAGCTTGACGTAATCTCCCTTAGCGACAACAGCTCCGAGCGGCAGATGAACAAGAGCGGTATCGACGTTGGTCGTACCGCTCTTGCTTATGTTCTCTGCTTCGGTGTCCTGCCACCAGCAGGGGTAGTGCGTCGGCGTGTATCCGTCATTTGTCTTGTGCCATACGGTGGCTTTTCCGTTGTACAGCATCAGCACCACCCCGTTGTCGGAAAGTAAATGGCTGCCGCTTCAAGCAGCTGATCTGTCAGACTCTTGCCCTGATCTGCCTTGGATGCGTATGTTACACTGTAGTCTCCGACCTTTTCAGAGGATATGTTCTCTGTGTTCGTTGTCGCAGAATAGTACACCTCAGCACAGGCGCAGACCGCTTTGTTCAGCGTTGTCTCATCTACACTCGAAGTATCGAGATTCGCCGTCAGGAAGTCGTCAGCACGCGCCGAGACATAATCGAAAACGTCCTGCGGTATCTTTGTGCCGCAGAACGTATCAGTGTAGAATTCGTAGCTTGTCAATACGGCACCGCCTCGTCCATAGTCTGTCTCAGCAGTGCGGTCAGCTCTGATTTCTTGATATTTGCCGGATATTCGATGCCTGCTGTATCAGCAAGCGCTTTCAGCTCATCGAGCTTCATCTTGTCAATATCGAATAGATCGCCGGCGTTTTTGCCTGTATCATCAAGTAAAAGACCGACAGTTCTCATGTGAACACCCCCTTATGCCTTGTGGTGCAGATAGATGCCCTTGACCTTGTTATCGTAAACATCGGTAAGACCATAGGCGCGGAAGAAGAACATCCAGCCGTCAGACTTCTGATTCTCCTCGGGGGCGACCACCTTGTTTACTGTATGCTTCTGGTACTGAAGGACAGCCTGCTTATGGATTATCATGAAGTTGATATCCTTTCCAGCTGATGCCTTTGAGTATCCGCCAGCCTCTTCGCCCGAGGTCGTGCCGTCGGCAAGGTCGATGGCGGTGTAGAAACGCGACTGAGGAACGCGGACAATGCCGGCAAAACCATCAAGAACTGCCTTGGATTTTGTGAGATCCACGGAATTTGCAAGATTGAACAGAGTCGGAGTGATAAAAAGGAAGCGCTCCTCAAAAGGAACCTCGTCTTCATCCAGCTGCGTCTGAGCAGCTACAAGAGCAGCCAGGGTACTGTCACCGGTCGAAAGAGTTGCTCCCGAAGTGACCTTGCTGATACCGGACGTGCCTGCATATGTCGCAAAGCGGAAAGCATCAAGCTCAGGAACGGTCTTTGTACGGATGAACTCGGACGCAAGCCTGCCGAACGAAACGCCTGCTGTCTCCTCGTTGTCCATAGCATCAACAGTGAACTGTCTGCCTCTGTCATAGTTGTACTGTACCGTCTCGTTGGTGAGCGTTACGTCGCCCGCAACATATCCCGTGCTGCGGCTATAGTCAGCAAGACCGTCCATGCTCATTTTCGGGATGACGATCTCGTTGGCGTTTGCGCCTGCTCTCACGAGCGTGCTGTCGCTGTCGAGCACCGAGGTGCGGGCGCTCTGCTTGTACACTTCATCGAGCAGGTCGATGTATTTCTTGAATTTAGTAATAGAATTAGACATTACTTATTACCTCCCTCCGCGGTCAGACCCATGACAGCTCTGACCTGTGCGTCTGTTATGTCTTCTGCTGCCGTTCCGTGACGGAAACCGGTGTCGATGCGTGCGCCGCTGTCAGCTGTATCCTCGTCGAACAAGAACGCCTTGTCGGCTCTGAGCTTGTCGAGCTGTTCGGTAAGTCCTGTGAGCTTGCCGTCATCGCCGAGCTTTAAGGTCTCGCAATCGAGCTGTGACTTGACGATCTCCACATCTCTTGCCTTAGCTCCCACGAGCGCCAGTTCGAGTGCCTTGTCCACCTTGAGCGCTGCAACATCGGCGTTGTACTTGGTCTCCCAGTCCTTAGCTGCCTGCTTCAAGCCCTCGATGTCTTCGCCGTCGAACTTCTTGACCTGCTCTGTCAGATCGCCGATGCTCTTCTGCGCAGTTTCGAGCTGAGCGGTGAGGTCAGCGACCTTGCCCTGCTCAGCTTCCATCTCTGCGGTGTGCAGGCCGAGCGCCTGCTTTGCCTGCTCCTCGGGTATGCCGAGGTCGGTCAGCTGTTTGAGTTCCATGCTATCAGTCCTCCTTAAAATGCTGTTTGGGTATAATTAAAACGCCCCTTAAAGAGCGTCCTAACTGTCTGTGGTGTGCTTCACTCTGTCGTGAAGTTCTGCGGTCTTGGCGTTGTTCCAGCGGTCTGTCGTGCCGACAAGGTAGCCCGTGATGCGGCGGATCCTCTGGAACGGCACAGCGTCGCGAGTAAGCGTCAGCTCCACCGAGCCTTCATCGATGAGTTCAATATCAAGAGTACCGTCCTTTACTTCGGGATATCTCTTGCTCATGAAGTCAATGTACGCCTGAGCCTCGTTGTCGGACATATCCGACGGGTGTCTGCCTAAGTTAATCATGGTATCAGCTCCTTTCAGTCACCTTGCTGCTATCCGGCAATTCTTTGAGCGCTTGATATTGAGCGGAGATATGCTCATGATAACATATCCATCCTTGCAGTAGCAGCTGTTGTCGAGGATATAGTCAATAATAACGAATATGCAGCAGCCAGTATAAACGCCGAGCTTGCATTCATTCAGGGCGAGTATGTCTCCGACACGAAAGTCTTTGTCCTTCTTCCTTACTTCAAACCTTTTGTCTCCTCTGACTATTTACTCAAAGTACTCGTGCTCGATCTTTAGTGCGTGCGTCATGTGTTCAGCTCCTTTCGGGTAAAATTAAAAGCCCCCGTTAGATGGGAGCTTTAATTACTAAATGTAATTACTATTCTATCACATATGTCTCCAAGAGGCTTACCATTTACAAGGAACTCAGATACGAGCTGTTCCCCTGTCTTGAAATACTCATGGCGGTCTTTTTTCTGAGTTTCTGTTATCTGTTCTCCTATGAATATACCCTCATCAGTCCATGTGAGAATTGTATAGTGTTTATCCTCACAATCGAACATTATGTCTCCACTGGTGTCAATCAGTTCGATCAGTTCCTTCTTCGTCAAAATAGTTCACCCCTCTCTGAATGATATCTCGATTCATTTCCAACTCGTGATCAGTAATTTTTCTGTGTGTTCCATGTGGATTTCGCTTAGAATAATCAAAAATATGTTTATGTGCTCCAGTAGGATGCTGACTTGGTTGATTATGATCCGTAGTATCAAAATCAACAATGGCTTTTCCATCATACCCAAATATTCGTCTCTGCATAACCTTGCCGTCTTCGATCAAGTCTACAATACTTCCGGGTGTTCCCTTTATTGATAGACTCTTATGATTCGGATCAAGCGTTGAAATATCTACAATCTGTCTATTCTTGAGCATTTTAGCATATTCTTCACTATCTATTGTACCATTTATTACAGATTTGTCAAGCTGTTTTGCCAAATATTTTTTATTCCCATGCACCGCCTTCTGTGAAACGCTCCGTCCAAAGCCCACAACTCTTGTCCGGTCATTCCTCTGAAACAGGTCGTTAGCCTTACAGTACTCCGCAAGCCGCTGTTCCTGTCGTTTGAGTGTCGCTGCCTTTCGGTCAAAGTCGCTTTGGAGCTTCGCCTTCAGCTGCTCATCATCGGTGCTCTGTATCGAGCTGTCGAGCGCAGCAAGCCCTCGCTTGCTCTTTCGTATCGCACGCTCAATTGCTCGCTGCTTCTGTTCGGCGTTGTACTGCTTTTCGTTTTCCTTGGGGTCAACGGGCAGGTTCGCACGCTCGGAAAGTCCCTCGAAGAACGGAAAGAAGTCATGTCGGCAGTTCCAACCCTTCAAGCCATCGCCCCTGCCGTAGCCTGTCGCCGCTCTGAGCGAGGGATATTTCTTGCTCTTTCCCGAAATGCTATATACCTTGCCCTGCCATTCGGCATGAGAGGGACGTGCGCCCATGTGGGACGTTACCTCGACGAGATCAGTTCCCATTTCGGCGGCGAGATCAAGCTGCATCTGACCTGTGGTCTGTCCGATACCTGTTATTACAGCACGCCTGACCGCTACGTCCGCCCAGTCCGTCCGTCCGCTCGGATACGTCACCGACTGTATGCCTTTGTCGGCAAGCTCCCTGACTGCGCTGTATATCGCCTCTTGCGGCGAGAATGCACCGGAAAGCACCTGCAAGTATGCCTTGTCCATCAGGTGCGTGACCGTCTTTCGGCTGGACTGTACAGTGCTTCTGGTGAAGTTTTCAAACATTCCGTTAGCGTTTTTTATACCGGCTTTCAGCACATTTGAGAATGCAACAGAACGGAAGAAC
This sequence comes from Ruminococcus sp. YE71, assembly GCF_900119155.1. Taxonomy (GTDB): domain Bacteria; phylum Bacillota; class Clostridia; order Oscillospirales; family Ruminococcaceae; genus YE71. The sequence continues at coordinate 110,438 of NZ_FPIR01000007.1, read as the reverse complement.
GATTCGGCGTCTTTTCCGAACTGTCTGTAGATCGACGCGTCATTCGATATCGCTTGCTTGCAAGCGTCGGTGTATATCGAACGTATCTCGCGATGGGATAGCTTTGTATAGCGTTTGAGCAGCTTGTTGACCTCGTCTGTCGAAAGCCTAAGCTGCTGTGCCTTGTAAAGCTGCCATTCAGCTGACGGCGTGAGGTAGTTCGCTTTGGTCAGTTTTTCAGCTATACTCCTTATAATGTCAGTTTGCAGTTCGTTGATAAGATCCACAAGCGGATCTGGCAGTCGGCTCAAGGTCTGAGGCGAGAGCATTACTCATCACCGCCCTCATAATTGAACCCCATAAGCTCGTCGTCGGTCATCGTGCTGTCAAGAGTTTTCTGCGCAGTCGCCTGGTCTTCGCCGTACCACTTCACTCTATACTCCCACGGAAGCATCAATCCTGCGTTAACATCCTCACGATCCCGGGCTCTTTCGGCGTTTTCATCGATGAGAGGGCTCTGGTCAAACATTATTTTTATTTCCGCATCTGATTTCACGGACGGATCTATGTAGTTGTGTCCGATATACAGCAGCGTTTTTACAATCGTTGTCAGAAAGCCCTCCACCTTGATGAAATGCTTGTGAGCGTTCTGGATCAGATCCTGCTTGTCCCCTGTGTACTGGGTTGCGGTGACTATGCTGCCGTTGTTGAACTGGTAGTGCTTCGTCCCGAAGCCTACCTTAAACGACAAGTAGTCGAGCTGAGCCTGCACGCCCTTTTCGTTTGCCTCGACCCTCAGATCGGGGTTGTGCTCCTGAACGAGTTGCTTTTCGTCTCCGAGCGATGTGCCTATTGTGTAGAAAAGCTGCTGGTTCACGTCGTCGGGCGTGATCATCTCGCCGCCGTCCATCTCCGCAAGCAGGCTTTTGTTGATGAACACCTTTTTTTGTCCAAGGTAGAAATCGCTGTTGAAGTTGTTATATCCGTGTATTAGGATCGGCAAGCAGCTTTCCGCTTTCGGAGTAACGGGCGTTTCTGAGACCGATAACGATCGCAGCCGTTCCGCTGTACATCATTCGCTCCATCAGGTCATTTGCCTGCTCCCAGAAGTTGTTTGCTCCCAGCACTCCGCTGGTTTGTTCCTTGCCTTGCAGCCATTCGCTCGAATGAACGTCAGATACAGATATTTCACTGTCACAGAAAACGATTCGTCACCACCTATCATTTATATCATCAATATTTGAGTATGCAATCAGGCTGGATATGTTGAACACAAACCCTTGCAGCAAGGTGACAATACCCAAGCTCGATGCTAAGGGCAAGGTTTACACTAAACCTGAAAAGCAAATCTACACCAAAGAGCAGGCTCGTGACTTCATGAAAATGATCGCAGACGCACCCATGAAATATAAGGTGTTCTTCACGCTGGCGATATACACGGGTTGCAGGCGAGGAGAGCTGCTCGGCATCGAGTGGAAGAATGTAGATCTCGACAACGGCACAATGATGATCGACCACACATCAAACTACACCGCCGAAAAAGGCATATATGCTGACGTGACCAAAACTGAGAAATCCACAAGAATCGTTGACCTGCCGCCTGCTGTATGTGATCTGCTCCGAGTCTACAAACATGACCAAGACGCATATAAAATGAATCTCGGCAACAAGTGGCAGGAGCACGACCGCCTGTTCACGAAATGGGACGGTCAGCCCATGCACCCGAACACGCCTTACACTTGGCTCATGCGAGAGTGTCAACGCCGAGACTTCCCGTTCTATGGTGTACACACATTCCGACACTTCGTAGCTTCCGCGGAAATCGAAGCCGGAGTTGACCCGACGACCGTTGCGGCAATGTTAGGTCATAGCACGCCAGTTACAACTTTATCTACCTACTCGCACATCTTCGCCGAGAGCAGACGAAAGGCAAGCACAGCCGTCGCCGACCTGCTTGAAAGCAAGGACGATAAGGCAACAGGATAACAAGCAGCCGACAGATCACTCCCGACCTGTCGGCTGAATACTTGATATTAGTTAGTAGTAATTTGATAAAGTCCACAATAAAGTCCAAAGGCGATTTTTAGGCACAAAAAAGGCTCGCAAACAACGTGTTTACGAGCTTTTCGATTGGTGCGGCAAATGGGACTTGAATCGAGCAAATGGGTTTTTGTAACTTTTTACCAGCCACGTAAACGCCCGATTTTACAGCGTTTTAGAGCAAGTTAAGTGAAACAGCTTGACGTAAGTTTCAGCCACTTTTCTGGGCAATAAGTCCCAAATAAGTCCCAAAGTTATGGGCGTGTTCCGTTATTATATGAGCCGGTTTTCAAGCGAAGACCGGCTCTGTTTTTAATCGTCTTTCCCGGGTCTGATCTGCTCAGGCAGTACGCCGATTATTCTTTTTATCGTTCCGGCGGTTTTGTACGCTTCACCGAGAGAAGACTTGTTATATTTATAGACCGTTCCCGATGAGACTTCAACAAGATACGAAGTATAAAACTCTTCCCAGCTCAGATACTTGCAGCTGTCGGCGTACTTGTATGTTTCGTCGATGATATCTTCCGGCACGTTTATAATTCCTGCCTTTAGAATCAGATATTCAAATGATTCCGGTGCGTACAGAGTGCAGTCTTTTTTACTCTGTTTCAGATATCTTGATACCTTGCCCATTTCGGGACCGAAAGCGGCACCGTCAACGATAACAAGCACCTACCCGATGCACGCTTTGCGAATCTTGTCATACACGTTGCTCTTGCCGCCTGCTGTTTCGCAAGGGCAGTCAAAGATCTGTTCAAAGCACTGATGCCCGGAGTTTGAATCCTCGGTTATGACCATATCGGGCTTTATCGGTCTGACCGTATCGGTGTTATACAGCTTGTACGTCTCGTTATAGACTTTCCTGAACACCTGATACTTCGAGGTATCCGTCCGCAGACCGTAAATCTCCTCGATGCTATACGGAAGCTGACTCAGATCGTCTCTTGTTACTATCACGAAATAGTTATCCGAGCCCCGCACACATTCCGCAAATTCCTTCGATTTTATAAACCCGGCTGTCTCGTCAATGAAGATGATAGTCCCGTGCAAGGCATTCAGTCTGAGCTTCCAGTCAATATTCGTCAGAACCGTGCATCTGACCTCCGACCTGACCGTCACTCCCGAAGACATCCCGTTTTGCTCATAGTCTCCGATAAGGCGAATAAGCTCGGTCTTGCCCGTCGCGCTGTTGCCTTGAAGAATTGTGATATTGCGTTTGACAGTAAGAAAATAATGGACGCGGTTATTATAGATCTCGATCTCGTACTTACCGATCATTCTGCCGCCCCCTTATATCAACCCATTGTCGAGAACAGCTTCCGCAAGTTCTTTGCTGTTGTGGACGACCTTGCCGAGATTGCTTATCTCTATCTCGAACGGTTCTTCGCCAAAATCCATCAGATACCCCAAACGTATCGGGAGATCTTTACCCTGCTTTTGCAGTTCATCCGCAATATGCAGTATCCACTTGGCGCAGTTGTCTCCGCAGGCAGAAGCGTTGAACATATGCGACTGATCCTTGCTCATAAGTATCAGCGTCTTGACACCGCCCGAAAGACGTTCAGTAGGTATCGAGCCGAGAAACGGACTGTCGATCACTCGCGGACCGATAACCTCCGAGCCGTCGATATCCTTTATCATCTGCACGGAAAGCGGTTCGGTTATCCAGTCATCTTCGTATGTGTTGTTGAAAAACGCATCGGGATTGAAAATATAATTATCGGCAGTCGGCTCGCCGTAATATATCTTTAGCATTCGGGTGTCCTCCTCGGCATTGAAACGGAATGTGTGTAGCTGAATATTATTATATCACATCTTCATTTGGATTTCAAGTGTTGGCGGACAGTATCCGCTTTTGTTTTCTGCGGTTTCAGCAATGCGGCTTCCTTAAATTCTCACGAGATCGGGGATATTATTATCTTACTGTTCATTTTCGCATACTTTCATAGAGGGATCATTATCACATATTTATTGAATCAGTTTTTTATCCTGCTCAGAAATAAATCCTTGCAAAATACTGTCATTCCATTCTCTTATTACATTATTTTCCAAGATATACTGCAATCCCCTGAATTTGGACGAGTAACTATATATTTGCTTGGCATTGAGTGGAAGAATGTCAACCTCGATGACAGAACGCTCATGATCGACCACACATCAAATTACACCGCCGAGAAAGGAATTTATGCAGACGTAACCAAGACTGAGAAATCAACTCGTCTTGTTGACCTGCCGCCTGCTGTCTGTGATCTGCTCAAAGCTTATAAGCACGATCAGGACAGCTACTAAATAAATCTCGGTGACAAGTGGCAGGAAAACGACCGCCTGTTCACGAAGTGGGATGGTCAGCCAATGCATCCAAATACGCCCTACATATGGCTCATGCGAGAGTGTCGGCGGCGAGATTTTCAGTTCTATGTGTACACACCTTCCGGCACTTCGTAGCATCAGCCGAAATCGAAGCCGGTGTTGACTCGATGACTGTTGCGGTGATGTTAGGACATAGCACGCCAATAACGACTTTAATATACAGATAAGACCGACTGCTTTTAAGCTATAACCTGAAAGAAACATATTTTGGTTAGTAAGCGAATATTAGACGAATAGGATGATTAGTGCAAGTGAAACCACCACAACAAATTGATGATTTACTGCTTTTTTATAATCTCCACTGTCTTTTATGACTTTTGTAATCCACAAATTTCGAAAATAATTTAGTAAAGTGTAAATATAGATCAACCGTTTTACTAACTCGTTATCTAACAAAAAATAAAGCAGAACTAAAATCAAAAATGATATAAAAAACAAGTTTTGTATTGAATCTTTCTTTTTTAGAATAACATAATCTTCGGTAAACAGTATAGTTTGGATAATAATAACCACGATAATCCATTTCATATCCATTAATCTAACTCCCAAAACTCAACAACATCTTGTGCGCTTTTGTTGGGTGTGACTATAACATGAGCTCTATCATTTAAAATATCAATATCATCTGAGTATTTATTTATATAGTTATAGTTACTTGTAATCCAGGGATCCCAATAATTATTTAAACAATTACCATTGCGTTGTTTTGTTAATACAATATTCAAATTTCCATCATAGCACGCATTTTTAAAGTCGAGCGCGTCAAAGAAATCAGAAACACCCTTTGCGGAAGATATGAGAAAATATACAGTAGCTCCATCAACTGCTACTGCAACTAATATTGTTTTAGTTGCTGGTTCGGGGTCAACTATTGCAGCTTCTATTACAGTTTCTAATGCACTTCCTGTCGCAGCCGAAACAACTGTTAATACAGCATCCACGACAGTTTTAGAATTATTATCTAATTCTAAGCTCTTCATGATAGCGGCAGTCTGATCTTCAATACTCGCTTCATTATTAATAATTACTGCATTCTTCGATGATAATTTTACAGCTTCAAGCAATGTATCGCTTGGAATAAACATTTTTTTACACATATAAAACTCTTGTTTTCCACCATACGGCGCATAAACCCAGTTATCCTGCGAAATAGTGATCTGAAAATCTTCATAATTATAAATGCCTAAGTAGTTGCTGACTTCAATCTTATATTCTACCCCTTCTTTCAAAGAAAAAGTATAGTGAGCAATATGATTATCAGCATCAAATTCTACTTTTGATGGCTCCATATATGCTGAAGTGGGATTAGGGTTAATAATGCTTCCATCGGGCATATATTTAACATGCAAAATCACATCATCTTCTTTATTCACTTTTGTAACATCGATAACATAATCACTGTCACGGTTAGGTGTTATCACGAATTCTCCATCAGGAAAACCATCATGATAACGATTGAACGTGTATGCATTTTTGAATTTGTCGCCTCCATCGACCGGTATCCTTACAAGGTCACCATTAAGATCCTTTAATCTATTAGATTCATCTTCATTAGATATTGAATCTGTAGAAAATAACTCAGAATCATCTAATAGATTATCATAAAGAGTTACAAGGTCATACTTGGGTTTGTTTTTCCATCTTTCATCATTAACCGTAACTTCTTTTGTTTTTCCCTCTGCATCCGGATAGTCTTTATACCATACGCCATTAACTTTTGCAACTACAGCCATTTTATACTTACCATTAGGTATATTACTATATGTAACGGAAGTCGTTTCCTTGCTGTAAGTTTTTGCTACTTTCCATTTTTGACCATCGTATTCGCCTAACTCATTTGGCGTCGTGTATGCAACTGCGTAAGCCGTAGCGCCATTGACCTTAGTCCATTTGACCATGATCTTATCATCTTTGCTTTTAACATCAATATCAGGACGTAATTTATCCAGGAAATCTTTAGGACTTACTGTAATAGCGTTCGCAAAATTGCCTTCGTACCACTCGTTATTAAACCTTGGAATAACTGCGATCTTGTGATCCATGTTATATTCAAGATTATACAATCTGCATATATATTTATGATCTTTCTCTTTATATGAGTATGATACTATTTTTTCTACCCAACCATTTTCTTCAAATTCACAAATGCGGTATGATTGAGCATCGGCAACAGGGTCCCAACTGATGTCAACATAACTTTCACCGCGTGCATCAGCACTGATCTTCGGAAGAGTTTTATTGATCTGTCTGTTTGAAGACGGAACCACTTTTATATTACTGTTTAAAAAAGTTACAGTTCTTTCTGTTTTAGGGTCGGTTACCGGTTTTCCGTCTGCATTATTACAATCTCCTTGTAATTTAAATTCATAATAAACTGGTTTACCGATAGCAGCATTATCTTTAATTTTAAAATAAACTTTTCCGATAACTCCATCACCATTGTAATTTCCACTTTCTGAGTATTTCCACTCAATTGGAAATACACCGCACTGACAAGCTGAATAATTATTCTCCCAGCCTTCTCCCCATCCTCCTTTTACATTGGAAAAAACAGAATTATATGGCGCTTCAAATTTGTAAATTTCAAAAACACTTGGATCATATAGCAATTGTAGATTGATTGATGCTATTGGGGTTTCATAAGAGCTATCAAATCGAATATTAAAATAACCTTCTTCACCTGCACGCATTTCAGATATATTATTAAATCTAAAACACGGATAAGTAGATCCATACACAGAAGTGTCTTCTTCAAACATACTGAACCTGGAACCCACATTAGCTGCTGAATTATAACCATTCGCAGCACTCGCCTGAAGGGCAGCAATGCTTGTTATCGTTAACGTCATTGCGGTTATAAATGCAACATTTTTCTTTGATCTTTTCATTATTGATCATTCCTTTCTTTTGTTATTCTGCTTTACAAAAAGCTAAGCATTTATCATGATATGACCATTTTCTAAAATATAGAAAAACAGTACTTCACAATATTATCACAATTCTGTCATTTTGTCAAGATGTCAATCATAGAAATTTACATATTATTTATATATATCTTCATTATTCTTTCAAAATGCACTATGATAACCAAAAGCATCTATCAAGTTTACCAGTCTGCGAAATACCCTAAAATCTTCTGCTTACGAATATAGGGTGTGTAAAATCGAGAATGCTTCGGAATTCAATATTTAAGGCGAAAAACAAGGGTATTCTGTCAAAGCCGGCATCGCCTTCGGCTGTCCGCTTAGGCGGTCTGCCGAAGGCTTGCAGGCTCGGGGAGAATCCCGGCCCCCCTCTCAATTTTGCAACGTATCCTGCTCATGGACACTTGCGAATCGACAAAATATCGGCGAGGGATATTCAGAAATTCATCAACTCGCTAGCCAAAAGTCATGCACAAATATAGCATTTGACAGCCAGCCGAGCATATTCCGATTGTTCAACCCTACAAGCTATAATGTTCCGCATTTACTTTTGCAATGCGTTTTCTGAATTCTCTTTTTGAAGTGAACGATTTTGAGTACACCATAAATGATTCACAAATATCTGAACCTCTTGCCACCGAGCTGTTATATGTTTCTCCAAACTTTTCAGCCAAGGTTGGATTTTTGCCATTCCCAAGCCTTACCTAGTGGAGGGATATTTTCATTGTGATATCGCTAAAAGACAAAGCTAAATATGACACCCCAATTATTGCATGGCTGGCTATTCCACGCTAATATTGAACCCAAAAACCGGCAGTCCCCGTAGGAACTGCCGGTAATTCAATGCCGATAACACTATCTGATAACGACCTTAACAGCCCTTTTAGCGAGATCAGTCGTATCGACTTTTCCGTTCACATAGGCGCCTACCACAAGGTAATAAGTTCCCTTCGGGGCGTTCTTGCAGGTAAATGATGTAGATTTAGCATCGACTATCTTTGCGACCTTCCAGGTCTTGCCGTTGGTCGTGTAGCCGATCACATACTTCTGTGCGTCCGGAACAGCCGTCCAGTTCAGTCTGAACTGATCATGTTTTGCGTTGTAATCGACCGATGTCACCTTAAGCACAGAGCCGGTAAAATGAATTGCGGCATTAAGTATGCACTCATTTTTTTCACCAAATCCGACAGCGTCCCACTGTTCCTTCGTGCCGCCGAAGTATACGTCACTCAGGCTCGTGCAGCTGTAAAACGCATACTCGCTGATGGCAATGATACTGCCCGGTATGGTTATTTTTGTAAGGCTGCCGCAGCTGCTGAACGCACTGGACCCGATGTCTGTGACCCCGTTCGGAAGGGTCACATCTGTAAGACTGCTGCAGCCTGAAAAAGCACGGGTGCTTATCTTAGTAACGCCGTCAGGAATATTTATACCGGTAAGGTTTTCGCAATTATAAAACGCACATTCACCGATTTCGGTCACACTGTCCGGCAGGATGATCTCTTTAATATTCTTGCAATAATCAAACGCATACTCGCTGATGCTTGTAACACCATCCGGTATGGTAACGCTTGTTTTTCCGCAGGGACAGCATATCAATGCAGTCTTATCTTTGTTGTATAACACTCCGTCATCAGAAGAATAATTCTTGTTATTCTCTCCGACCGTAATGCTGTTCAGCTTATCGCAGTATTCAAAAACACAGCTCTCTACATTTGTAACGCTGTCGGGAATGGTTATATCCGTAAGGCTTGTGCAGCTTGAAAACGCTGCTGCTTCAATGCCTGTTACGCTTCCGGGTATCGTTATATCTGTCAGGCTTTTGCAATCCGAAAATGTCAGGAATCTGATCGTGTCGATACCATCCGGCAGCTCCATATTTTTTAAGTTTGAGCAAGAGCTGAATGCCGCGCTGCCAATATAGCTGACACTATCCGGCAGGGTCAAGTCTGTGAAATTTTCACAGTAACCAAATGCACCGTCGCCAATGTAGGTAACGCTATCCGGTATGGTTATGTTGGCAAGGCTTTCGCAGAATCTGAACGCACTGTCGTTAATGCTTGTAACCCCGTCCGGGATGGTTATATCGGTAAGACTACGACACCCTGAAAAAGTATTTTCGCGGATCTCCGTAACGCCGTCAGGAATGTTTATGCCGGTAAGACTTTCGCAATCGTAAAAGGCATATTTGCCAATGTCGGTCACACTGTCAGGCAGAGTTATTTCTTTCAGGCTCCCGCATATGGCAAATGCCTTCGCGCTGATGCTTGTAACACCATCCGGTACGGAAACGCCTGTTTTACCGCCCGGACAGCATATCAGTTCGGTTTTCTCCTTGTTGAAGAGCACTCCGTCAGATGACGAATAATTGCTGTTATTCTCGCCGACCGTAATGCTTTCCAGTTTTTTGCAGTATCCAAAAGCACGACTGCCTATACTTGTAACACTGTCCGGAATGGTTATATCAGTAACGCTTTCACATCCGAGAAATGCATCGTCACCTATGCTTATTACATTACCGGATATGGTTATAGACTTTGCACCTCTGCACCAGGAAAATGCTTTTATGCCAATGTCCGTAACACTGTCGGGAATGGTTATGTTTGTAAGGCTTTCGCAGCTATAAAACGCACTTTCACCAATGCTTGTAACAGTATCAGGTATAGTGACAGATACAAGATTTTCGCAGTTGAAAAATGCTTCATAGCCAATGGTCGTAACACTGTCAGGTATGGTCAGTCTTGTTTTCGTGATGGGACAGCATATCAGTTCGGTTTTATTGTTATGTGACAAGTAAAACCCGAAAACCGCAACAACCCGAAATATCCCGAACAAATCATTCACAACCCTCAAAAAGCTTGTAATACCGCCGTTTTAGAGGTGCAATAAGCTGCAACGAGTGAAACGGCGGATAAATAATGGTGTCAAAAAATCAGCCCCTGAAACGGCAGTTTAGAACCGTTTCAGGGGCTTTTAAATTTCATGCGTTTTAGTGCGTTCAAACGTTCAAATAACTGTTTTAACACCTCGCAAACGCTGTAAAATCAATAGCTTTGGCTGTTTTAGAGTTTGAACAGCAGGCTTGAAATATCAGCTTTTGAATTGTCAGAAAACAGCAAATACTTAATGGCAATATGGCAACTAAATTTGAGTTTAATGGCAACCAGTTGCCATTAAACAAAATCATCGTCTTCAAGCACTCCGATAACGAGTCCTCGGCAATAGATTTCGCCGTATTCATCCAGTTTAATATTTTTATATTTCGGGTTGTGAGAGATAAGACAGTCGCCGCCGAATTCCTTGACATAACCCTCTCCATTAAGAATGAAAATGCCGACCTCGCCTGGCTCTACCGTTGGCTGTGAACGGATCAGCAGAGTATCGCCGTCATGGAAGTCCGGCTCCATGCTGTCTCCAGAGACACGAAGCGCAAAGTTTGCCTCGTGGGTCAGATTGGTTTCCAGCACTCTTATCATTTCACGCTCACAATTGTCGAGGTAAACGCCTGTGCCAGCACTAACCGGTAGCGAGTAGGTTTCTATAAAAATAGTCTTTTTGGGTTCTTTGTAAGGTGTTTTAAAGGCTCCTGAAAGTATCTTAGCTTCGCCTCGAAGAAAAGCCTTATCAGTATCAATCATTTTATTATAATATGCAAGTAATTCCAGCTCATCATCTGATAGATTTTCAGAAGGTGAGCTGCTTTGTTTTCCATAGACCAAATAATCAATAGAAACACCAAAGTATTCAGCTATTTCAATAAGATATTTTCGGTAGGATTTACTCTTACCAGCCTTCCAATCAGTATAAGCTGATTTTTGTAATTTTAAATAGTCTGTCAATTCTTGCTGTTCTTTATCCCCCAAAAGTTCCGTTATTCTGTTTAAAATGTCCAATCTGACCAACTCCTTTTAGTCTAAATTTAACGAAAATCGGAGAAAATCCTACCAGGGTATTGACAGTAGGAAATTTTCCTGCTAAACTATATTTTAGTGGACACACTGGGCGCAGTTATCCCGTAGTCCACTAAGGAAATTATATCACAAAACAAGTGTAACGTCAATAAAAAAATAACTTGTGTTACACTGTAGTACAGAAGGCAAATGGAAGAAGGTGAAATATATTGAAGGTTATTATCGAAGTCGAACCTAAAGAAGTAGCCGACCTCATAATGCAGTTACAAGGTCGGCAAGAGCATAACTCCGGCGATTATGAAGATGATTTAATGAAACATTATCTTTCGACATCGCTGGATCTACGGAAGATAAGACCCAGAGGTTATCGGCATCAGTCTTCTGAATCTTCTGAATCATCAAAGTTATAATGTTCTAAAAAACCATCTCTTAAAACTGTGCTTTCCATATCCCCATCTCCAATCTCTATTCCTGATTCTAAAAGAACTTCTCGAAGTTGATTGTGATACTCCATTATAGAACCCATGATCATAGCTGCGATTATTTCCTTTGCATATTCGGTTTGAAGAATATATGGAAATCTAAGAGATTTATATTTTTCGATGGAGAACGATCCATCAAATTTAGCTTTCTCTGCCACTATGCCGGCGCAAGCTAACCCATTTGTAAGAACATCGTTATATGAGATCTGCATTTTCTTTCACCTCCTCCCTACATAATTATACCATAAGACTGTACGCAGGTAAAGAGATGAGATCGGTTAATTTTGAAAAAAGGAGGTCAAATATCATGCCAACCAACAACATCACCTGTGCAAATCAAATACAGCCCGACCCTATAAAGCGCAAGCTCATCGCGGACCTCGGTTCTGTCATGCGCAACGCAGGTCTGCCTATCCGCAACGTAAGCTACGGCATCGTGGAAGACGAGGAATGCTACACCATCCGCATGATCTCAGGAGCTGTACACAGGATATGCGTGACCGAGGACGACCCCGTTTCGGCAGCCGCAAGAGTCCTCGGATATATGCACGATAAGTAGGAGGTAAGATTATGGACGTTATCGGAGGAATGACCGACACCGCCAAGCAGAAGGTTCTCGAAGCCTTCAACGAAATGAAAAATACACAGTACCGGACTATCGAAGATGCTGTCGAGGAATACGGAGCAGCATATGTTTTCGACTGCTGGCTAAGACACGAAGGCATCATCGGTTACACAAGACAGTCGATAACGTCTATGCATTTTGCCACGAACTGAAAAGCACAAGGGACAAGATTCACCTCGCAAGCGCTTCGACACTTGGAAATGCCAAGCTGATTCTTGGCGCCTGCAATGGCTTTGGGATAGAAAACTATTTTCGGGGTCAGTGCCGCTGGGGAAAGTACAAGGGCAAGCCTACTCTGATTAAGCTCGCATGGGCTGACAACGAGGCACAGGCAATAATCAACGGCATGAGAACGGCAGTGCGCAACGCGAGGCTGTTCGTTAAGGTCGTTGACTGCTACAAAGCGCCGATAAAAGACAGGATAGATACTCTGCAAATGCTCATGGCTCAGGGGCGTTTTCATGTGATGAAAAACTGTACAAATGTAACAGCGAGCTTATCTGAGCAGGTATGGGACTCGAAGATCGAGGACGAGGATGTTCGTCTCGACGACGGCACCTGCGATATAGACACGGCAGACGCGCTGGAATATAGTTTCTCCAAATTCATTAAGGTTCTGCTGGCATCGGGAGGTGATGAAGATGAATAGCTTTGTGATCGAATGGCTTAACAAGCGGTATCGCTGTTCGATATCCGACGGATATTACAACACTATCGACGTATGGAAGGACTGGTGGAGAGGCTTTCACGAGCCGTTCCATAAAGTCAAGGTTTTTGATGGAAAGAAGCTTCGCAGCCGTGATATGTATACCATGAAGATGGCAAAAAAGGTCTGTGAAGACTGGGCAAGCCTGTTGATCAACGATAAGACTGGTTTTCCGTTTCTCATGTTCGCACCGGGTTTCGCAAGCGAGTTGATGAACTTCTGAATATCCCTTGCCGATATTTTGTCGATTCGGAGATGTCCAAGTGCCGGATACACTCTATCTGTGATTTTCTTCTCACGTTCGAGTGTGGTGCTGCGGTGGTTGAATTCTGCGTATTCTTCAAACCACTGCTCGGCGAACTTCTGAAACTTTATGTTCGCAGTCACCTGACCGTTTGCACATTCTTCCTCGAACAGGACTGCCTGACGTTGAAGCTCTTTCTTGATTTGATTGGCGGTCATACCCTCCGGCGGCACCCAAGTTTTGAACTGAACCATCTGTTTGCCGTGAACATCGTAGCCGCTGTAAACTCTTATTCGGTAGGCAGTCACCTCGCCTTTCTTGTTCTTGCGTTTTTCAATGTAAGCCATAAAATCCCTCCTTTATAAATTCCGCCTGTCGGCAACCCAACAATACCACAAGACGTATGGGCATTCCAGTCGGCAGGCGGATTGTTAAGTTTTGCAACACATTTTTCTACTGAACCACCAACTCGCCGTTCAGATATTTGTATAGAATATCTTTGTTTATGAGGTACTTCTTCCCAGCCTTGAAGCAGTGCAGTTCGCCCGACTTGCACAGCTCGCGCACACGGTACTCGGTGAGACCGTCCACCAGCGCTGCGGCTTCCTTGATTGTCAGCATTGTTATTTTCGTTTCTGCCATTCTATAATCACTCTCCTGTTTCTTTCAATTGTTGCTATTATTCTGTTCATTGATTTTGTGAGATAATTCAGCACTGACTCTATGAAAAAATCTTGAAATATCGCCGTTTCAGGCACGTTTCTGTAATTTTGACACCGTCAAAAATAACAGTTTCAGAAAATGACACCAATTTCGGATTGCCCAAAAGCCCCGTAAAATGCGGTCGGCTTTGAAAGTCCGTTGCTCGACCATCAGGTCATGCACAGCGAACGCAAAAATGTCCGGCGGCGTGTCCTTGTGCTCGTCAGCAAGCACCCACCGAGCGCCTTGCCTTGTGAGCGACAGCTCCTGATCTTCGATGTCGCGACCGGTGCAGTGAAGCACAGCCTGCCCCGAAGCTCTCTTAGACTTCAACAGCACAAACAGTCCGTCAACACAGCCGTTCAGCCCTGTGCTGCCTGAGATCATATTGAACGGGTCGCTGTCCGCAGCTTTGCGTAGGTGGTGGACGAGTACGATGCTGATACCGAGCTGCTCGGCAAGTGCTTTCAGCGGGAGCAGCTCGGCGTAATCACTGCCGTAGCTCGAATCCAATTCGTTACGCACCATCTGTAGCGTGTCGATGACAACCAGCAGAAGGTCGTCATGTTCCGATTTGAACTTGGCGATTTGATCTTCCAGACCACAGCCGATCGTGTCAGCCTTCAGCGAGAAGAACAGTTTGTCCGACGGCTCATCAGTGAGCTCGTACAGCCTGTTCTGGATCCGCTGATAGCTGTCCTCCAAACAGAAATACAACGCCGAGCCTTGACGTGTGCTGCTGTCGAGAAACTTTTCTCCCTTTGCAACGGCAAGGCACAACTCCAACGCCAGCCATGACTTCCCGACCTTCGGTGAGCCGGCGAGAATGAACAGTCCCTGTGCCAGTAAGCCCTCGACCGTGAACATAATCGGCTTGTACAGTGTTGTCATGATCTCCTCGCAGGATTTGGTGATGAGTTCTTTCAATGATTCTCTCCTTTCGGTTGATATGTAGCAGTGTCGTTTTGTAAGTTTTCTCATATGTATAGGGGAAGAAGTCGAGATTTTGACAACCTTTTTTCTAAGAGTATTTAGATATTTCTCCATTCTGCACAACCGAAGCTGTAAGGGATTGTATAATTTGCCTTTCTAACATAGAGGGAATGTGAGAGGCATTTTGAGGGGGCTATTTTAAATTGATTCTCTATTTTGCATAGATTTGTTTTATCTGATTTAGTCGATTTCACAAAAAAACACCCACATTGCTGTGAGTGCTTCTGATTATTCTATGTGAAATTATACCTTACTTATGTTGCAAAATGAGAGGGGATCCGGGGTTCTCCCCGAGCCAGCAAGCGTTCGGCAGACCGCCCAAGTGGACAACCGAATGCGATGCTGGCTTTTACAGAAAACCCTCGACAATAGACTTGAATATGGAATGTCGGAATATCCTATATTTTATGCTCTTAACGCTTGTTAAAGGTAAGAGTGATGCGGCTACGGAGATACCGTTATGCTTCCCGAGGATTATGCCGTGAACGAGGATATCAAAAATATCATTGCCGAGCAGATAGCCTCTCTAAGCCCCGAGCATAAGGAGACACTTTTCCTTTTCTACTACAGGAATAAGAGCTTAGCCGAGATAGCAGAGCTTGCAGGTATAAATCAGAACGCTGGCGTGCTATGACCTAACATTGCCGCGACGGTCGTCGGGTCGATTCCGGCTTCGATCTCGGCGGAGGCTACGAAGTGTCGGAACGTGTGTATCCCATAGAATGGGAAGTCTCGCCGTTTGCACTCTCGCATGAGCCAAGTGTAAGGCGTGTTCGGGTGCATGGGCTGACCGTCCCATTTCGTGAACAGGCGGTCATGCTCCTGCCACTTGTCGCCGAGATTCATTTTATATGCGTCTTGGTCATGTTTGTAGACTCGGAGCAGATCACAGACAGCAGGCGGCAGGTCAACAAGACGAGTTGATTTTTCCGTCTTGGTTACGTCTGCATAAATTCCTTTCTCGGCGGTGTAATTTGATGTGTGGTCGATCATGAACAGTCCGTCAACACAACCGTTAAGTCCGGTGCTGCCGGAGATCATATTGAACGGGTCGCTGTCCGTTGCTTTGCGAAGGTGATGGACGAGTACGATGCTGATGTTGAGTTGCTCGGCGAGAGCTTTCAGCGGAAGTAGCTCTGCATAGTCGCTGCCGTAACTCGAATCCAATTCGTTACGCACCATTTGCAAGGTGTCAATGACAATGAGACAAAGGTCACTATGTTCCAATTTGAACTTAGTGATCTGTTCTTCAAGACCGTTGCCGATAGTGTCAGCCTTCAGCGAGAAGAACAGCTTGTCCGATGGTTCGTCGGTCAGTTCGTACAGCCTGTTCTGGATCCGCTGATAGCTGTCCTCCAGACAGAAATACAAAGCCGAGCCTTGCTGTGTAGTGCGGTCAAGGAGTTTTTCTCCTTTCGCAATAGATAAGCACAGCTCCAACGCCAGCCACGACTTCCCGACCTTTGGCGAGCCGGCGAGGATGAACAGCCCTTGCGTCAGCAAACCTTCGACTGCGAACACGGTCGGTTGGTAGAGCGTCGTCATGATCTCCTCGCATGACTTTGTGATGAGTTCTTTCATTTTAACAACTCCTTTCGGTTGATATGTAAAGTATCGCTCTGGATATTTTCTCACTTGTATAGGGGAAGAAGTCGAGGTTTTTACAACCTTTTTTCTAAGAGAGTTTTTTTATTTCTCTGTTTTGCACAGATTTGTCTCATGCTATTTAGTCGGTTTCACAACAAAAAGCACCCACATTATTGCGAGTGCTTCTGATTATTCTTTGTGATATTACCTTAGTTACGTTGCAAAATTGAAAGGGGGTCCGGGGTTCTCCCCGAGCCTGCAAGCGTTCAGCAGACCGCACAAGCGGACAGCCGAATGCGATGCTGGCTTTTACAGAAAACCTCCTTTTTTGCCCTGAATATGTACAGTCGAAATAGGTATGATTCTCATTATGGCAAATAAAAGATCATCCCGAAAATTGGAGAATGGTTAAAGACAAATCACAAGATGATTCATCATTCACAATCCGCAGTTCTGCTGTCCCGTCAAATTTGTTCATCTTTACAAATTCAAGATCACTATGTATCATTTCGCAGCTTTTTGAGGATTTATTATGGAGATTTTTTCAAAAAACGGAGAGATACATAATGAAAGAAAATAAACTTGTGAAAAAAGTTCCGGAGCTCTGGTTCTGCCTGATACCGTTAGGTTTCACGATGCTTCTGATCTTATATTTGTTTCGTGAAAACGGTATGTACCCGTTCGGTGAGGGCAGCGTTTCATGGTGTGATATGTCACAGCAGAGCGTGCCGCTTTTTGCAGACCTGAAAGATGTGCTTTCGGGCAGGGAAAGTCTGTTCCTGAACATGAAAAACGCAGGTGGAATGAATTTTTGGGGCGTGTTCTGCTTCTTTTTGTCAAGTCCTCTGAATCTGTTGGTGGGACTTGTCAGCAAGAGCCGCATACCGCAGTTTATGAACATACTCGTCATGCTGAAGCTGTCATTCTGCTCGATGAATGCCTGCCTGTACTTTCACTTGTGCCACAAACGGCTGTCCAAAGCGGAATGTGCTGTTCTGGGCGTTATGTACGGTCTGTGCGGCTACGGACTTATGTACTATCAGAATCAGATGTGGCTCGATGTGATGTACCTGTTTCCGCTGCTTATGATCTCGGTAGAAGTGTTGTTTTCAAAGGGTAAAAACCTTCCATATGTCGTGCTGCTTTCCATGACGCTTTTCTGCAATTTTTATCTCAGCTACATGGTCGCGGTGTATGTGCTGGTCTTTGTCGGCGGTTATATCATTTTTATCAGAGAACAAAAGCCTACGCCCGAAAGCTGTGCGAAGCTGATAAGCGGCACGGTGTTCTCGTTTGTGATAACGGCATTCGTATGGCTGCCGAGCTATATCGAAACAAAACAGTCGATACGCTTAAAATCAGCGGTCGAAACTATCAGCGAGACACACTTTCTCTCGAACTACGAAACAGCCATACCGCTCATATACTGCACTGCGTTCATGTTTGCGGCGGTGGGACTGAACGTTTTCATGAATAAGGTGCAAACCGAACAGGAGCGTTTCTCGCTGTACTTATTTTTCATGACACTGCTGCCTGTTTTCTTCGAGCCGATAAACCTGACATGGCACACGGGCAACTATATGTCATTCGTGACACGCTACGGCTTTGCAACCATTTTTTCGGGACTGCGTTGCTGTGCGGTCTATCTCGAACGTGATGCCGATGAGATAGCGGCTGTCAGCAAAAAGCCGAATAACACAGCATTTTTTCTTGCAGTACTCGGGATAATGGGTATCGTGTATTCTTATATCACGCTCAACGAACGATATATAACGAACCATTGGAACGAGCTTACCCATTATACTTCTGCGATATACGGTGATAAAAACTCTCTCGACAAGATGTCTGCACTGTTCGTGTTCGGGGTGATATGCTATATGGCGGTGTATCTGGTGTACAAGCTAAAGCTGCTCGACAGAAGTATGTTTGCGATAGTGCTTGCAATTCTTGTGACCTTTGAATCCTACGGAAATACCAAGCTCTACATAGCTTCGGCTTATGAGAAAAATACTCAGCGAAGCAATGATTTCATCACGCTTATGGAACTTAGCGAACAGATACCTCATGATGACAGCTTTTACCGAACCATGACTGATGGCAAGATAACCGACTATAACACCATCGGGGCGATGGGGCTGAACACTCTCGGTCATTATACCTCGCTGACCGACAAGGAATTTATGTATCAGCAGAAGCGGCTCGGTTATACAAGCGTGTGGGTCGAAACGGGAACAGGCGGCGGTACTGTGCTGGTCGACGCACTTTACGGTGTGAGATACAAGATTTACCGTGGTGATGCCAACGATAATACGATCGCACAGAACGGTGTTTTCAGGATAGATGAGAACAGCACTTATCTCTCGCCGGCGGTGGTCGTCGGCAGAGATGTTCTCGGTAAGGCAGAGCTTCCCGAAAACACTTCAAGAGCAGTGATACAGCAGTATCTTTCAAATGCGGTGTTCGGAGTTGATACAGTCACGGAATATGAGCCGCAGGATACCCGCAATTGTATGCTGACACCCGAAAGAGCGAGCGTCAGCAGCGGCACGGAACTGTTTTACATAATTCAGGTCAGGGGCAGACAGACGCTTTATGCCGACTGCTTCGGGAATTTCTCCAACAATCTGTCAGAGAATTATTTTGACGGTCTGACCGTCACGGTAAACGGAAATATGCTGCGTGACAACTACCCGACCAAGACCGACAACGGTTTTCTCTTGCTGGGTACGTTTGAGAACGAACAGGTCGAAATAAAGCTGAAAGCTAAAAAGAACCTTGATGTGACCTCGTTCGGCGTATTCGGGATAGATGCCGAAAAGCTCGAAGAAGCGGTCAGCCGTACTAGGTCAGTTGATATGACCTATAAGCGAGGCGTTCTTAAAGGTACAGTTACATCTGACGGCGAAAACGCCTGTCTGCTGACCGTGCCATACAGCAGCGGCTTCACGGTAAGGGTCAACGGCAAGAGGGTGGAGTACAAGCGTGTACTTTCCGACTTCATCGCCTTTGAGCTGAACAGCGGAGAAAATGACATAAGAATCAGCTACCTGCCACCTGCATTTTTGCCGTCTGTGTGTCTGTCTGTTTTCGGTCTTATCGGAGCGGTCGTGTACTTTATTCTTATGAAAAAGAAAGCCGTCAGACTGAATGATAAGCTGATAAAGCTCTCTGATATAACTGTCAGGATAACAGCAGCGGCGGCTGTGTGGTCGCTGTATATCTATCCCGTTTTGCTGAATTTCGGGTATGTTGCCGAAAAATAAATAAGAAAAACAAGCCGTGATACAGACCTGAGCAGTATCACGGCTTTGTGTGCTATTGAAAATAGTAGTTGGTTTTAACGAGTGACAGACCACATTCATCGTAAAGCGAGTGCGGCATACTGAAATTGAAATAATAGCCGTCCTCTGCCCAATGGATATTTGCGGTCTTTTCGCCCAGCGTTCCGTACCAGCCGTCATGTCCTTCTATGGGTGAAAGCTCAAATGCTATTGCAGCGTTTTTCAGATACTCCTCGCCATCGGTACAGATGCCCCACCTGAAATGACAGCCCGAACCGTTACCGAGATCGTATTCAATATCAACGAATGACCATGCGTATCTGACATATTTAACTGTTCCCAAGCCACCCGTATATCCCGAATAGAACGTGAAATAATCGGGGTGAGCCGCCTGAGTTTCATGCCCGAATATGCCCTTCATGCTTTTACTGTTTCTGCCCTGTAAAAAATACTCAGCCATTTCATCAATAGTTGAATACTCATTCCATTCATCGACATATTCTTCACTGACCGAATCATCTGTGCTGTCTGTTTCGTTGTCGGGGATGCTGTCAGAAACAATGCTGTCTGACTTAGATGAACTGATGTCGGTATGGGAGGTAATTGACGATGTGTCCGGACTGCTGACAGATGAAGTTTCCTGGTCGGTCGGTTTATCTGACTGAGTATCGTTATCAGGAACCTCCGTAGTGGTTATTATGATTGTACCGCTGCTGTTTCCGTTGCTGTCCGTGTGGGATGCTGAACTTACCGCAGAACTGTTATCTGCTTTTGCTGCTGATGATGAAGTTGCTGTTCTGAAACCCTCAGATGACCCGTCATCGGGTATCGCACTCGTATCTTCGGGGACTTGGTCGGATGACGCACTTTCGACACCGCTGACCGCTGCTTCTTCCTTAGCCTTTTCTGTCACAAGACCAGCGGAAGTCACAGAATTGACGCTGTCCGAGTCATCAATGCCTATATTCTGAGTTCTCATTACCGAAAAGGCGATACCACAGCTGAGTGCCAGTATAACGGCTGCTGCCGCCGCTGCGATTACTTTCGGCTTCTGACTGACGGCGGCAGGTGCGGTATCACCACTCTTGGCACGGAGGATGAGTTCGTTTATCACGGTACGTTTCGGCTGAGTTTGTTCGTACATACTTGTGAATATCTCATTTTTCATAGCTATCACCTCCGAGTATGTCTTTCAGTTTGTTTCTTCCTCTTACCAGCTGCACCTGAACTGTGCCGTATCTGACCCCGAGGATACGGGCTATCTCCGCTATCGGCATACCCGTGAAATAGTGAAGATACAGCGGAACACGGTATTTTTTCGGCAGGGTGAGAAGTGCTTCAAAGAGCCGGTTTTCTTCGTCCGTGCGATATGTGAAGCGTTCCTCAGGCGGAGGAAGCTTTCGGCGTTTATGCCCCGAATTTGCCCTTTTACAGAAGTTGAGTGCGGTATTTATGAGCCATGCCTTGCGGTGTTCATCATCGGTGAATGTAGGGTCTTTCGAGTAGTACAGCAGGAACACATCCTGAAACACATCGTCCGCATCCGAAATGGTGCAAAGCTGAGTGAGTGCGATACCGTAGATCATATTTTTGTATCGTTCAATATCCGATTCAAACTGCTGTATGGTCATAAGCACACACCTCCTTGCCATTTCTTGCATCGCATAATTTTGCGATCGTCTTTACTATAACTCCCGTAAAAACGCTGAAATAATACAGAACGCCAAAATTTTTTTGAAAATTCAGCGTTCTGCATAATAATTATAACATGATTTGTTAAGTATGACAAGGTGTATAAGCGTGGGATTCAAACAGAAAAATTAAGGCAATACCGCACGACCATTGTGCGTCAGATGCGAAGTCAGAAATTTCGTCAGATTATCTAAATTTGACACAGGCTTGCTGACGCAAGTCAAGGAAAATTTGGACAATATGACGGAATTTATGCAAGCAGATGACGTGCAAAGGCGTAAGCCGGTGGTCGTGCGGTGTTGTCTTAAAGTGTTATCCTAACTTATATGATGGAGTCGGAGGGATAGCTTTGATGTGTTTTATGGATTCAGCTCTACGCCGTATGAACACAAAAATACAAGTTTTTCAGCCTTGATCTTATACAATCAGATGATACGAAATTGTCATACATTTTAGCAGCTTCTCCACCAAAACCACTTGCATTTTTTGCTGTTCTGGTGTATAATATAATCAGAGAAAAGACCTTCAAAAACGCAGAAAGGGTGAGTGTTATGACAATTATTCAGGAGCAGGCTATGCAGCTTATCCAGCAGCTGCCCGATGAAAAAATACAGGCAATAATCACTCTTGCAACTGATGAGCTGAGACTTATGCAGCTCGATAGAATCGAAAAAACTGCAAGGAAAAAAGCTGCTTTTGCAGAGCTCGAACAGTTAGCAGAACAGTTGAGTTCCAATATTCCGGAGGATTTTGACGCTGACAGGGAGCTTTCTGAAGCATTGGAGGAAAAGTATGGTACTGCTGATCGACGCTAATATCGTGCTTGACTATCTTCTTAAGCGTGAACCTTTTTACAGCGATTCCAAAAAGGTCATGGAGCTTTGCGGCAGCGAGACTGTCGATGGATGTATTGCTCTGCATACTGTAACGACTATTTGGTATATCCTAAGAAAATTTCCTGATGACCAACGCAGAAGTGTTCTTCGAACTATCTGTGATCTGCTTGAAGTTGTCGGTATATCTCATGATGAAGTCGTATCGGCAATTGACAATTCAGATTTCAAGGATTTTGAGGACTGTGTACAGACCAAGTGTGCAAAATCTGCACAGGCGGACTACATCATAACTCGAAATACTATTGATTTCAAGCAGTCGGAAATAGCAGTGCTGACCCCGAAGGAACTGTTTGAAATAGTAGATAAGCGGTAATGTTATATTTTCTGTCTCGGTATCCAATTTGCCTTTTTCGGACCTTATAACGAAATAAAAAAAATAATTTCAACAGTTATGGTTGAGGGAACAGAGCAATGCGTTAACCCTAATAGCTATAAGAAGATTTATTTATATCAAGGATATAATGTAGAAGTTACATATAATAAGGTAGATGGCGTGTATAAAGTTGGAAATGCATTTATAAGATTATAACGAGGTGTAAAAAATGGAAAGTAAAAGCAAACTCGCAAAACTGATAGATGAAGTTGATTTTTATAATGCCTATGAAATATACGCACGATTATCTGATGAACAAAAACATAATGAGATTATAGTGATTGCAAATAATACCAATAACGTTAAAGTGCTTGGCTTTATGTCTTTTGTTTTGCAGAATGATCCTTCATATATAAATCATTCCATAATGTATGTTGCGTATAATCAGATGTGTTGGGTGCCGTGTGCATATTCGCTTGCATTATACCATGCAAAAGAGATGTACCGCCTGAGACACGATATGGATGCTATGACATCAATACTATTCTTATGGGATATGCCTTTTGGTATAGTATCGGATGATTTTGCATGGAAGATCGTAAATAAAGCACTTGCAGAAGATGACAGCAATAAGTTCCTGCTTGAAGTATATGATAAGCTGAAAGACAAGACGTTTGATTTTACGGAAAATATAAAGACCGGAAATAAAAAAGCATTTGCCGGGCTTATTGATGAACTTGACTATCATAAGGCTTATAAACTGTACGTTAAAATGACAAATGATCAAAAACACCATGAGATATGTTCATCATTGGATGTACTGCATCAGATAAAAGTAATCGCTTTTATGACTTTGTTATTAAGCAATTCACCTACATATGAGAACTATTATAATATGTTTACTGCGTTGAATCAGATGGATTCTCTTGATGGAACTTATGAGCTTGCATGTTTTTATAAAGAAGAAATGAAACGGTTTAAACTATAAATATATACTCAAAAGCATTGATGACAGTGATGAGATGATAAGAAAACTGAAATAGGGGAATTTCTGAGCAGTTGAAACAGCTAGTATGTTAAAATATAGCCTAATGGCATACTCAAAAGCCGTTCCACACAAGTCATAATAGGAATTGTGGAGCATACCACAATAATCGTGCGTAATAAACATACACAAACAGACTATTGCATTCTTATCAAACAGTATATAGTTTTACTTATATAGAATATTCAAAATGTTATAAGTACTTGAAAAATACTGGTAGTTAGCAGTTATAGTTTACTGAGTATTTTGCTTTCGTTGGACCTTATTTGGACTTTGTTTTCATAAAAAGTTGCTAAAAACCGCTTGAAATCACTTGCGATATAGCCGCCGAAAACCTCGCAATACCTGAGAAAACTTCACGCAGCTATGTTACAGCACAGGCAGTGGCATTTCTTCAAGTCCCATTTGCCGCACTAAATAAAAGCCTTGAAACTACGCGGTTTCGGGGCTTTTTGTTATGCCTGAAAACCTCGTTTGTCCATCACTTGTCCATTATTCTTTCTTTGAGTAACTTATGCTGTCCATCAGCCTGCTTTCGTGACCTTGATCGCGGGCGGCTTATCGGGGTCTGTATATAGCTTTTGCTTTTTCATACAAAACAATACTTATCAATGCCATAGATGGATGAGTATGTCCGCCCGTGCAAACGTTGAGTGCATTCCACCAAAAACCAACAACCCCCTCTTTCGGGATGCGCCGTATTTTCGTAGCGCATCGGCGGGGTACTCTGAAGACAACAGTCATGCAAAACAGCCTTATGAAATACAGAAAAAAACGTGATTTTTCATTCCAAATCTTGACAACGCGTTTATAATGTGTTAAAATATAATTTAGATATTGTTCTCGGAAACGATTTTTTGGGTATTTCCCGAAAGATCCGCGTGGAGGTGATGGTGTAATATATGATTGTTAATAAAATGATCCGCTTTGCTGCAGCGGTCATGTCATTCTGCTTTGCGGCGAATATGATCACAGCCTCCGCTGAGGAAGTTTACGATCCGCCGGGCGGGGGATATTCTGTCAGCATTCCATTCACCGTCACCGACAACAAGGGCTGGATCCCCGACGGCACCGTGTTTACCGTCACCATCTTGACGCCCAACGGTTCACCACTTCCCGAAAAGACTGAATATGAAGTGGTGGTCGAGGGATCGGATGAGTTCGGACCCATAATATTTGATACGCCGGGAGATTACGACTACTTTATCAAAGAGACGGTCTATGACAGCGATAAGATCATTTTCGATGAAACGGTCTATCATGTTTCCGTAGTAGTGATATGGAATGAAGACGGCGAGCTTACCGGAGGATATGCCGTTACGGCAGAAGGCTCCGATGAAAAGAGCGATGAGCTTGACTTTGACAACGACTATACCGATGAGCCGGAAAGCGGGAACTCCCGCACCGACAGCTCCGAAAGTACCGAGGACAGTTCCGAAGGTCCGGACGACAGCTCGGAAAGTCCGGGCGACAGTTCCGAAAGCGGCGGTGACAGTTCCTCACAGCAGGACAGCAGCCGCACGGACGATAACAGCAGCCGCTCCGATAGCGGCAGCAGCTCCCGCAGCAGTGACGGCGGGGGCTCATCAAGCGGTGCACCTTCGTGGGAACCGCTGCTGCCGCCGGATACAGGCGGAGCCGTTACCTTCGGGATATCGGGCGCGGTGCTCACGGGACTGGCGCTGATACTCATCAGCAGTCGAAAGCAGCAGGACGATGAGCCGCCTGATGAAAGATCGGGGTGATGCGTATGGAAGAAACGCTGCAGAACGCTCCGAAAAGTGAAGAAAAGCCTAAAAAGAAAAAACGGACAGCTTCGGGCTATGCCGTCAGGTTCTTCGTAAAGATCGCTGTCACGGCTCTGGCAGTATGGCTGCTCCTTACATTTGTGGCGGGCATACACATATGCCATACCAACAGCGCTTACCCTTCCATAAGGGACGGCGAATTCTGCCTTACATACCGTCTGGCAAGACCCGCACAGGGGACTATGATCGTCTACAGGCACGATGGAGAGATCAGGTTCGGACGTGTGATCGCTTTCGGCGGAGAAACAGTCGATATAAAAGACAGCTCCGTTACCGTTGACGATTACGCGCTTTCAGAAAACGTGGTCTATCCCACATCATCCGAAGGCTCGGATATCGATTATCCCTATCAGGTACCAAAAGATCGCGTGTTCGTTCTGAACGACTACCGCAGCGACAATTCCGACAGCAGAAGATACGGCGGCATACCGCTTGATGATGTCGAAGGCGCTGTGGTGTTCACCATGCGGATGCGCGGTATATGACCAAAGAAATAATAATATTTTTAAACAGGAGGAATCATAATGAAAACCAAGAATTTTGCAGCCCTTATAGCGGCTATCAGCATCGCTGCTTCCGTAGCAGCTGTACCGGCGAGCGCAAGCTCATCTACTGTTTACAGCACAACTATCGAAGGAATAAAGGTGACATCTTTCGAAAAGTATCTTGTTATGGAAAGCAATTCGGTTGTTCCTAACGCAAGCTTTTCATTTACTATCGCAGCAGGTGAAGCTGTTGCGGGCACTGACACCACTCTTCCGATACTTGCAGGTGTGGGAACACCTAAGTTTCTGCTCAAAAGCGTAACCGATGGTATGGAAGCCGGTGATGAAAAGACTCTTAAGACCAATGATAATGATGGTACTGCTAGTGAGGCTACTGTCAATTTCACTTCTGCCGACACCGATAATACAGCAGTAACCATTGCAGAAGGTGATATAGGTGAAGGAAAAACTGTTAAGTTTGATACTCCTGCAAATAATACAGACGAAAAATATGCACAGAAAAAGATAGCTATAGATTTTTCTGATATTGTATTCACCGAACCCGGTGTTTACAGATATGTTATAACAGAAGCAGACGCTGCAGCTACTCAGGCAGCAGGTGTCACCAATGATGCAGACAATACAAGAGTTCTTGATGTAGTTGTATCCGATACCTCTTCTGCAAGTCAGCAGAAACTCAGTATCACGAATTATCTCCTGCATGATAGTATTGCAAATACTCCGGTAAAGGATTCGTCGGGGACTAATGCAACTATTGCTGATAAGTCTACAGGTTTTACCAATCAGTATGAGTCTTATGATCTTCAGTTCAGCAAACAGGTCACCGGTAATCAGGGTTCAAGAGACAAGTTCTTTAAGTTTGATATTTCCATAACGAATGCTAAGGGCTCTGAGATAACCGTTCTGGGACAGGGAACTACCTTCCTTGCAGCTCCTACAAAGAGCACTACCACAAGTTATGAAGAAACCGATATGAATGCTGCTAATACCAAAGATGACAACACAACCAGAGACGGACAGCAGCTTACTGCTGATGCGGACGGCAATATCACTGCTACTTTCTACATCAGAAACGGACAGAGCGTAAAGCTTCTCGGACTGCCTGCGGGTGCTAAGTATACGGTGACCGAGACCGAAGAAGATTACACCCCCAGTGTCAATGCAACCGAAGCAAATACCGGAGATGTTGCTGTAAATGGGAACAATAACGGCATTACTGATCAGGATACCGGTATAAAGGGAGACACCAACGCAACATTCACCAACACAAGAAACGGAAATATCCCCACCGGCGTTATCTCCACAGTTGCAGGTTCCGCAGGTATCGCGGCAGTTGGTCTTGTCGGTGTGATATTTGGCGTCATCTGCGTTAAAAAGAAGAAGTCTGAGGAAGAATAAGCATTGCTCAGATTCTGGAAAAGGCTGAACGATCTTTACGGACGGCTTGTAATAGTCGTGTTCGGGCTAGTCATGCTGATAGGTCTCTGGCAGGTGTATGATAACTACTATACCTTCAGTCATGCGCTTGACGACAGTATCCTGAAGTATAAGCCCGACCCCGATGATCCGTCGGCTATGAAGGATTCGCCGATAACAGATGAGATGGTAGCATGGCTCACCATCGACGGCACGAATATCGACTACCCTGTT
This sequence comes from Ruminococcus sp. YE71, assembly GCF_900119155.1. Taxonomy (GTDB): domain Bacteria; phylum Bacillota; class Clostridia; order Oscillospirales; family Ruminococcaceae; genus YE71. The sequence continues at coordinate 82,684 of NZ_FPIR01000007.1, read as the reverse complement.
ATGCAGGGCGATGATAATACGAAGTTTCTGAATACCGATCCGTTCGGGAATTATTCGCTGTCGGGGAGTATTTTTCTTGACAGCAGGTGTTCGCCGGATTTTTCCGACGGTTACTCCGTGATATACGGTCATCATATGGAATACGGACATATGTTCGGGGCACTTGATGATTACCTTAACCCCGAATATCTTAAAAGCCACAGCAGCGGAACGCTTATGATCGGCAGGAATGCCGAAAAGGTCTGCAGGCTCAGGGTGTTTGCTTCAATGAAGGTCAGCGCCCGCGAAAAGACCGTGTTCGATATTGATAATGACGGGATACGGCAGTATATAAGGGACAATTCAGAAGTCATGACCGAAGAGGAAGATTCAAGGATACTTGCTCTGTCCACCTGTGCCGGAGCGGATTCCGTTATGAGAACGGCAGTGTTCTGCTACATCGAAGATTAGTCTGTGAAAGGAGGAAAGGCATATGATGTCTTTATTCAGAAAACAGAACACCGTGTGCCCGCCCTCTTTTGCAAGACGGCTGGTAAGCTCCTTCTGCGCCTTTTCAATGCTGCTCAGCTCCGTGAGCGGTGCAGCAGCGCCTGTGAGGGCGGCAGCAGAAAGCAGACTTTCAGTTTCGGTACAGACAGATACCCTGCCTCAGCCCGCAGAGCCCGAACTGAGCTATCAGAGCTTTGAGCTTTACCCCAACGGCGAAGATTCGGGAGAGGTGATAAGCCTTGACGGTCTTATGCCCGAAGGTGCTGCCGCCGAAGCAGTGGACGTTTCGGAAGAACATGAGGCTCTGGCTGCGTACGATATAACCATCGTGAACGGCGATGAGGAATATCAGCCTGGAAGTGAGAATCCCATATTCGTAGAGATCACCGACCCGGATATCCCCGAGACCGGCAGTATAGAGCTGTGGCATATCAGGGACGACGGTGAGCGTGAGCAGATAGAGGAATTCACCTTCTCGGACGGCACCATCAGTTTCTACGCCGAAGGATTCAGCGTATATGAGATAATCGATTGTCCCGTAAGCGGTCCTTCCGATGAGTTTGAATCTGTGACTTCTGTCGCAGAACTTGATGATGATAACGAAGGCTTCGGCTTTTACTGGTATTACGGAAGCGGGACCTATGTCACCGCCGAACTGAATGTAGGCTCTGCTTTTAAAGAGACCAGTAGCGTTTCAGGTGCATCGGTATGGCACTTCGAGGAGAGCGGCGGATCATATAAAATCTATACTTACACCGGAGATACCAAGAAGTATATCCATAATACGAGTGGCAATTCAGTCGAGCTGAACACGACTAACGCCGATCTGTTTGATATCGATGATGCTGTTCCGGGAGAAAGCTTTTATTTCAAGAAGAACGACGAAAACAAATGGCTCCAGCATTCTAATGGGGGAAATGGCATAAGGTATTATACAGACAATAATAATGCCAAGAATTCCAGCATGAAGCTGTATAAAGCTCCGCATATTAATCTCGACGGCAAGACCTATGGTCTGATGAATTTCACGGGCGGTACTCACGGTTATGCGCTCATGTCGGGCAGCAGCGATGATAACGTACACGCACTTGTCGAGCTGGTACTGCATCAGAAGGGAACGGAAGAAGGCAGGACCCTTTATGTTGACGAGGGCAGCGAGGTTACGAGATGGACGTTCCGGTCGGCGGGAGGAGATCTCTATACCCTTTCCGCAGCCGACAGCAAAGGTACAAAGTACCTTGCTGTGAGTGGTGACGACCTTATAGTTACGGGTTCATCTGCCGAAGCCGCAAAGTTCAGGGTGTCTGCCGACAGTTCGGGAAGGATACAGCTTTCTCATGAGGGCAAATACGTTACCTTCACCATGCGTGAGGAAGATGGAGCGACGGTGACAGGGTTTTCGCTGTCTTCTGTATCTTCACAGAATTCCTTGCTTGCTCTTATAGACTTTACCGTACTTGATGACGAAGACCTCATTACCTATTCGGCAGACAGAGTCAGCATTTCCGACACACCCGACGGGCAGAAGGTGATAATCTACACCCGCGTCTGGAACGATGATGCAAAGAGATATGATATGTACGCCGTAGATTACAACGGCACACTCTATCCCTGCTATGCAAGCGGCGGTAAGATACTCTGGCTCGGTGACGGCACCGGTTCGCTGGAATGGATATTCACGGAATACACAGACCCCGTAACCAAAGAGCCGAACTATTACTATGAGCTTTACAACCCTTACTCGGAAAAATACATCGCACCTCAGCTGAACAGCGGGGCGGTGCTTTCCGGAAGCACGATAGGCATAAATCTCCCCGGCAGACGCAGCGGCGAGTATTATTCAAGAATACTCGCATGGGACGAGAACAACTATACCTTCGTGGGAATGAAGCCCAACGATGATAATACAAAGCTTGTACCCTGTGCCGAGTCTGTAGCTGCGGATTTCTATTTTGCGACTCTTGAACCGCTGAACCTCAGCGACAGGCTTCATACGGTAAATACCATTGATAACAATGCTTACGGTATCACCATGAAGATGGTGGATTTTTCGGGTCAGATCTCCTATGGCGCAAATGGCGGTATACAGCAGAACAAATATCTTGTGAAAGATGATTTCAGTGGCTCCAGTACCGATTTGTACAAAGGATATGATGTGACCAAAGGTCTGCTGTCCAGCTCGCTTGATGAAAACGGCTATCCCGTCTGCACGAAAACCAGCAAGAATCTTAGCGGTCTGTATAGCGGGGCACAGGAGGTCAACCACCTCTTTATACAGAGTATATACAATTCAAGCGGATATTTCGAATTTGACAGCTGTCAGAACTTTGCTACTCTCAAGGCTTCGGATGATAATAATTTCACCGTATACAGAGAGCTTGGAACAAGCAAAAACGAAAGTAAAAATACGTTAAAACACGGTCAGTTCTTCCCGTATAATAACATAAGTGCGGGTGATTATTCGACAGCAAATCCGAAGAATCTCTTCCCCAGCGACAGCCGTGTCAAGGCTAACGGCACCAGGGAGTATATCCAGCTTCCCGAGAGTGATCCCCGAAAGTACGAAAGTCTTTATTCGGCAGGTACCAAGACAGGCGCCAATGCCATAGATTACTATTTCGGTATGGAGCTTAACGCCGAATTCGTTCAGACTGTCAATGGTCTTGACGCATGGGGACATGATATAATATTTGAGTTTACCGGCGATGATGATTTTTGGCTCTATGTTGATAACGAACTTGTCATAGACCTGGGCGGTGTACACTCGGCACTGGGAGGAAAGGTGAATTTCCGTACCGGCGAGGTGATCGTCAACGGTACAAAGACGTCGCTGAAAGAGTTGTTCATCAAGAATTTCACCGAACGCTATAAGGCGGCTCACAGTGGTGACGTGCCTTCTGAGGCTGAGATCAGCGAATTCCTTCAGGAGCATTTCGAGAAGGATCCTTCCAAGACTTACAGCTGTGAAGAGATATTCTCGGACTATTCGGTACACAACATGAAGATATTCTACATGGAAAGAGGTGCCGGAGCGTCGAATCTTCATATGCGATTCAACCTGGCTTCGGTAATACCCGGTCATGTAGTTGTAAAGAAGAGCGTTGAGGGCGATGGTGCAGACCAGATCGACAAGGAAATGGTGGAATATCCTTTCCAGATCTACTACACAGACGCAAACGGCATCGAGACCCGTCTTGCGAATGATTCCGAACACATTTCTGTAAGATACCAGAACAGCACTCAGGCTGTAAAGTTCGTGAAGAAGTATTATCCTCCCGGAAGAGACCAGTCGTATGATGATATATACTATCTTAACCCGGCGAAGGATGCGGAGATACTCTTCCCCGATGAAGCTATATCATACAGGATAGTTGAGTGTGCCGTTGATCCTGTTGTATACAGAGTTTCAATAAACGGTGAGCTCAAGACTTCAGGTGACGAAGGTTATTCTTCCGACCCCACGCAGCCTGTATATGAGATATCGGGACTGCTGAACGTTTCTTCCGATAACGTTCAGGTAAAGGATCTGCCGATCATTTCTTTTGAAAATCAGGTCAAGAAGGACGTAATAAGAACTCTTGAGTTTACAAAGCGCGTCTATGACGAGAACAATGAAGAGGTGCTCGACGATGATACCACCTTCAAATTCAGACTCTCGCTCGGCACTACTTATGATCCCAACAGGGATCTGCCTCTTGTGGACAGGGCACCTTACTATGTAGTTGACCCGGACGGATATTACTGCAGATACGATGCAGAGTCTTCGAGCTTTGTACCAACAGAATGGACATACAGAGCCGATGACGATTCCCGCACGAAGACTAACTTAGATTCCCTTACAGAGAGTCAGCGTGGTTCCATCACCTTCCGTACTTCCATCTACGGCGCTATAGACCACATACCCTCAAGGTATACGGTATGCGTGCCGAACCTGCCAGCAGGAACGGTATTCAAGGTCGAAGAGCGCTATACCGAGATACCTTCGGGATACGGTTTGGACAGATATAAGCATATAGAAGGACATACCGAAAGCGAATACGGTGAGATCACAAAGGTCAATTCCTATAATCTTATCGACAAGAATGTTGAAAACATAGGTGTTGTAATACCCAGCCAGGATCCCAAGATGGAGGTCCGCAACAAGAAGGGTTACGGCATAAACGTCAGAAAAAAATGGAGCGACATTTCCATCACGACAGGTCATGCACCTGTTTATACCGCAGTGTATGTTGACGGCGAACTGCTTGAAGATTCGGTAAAGCAGATAAAGTCTCCTGACACTTCCGCATACTACTTCTGGCCCTCGCTGGAGCCTAATGCTGACGGAAGCGAGCGCACATCGCTTGAAGGCTATGTGATAAAGGAAGTCACCATTTCGGGCACTCCCGAAGTTGCGGCAGACGGCACTGTGACAGGGTATGGTACCGTCACTCCGCTTGAGACCGGCGACGGACTTGAGCTTTCAGCCACAAGGGCAAAAGCAGCTACCCCTGCCGGAGAGTCGGCTGAAAAGGAATTTGAGTATATAGTATCCTACGAAAGAGGTACACAGTACGGCTCAGCAAGAGAGGATGTAATAAACAACACCCGAAGCGGCGGTCTGGCATTGAGGCTGTTCAGGTGGAACAGCACCGTTCCGTTGAGCGGCGGTAAATTCCTGCTGAAAGACAGCAGCGGCAAGACTGTCGGGGAGTATACCTCCGACTCGGAAGGCAGTATCGCGATACTCTATTCCTTTGAACATGGTCAGGTCTACACCCTTGAGCAGAAGGCGGCGCCGAGCGGCTATGTGGGGCTTCAGGAAAAGCTCTGCTTTAAGCTGAACAACGACGAAACGGTAAGTCTCTTCAAAGAAGACGGAACAACGCTCTGGGAGACTAACGGCTGGGCCGATACAAAGCCGGGAGAGAACGGTATTACTGCTTTTGTTGATGTCTACAACAAGCCCTTCAATTTCAAGATAGTAAAGACCGACAGCGAAGACTCTTCCGTAAAGCTTGGTGCGGCGCATTTTGCGTTGTACAAGCAGCAGAATACTACCGTCAGCGGCTATGTCAAGAACAAAGACCCCATGACAGGCTTTGAAGATCTTGTGACTGTAAACGGTGAGGTGGATATCTGCGGCGGAAAGAGCGGCAGGAGCATTAGTCCCGGTGCCGAAGGCTCGGTATACTTCCTGACCGAGACTCAGGCTCCGTTCAACTACAAAAAGCTTGATGAGGATATCATATTCAGGATATCACCCATAGGTGTGCCTTCCATGATATCCGACGCTTACAACGGAACGCTCGTTGAGACCGATGAAGGCTATATCTATACCCTCAGCGTTCCGAACGAGAAGAAGGACAAGGAGATCGAGCTTCTTACCGTGACCAAGAAGGTCACGGGCTCTTTCGGCAACAAGTCGAAGGAATTCAGCTTTGAGCTTGTTGTAAGCGGCGCAGAAGAGGATGAAGAGTTCGTCTGGGCAAAGAACGGAGAGGAACAGACTCACATGCCCTCAACAGGCGGCAGCTTTACTTTGAAGCACAATGACAAGGTCGAGATATCTCTGCCGAAGAATGTGACGGTGACTCTTGCCGAAGAAGAAAGCGCTTACGAGACCACGATAAAGGTCGGCAGCGGAGAGGCTCAGGAAACGAGCAGTGTTTCCTTCCTGTTTGAAGGTTCTGAAAGTATCGTTGTTACAAACAGACTCAGCGGTATCATAGCTACAGGCACAGCCTCGAACGCATCGGGTGCTGTGGCTGCGGTCCTTCTGCCGATACTGCCGATAGGCGGTGCGATCTGGTTCAGAAGACGCAGAAAACATGAATAAGACAGGGAACGACAGTCTCTTTTTGGGGGCTGTCGTCCCTTTTTGTATGGCGGCTGAACTATTGACAGTGGGCACAGTTCATGATATAATCGTAACTGAGGGTCTGAGGCAATACCGTGCGGTATTGGCACGGGTTCTGACAGTTTTGATAAATGATCCGAGCGTACCCTAAGTGAACCTTTCAGGTCACAGGGGGAGATTATGCGTTCTTAGGCTGTTCGGGTCTGACAGAGTTGAGCTTCCCGGAGCGAACGAGAGTGATCGGCGACTATTCATTCTACAACTGTAAAAATCTGACAAGCGTGGTTATTCCCTCAACAGTCGAATTTATCGGTTATGAGGCTTTTACGTATTGTTCTTCTGTAACGGATGTTTACTGTTATCCCAACGCTTCAGACCTGTTCTGGGCGGAAGGTCATTGTGATGACTTTGCTCCGAATAAGGCAACGGTATGCCATGTGAATGCAGATCAGCTTGAAGCATACAGAAAAAAATACGGCAATGACGTAAACGTATCATTTACCGACAATCCCGGTGCCGTATCTGTTCCGGACGGTGATGACTTTGCTATGGCGATACCTGTAGATATGACCTATGATGGCGAACCGAAGATCATAGATGTTGTGGAAAAAAGTGAAGGTCTGGGCAGATCCACTGTTAAGTATTATGCCGACAAGGAGCGTGAAAAAGAGATAGAATGCCCCGCTGACGCAGGTACTTATTATATTGCCGTCGACGTTGAAGACGGCGATGCATTCACCGCTGCGGAAAAAGTTTTCGGAGAATTCTGGAGCTACACCATACTCAAGGCGGCAGCTCCCGATCTGTCAGAGCTTACCGACGATCAGAAGGCTCATGCTGTCGAGGGACTGGTATACAACGGTGATTATCAGGATCTCATAACTCCGCCCGAGAGCCTTCCCGAAGGTTACACGAAGGTGCTCTACAGTCTTGACGGTCAACATCTGGGCGAATGGGATTTCTACGGACGCAAGGCGGGTACATACACTGTCAACGTGAAGTACATCGGCGACAACAACCACAGGGATTTCTACGGCGAGGACAAAACCGTTACCATAGCTGAAGAGGCTTACTCCGCCCCCGGGATCACTTACGAAAAGGGCGAAGGATCTGTACAGCTGAACTGGACAGCAGTGGAAGGTGCGGAAAAGTACGGTATCGTAGGTTTTGTTGACGGTGAGTGGAAACTGCTTGCCAGGAGTAATGATACGACTTACAGGCTCGGCAAGCTGAAAGCGGGCGAGGAGTACAATATCGCTGATGCTGAAGACATGCCGATTCACGAAGACAATGATCACGATCATTGGGATAAATTCAAACTTGCATCAGGAAAACAAATATCTCTTTTCCCATTTACACAAAATGCTATTATCAATCTTTATGACGCTATGTCTGACCATAAAACACCGAGATATATTCTTAGAGATATAGTGGAGCCGGCAGTAAACGAGGCATTGTACGATGTTTCATTGTTCCCACAATTCTGCTTAGGTTGGCGTTCGGCTCTGCCGGAATCTGTTGAAAACAGAATAGGAAACATAGTGCAGTCTAAAAGACCCCGACATAATACTTGCGGATGAACCTACAGGTGCTTTGGATTCCAAAAACAGTATGACTGTTTTGCAGATACTGAAAAAACTGGTCGCAAATAATAAGACTATCGTGATCGTGACTCATGATATGAGCATTGCAAGACAGTGCGATAATATCATTGAGATGAGAGACGGAAGAATATCAGGCTGAATTTGCCAAAGCTTGAAAAGTGAAGCGGACAATGTCAGCCAAAACTGCTTCTGCCTGTGGTGACAACTGCGCCAAGTGGATACTGCATATTGCTGCGGAACTGCAAAGTCGGAGACGGACAGCTGTAAATAAATATCTGAGCCGGTAATTTCTCGCTAAATAAACAAGGCATTCACCAAACGATGAATGCCTTGTAATTTATTTGCCCTGTGAGGGTGATCCCTGTCATTTGTATCATGCTTCAGGAAGAGTATCTATCATTCCCAGAATATATTTTCTGACAGCCGCAGCATCTGCATCGGTTATGCCATCGCCGCTGCCCGAACAATCAGCGTTTATTCTTCCCTGCTCAGTCAGCTTATACTTTGAAGGTGCTGACAATGTCTGCCTGATAAGTACGAAATCAGAAATATCCACTTTTCCGTCGCAGTTTGCATCACCATAAACTGCATTTTGACTATCAGGAATATTGCTCTCTGTTATGGGAGCCATGCTCGGTTCGGTATCACCCCACCAGTCCCAACGGTCAGCGGTACGGTATTTCTCCATATTTCCGCCTGCCGAAGTCCAGGTGAACACATTGTCGTAAAGATGCCCTTCGTAGTAATAAAACTGTGCCATCGAACAGATCTCATCGGCGTAGGTCTTGTATGCACCATCGTCCTCAGCCATATAGCACCAGCCCGTATTAAAGCCCTTCAGGCTGTTCCTTATGACCTGATAACCGTGCATTCCCTCATCATCAATACAGATCTCGGCAAAGTGGAGTATCTTTCTGATACCCATATGATTTGAGATTATACAATCATAGAAATTGGATTCCGTGAAAGAATACTGGAACATCTCGGGAACGTTGTCCTCGGGCATGAACTTTGGGTCGCAGTCTGCAAAAGCAGTAACAGCGGTCTGAAGAGTGCCGTATGCATGGGCAGAGTTGACACCCCAGCCGTCTTCATAAGCTGTTTCATGGTCTGAGCCTATCTTGTTTTCACCCAGAGTAGATTCACGGGTGCCAAGTCCGAGAAACAAAGCATACACCTTTTCACGCTCAGGCTGTCCGAGACGAGTGGAGATAAGATCCCAGTGTTCATCTATCTCTTTATAGAGAGCGTACTTTACCTCCTGCACTGTCATTTTATGGTTGATAGCGCGTATCTCAGCCGCAGAAGCGTTTGCAGGAGTATTCCTCTCCCCGAAGCCAAGGGGATTGCCGACTCCTTCCTTCTGTATATCACGGGAAGTATCGTGCAGAGGGTCGCAGGTATTTCCGGCACAATACCATTCGTCTGCCGAAGTGACGATAGAAGTATCCATATCACCTGCCGATATCGACATTGATGATACGATCATTGCAGCCGCGGTAATGACACCGAAAAATCGTCTTTTATTCATAAATATCACCTCATGTTTTGAGTCGTTTTACCGACACGGACAGACCTCCGTCAAAGCGAGATCGACGTCTGACCAAATTTCCGTTATATATTATACCACATTTTTTCGTGAATTTCAATATGATTTTATGAAATATGGCCATCCCCTTAACTCACCGCAAGCTCCTTAAAGTATCGCACACTGTCTGCCGAGACAGTAAAGGTCAGCTCCTGATCTTTTCCCTTAAAGGAAAGACCCGGATACCATAGATCAAACTTGATCACAAGGCTTAACGAGAAGAAATTTAATTTTTATATAGCATTTTTAATCTGTGCTTTGTGAAATCTGCTGTAAAGAAAAAAGGTTCGGCGGCTTTGATAGGCCGCTGAACCTTTGATTTTTTATCGAATGTGGCTGAGTTTGTCCATGCGGTGCATGGCGCCTGTCATATCAGCGCCGTTTCATCACTTGATAGTAACAGTAACAGCGTGCTTGACAGACTCGCTTGTTGTCCACTCGCCGCCTACCTTCGCCGCGACTGCTACCTTGTAGGTCGCGCCCGGTTTCAGGTTCTTGGGCGAGGTGTAGGAAGTTACCGAACCTGCGGTCTGCGCGAGGATTCTCCATCTTCCTGCCTGGAATACGCCGACAGCGTAGTTGGTGGCGCCGCTGACGGGCGACCATGTGAGCCTTACCTGATGAGTCTGCTCACTGTACTCGACGTTGTTTATCTCGGGGTATACCGCGGCGGTCGATGCGGAGGGTATCGCCATGACGATATAGTTCGCGGAATTGCCCTCGCCGCCGTTGGTGCCGAGCGTTACCTTTGCGCCGGCCTTGAAACTGCGCTTGTAGATAGCGAGCTCAACGTCGTTCGAAGTGTACATCGAACTGCCTGCCGATGTCCACTCTTTGAGCCATTCGAGCTTTGAATCGACTCTCTTGTCAACTGCCACGCAGACCGTGATGTCTGCGCCTGCTGTGAACGTCGCAAGATCGCCTGTGAACAGTTTGGAATCGCAGGCTGTGCGGATAGTTTCGGCATTCACGAGTACCTTCGGAACGCCGCTTATCGTAAGGTCGCGGTCGCCGTAGAGCTTCGAGCCGTCGCTGAGGTCGTAGTATATCGACCAGTCGGCGGCGTTTTCTCTGTCGTTGATGCGGAGATCTTTGATGAGCTTTCCGTTGAGCGGTTCGATCTCCTTTTCGGTCACGAGGACGATGTAGTTGACGCAGTTGCCGTTGCCGCTGTTGGTGCCGAGCGTTACCTGACTGCCCGAAGCGAAGTTCTTCTTGTAGATCACCAGTGTCAGGTCGTTTGAGGTGGTTATCACATCATCGGTCTTAGTCCAGTCGGAAAGCCACGACGGGAGAGCGCTGACGATGCGGCTGTCAACAGCCGTGTAAACGGTGATGTCCTTTGCGGCGGTGAATGTGCCGAGGTCGGTCGTTACCATCTTGGAATCGCAGGCGGTTCTGATGGCTTCCGCACCCGTCAGATATGCGGGAACGTCAGCTGCCGTGAAATCGCGGTCGCCGAAGAGCTTCGAGCCCGAGCCGAAATCATCATAGATATCCCAGTCAGCCCTGTTTTCATCGTCTGTGACCTTCAGACCCGTGATGAGCGTGCCGTTGAGCTCGTTATTGATGACCGTCGATGAACCGTCACCGAACGAACCGTCAACCGTGAAGCAGTCGATATACAGCGAGGAGGAAAGCGCCGAGTTTGCCTTGAACTCGATCTTGTTGTCGCCCTGTTTGAGGTTGATCTTCTTCTCGTACATCTTCCAGTTGGAATAGCCGTTGGTGTTGGAGAGCTTCATGGTCTCCACCTTGTTTCCGTTCACGTACAGGTCAACATTGTTGATCTCAGAGGTGTCGGAGTAGCGGAGCTTCATGGTGAACTCGCCCGCCTTCTGAGTGGTGACGGTGTCCTTTGCGCAGGCGTTCGCGTTCTTGCCGAATTTGAGGAAGCCCTGACCCCATACGCCTGTCACGCCGCTTCCGCAGGCGTTGGTAACGTAGCCCTCGGTGTTCTTCACGTCGAAGAACTCGCCCTCGTACTGGCGTGTGCCTGTATAGAAGGACGGCTGAGTTACCTGCTTGACGCTCGCCTTGTTGACGTTGGTCTTTCTGCCCGTGTTGCTGCCCGAGCAGTTGATGGTGATGTCAACAGGACCGTTGTGCTTGACGGTGAGGGTGTAGGTGCCGTTGGAGTAGCTCTCGCTGATGACCGACTTAGTCTGGTTCCTGCCCGTGTCCTTTGCGGTGTAGGTCGGCTTGGACTTGCAGCCGTTCACCTTGAAGGTGTCGGTGGAGAGGGTGGTCTGCGCCTTGTTGTCGAAGTTGTCGGCGTAGATGTCAATGTGGTCGCTGTACTCGTTGATGATGGCGTTTCCGTATGCGTTGAAATTCACGTCAAGGGTATCGCAGGTGTTGTACTGCAAGTTCAGCAGGGCGCCCTTGTTGCCGTTGCACTTGTCGTTGTTGTAGGTCACCCATGTGTTGTTGTATCTTCCCGCGTAGCAGTTGCCGTTGAACTCGGAGCTGAACACATTGTTGAACTCATTCTGCTTGGCGGAGATGCTGTTCCATCTTGAACCGAGCTGCGACTGTTTCAGCTGATACTTGAAGGTCTTTGCGGTGCTGTCGTAGAGCGAATAAACGGTCGGGATGGTGGGATAGCGGCCTGTGGATTTGTACAGGTTCTTGTTGTCCCAGAGATTGCCGTCGCCCGCCATACGGTAGAGCCCCTCGAACAGTGTCTCGTAGGTGCTGTATTTCTGGTGATCGTTACCGCTGTTTACGTCCTGGATCACCACGTACTTCGTGCGGTCGATGACCTCCTGACGGGTCGGGATTCGGTAGGTGCCGTCAACGATCTTCTCGAAGAAGCTCAGCGTGGAATTGACATACTGATCCTTGGAGTACCAGTTTCGGCAGGAGTAGCCCTCGCTGTCCTTGACGCCGCCCCATGTCTCGCCGAAGTCGTCGTTCCAGACGAGCTCGGGGCCGTCGATGATGGTAGCGCCGTTCATTATCATACGCTCGGCGTGTATCGGCAGACCCGTGATCTGTCGGTACTGATCCTTCGTATCGAGGGGCTTGTCGTCGGAGCTTCTGTCAGTCCAGCCCGTGTCGTCGTAGCGGACGCCGAAGTTTCCGCAGTAGCCTGCAAGGTACATACCCAGCACTTCCGATTCAACGTCCTCGATCATGCTGGTCTGGGTGTACTTTTCTTCAAGCTGGAGATTCTGACCGTACTTCTCGCAAGCCGCACGCCACTCGGAGTTGGTTTTCAGCATCGCGACGGGGTTCAGCGACGGTGACCAGCGGTTTGCGCACCAGTTGATATTGAGATAGCCGCCGTACTTGTTGCAGAGCTTCAGCAGATGCGCGAAGTGCTGATAGCGCTGCTGATATGTGCAGGGGTGGTCGGCGGAAGCGAATCCCCAGAACTGCTCGGAGTAGTTGAAGCCGATAAAGCTCGGGTAATCGCGGAAGAACTCGGCGTAGATGGTGTTCTCATAGTCCTCGTCCGCGTGCTGAACGAACTGGCTCTTGTTCGGGGAGTTGACGATATTGTAATTGCTGTCGTAGTCAGGGAAGTGGCACTGACCGCCCGATGCAGGCTGCACCATGCACCACACGCCCATGTCCGAACAGGTCTTGAGCCACGACTTGGCACATTCATAGCCGTTCTGCACCATCTTCCAAGAATGATCGTCGTTGCTCCAGTTGATGGACAGCGAGATGTTGAACACACAGTAGGGGCGGATGCTCTCGGGGATAGTCTCGATGATCTTTGCGGGGTCGGCGTAGTTCCATGTGTCGATGTGGACGATGAGCATCGGGTGCTCGGGGTCACAGGGACGGCGCATATTCGTGCTCGTCGCCGCCTCAGCGGTGATGGTGAACGGCTCGTTCTTGAAGCACTGCACAGTGCCGGGCAGAGCGGAAGCTATCAGCACGCTCGGTACCAGTATCCCTGCAAGAAGTCTCTTGCATACGAATTGTAGTTTCAAAATAATTCCTCCATTCAGATTTTCTTACATTTTACGTTTTTGCTTTTATCATACAGCCAAAAAACCGATCTGTGAACGCGTTCGATCAGGTCAACTTCACACAATTTTTCTTTCTTCTGTACAAGTTTTTTTATATTATATCACAAAGCCTTTCCCGATTTCAACATACAATACAATTTTTAGGTGGACAAAACGTTCGGGACTCGGCCTGCAAGATCAGAATTTACAAAATATCCGATTTTCTTCTTGTAAAAGCCCCTGACTTGTGCTATAATCAAAACATAAGAAGGGTCTTTCGGACGGGGGTGTTATTATGAGACCGCGAAAAAGAATGGTATTCGGCGTTATTGCGGCGTCTGTCAGCGATATCTCTCAGCGAGAACTGCTGATGGGCATCATCGCGCAGGCGAAGGAATACGGCGCCGATATTGCCGTCATATCGAACATCACCAATGAGAACCGCGGCGAAGGGGAGCTTCTGCCTGAAAATATGGTGTACGATCTGATAGAACAGTCCGAACTCGACGGTTTCATCATGCTGTCCGAGCCGTTCCCCTGCAAAAAGCTCAGGGACAAGATACGGGATCTCCTTTGCAGAAAAGACCGCCCGATAGTGATAGCAGGCGCGGCTATGCCCGATCTCGTCATACCCGGGGCGCGGCGTATCGACACCGACAATGTGAGAGACATGGAGGAATTGGTGGATCATCTGATCGACGTTCACGGCTTCACGGACATAGACCTTCTCACGGGATATGCTCAGATAGACGTGTCGGAACAAAGGGTCAGCGGCTGCAAAAAATCCCTCGGAAAACACGGGATACCCTTTGATGAGAGCAAGCTCATCTACGGCACCTTCTGGACGGATTCGGGGGAAAAGCTGGCGAGGGAGTATATCAGCGGCGCCCGCCCCCTTCCGCAGGCGGTGGTGTGCGCCAACGATCACATGGCTTTCGGTATACTGGATGAATTTGAACGATGCGGCGTCAACATCCTCGGCTCGCTCGCCGTGACGGGTTTCGACTGCTCGATGATGCGCACCTCCCATACGCCGCTGCTGACCAGCTACCGATTCAACAGAGAACAGCTCGGCAGGGACGCCGTAAGGATACTTTACAGCAAGGTCAGATACGGTACCGACGAGGATTTTGAGCCGCCGAAGGGTTCGCTGATACACGGCATGAGCTGTTCGTGCAGCTTCTCCGACGCGGATCTTCACGAGGAGCTCAGATATGTGCGGTCAAATCAGATGTACAGACAATGGAGCCTCACCTGCAACATGGATCAGGATTTCACGGGCAGCAGGACGCTCGACGAGCTGTTCACGGCGATGGGCAAGTACCAGTTCCTCGTCAGGTATGTCAAGGATATCGTGGTCTGCCTGTATGATAACTGGTATGAGCACAATGCGGGCACCAAGAGCGATAAGCTGATATGTCAGAGCGTCATGCCCTGGCTCGATATGACTCCGTTCCCCATAGACACAGGGAATATCGCCGAGTTCTTTCAGCGGTCGGATATACCTGCCGCCTACTATTTCAGTCCGCTCACCTTTGATAAACGGCTGTTCGGCTACGTGGTGCTCAGGTACAACGAGCCCGACGTATACGACACGTTTTTCAAGAGCTGGATAAAATCCGTTGCGAACAGCCTTGAATTCCTGCGCCTCACGCATGATATCAGCTTTCTGCTTGAGTGTCAGTCCCTCAGCAGGACGCAGGATATGCTGACAGGTCTCAAAAACGACTACGGGATGAAAAAGGTCTTTGACGAGGTCATAAACGATCGCGGCGGTCATAAGGATATGCACATGATAATGCTCAGATGCGGATTGTTCCACGACGTGTTCGATGACATCTCCCCGAAGGCAAAAGCCGCATCCCTGCTGGACATCGCGGCGGCGCTCGGCGAGTTCTCCGCTACACTCAACGGGATATGCGGCAGGGTGCGCGACACGGCATTTGTGTGCATCCTCGACAGGAAAAACGCCACTGACGCACCGCTCCGCGACCTGATGACGGCGTTCATCGCTCAGCGCAGTACATATATCTCCGCTTACGGGATGGATTCGTTTCTGTTCAGCATCGTCCCGATAACCGAAAACGACATCTACACCGACCTCAAACAGCGGTGCTTCGACGACATAGACGCACGGTCTTCGGCTTGCTCCGAGCTGTTTGCGATAAACCACTATGACCGCATGATAAAGATCCGCAACGAGTTCTACCTGTCGCCGCAGAAGGACTTCTCCACAGACCATTTCTGCCGAAAATACAACTTCAGCCCGAGCTATCTGCGCGTGACGTACAAAAAGATATTCGGTATCAGTCCGCTTCGGGATCATATCAACAGCAGGATATACAAGGCGAAGTATCTTCTCCTGACCACGGACATGAAGGTGAACGATGTCTCGGTACAATGCGGCTATCACGACACCAAGTATTTCCTGCGGCAGTTTCTCGGCTGTACAGGCTTCACGCCGAACAACTACCGCACCGCCCACCGCCTGACCGCCGAACGTGAGAACGGCTGATGACGCGCCCTCGGTTGACATTTCAGAAAAAAAGTGCTATAATGTATTCCAAAAAAAGAGACAAAGGAAGGACCATCCGACAATGAATAAGACAAAGATACTGTCCGCACTGCTTGCGGCGCTGCTGCTTGCAGGCTGCGGAAATACCGACGTGCCGACTTCTTCGGACAAAAGCGGCGGCGAGCCTTCGGGCGCCGTGCTTGTCACCGACAGCTCCGAAAGCGATAGCTCGGAGACCGAAAAGCCCGACCTCGACGGCGCGGCAGGCTGCTTCGGGACGTACATCAACGATCAGAACTGCATCATAACTCTCGGCACGGTCGCCGAGGGCTGCGAGGATTGCGTCGATGATGACCGACAGGATTACATCGCGGACAAGCAGCTGCTCTACTACGCCGCGGAGCGCATGATCGACCAGTACAACTGCATCGCCGACCGCGACCTGCAAGGCTTCTTCGATTCGATCAACTACCCCGATCTGTACAGGAGCGAGAACGCGCCGATGATCTGGGCGGCTAATTTCCTCGGAGAGGATTTTCTCTGCACCGAGAACGATCTGCTCTGGTCGGCTCTTGATTACACCTATTTTCTGCTCGGTAAAGATCTGGACGAAGCTAATGAGAAATACTCTGAGGACAACAGTATCGAAAATACCGACTACACCCGTGACGAGGTGCTCGCCGATTACCGCGCTCTCATGGACAAGGCGGCCGAAAAAGCCACGCTCGAAAACTCCGAAGGATTCATCAGAGAGAAAAGCTGCTTCGACAGACTTGTACGCAAGCAGGGCAGCATAACGAACGATGAGTATTTTGCTTCGCCCGAAAAGTTCAGGCTCGAACCGTCGGACGATATTATCTATATCATAGATATGGACAGCAGCTGTGTCGTTAACAACAGTGACGACACTAAAACAGATATAGCTATCAGAATGAGCGTTACCGTTCTGAACGGCGACTATGCTATCGATCTTGGAGACTGCAATATGTGGCTGACGAATAACGGCGTTCATCTGATGCCTTTCCCTGTGTCGGTCCGCGAAAATCCCTACAAGGGCAAGAGCATGGATGAGATAAAGACGGCGAAGAACGAGGAGTCGCCCGATAACAAGACTCCCGCCAAAGCCGCATTATCGGGCGCATATTTCCATTTCAACGAGGGTATGTACGAGGGCGGAGACGATGCTGACCTCTCAATATGGGAGAAGATGGTCAATTACGGCTCCTACGCTCTGTCTATTTCCGATGAGGGACTTGATGTGTCCATCAAGCTTGCCGAACATGAAAATGATCTCGGTATCGGAGACTATGAGATAATTTCCGCTATGAACGACTACGGCTATGAATCGGGAACCGTGTGGATACGCCCCGAACCCGACGGCAGCGGCGACATCTACATCATCTACGAAAGCCCCGACGGTCAGAAAGAAGAACTTCACACCGATCAGTCACCCTGGTTCTGAGGCGTGCTGCGTGGTGTTTCTTCTCTGCTTTTGCCGGTTTGGGAGATAGCAGTTCTTCTCTTCGACTGTGTGCCCCTTGCCAAAAAGACGTTCGTGAGAGCGTAACGCATTATTGAGCGTGTTTTTCAGATGGTCACTCTTGAAGCGGTGATAGTCTGTCTTACCAACCACGCCGACAGCCCCGTACCCGCAGGAGGTGAGACGATGACGCGTATAATAACGGACCTTATAGAGCCCGACCACGGATGTGAGGGGTTTATGCCTGGTGAGGAGCCGATGGTGGTGCTTGTGCTTGACGACGGACGGAGGGTCGAGGTCCCCGACAAGCTGGCGTACGAGAAGGACTGGGATGTCGGGCGCGAGATAAGCGACCTCGACATCGAGATGTACGCTCGCTCCGACGTTCGGAATGAGGAGTGACAGTAGACGATATGGGCAGTACCGCCCTTGACTGTGCGGTGCTGTCTTTATTTTATCAAGTTCAGGAAAATAAGTTGAAAAAACGCAGAATGTGTGGTATAATAGTTCAGATAATCATTATGAAAGCAGGCAGAAAATGAGCAGTCAGATAATCAAAGACCCCGTTTCGGGGGAACTTAAATGCAAATGCTTCAAGCGATGCGGCGGATGCCAGCTGAGCGAGACCTACAGCGAGCAGATACAGCGCAAGCAGGACAAGGCGGAGCGGATGCTCTCGCGCTACGCGAAGGTACAGCCTATCATCGCGATGGACAGCCCCTACCATTACCGCAACAAGGTGCAGAATATGTACGGCTTCGATTCGTCGAAGCGCATAATCTCGGGGATATTCCAGTCGAGCAGCCGAAAGCTGGTGGCTGTTGACGACTGTATGCTGGAGGACAGCGCCGCCGCGCCCATAGTCGCGGAACTCAAAAAGCTGATGAAGTCCTTTAAGATCTTCCCTTACGACCACAATTCGGGCAGGGGCTTTCTCAGACACACCCTGATAAGACATTCGCTCTCGACGGGCGAGATAATGCTGGTGCTCGTGACCGCGACCCCCGTGTTCCCCGCGAAGAAGAATTTTGTGAAGGCGATGCTGAGCGCCTGTCCGCAGATAACCACGATAGTCCGGAACGTCTGCACCAACAAACTGCCGCTGACTATGGGCGAACGCGACATCGTCATGCACGGAAAGGGCTTCATCGAGGACGAGCTCTGCGGATGCAGGTTCAGGATATCGCCGAGGAGCTTTTATCAGGTGAATTCCTTGCAGACCGAGAAGCTCTACACCTGCGCGGTGGAGGCTGCCGACATCGGCAAGGGCACGAAGGTGATAGACGCATACTGCGGAACGGGAACTATCGGCATGATATGCGCGAAACGCGGCGCCGACGTGACGGGAACGGAGCTCAACCCTGCCGCGGTCAGGGACGCCGTCGCGAACGCGAAGCTCAACGGGCTTGACAATATCCGCTTCTGCAACGAGGACGCAGGCGATTTCATGCAGCGCCTCGCCGCCGAAGGGGAGAGCTGCGACGTGCTGATACTCGACCCGCCCCGCGCAGGCGCGTCGGCTGAATTCATCACGGCGGCAGGAAAACTCGCCCCCGAAAAGATAGTCTACGTCTCCTGCAAGATCGAGACTCTCGAACGTGACCTGCGGCTCTTCAAGAAAGAGGGCTACCGCGCACGCTATATCCAGCCCGTCGATATGTTCCCGCACACTACAGGCATCGAGACGGTCGTTCTCCTGTCCCGAAAAACATCGGGCAAATGACCGAATTTGTGTCGCTGACTGTGGGTTTTCCTGGGGGAAACCCGCCTTAGCTTCGCACGGCCGCCTTAGCTTCGCACGGCCGCCTTAGCTTCGCACGGCCGCCTTAGCTTCGCACGGCCGCCTTAGCTTCGCACGGCTGGAAGAAAGGTTCTCCCCCAGACCCCTTTCCAAAGACTTTTAATATGTTGTTTGTTGGATGTGGTCGGGAAGATAGTCCCTTGACATTTCAAGAGATGTCATCTGATGAATACGCTCAATGATGCGTAACGCACTCATGAACGTCTTTTTGGCAAGGGACACACAATTGAAGAGTAGAATCACCATCTTCCCGACCAACACTACCTACGAAAGAAGCACCACAAGCCAAAAAGTATTAAAAGTTTTAGTGAGGGGGTTTGGGGGAGACCCTTTTTCAAAAGGGTCTCCCCCAAGAAACCCGCACTCCCCCATGCAAAAAGCAGTCTGTACAAATTTGCACAGACTGCTTTGTTTTTGTTAGATTAGCCGGTTATCTGACAGCGAGCGTTGTTACTTGTTGATGGTAACGGTGAATGCTCTGCTGTTGATGTTGCTGATATCCCAGTTGCCGTTGATCTTTGCGCCGACTACGAGCTTGTAGGTGCCTGCGGGGACCTTAGTTCTTGTGTAGGTCAGAACGTTGCCCTGAGCAAGAATTCTCCACTTGCCTGCGGAGTAGTAAGCAACGCAGTACTTCTGAGCGCCTTCAACAGCGGACCAGTTGAGTGTCAGGGTGTTGCCCTGTACGCTGGAAGTAGCGACAGGATAAGTCGGCTTAGGATCGGGAGTGCTGGAACCGCCGCCGAAGGAGTAGTTCTTCTTGAACTCGGAAGCGCTGTTGACGATGCTTGCAGCGCCGTCGCCCTGAGTGCCGTACAGATTTACAAGTGCTGCGCAAGCAAGAGCGAAGCAGCCGTTGTAGTCAAGAGCACCCTCAGTCCAGCGGTAGCTTTCGGTAACTTCGTTGAATGTGCCCGAAGCATCGGGTCCGCCGATGAGATAACCGTAGTTTACATACTTTGCAGTGGGATTGTCGGAAGGATTTCCGTTACCGGGGTTAGCGGCTCTGTGGTGGACCTTTGCCGACCAGGAATTGCCGTAGCCTGTCAGGAAGCTCTTGTTGTACGGGTTATTGCCGAGGATGTAGTTCATCTGATACTTGGCGCCCTTTGCAAGAGAATCGTCCTTGTTGTTGCCGACAGCAGCGAGTGCTTCCATCTGAACTGCGCAGTTGTAACGAGTGCAGCCCCAGTCAGCGTTGCAGGTGTTGTACTTGCCTTCGCTCATACCGCCCTTGTTGTTTGCCTCGAACCTGAGCTCCTCTGCATATCTGGAATTGCCTGTCTTCTTGTACATCAGAGCAGCATAGCCCGACCATACCTTGTCCCAGCTGTACAGATGATAATCATAGTACTGATTGTTGTAGCAGCCGTTGTTGGTGAGCTTGAAGGAAGGCTCCGAGCCCTCGCCCAGTACGTACAGCCAGCCTTCGGTCATTGCCTGCTCGTCCTGATACTGCGAATCGGTCGAATACATGGAACCCATACCCTGCATATAGTTGCCGGTATGCTGTGTGCCGAACTTATACAGAGCCTTAGCGTACTTGGTACACTTAGCAGCGTAAGCCGAGTCGGAATCCTTGAATGCAACAGCAGTACCTGCAAGCGCACTCGCCATCTCAAGTACGATAGCAGAGTTGTTGCTGGAAGGTGTCAGCCAGTAGGTCGGACGGTCGCCGTTCTGCATCTCGGGGGCACCCCAGTAGCTGTGGTCACCCTCGTCGGAAACCATGTAGCATACAGCGCCAACGTCACCGTTGGAATCAAGGAATGTGGTCTTCATCATGTAATCTGCGCCATTCTTCAGAATGTACAGCAGATGGTCGCGGCAGCCTGCCTTCTGGTAAGCCCCGGGATTGAGATAGTCGGAAAGAGCAAGGCTGTTCATGCCAAAACCGATAGTCAGGTTGAACTTGATGTGGTCGCCTGCGTCGTGATAACCGCCCGAAACGTCTACCTTGCCGTCGCCGTCGGGGTCAACAAGGCTTCTTGCACCGCCGAGATTTACAGCGCTGTTAAGGTTAGCGCTTGCGTCCGAAACGTGGCAGTTGCCTCTCCATGTGAGCGGGCCGTCATCAACGCCCGTACCGCACATATTCGAGTCGTAGAAATACAGGGACAGTGCCAGCGCCTGCGAGAAATCTGCATCACCGCTGTCTGCGGATGCGGTCAGCTGTGTGATCGGGAGCGACGATGTCATCATAGCTCCGGCCGATAACAGCGACGTTGCGAATGCAGTTACCTTTGATAATTTTCTTCCGTGATCCTTCATCTCTTAGCACTCCAATTCTATAGTTTAAGCATCTTTACCGATGATCTTGTACTCCCGCGGCGGGAATGCAAGATCATTATCCAATACAAGAATATTATATCACACCCTTTGGCTTTTGTCTACATATTTATCCATACTTATTTGTAAACTTTTTTACACAACAACTAATTTGTCCACATTTTTCCTACCGCCGTAATAAATCCGCGCCGAAGCAAGCACCATCGCCCTACAGATAGATATTCACTCTTGAAGCGGTGACAGTCAAACATCTCCCACACATCAAACTGCCGGCATATTGAAAGTCTTCGGAAATGGGGGCGGGGGAAATGTGCGAAAGGAAAATGCCCCGAAGCGGTACGAACGACCGTTTCGGGGCAGATTATTTTTTCTAAGAAAATCCTTTTACCGAGAGGGGATCACTTTACAGTAACAGTGAACGCTCTGGAGTTGAGGTTGCGGATGTCCCATTCGCCGTTGAACTTAGCGCAAACAACGAGCTTGTAAGTGCCGTTGGGAACGCCCGACTTGATGAAGGAAGTGGTAGAAGCGGAAATGTTGCCGTTGAGGATCTTCCACTTGCCTGCCGAGTAGTAAGCAACACCGTACTTCTCGGCGCCCGAGAGAGCACCCCAGGAAAGTCTGATGGTATTGCCTGTCACGCTGGAAGTAACTACGGGGTAAGGATTGTTGTTGGACGAAGCCTTCGGGGTAACGGTGATAGCGTTGGAGTAATCGTTGTTCCAGCTGCCGTTAGCCTTTACGATAACGGATACCTTGTACTCGCTGCCCGAAGCAAGGTTGTTCAGAACATAGGAAGTGCCCGAGCACTCTGCTACCTTGGTCCAGGTATTGTTGATGTACTGATATACAGCGTAGAGATCTGCGCCGTTTACTGCGTTCCAGTTAAGGGTAACGCTGCCGTCGCCTGCTGTGTAGGTGACAGTCGGGTTGGAAGGCATCTGGGGCTTGGGAGCCTCGGGACCGCTGATCTTGGTGCCGTCCTTTGCAACGATAGCCTCGTCGATGTAGAAGTTGCCTGTTCCTTCGGTAGACTCAACATAAAGAACAAGATTGGTCGCGTCGCTGGGTATCTGATAGCTTGAGTTTGCGAGCTGTAAGTACTGTCCGGGATAAGTAGTACCATCAGCGATGTGAGCATACTTTGTAGTGCCCGAAGCGTCGTCGTACTGTAAGGAAAGGTAGTAGCTCTGCTGCTCTTCGCCTTCCTCATAGTCTACGCATACGCTGAAGCTGTACTTCTGACCGCCCTTGAAGGTGTTGGGATCGAGAGTCTTCTGGAGACCGTGCCAAGCCTTTTCACGCTTCTGAGCGAGGAGAGCGTTTGTACCCTGATACGGATGTCTGCCGCTGAGAGTAGGCTCGGTAGTACCTCTTGCTTCCCAATCGCAGGCGCTGTCCTCGAAGGTGTCGTGGTAGTAGTAGCCGTTAGCGTCGGGAGTGATGGGGTCGCCAGTGTGGGGCTGAGGATCGTCGGGGAGCTGAACGCCGTCGCTCTTGAGATTGATAACGAAGGTCGAAACGCTCTTTGCGGGAAGGTTAGCCCAGTAGGTCGAAGTGTTGTGGTCGAGATTTGCGGTCTTTGCAAGATTCTCATTCTGCGAAGAACGGTATCTGTCTACCTTGGTGATCTCTCTGTTGCCGACGGAGAACTGCTGAGAAACGTCAGAAGTGCCCTTGTTGATAGCAACGACTTCGATCTGAGAATCGCTGTGCTTGTAAGCGGAGATGAGCAGGTTGCTGTCGGGGGACTCGGTGCAGTCGATGCGGAAGTCGCCCGGACGAACGTACTTGGAGTACTGAGCCATCATGTAGCCGCGCTTGGTGATAGCGCCGTTGTTGCCGCTCTGCTCGATAAGGCTGTAGCTTCTCTTGATGTACCACCATGTGTAAACGCTCATGTTGCCGACAACGAGACCGTCGTGGATGTTCTCGGCAACGTCGAGAGCCTGAGGCCAGTTGTTTGCGGAGTTTGCATCCGAAGAGGTGTAGACCTCGGTCATCCAGATCTCCTTGCCGCAGTTTTCAAGAGCGGGGAAATCCATGTGGTTTCTCTTGGTGCCGTAGAAGTGGGTTCCGAATACGTCGGTATTCGCGAAAGCCTTCGCATTGTTCAGGATGTTCTTGTAGTAGTCCTTGCCGTTGTTCCATGCGCCGTACTGGAATGACTCGGGAGACATAAGTCTTGTGCTTGTGATCCTGTCGCCGTAGTTAGCGATGAAGTTGGTAGTCTCTGTAGGAGACCAGTATGTCCATTCATGAGCGTAGTCAGGCTCGTTCTGAACGGAAATGGAGTAAAGGTCAACACCGTTGTTCTTCATGTAGGTGCCGAAGTCGTTCAGGTGAGTGGCGTAAGCGCCGTAATTCCTTTCGGGAAGGTGGAGCTTGCCGTTTGTTCCGCCCGATTCAGCGAGATTGGAGGGCGGCTCCCACGGGGTCGCGAACACTGTCACGCCGTGCTCTGAAGCGTACTTTGCAACAGGCAGAGCCAGATTCCACTTGTTCTTGTCGGGGTTTACGAACACACGAAGTATCGTAAGACCCAGCTGACCGTCGCCGTTTCCGAAAACGCGGGCTCTTTCAGCCTCCGAAAGAGAATAGCCCTGCCATTCCTGCATATCGATACCGCCGAAACCTCGGATGTACTGATACGTCTTGTTTGTGTTGATGGTGCAGACTCCGGCCGCGCTGGCAGGCATCGCGGGGAGCATAGACATCAGCATTGCGCCGCTGACTGCTGCAACACACATCCTCTTGATGGTTTTTGTCCATCGCATAAAAAAGACCTCCTCAAATAAAAAGTTTTAACAAACGCCTCCGTTTTCAGTCATTATAACATATAGCGCCAATGTTGGCAACTCACAAAATGACACTTGGGTGGACAAAATGATGGAATAATATTACCCTTTTCTGAACATTCATATTGTTCTATATTAAATATGAAGTATGCATTAATAAAAACGGCAATCCGCGCAAAAAGCACGAACTGCCGTTGTTTTTCAAATGGGATATTCTGTTATTCCCACCGTTTTGCGACAGGAATTATTTACCGTTGAGCTCGTTCAGGAGACCGAGACTGTACTTCATAACAGCCATAGCGTCGTCGTAGGTAAGACCGTCGCCGTTTCCGACAACGTCGCCGTTGAGTCTGCCCTGCTCGCTGAGAGCGATGCCGTTGATAGCTTGGATGATAGCTACAGTGTCCCGGACGTCGATCATTCCGTCGCAGTTTGCGTCGCCGTAGAAGGGGGTGACTTCAACTTCGGCAGCGGGAGCCTTAACGAATACGGTGTAGTTTACAACATAGCCTGTCATACCGTTTGTTCCGAGGACTACCTTCTCGCCTTCCTTGAAGCTCTTCTTGTAAGCCACGAAGTCAACGCCGTTGCTGGAAGTTGCGGTGAGGTCGGTCCTTGTGTAGCCGCTGAGCCATGCGGGAACGAGGTTCTCCGCTTCCTCACGGGTGTCTACCATTACGTATACGTCGGTATCGGACGCCGCCGAGAACTCAGCGAGGTCGGAGTCGGTATTCTTGGAGTTGCAGGCGGTCATGATGTACTCACAGCCCTGTAACTCGGTCGAAAGTGCGGTGTAGGTGAAGTCTCTGTCGCCGTAGATGAGACCGCCCGTAGTGTTGGAATCCATCAGCTTCCAGCCTGCTGCGTTAGCGGTGTCCTTGACAACGAAGTTCCTTATCAGCTTGCCGTTCACGGGCTCGGGAGGAGTGTTGTTCAGCTTGATGCTGGGTCTTGCGGGAACGCCCGTCTCGCTTCCGAGATAGTAGCTGGTGTGGGGAGGCTGGTTGTAGGAGGACTGCTGACAGCCGTCCTGCATACGGTACTGCATATCGTGCATGAGGGTGGTCATGCGGTAGCTTGTCTCGGTGTTGGTGCAGTAGATGCGGAGCTTCGAGTTGTCCTCGGTGCGGAACATTACTTCCTCGCGCCAGTCTCCGAAGAGGTCGGCGGTCATGCAGGGAACAGACTTTGTGCCGTTGTTGGATACGCATCCGTCAGCGTTGAATATCGTCTGATACGTGTCGATGGCTGTCGCCTTGGTAATGGTCGTGCCGTCGAGTATCTCTCGCTCAAGGTCGCCGTCCCAGTAGATGAGGAAGTTCATGGCAGGAGCCTTGCTTCCTATCTTGTTGCCCTTAGCGTCGTAAACCGAATAAGCAGGTCTTGCGCCCCAGCATTCAGCCATTCCGTTGCCTGCGATGATATTGTCTGCGCAGCATCTGCCCGTGTCCTTGTCGCCGTCGTAGTGCCAGAGGAGTTTTCCCGTCTTGCCGTCTACCATCGAGATACCGTAATTGCCGTCCTCGTGGCAGATGAACGCCTCGATACCCTCGTTAGTCGGGTCGAGGTCGCCGACGTGCATAGCGTCGCCGTGTCCCTGATTCGTTGACCAGAGGAGCTTTCCGTTATCGTCGAAGCAGGACGAACCCATGCAGACTTCCTGCTTGCCGTCGTTGTCGAAGTCAGCGACCATAAGATTGTGGTTGCCGTCGCCGTAAGCGGGGTCGTTCTTGTTGAAGCCCGTGTCATATACCCAGCGCTTGGACAGCTTGCCGTTGCGGACGTCGATAGCCGAAAGCGTGAGCCTTGTGTAGTAGCCTCTGCCGTAGACCGCCGACGGATGAACGCCGTCAAGATACGCGATACCCGAGTTGTAGCGCTCGCAGCGGTTGCCGTAGTTGTCGCCCCATGTGCTCTTAGCGGTGCTGCTTGTTGCGTCACCTCTCGGAACGGGGAAGTCGATGGTGTCGAGCGCCTTGCCCGTCGCACCCTCGAACAGTGTCAGATATTCGTTGCCCGTAAGTACGGTGCCTGCGCTGCTGCGGTAGTCTGCGCTTGCGTTGCCTATAGCCTTGCCTGTGCCGTCAACCGTGCCGTCAGAGGTCTTGGTGATGAGCTCCGCCTTGCCGTCGCAGTCGAAGTCAGCTACGCACATCTGGGTGTAGTGCTGACCTGCGCGGATGTTCACGCCCATGTCAACGCGCCACAACCGTTTGCCCTCAAGGGTGTAGCAGTCGATATAGACCTTGCTGGTGTAGCCCGTCTTGGAGTTGTCCTGCGAGTCGCTGGGATCCCATTTCATGAAGATCTCATACTGACCGTCGCCGTCAACGTCGCCGACGCAGCAGTCGTTCGGCGAGTAGATGTCGCCGGGCTTGCTGAGCGGGATCTCGAAATAGTTGGTGCCCGAGCTGAACTTGCAGTTGTCGGACGACTTCACCGTGCCGTTAACGACCGTATCCACGCGGTACTGCGAGGATGCGGAACCGTTTGCGTCCCAGTAATTGGTGGGGGCGCCTGCCTTGCTCGTGTAGATGAGCGAGTTGTCGCGGTAGAGCCTGAACTCGGTCTCATCGGCGTCGTTGGCGTTGAAGCGCCAGCTGACGAACATACCGTTGCCCGACTTGATCGCGTAGATGCCGCGGTCGAGGTACTCCATGATCGCGGTGCCGTTTCCGCCCTGTCCGTAAGCCGCGCTGGCAGTCAGCTGAGCCGAACCTGCAAAACTGCTCATAGCCACAGTCAGCGACGCAGCGGCAGCCGCCAAGCGTCTGAATGTTTTCTTCATTGTTTTTTCCTCCTAAAGCCTAAAGTATAATTTGTTACTTTTTTAACGATAAATATTTTAACCATTATAATTTATGATATCATATTAAGCACAAATCCACATCAACTTTTTGTATTATTTTTGTTGCATTTTTGTGTATTTGGCGGAAATTGTGTGTTTTGCGGAAAAAACGGCAGTCTCCGAAGAAACTGCCGTATAAAAATATTCATTTCCCCGCCCGACCGAGAAGAACGCTGAAACGGTTGACCCCGTCCCTGCTGTCGGCGCGAATCGAGCCCTTGTGTTCGGAAACGATGCTTTGGGCGATGGACAGCCCCAGCCCGAAGCTGCTGCGGTCGTTCCTTGACTTGTCGATGCGGTAGAAACGCCTGAAAATATTCCTGCAATCGGCTTTCGAGAGGGTGTCGCCGCGGCTTGTCACCGACAGCAGACAATGGCTCCCCTGCGGTCTCAGCGTGACCGTCACTTCCGAGCGGCTTCGGGAGTATTTCAGCGCGTTGTCCAGCAGTATCCCGATGACCTGCGAGAGCTTTTCACGCTGTCCGCTGACCGTTAGACCGTCGGCGATGTCCGAGGTCAGCGTTTTCTCGCTCTCGTAGAAAAGCGGCTCGAACATCATCACGTTCTCACGCGCAAGCTCGCTCAGGTCGGTGGGGGCGAACTCCGCGGCGGCTGCCGAAGCGTCCATCCGCGCAAGTTCGAGCATCCCCTCGATAAGCCCGCGCATCCTGCCCGACATTTTCAGAATGTTGTCCGCGAACTCCCGTCGGCTGCCCTCGTCAAAGCTGTCCTCTGTCATCATCTCGGCGTTGGTCATGATGACGGTCAGCGGCGTTTTCAGCTCGTGTGAAGCGTCGGCGATGAACTCCCTCTGCCGCCTGACTGCCTCGGCGGTGGGTCTCAGTATGCGGTCGACCAGCAGCAGGCTCAAGAAAAACAGCAGGATGAACGCCGCCGCCCCGATAAGTATGCAGTCCCTCACCAGCCCGTGTATCATCTTTTCCTCGTCGGTGATGTCCGCAAAGATGTAGGTCTCGGCGAACGCCGTCCGACCCCTGACCCACCGCAGATGGTACTCCCCCATCACGCCGCTGGTATCGTCGGCGCTGTCGGCGGTCTCGGTGAGCTCGGTCAGGAAGTCCTTGTCGCTAAGGTCGAAGTCGGTGCCGCCGAAAGCGAAAAGCTCGCCGCTGCCGTCCCTCTGCACCACGAAAACGGGGCTCCAGCTGCTGTCCGCAGCCGAGGGGACTTCCTCCGAGACCATGGCCGCACCCATCGGCGACATCGGCACGGGCATCCTCGCCATCCTCAGCATCGACTGCAAGGTCTTGATGCTGTCCCGTTCGGTGTTGGTCTTTGTGAAGTAGACCACGAGCCCGAGTATCCCCGCCAGCATGACCGCCACTATCAGCATGATGATGGTCATGAACTTTATTTTCAGCGGTCTGAGCATCAGCCTGCCACCTCCAGATGGTATCCCAGCCTTCGGACAGCCTCGATGCGTATGTCCGAGCCGATGCCCGTCAGCTTCTTCCGCAGAAACGCCACGTAGACCTCGACATGGTTCTCCACGGCGTTTGAGTCGTAGCCCCAGACCTTTGTGAGCAGGGCTTCTTTCGAGACGTTGCTGCCGCCGCTCTTCATCAGTATCCGCATGACCTCGAACTCGCGTGCCGAAAGGCGGATGTTCTTTTCCCTGCATATGAGTTTCCCCGACTCAAGGTCGAGGATGGTGTTGCCGTAGGAAAGCTCGTTGACCTGTCCGCCCTGACGCCGAAGCAGCGCGTTCACGCAGGCGAGCAGCTCGCGGTTGTCGAAGGGCTTCGTAAGGTAATAATCCGCCCCCGAGTCGAGCCCGTGTATGCGGTCTTCGATGGAGGCTCTCGCCGTCAGCATGAGTATGGGAACGGAGCAGTGCTTTTTTCTCAGAGCGTCCGCCACCGCCCAGCCGTTCATTTTCGGGAGCATCACGTCCAGTATGATAAGGTCGTAGATGTTCAGCTCCGCGTATGCCAGCCCCGTTTCCCCGTCATAGACCGCCTCGGCGCCGTAGCCCCTTGAAGAGAGCAGAGTTTTCAGCGAATCCGCCAGCAGTTTTTCGTCCTCTATCACCAGTATTTTCATAAGACATCCCACCTTTGCGCCATTGTAGCATATGTACCTTAAAATTGCTTTAAAAAGCCGTTTTCACACAGATTTCAGAATTCGGGCGGTGTTTTTCAGCGTTGATTAAGCATAGGGGGTTATACTGTTGTTATCGGAGGGCGGCTCCGACAGTGTATGTATGAGGAGGAAAAAACAATGAAAAGAGCGGCAGCATTTATAACTGCGCTGGTACTGGTGCTCAGCTTTTCGGCTTGCAGTGCCTCGGAAACATCGGAAAAGAAGGGCAGCAGCTCCGAAGTCGTGACCCTTTCGGAAAAGAACGGAACGGAAGAGAGCGCGGGCTATGCGGAAAAACTCTTCGGCGGCGAGGTGCTTGACATCAGTATCGAGACGACTGCCGACGACTGGTCGTACCTTATGGAGAACGCCGCTTCAAAGCCGTGGATAAGCGGCAATATAACCGTGAACGGCACCACCCTCGAAAACGTCGGCATCAAGACCAAGGGCAACACCTCGCTGAATCAGCTGCCCGACGACAGTCAGCGGTACAGCCTGAAAATAAACTTCGGCAAGTACGAGGACGGTCAGACCTGCTTCGGTCTCGACAAGCTGGTGCTGAACAACCTGTACTCCGACAGCACCTATCTTAAAGAGTACCTGTCCTACGACCTGTTCAGGTTCATGGACGTGCCCGCTTCGCTGTGTACCTTCGCAAAGATAACGGTCAACGGCGAGTACTACGGCTTTTTCATCGCCATCGAGGACACGGACGACAGCTTCATCGAGCGAAATTACGGCACCGACAGCGGCGTGACCGCCTACAAGCCCGAGTCGATGGACATGGGCGGCTTCGGAAAGGGCGGCGGCAAGCCCGATCTCGGGGATATGCCCGACGGCTTCGACCCCGAAAATATGCAGCTGCCCGACGGCTTCGACCCCGAGGAGATGAAGAAGAAGTTCGGGCAGACGGGTGAGGACGGCGAACGTCCCGAGATGCCCGGGGGCTTCGGCGACGGCAAAAACTTCATGATGAACGGCGGACGCGACGGCGTCAGCCTTGTCTACACCGACGACAGCGCAGACAGCTACTCAAACATCTTCGACAACGACCTCACCAAGACCACCGAAGAAGAACACGAGCGCCTCATCGCGTCCCTGAAAGCCATCAGCGAGGGCAAAGACCTTGAAAGCTGCATCAACGTTGACGAGGTGCTGCGCTACACCGCCTGCAACGTGTTCCTCGTGAACCTCGACAGCTATTTCTCGATGATGGGTCATAACTACGTGCTGACCGAGTCTGACGGCGTGCTCTCGATGCTGCCCTGGGACTACAATCTCTCCTTCGGTACATATCAGGGCGAGTCTGCCGACAGCGTGATAAACTACGCGGTGGATACGGTGTTCAACGGCGTTTCCGCAGAGGACAGACCGATAATCGGCAAGCTGCTGGAGAAAGAGGAGTACCGCGAAAAGTACCATGAGTATCTCCGTCAGATAGCCGAGGAGTATATACAGTCGGGGCTGTTCTCGGCGAAGCTTGACCAGCTGAACAGTCTCATCGGCAGTTACGTGGAGTCGGACACGACATCCTTCGACGGGTACGACGCTTACTGTGAGGGCATCGACGCGCTGAAACTGTTCGGACAGCTGAGGGCGCAGAGCGTGCTGGGTCAGCTGGACGGCAGCATCCCCTCGACGACCGAGGAGCAGAAGAACTCCGATTCGCTGGTGGACGCATCTTCCCTCGACATGAAAAAGCTGGGTCAGATGAACATGGGTATGCGCGGCGGCAAGGGCTTCGGACGGAAGAAAGACCGCACCGACAGTGCCGACAGCACCGAAAGCAAAGAGGACAAAGACAGCACCGAAAGCTGACGTACATTATATACATTGACAGGAAAAGTATTCGCAAAGACCGAAGCCGTTTTGCAGGTATCATGCCCGCAGAACGGCTTTTTTCGCCCCGAAACAAAACTTAAAGATTATTTAAGAATTCATGTGCTATAATCTGAATACAGAAAAAAAGAAGGGAGCGAAATTGTTTTGGGAGTATTCTTAAAGTACATTTCAAAGAATATGCTTGAGAAAAAAGGCAGGCTGTTCCTGCTGATTTTCTCGATCATGTGCTGTACGTCGCTGCTGATAATGAGTCTCGGTCTGGTCGATGTACTGCTTGACAGCTTTACACAGCCTGCAAGGATAGCGGCGGAGGGTCAGGACATCGCGATAACCTCCGTCACCGACGACCCGTTCATCGACGAGAGCCTTGTCAAGGGTGATGTCTCGCATATTGAAGGCAGCATCGCCGTTACGGGCGTTATGAAAGAGGACGAGATAATCTACGTCAAAATGAGCGGCAGAAAGGGCTATGACAAGGACATGGTCGAGGGCGGCATCGAGGACGTGAACGAAAAGATATGCGTCATCTCCGACCGCATCGCCAAAGAGCGCGGAATGAAAATGGGCGACAAGCTCACGATAGCCATCAACGGCGAAAAGACCGACTTCGAGATAAAGGGCATAGCCGCCAACAACGGTATGTTCTACGCTGACACGAAGAAGAGCTTCAGCGTGGCAGTCCCCTACGAGTACCTGAATCAGCTCCTCGGAGCGGAGGGCAGGTACAATCAGCTGACCGCAAGGTTCGATACCGAGGACAAGAGCTACGAGAACATAAAGAAGCTCGTGGACGACTTCAACGACGAGAATGACAAGGTCGCCGCCGCTCAGCTGGTGAACGACAGCAAGGACGGCTCGGAATCCATCTCGCTTGGTCTGTACGTGATGCTCTCCATCGTGTGCGTTGTGTGCGTTATCATCATCTACGGCGCGTTCAAGCTGATAATCACCGAGAGAATGACGGTCATCGGCACCTTCATGAGCCAGGGCGCCACCAAGAAGAAGATAGAGCAGATACTCACGATAGAGGCGCTGCTTTACGGCATCTTCGGTTCGGCGTTCGGCGTCGGAGCAGGCCTCGGCGGTCTTGAACTGCTGACCAGAATGATCTCGCCCCTCAAGGACTACGGCATCTATATGCCGCTCCGTGTGAACGGCACTCATATAGCCATCGGCGTTGTATTCGCCTGCCTGCTGTCGGTGATCTCCGCATGGATACCCATCCGCAGCATCCGCAAGCTCGTGACCAAGGACGTCATCCTCAACCGTATGGAGACACAGCACAAGAAGGGCGCTGTACGCTTCATCATCGGCGTGCTTCTGCTGGTCGTTTCGATTGCGGGCGCCGTGATAAACAACGAGACAGTGGATCAGCTGGGCGGCGTGTTCCTCGCAGGTGCCATCGTGGGAATGCTGATGATGTCGAGAAAGTTCATCAAGGCGGCGGCAGGAAAGATAGCAGGCCTTTTCAGAGGGAACACCACGGCCTTCCTCGCGCTGAACGCTATCAAGACTTCCAAGCTGCTCAGGGGCAACATCACCCTGCTGGTACTCACCATGTCGTCGGTAATGCTCATAGCTTCCATCGGCGACAGCATGACCGATTTTATCATCGACGCTTACACGAAGCTCAATTACGACTATCAGGTGACGAATGCTATCCCCAGCAACACCGACGTTACGACCACCGAGAAGCTGGTTGAGAAGATCTCCGCCATCGACGGTATCGACGGCGACAGGATATGCACCCACACATACGCTTACTCGGCGGTGGATGAATACAGCATCCTCGTGATGGCTGCCGATCCCGACAGGTTCGCGGAGTGGGGCGAATACCTGAAACTCCGCGAGGGCAAGACCGACGCTCAGTACAAAAAGTACACTGACTCGGATGACAAGGTGATAATGGTATCCACAGCCGCCCTCAAAAAGATAAACAAGAAGGTCGGCGACACTATTGATCTGGATGTGGGCGGCATCAAGGACAGCTTTGAGATAATCGGCGAATTCGACGGCGGTCAGCTCAACGGCGGCATCCTGATACTCATGCACGAGGACAAGATAAGAGACATTTTCCGCCAGAAGGAATCTTCCATGCTGACCTTCTTCCGCAAGGACGGCGCTGACGCGGACAAGGTCGAGAAGGAGCTGAAAGAGGCGATAAGCGACCTCGGCGCGACCTACATCACAAAGCAGGAAATGGTCGATAACAACATCGCAAGCAACAAGATGATAATCGACATCATGAAGATATTCACCTACCTTGCACTGGTCATCGCTTCCATCGGTATATTCAACAACATCTCCATCTGCTTTGCACAGCGCAGGAAGGAGTTCGCGGTCATGGCATCCGTGGGAATGAACATCTCACAGAGACGCAGACTGATACTCACCGAGAGCATCACGGGCGTTATCTGGAGCGCGGTAACGTCCATACCCTACACGATACTGCTGTGCAGGCTCGCACAGAAAATGCTCACCGCTTCGGGCATGGCATTTGACATAGCGTTCAGCTGGAAGTCTTTCCCGATATACCTTGCGGTAGTGGCGTTCGTAATATTCCTCGCTTCGGCAGGCTCGATGAAGAACATCGGCAGACTGAAAGTCGTGGAAGAGCTCAAGTACGAATAAGAACAGGAGGAAGAGATAAAAATGAGTGTTATAGAAGTTACTGATGTAAACAGAAAGTTTCGGAACGGCAAGGAAGAAGCACACGTTCTGAAAGATATAAATCTCACGGTGGAAGAGGGGGACTTCGTTTCGATAATGGGACCCTCTGGCGGCGGAAAATCTACTCTGCTGTACCTCCTCGGCGGCCTCGATATGCCGACTTCGGGCTCGGTGAAGATAAACGGCACCGACCTCAGCACGCTGAAAGATAAGGAACTCTGCCGTATGAGGAACGAAGAGGTCGGCTTCGTGTTCCAGTTCTATAATCTGGTGCCGAACCTCAGCGTTGAGGATAATATCTCCCTGCCGCTGATGATAGCAGGCAAAAAACGCTCGGATTACAGCGATAAGCTCGACGAATGCCTCAAAATAATCGGTATGGAGGATAAGCGGAAACTGACTCCCCGCGAACTCTCGGGCGGTCAGCAGCAGAGAGTCGCGATAGCCCGCTCCCTCGTCTTCGACCCCAAGATACTGTTCCTCGATGAGCCTATCGGAAACCTCGATACCAAAACAGGAACGGGCATCATGCAGCTTTTCAGAGAGATAAACCAAAAGTACAACAAAACAATAGTTCAGGTGACCCACTCCGAACCCGCCGCCAAGTACGGCACCAAACTCGTGAGACTCGTGGACGGTCAGATCAGGTCCATAGAACCCGTGACCTCCCAGCCCGAACCAATATAACAAAAAAACCGCAGGCGCCGTTCGCTTGCGGTTTTTCTGCTGTATAGCTTACCCCTTGCCAAAAAGACGTTCATGAGAGCGTGACGCATCCTTTGCGGAATTTATCAGATGGTCACTCTTGAAGCGGAGAGAGCCTTTCTTCAGAAAGGTCTCTCCCCCCGGCTGCACACTCCCACGTAAAGAGCTCAGAGACAAGCGAAGAGGACATCGAGGCCTGCGCAGGCGTTTACGAGAAGGATGATGTACTCGCTGAGGGCGGTGCGGGTCTCGGGGCAGGGGTCGGTATCGTTGTAGGCGCGGGTAGCGTTATGGAATGCGAAGTAGAGGGGGAGGAGGAGGGCTATGAAATAGCGTCCCTGAACGCCGACTATCACGTCGCTGTGAGGGGCGTTCCATTCGATATAGATACTTGCGGCAATAAGCATAAGTATCGAGAATACGATAAGACCGAAGATGACGTTTTCCGACCGGATGGTTTTTTCGCGGGGGGTGCCGTTCTTTTTCGCCTTAATGAAAGCCGAAGCCTTCGGGAAGTCGATGAACGCTGTGACGAGCAGGAGCATATAGACCAGAGCCAGCAGTTTGCTGGTCTCGATATTAAGAGCGCCGAGGTAGCCGCCTATCATCATGAGCATCCATCTCGGAGCGCCGTGAAGGGCAGTTCTTATCATTACCTTAACGTAGTTAAGGGGGTCATGCAGGACGTATCTGAGCTGTTCGGACGAATCGGTGCCGGGGATAGTCAGGAAGCGCTTGCATATCATGAGCCATATGAGGTTGCTGCCGACTGCCAGCAGTGCCATCACTACGGCGTGGATGATCTTGTTTCGGGTGCTGCCGAAGCGTTCGGCGGGGATGAGGAAGTATATCATGCATATGGGCAGATACACTATCTTCAAAAGGCTTATCGACCAGGCCATCAGGTACAGCAGGATGTACTGTCTTACCGAGAGGGTGTCGGTCTGTTCAAACCGCAGGTAGAGCACGTATGCGAACATCAGCATGGAGAGTGCCACGACCAGTCCGTCGGGTGCCATCGAGGTAGCTTCGTAGATGTTCATCGGCAGCAACGCGAAGATGAGCATCAGTTCTTTCTTGACGGGCATCACCTTTATCGCGAAGTATGTCATGATGGTTATCGCGAGCCAGTTTGCTATCCTGCCTGCGTATGCGATGACCGCGATGTTCTTGGTGAACAGGCGTGCTATCAGTATGCCCGCCGACTGGGGCAGGTAGGAAACGGGGCAGTAGAGGGAAAGGTTCGTGAAGATGATGAAGGGCTCGTCCTCGGTGAGGGTCATGTCCTTGTTCTCGGAGAATGAGCCCCAGCTGTCGCGCAGGAGTTTGAGATCGACGTCGAGGGGGAGCTCGCGTCCGCCCTGTCCGCTGCTCTCCTGAACTTCCGATACCGCGTAGCCCTTCGAGATCTCGAAGCTGCGGTAAAAATGTCCGTTCTCATCGGCGGCTTTGAAAAGCGTTCCCGAGAACATGAACAGCATACTCAGAAGCGTCCATATGATAAGAAAATTCTTCTCGGCAGAGAGCTTGTGCAGAAACGGCAGTGCCGCCGCCGCCGCGGCTATACATATCAGCACGGCAGCCGTATGGAAAGCAGCCGTTCCGCCCGTCAGTGAGGAAAAGCCGTGTCTGCCCAGCTTGAACAGCAGCGAAGCCGCAAGCAGTGCGAAAGATACGGTGTAGAATATCACCCGTGATCTTTTTGACAGATCGGACCATTCCGATAATTTAAAACTCATCGTGTACCTCCTAAAAAAGTTGTGTTTACAAAACCGATTACTATTCTACCACACACCGCAGAGAAAGTCAAGGAACTATTTTTGAACGAAAAAAATACGCAGGCTCCGACGTTTCCGCGGCGGGGGAGGTACAGGCGGCGTTGACTTTTCCGTTAAAATGTTGTATAATCATAATGACGTAATATGTTCGTAAAAAGGCAGGGCAGAAACATATGATAAAAACATGGCTGAAAAGACTTATAACAGTAACTGCCGCAGCTGTGCTGATGATGGCTCTTGCAGGCTGTGGGGGAAGCGGCGGTTCTGAAGAGGATAAGTCGCTTCAGAAGGTACTCAGTGCGAAACAGCTGGTACTGGGGCTTGACGTGAACTATCCGCCTATGGGCTACACCGATGAGAACGGCGAGATAGTCGGGTTCGATATAGACGTAGCGCAGGAGGTCTGTGACAGGCTGGGCATCACCTTAGTCAAGCAGCCCATCGACTGGGATGCGAAAGAGGAAGAGCTGAACAGCGGAAGGATAGACTGCATCTGGAACGGGATGTCGGTATCGCCCGAGAGGGAAGAAGCGATGTGCATCTCGAAGCCGTATCTGAGGAACGAGCTGGTACTGGTAGTAGCGAGCGGGAGCGACATCAGGAGCAAGCAGGACATCAAGGGCAAAAAAATAGGTGTACAATCGGGTTCGACGACGCAGGAAGTACTTGAGGGTTCGGAGCTGAGCACTGAAAACGAAGTTTTGACATATGATGACAATATCGGGCTGATGCAGGGTTTAAGGCAGGGAGAGCTTGATGTAACGTTCATTGATTCGGTGAATGCATACTATTATATATCCATGAGTGACGACAGGTTTTTTGTATTGCCCGAGAGTCTCGGGGATGAAGTATTTGCCGTAGGATTCAGGAAGAATGACAAAGCGTTATGTGAGAAAGTACAGGAAACGATCAGTGAGATGAGAGCAGACGGTACGTTAAAGAACATTTCCGCCAAGTGGTTCGGAAGCGACATAACGATAGTAAAATAACATCATCCCAAAACGCACAACAGTCCCGTGTTCGCCAGAGGCTAAAAAAGTTTAGGAGGGGGTCTGGGGGAGACCCTTTTCAAAGGGTCCCCCCCCGCAGGGGCTCGGGGACAGAGTCCCCGCCCCCGAGAGGTCGCTCTAACCCGTAAGCGCACAACCCCAAAAATCGCGTCAGCGATTTCGCCCCCCGCACCCCACCACACACCCAAAAACCCACACAACAAATAACGGAAAGACTTGACACAGATGAAGAAACGAAAACTAAGCGGATATTTCGCCGTTCAGAGCATGATCTTCACCACGCTGATAGTAATGTTCTTTGTGGTCGGCATAATCGTGTATTATTCCATGCTCTACGCGGAAACAAGAGAGCATATCACGAAGATAGGCGAGCTGAACGCCGAAACTTCTGCGGAACAGATAGACAAATACCTGTCCTCGGGCGTGGATGTGCTGAGGATGACAGGCTATACCCTCGATAATATGATACGCAACGGGAACTCGCAGGAGGAGATACTTGCGTATCTGGAAAATCAGTCCATAGCTGTTTCAAATATCACTTCGGGGAACAGCCCCGGATTCTACGGGTGTATCAACAACGGCTACCTCGACGGTACGGGATGGGTGCCCGAAACGGATTACGCTCCGCTGGAACGCCCGTGGTACGTTGAGGCGAAGGCGAACATCGGCAGAGTGTCGGTGGTGGGGCCTTATGTTGACAGCAGGACGCACCGGAATATCATCACGCTTTCAAAAACGCTCTGCGACGTTAAGAGCGTTATCGCTATGGACTTCTCGATGGATCAGCTGCAAAAAATAGCCGAGGATCTTACCGCTCACGGAAAATCCTACGCCGAGATAGTCCTCAACCGCGAGTATAAGGTGCTCGCTCACTCCGATAAGTCGGAGATCGGCAAGTGCTACTTTACCGAGCCGGGCTCGTTCGGCAACGCGCTGATAGACGAACTGCGCTCCACCGATGAGAACTACTTCTTCCTCAGATATGAGGGCGCGGATTATATCGTTTATACCACAACTGTTGCAAACGACTGGTTCTGCGTGTCGGTCATCGACGCGACTTCTTCGCTCCGACGGCTGAAAAGACCGCTGATATTTATCTTCGCCGCGGCACTCACGATACTTGCGGTACAGCTCGTTATCATCATCCGCTCGAACAAGAACACTCAGATAGCAAAACAGCTGTCGGATGACCTGTCCGAGGCGGAAAACGCTATCTCGGAAAAGGACAGCAGGATAGGCGAGATAAGCAAATTAGCCTTCAAGGACGCCCTCACGGGCGTGGGCAGCAAGTCCGCATTCAACCGCCTGACCGCCGAACTCGCGGAAAAACACAAGACTTCCCACACGCCGACGGCTGTGGTCATGCTCGACGTCAATGTGCTGAAAAATGTTAACGATACGTTCGGACACGACGCAGGCGATAAGTACCTCTGCGGCTGCTGCGGTCTGATATGCGAGATATTCAGGTACTCACCCGTGTTCCGTATCGGCGGCGATGAGTTCGTCGCAGTGCTCCGAAACGCTGATTTCAGCGACCGCGAGAAACTGCTGCAAAAACTCCGCGACGCCTGCGATGAATCATACTCCCACACCGACAGGATGCCCTGGGAACGCTACTCCATCGCGGCAGGTATGTCCGACTGGCTCCCCGACGAGCCCGACATAGAACAAGCCCTCCTCCGCGCAGACAAGGCAATGTACGACTCAAAACGCTCCTTCAAAGAACGCCACAAAGAACTGAAAAGCATTTCTCGGTGAAGTGAGTGCGGGTATTCTTGGGGGAAACCCTTTTGAAAAAAGGGTTCTCCCCCAAACCCCCTTCCTAAAACTTTTAATATGTCGTTCGTTAGATGTGGTTGGGAAGATAGACTGTCACCATTTCAAGAGATAAGATTTGTATTTTTTTAGGGTGGGAGATTGCTCCCACCTTTTTTGTTTGTGTATCGGAAGGTGGGTTTCCACTGGTTATTCCCCCCCCTCGGCCGCGGCTTTAGCGGAGTGATATGTGAGCAGAATGCTGTGGTAGCGTGCGGTATTGACAGGTAGTTATGTTTGTGATATAATTGGTTCCATAAATAATCGGTGCAGCTTTTGGGGCTGCGGCGGAGGGTCGTGATATTATGGAAAACAGGAAAACGAGACCTTACATGACGGCTGTTGCGGTGACGATATCGGCGCTCATCATGGCGCTGAACTACAAGACGTTCGTTGCGACGGGCGGGCTTTATCCGGGCGGAGTCGCGAGTCTTTCGCTGTTGGTGATACGACTGGTGAAGAACATGACGGGGACAGAGCTGCCGTACAGCATCGTGAACACAGCGCTAAACGTCGTGCCTGTGTACATCGGTTTCAGGTATCTGGGCAGGCGGTTCACGTTATACTCATGCCTGCTGATAGTCGAGAGCGGCATTTTCACCGACCTCATCCCTGCCTGCACTGTGACCGAGGACATACTGCTTATCTCGGTATTCGGCGGAATGATAGACGGTGCGGCTATCGCGATATGCCTGAACAACGGCGCGACGTCGGGAGGAACTGATTTCATTTCGATATTCCTCTCGGAGAAGCGCGGCATCGACTCGTTCAATATCATCCTGGCGTTCAACGCGCTGGTGCTGACTGCGGCAGGGTTCCTTTTCGGCTGGGAGAAGGCGCTGTATTCGATCATCTTCCAGTTCGTGACGACATCGGTTCTGCACGTTCTGTACAAGAAGTATCGGCAGAGCACGTTTTTTATCGTGACGGAGAAGCCGAACGAGGTGTGCAGCGCGATCGACGTTACGAGCGGTCACGGCGCGACGATACTCGAAGGCGAAGGCTCGTATGAGCATTGTGAGCGGAACGTGGTGTATTCGGTGGTGTCGGCGTCCCAGTCGAAGATGGTGCTGAAAGCCGTAAAGGAAGCCGACCCCGACGCATTCATCAACGAAGTGATGACCCAGAAAGTCTCTGGAAACTTCGACCACCCGAAGGACTACTAAACAGCTGTGCTGACTGCGGGATTCCCTGGGGGAACCCCCCTTCCAAAGGCTTTTAATATGTCGTTCGTTAGTTGTGGCGCGGAAGACAGACTCTCACCATTTCATGAGAAAATGTCTATCTGTAGGGCGGGGGCTTGCTCCCGCCGTTTTTTTGCGCTCATGAACGTCTTTTTGACAAGGGGATACCCCTTTTTCAAAAAGGTTTTCCAAAAGAGTCCCCGCAGTCACTCCTGCAAATTCCGATGCACGACCATTGACAAAGCGTGTTGGATGTAGTATAATAGATGTGTATACTTTGGCAGCGCTGTACTACGACAGTGCAGTATATGCATATTTTTCGGAGGGATCAATAATGCAGTTAAACGGTTCTGAAATATTACTCGAATGTCTCCTTGAACAGGGAGCGGATACGGTGTTCGGTTACCCAGGCGGAGCGGTGCTCAATATCTATGACGCACTCTACAAGTATTCCGACAGGATAACCCACATCATCACCGCTCACGAACAGGCGGCAAGCCACGCGGCAGACGGATTTGCCCGTACTACAGGCAAAACAGGCGTAGTCATCGCGACCTCGGGCCCTGGTGCGACCAACCTCGTGACAGGTCTTGCTACCGCGAATATGGATTCTATCCCCGTTGTGGCTATCACAGGCAACGTGGGCACTTCCTCGCTGGGTCTCGACTCCTTCCAGGAAGTCGATATCTGCGGCATCACCATGCCTATCACCAAGCATAACTTCATCGTCAAGGATGTCAACGACCTTGCTGACACCGTCCGCGACGCTTTCCGTATCGCGAATGAGGGCAGAAAAGGCCCCGTGCTTATCGACATCCCGAAGGACGTTACCGCGGCTGTTACCGAGTACGTCAGAAAGACCCCCGTCGAGATCGTAAACCATAACCCCGACGATATAAACGAACAGATCGACCGCGCCGCCGAACTCATCAAGGCGAGCGAAAGACCGTTCATCTACGCTGGCGGCGGCGTCGTTTCCTGCGACGCTGAGGGCGCACTCGGCGAACTCGTCAACCGCATCGACGCCCCTATCGCCCTCTCGCTGATGGGACAGTCGGCATTCTATAATAAGGATGAGCGCTACGTCGGTATGCTCGGTATGCACGGCACCAAGACCGCTTCCCGCGCACTCCGCGACTGCGACCTCATGATCGTTCTCGGTTCGAGATTCTC
Organism: Ruminococcus sp. YE71; assembly: GCF_900119155.1. GTDB lineage: Bacteria > Bacillota > Clostridia > Oscillospirales > Ruminococcaceae > YE71. Next base: position 41,188 of record NZ_FPIR01000007.1, on the reverse strand, counting down.
GGACAGAGTGGCGCTCAATACCAAGACTTTCGGTAAGCATACCAAGATCATCCACGTTGAGATCGACCCTGCCGAGATCGGCAAGAACGTCGTTCCCGACTGCTACGTAAACGGCGACCTCAAGTACGTGCTCACCAGACTCAACGAGCTCATCCCCCAGACGAGACACCCCGAGTGGATCGCACAGATCGCCGAGTGGAAGAAGAAATATCCCCTCACCATGCAGCCTATCCACGACCCCGATGAGGTTCTCCCGAACGAGGTCATCGAGACCCTGAACCGTCTCACCGACGCGAAGGCGATCATCACGACCGAGGTAGGTCAGCATCAGATGTGGGCGGCGCAGTTCTATGACTTCACCGAGCCGAGGACTTTCGCTTCGAGCGGCGGTCTGGGTACTATGGGCTACGGTCTGGGCGCGTCCATCGGTGCGAAGGTCGGCAATCCCGACAAGACGGTAGTAAATATCGCAGGCGACGGCAGTTTCTTCATGAACTGTAATGAGCTTTCGACGCTTGCGAAGCATCAGCTGCCCGTTATCGAGCTGGTGTTCACGAATAACGTACTGGGAATGGTGCGTCAGTGGCAGAGACTGTTCTATGATAAGAGATTCTCGCAGACGACGCTTGACAGAGGCACGGATTATATGAAGCTGGCGGAAGCGTTCGGTATCGAGGGTGTCCGCATCACGAAGAAGGACGAGATAGAAGCAGGACTGAAGAAAGCGCTTGAATGCGGCAGACCGTGTCTTGTGGAGTGTGTAATAGATAAGGATGTAAACGTACTGCCGATGGTACCCGCAGGCGGCGACGTACTGAAGCCGATAATGACAATGGCATTGGATTAATAGCAAACGAAGCGTACACGCCAGAGAACAGGCGGGTCCAGCGCCGGCTCGCGCTGGCGGGGGGTTCGGGGGCGAGAAGTCCCCGATCAAGAGCACGAGAGTGAAACTCTCGATTGCGCCGAAGGCGCAACAAAACGACCCGAACCGACAAAAACCAAAACATAAAATCGGCAAATCCCCAACAAAACGTCCCAAAAGGCGCAAAATGAAAAGCCATCACCATAAATCAAGAACAATCAGATTTGCCGATTTTATTTTCGCGAGAGAGCGAAGCGATTCGAGTGAAACCCCCAATTTTGCCGAAGGCAAAACAAAAAACTCCAAAAAAACAACCCCCCCCAAAAAACCAAAAACCACAAAAAACAAGGAAAACAAAAATGAAAAAGAAACACAGAAATTTTTGGGAGACCTTAGCGATAGTGATAATCGGAGTGGTACTCTACTGGGGACTGACCCAGTACAAGACCATCGAGCACTGGCTCTCACTCGGTGCGGAGATACTTTCAGCATTCGTTATCGGAACGGTCATCGCGATGATACTGAACGTTCCCATGAGGATCATCGAGGGGAAGGTCTTTTATAAAAAGGATACGACTCCCCGATGGAAGGTGAGCACGAAGATCTCACGCCCCGTGTCGCTCCTTGCAACTTACGTCCTGTGCATCGGGCTGGTGTCGGCGGTGCTGGCACTGGTGATACCTTCGGTCAAGGAAACGGTGCTGGCACTCTACGACCAGTTCCCGAATTTCACCGATAAGGTGTTCAAACTGCTCAACGACAACCCCGAGATAAACGAATGGCTCAAAAAAGCCGATATCACGCAGTCTAAGGTCACAAAGACCGTTATGGACAAGATCGGGAATTCCTCGATAGTGACCGATACACTCGGAAACGTGATGTCGGTGGCTTCGGGCACGATGAAGGGTATCACGAATTTCGTGATAGGTCTCGTGTTCTCGATTTACGTGCTGGCACAGAAGGAACAGCTGAAAAATCAGCTCTACCGCATCACTACAGCGTACCTTCCCGAAAAACTGTCGGCAAGGCTCGCACACGTCGGGAACCTGTCAAAGGAGACTTTCTCGAACTTCATTTCGGGACAGGGTCTTGAAGCCTGCATACTGGGCTCCCTGTGCTTCATCGGCATGACGGTACTTCGCCTGCCCTACGCAGGCACTATCGGTGCGCTCGTCGCTCTGACCGCGTTCATCCCGATAGTCGGCGCGTTCATCGGAATGGGTCTCGGAGCGTTTCTGATACTCATCACTTCCGCAAAACAGGCTCTCATATTCCTCGTTTTCCTGATAATCCTACAGCAGGTCGAGAACAACCTCATCTACCCGAGAGTCGTCGGAAGCTCCGTCGGACTGCCCAGTATGTGGGTGCTGTTCGCTATCACCGTCGGCGGCGACGTGGGCGGTATCTTCGGAATGTTCGTCGCTGTGCCCGTCTGCTCGGTGCTCTACTGCCTCGTTAAGGACGAGGTCAACACCCGCAACGCACGCAAAGAGGCTGAACGCATCTCACGCGAACACCTCCGCACCGATCTGACCAACGCCCCCGACTGGCTCGGCGTCGTCGCCAGACCCGACGACGAGGACGAGACCTTTGAGATATTCGACTACCTCGTAAAAGAAGAACACAAAGGCGCTACGGACACCTGACGGGGAGCTCCCCCAAGAAAACCACACGTATATGCACCAATTTGAAAGGCGGTTATTTATGAAATTAAAGAGACTTCTTGCGGCGATGCTGGCGGTCACGCTTGGCATGGGCGTAATGACTTCCTGCGGCGGAAAAGACAGCAGTTCTGCGAACGGCGGATCGGGCAGCGATGCCGCGTCGGAGTCCTCGCAGGCAGAGGAGAAAAAGGAGCCTGTTGAGATGGAGATACGTGACATTCCCTCGACAGAGCTTGTAAAAGAAATGACCATCGGCTGGAATCTCGGCAACACAATGGATGCCACGGGCAATTCGACAGTTGCGGCGGAGGTATCGTGGCAGCCGAACAAAACATCCGAGCCGATGTGTGCGCTGCTGAAAGATTCGGGCTTCAACGTATTCAGAGTACCTGTTTCGTGGGGTATGCACATGGACGAGAATTACAACGTTGACCCCGAGTGGATGGCGAGAGTTCACGAGATCGTGGATTACGGCATCAACAACGGGCTGTTCGTCATCCTGAACACCCATCACGAGGAGTGGTATTTCCCGACTGCCGAGGACAAGGAACAGGATCTTGAGCAGCTGACGGCGCTGTGGAAGCAGATCGCCGAGGAGTTCAAGGGCTATGACGAGCACCTCATCTTCGAGGGTCTGAACGAGCCGAGAATGAGAGGCACTGCTATGGAGTGGAACGGCGGCAACGCGGACAGCCGTGCCATCGTTGCGGAGTATGCGCAGGCGTTCTACAATACGGTTCGTGAGAGCGGCGGCAACAATGCGAAGCGTCATCTGATGCTGACGGGTTATGCGGCGTCCTCGTCGAGAGTTGCGTTGCAGGACGTATGGCTGCCCGAGGGCGACGACAAGGTGATCGTATCCGTTCACGCTTATCTGCCGTATTCGCTGGCGCTCGACACGAAGGGCACGGACAAGTGGGACGAAGCCTCGGGTCAGAACGACATCGACAACTTCTTCTACACGCTTGACGACCTGTTCCTCTCGAAGAACATCCCCGTTATCGTGGGCGAGTTCGGCACGGTCAACAAGGACAACCTCGACGACAGAGTTGCCTGCGCGAAGTACTATGTTCAGCAGGCTAAGGAGCATGGCGTTCCGATGGTTTGGTGGGACAACAATGCCTTTGTCGGCAACGGCGAGAATTTCGGTCTGATGGACAGAGAGCCGATGCCCGAGTGGAAGTTTCCCGAGCTGGTCGATGCTCTTACAAGTCCTTATAAGTGATTTTCGACAGTCGTTTTTGTTTTGTGTTTGTGTTTGAGGGGGATCTGAGCGCTGGCGCGCTCTGGGTCTTTGGCTCGAATCGCTGCGCTCTCTCGCCAAAATAAAATCGGCAAATCTATTGTTCTTGATGGTTTGTGATGATTTTTTCATTTCGAGCCTTTATTGACGGTTTGCTGGGATTTGCCGATTTTATGGTTGGTGGGGGACGTTTGTGCGCTTACGGGGCAGAGCGACCTCTCGTGGGCGGGGACGCTGTCCCCGAGCCCCTGCTGGGGGACCCTTTGTAGCCGTGCGAAGCTAAGGCGGGGGTCTCCCTCCCTCCTAAACTTTTTTAGACCCTGGCGTTTACGGGACGTTTGCGAGGGTCTCACTTTTGCATTAAATTCTAAAGGAGTAATACCAATGATAACTACAAGATTTGCACCGTCGCCGACGGGCTTTATGCATATCGGTAATCTTAGAACAGCTCTCTATTCTTACCTGCTCTCAAAATCTCAGGGCGGTAAATTTATCCTCCGTATCGAGGATACCGATCAGGTGCGCCTCGTTGAGGGTGCTACCGATGTTATTCTCAAAACCCTCGAAATGACAGGCATCGACTACGATGAAGGCCCCGTTGTCGGCGGCGAACACGGCCCCTATATCCAGAGCGAACGCCTTCCTATCTATAAGGAATACGCCGAAAAACTCATCGCGAGCGGCCACGCTTACTACTGCTTCTGTACCCCCGAACGCCTTGAATCCCTCAAGGATGATAAGGGTATCGGCGGCTACGACGGTCACTGCCGCTCCCTCTCCAAGGAAGAGGTCGAGAAGAACCTCGCTGAGGGCAAGCCTTACGTTATCCGCCAGAAAATGCCTTCCGAAGGTACTACTTCCTACGTGGATGAGGTCTACGGCGAGGTGACGATGGATAACTCCGAGCTGAGAGATCAGATACTTATCAAGGCGGACGGCTACCCGACCTATAACTTCTGCCACGTCATCGACGACTACCTGATGGGCGTTACTCACGTTGTCCGCGGTAACGAATACCTTACTTCCACCCCGAAATACTGCCTGCTTTACGACGCTTTCGGCTGGGAGAGACCGCACTACGTTCACCTGCCCCTGCTGATGGGCAAGGACGCCGAGGGCAACGTTTCCAAGCTGTCCAAGCGCCACGGCGCGGTAAGCTTCCAGGATCTTGTGGATAACGGCTACCTGCCCGAGGCTATCGTGAACTACATCGCACTTCTCGGCTGGTGCCCGAAGGACTCGAACGAGGAATTCTTCACGATGGACGAGCTGAAAAAGTCCTTCTCGATGGAAGGTCTGAGCAAGTCGCCCGCGGTATTCGACTACGAGAAGCTGAAATGGTTCAACTCCGAGTACATCAAGAAGCTCCCCGACGAGGAGTACGAGAAGAAGGCACTGCCGATACTTGACGAGATATGCGCCGAGAGCGTTGACAAGAAGAAGCTGGCGGAGCTTCTGCACAGCCGTATCGCGACATTTGCGGAGATACGTGAGATGTCGGATTTTGTGGTATCGCGTCTGCCGATGGAGGGCGACCTGTACACCAACAAGAAGAACAAGACGACTCCCGAGATATGCAAGGAAGTGCTTGTTGACGCGCTGCCCGTACTTGAAGGCATCGGACAGTGGGACAATGACACGCTGTTTGCGGAGCTGAAGGAGTTTGCCGCATCGAAGGAGAAGAAAGTCGGAGCTGTTATGTGGGCGGTAAGAGTAGCCGTAGGCAGAAAAGCGGTAACTCCCGGCGGCGCAACAGAGCTGATGACCGTTCTCGGAAAGACCGAGTCGATAGAGCGCATCAAGCAGGCAATAAGCGAACTGTAAAAAACACCCCCAAAAATCGCACAAAAGAAGCGTGCTCGCCAGAGTCTAAAAAAGTTTAGGAGGGGTCTGGGGTGACCCTTTTCAAAGGGTCCCCCAGCAGGGGCTCGGGGACAGAGTCCCCGCCCCGAGAGGTCGCTCCGAAAAGTAAGCGAACCAACATCCCCCCACCAACCATAAAATCGGCAAATCCCCAACTAAACGACGCAAAAGGCGCAGACTGAGAAGTCCGCGCCTTTCTTTAAAGAACAAAAGATTTGCCGATTTTATTTTCGCGAGAGAGCGAAGCGATTCGAGTGAAACCCCCAGATTCGGCGCAAGCCGAATAAAAAAACATCCCCCGAAACCCCCAAAAAGCCCCGAAAAGACGATTTTCATACAATATCTATTGAAATCCGAGACAGAATGTGCTATAATGTAAGTTGACACAAAAACACCGAAAGGAAAAAACCATCATGTCAGATAAAAAAGAAAAGAATAATAAGCCGTTCGAGATACCTCGCCCGACATTCCCGAAAAGGGCAGTCGTAACGGGCGGTATGCCCTACGGCAATAAGGAACTCCACTTCGGACACGTAGGCGGTATGCTCGTTTTCGCCGATACTTACGCAAGATTCCTGCGCGACAGGATAGGCAAGGAGAACGTTATTTTCGTCAGCGGTACCGACTGCTACGGTTCGCCTATCGCAGAGGGCTGGAGAGTCAAGGTGGAAAAGGGCGAGTTTGAGGGCACACTTGAGGATTTCGTCCGCAGAAACCACAATAAGCAGAAGGAGACCCTCGACGCTTACGGTATCGAGCCGAACCTCTTCGCGGCTTCGGGTCTCGGCCGCTCGAAGGAGATACACGCCGAAGTCACCGATAAGTTCATCTCCTCACTGCACAAAAAGGGACAGCTGGAACAGATCTCCACTATGCAGTTCTTCGATGAGAAGGCAGGCGTGTTCCTCAACGGCAGACAGGTCGTCGGCAAATGCCCCGTTGAAGGCTGCTGCTCCGAAAAGGGCTACGCCGATGAGTGCGACCTCGGCCATCAGTATATGCCCGAAATGCTCATCGACCCCATCAGCACCCTGACGGGCGAAAGACCTACCATGAAGCCCGTTACCAACTGGTACTTCAAGCTCGGCGCTTACGAGAAACTCATGAAGGACTGGGTCGAGACCCTCAAAAAACGCAAGGATATCCGTCCCGTTGTGTGGAAGACCATCGACGAGTTCCTCAAACAGCCGATGATCTACATCAAGCGCGATTTCGAGGAAAAATACCTCGCAATAAAGGATCAGCTCCCCGCACATGAATACCTCGAAGAGAAGAAAAAGCCTTCGTTCACCATCCTGTTCAACGAGCTCGCAGACTGCGATGCCGCCTGCCATGTGCTCGCCGAGAACGGCATCCGCTACCGCACGGGCAAGACCCTCGTTCCGTTCAGACTTACGGGCAATATCGAGTGGGGCGTGCCTGCACCTGTTATGGACGGCGTTGAGGGTCTGACCGTATGGGTATGGCCCGAATCCCTGTGGGCGCCTATCTCCTTCACTCAGACCTACCTCGAACAGCAGGGCAGAGACCGCGCAGAATGGAAGGACTACTGGTGCAGCAAGGATGCTACCGTTTACCAGTTCATCGGTCAGGATAATATCTACTTCTACGGTATCGCAGAGCCTGCTATGTGGATGGCTCAGCAGGAAAGCGCCGAAAAGACCGCCGACCCCGCCGAGGGCGAGCTCCAGATGCCCGTCATCGTCGCGAACCACCACATCCTCTTCCTGAACAAGAAGGCTTCCAGCTCGGGCTCGGTCAAGCCGCCGATGGCTGACGACCTACTTGATTACTACACCCCCGAACAGCTCAGGATGCACTGGCTGGAGTTCGGTCTCGGTCAGCAGAGCGTTTCCTTCTTCCCGAAGCCCTTCAACAAGCCGCTCCTCGAAGAAGAAGCCGCACTCAAGGCAGAGGGTCAGCCGATAAACGACCCGAAATTCACCGACCCCGTGACCAAGAACGCACTGCTCACGAACGTATACAACCGCATGATCCGCACTGCGTTCTACACCTTGCAGAAACGCTTCGACGGCGTCCTGCCCGACTGCGCTCCCGAGGAAAAAATACTCGCCGATGCTAAAAAGGCAGTCCTCGACTACGAGCGCCAGATGGCAAGGTTCGCGTTCCATCAGTGTACTTACGTACTCGACAGCTATATCAGAAACGGCAGCAAGTACATGGCAAAGGCTCTCGCAAAGCCCGATGACCTCTCCGATGAGGAGATCTCGCAGGCTCTCGCAAACCTCTTCCATATCGTGAAGACCGCAGGCGTCCTGCTTCACCCGATGGCACCCTTCGGCACCGAAAAACTCCGCGACTACTTGCAGGTCGATGAACGCATCTGGTCCTGGGATACCATCTTTGAACCGCTCACCTACTTCGTCGAAAACGGCCACAAGCTGAAATTCCTCCCCCCCAGAACCGACTTCTTCGCACGCCACGAAAGCCAGTTCGCTCAGTCGGAGTGAGCTTTTCTTGGGGACGAGAGCGTTGAATTGGGGGAAACCCTTTTGAAAAAGGGTTCTCCCCCAAACCCCCTTCCTAAAACTTTTAATATGTCGGTTGTTAGTCGTGGTCGGAAAGACAGGCTATCACCGCTTCATGAGATAACAACTGAATAGGATAGAACTGTAGGCGGGGGCTTGCTCCCGCCTTTTGTTTTTGCAAATACGTGACCCTCTACAGATAGACCTTCACTCTTGAAACGGTGATAGTCTATCTTTCAAGCCGCATCCATCAGACGACATATTAAAAGTCTTTGGAAAGGGGGTCCGGGGGAAGAACCTTTCTTCAGAAAGGTTTTCCCCCGGGGAATTAAAGCCTTCTCTGCCACACGCAGGGAGGGCTTTTCACTGTTTGGTCACATTGGGCGACGGTTATTCCACAAATCGGGTCCGACATTCCACGCTTGCTCCATTATCCCCTCAAAGATGTGAGGTATACTTTGATCATAGGCAGGGGACCCACTGAAAAGGACGAGTGATGATATGGCAGGAAAGAGCGAAAACACCTACATCAGCGAGAGCTATGACACCATAAACAAGATATGGCAGGAGAACGAGCGGCTCACGGAGCTGAGGTTTTTTCTTGACACGGCGTACAGCCGAGCCTGTGCGGACGGGAGGGTCTGTCCCGAGGTAGTCGTGCTGGGGACGGGCATCCCAGAGGAGCTGATATATGCGGCAGGGGCGGGACCCTACTGGCTCGCAGGCGGAAGTCAGGCTTCGACGGCATGGTCGGACGACCTTGTGCCGAGAGACACCGACCCCGTCAGCCGTTCGATACTCGGTTTCGTGCATCAGCCGAACGGCGCCGACATTTCGCAGTCGCTGTTCATCATACCGCTGACGAGCGACAGTATGCGAAAGACCGCATACGAGCTGAAAAGCGAGGGCAGAGACATCTGCCTTGTGGACATACCGCCCGACAGGAGCGGCAGTTTCGCGGAAGAGGAGCTTTACAGGCAGCTTCGGGCGATGACTGCGGCGGTCGCAGAGCGCACGGGGGTGCGCGTCACGGGGTGGTCGGTGGTATCGGCGGTCAGGCGCGTTTCGAGGGCGAGGGCGGCGCTTCGCAGGTTTCTCGGCGTGTCGGGGGGACTTCCCGACATCATCACCGAGTCTGCGAGGATGCTGGTCAGCGGCAGTTACTACCTGACCGACGACATCGACGAATGGACGTTCCGACTTGAACAGCTCTCCGCGAGGGTGGAACAGCTGGCGAAACGGACGGCGGTAAAGGGTCGGCAGACCCCGAGGGTACTGCTGATGGGCTCCCCCGTCGTCTTCCCGAATTACAAGATACCCTTCCTTATCCGCGAGACGGGGCTCTCGGCAGCCGAAACGGCGGACTCGGCGGCGCTGAAAGCGTACATCTCCTACGACCGCGCCCTTCTCCGCGGCAGCCGCGACAGCATCATCCGCGGGATAGCGTCGGTGTGGCAGAGATATGACGCATCGTCGGCGTTCGTGAGGAACGACGCGCTCTTTCAATACGTGTCGTGGCTGGTGAGCCGCGGCGGCATCGAAGGGGTCGTGTACCATGTGCTGAAAGGTCAGATAGAGTACGACTTCGAGCTGGAGCGGTTTGAAAAGCTGTTCTCGGAGCAGGAGATACCCGTGTTCAGGCTTGAGACCGACTATCAGTATCAGGACGTTGAGCAGCTTCGCATCAGGCTTGAGGCATTCTCCGAAATGCTCGGGCAGAACCGTTATCGGGAGGTGAAGAAGGCGCTATGAAGTCACGCAGAAAGTTGATCGTCACCATTCTCGTCTGCGGCGGGCTCGCGGCACTTGCATATTTTTCGTGGATGCTGCCCTTTTACGAGTTCGATGTGAACGACTATGATGTCAGCTTCGAGAAGCTGTTCTCGGCTGAATATCTGAGGACGTTGGTGCCGCTCTTCATCATCGCGGCGCTCTCGGCGGTGGGGATAGTGCTGGTGGTAAAGCTCAGAAAGCAGATGGTGAAGTCGGACAGACGGTACTCGCGCTTTGCCGACGCACACACCTCAAAGCAGTCGGGCAGAGCCCCGAAGCAGAAGCCTGCTCTGTTCATGATAGTCCGCCGGACGGTCATGGTCGTCTCGGCGGTGGTGCTGATATGGGGCGGCCTGATCTTCGGGCTGAAGATGTCGAGCCTTAGCCTGCCGCTCCTCTCCTGCCCCTGGAACAGTGAGGAGATGACGGCTTCGAGCTGCTACTACCTCTCCCACCTGAACGAACTCTTTCAGCTGCCGATAAAGAAGATACTGCTGTTCGTCGGCAGTACGGCAGCTTCGGTGATACTGCTCGGCAGGGCGGTCTGCGGATTTATCTGCCCGATGGGGCTGATACAGGACGTGATGGACAGGCTCCGCCGCAGGACAAAGACCGAGGGTATCGCCGCGAACGAAAAGCTGTATGCGGCACTCACCCCGATAAAATGGACGCTGGTGCTGGTGTTCGCAGGGCTCTGCTTTGCAGGGGGCAACTTCTGCAACTTCTGCCCGATGGTCAGCGTTTCGCCGATACTTGCAGGCATCAGCACGAGCCTTTACGTCAGCGGATTTCTGATGATATTCGTGCTGATAGGCAGCTTTTTCAAGCGGAGACTCTTTTGCAGCGTCTGTCCCGTAGGGTATATGGTGGGGCTGTTCCACAAAGTCTCGCTGTTCCGCGTGAAGAAGGACTGCACCGCCTGCACCGAATGCGGCGCCTGCTACGAAGCCTGCCCCATGGGGATAAAGCAGATATACACCGAGCGCGGCAAGGCGGACGTCACTGATGCGAACTGCATAATGTGCGGCGAATGCGTCCGCTGCTGCCCCGAGGACAACGCGCTGTCGCTGACCTTCGCAGGGGCGAAGATTTACTCGTCGTCGAGGAAAAAGCTGATGTCGGGCTGTGAGCCCGCGGAAAAAGTGAGGCGGTAATATGTTGACCACAGCAAGAGAACAGGAGCGCAAAGCGCGTCAGGACAGGCGTTTCGTCAGCAAGGAGACTCAGACTGCCGCGAAATATCTGCGCCGCATACGTGAGCTTTCGGGAGCGCCCGACGGCTTCGACACGTTTATCGACACCCTCGGACGGGTGTACGTGGACATGAAGGGCGCCGATGTTCCGCAGGGTCAGAAGACCATCGGCACTTACTGTGTCATGGTGCCGCAGGAGCTGGTCTACGCGGCAGGAGCCGTTCCCGTCAAGCTGTGCAGCGGCAACTACACGGCGTTTTCGGTGGGGGACGACATCGCTCCCCGTGACGCCTGCCCTCTCGTCAAGGCGGTGGCAGGCTTCCGACAGACAGGGCTGATGCCCGTCTATGAGGACTGCTCGATGATGGTCGTCCCCATAACCTGCGACTGCAAAAAGAAGATAGCGGGTATGCTGGGCGACCGATGCGAGGTCGTGACCATGCACATCCCTGCCGAGCGCGGCGACGACGAGATAGACCGCTTCACCGAACAGCTGTACGACCTGACGGCGCGGCTCGAAGACGTGACGGGCAATAGGGTGACCTACAGCTCGCTGGCTGAGGGCTTCCGCAGGGTCGGACGCGCACAGTACGAGCTCTCGGAGTTCATACGCCTGAAAAAACAGCTCCCCTGCCTGATACGCGGCACTCACGCCATGACCATAATGAACGCGGCGGCGTACATGACCGCGGATAAGTGGAGCGAGGCTCTCCACAGGGTCAACAGCGACCTGAGAAAACGCGCCGAGAGCAAAAAGACCGTCACGGGCAGAAAACTTCCTCGGATACTGCTGACAGGCTCGCCCATCGTGTTCCCGAACATGAAGATACCGCTCCTTATCGAGGAGATGGGCGGCATAGTCGCGGGGGATGAGACCTGCATGGGCGAGCGCGGTATGTACGATCCGCCCGTCATCACCGACGAGAGCTTCGACGGCATGATGAGGTCGCTGGCGAACCGCTCGCTGAGACCCTGCCCCTGCCCGACATTCGCGGACAATTCACAGCGGATATACCGCCTGAAACAGCTCATCGCGGATAATCAGATACAGGGTGTCATCTACCACGTTCTCCGCGGCTGTCTCGTTTACGATTTCGAGTACAGGCTCATCGAGGAAGAACTCGGCAGGCTCGGCATCCCCGTGATACGTCTTGAGAGCGACTACAACGAAGAGGATGTGGAACAGCTCCGCATCCGCATAGAAGCATTCATCGAGCTGATAAAGCTCGGACAGGCACCCGAAAAGCGCACGGCACCGCGCACGGGATTCTGAGAGGTGACAGTATGGGAAAGTACAATATCGGACTTGACGGCGGCTCGACCTACCTGAAAGCCGCACTTATCGGAAAGGGCAGGGTCATCGACACCGAGGTGCGCAATACGGGCATCGACAACGACGGTACTGCAAGAAAACTCGCGTCCGAGCTTTGCAGCCGAAACGGCATCACCCCTTCCGAGGTGGGCTGTATCATGGCGACGGGCTACAGCCGAAAGGTGCTGGAGGTGGCGGACGACGACATCTCCGAGATAACCGCCCATGCTTACGGCGTGCGGCTGACCGCCCCCGAGGAGTACCGCCCGGGCATGATAATCGACATCGGCGGTCAGGACTCGAAGATAATCTACCTTGACGAACGCTGCGCCGTGAAGAATTTCAGCATGAACGACAAATGCGCGGCAGGCACGGGGAAGTTCATGGAGGTCATCGCACAGATACTTGAGACCACCATAGACAATGTCGGCCCCCTGTCACTGGAAGCGTCAAACCCCTGCGACATCAACAGCACCTGTGTGGTGTTCGCACAGTCGGAGGTCATCTCGCTGGTGGCGAGGAAATACGACCGCCGCGACATCCTGGCAGGGATGCATCAGTCGATGGCACGCCGCATCGTAAAGATGATGAAGAAAGCCGAAAAGGGTGGAGACATACTGATGACGGGCGGCGGTGCGCTGAACATCGGACTGCACAAGGCGTTCGAGGAGGAGCTGATGCGCGACGTTTATGTGGCGCGGTATCCGCAGTTCAACGGTGCGATAGGCGCGGCGCTCATCGCAAGCGAGAGAGGGTGAATCAATGGGCATAACTCTGTTCGGCAGCATCGCGGCAGCCGCTTCGACGGGCATGGGTTGCGGCACCTGCTGCGGCTCGGGGATAAGCGCGGCGCTGTACGGCTATCTCACGACCCATGTCAGGGACATAAAGCAGTCCTTCAGGGCGTTCCTTGATTTCTTCATCGGGAAGTTCCTTGCGGTCATCGGGCTCTGCTGTGCGGCATCCCTTGCAGGCAGCAGGTTTATCGACGAGGACGGTCTGCTGGCTGGGATACGGGTCGGCATCATCGTCGATGGGGCGATGCTTGGGATGGGGATTTACCTGTTGGCAGGCTGGATACGCGAACGCCGCGGACACGGCTCGTGCAGCTGCAAACACTGCGGCCGCGGCAAAGTCCCCGACGAGGAAAAACGTCCGAGCCGCGCCGCCCTGATAGGCATGGGCGTGGGCTACGGCATCTCCCCCTGCGCACCGCTGATACTCATGACGGGCTATGCCGCGACTCTGCCCCTCGGCTACGCGGCGGTGCTCGGCGCGGTGTTCGCGCTGGCGAGCACCGTGTCACCCGTGCTGTTCATGCTGCTCATCTCGGGCGTGCTGGCAAAGCGTATGCGAAAGGAGATACCGCAGTATCTCACATGGTTCAGGCTGGGATGCTACATCCTGCTGATACTGCTGTTCGCGGTCGGACTTATCAAGGAGCTGATGTTGATATGAGGAAAAAGACGATAGCCGCCATTTTCAGCGTGTATTTTGCCATATGTGCGGTGTACGGCGGCGCACGGGCGCTGACGGCGACGAAGGACAGCGAGGAAATCGTCACTGTGAAGGAGACTGTCTCACAGCAGACCGAGACTTCGGCTGAGGAAAGCGCCGTCCCCGACGAGAGTTCATCGGCGGATGAAACACAGTCGGAAACGCGCAGCAGGCGCAGACACAACAGCTTTACGGAGACGCCTTCCGCCGCCGATGAGAGCGGGGAAGAGACTTTGTCCGAGGATGACGACGAGGACGAACAGCCCTCCGAAACGGTCACAGCCGCCCCCGAACCCGACGTCCCGACCCTTGACGACTACCTGCGAAATCTGCGCTGCAGCGGATGCCGCCGCAACTGCTCCCTCGCGAATCCGCGCTGCATGAACGGCGCAAGAAAAGCAAGTCAGGCGGAGAGCGAGTACTACAGTTTCTACGGATGACTTTACAAACGGGCGATTTTCGTGTATAATGGTATCAGATGGGGGTGTGTACCGTGCCAAGAATACTTATCGTTGACGATGAACCCGATATAATCACGCTGATAAGCCGCTACGCCGAACGTGAGGGCTGCGACGTGACCTCCGCTTCGGACGGCAGGCAGGCGATAGACGCCTGCAGGGATGCCGATTTCGACCTGATAGTCATGGACATCATGATGCCCGATACCGACGGCTTCACCGCCTGCAAGAAGATAAAAGAGATGAAGGATATCCCCGTCATCATGCTTTCGGCGAGGGGTACCGAATTCGACAAGCTGTTCGGCTTCGAGGTGGGCGTGGATGATTATGTCACCAAGCCCTTCTCGCCGATGGAGCTGATGGCACGCATCAAGGCGGTCATGAGCCGAAAAAAAGCCGCCGCTCCCGACACAAGCAGCGGCATCGTGACCATCGGCGGCCTTGAGATCGACACCTTCGGGCTGACGGTGACGGCGGACGGCACAAAAAACGAGCTGACCGCAAAGGAATTCGCCCTGCTGATGCTCTTTGTCAGCAACAGGGGCATCGTGCTTTCACGCGACAGGATACTGAACGAGGTGTGGGGCTACGACAGCTTCGGCGTTGACAGGACGGTGGACTGGCAGATAAAGCTCCTGCGGAACAAGCTGGGCAGATACCGCGACAGCATCAGGTCGGTCAGAGGGGTGGGATACAAGTTTGAAGCGTAAGACACTTTCATTCCGCAAAAAACTGCTGGGGCTCTTCATGCTCTTTACCGCCATCATCTTTTCGGTGCTGTGGCTGTTGCAGACGGTGTTTTTGCAGAGCTTCTACAACGTGATGATAATCAAGAACACCAAGTCCGCCGCGAAAAAGATAACCTCGTACAGCTCCGATACCGACGCAGGCGAACAGCTCGACGGCATTTCCAGCGACAATTCCCTGCTCGTCTACATCACGGACACCGAGGGGAACATCCTCTACTGCGCCGACGAATACAAGAACGGTCACAACGGGCTCGACGAGACCGAGACCGTCTTTCACCATCACAGGGGCGGCAGGGGTCACGAGGACGCGGACAACTACAGGGAGCTGCCTGCCTACTACGACAGGTTCCTCAGTGAGCTTGCGTCGTCGGACAGCGGCGAGACCGAGTTCATGAACGACCATATGTACGTCTACGGCAAGTACATCGACTTCGGCGGCGAAAAAGCCGTGCTGTTTCTCGGCACGACCCTCGGCGCGGTGGGCTCGGCGGCGCGTATCATCCGCATACAGCTGATGATCGTGACGTTCTTGTCGGTGGGAGCAGGCTTTGTGCTGGCGTGGTTCATGTCCCGAAGGTTCTCGCTGCCCATCTCGCAGCTGAACGAAAAAGCCCACACCCTCGGCGAAAACACCTCGGATGCCGAATTCCGCAAGGGCTTCTGCTCCGAGCTCGACGAACTGAACGCCACCCTCGACAAGACCGACGAAAAGCTGAAAAAAAACAAGGAGTTCCAAAACGAACTCCTCGCAAACGTTTCTCACGACCTGCGCACGCCGCTGACTATGATAAAGGGCTATGCGGAGATGATAAGGGATATGTCCCACTCCGACGAAAAACAGTGCGCCGAGGACGTCGCCGTTATCGTCAGGGAGACCGACCGCCTGACCGCTCTCGTGAACGAGATACTCGAATACTCCGAGCTGCAAATGTCCGACAGCGAACCCGTCGCCGAGAATGTTGACTATAGCGGTGTAGTATCCACCGTGACCGACAGCTTCGAGAGCCTTTACGCCAAGGACGGCTATGTCTTTGAACGCAGTATCGCCGAAAATATCCGCGTCCGCGGAAACTCTTCAAGGCTGATGAGGGCGGTGTATAACCTCATCGACAACGCCGTGAGACACACGGGCGACGGAAAATGGGTCGGCATCTGCCTGAAAGAACAGGACGGCAGGGCAGTGCTCGAAATCTCCGACCGCGGAAAAGGCATCCCACCCGAAGAACTCGGCCGCATCTGGGACAAGTACTACACCAACCGCCAGCGCAAAGGCAAAGGCGTCTCAGGCCTCGGCCTCGCTATCGTCCGCCAAACCGTGTCCCAGCACAACGGCACCTGCAAAGCCGAATCAACCCTCGGCCGCGGCAGCGTCTTCACTGTGGAGCTTGACGTGTTGTGAGTGTGGTTTTTTCTTGGGGGAAGACCCTCACTAAAACTTTTAATATGTCGTTCGTTAGACGTGATCGGGAAGACAGGCTATCACCGCTTCAAGAGATAACAACTGAATAGGATAGAACTGTAAGGTTTCCACCAGTTAAACCCGCAGTTCAAAGGTATTTAGAAAAAATCTAAATTCGTCCGAATGCACAAAACGGGCAAAAAAATATCGGCAGAAAGCACGATGCTCTCTGCCGATATTATCTGTCAGGTCTTGCGGCGGTCTTTTTCGGGGTGAAGGCGGTAGAATTCCTCTTTATCCTTGTACATATTCTCGTCGGCGGTCTGCATAGCGCGGCATATGTCGTACTCGCCCGAGCAGCTGACCGTACCTATGGCGAAGCTCACGTCCTCGGTGCTGTCGGCGAGGGCGCGGAGCTGTGCCGCCAGCTGTGCGAGTTTTTTCTCGCCAATATCGGGGCAGAACACCACGAACTCATCGCCGCCTGCGCGGTATATCTCGTGTTCGCCGAACACGACCCTGAGAAGCGAGCCTGCGTTGCTGAGCAGTCTGTCGCCGGCGTCGTGACCCTGCTTGTCGTTGACGGTCTTGAGACCGTTGAGGTCGGCAAATACGATGCCCATCCGTTCGGGAAGTTTTTCCCTGCCCGTGACAAAGGCATCGACGCGTTCGTTCATGGCGTTGCGGTTGCTGACCTGTGTCAGCCCGTCGATGGAGCTCTTCACTTCAAGGCGTGACACCAGCTGATGGTTCGCGATGACCGCGCCTATCATGAAGGTGCTGAGTTCGAGGGTCTCTTTTATCTTCATCATCTTCGAGGTGTCGAAATTCGCCGCCCAGATGTAGCCCACCAGCATATGATTGAACCGCACCGCGAAGAGTATGAGACTTCTGATTTCGTTTTTGTTCAGCGATCTGTACCAGAGAGGGTCGCGCTCCTCGATGACTTTCAGGTCATCCAGCAGCAGGCAGTCGCTGTTTGCGAGGTCTTTCTCCCAGTGCATCGCCAGCTCGAAGGGGGTACACTCCATCTCCTCGGCGAACTGTTTCAGCCGCGCTTCCTGAACGCCGTGCCTGTTGATGAAGCAGCATTTCTGATTGCTCGTATCGACCATGTAGAGCGAGCATCTTTCCGCGCCGCAGAAATCCATTATCTCGCCTGCCGCGGCAGCCATGTTCTGGTAGAAGTCGTTGGTCTCGTGGAGCTTGATGCTGATGTTCATGACCGCGTTTGAGATGTCGGTGGAGCGCTGGTTCATCGAGTCGGTCTCGACCTCGGGCGAGAAGGTGGCGGTGTACAGGCAGTAGACCGTCCGTGAACCGTCGGAATTCTCGGCAGGCTTCGCCGCTCCGCCCGAAGGGTCAACAGGCTTGTCGATGGGCAGATAGAAGCCCTTTAGCCACACGCCGCGCGCGTTGACGTAGGAGTAGAGCGGCTCGCGCGTGCTTGCGCTCTTGTATACGAAGCTCTCGAAATTCAGGTCGGTGAAATACGTCCTGTAGGGTATCCCGGGATAGAACTTCGGGGCTTCGGGCGGCAGACTGTTCATGAAGAAGTTCTTGCTGTTGAACGCCATCAGCCGTATCTCGCTAAAACTCCCGTCGGAATGTATGTCAAACGCATAAATGCTCGCCGCACCCTCAACGTTCCCTATCCATGACTGAAAATCCATATAATTGCCTCCTTGTTCTTTAATTTTCACTGACTGCGGGTCTGTCTTGGGGGAGACCCTTTCTTCAGAAAGGTTTCCCCCGTTAAGAACCACGCCCTATATTATATTTTACCATAAATTCATCTATTGTTCAAGCCTTTTTGTGAAAAAATTCAAAAAATCCCCGACGCAGCTTTGGCGGTACGTCGGGGGAAGTTTCTTTTTTTCAGAAGAATCTCCAGCTGCTGAGGAGGTAGCCGGGTATCACCACAACTGCGAAGAACGCCCAGCTCACGAGGGTGAACACCTTGATGAACTTTCCGCCGCAGTCGGGGTATTCGCGGACGTAGATGCGGTAGTTTATGACGCTTGCCAGCGACCCGATGAGCGACACGAGACCTGCCGTATCCGCGCCGTATATCAGCCCTGCGAAATTCTCGGTGAAGGGGTACAGCACGATGGACGCAGGCACATTCGATATAAGCTGACTGAGCCCGATGCTCCACCAGTACTCGTGTCCTGCCACCGCCTTGCCGAGAAAGCGCGAGATGCTGTCGTTTGCGGCTATCGAGGACGAGAAGATGAAGAAGCAGAGGAAGGTGAACAGCAGCACGTAATCGACCTTGCGGAACAGCCCTCTGTCAACCGCCACGATGACTGCCAGCACCACTGCCAGCGCGATGTACCAGTAAGGTGTGCGCGTCACGATGACGCCTATCACGAACAGGAACAGCAGGCTGTAGGCTATCCTTTTCACCTTACCCTCGGGCGCCCATGATGAGGAAGTCTTTTCGGGATCGACCTCGATAGGCTCGCGGATGTCCTTTCGGTAGAGCACCATCACGAATATCACCAGCAGCACCGCCGACATAAGGTTCAGCGGCAGCATATGGAGCATGAAGTTCTTCGCGCTTGTCCCCGACTTTCCGTAGAGGAACAGGTTCTGCGGACTGCCGAAGGGGGTCAGCAGAGAACCTCTGATAGCGGCGATGTTCTCCATCGAGATGACGGGGAGTATGTATTTTTCCTTGTCCGCGCCGCGGAAGATGAGTATCGTCAGCGGGACGAAGATTATGAGCGAAACGTCGTTCGTAACGAACATCGAGGTGAAGAACACCCCGAATATCAGAAACAGCGAAACGCTCGTCATTTTTTTCAGCTTCGACGTGAACGCCACCAGCGGTCTGAGGACGTTCTCCTGCTTGAAGCCTTCCAGCACGCACAGCATCATCAGCAGAGTGCCGAGCGTTTTCCAGTCGATGTCGGTGAGCAGCCGTCTGCTCGGGGGAGTGATGAACATCGCCGCGGCAGCAGCCGCCGCCGAGACCGTGAGCATCAGCTCCTTTTTGAGAAATGCTTTTATTTTTTCCATATTCCGTTCCTTTTCGCGGCTGTGTCTCGTTTTTGAGAATGCCAAAGAAGATTATAACACAAACGCTCGTGAAAAGCAATTGCCGTTTTTCCGAAATGGGCCTTCACAGACTGCCGTTCTTTTGTCGAAACGAACGAAACGGCAGGGGTTCACACGCTGTGAACGTCTATCTGCTGATAGGGTATCCTGAGCCCCGCCCTTGTCAGCTCGTACTGTATCAGCCTGAGACAGCAGCGTCTGAGCTCGGGACGCTGTTCGGGTCGGCAGAAGATGCGCACTCTGTAGATGACCGCGGACTCGCCGAAATCCTGTGTGCCCTTATATTCGCACCTGTCGATGCCTTCCATGCCGCCTATCCTTGCGCAGATGCCCTTCATGACCTCGTTTACCCTGCGGTAGTCGTCCTCGTAGGAAAGCCCGATGTCGATGTCCGTCATCGTCGAGCGCTTCACCACCGTGTCGATACAGCGGTTGCAGACCACCATCACGTCACGCGTGTCGATGCTGCGTATCTTCGTGGTGTGGAGATTGAAGTCCACCACCGTGCCTTCGATGTCGCCGTATTTCACCACATCGCCGACGCGGAAGAAATTGTCCGAGAGGATATGTATGCCCATGATGACGTCCTTCAGCATATCCTGCAAGGCAAGACCCACGATAACGCTGACGATACCGAGACCTGCCACCAGCGAAGTCACGTTCACGCCGTTTATCTGCAAGACTGCTATGGCGGTCAGCAGCATGACGGCGACCCTTATGATGCCGAGAGCCGCGGTCGTGAAGGTGCCCGTAGCACCCCTGAGCCCCTCGCGCTTTGTAATGAAGCGCTCATATGCGCTCTTGAATATCGTCCACCCTATCCAGACGGCGATGATGAGCCCCAGCGACTTCGCCGTGCGGAGGAAGAGTTTGTTTTCCGGCAGTGTCTCCAGAAATTCCATAAGTTTTATCCTTGTCGTGAGAAGTACACCCCTATCTCGTGTTTTGCCTGTTCCATGGCGGCGTCGGCGTCGAAGCCGTATTCATCCAGCCTTTCCGCCGAGAACATGACGCATTCGCCTATCCCGTAAAAGCTCTCCGCCAGCGCCCTGACGTACCCGAACCCGTACTCCGCCGAGAATATCCTGCCCCCTGCGGTGGTGACGTAGAAAAGCCGTTTCGCACGGCAGAGGCTGACTGGTCTGCCATCGCGGTAGGTGAAGGTCAGCCCGACGACGTTTATTTGTTCAAAGTACTGTTTCAGCGCGGCAGGGAACGACAAGTCCCAGAACGGCGCCGCGATGACGATGGTGTCAGCCTGCGCAAACTGCCTTGCTGCCGAGAACATCTCTCCCGAAAGATTCCCCGCGGCACAGGCTTTGTCACGCTTCGCAAGAAACCCCTCGTCCGCAACGGGAAAACCGCACTCGTGAGGTCTTATCTCCGTCACGTCGCCGCCGAGATGCCCCAGCACCTCACGCGCAAGCTCCGCCGTCCGAGACCCGCTCCTGACCGCAGCATTAACATACAATGTTTTCATACCAACACCCGCCTTCCAAAAAATATTCTAAATAATATTATACCACATATTCCCCCTCTTTTCAACCCCCGCAGTTGTATATTTCGCCGAATTTCCCATCCGCCCCACACTTTCCCCTCAAATTATGCTATAATGAAATAGACCGCTCTCTCGGTGGGGAGAGTGCGGGAATTCTTGGGGGAAACCCTTTTGAAAAAGGGTTCTCCCCCAAACCCCTTTCCTAAAACTTTTAATACTTTTTGGCTTGTTGGTGCTTCTTTACTAATTTGTGTTGATCGGGAAGATGGTGGTTCTTCTACTATATAGCGCGTCCTTTGCCAAAAAGACGTTCGATAGAGGTTTACACCTCATTTGCGGAAATTTTTTCAGATAGTCACTCTTGAAGCGGTGATAGTCTATCTTCCCTGCCACATCAAACGAACGACATATTAAAAGTCTTTGGAAAGGGGTCTGGGGGAGAACCTTTCTTCTAGCCGTGCGAAGCTAAGGCGGCCGTGCGAAGCTAAGGCGGCCGTGCGAAGCTAAGGCGGCCGTGCGAAGCTAAGGCGGCCGTGCGAAGCTAAGGCGGCCGTGCGAAGCTAAGGCGGGTTTCCCCCAGCAAGACCCGCACTCTCCCCCGTAGAGAGCACAAACAATGATTAAGGAGTGTTAAGATGGCAAGTCAGTTTGGGACTGTGCAGCTTGCGCACGAGTTTCTTGCGGCGCACGTTAAGGAGGGCGACCTTTGTATAGACTGCACAGCGGGAAGGGGCAACGACACCGCGTTTCTGTGCGGGCTGGTAGGTGAAAGCGGAAAGGTGCTGGCGTTCGACATCCAGCCCGACGCGGTGAAGAGCACCAACGAGCTGCTGGAGCAGCGTGGATTTTCGGAGCGTGCGGAGGTATTCTGCGAGAGCCATTCGGAGATAGACAAGTACGCTGACGAGGGCACGGTTGCGGCGATAGTTTTCAACTTCGGCTGGCTGCCGGGGGGCGACCACAGTGTGAACACGCGCAAGGACACCAGCATCGAAGCAGTCGAGAAGGGTCTGCGTCTTCTGAAGCCCGACGGTGTCATGAGTCTGTCGATATACTACGGCAGGGACACGGGCTACGAGGAGCGCGACGCGCTGCTGAAACTCATGAGCGAGCTGCCCGTGAGGGAGTACACCGCCCTTGTGAGCCGGTTCGTGAACCGTCCCAACGAGCCGCCCATTTCGGTAAGGATATACAAGGGGCGCTGACAGAAAAGCGCGGCACGGGCAAAACAACACCGACCGTTACAGAAAGGAAGTAGCTTCTCAATGGAGAAGAACATCGAAAGGGTAAAATACGAGCTGCTGAGACGCTGTTTCGGACACGAGGGCTTCCGCAGCGGTCAGGAGCAGCTTGTTGACAGCATCCTCTCGCGGCGGGATGTGCTGGGGGTCATGCCGACGGGCGCAGGAAAATCCGTCTGCTATCAGCTGCCTGCCATCATGATGCGCGGCATCACCCTTGTCATCTCTCCGCTCATCTCGCTGATGAAAGACCAGGTGAACGCACTGATACAGCAGGGCATACCCACCGCCTACATCAACAGTTCGCTGACGTCCGCGCAGTTCGCCACCGCCATGTCGAGAGCCGAGCAGGGGGCGTACAAGCTCATCTACGTGGCTCCCGAACGTCTCGACGCGCCGTCCTTCCGCAGCTTTGCCATGAGCGCCCCCATAGAGATGATAGCGGTCGATGAAGCTCACTGCGTCAGTCAGTGGGGACAGGACTTCCGACCTGCCTACCTTAAAATACGCGAGTTCGCGGAGAGCCTGCCGAACCGCCCGATAATGGCGGCTTTCACGGCGACCGCCACCGACATCGTCCGCAGGGACATCGTGGATATGCTCGGTCTGCAAGACCCTTTCAGCCTGACCACGGGCTTTGACCGACAGAACCTCTACTTCGCGGTTCGCGAGCCGAAGGACAAGCTCGGCGAGACCGTGCGCCTTGTTCAGAGCTACGAGGGGCAGTCGGGTATAATCTACTGTGCGACGCGCAAGGCGGTGGAGCAGGTCTGCGACGAGCTGAACGAACAGGGCATACTCTGTACCCGTTACCACGCAGGTCTGTCCGACGAGGAACGCCGCCGCAATCAGGATGACTTCCTCTATGACCGCGTCCGCGTCATGACCGCCACCAACGCTTTCGGCATGGGTATCGACAAGTCGAACGTCAGCTTCGTCATACACTACAATATGCCGAAGAACCTTGAAGCATACTATCAGGAAGCAGGCAGAGCAGGACGCGACGGCAGTGAAGCGGTCTGCACGCTGCTTTTTTCGCGCAAGGATGTCATGACCGCCCGATGGCTCATCGACAACTCCAACGACGACGCCGACCTCGACGACGAGACCCGCCTGAAACTTCGCAAGCGCGACTACAAGCGCCTGGACGAAATGACCCGCTACTGCACCACTACCGACTGCCTGCGCAAGTACATACTCGAATACTTCGGCGAGAAGTCGGGGACGATGTGCTGCAAGTGCTCCAACTGCGCGGCGGATTTCGTCACCGAGGATGTGACCCTCGCGGCGCGGAAGATACTCAGCTGCGTCTACCGCCTTGCCCAGAAACGCCTGAAAATGGGTGCGCCTTTCGTGGCGGACGTTCTGCACGGCTCGAAGGCGCAGAGGATAAAGCAGTTCCACGCCGACGAGCTTTCGACCTACGGTATCATGAGCGACACCAGCATCATCCGCATCCGCGAGGTGATAAACGGGCTGGTGGACAAGGGCTATATGCGAAAGGGCGACTTCGGCGAGCTGATACTCGGCATGAAATCCCGTGAACTGCTGTTCGAGGACGGCAGGTTCACGATGGCGTTCAAGAAGTCGGAGCCGAAGGGCAGGGCTTTGGCAGGCACCAGAAGCCGCGGCGGCGCCTACGAGGAAAACGCCGAGCTGTTCGGCCGTCTGCGCGAACTTCGCTCCGAGATAGCCGAGAGTGCGAAAGTCCCTGCTTATATTATCTTCTCTGACGCGTCGCTCCACGATATGTGCCGCAAACTGCCCACCGATTACACGAGCTTCCTGCTGGTGTCGGGAGTGGGTCAGAAAAAAGCCGAACGCTACGGCGAACAGTTCACAGCCGTTATTTCCGCCTACCTCGCCGAAAACGGCGGCGGAAGCAAGGAGACTGTATCAGCTTCCGAGCGCGACCTCGAACGCCGAAGCCGCTCCCAGTCGGAATTCGCCGACGAGACCATGAGGAAGATCTACCCTGCCTCCCTTACCCTCGAAGAGACCGCCTCCCGAATCGCAGGCGAAAACCACATCCCCGAAGCCGAAGCCCTCGAACTCGTGCGGAACTTCCTCACCGACGGCGGCTACGTCCGCTTCGACGGCGACGCCTGCACCGTCACCCCCAAAGGCGGCATCAACGGCATGGCGCTCTCCGCCAAAGTCACCGAAAACGGCACCCTCACCGTTCTGGTTCTGAAACGCACCGCACAAAAGCTCATATCCGAGCATTGTTCTTTCTGAAAGGGAGGAAAAAACATGGGTCTTAAGCTATTCGTTGATGATTCGAGAGAATTTCCCAAGGGTTTTGAATGTGTCAGAAGCTACGAGGACTGCATAATGTATTTCAATATCTTTGGGGATTTTGAATTTGTGAGCCTTGATTACCATCTCGGCGAAGAGCACACGGGTCTCGACATACTAAAATGGATGAAGGAAAACGGTAAAAAGCCGCAGCACATCAATATCCACAGCAACCACATCGAGGGCATGGCAGAGATGAGCCGATACGCCGAGGAAAACTTCAAGGATTCGATCGTAACAATGAACACGCTGTATAAATAAAGAACAGTCCGAAAGCGTCATGCTTTCGGACTGTTTGTTTATTTCAGGAATCCGTTGATTATCTGTTCTTCGGCTTCGGCTTCGGTGAGGCCGAGGGTCATGAGTTTGATGAGCTGTTCGCCTGCTATCTTGCCGATAGCGGCTTCGTGAACGAGCTGAGCGTCAACGTTGTTTGCTTCGAGGGCGGGGAGTGCGAGGATGCGGCCCTCGTCCATTATGATAGAGTCGCATTCGGTGTGACCTGTACAGGCGGCGTTGCCGAGGACGCAGAGGTCAAGTTTCTGGTAGGACTTGTCCCTTGCGACCGAGCGCGAGACAACGTCTGCGCTGGAGCCGTCGCCGTCGAGTGTAACGTTATACACGCTGTGAGCGAACTGTTCGCCGTGAGTCATAAGTCTTTCGCGGACTACAAGTCTTGCGCCCGCTTTCAGCTCGGCTTTGGTCTCACGCTTAGTGGAGTCAACGCCCTTTATCTGCACCATTTCCATCTCAACGGTGCTGTTTTCTTCCATATAGACCTCAGTCACGGGGTTGAGGATACGCTTGCCCGTACCTTCGCCCGAGCCGTAGTGTTTCTCGACGTACTTGACCTTTGAGCCCTTGCCGACGAAGAATCTGTGAACGCCGTCGTGTTCGCTGTCGCCAGTGCCGCAGTTGTCGATGCCGCAGCCTGCCACGATGAGCACGTCGCAGTTCTCACCAACGTAGAAGTCGTTGTACACAGTCTCCTTGTGGCCGCTCGCGCTGAGCACTACGGGGATGTGAACGCTCTCGTTCCTGGTGCCGTCCTTGATGCGGATGTCGATGCCCGAAACGTCCGATTTCGACACTATATCTATGTTTTCCGTGGTCTGTCTGCCAGCCAGCTCACCGTTCGCACGGAAATTGTACGCTCCCTCGGGAACGCTGTGGAGGTCGGCGACCTCCTGCATAAGTCTCTTCTGTATCTCGTCTAACTTTACCATTGTGACCGCCTCCTTACACGAGCTTTCTGCAAGGCTCTGCCGCAAGCTCCGAACCTGCGAGCCTCGGATATATCTCATCGCGTGTGCCCTGCTCTTTGACCTTGCCGTCAGCCAGAACGACTATCTCATCAGCGATGTTCAGAATACGCTCCTGATGCGAGATGATGATGATGGTGCGGTCGGTCTGCTCGGTGCGCATATTCTCGAAGATGCGCGTCAGGTTGCGGAAGCTCCACAGGTCGATTCCTGCCTCGGGCTCGTCGAACACGCACAGGGACGCTTTTCTCGCCAGCACAGTCGCGATCTCGATGCGCTTGAGCTCGCCGCCCGAAAGCGAAGCGGTGACTTCGCGGTCGATGTAGTCCTTCGCGCACAGACCAACCTCGGCAAGGTACTCACAGGCTTCGGAAACATTGATGCGCTTGCCTGCCGCGATGCGGAGCAGGTCGAAAACGTTCAGACCCTTGAAGCGTACAGGCTGCTGGAACGCAAACGCTATGCCGCTTTTCGCACGGTCGGTGATGGACATATCCGTGATGTCCTCGCCGTTGAGCAGTATCTTGCCCGATGAGGGCTTCTCAATGCCTGCGATTATCTTCGCGATGGTGGACTTGCCGCCGCCGTTCGGACCCGTGATGACTACAAATCTGCCGTCGGGTACCGTCAGCGAAAGATCATCAATGATCTCAGCCCCCTCGACCGCAAACGAAATATTTTTAAGCTCTAACATAAGTTACATTTCTCCTTTATCTGCCCTCCGCGCTGTTTTTTACGGGGGGAGAGTGCGGGTTTTCGCTGGGGGAAACCTTTCTGAAGAAAGGTTCTCCCCCAGACCCCCTTCCAAAGACTTTTAATGCTTTTTGGCTGTGGGTGTTTCTTCCCGACTTTGTGTTGGTCGGGAAGATTGTAGTTCTCCTGCTATATAGCTTGTATCTTGCCAAAAAGACGTTCATAAGTGCGTAACGCGCCATTTGAGCATATTTGTCAGATGGTATCTCTTGAAATGTCAAGGGACTATCTTCCCGACCGCAACAAATAAACAACATATTAAAAGTTTTAGGAATGGGGGCCGCCTTAGCTACGCACGGCAAGGGGATAACCCTTTTTCAAAAGGGTTTCCCCCAAGAAAAGCCCGCACTCTTCCCGTCAGCGAGATGCGTGGAGGATAATAAATAATATTTATATTATACACTATCTGTATAGAAAAATCAAGTGGCGGAGGGGGTTTAGGGAAAACAGTAAGAAAAAATTCACGAATAGAGGGGGCAAAAAGGGGAGAATCGGGAAAAAAAACGGGCGAACGGGACTTGACAAGGGGGCGATGATATGATATAATAATCTTTAGCATATGTCTCTGTAGCTCAGGGGATAGAGCATTCGCCTCCTAAGCGAAGGGTCGGACGTTCGAATCGTCTCAGGGACGCTTGCGGAAGCAAAAAGGGCTTTTTCGGAAGTCCTTTTTTGTTTATCTCCTTTTAATTTTGTGCTGTTAATAAGAAAGATCGGAATTTGTCCTCGGGCGGACGGCTCGATGCCCTCGCATTCTCATTTGACAAAAACCAAGGTTTGTGTAGCTTGAGGGCATTGGTGCAGGGGTCACTGCCCCTGCAAATTCCGATTTATTTCAGGAACACATTTGTAAAAAGGGAGTTTTGTTTTGATCGGAGATCAATGCCACATATCGCGATTCTGTCTATTGACATCGGCGGTATATGATGGTACAATAATATTGGAAAGAAGTGTAAAAAAAGGAGGTGTCGGCTATAGGCAAGAAACTGAAAGGCTCTATGAAATACGTAATAGACCTCGGGTTCATCGGAGTCATGCTGTGGCTGACATTCCGACTGCTTTTCAAGGGTCAGGAGCTCGGGCAGATAATCGACGACCTGACGGAAGCGCGTCCCGAGTGGATAGCCGCAGGTATTCTTGCGGTATTCTTTTTTGTCGCGGGCGAGTCGAGCATCATCTTCTACATCCTGCGGCTGTTCAAGTACAAGCGTATCAGCATGAGGAAGTGTCTGAAATACTCATTCATCGGGTTCTTTTTCAGCTACATCACGCCGTCGGCGTCAGGCGGTCAGCCTGCCCAGATGTACTACATGAGCAAGGACGGTGTAAAGCTGGGGCTTTCGTCGCTCATCATGGTTTTGATAACGATAGCCTACAAGGGTGTACTTGTGATAATGGGCTTATTGCTGATGGCGATAAACAGTTCAACGGTATTCCGATATGCGGGAAAGCTGGGATGGCTGTTATTGCTGGGGTTTGTGCTGAACATACTGTTCATCGGGGCGTTGTTATACCTTTTAAAGCGGCCTGACAAGGTACGTATCGCGGGCATCAAGATAGTTGACATACTGACAGGAAAGGGCATCATCCGCGAAGGCAAGAGCGGCAAATATTCGCAGAAGATAATGAAGATATGCGACAACTACACGCTCGGAGCGGTATATGTCAGAGAGAACCCGTCAGTAATGGTGAAAATACTTTTAATGACGGCGATACAGAGGCTTTGTTTATTTTCGGTAACGTGGATAGTTTACAAGGCTTACGACCTGAGCGGGGTAAGTTATTTTAACATACTGACGTTACAGGTGATGATAGGTGTTGCTGTTGAGATGTTACCTTTACCTGGAGCGGCGGGAATAACGGAAGGTTGTTTCATTCTCTCGTTCGGGAGGATATTCGGCAAGGAGTTAGTCAAGCCTGCGTTATTGATAAGTCGAGGGTTAAGTTTTTACTTACTGTTGATCGTTGGCGGAATCGTAACGCTTGCGGCGCATATAATAGTAATGCGAAAAGACAAAAAAGAGCTTGAAAAAATAGAAAAGAACAGTAATCAGTAAGCTGATTTTTTTATCCCGAAAGCGGACAATGCTTTCGGGATTTTTGTATAAAGGCAAACGTCCCGTCTGCGCGGTTCGGGATATTGACTTTTTCAGATGGCTGTGGTATAATAAAGTGATAATCTATCGGCATTCGCTGATCATTTTCGGAGGAATATATTATGGCTGATAATAAAAAGAAAAAATATAAAAAACGTAAGCCTTCAGGCGGCGCTCCTAAACCTGCCGCTGAAAAAATTACACAGTCTCAACCCGATGAGATCGAACCCCTCCATAGACAACAGCCTGTGAAGGCTCCTCGCCCTCAGAGCGATAAACCTCTCTATATGCGCATTATTATGCTCGCGATCGCCGCTGTTATGATACTCGGTATCGTTATCAGCGCCGCCGCAGGCAGTACCAGCGGGTTCTTCTGATGGTGCATATCGGTAATGGCTGGGATCAACGGCTCGCAGATGTCTTCGCTTCCGAACACTACCTTAAACTTCGCGAATTCCTTAAAAAGGAATATGACTCCTATACCGTTTATCCCTCAATGTATGATATTTTTAACGCCCTGAAATATACCGATTACGATGACGTTAAGGCCGTTATCATCGGTCAGGACCCCTACCATGGCGAGGGTCAGGCTCACGGTCTTTGCTTCTCGGTCAAAAAAGGCGTTCAGCCGCCGCCGAGCCTGCAAAATATCTTTAAGGAACTTAACGCCGACCTCGGTATCCCCGCCCCTCAGCACGGCGAACTTACCGCCTGGGCAAAACAGGGCGTGCTGCTGCTCAACAGTGTGCTGACTGTAAGAGCGGGTCAGGCGAACTCTCATAAGGGCAAGGGCTGGGAACAGATCACCGATGAGATCATTCGCCGCCTTAACGAGCGTGAACAGCCGACTGCGTTCATTTTGTGGGGAGGTAACGCACGGCAGAAAGCACCGCTCATCACAGAGCCGAGACACGCAA
This sequence comes from Ruminococcus sp. YE71, assembly GCF_900119155.1. GTDB lineage: Bacteria > Bacillota > Clostridia > Oscillospirales > Ruminococcaceae > YE71. The sequence goes on along the minus strand of NZ_FPIR01000007.1, from coordinate 11,555 downwards.
TATTTACCGCCGCACATCCGTCGCCACTCTCGGCTTATAACGGCTTTTTCGGATGCAGACATTTCAGCGGCGTGAACAACTTCCTCACAGCCAACGGCATAGAGCCTATCGACTGGAGACTTGACACCTGATCGGGAGGTCGCTATGAGGGTCAGACTACAGAAAGAAAAAGAACACATCGACCTGCTTGCAAATGCGGCAGGACATTTCAAGACTATAACCCGTCACCGCCATATGGTGATGCGGCACTGTTTCAGGGCTGGGATAGGCTTTCAGGGGCTGTTCCATGACCTGTCGAAGTATATGCCGTCGGAGTTCGTCTACGGGGTGCTCAATTATCAGGGCACGCGCTCCCCGAATGAAGGCGAACGTGACAGATACGGCTTTTCGCACGCGTGGATGCATCATAAGGGCAGAAACAAGCATCATTTCGAGTACTGGACGGACTATGATCCGAAGACGAGACTGATGACGCCCGTGAAGATGCCGCTCAATTATGTCAAGGAGATGTTCTGTGACAGAGTAGCGGCGGGAAAGATATATAATGGTGTGAATTATACCGATTCGGATCCGCTGGAGTATTTTATGAGGGCAAAGGGCGTGAGGGCTATACACCCCGACACCTCGCGGCTGATAGAGCGCCTGCTCAGGATGCTCGCTGAAAAGGGCGAGGACTATACCTTTGCGTATATCCGCAGGCTGAAAAGGTACTGAAAACAGTCTCTTTAATACAGACCGGAATAGAGGTGAGATCAATGAAAAAAGGCGTTGTGCTGATACATCGCATATTGTTTTCAGTAAATGTTGTCACGCTTGCGGCAAGCCTTGTCTTTTTTCTGATAAAATGGAACGACCTTCCTGCTGAGATCGGGATGCATTTTGACGGGGACGGCAATTTCAATGAATTCGCTTCCAAAATTTACGGCTTTTACCCTCAGGTGTTCGGATGGCTGATGACAGCCGGTATTGCACTTGCGGATCATGTCATCAAAAAGAAAGACTCGGGGCTGAAAATAAGCGAAAAGGGTGAAATGCTGTTCAGGTCTGAATTGCTGCTCACCCTTGATATATTGCTGTTCATACCGACAGTTATTTTTTCAGACTGGACATACAGCGTAGCCGTGCAGCAGCCTTTGAATGCGGCTCTGGTACGCAGCACCATGAACATCGATCTGACAATAATACTCATCAGTATCATAATACAGATAATGACCTGCCTGAAGCACAGGATCAGAAATGATGATACCCCCGGCTCAAACCTTTTTCACAGGGTAAGCCGTCTGACCGCATGGCTGCTGGCAGCCGGTACTGTTGCTGCGCTTGCTGAAAGCTGGGACAGGCATCCCTGCGACGAAAAGCTCTATTATGACCCCGACTATAACGGTCTGGCTTACTTTGCGAATTTCGGCAGCTATCTGGACAAACGGCTTTTGCTCATACCGCACGCTTTGATGATAATCCTGCTTACTGTTACAGAGATCATCTCTGTGAAGGCAGGCAAAAAGCATAATGACCGGCTCGTTTCACTGACGGACAAATTAAAGCTGATATTCGGGCTTTTCTTTTTCTGGTGGAATACGCAGTTGGATATGGAAATAAGCATAGGCATGATCTCAGCCGGCTTGTTTGTATTGCTTTGTACGGTATCATTTGTAACGTATGCAATCAAAAAGAAGGCAGAGAAGAAATAAGATCCTCAAAAAAATGCAGAAATTTTCTTATTGTCCCACATCAGGGACAATTGTTGTGGTATAATATAATCAAGGAAAAAAACAACACTCCTTGAAAGGCAGGTACAGAAAATGGCAATAGACAAGAAGAAAAAAGACGGCGTAAGACCCGTGGTAAAGATCACCGATGCGGATGAGAAGAAAAAAGCTCTCGACACCGCGATACAGTATATTGAGAAGAAGTTCGGAAAGGGCGCTATCATGAAGCTCGGCGCGAACGAAAAGCTCGATATCGAGGCGATACCTACAGGTTCTATGACCCTCGACCTTGCGCTCGGTATAGGCGGTATCCCGAGAGGACGTATCATTGAACTGTACGGTCCCGAATCTTCGGGTAAGACTACCGTTGCGCTCCACTGCATAGCAGAGACACAGAAACTCGGCGGCGAGGTGGCGTTCATCGACGTTGAGCACGCCCTCGACCCCAACTACGCAAAAAAACTCGGCGTGGATATCGACAGTATGCTCGTTTCACAGCCCGACAGCGGCGAACAGGCTCTCGAAATAGCTGAGGCACTGGCTCGCTCGGGCGCTATCGACTGCATCGTTATCGACTCGGTAGCCGCGATGGTCACCAAAGCCGAGATAGACGGCGAAATGGGCGATACTCACGTTGGTCAGCTCGCAAGACTGATGTCGCAGGCGATGAGAAAACTTACTTCCGTGCTCGCAAAATCCAACTGCGCGGCTATCTTCATCAACCAGATACGCGAGAAGATCGGCGTAATGTACGGCAACCCCGAGACTACCCCCGGCGGAAGAGCTCTTAAATTCTACGCGTCGGTGAGAATGGACGTCCGCAAGGGCGAGGCTATCAAGGACGGAAGCGAGATAGTCGGCAACCGCACAAGAGTAAAGATAGTCAAGAATAAGGTCGCTCCCCCGTTCAAGGAGTGCGAGTTCGACATCATGTACGGCGAGGGTATCTGCCGCACGGGCGAGGTGCTCGACCTTGCAGTCGATCTCGACATCGCAAAGAAGGGCGGCGCATGGTTCAGCTACGGCGATATGAAGCTCGGTCAGGGCAGAGACAACGCCAAGCAGTTCCTTAAAGAACATCCCGACATCATGAAGGAGTTCGAGGATCAGATACTCGAAAAGCTCAGACTTCAGGACGCGGACAGCGTGGCTGCCCCCGCAAAGAAGAAGTCGAAGCTCGAAGAAAAGGCGGAAGCCGCGGCGGCTATGCAGGATAACGATTCCTTCACGCCTGCTTCGGGTATCGACCTTGAAGTGAGCGGCGACGACGACTTCGAGGAGTTCGCACCCGTGGACATCTCGAAGCTGGGCGAATGATATGCCGACCATCGAAAGCATAGAAAAGTTTAAAGGCAGGACAATGAAGCTCACCCTCTCACAGGGTGAGCCTGTCTGTATGAACGCGGATATAATCTCGCGCTACGGTCTGAAGGGCGGCATGACCGTCCCCGAGAGCGCGTGGGCGGAGATAGTTCACGCGGACGTGTTCAGGCGTGCGAGAGAACGGGCGATGTACCTGCTGGACTACAGGGGCTACTCGTATGCCGAGCTGGTGAAGAAGCTGATGGACAACTATGACGAGGACATCTGCTTCGAGGTGGCGGACAAGCTGGCGGAGCTGGGATTTCTGAACGACCGCCGATATGCGGAAGCGCTGGCGGTGCGGCTGTGCGAGACAAAGCTGCTTGGGGCATACCGTGCGCTGCCGTATATGCGTGAGAAGGGGATACCGATGAGGCTCATCAAGGAAGCGCTGGAGCCGTATGAGGAGACAGCGTCGGAGCGGGCGGCGGAGCTTGTACGGAAGAAGTACATGAAGTATTATGACCCCGAGGACAGGGCGATGATGCAGAAGCTGAAAAATGCGCTTGCGCGTCAAGGATATAGTTTTTCGGAGATAAAGCAGGCGATAGAACTTCTCGGAGAAGAACCCGACCTGTAATATCGCACACCGTCCCGTTTACGCCAGAGTATCAAAAAGTTTAGGAGGGAGGGAGACCACCGCCTTAGCTCTGCACTCTCCCCCAAAAAACAGGACAATACAATTCTTACAAAACAGCTGAAAATACCGTAACCGACGGTATTCTATATAGGAAAGTAAAGAGGTACAGAAGAGTGAAAAAAACAGCGAAAAGATTTATTGCGGGAATGTCGGCGGCGGCGCTGATGTCCTGCAACGCGGTAACGGCGTTTGCAGGTCAGCAGCTCGGTCAGACGAATTTCGACGACGGCGCAGGACTTCCGTGGCATATCTGCGAGAGCGACCCCGGAGAGATGGAGTTCGAGATCGACAACGGCGTGTATAAGATCACCATCGTCAACCCGGGCGGAGCTTCGGCAGGCGGCGAGGACAGATGGGACTGCCAGTTCAGACACCGCGGTCTCAAGATCGTGGCGGGACATCAGTATCAGGTCAGCTACGACATCACCGCGTCAAACAGCGGAAAGTACTACACCAAGATCGGCAACCTCGAAGGCAACGTTGAGGTGTGGCACAATATGTCCAACGGCTACGACCTCGACGCGACATGGGATCCGCTGACTATCAGCGCAGGCGAGACCAAACACGTTGACCTGACTTTCACGGCGGGTCAGACCATCGAGGTCGCGGAGTGGGCGTTCCACCTCGGCGGAGACGGTCAGTATACCCCCGGCGGATGCTTCACCGCAGGTACCGTCATCACCTTCGACAATATGTCGCTTATCGACCTGACGAGCGACGAGAACGACTACGTTCACGCCGAGCCGTGGAAGAGAGCCGATATCCTCACAAATCAGGTGGGCTACTTCGCGGAGCGCGAGAAAAAGGCTACCCTGCTCTGCACCGATAAGTCCTCGGTCAAGTTCGACCTTGTGAACGACTCGGGCGAGAAGGTCTGGTCGGGCAAGAGCGAATACTTCGGCTTCGACGAGGACTCGGGCGATACCGTCCACACCCTCGATTTCTCGGAGCTGAAGGAAAGCGGCACTTACCACATCGAAGCCGAAAACGGCGCGGTCAGCCGCGATTTCAAGGTCTTCGCAAAGGATGAGGTCAGCGACTATTCGGCGCTGCTGTACGATGCGCTTAACTACTTCTACCAGAACCGAAGCGGTATCGAGATAAAGAGCGATTACATCACCTCGGGCGACAAGAACGCCCTCGCAAGAGCGGCAGGTCATACCTCTGACATGGCGGAGGTCGAGCATACGTGGGGCTACAGCGGCACCTCGGGCTCGGTCGATGTCACGGGCGGCTGGTACGACGCTGGCGACCACGGAAAATACACCGTCAACGGCGGTCTTTCTCTGTGGATGCTCCAGAATCTCTACGAATACGCGGCGGCAAACGGCTGTGAGAAGATATTCGCGGACGGCTCCATGAGCCTGCCCGAGAACGCAAACGGCTTCCCCGACCTGCTGGACGAGGCTCGCTTCGAGATGGAGTGGATGCTGAAAATGCAGATAAGCGGCGGCGATTACGACGGCATGGCTTACCACAAGGCTCACGACGAAAAGTGGACGGGTCTCGGCGTTGCGCCTGCCGACGACGACAAGAAGCGCATCATCAAGCCCCCCACAACTGCGGCGACCCTCAACCTTGCGGCGTGCGCGGCTCAGGCGTCGAGACTGTGGAAGGAGCTCGACCCCGACTTCTCCAAGACCTGCCTTGAAGCCGCTGAAAAGGCTTACAAGGCGGCGCAGAAGCACGACAATATGTTCGCACCTCTCGACGAGGCGGTGGGCGGCGGCGCTTACGGCGATACCGACGTGACCGACGAATTCTACTGGGCGGCTGAGGAGCTGTTCATCACAACGGGCGACAAGGATTACCTCTCCGACGCGAAGAAGTCGGACTTCTATATGAACGTTCCCACTTCCCTCGGAAGCGGCGAGAGCGTTGATTCGGTGGGTACTTTCGACTGGGGCAACACCGCCGCTCTCGGTACCTTCAGCGCACTTATCAACAAGAGCGAGGACTCGGACAAGGCGAAGGAAAGCCTGAAAAAAGCCGCCGAGTACTACCTCGGGCTCGAAGAACAGCAGGGCTACGGTCTGCCCTACGCACAGAGCACCCTCAGCTATAACGACAGCGACAAGGGCTATCAGTGGGGTTCAAACTCCTTCGTTGGCGACAACGCCATAGTGCTCGCCTACGCGGCAGGCTACGCAGGCGGCGACGCCGACAAGTACACCGACGGCGCACTCTCGGGCATGGACTACCTGCTCGGCCGCAACGCGATGGACTACAGCTACGTCACAGGCTACGGCACCCACACCACCGAGTACCCTCATCACCGCTTCTGGTCGAAGCAGATAGACGACAGCTTCCCGAAGGCGCCCTGCGGCGTTATGGCAGGCGGCCCGAACAGCGGTATGCAGGACCCGTGGGTGAAGGGCTCGGGCTGGAAAAAGGGCGAGATACCCGCGCAGAAATGCTATCTTGACCATATCGAGGCATGGTGCGTCAACGAATGCACCATCAACTGGAACGCGACGCTGGCATGGCTGACCGCGTTCACCGCGCTCAACGCCGAGATAAAGCCCGGTGAGGGCGGCGCGGCTATCGGCAACGAAAATGAAGGCGGCGGCGGTCAGTCGAACGAGAACACTACCTACGACGAGAAAAAATCCGACCCCTCCGAGAAAAAACACTCCACCGAAAAACTCGTCAAAGAACAGTCCTCCGACTCCGACAAGGACAGCGGCGGCGTGAACAAGACCGTCCTCGCAATAGTAATAGCCGCAGGTGCCATAATCGCCCTCATCTCCATAGAAGTGTTCGTCTTCAAACTGATAAAACTCAAAAACGAGAAATAAATCCGCTTTGTGAGTGCGGGATTTATTTGGGGAGATAGTGGTTCTTCTGCTATTTTGCTTGTCCCTTGCCAAAAAGACGGACGATAGTGGTCAACGCACCATTTGAGCGTATTTATCAGTCGGCATCACATGAAATGGTGATAGTCAATCTCCCAAACCACAACAAACGAAAGACAATATTAAAAGTCTTTGGAAAGGGGTCTGGGGGAGAACCTTTCTTCAGAAAGGTTTCCCCCAGCAAAACCCTCACTCATGAAAAGTAAGGAGCGCCAACCTATGGGATGTGTGAAGAACAGCGCGAAACTCACTGTTAAGCTCGGGTTTGCAGGGCTTGGATGGCTGGGTGGGATCTTCGCGGTCTTGTTTGTTGGCACAGTTCCGTCAATTTGTATTTTTACCGCAGTGACGTTTGTCTCTGCGGTTTTTCTTTTGCGCGGTGCGAAGTACAGCAGGTACGCAGTGCTTGTGTCGGCGGCGGCGCTGGCGGGTGCGGTCTGCGTGTCGGGTTACGGGAAGTTCACCGCCGACAGGCTGAGGGCGCTTTCGGGCAGCGAGGTCACTGTGGAAGGCGTGGTCACCGATGCGGTTCAGGTGAGCGGCAGGAAAGACCGCCTGACTGTGAAAGGCAGGCTTGAGGACGGCACACGCCTTCGGACGACCGTCTGGTCGGAGAACTGCACGGTCGGGGTCGGCGACAGGGTGCGTGCGGTTTTCACCGCCGCTGTCCCCGAGAACACCGCACTCTACGACGGCGAGGACAGAGCCGCTTCGCAGGGGATATTCATTCAGTCGCTGGGTACGGCGGAGGTCACGCGGCTTGGGGTCGGGAGCTATCCCCTGCGGCTCATCGGCAGACTGCGGCGGTACACCATCGCGAGCATCCGCAGGCGGTGCGGCGGGCAGGCAGGGGCGTTTCTCATCAGCATCCTCTGCTCCGACCGCTCGTACCTCGATGCCGACACCACCGACGCCGTCTACCGCTCGGGACTGGGACACATTTTCGCGGTGTCGGGCACCCACATCGTTATCCTCAGCGCGTTCATCATGCGTCTGCTGACGGTGTTCGTCCGCCCGAAGAAACTGCGCTCTGCCGTCATGATCGCGATACTCGCCGCCTTTGCGGTGTTCGCAGGGGGCTCACCGTCGGTGGTGCGAGCCTGCATCATCAGCGGTTTCGGGTACACGGCGGTGTTTTTCGGAAGGCGGAGCCACGCGCCGAATTCCCTCGGGGCGGCGGCGGTCATCATCACCCTCGGCTGTCCGTATGCGGTCACGTCGGCTTCGTTCCTGCTGTCCTTCTCGGCGGCGCTGGCGGCGAACGCCATCCTGCCCGCCCTCACCGAGCGCGAGGAGAGGGGCGGTGTGAAGAGCCTTGCGGTTGCCTGCTTCACCATCTTCACGGTGACATTTCCGTTTGCGGCGATGTTTTTCAGCGAGATACCGCTGTTCTTCGCCGCCGCGAATCTGCTCCTGCTGCCCGTCTGCACCGTGTGTCTGAGCTGTGCCTTCCTGTTCATGCTGAGCGGCTGTCTGCTGACCCCTGCGGTCTACGCCGCCGAGCTGCTCGCAGGAGCGGTCATCCGTCTGTGCGGAATCCTCACGCGGATACCGCTGACCTACACGGGGGTCTCGCATCGTCCGCAGTTCGTGATGCTGGGAGCGGCAGGTGCGGCGGTCGTCATCCTCGCGGCTGTGCTCGGCAAAGAAAAACGCCGCTCGGCAGCGGTCTGCGTGTCGGCGGCACTTGTGATATGCGCGTCAGCGTCGGTGCTTTCGCTGGTCAGACCTGCCGACTCGGTGACGATCATCCCCGACTCCCGCGGCTACACGGCTGAGGTGGTCGCCGACGGCAGACTGCTGGTATTCGACATCGGGAGCGGCGGAAGAGCGAGGTATCACGCCCGACAGACCGCCAAGCAGAACAACATCCGCAGGGTCAGCCTGTTCGTCCTCGGGAATGCCCAGACGACGCGGCTCAGATACCTGAAAACCCTCCCCTCCCTCGGGTCGGTCTATGCGCCCGATGGCAGCGGCGGCGTACTGCCGATGCCGAATGGGACCGCCGTGACCGCGGAAAAGGTGCGGGTCACCTGCGGCGACGGTTACAGCGTCGAGCTTCGCGGACACAGTCTGCGGCTCGAAAAGGACAGCGTCACCATCGACGGGGAAGTGTACCGCGCCGACGGGTTTACTGGCATTTCACGGGTCGCCCTCGGGTGACTACAGCAGCAGGTACCCCAGCCCCAGCAGCAGCTTCATGTCCGCGCCGTTCTTGTAGAGGATGTAGATGAGCAGACCCAGCAGCGCCTTTTCCTCGTCAAGGCCGATGCCGACAAGCTCGCTCAGCAGGTCGGCGGCAGGCGGTTTTTCGGGCTCGGGCTCGGGGGGCGGCTCGGTATAGCTCTGCGCCCTGCGCTGCATCTCCATGACGCGGCGCACCGCTTCCTCCTGCATCGAACGAAATCCCTCATCCATCCTCTCACCACCTTGTTCCTTTCTCGGAGTTTACAGCATTTCCAGCAGTCCCGACTCCTTTATCGCAGGGTACGCCGACATCAGCCTGAATATCTTCACCACGCGGTCGAGTTTCAGCTGGGTCTCGCTTTTCAGCAGCGGCCGCAGAGAGGTCAGCAGTACGATGTACGGGTCGTTTGAACCGCTCGAACTCAGCACCTGCGAAACCTGCATCAGCTTCTGCATATCGGGGAGCGCTTTTCCGTCGGGGAGCTTCGGTTCGGGCGGCGGCGTCTCGGGTTCGGATGAACCGAGCGAGGAGAGCAGACCGTTTATCTTCTGCGCCGTTTCGGGGTCGGAAAGCGCCCCCTGAAGCATGGTCATTATGTCATCCATGTCATTTTCCGCCGAACTTTTTCATCAGCGCCTGTGCGTTGGGGTCGTTTCTGAGCCGCTCTGCCGTTTTCGGGTCGGAGAGAGCGTCGGCGGCGGCGCGAAGCCTCGGGTCTGCGGACGAACGCAGGCTTTTTTCAAGGGTGCCGCTCTCGATACGGGCTTTCAGCTGTTCGGGACTGCACCCTAATTTTGCCGCCGCAGCTTTGAAAAGTGCGTCCGCGGCAGGCCCTTTCGGGGGCGAATTTTTGTCGGTTCTGTTGTTCATAAAAATTTCTCCTTTAATTGAAAAATGGGGACTTTACTTTATTGTCATACTGTGATATGATAATATAATAAATAGTTATAGGCAGAACAATAGGGGGAAGTTCATATGCGCTTGATTGTTTTCTCCGATACTCACGGGGATTTTCATGCTGCAAGAGAGATTATTGAAAGAAATCAGCAGGTCTATACCTTCCTGTTTCTCGGCGACGGCGAGAAGGATATCGATAAGCTCAGGATAGTTTATCCCGAAAAGCAGATACTTAACGTTGCGGGCAACTGCGACTACAATTCCTTTACGCCCGATTCCGACCTCTACAACGCGGGCAAGGTGAAGGTCTTCTATACTCACGGACACCGTTTCCACGTCCGCAGCGACCTCGATGAACTTATCGAGAAGGGAAAGTCGCTGGGAGCGCAGGTGATACTGTTCGGGCATACTCATGAACGTTTTTATCAGTACCGAAACGGCATTCATATCCTGAATCCGGGCTCGGCAGCGATGCCGAGGGACGGTCTGCCGCCCTGCTATGCGTTCGTGGACATCACGCCCAGCGGTATACTCTGCTGCCACGTAGACCTTACGGACTACTAATAGTTTATTCATGCCGTGAGCGAAAAGTTCACGGCATTTTGTCAAAGAAAGGCAGAAAATATGACCGATAAGAGCAATATCAGCGGTCTGCTCCGCCAGTGCAGGCTCAACGCAGGGCTGACACAGCAGCAGGCTGCCGAAAAAGCAGGGCTGACCCAATCGAACCTCTCGATGATCGAGAACGGCAAAAGGCGCGTCTCTGCCGAATCCGCGGCGGAGCTGCTGGGGATATACGGCGTCGGGCTGTCGCTGGGGGCGGCTGAGGAAAGGGACGCGGACGGCGAACTCGTCGGGCTGTTTGAACTTATCTCGCAGCTGGCTGAGTCGGGCGGCGACGCGCTTGCGGAAACGGTCAGGACGCATCTCCTGCTGAGCGGTTACCTGCTGATGCGCTCGCTCTACCTTTCGGATACGCACAACTCCGACAGCCTGTTCGGACTGACGGACGAGGACGCGCAAAAGCTCGCACAGCTTCTCGCTGACAGGCTCGCACACACCGAACACAGCGGCAGGATAGAACCTCGCCTGAGCTCAGTCCCCGATTTCCGAAAAACCATCGCCCGCTGCGAATCCCTCGCACGGCAACTGCTCACCAACCAAACCCCGTGAACGTTTACGCGCTCACGGGGTTTTTGTGTGTGCTGACGGGGTGTTTTTCTTGGGGGAAACCCTTTTGAAAAAGGGTTATCCCCCAAACCCCTTTCCTAAAACTTTTAATACTTTTTGGCTTGTGGTGTTTCTTTCTTAATTTGTGTGGGTCGGGAAGTTTGGCGCTCTTCTCTTCAATTGTTTGTCCTTGCCAAAAAGACGTTCGTGAGAGTGTAACGCATCATTGAGCGTATTTTTCAGATGGTCACTCATGAAACGGTGAGAGTCTATCTTCCCGAACACAGCAAACTGCCAACATATTAAAAGTCTTTGGAATGGAAGCCGCCTTAGTTAATTCCCAAAAAGGCAAAAAAACGGTGCCCGCGGATATTCTCCGCAGGCACCGTCAGGACTTTGTCAGTCAGGTGCTGTTGTGCGCTTTACTTTTCGTCCTTGTCGTCGTCCGACTTTTTGCGAACCATCACGAGTGCAGCTGCTGTGAGCAGGACAACCACCGATGCCGCCGAGCTTGCGCCCGTGTTGGGGTTATCTGTTCCGCCGCCGCTTGTGCCTGTACCCGTACCTGTGCTTGTGGAAGTAGTGGTAGTCGAGTTGGTCGTGGAGCTGGTCGTGCTGGTGGTACTCGAAGTGTTCGAGGAATCGCCGTCAGTGCCCGAGCCTGTCGAGCTGGTCTCGGAGTCGGTCTTGCTGTCGGTCTGCGAGCTGCTGTCCGAATCAGAAGAACTGTCGGA
>NZ_FPIR01000021.1 GCF_900119155.1 Ruminococcus sp. YE71 | reverse complement strand
GCTTCGATGCCTGTGAACGGCTTGTCCCACTCGCTGAATGTCCATGTCCAGCCATCCTCATCGGTGTACGAACCCTTGTAGTTCTTGGGTGCGGTCGCGTTTTTGCCCTCTTCGATGGTCTGCTTCGAGAGCTGTGTGCCGTCGTAGTCCTTGAATATTACGGTATACTGCGGTTTCTGCTTATAAACCGCGGTCACGGTCGTATCAGCCTTAATGGATGTAAACGACTTGTCCCACTCGCTGAACGTCCACGTCCAGCCATCGTCGTCGGTGTACGAACCCTTGTAATTCTTGGGAGCGGTCGCGTTTTTGCCCTCTTCGATTGTCTGCTTCGACAGCTGAGTACCGTCGTAGTCCTTGAAAATTACGGTATACTGCGATTTCTGTGTATAGACTGCCGTCACAGTTGTGTCAGCTTTGATGGATGTAAACGGCTTGTCCCACTCGCTGAACGTCCATGTCCAGCCATCCTCGTCGATGTACGAACCCTTGTAGTTCTTGGGTGCGGTCGCGTCCTTGCCCTCTTCGATCGTCTGCTCTGACAGCTTTGTGCCGTCGTAGTCCTTGAAGATGACGGTATACTGCGGTTTCTGAACGTAAACAGCGGTGATAGTCGTGTCAGCCTTAATGGATGTAAACGACTTGTCCCACTCGCTGAACGTCCACGTCCAACCGTCTTCGTCGATGTACGAACCCTTGTAGTTCTTCGGAGTAGTCGCGTCTTTGCCCTCTTCAACGGTCTGCTTCGAGAGCTGGGTACCATCGTAATCCTTGAAAATTACGGTATACTGCGGTTTCTGAACGTAAACAGCGGTCACTGTCGTGTCAGACTTGATTTCGGTGAACGGCTTATCCCACTCACTGAATGTCCAAGTCCAGCCGTCTTCGTCAATGTACGAACCCTTGTAATTCTCGGGTGCGGTCGCATCCTTGCCTTCTTCAACGGTCTGCTTCGAGAGCTGAGTACCGTCGTAGTCCTTGAAAATAACGGTATAGTGTGGTTTCTGAACGTAAACTGCTGTCACGGTCGTGTCAGCCTTGATGGATGTGAACGGATTGTCCCACTCGCTGAACGTCCATGTCCAGCCATCGTCGTCGATGTACGAACCCTTGTAGTTCTTGGGTGCGGTCGCGTTTTTGCCTTCTTCGATTGTCTGCTTCGAGAGTTGCGTGCCGTCGTAGTCCTTGAATATTACGGTATACTGCGGTTTCTGCGTGTAGACTGCGGTCACGGTCGTGTCGGCTTCGATGCCTGTGAAGGGCTTATCCCACTCGCTGAACGTCCAGGTCCAGCCGTCTTCGTCGGTGTATGTCCCCTTGTAGTTCTTGGGTGCGGTCGCGTCCTTGCCCTCTTCAATGGTCTGCTTCGAGAGCTGAGTACCGTCGTAGTCCTTGAAAATGACGGTATACTGCGGTTTCTGCGTGTAGACTGCGGTGATCGTGGTATCAGCCTTGATTTTCGTAAACGACTTATCCCACTCACTGAATATCCATGTCCAGCCGTCGGCATCGACATACGAACCCTTGTAGTTGGTCGGCGCGGTGGCCGAGCCACCCTCTTCGACCGTCTGAGTGCTCAGCAGTGTGCCGTCATAGTCATAGAATTTTACCGTGTACTCAACGGACACGGGGGGAGGCGGAGCGGTCGTGGTGGTCGTCGTGGTCGTGACTGCCTTGGTGGTGGTCTTTGAGCCGCCGCCCGAAGAACCTGATGAACCCGAGGAACCTGCGGTAGTCGATGTCGAGCTTCCGTTCTCCTTCGGAGCGGTCGTTGACACAGGGGCAGTTGTGGTCTGAGCCTTGGTGGTCGTGTGAGCCTTTGTCGTGGTCGTCTCATCGGGCTCGGAGCTCAGCGCCTTGGTGGTCGTAGTTGTCGTTGTCTCCGACGAACTGTCCTTATCAGTCTGACTCGGGGTATCGTCGTGCGAATTGCCTTCCTGACCGTTCATCGCCTCGATAATCTTCTCGATAACTTCCTCGTAGAGGGTTATCTCGTTCTGCGCGTCGGTCTTGTAAAGCTCTTCGAGAGTCGAGTATGGTATCTTATTGTAGTCGATGGGCTGACGGGGGTCTTCGCCATCGGGCACTATCACGAGATAGCCGTTCTCATCGGGCGTCACAAAGAAGGATGTGCCGTCGATGGATGGGTCGTTGCCGCTGTGCTCGTTGTGGACGGTCTTGATTATGATGCACTTATCGGGGCCGACCATAGCGGTCTTGTCTGTCGGGTTGCCGTTTTCGTCAAGCAGACAGACCTTCACTGTGCCGTGAAATACTTCGAGCTTGGTTATGTAATCGCCGTAGTCGTCCTTCGAGACCGAGACTCTGAAACTCGTTCCGTGGACTGCCATAGTCGCCTTGGGCGCAGTTACCTCGTAAGCCGAGCCTGCCGAAAGCTGCTCGGTTATCTCGTTGAGGATGGCGCCGCTTTTGAGCACTAAGCGCGTCTTGCTGTCGGAAGCGTTTCCCGATGCTTCAAGCTCAAGCTGAGACTCCTGCTCCATGAACACGTACTTGGTGTCGTCCAGCACGATGCGCATGGTGCTGTCCTTGAATGTCGAGACCTTGTCGCCGTTTTCAAGGTTCATGCCCGAATACGGGTCTATCTCTCCCACATCCGAGCGCTCGACCAAAGCCTGACCGTTCACCTCGAACACCTTTATAACACGGTAATCCTCGTCGTGGTTTTTCAGCATTATGCCCGTAACGACCGCAGCCGCGGAAACGACAGCGGCAGTTATACCGACAAACAGCTTACTGTGCAGCAGCGAAGCCAGTTTCATAGCCTGATCCCCCCTATGCCGCTTTTGAATCAGCGGCAGTTATCCTGATCTATTATATAATGTATACAAAATTAATATAAAATTTAAACATATTCATCCAATATAATCATAGCATAACAATTCTGTTTTGTCAATATATTTTTCGGATAAATAGTGACAAACCCTCGGCGATATGATATAATAAGGTATACTAAGCTGCCGACGGCAGTACAGATGAGGGTGATTTTGAGTCATGAAAGAAAAACTCAGCGGAAAACAGCGGGAGCTGCTGGTCAAGACAGCCGAAACGGTGTTCATCATACTGGTGTCCTTCATTTTCTGCTATTTCGATATCCTCGGCTCCTTTGAGAAGCTGGTCACCGACCGCTTGTATCAGCGTCCGAGAGGCATCAACAACAAGATAAAGATCATCGCTATCGACAACCAGACGCTCCGCGAATACGGCAATATGGGCACATGGTCGAGACAGATGTACGCGGATGTCATCAACAGTCTGAGCGATTATCCCGACGTTATCGTGATGGATCTGCTGCTGACGGGCAGCATGGACGAGGCAGGCGACAAGGCGCTCAGAGATGCCTGCGCCGCCAGCGGAAGGGTCATCTCGGGCTCCTACATCAACTACAGCCGCGTCTACAAATACCGCGAGGACGGAACGGGCTACATCGACAACTTCAACATCGAGACCATCGACCAGCCGATAATGAGCGGCAGCTGTGCAACAGGCTTCGTGAACGCCCTGCCCGATTCCGACGGCGTGCTGCGCTCGGCTCTGCTGACCAGCAGCCACGACGGAGAAGAACTGTACAGCCTTTCCTACAAGGCGTACAAGATGTACTGCGAGAAAAACGGCATCACCGAAGCCGCTCCCGAGCTGAGAAACGGCAGGATGAACATCCAGTACGCGGGCAGACCGGGCAACTACGAGATAGTGCCGCTGTGCAACATACTCAGCGGCGACATCGACCCGAGGGTGTTCAGCGGCTGTATCGTCGTTATAGGCGCCTATGCGACGGGTCTTTACGACCAGTACGCCGTACCCAACAGCTCCGAACTTATGTTCGGATGTGAGATACACGCCAACATCATCCAGGCGCTCATCGACAAAAAGTACCCCGTCGTCGCCGACAGGATGACCGCATCACTGATGTTCGCATTCACGGCAGGGCTCATCTTCCTGCTGTTCAGGCGTATGAGACCCGGGCTTTCGATAACGCTGATGGCGGTCATCGTGGCAGGCTTCGCGGCGGCGGTCATGGCGATAAACAACGCGGGACTTCGGCTCCCGTTCATCTACTTCCCGCTTTCGGCGGTGGCGGTCTGTGCGCTGAGCATTATCCACAGCTACATCTCGGCGTCGGCTGAGCGAAAGAAGATCTCGGATACCTTTAAAAAGTACGTCGCACCTCAGGTAGTTGAGGAGATAACAAAGTCGGGGGGCTACAGCATCAGTCTCGGCGGTGAGAGCCGCGAGATAGCGGTTCTTTTCGTAGACATACGCGGTTTCACCCCCATGTCGGAAAACCTCAGCCCTGAACAGGTGGTCGATATCCTGAACAGCTACCTTGAACTGACGACCAACTCCATCTTCAACAACGGCGGCACCCTCGACAAGTTCATCGGCGACGCTACGATGGCGGTATTCAATGCGCCTTTCGACCTCGACGACTACGTTTTCAAGGCTGTGAAGACGGCGCTCGACATCGTTGCGGGCGGCGACGCTATCGAGAGCAAGTTCCTTGAAAAGTACGGACGCTCGGTAGGGTTCGGAGTCGGCGTCAACTGCGGCAGAGCCGTTGTGGGCAATATAGGATGCAGTTTCCGAATGGACTACACAGCCATAGGCGACACGGTAAACACCGCCGCAAGGCTCGAAGCCAACGCAAAGAGAGGTCAGGTACTCATAAGCGAGTCGGTCTACGAGAAAGTGAAGGACAGGGTGACTGCCGAACCCATCGGCGCTATCCCGCTCAAGGGCAAATCGAAGGAAGTGTTCGTGTATTCGCTGACGGGGCTTGCCGAGGAAAAAACGGCGGCGGAAGAAACGTCTGACTAAACCGACGGATAACAGCAAACAGACCCCGTGATCGCTCACGGGGTCCGTTCGTTATGTGGAGTGGATACCATTCAGCTTTTATCAGCCTACTTCATCATAATTCTGTAATGCATCAAATCCCTGCTCGCCTGTACGTACCTTTACGACATTCTCGATAGGATAGATGAACAGTTTGCCGTCGCCGAAATGACCTGTGTAAAGTGCCGCTCTCGCCGCATCTATTACCTTGTTAACGGGAACTGCACATACAACGATCTCAGCCTTTACCTTAGGCAGCAGGTTCATCTCGATGCTGGTGCCGCGGTAGTAGTGACGCTGACCGTTCTGCATTCCGCAGCCAAGTACGTGAGTTACCGTGATACCCGTTACGTCGATAGCTTCCATAGCCTGAATGAAGTCCTGGAGCTTCTGCTCCTTGAATACTACGACAATGTTCGTCATTCTGGGTGCGCCGCCTACGGTCGGTGCTACATAGCTCTCGACCTCGACTGCCTTCTCAACAGGTACGGGCTTGATAGGAGGAACGTCCTTGCCGACCTTCTTTACGCTCTTAGCGTCGTCCTTGGTGTAGCCGTAAACCGATGCGTCGTTCATCGAAGGTGCAAAGTCAGCATACGAGGATACCAGACCGTGCTCGGTGATGTCGAGACCGATGATCTCTTCCTGCTCGGAAGCTCTGAGGCCGATGGTGTGCTTGATGATAAGGAATGTGATGGTGATCGAAACAGCTGCCCATGCAGCAACGCTTACAAAACCGAGGAGCTGGAGTCCGAGCTGCTCAAAACCGCCGCCGTAGAAAAGGCCTTCGCCCTTGATGCCGCCGTTTTCGATCTGGATCGCGTATCCGGGAGCTGCCTTGGTAGCGAAAAGACCTACCGCGATTGTGCCCCAGATGCCGTTCATCATGTGTACTGCTACCGCACCTACAGGATCGTCGATGTGGAGCTTGTAGTCGAGGAACCATACGCCGAAGCATACCAGGAAGCCCGAAACGATGCCGACCATGATAGCGCCGAAGCAGTCCATAACGTCACAGCCTGCGGTGATGCCGACAAGTCCTGCCAGCGAAGCGTTCAGACACATCGAAACATCGGGTTTGCCGTACTTGAGCCATGTAAAGATCATTACTGTAACAGTTGCGATAGCAGGTGCTACGGTGGTGGTCAGGAAGATCGAATCAAGCTGACCAACTTCCGAAGCAGCCGCAGGGTTGAAGCCGTACCAGCCGAACCAGAGGATGAATACGCCCAGCGCACCGATTATGAGGTTGTGTCCCGGGATAGCGTTTACCTTGACGTCGCCGTCCTTTGTCTTGACGAACTTGCCGATACGGGGTCCGACGATCTTAGCACCTATCAGTGCGCAGATGCCGCCGACCATGTGTATCGCACATGAACCCGAAAGATCGTGGAAACCGAGCTGTGCGAGCCAGCCGCCGCCCCAGATCCAGTGTGCCTCGATCGGGTAGATCAGCGCACTGATGATGCCCGAGTAGATGCAGTAGGAAAGGAACTTTGTGCGCTCTGCCATCGCACCCGAAACGATAGTCGCGGTGGTGGCACAGAACACGAGGTTGAATACGAACTGATCCCATGCAAAGCTGTCATAGCTTGTGAAGATATCGAAGCCGGGCTTTCCGATAAGTCCCGCGGCATCCTCACCGAGAAGAAGTCCGAAGCCTATGAGAATGAACATTACTGTACCGATACAGAAGTCCATAAGGTTTTTCATAATGATGTTGCCTGCGTTTTTCGCTCTGGTGAAGCCTGTTTCGACCATCGCGAATCCTGCCTGCATAAAGAAAACGAGTGCGACTGCGATCATGAACCATACTCCGAATATGGTCTTGTCGGTGGATTGCGTCACCTGTTCTATGATCGTCTGAGCGTCCATAATAATCCCTCCAGAAAAAAATAAGGGTGCATGGACCTCACTGCCCACGCACCCCGTTGTGCAAAAAAATCTTTTTCAAGCGCTTGTAAACAAATAAAGCTGCGGAAACCTTTACATTTCCGCAGCCCCATTGCTGTTCATGTAACAAGTATACTCCGCTTTTGTCAATTTGTCAAGAGGGTTTTGTCAATTTTGTAGAATAAAACGAGATTATCCGCGGATATCCGACTTGATATAGTAAATAAAATACAAAATCCGAGGCAAAAAAGACATTTCCCGAGCCTGTCAGACCCACTTTCGCGGCTAATCGTGAACGTTTTACAGAAAATTAATGAAATAATTACAGCACCACTCTTGAAAGAAGCTGTCCCATCGGATATAATGACAAGCAGATCCGCACGGATCATTTTTTTTGTAAGGAGAAAAGCATGACTGCTATACCTAACAGAACTCAGGCGTTCGTGACGCTGCTGCCGATATGCCACCGTCAGGGTGAAACGCCGTGAAGAACAGGAAAACGAAGGCGCTTTGCATAACGGCGGCGGCGATATTCCTTGTAAGCGCGGCGGCGTGCATTTACCTGCTGACCCGCCCGAAAAGCTGCGTCGTCGAGATAATAAGCGGCGGAGAAGTGCTGTACACCCTCGACCTCTCGAAAGAACCCGACAGGGACATCGTGGTGGAGTATGAGGGCAGGCGCAACGTCATCAGGATAGAAGACCACGACATCTTCATGCTGGAAGCCGAGTGCCCCGACCACACCTGCATCAGAACGGGCAGGCTGAGCAAGTCGGGCGTGCCGATAGTTTGCCTGCCGAACAAGCTGATGATACGGCGCAAAACGGACGGCGGCCTCGATGCGGCAGTGTGAGGACGGCTCGCGGGAAAGGCGGGGACGAGGGATGAAAACACTGATACTTAACGGCTCGCCGAGGAAGAACGGCGATACTGCGGCGCTCGTCAGTCAGCTGGCGGCACAGCTGAAAGGCGAAGTCAGGGTCATCGACTGCTGTTCGGACAATATTTCGCCGTGCAGCGATTGCAGAGCCTGCCGCACGCTCCCCTGCTGCCCCGTGAACGACGGGATGCAGGAGATATACACCGCCCTCTCGGAGTGCGAAAACGTGGTGATAGCGTCGCCCGTCCACTACGCGGAGCTGTCCGCAGGGCTGCTGAAAGCCGCAGGCAGGTTTCAGGTGTACAGCTCGGCGCTGATATTCCGTCACGAGGCTCTGCCGACAGCGGCAAAGCGCGGGGCGATCATACTCGCTCAGGGCGGCAGCGGCGGTGCTGAACGGGCTTTCGAGACCGCAAAGCTGATATTCATGAGCATCGGGATAAAAGATGTCCTGCCCCCTGTCATAAGCCCAAACACAGACAGGCTCGCCGCGGCGGACGACCCTCAGGCCGCCGAAGCAGTCGGAAGGCTGGCGGCGGCACTGTCTGAATGATACGAAAAAAGAGATATCCCCCTTACGGCACACGACCGAAAGGGGGATATCTCTTTACATTATGGGAACGGTATATTTGATGTTTTCGGTATTTTCAGGTATCAGCGCTTCTTTCTGATAATTGCAGCTGCACCGAGGGTCACTAACACGAGTGCTCCGCCTGCAATTGTTGCAGCTGTCCCTGTCTCGGGGTTGGAAGAACCCGACGAGCCGCCTGTTGTGCCTGCCGAACCGCCTGTAGTCGTGGTCTTTGCAGTGGTTCCAGATGTCGAAGTTGTCGAAGCCGTGCTGCTTGCAGAGGAGGACGACGAAGCGGTGGAAGACGACGCAGTCGAAGAAGACGCGGACGATGAGCTGTCAGACGAGCTGTCCGAAGATGTTACAGAAGAGCTGTCGGTCTTGCTGTCGGTGTCGGAACTCGGATCGGCTGCCGACGACGAGCCTTCGGAAGAGCTGTCCTCGGAAACTTCCGAAGTCACAGAAGCTACGGAGCTGTCCTCATCCTGTGCGGACTCGGAGCTGCTGTCGGGCTCGCTGACATCCCCGGAAGAAGTATCTGCTACGGACGGATCCTCGGAAACGGTCTCAGAGCTGTCCTCGGAGCTTACAGCGTCGGGGTTCTCTACAACGTGGATGTAATTGTGGTGGCATCCCGAGCCCATCCAGCAGGTGAAAAGGATTTCTCCCGGCTCTTCGGGGGTGAATGCGTAGATGAAGTTCTCACCTTCCTGAAGAACGATGTGACCCTCTTCCTTGTTGTGGGTGTCGGTGCCGAAGCCCAGACCCGGGATCTTGACGGTAGCCTTGCAGCCCTTGGGGTTGGTGCCCTCGGGAACGTTCACGTACCACTCAACAGGCACGCCTGCGGTCACGGTGATGTCGCCCGACCAGAGCTCGCTGTACTCGGTGACTACCTTCTTCGCCTCAGTGTCCGCGCTTACGGGCATAACTGCCACGAACAGCGTGAGCAGCAGCAGTACTGCTATACCTGCCGCGAATCGTCTTTTGATCTCTCCAATACTTTTCATTTTCTTTTCCTCAACTTTCCTCTAATGATTCTACTATTATCACACCATTCTCAAGCCTGCCTGTAACAGTCACGAAAAGACCGTCCATGCGCTCGGTTTGGTTCAGATAATCCCATGCTGTCTGCTGACCGTTCTCATCAAACATAACGAATTTCCACGAGCCGTCGTCCTGAAGGATGTCCAGCCCGTAACCGCTGGCGCGGCAGCTCTCCATCAACATACACGGCAGTTCGTGCAGTTCGGGTTCGTCCGTGTCGCTGCAATCCTCGTCTATGAGCACCCCGTAGAATGTCTCATAACCTTCGGGCAGCTCCGACTCTGCCGCCGTGACCTTTTCGGTCTGCGGCGAAGTAACTGCTTCGGCAGCCGCCTGCGAAGACTCGGCAGCTGTTGTTTTTCCGCATCCGCTCAGCAGCAGACACACCGCAAGCGCTGTGCATATCCTGTTACGTTTTCCTGTTACGATCAACTTTACTTCACTCCATCAAATCAGTCTTCTTAATCACGCTTTTGAAGTTTTTCTTTGATGAACTTAGTTTACCGCAAAAAGGCGGGAACGTCAACCAAAAGTTGTGACAACGTTTTCACAGCAAACTGATAACTTCTGCCCGAGCCGCGCAAAAAGCCGCATTTTCACAGCCTGTTTCCTGCAAAAATACCGTTTCGGCGCCAATTGCGACAACGTTATCAGTATTGATATTGCGGCGTTTGCGGCAGTTTTTCACCCTTGTATCACGGCGCCTGATACGAAAAAGCCGTGATAATAAGATAACGCTATCGCAGAGCGTGATATTTATAGATATATTTTATAACTTTAAATGTTTATCAATCTCGGGTTCACACATTTCAGCCGCCGCTGTATACAAAAAAATCGGCAGTTCCCGAAGAAACTGCCGCTCTTTCACTCAGCCGTATCTCATCCGAACAGGCTGTTCCTGACGTTATCAGCCCAGGTATACTGTTCCATGTACTGCCTCAGCCTTGCGGAAGGGATGCTGATACCGCTCAGGTAGTCGTAGAAATCGCACCTCAGCATCGACCTGTCTATGCTGTAGCTGCCCTTTGAGTTGACGATTATCTCCTTCGGGACGCCGTACTTGCCGAGAGTCTTTCGGATGTCGTAGATGATATTTCTGACGTAGGCGCGTTTGCTGTCGCCGTCGTCCTCCTCCCTGAACACAAGACAGCGGAGCTCCTCCTCCGAGACCTCTGCTCCCCTCTTGTCGATGAGGAATGCCAGCACTTCCTTGCTGTCCTTGCGGTCGAATCTGACGGGGCTCGTGCCGTAGAACACCTCGAAGTAACCGAAGCACTGCACATGGAGCTCACGTATCGGGATGCGGATGTGGGCTATCGCCTCGCGGAACTCATCCTCCTGCACGGGCTTCACCAAGTATCCGCAGACGAAGTTGTCCAGTGCGGTCATCTTGTATTCGGCGTCGGGGTGTCCCGTGTAGATGATGATGTTCATGTCGCCGTACTTGTCGTAAAGGTGCCGTATCAGCTCCAGACCGTTTATCGAACTGCCGAGGTCGATGTCGATGAACATGATGTCGATACGGGTGCGGTCGGCGTAGTCCATCAGGTCGGTGAGATTCACGAAGCCCTCATGGGTGCCCGTGGGGTCTATCTTTTTCAGCTTGCGGAGAAGGGCATTGACCGCCAGCTGTTCGTCATCGAGTGTTGCTGTTATCATTGTTTTTTCTCCTTTGCCCTCGGGATGATTATCTCTGCCACAGTCCAGCCCTCCGAGCGCTTTATCTCAAGGGTGCCGCCGCACATCATCCTGAGCCGTTCCTCGGTATTTTTCAGACCGATGCCGCCCTTTCCGAGCGTCTCGGCGTTCAGGTCGAAGCCTGCGCCGTTATCCCTTATCTCCACATGGTACGCCTCCGCCGTCTCGAAGGAAGCGAGGATTACCCTGCCCTCCTCTGAATACCTGTCGATACCGTGCTTGACGGCATTCTCCACAAGGGGCTCGATGCTCAGTGCAGGCACCCCGAAGCTGTCACAGCGGATGTCGAAATCAAAGCTGAACTTCTTGCCCGTGTCGGCGTACTCGATGGCGAGATATTCCTTCACCGCCTGCACCTCGTTCCTGAAAGGCACGGGCGCGATACTGCTGGTGGCGTTTATATTGTTCCGCAGATACCTGGCGAAATGATCGAGCAGCTCCGCCGCACGCTCTGGGTCGGTGTAGCAGACCTCCTGAACGGCTGTCACCGCGTTGTTGATAAAGTGGGGCTTTATCTGCGCCTGCATGAGGGTGAGCCGCGTTTCCGCAAGCTCGGTCTTGGCTTTTTCGAGGGCGCAGCCGTATTTCAGCGTTACCTCGGTCTTGTTTTTCTCATAGAGCATGAACATAAGGAGCTCCGAGACCGATACCATGATGTTGTTGAAATTCAGCTCCGAGGAGACCATGCTCATCAGAAAGCCGATGGTCGGGAACAGGAACGCCACCACGACTATCTTCTTGATGAAGCTGTCGGTCTGTTTTCTGTAAAGTATCGCGGCGGCACCGATGAAAACAAACGTCAGGATGGTTATCCCCTGCCACAGGTAATACCCCCATGCGCGGTTGTAGACGTTCTGACCGTCGATGAAATACAGTGCCCCCGTAAACGGCGTTATCGCCAGCAGGAACAGGTTCGGCAGTTCGAGAAGCTGAAAGCCGAAGATGATGCGCCCGAGCCGTTTGTTATCATTCCTGTCGGCGACATAGGTCTTTGTGACCTGTAGGAAAAACAGCGTCTGGAACGCGCCGAGAAGATAGTAGCAGAACACTCCTATCCGCATGATATAGTATGAGCTCAGCGTATCGTTCCCTTCGGCGATGAGCGTGATTATGTTCGCAAAATTATATATAAACACCGCCGCGTAGAAAACGATAAGCTCCACCGTGAGGGGTATCTTGACCCTGCTCACCAGCTCGTCCGACCTGTCCTTCATCTTGCCGACCTGCATCACGACGATGAGCAGGAGCAGAAACAGCTCGTTCCAGCATTCGAGTATCAGCTGTACAAAGGTCGGGATACCGATGCGTTTTAAAAGTTCCGACATTTTTCCACCCCGCATATAACTTATATTGCCATAATTGATTATATACTTTATTTCTGCCTTTGTCAAGGAACAAAGAGCAGGCAGGAGCAGGATGGACGTTGTCTTGCAGGAAAAAGGCATAACTGTTACCGAGCCCGAACAGCCCGAATGCACCATCGTTGACGATATACCTGAGAAATACACGGCTTATGAATCTTTGACATTTATCGTGTCCGCCCGTCATCTCTGTGCGTTTATCAGCTTCAGCAGCTGCTCACGGTACTTGTAGAACTCGGGTGTGAATTTGATGTCTGTCGCTTCGTCCTCTATTATCTGCCGTGAGAAATTTACGGGAATATCCTCTATGACCTTCCCCGGGTGACGGCTCAGAACTATCACCCTTGACGCCAGCAGAAGCGCTTCCTCGACGTCGTGAGTGATGAAGAAGATCGTTTTCCCCGTGTCCCACCAGATCTTTCTTGTGAGATCCTGAACGCTTTCACGGGTGAGCGCGTCGAGGGCTCCGAAGGGCTCGTCCATGAGCAGTATCTCGGGGTCGTTTATCAGCGCCCTTGCGATCGAAACGCGCTGCTTCATGCCGCCCGAAAGCTCATATATCTTCTTGTCTGCAAATTCCGTGAGCCCGACCTTTTTGAGGTATTCGTCCACCAGCGGCTCGTATTCCGCCTTGGGGACCTTCCTCATCTTCGGTCCGAAGGCAACGTTTGAGCGCACCGAGAACCACTCGTAAAGCGGCGGATGCTGGAACACGACTCCTCTGTGCCAGTCGGTGCCCTTGATCTCTTCGCCGTCGAGCTTTATGGTGCCTGCGGTGGGCTTGATAAAGCCTGCGATTATTTTCAAAAGCGTGCTTTTGCCGCAGCCCGAAGGCCCCAGAACGCAGATGAATTACCGGGATAGATGTTGAAGTGGATGTTCTCCAGCGCCTTTATCGAGCCTGTCTTGCCCGAATAGCTGAGATCAACGCTGTCGATGGTGATAAGCTCCTCGCCCTCGACGTGAGGCTCAGGCCCCGAGAAGTTCACGTTCTCGACCTTTATCAGCTCACCCTCGGGCTCATAGAGTTTTTCTTTCCAGTTGTCTGCCATATCGCACCTCCGATCACTTACCGGCTGCCTTCTTGACAAACTTGCTTGTAAGGATCGAATGGATCTGCATCGGGTCAAAGGGCGCGGTGATATAGTCGTAAGCCCCAAGCACTATCCCGAGCCTTGCGCTCTCAAAATCCCTGTCGCGGCTGCACAGCTCAACGCGCAGTTCTCTGCGCTGACGGTGTGCCGCGTGAAGCAGTTCGAGCCCCTTCGCTTTCTCGGCGATTATCAGCTCGTGACCTGCAAGCCCGTCGAGGTCGGTCGCATAACTGCCCGAGGTCATCTCAAAACTGCCGACCTCGCCCCAGACAGTCAGGGAGCGCAGCTCGCTTTCCAGCTGTTTGTCATCAAAAAGCAGCAAAACGCTGTACACAGCGGCTCCCTCCTTTTTACGGATAAGTACTGCACCCTCTCCCGAGAAGCGCGTATTTCCTCTCCCCGAAGCGGTGATACGGCAGCAGCTCATGTCTGAAATTTTCCCTGCCGTCAAGAAATCTCCTTATGTCCGAAAGCTCACGCTCGCTGTCGTTGACCCCCGGTATCACGGGTGTGCGAATGATCTTCCTGAGCTTCGGAAAATCGGAAAACAGCATTTCGAGGTTTTCGAGTATCATTTTGTTTGAGCAGCCCGTGTGCTCGATATGCTTTTGCTCATCGAGGGTCTTTATATCGAAAAGCACCGTATCAAGCAGTCCTGCCGCATCTCTGAGCACATCGCTTCGGCACATACCGCAGGTCTCGGCGGCGGTGTTGATGCGGCGGCGCTTTGATTCGCGGAGCAGTTCAAGAGCGAACTCCCCCTGCATGAACGGCTCACCGCCCGAGAGGGTCATGCCGCCTCCGCCGTGGGAATAGAACGCGCTCTCCGCTTCGACGCGGTCGAGGATATCCCCGACCTCCGCTTCATAGCCGTAGACCCCGAGAGCCCCCGACGGACAGACGCTTCGGAAAGCGTCACAGCTGCCGCAAAGTTCGGCGTTCGCACGGCTCGCCGAGAAACTGCCGATATCGCAGAGGGCGCTGCAAAAGCCGCAGCCCTTGTCGGAAATACACTTCTCCTTATCGAAATACACCTCGGGAAAAGTCTCCTGCGATTCGGGATTCGAGCACCAGCCGCAGCGCAGGGGACAGCCCTTCAGGAACACTATCGTGCGTATCCCGGGGCCGTCGTGCAGCGAATATGACTGGATATTGAAGACCGTCCCTCTCATACCGCCGTGTGCTCGGTGCGGGAGATGATGTCATCCTGGAGATCCTTTGAAAGCTCGCAGAAATACGCGCTGTAGCCAGCGACCCTCACCAGCAGACTGCGGTAAGCGTCGGGATCTTCCTGCGCCTTGATGAGCGTTTCGCGGTTGATGATGTTGAACTGCAAGTGCCAGAGTTTAAGTTCGCGCCACGCCTTGATGAAGTCCACCAGCTTTTCGGTGCCGTCCTCGCCCTTCACGCACTGAGGGCTGAGCTTTATGTTCAGAAGCCTTGCGGCACGGTCGCGGATATCGTAATTCTTTGTAGCGTAGTTTGACAGCAGGACTGCTGTGGGACCGTTCTTGTCCGCGCCCTATGAAGCCGACGAGCCGTCGGAGAGGGGCAGATAGGCAAGCCTGCCGTTCGGAGTAGCCGAGACTACCTTTCCGAAAGGCACATTCGAGGTGAAAGGCACATAGCGCAGGTCGAGATGAACGCCCAGTTCCTTTGAATATTTGCCCGTGAACTCCAGCAGTTCGCGGTCGAGCAGCTTTCCGATCTCGTCGGGATAGCTGTCGTTGTTGCCGTATGCGGGGGCGTTCTTCACGAGCTGACGTATCGGCTCATAGCCCTCGAAGTTGTGCTGCATGGCTTCTTTCAGCTCGGCAAGGGTCAGGCGCTTGTCCTCGAACACGACCTTTTTGATCGTGGCAAGGGAATCCACCACCGTACCGTAGCCGATGAACTCGAAGTAGCCGAGAACGATTCCGCCCTTGATGTGGGGCTGATGGATATCCTTCATCTGCTCCATGCAGAGCTTATGCAGCGACGAACCCAGCGGCGATGCGAAGTGCTCCGCACGCAGCCGAATTATCTCATGCTGCTGGATGAACGCCTGCTTCATGAAGTTCTTCTGCTGTCTGAGGTATGCGTTCAGGAACTCGTCGAAGCTGTGGAAGTCTTCCGCCTCGCCCGTTTGCAGACCGATGACCTCGTCGCCGTATTTGAGCATTCTGCCGTTGTATACCGTCATCTCCAGCGCCGCCGCGAAATTGATATACGCACACGGTGAGGTGAACGTGTCGCGGTTGGGCATCCTGCACTCGGCGCAGCCCGACACGCTGTAGTCATACGCTTCATCGAACTTCGCGCCCTTTGCAAGCAGCAGCGGCACGACCTCTTTGTCGTTTATCAGCTTCGGGAAGCCCGAGCCGTCCTTGATCGTCTCGGCGACCTCATACAGATAACGCTCGGAGGAGCGGGTGTGGATACGCGCCGCAAGGTCGGGATAGTTGAGGGGGAACTCTCTCTTCGAGCGCAGGAAAATGTAGGTCAGCTCGTTGACCGCGTCCCTGCCGTCGGGGGTCTGACCGCCTATCGTTACCGCTTCCCAGTGAGCGTAGCCCTCGTTGAATGCACCGCCCGCTTTTGACAGGTACAGGTCGATATACTGAGCCATAGCCACCCAGACACATTCGAGCAGTTCCTCCGCGCCGTCCTCGTCGATGAGACCCTTTTCCTTGTCAGCCTTGTAGTAGGGGTAGAGGTACTGATCCATCCTGCCGTTGGAGATGATCGTACCCGTTTTCTGCTCTACGCGCGAGAACAGCTGTATGAACCACTGGCTCTGCACCGCTTCGTAGAAGCTGTCCGCAGGCTCGGCAGGGACTTTTCGGCAGATACGGGCAAGCTCGGTGAGTTCACGCTTTCGCCTTTCATCAGTCTCGGCGGAAGCCTTCTGTTCGGCAAGCTCTGCGTGGCGGTTCGCCCATATAATTATCGCGTCGGCGGTGATGATGACCGCTTCGAGGAAGGGGCGCTTTTCGGTATTGTCCACAGGGCTGAACTCGTTAAGTTCGGCGAGCTTCTGCTGAGCCTGCGCCTTAATGCCGTTGAAGCCGATTTTCAGCGGTGTCTCATAATCATGCACCCACTGTATCGACGAGCGGAAGGACGCCGTCTCATTCACGATAAAGCGCGACGTAAGCTCCTCGTCGTCATTGTAGGTATATCTTCGGGTGTCCTCGGGGATAGCAGCGGCAAGGGCTTCATGGAAGGTCCTGCCCTTCCAGTAGGGTGATATCTCGTTGATGATATACTCCGCGTCCTCGTCGGTGATGTCAAAGGGCGAGCTGTCACGTTCGGGCAGGCTCCTGATCGTCTCATCGAGAAAATCGCCGTCAAGCTCGGGATAAAGGATGCCGTAGCGTCCTTCTCTGCCTGCGCGTCCTGCTATCAGCTGATCGTCATCGACGTAGACCGTCGCATTCTCGGCATAATGATAAAGCGCCTTCGCCCAGCGAAGCACAAGCGGCTGACCCTCGGTCTGCCTGAAACTCTCCGTGAAATACTTTCCTCTTTCAATGTCAATGACAGGACGCGAGCCCTGGAAACCCTCAAGTATCCTGCCTGCACGTTTCCCGCCGAGACCCTGTGAATTCTTCAACCTTATCTCCTGGGGAGAATAAACCTTTTCCTGTGCCATTTGTGCCTCCTTAGTGTCGATGCCGATAATATTCAAAATTAGTGGTTATACTTCATTATATCGGATAGGCATATCAAAGTCAATTTGCCCATCCCCGAATAATTTTTATTTTTTTTCGGGTCTCATAACCTGCCATATCCTTCGGTATTTTTGATTTCCGCCTTGTAAATTACCTATTAAGTCTATTGACTTAATAGATATGAGATGGTATAATATTATGGCTGATATTTTTTTGAAGAAGTGATACTATGAAGCTCGCAATGGCACAAATGGCGATGACTGCGCATCGCAGGGCTTAACAATAAGTATCAGGACTCGATATCCCTTATCCGCTCTGCCGGCTTTGATTCCGTGACAAAGAGCGAAGTGCATTGAATAAATCTACCTCAGGAGGAAATATATGCTCGATCAGTTTTCAAGGACGCAGCTCCTTATCGGCAGGGATGGCATCGACCGACTTGCTTCGTCGAGAGTGGCGGTATTCGGAATAGGCGGCGTGGGCGGATATGTCTGCGAGGCTCTGGTGCGAAGCGGCGTCGGCGAGTTTGACCTTGTGGACGATGACAAGGTCTGCCTTACAAATCTCAACAGGCAGATACTTGCCACCCGAAAGACCGTCGGCAAATACAAGGCAGAGGTCATGGCAGAGCGTATGACGGAGATCAATCCGAACGTGAAGATCAACATTCACAAGTGCTTTTTTCTGCCTGAAAATGCCGACGATTTTCCTTTCCGCGAATATGATTACGTCATCGACGCTGTGGACACCGTCACAGCAAAGCTCGAAATAATCCTCCGCGCAAAGGCAGAAGGCGTGCCTGTCATAAGCGCTATGGGCGCAGGGAACAAGCTGGACGCAGGCAGGCTGAAAACAGCGGACATTTACGAGACAAGCGTCTGTCCATTGGCGAGAGTCATGCGGCATGAGCTTCGCAAAAGGGGCGTCAGGAGCCTCAAAGTCGTGTACTCCGATGAGCCGCCCACACGTCCCATAGAGGATATGTCCATCAGCTGCCGCACCCACTGCATCTGTCCGCCCGACGCAAAGCACAAGTGTACCGAGCGGCGGGATATCCCCGGCAGCACGGCTTTTGTGCCTGCGGTCGCGGGACTGCTTATCGCTAACGAAGTCGTACTGGATCTGTGTAAAAGGCAGAATAATATGGTTTGATGATATAATGGATATTGATGACCATGTACCATATGGACGGGGAACGCGGTCGTAAATGAAAAAGGGCTTGCTCCAAATCGGAACAAGCCCTTGAATTTTAAGTAAGTGATTTATATACCCGACAATGATACAAAAATATAATACCGAAATAAAACAACAAATCCGAACCGCTGTTTGTAAAATCCCATGTGATCACGGCATTTTAGTGTACAAATCCCTTTTTCGTGTCAAGCGTTTTCGCTCTTTTTTCAATATTCGCGGTCTCCCACTTGCCGTTCACCTTCGCAATCACCAGGTACGTGAACCTTCTCTTCGTAGAATTATCCACCCTGCACTTGAAAATCGTGGTATCCGCCGAAAATGTCCTGTAAGGAATAACTACGAAACGATCAAGCAGTTCATATTGATGGACGACATATTCATATCGGCAGCACTTCTGCTCAACATCATTCTGAACCGCACGGACAGAAGTTTTCAGCACTCGTTGACAGCTATGGTGAGCAGGATATTATTGGTGGAAATCTGCCAATCTATCACGTTGACCGCATAGTTCGTGAAATGTCCGCTGATTTTGGCGATGGCTCACGTATCATTTATGTGAACGCCTCAATAGATGATGAAGATACTCCGCTAAGCAGACTCATGCACGACTTCAAATGTAAGAACGCCGACGATATGTACTACCCGCAGCTCGCAAGCCGTATGAACTTGATAAAGAATACCAAAGGAGGTCGGGAGAGTATGTGTGAAATCATGTATAAGATAAGCCGAAAAGCGGATGATGAAGCAGAAAGAGAACGCATGATAAAAAGCGCTATGGCTATGATTGAAACCGGAAAGCTTTCCCATGAGAAAATGACCCTCTGAAAAAAAGTCTGTAAAAAATCAGCAAACTGTGGTAAAATAGAATTAATATCACAGGAGGCTGATTTTTTATGGCAAGAAGAAAAAGAAAACCGATGAGTGAAGGCAAGAAGAACATCATAGGAATGCTGCTTGAAGAATACGACATCAAGTCGGCAAAGGATATTGAGGACGCCCTTAAAGACCTTCTCGGCGGCACTATCCAGGAAATGCTTGAGTCCGAAATGGACGAACATCTGGGATATCGGGAATATGAGCGTTCCGACAATCCAGACTATCGCAACGGCAAGAAAACCAAAAAGATTCGCGTGAACTTTGGAGAAACCGAAATAGAAGTTCCGCAGGATCGCGACGGCAGTTTTGAGCCAAAGGTCGTAAAGAAGCGTCAGAAGGACATCTCAGGCATCGAGCAGAAGATAATCTCACTGTACGCAAAAGGCATAACAACTCGTCAGATAAGCGAAACTATCGAAGATATCTACGGCTTTGAAGTCAGCGACGGCATGGTATCTAATATCACAGACCGCCTTCTTCCGCAGATAGAGGACTGGCAGAAGCGTCCGCTTGACGAAGTATACCCGATAGTTTTCATCGATGCAGTACACTTCTCCGTCCGCGATAACGGTCAGATCAGGAAGCTTGCGGCATATGTGATACTTGCTGTTAGTATGACAGGTCACAAGGAAGTTCTTTCAATACATATCGGTGAAAACGAGAGCGCAAAGTATTGGCTTGGAGTTCTGAACGAGCTGAAAAATCGCGGTGTTAAGGACATTCTTGTCATCTGTGCAGACGGTCTCACGGGCATGAAGGAAGCTGTATCAGCAGCGTTTCCGCAGACCGAGCTCCAGCGCTGCATCGTTCATCAGGTAAGAAATACGCTGAAATACGTTGGTGATAAGAATAAAAAAGAATTTGCCAACGACCTGAAAACGATCTATCATGCGCCATCCGAGGATGCTGCTCTTGAAGCTCTTGACCGTGTTACGAAAAAATGGGAAGATGATTATCCAAACTCCATGAAGAGCTGGTACAAGAACTGGGACGTAATATCACCGATTTTTAAGTTCTCAGCTGACGTCAGGAAGGTCATTTATACCACTAACGCCATCGAGAGCCTTAACAGCGGATATCGCCGCCTTAACAAGCAGAGAAGCGTATTTCCAAGCGACACAGCGCTGCTGAAGGCTCTGTATCTGGCTACTCATGAGATAGCCAAGAAATGGACTATGCCGCTCAGGAACTGGGATAACAGACCTATATGGACTGGGTATTGATTTCAAAAAAATAGCCATACGGCTTTTAGCGGTATATTGCGGATTTCGGGATATTTGCCCCTGCATTAAGCAAGGGCATTCGTTTTATCCCTAAGCGGTTTGTCGATCAGCTTGTAGTAAATGTGAATGTCACGCTGAGTTTTCATATCCACATATTTGTCGATGGTCACATACTCGATAAGTTCCAGACACATCTGTCTTGTAAGCTCCTCCGCACCTGCATAGCTTTTCAGACGGCGGATAAACTCGTCAACATCTTCTTCCTCACGCTTGTAGCCATCGAAGCGTTTACGCAGTTCATTAAGCTCTGCCTGCAAGTCCTCTTTTTCCTGCTGATACTGTTCAAGCAACTCAGCACAAGCCTTGTCGGGCATATTGCCAAGCACTCTGTCCTCATAGATCTTCTGCATCAGCTTTCCGAGGTCATCAAGACGCTTTTCGATCTCACGCTTACGCTTGTTATCCTCCGCCATTACAAGAGCAATGTTGCCCTGCTTTCTTGCGAGGTATTTCGCCCTTGCTTTATCGTCATTGGTAACGAAGTCGATCTGTCTCCTAATATCCTCAAGGATAAGCTGTTCAAGGATAGTTCCACGAATGTTGTGCGAGGTGCAGAAGCTCTTGCCGTAGCGGACGTGAAGCCCACATCTGTAAGAGTAAGGACTTTTGCTTTCAGGTGTTTTCTGCATTTTCATTTTAGCACCACAGCTATCGCAGTAGCACAGTCCCGAAAGCGGACTTGTTATTCTTTCCGTTGTAACTCTGCCACGGCTCACCGATCTGTCACGCTCACGCACCTTATCCCAAAGTTCCTGAGAAATGATAGGCTCATGATTGTTTTCAACGAATACCCACTCAGATTCATCGTTGCGGATAACCTTGTGATTCTTGTAGCTTACCGTGGTTTCTTTCATCTGAACGAGCTTGCCGAGGTACATCTGATTGTCCAGAATACGCCTTATCGTCTGAGCATTCCACAGGTGGTGCAAATACAGCGGATAAGTCCTGCCGAGCTTGTCATACTTGTAATCAAGCGGAGGTGTGATATGCTCCTGATTGAGAGCATCTGCAATGGACTTATGTCCCATTCCGCTTGCCCTCATTTTGAAGATACGCTGAACAACGGCAGCGGCTTCGGGATCGATCAGCGGAGTACGCTTATCATCGTCAGCCTTGTAGTAGCCGTAGGTGCAGAACGTAGCCATATACTTGCCTGCCTTAGCGTTAGCGTGGAACACCGTTCTCAGCTTTTTGGAAGTGTTGGCGCAGTGCCATTCATTAAAGACGTTCATGATCGGCATCATATCCATACTTGCACTATCAGAGTTTGCAGTATCAATGTTGTCAGTCAGTGCAATGAAGCGGATATTGTACATCGGGAACAGGTAATCCACATACTGTCCGACCTGGATATAGTTTCTTCCGAAACGGCTCATATCCCTCATTTCCCTCAAAAAGATGAAAACGCCTATAACGCCCGTAAATACAGCGTTTCTGAGCCTAAAAACACTCGATTTTCACTTTGTTATTTCATGGATGATTTTTCGGGATTTTTTTCTCAGAACACCCCGTAACAATACACAATTTCCATGATATTACAATTTGGTCGATTTGATACATATTCCTTCCAAAGTAGAATAAAAATCATAGTACTATTATAAATAAAATTGAAACCCGTATCTTGAAACTTTCACGAACCGTGAGAACGTCAGATACGGGCTTTTTTTGTTGATACATATCAAAGATCGGAGGTGAAACAATGTCAGGAAACTTTGACGGCATCAAAACCCGGCGGTTCGGTGTCGAGATCGAGATGACCGGCATCACCCGATGCTCGGCTGCGAAGGCTATCCAGACGGTGCTGAGAGGTTCCATTGACCATGTTGGCGGAAGTTATGACAAGTACACGGTCGGTGATGACAAGGGTCGGAAATGGCAGATTGTTTTCGACAGCAGCATCTATGCTCGAAAGAAAACCGGCGAGACTGCTTCGGATTATTACAAGGTGGAGCTGAACTCCCCTATCCTCGAATTTGAAGACCTTGATCTGCTTCAGGAGGTCATTCGAGCTTTGCGGAAAGAAGGTGCTATCACAGGTCCCGATTACGACTGCGGAACGCACATTCACATTGATGCGGCTGACTATACTCCACAGCAGATCAGAAACCTTGTGAACTTGTGGTCGAGCAAGGAAGATTTCCTGTGGGATGCACTTCAGGTGTCATCCGCACGGTCGAACTACTGCCGGAAGATTAATCGTGAATTTGTGGAAGAACTAAACCGCCGCAAACCAAAGACAATGGACGGCATCAAGAAGCTTTGGTATTCCGAAACGACCAGCAGTCCGAATGCACATTACAACCCGACCCGTTACCACGCCTTGAATTTGCACAGTTTCTTTCAGCAGGGTCATTATGAAATTCGTGCTTGCAATGCTTCGCTACACGCTGGCGAGGTCAAGGCTCAAATCCTCTTGGCTCTCGCTATTTCAAATGCGGCGGTAACTAAGAAATACTGCTCACCGGCTGTATCGCATTCGGACAATATGCGGTACAGCTTTCGTGTTTTTCTGCTGAATCTCGGGTTTATTGGAGACGAGTATAAAAATTATCGGTCGCACTTGTTGAAACACCTTTCTGGCAATATCGCATGGCGGCATCCGGAAGATGCCCTCGCACAGCGTGAAAGGCTCAAAGCTGAGCGTGAAGCCGCCCGTAACGAGCGTGTGCGAGCCGTGTCGCAAGATGAAAGTGAGGTCGTGGAAACACCCGCTGAGGAACAGACCGCCGCTGTGAGCGATTTGTCGGGCAGTTTCGAGGATGAAGAAAGCACGGTCACAATGAATATGTAGGGAGTGATTTTGTGAAGAAAAAGAGCGATTACAATCTGCCGACAAAGCCGATGCTGTATGTTGCTTACGGGTCGAATATCAATCTCACGCAGATGGCTTTCCGCTGTCCGCACTCAAGGATAGTCGGCACTGCAATGGTCAAAGGCTGGGAGTTGGAGTTCAGGGGCGTGGCGACTATCGTGCCGAAGCCCGATACTGAGGTGCCTGTTCTGCTGTGGGAACTCGACCCACGGGATGTTCCGGCACTCAACAGATATGAGGGTTTTCCTCACCTTTACCGTCAGCAAGAGATCGAGGTCGAAACGGAAAACGGAACAGCTAAAGGCATGGTCTATCTCATGAACCGGGGACAGATCTCGCCGCCCTCTGACGGTTACTTGCAGACCATCTGGGACGGCTACAAGGCGAATGGTATGGATACGAGTTATTTGTTGGAAGCTGCGGCGAGAGCTTACGATTACGCATCTGATATGAATAGCAAGTTTGATGAGTCGTTTGACGATGATGAGGACTTGGGACTTGACGATGACATTCAGATGAGTTTCAAGTTTTAGGAGGTCAGATGAAGTACAAAGGTTTTTATATCGACATTACCCCCGACGATCACATCGTCCGAAGCGACAGCAGCGGAAACGAGGTAATCTGTCAGGGGTTTTCTTTTTCGGTGTTTACCGATGAAACGAGGACAGAAAAGTTTGACGAATTCACGGCGGCGGTGGGTTACGAAATACTTGCCGAAGATATGGAAGAAGCCGAGCAGTTCGCAAAGGACGTGGTGTCATGCGAGGACAAGACTTTCAGGCTTGAACAGCCGGATTTGACATTGGGAGGTATTTCATGAACGAGGAAAAGTTGACGATCAATATTCCGTATCTCGAACGAAAGGCAGAAGCATTCAACACCGAGACTTGCGTGGTCGAAAAGGCTATACCTGTCAGCAACTATCGGTTCAGACAGATGAAATCCTGTCCGATGCAGGACTACAAGGAAATCTCGGATAATCTTGACTGTATGTTCAGCGAGAACGGCGAGTATCATTGTCTGCTGATCTACGATAAGGAAAATGGCGACGGTCTATTGGTAGAAAGTGAGGGATTTGACTATTTCAGATATGCGCAGTATGTTCCGCAGGCAAAGCTGATTTTGGAAGAGTTTGCTAAAACTCATGCTCATGAAATGCGGTTCTGCTGCCCACTGGAGATTTATCTTCACGTTGACAATTATCCCCGTGAGTGCTGTATCGCTGACAATGCGGAGATGACAAAGTATGCAGATGTCATCAACATGGGAATCCGTGAGAATGACCTTCCCGAAGAACAGGAACGTGGGCTGATGCACTGGTATCACCCCAACGGAGAGAATGATGAGCTGGAGAACAAGATATTTTCGGCTCACTGCTCTGTTGATGTCATCGAGGGCGAGCTGGCAGGGGTCATCACGGCAAAGGTGGTCGGCGAGCTTTCGGATGAAGCTATGGAGAAGTTTATCAGCTTCTGTTCTTCATGCCTGAGTGACGGCTGGGGCGAATCCCTTGAACAAAAGTACCTTAGAACTGATGCCGGCGAGGTCAATGTCAGCTTTTGGAATGACGGCGATGACTGGCGGCTTCTGCCCGAAAGAGAGTATCTGGACAGCCTCGCACAGAGCGAGGATATGGGAATGGGAGTGATGACATGAAAACAGAAGTTGAGATACCGCCGCAGTATGTTGAAATCATTGAACAGCTTGCGAAGAAGCAAGGCGTTTCGCTTGATGAGATGGTCGAAACAGTTCTTAGAAATTATTTAGAAAGGAGCAGAACCGATGCCGGATGAAAAGAAAGGCATAACCGTGAAAGTCGATGCCGAGCTTCATGCTCAGGTCAGGGCGTATATTGATGCTCACGGCATGACGATGAACGATTTTGTTGAACAGGCTCTCGACAATGAGCTTCATCCAAAGATTCAGGAGGGACAGGGTATGAATAACACAAGGACGATGGCTTTTCAGGTGCCGGAGGAACTTTTTCAGCAGATAAAAGACTATTTGAATCGTCACCATTTGACACAGAAGGATTTCGTCATCGGACTTATCAAGGCGGAGCTGGACAGAGATCAGCAGGAAATGGCTGTGGAAACTCAGGATGAATCCGAAACTGATGAAGAAGAACTTTCCGTGGAAACTGAGTATGCGAATGACTTAGAGGAAGATGATGAACCCGAAGATACAGAATCAGAAGATGAGGAATATGATGCTGAACCCGAGTTCGGCGATGACTATGATGAACTGGACGATATGTCAATGAACATGGGGTGAAACTATAATCGATAAGAATGTTTTGAATATGCTTCAAAAGAAATATCCGGCTGGCATGAGAATCTGCTGTGATATTTCTCAGGAGACCGGCAGTGTAAAAGCCGGATGTCAGGGAACTGTGATCGGGATAGACAAAAATAACGGTCAGATCATGATGTATTGGGACAACGGAAGTTTTCGCTCGCTGACTCCCGGCAAGGACGGCTTTCACACTCTGCTTTCGGAGCAGGAGGCGGAAGTCTCAGCAGAAAAAAGGCTGCATACAAAGCTGTTAAATGTAGCGACAGACATTGCTATTCGTGCGGAAGAGGGCGAGACCAGCTTCGATATTGATGAGTTGCTTGAAGAAAAAGACTTCCGCCGAGAGCTGATTGACACATTAAGCGAAATGGTCAGATCTTTTCCGGGTGTTGAAAATGCAGCGGTACATGACATCGGGATACCGTTTCAGAATACGCTTGACATTACTGCCACTGTTCCCGATGAGGATCAGTCGGAAAGTCAGGATGAAATCGAACAGCAGGATATGTCTATGTAAAAATTCATAAGACTATTTGCCGCAGTATCAATACCAAAAGCTGCTGCGGCTTTTTACATATTATAGGAAGGAAGTGACTGAAAATGAACTAGTTTTCTCATAGAAAAATCTTCGGAATAATAAAGGAGGAAAAAGTCCTTGATAAGATTTTTCGATATATTCGCAGGGATCGGCGGTTTCCGCTCAGGCCTTGAAATGGCGGGCGGCTTCGAGTGTGTCGGTTAGGATATCTATTTGAGTATGGTGAGGGTATTAATCATGATTATAAGCTGTACGATGAAGATATTGCCGATATGAAAGCGAGGTTAGATATAGTTTGGCAGTTACTCGTATCCATACGATCCACACGGGAGCGTTGGGCGCAATTGCTTATATCTGCAACCCGGACAAAACCGCAGACCGCCGCCTTAGCTACGCACGGCTATATGTTGTTAGCAACTTGTGCGTATCTTCTCCATCTGGAGCATTAGAACAATTCCGAAATATCCGAGAAACAGTCGGCACAGGACGGTGCAGAAATGCCGCCCAGCACATAATTCAGAGCTTTGCCCCTGGGGAAGTTTCTCCCGAACGGGCTTTGCTGATAGGTCAGGAACTATGCAAGGCACTTTTCAATGACGAGTATCAATATATGCTTGCCGTCCATTGCGACCATGAACATATCCATAATCACATCATAGTAAGCTAATCTCAGGGCTTTGTCTGTTATTCAGTTCCAATAGAGTATGCTGTTATTGTGGCGCGCGCCATAATGCTGAAATTGACTTGTGTGGGACGGAAATCCAGTGTGTCAATAGACTTTGGGCTATTGGACTACAATCAGCCTATATTCCAAAACCGTTCAAAGAAAGCCTTGAGCTTTTCAATGACAGTTTCTTTCTTAGCCTTGCGATTACCGCCGCCGAATCGTGACACGGCAGGCAGTATCTTATCAATATCTGTACCCGTGGTTTTTATACCACCGTCACGGAAAGCACCATCAACAAATGCTCTTGTTTCGGCATCTTTGAGCTTTTCTTCCGTGATAAGAGCGACGAGAGCCTTTTCGCGCTCCTCAGCAACATAGCTGTGCCACTCGTTCATGACATCATCAACATCGTTGATACCGTTGATGAAGTTCTCGATAAGGTCTTTCTTGCTTCTTAGCTCAGGGCTGGAGTCAACAGCTTTCTGAATGGTGATAAGCACTTCCTTATCCGTACAATGACTGTCATGATACTTAGTTACAAGCATAAGGATATAGTCAATATTGATTTCTATCTGCTTGATAAGTTCTATCTCAAAGACAATATCATCATCAATATCAGCCAACTCGCCTTTTTTGCGTCGCTCAGCCCATTCGTCTCGCAAATCCTGATACCGTCCGAGGTAGTCCTGAAAATCTCTCTCCGAGATGATCTCTCTGCCCTCAAACTCATCAAAGCTCACAAGCAGATTACGCATACGCAGGATAGCACCGAGCAGAGCGATAAACTCCTTCTGCCGTTCTTCTCCTATGATCTGCGGTTCGTCAAGCGGAAAATCTTTCAGCAGCTTGTCTATCATATCCACATAGCCGTCAACGTGCTTGCCCTTGCTGTCCTCATAGCCGTTGTAATAATCACCGAAGCTCTGCAAGGTCACAATACCGCCCGCCGCTTTATCTCCGAAAAGGGAGATAGCTGCGTCCGTTCGCTTTTGCAATGCTCTGAAACATACAATATTTCCGAACGTTTTGATAGAATTGAGTATGCGGTTGGTGCGGCTGTATGCCTGGATCAGACCGTGCATTTTCAGGTTTTTGTCCACCCACAGCGTATTGAGTGTCGTTGCATCAAAGCCCGTCAGGAACATATTGACCACGATCAGCAGGTCAAGTTCCTTGTTCTTCATACGGAGAGAAACATCTTTGTAGTAGCTCTGGAACTTGTCGCTTGACGTATCGTAGCTTGTGCCAAATTGCCTGTTATAGTCGCTTATCGCTCTTTCAAGGAAGTCCCTTGCAGTCGAATCAAGTGCAGAAGTATCTTCGGGATTTTCTTCATCGAGAATACCGTCGGGATCTTCCTCATTCGCACCATAGCTGTAGATTACGGCAATTTTCAGAGCCTTTTCGGGGCTTGCGGTCATCTGCTTCATAAATTCCTCATAGTAGAGCTTTGCCGCCTGCACCGAGGAAACTGCAAATATGGAGTTAAAACCGCTGATTCGCTGTTTCTGTTTGATCTCCTGCACCTGCTCACGCCTTTTGGCATCGGCTACCTCTGAAACATTCGTCAGAACGCTGTAACTATATGTACGCTCAAAAGCTCTGCGGTAGGTCTTTTGGTCGAAGTGGTCTAAGATATATTCGGTCACAAGGGAGATACGCTTCGGGGACATATATGCCTTTTCACGGTCAATATCCCACACCTTGACATCTTCAATATCTTCTTCCTTGTCCATCGTCTTGATATAGTCCACACGGAACGGAAGGACATTCTTGTCATTGATAGCGTCAACAATGGTATAGGTGTGTAGCTGATCTCCGAAAGCCTGCGCCGTAGTGCGGAGGTTCGGATTCTTGCTTGTTCCCGAATTGATAGCAAATATCGGCGTACCCGTGAAGCCGAACAGATGATACTTCTTGAACTTCTTTGTGATAGCAGCGTGCATATCACCGAACTGGCTTCTGTGACACTCATCGAAAATGATGACCACTCGCTTGTCATAGACTTCGTGTGCAGGATTTTTCTTGATGAATGTGGCGAGCTTCTGAATGGTAGTGATGATGATACGGCAGTCGGGATCTTCAAGCTGTCTTTTCAGCACCGTGGTAGAAGTATTGCTGTTGGCGGCACCCTTTTCAAAACGGTCATACTCACGCATCGTCTGATAGTCGAGGTCTTTACGGTCAACAACAAACAGCACCTTGTCGATATATTCGAGCTTTGAAGCCAGCCGAGCCGACTTGAACGAGGTCAGTGTTTTGCCTGAACCTGTTGTGTGCCAGATATATCCGCCGCCTGCAATTGAGCCGTATTTCTTGTAATTATGGGCAATTTCAATGCGGTTGAGGATACGCTCAGTCGCAACGATCTGATACGGACGCATGACAAGCAGCAGGTTCTCGGAAGTGAAGATACAGTATTTTGTCAGAATATTGAGGATAGTGTGCTTTGCGAAAAAGGTCTTAGTGAAGTCCACAAGATCGGGAATGACCTTGTTGCTTGCATCAGCCCAAAAGCTCGTAAACTCAAAGGAATTGCTTGTTTTGGTCTTTTTCTTAGACTTGCCCGCTTCTTTCACGGCATTGAAACGAGTAGTGTTGCTATAATATTTCGTATTCGTACCGTTGGAAATAACGAATATCTGCACATACTCAAAAAGCCCTGAGCCTGCCCAAAAGCTGTCACGCTGATAGCGGTCTATCTGATCGAACGCTTCACGGATAGGCACACCGCGCCGTTTCAGCTCGATATGTACCAGCGGAAATCCGTTTACAAGCACCGTCACATCATAGCGGTTCTGGCGCTTGCCTGTGTCAACTTCATACTGATTGATGACTTGCAGGCTGTTGTTATGGATATTCTTTTTATCAATAAGCGTGATATTCTTTGTTGTACCGTCATCACGCTTCAAATTCTTTACGCTATCTTCTTGTATCGTTTTTGTTTTCTCCACGATACCCTCATTGGCGTTTGCGATATATTCCGTAAAAAAGCGTTTCCATTCGCTGTCGGAGAAAGTATAGCTGTTGAGCCGTTCGATCTGCGCACGGAGATTGGCGATCAAGTCATCTTCCTTGTGAATGGTCAGATACTCA
The DNA here is from genome assembly GCF_900119155.1 of Ruminococcus sp. YE71. Classification (GTDB taxonomy): domain Bacteria; phylum Bacillota; class Clostridia; order Oscillospirales; family Ruminococcaceae; genus YE71. The sequence continues at coordinate 29,282 of NZ_FPIR01000021.1, read as the reverse complement.
TAGCCCAGCTCGCCAAGTCTGCGAATAAACTCCTTTTCAAGCTCCGCCTCGCTCTGATAGTTGTCGGCGGTGCGGGGTTCGGGGGTGTACTCGGTGACTACGGTGTTTTCGGTCGTTGCGGCTACGATGTTGAAGTAGCTCATAAAATTACTCCTTATTTATTTTCATCATTTTCGCTTTCTTTATCTAATTTGTATACATAAATAAATCCACTTGTCATACTTGAAAAAGCAATTGTGCCACAATAAGGACATTTAGCATCCTCACTTTCCAATCCGCCTGGCCATATATTTCCTGTTTCAACACATCTGAATTTCCTTCCACAGTTTTCGCAAATAACAATGCTTTCTTTATTCATTTTTATTCCTCCTTAAAAGACAATAATCTGTTCATTATATTGTTTCTATACTCTCTAATACACCATTTACAGCTTTAAAAAGCTCATACTGACCATTCAGGTCTCTCGGAATTTTTAATCCATGCATCAAGTTATTACGAATCCGATATATAAATAATAAACACCCTTCATTTGTATTCTCATCAGTTTGGTTTATAAAATTATTTATGGACTTACAATCCTTATCAAATGATTGATTTATTATTGCATTATCCGGATAAAGACCATTTTCAATGTATTCAGACACATTCCAGTTAAGTAAGTATTTTCTGTCATTTATAGCACGAATAAGATCATCTTTTTTATTCTGATCAATACAAATAGACTTTGCTTTTTCAGAAATCACTTTTGGCTTACAATGATTATTGCATATCGTCCTCTCAAAGCAATTCCACAATATTGCAAACTTGCCTATTTCGCTAACGACATCATTATTAATGGCATATCCTTTTATTCTCATATTCTCACTTCCTCAAAGGACAACAACTTGTCCCGATAATATTCATACTGTTTCCGTCTTGCTTCGATCTCCGCAGGCAAGCCCTCAGAAATGTCGTTGCAGAGCTTGTCAAAGCGGTCGAGGATATTGACAATTCGGGTTTGTTCCTCTATCGTTGGATATGGAATAGGTATCTTGTTTAGATTATCTTGTGTTAATTTTGGTTGAGCTGCTGTTGAGATATATTTTTCAAGATTGATAGAGTTAAGGTATATTTCAACAAATCTTCTTGTAACATAAGTATCAAACCGTAAAACATGGGCATGATTATTCACCCAATTCTTTCCTGATATTGAAAACGCAATAGGGGTTGACCTTGCAAGAAGATTTGCACCGTCCTCTGAAATAAGCAAATAATCTCCGTCAAATAAATAATCATCTACATAGTCAACTATTCCCGATGCACCATAGTACGGATAAATTCCCGAAGTTCTCTTGCCCTTAGTAACAGGCTTTCTCTTAGAATCGCAATTCTCAGCAATTTCTTTGATTGTTCTCCATTCACACTCACTTGTCCCCCCCCCGTGGACACCAAAGTCTAACAGGAGGTCACGATAGTATTCGTACTGCTTTTTACGAGCTGTAAGCTCATTTTCAAGTTCCTGCTGTAAGGCAATTACGCTTGTATTGTATTCGTCAAGGATCTTGACAATTTCAACCTGTATCTCTATGGGAGGGACAGGGATTGTTATATCGGTAAGTTTGTCGGGAGTGACCTCTATAACTTTTGTTCCGTGTGCTAACTTTTTCTTTTGAGCATAGAACATCGCTGTATGGAAATAGTAGCACAGGTATTTCGGGTTTAGGGTGTGATGAATAATAGCGGTATGACCGCTAACGGCAATTTCATCATCACCAAGCCACGCAACACACTTGCACACATCATCAATGTTTTCGCTTGTTACCGCCATTACAATATCATTCTTGACAGCGTATTTCTGCTTTTTGGCGGCATCTTCGCTGATGAAAGTCAGCGTTTTATCAGCAAACAAGCCGTATCTTGTGTATATCTGCCCATAGTGGATACAAGGCACACCGTCCTCGCAAAAGTCTTTTTTCTGAAAGCTGCCGCCCCTGCTGATAGTGGCAACTTCACCGAGCTTTTTGTATTCTACTCCGTTTGGGCAAAGCTCTTTTAGCAGTTGTTCAAGTTTGGTCATCTTTTTTCTCCTTGCTAAGATCATTTGATAAGAATTCTTCTCTAAATCTTTGTTGTTCTTCAACAGGATACTTCGACACAAATTCTTCTCTTAATCGCTGTTGTTCTTCCATTGTTTTTGCATTTGCAGAGTATAAAAATGATTGCACTATTCTTGTTGTAACAAACGGTATTCTTTTCTTCTTTAATATAAGCGCTTTTTGACAAAGACTTGATAGCTCCTCTTGAAAAATAGCCGGATTTGTAAAATTAAGTTTTACAGAATAATCGCCGTTTTCTTCTTCTTTATACTTTGTCTCAGAGGTAATTATTTGTGTGAAACTTTCTCCAACATATTCATAAACTATAATGTTTTGCGATTCTATATTTTTACGAATATTTCCTGATCTAATTGCTACTACTTTTTTCTCTATTTTATCATAAGATGTAAGATAAAAAACATAGTAATCAATATACTTGTTGTTTGGATTAGAATTAATTATATTTATAATATCTCTGAAAAACGGCATTATATACGATTTGTATTCAACTACTCTTCTATCATTCAAGAAAAGATTAAAAAAGTGACTCTCAACTTCAATAAAGAACGCTATTTTAATTTCTTTTCCATTCGCATACGCCATCACATTCTTTCTGTATTCTTGTACATTCTCTGCATGCTTATCAAAATTATACTTAAATGCTGCAATCAAATCATCATATGAACTATTGTAGCGATTTGATATCGAATTGACTACGTTACTTAATAATGATTCTTTTGTTTCTTTAGATGATTGACCGTTTTGAATTATTTCATCATGTCCTTTATCATAAATCTTATTTATAATAGCTTTTGATTCCTGACTTGGAGAGCGTAGCTTTCCCTTTTTATTTTTGGAGTTTTGGTCAACTAAAAACATTTCAATTCCAACAATGTACTCTTTTTTTCCTTTATTACAATTGCAAATAATATCAGGTCTATCATTCTTTTGTCTTGAAATAGGTATACCATTAAGAAACCGCATAATATTTAATGTTCTGATATTAACATTATTCGTTTCACAGTATTCACAAGCTTCGAGAAATGTATTATATTCTTTTTCTTGTTTGAGTACATCTGCATCGCTCATACTTTAACACCTCTCCGCAATAATATTAGTCAATTCTGCTCATCTTGTATAGCCTCACTTAGTCCACTACTTGTGGACTTTTATTATTTTTCAAATCCACAACAACCTGTTGTGAAATCTGCCCCAACTTGTGGCAGAATTCATTATCCCTCAATCTCTGCAATAATGCGGTCTATCTCACTTCTCAGCACATCTTCACGCTTTACGATCTCAGCAATCTCCGCATTCAGCACGGCAATGTCGATGACCTCTCTTGTGTCCTCCTGTTCAACATACGTCGAAACGGACAGATTATAGTCATTCTCAGCGATTTCAGAGTTAGGCACAAGACGGCAGAAGTATTCGCTGTCTGTGCGCTCGGTGAACGCTGCCACGATCTTCGAGATATTTTCCTCGGTCAGCTTGTTGTTGTTCGTGACCTTAACGCACTCCTTTGAAGCATCAATGAAAAGTGTGCTGTTTGCGGTCTTGTTCTTTTTCAGAACCATAATGCAGGTGGCGATAGAAGTGCCGTAAAACAGGTTATCGGGGAGCTGAATAATGCAGTCAACAAAGTTGTTGTCGATCAGATACTTGCGTATTTTCTGTTCTGCACCGCCACGATACATCACGCCGGGGAAACATACGATAGCAGCGGCACCGTTATTTGCAAGCCACGAAAGCGAGTGCATAATGAACGCAAGATCAGCCTTAGACTTCGGAGCAAGCACACCCGCAGGCGAGAAGCGAGGATCGTTTATCAGCAGAGGGTTAGCATCGCCCTCCCACTTTATCGAGTACGGCGGATTTGAAACGATGACCTCAAAAGGCTCATCGTCCCAATGCTGAGGCTCGGTGAGGGTATCCTCGTGAGCGATATTGAACTTATCGTAGTCAATATCGTGCAGGAACATATTGATACGGCAGAGATTGTATGTTGTAATGTTGATCTCCTGCCCGAAAAAGCCTTGACGCACCTTGTCTTTTCCAAGAATTTTGGCAGCTTTCAGCAACAGAGAACCAGAACCGCAGGCAGGATCATAGACCTTGTTTACCTCTGTTTTTCCTGCTGTTGCAAGCCGTGTGAGAAGCTCCGACACCTCTTGCGGAGTGTAATACTCACCGCCCGACTTGCCTGCATTAGAAGCGTACATACCCATGAGATACTCATAAGCATCACCGAACGCATCAATGGTGTTCTCCTGATAGTCGCCCAACTGCATAGAAGCGACACCGTTCATCAGCTTGACAAGTCGCTCATTACGCTTTGCGACTGTGCCACCAAGCTTGTTGCTGTTCACATCGAAATCATCGAACAGCCCCTTGAAATCGTCCTCACTCTCACAGCCCTGGGCAGAGCCTTCAATGCTGCGGAATATGCCCTCAAGTGTTTCATTGAGGTTTTCGTCCGAATCAGCCTTTGCAAGCACATTACAGAAAAGCTGTGACGGCAAAATGAAGAAGCCTTTGGTTTGCACCATATCATCACGGGCGGTTTCCGCTTCATCGTCAGACAGCTTTGTATAATCAAAATCGGGAGTGCCTGCTTCAATCTCGCCTGCATTGATATAATTCGTCAGATTTTCCGAGATATAGCGGTAAAACAGCATAACGAGGACATAATTCTTAAAGTCCCAACCGTCCACACTACCACGCAGATCGTTGGCGATGCCCCATATCGTGCGGTGCAGCTCAGCACGCTCCTGCTCTTTCTTATTATCTATCATAAGTCATAACTCGCTTTCATTAGGTATGGTATCCGAGAGATACTATGTATCTTTATATTATACCACAATTTGCACAAATAGTCAATCATTCTGCAAAACAAAATCTATATTTTTCACTGGGGAATTTATCAGAAAAGCGCTGGCTGTTACGGGTAAAAACTAAGGGATATGTCCTCGCAATTCACATCGGAGAACATATCCCTTTTATCTATGCAGTTATTCCTGAATTTCCTTCATCAGTGCCACGCCGTCCTTGAAGCCGACATTGTATGCAGCTCTCATCTCAGCGGCAGCGGTATCACTCACACAGTCGAGAATTTTGTGGAATACATCAATCTGCTCCTCGTTCAGCGAATCTTCAAATGGAATACAGAGGTTGTCAAACTCGTCAGAGAATTCAGCGGAGTGAATATCGCCCTGGCGGTAGTTGTAAAGTGCATCAATCATAGATATAAGTCCTTTCATTTATCGCTATATCAGCGGTTTTCTGTAAGTTGATAAAGCTGATTTGGATTTATATCCATTTGATTGTTCTATCGTTCCCGATGAGGTGCAGTCGGAGAATCAGGACGAAATTGAACAGCAGGATATGTCTATGTAAAATAGCATAGCAGTTCTCAGCCGCAGCAGTAACCCAAAAGCTACTGCTGCTTTTTACATATCAATATGAAGGAAGTGACTGAAAATGAACAAATATCCTCTTAGAAAAATCTTCGGAATAATAAAGGAGGACAAAGTTCTTGATAAGATTTTTCGATATATTCGCAGGTATCGGCGGTTTCCGCTCAGGCCTTGAAAGGGCAGGCGGTTTTGAGTGTGTCGGTTACTGCGAGTGCGATAAGTACGCAAAAAAGGCTTATGAAGCCTTGTACGACACATCACAGGAGGTGTATTACGATGACGCAAGAAAGATCGACCCAGAGACCATGCCTGATTTCGAGCTTATTTGCGGAGGATTCCCCTGCCAATCGTTCAGCATCGCAGGAAAAAGACGAGGCTTTGACGATACCCGTGGAACCCTTTTCTTTGAGATCGCCAGGATTGCCGCCGTTAAAAGACCTAAGTATCTGTTGCTTGAAAATGTTCCCGGACTGTTATCGCATGACAGCGGCAGGACATTTGCGACCATCCTCTCTACGCTGGATGAGTTGGGGTACGATGTCACTTGGCAGGTGCTTAACAGCGCGGATTTTGGTGTCGCCCAGTCCCGCAAACGAGTGTTCATTATCGGATTTCTTAGAACCGAATGTACCGGCAGAGTATTGTCTTTCACTGACGCAAATCCAAAAACTCTTATCCAACGCATACCCGGACGAGAAGGATGCCGGGTCTATTCCCCCGAAGGACTGAGCATAACGCTCACGGGAACGGCTGGCGGTTTCGGCGGTAAGTCGGGGCTGTATGAGATACTCGGACTGCCGATAAAGTCTCTTACAAAAACAGGGTATCAGATGGCTGTGCCGGGCGACAGTATCGACCTTGCCTACGCCGATATGAATTCAAGGCGTGGCAGGGTCGGGCATGACATCGCTCATACGGTAACGCCGTCTGCAACACAGGGATTTTATTCAATGAAGTGCATAGATATTAACCCCGACCCGGCAATAACTGACTTGGCAAGATGCATCACTGCCCGTCAGGACGGCGGCATCGGTCATCACAAAGGCGAGAAATCGGCGGCACTGTTATTGGAAAAGCCTGTTCCCGTGCTGACACCAATGAAAGAAAAGGTTCGTCAGCAAGGACGCAGATTCAAGAATCCCGACGACCCGATGTTCACAATAACCGTCACCGACCGTAACGGTGTCATGTATAACGGTCTTATCCGCAAGCTGATGCCATTGGAATGCTGGCGATTACAGGGGTTTACGGACGAGCAGTTTGCAAAGGCAAAAGCAGCTGGTATCTCCAACGCACAGCTCTACAAGCAGGCTGGAAATGCTGTGACGGTGAATGTCATCGAGGCGTTGGCGAATTTTATTAAGGAGATTGACAAGGAGGTAAATGTGAATGAATGAAATAATGACTTTTGTTAATGAAGAGTTTGGCTCGGTAAGATCAACGATCATAAACGACGAGCCTTGGCTGGTAGGAAAAGACATTGCAGTGATTCTGAAGTACACCAACCCCCAGAAGGCTATAAGAGATCACGTTGACCCCGAAGATAGGACGGTGAACGAAACGTTCACCGTCAATGGTACGATGGCAACTCTAATAAACGAGTCTGGTTTTTACAGTCTTGTGCTGTCAAGCAAGCTGCCGTCAGCCAAAAAGTTCAAGCGTTGGGTCACTTCTGTGATTCTCCCCACTATCCGCAAGACCGGCGGCTATGTTGCCAACGAGGATATGTTCGTGGAGACCTATCTTCCTTTCGCTGATGATGCTGTCAAGGGGCTTTTCAAGATTCAGTGTCAGGTGATAAACCAGCTCAACGACCGCATCTGCCGTGACGAGCCGAAGGTACGCTTCGCCGACCATGTTTCCGATACCAGCGACCTCATCGACATGAGCGAAATGGCGAAGCTGTGTACGGATCACGGAATACGCATCGGAAGGACAAGGTTGTTTGCGTGGCTGAGGGCAAATGGTTTTCTCATGGCTGGTAATCTGCCGTATCAGAGGTATATCGAACGTGGGTATTTTCGTGTCAAGGAATCGGTGTTCGATTACTGCGGCGAGCCGAAAATATATCAGCAGACCTATGTCACAGGTAAGGGTCAGCAGTATTTACTTGCCCGAATTATCAGGAATTTTCAGGAGGTTCAGTAATGCCGAATCATATCACGAACAGAATTAAGCTGATAGGTGAACCATCGGAGATTCACAGAGTTATGGAGGCTGTCAAGGTCGATGATTTCGGTCTTGGCAGCCTTGATTTTAATAAGGTGATTCCGATGCCGGCTGACGTTTTCAAGGGTGACCTCGGTGAAAAAGAACGAGAATTGTACGGAAATAACAATTGGTACGATTGGAGTGTCGCTAACTGGGGTACAAAGTGGAATTCCTATGGATATGAGAATTTCGAGACCGCCGAAAACGCAGACACTATCTCTTTTTTGACTGCTTGGTCAGCACCGCATCCCGTCATTGAAAAGCTATCACAGATGTTCCCGACCATAACTATCGAGCACGAGTGGGCGGACGAGGACATCGGCATGAACTGCGGCAGACGAACCTACTATGACGGCGAGCGTGTTGAGGAATACTATCCCGACTACGGCAAGGAGAGCTTAGAGTTCACCGCCGCTGTTATGGACAGGCAGCTCGAAGAAGATTTCGGGTTGTATCTGAATGCGAGTGAGACCGGTTATATCAATATCGAATATGACGATGAATTCGAGCTTATCGAGCTTTTCGGAAAGCCGGCTTTGTTCACCAATGAGCGTATCACCGATGTGGATATTCCAAAGGGAATGTACAGTTATCAGATCAGACACGGTGATGACGGTGAGTTCTGTGCTGTTGAAAAACGTGTCAATGTCAATCATGCCGGCTCGGTTGTGACGAAAGAGCCGCTTGATCTCGGAAGTCAGGGATATATCTCTTTCACAGATGACACTTCGCCCAACTTCACGGGTGAAACTATGTCGCTTTATGAGTTCAGAGAGTATGCCCCGGAGCAGTCGGAAGATGAGAATTTAGGAATGGAGGTGCCGCAATGAGTATTAAAATGATAGAACCGGAACAACTCCGCCGAATGAGCAGCAAAGAGGGACTTGTGTTACAAGGCTGCTGCGGCGATCCGCAGGAATGGCTTGACGGCATCAACGATATGCTGACCGAAGCAGGTGTATTGCAGGACGGCAGCAAGTTTGAGAATATTTCTGTTTTTCACTATGACGGCGGCACCTGCATATTGTTTCCGTTTGAAAATGTGAAGTTTGATGTCAGCAAGTTCGCAATGTGGCGTTTGCAGACGCACGAAATGTTCGGCGGTACATGGCTGTCGGACTACGTCCCGAACAGGCAAGGAGGCTTTGTTTCGGAAAAGCATCAGAAGCCGAAGTGTCCGCTCATCGGTGCTGACGGTAACATTTTCAATCTCATGGGAATGGCTTCAAAAACGCTGAAAAACAACGGTATGGCGGACAATGCAAAGGAAATGTGTGCAAGGGTCACAAGCTCCGGCAGCTATTCGGAAGCCCTGAATATCATCGGTGAGTATGTGGAGATTTGCTCGGAGGAAGATATGACCGAGGATGATACAATGGACTACGAGGGAGGTATTTCGGAATGAAAAAGCTCGACCGCATACAAAAGGAGGGAGTGTACAATGCAGTCAGATAAGCCAAAGGTGGATATGTCCTTCTGCTTGGGAAATGTCGAGAAAATGCTTGAAGCCTGCAAACCGAAGCTGTCAGCGGCGGAGTATTGCAGACTTCGTGACAGAGTTCTCGGTGAGGAAAGCTACAAGCAGCAGAAGGAAGTTTTCGCCGAGTATGTGAAAATCGTCATAAAATAAGTTCAAGTCGTTTTGCCGAATGGCGAAGCGATATTTTCTGCCGTTCGGTATAAACGGCGGAAAGGAAAAAATGAACAGTTTCATGTCATGGGTGGGCGGCAAGAAAGCTCTGCGTGATGCGGTGCTGGCACGCTTTCCGCCCTATTATGAGCGTTATATCGAGGTGTTCGGCGGTGCCGGTTGGGTGCTGTTTCACAAGCCGCCGGGGATGGATTTTGAGGTTTATAATGACTTCAACAGCAACTTGGCGAATCTATATCGGTGCGTCAGGCAGAACCCAAACAGGCTCAAATACAAGCTGCGGTATGTGCTGAACAGCCGAGAGGACTTTGACTATATCGCACTCTTGCATAAGCGGCAGATTTTTCCGAGATTGCGTGATTATGACCGGGCGGCGAAGTTTTATCAGCTGATTCGGTACAGTTACGCCAGCGGACTTGACAGCTTCGCCAGTCAGCCGCATTCGATATGGGTAGACTTCCCCATGATCGACCTTGCGGCAAGACGGCTGCAAAAGGTCATCATCGAGAACAAGGACTTTGAAAAGCTCATCAGGCATTACGACCGCCCGGTGAGCTTTTTCTACTGTGACCCGCCGTATTTCGCCACAGAGAGTTATTACAAGGATGTAGGTTTCGGGCGTACCGACCACATTCGTCTCATGGAAACGCTGACGGGCATCAAGGGCAAGTTTCTTGTTTCGTACAACGACTGCCCGGAAATTCGTGAGATTTGGGATAAGCCCGGTATTCAAATCGAAGCGATTCAAAGGCTCAATAATCTCGCCCAGCGTTATGACGGCGGTTGTATGTATCCCGAAATTCTTATCTCGAATTATGATACGAGTGAAAGAAAAAATATGGTCAGACAGCTGAGTCTGTTTGACTGCGACTACGAAAATGGAGTGATATTATGAAAGATATTTTTACCGGATTGATTATAAAAGGCTGCGGAAAGCAGACTATCGAGGGTCTTTTTGACAGCGAGGGCAGAGCCGTAAATGTCATCCTCGAAAAGTCGGAGGATGAGGTCATCCTTGCGGTAATGTACGATAACGGCGATGAGACTTACAGCAGACAGCCCCGTGACTGCGGCATTTCCGATGAGGAAATCGACATGGTGTGTCAGGCGCAGGATAACTGCGATGACTGTCCGCTGTACGAAAACTGTGCGGAGGAATGGGAAGATGAATGATATGCTGACAGATAAGCACTGTGAAAAGCACGATTCGCCGCAGGATTACGAGGGCAGGCTGCTCATCATAAATCCTGAAAGGATAAAAGAGCAGTTCAGGAACCCGGTGGTGCAGTATTTCTATGCGACAGGCGGCTTCGGTTGCAAGCCGGGAAACGGCGACAAAAAGGTGTTCGGATATTTTCTTGCCGACGGGCAGAAAGATCAGCTTTACCGCAGTGATTTTCTTGGAGTTGCCAACAGAAAGCAGCTCCCAAAATGGGCGGCAAAGCGGTTGGAAATACTTGAGGCACCGAAATTGAAAATACGCATTTTTCAGCTCAAAAACGATGCCGACACCCACTTTATGAGCTACGATCATACAACAGCTCACAGCGGTGTTAAGGCTGAAAACTATCGTCAGGTCTATGGCGGCGAAGTGCTTGCGGACGGTCTTGACGGAGTGTTCGCACTTTGCAACAGCGACCATCCTCCCGGTTACTCCGGACATTCGCTGTCGGTCAGCGATGTGGTCGAGGTCTGTGAGGGCATGGGCACAGGTTTCTATTTCGTGGATGCCTTCGGTTTCAAAAAGCTCGATGATTTCGATATTCAAAAGACCGACCATAGCAAGATGATGAAGATTCTTGTACTTGAAAACGACCGTTTGCCATACACAGCGGAGATACGGCATGATGGTATAGAAGCCATGCAAAGTGTGGTCGGCGGCAATTTTGAAACTGTGTATTTCGAGCCGAAGGGCGATGCGGTCTGCTGGTGCAACGATGAGTTTCTGCTGAATGGGTCTGCTCCGAACAGAAAGATCGGCGAGGTGCTTGTTCATGGTACTTGTTTCATTTCGGGCGACAAAATGAACGCTTACGGCGAGTATGATTCTTGTTCGCTGACTGATGAGCAGATAGTCAAATATACTCAGATGTTCGCACAGTCGGTGATCTGTATGGCTGATTTGGAGGTAGATGAAACGGAAGAAATGTCCGAGGATATAGGGCAGAACTTGAATTGAAAGGAATAGTTTTATGAAGATCAGTGCAACTATCAACAGGCTTGTAGATAAGCCGGATTCGGCAGTCAAGGCGTTCGCAAGCGTGTCGCTTGACGGCTGCTTCGCTGTTCACGGGCTTAGGGTCATGGACTCGAAAAAGGGGCTGTTTGTGAATATGCCCTCGAATTCCTACAAGGACAAGGACGGGAATACGCAGTACAGCGACATTTTCCACGCCGTTACAAAGGGTGCGAGGGAGGCTCTTAATGCTGCTGTCATCAGGGCGTACAATATCGCACTCATGCAGTCTCAGCAGGCAGAGATCGAGGTGCCGGAGGACGAGGGTCAGCAGACTGAACCTGACGTGCCGGAGTATGTTATGTAAAGTGCTTGGATTTGGCTGTGTAAACAGTCGGTTTGGCAGAAATTTTCCGAAAAGACTTGACAAAAGCGAAAGTTGGTAGTATGGTAAGAATGAAGGGAGCTGATAAAATGAGAAAAACAATGTTTATCATATTACTGACAGCACTATTGTCAGGATGTGCGAATACGGCGAAAGAAGAAAGTGCGGAAACCGAGACAGTTAGCCAGACAACAACAGCCGCAGTAATAACTTCCGAGACCGAGATCACAACAACAGCGGAAAGCACTACAGTACCTACTGTTACAACGGCTGAAACAAGCAGCACCTCAAAAACCTCTGCTACTGTGTCAGAAACAAAGAAAACCTCAACTACTACAAAGAAATCAACGTCCGTGACTACCAAAAAGCAGACTCAGAAAGGCGACGTCCAGACGTATGTCGTCAACGTTACACAGCCGGCGACTCAGCAGACCAAGCCGGAGGTGACAGTGGCTGAAACTAAACCGTCTACGGCTACAACAACCGTTCAGACCACAACGCCGACCACGACCACCACCCAAGCACCGCCGACTGAAACCCCGGACGATCCGGGCGGCATCGAGTGGTCGGACAGTATGCTGGTGTGGCGAAAGCTGTGTGAGGGCTATATGCTCTCGGATTCGGAGCAGGACGTTATCAGGTCGGAGATACTTGAGTATGCCATGCAGAACTTCAACGGCAAGAAGGATATACACGTTAAATTCGGCAATGATGAATACGATATATCATATGAGAAGCCGCTGAATATGACTATCCGCTATGATATAAAGAATATGTCATACGCTCACATGGATGCATATACCGACCCTAACCGAAAAGCTATGATTGATTTAGCTTCAAGCGAAAGCGAAATCTATGATATAGTCTCGCAGACGAGAGAACAATGCCTCCATGTAATAGACTATGGTCTGTTTAATCGGTGGGAGATATTCAGCATAAATAATGATTTGAAATATGCTTCTGACATCGAGTTTAACGTAGGTTTCGACGAAGATATGGCAATATGGTTTCTAACAGAAGATTAAAAGAACAACGTAACATGGGCGAATTGCTGAAAAAGCGGTTCGCCCTCATTTTTTTTGCAAAGGAGAAATTCATGAAGATAAAAAACATCTATAAACGCTGTGTCGCTGCCACGCTTGCGGCTGCTATCGGCGTTACAACGCTCGGAACGAGTGCTTCAGCTATAACAAGCGGAGTAAATATTGGTTATATGTGGGACAGCAATATCAACCCCACGATTTACACTACCAAGTATGCAACGGATGACGGCGTAAGCGGTCAGTATGTTAAATATGGTGAGCAGCTCTGCCGTTTCGTATCCTCTACGAATGATGACTGGGTATTCTGCATTGAGCCTGCGAAGTCTATGCAGGGTTCAAATAGCGGTTCCTGGTATACTCAGAACGGTTTCAATGAATACGATACCTTAGATGAGACTGACCAAAATACTGCGGATAGCCTTTCTTATTGGAATGCCCTTGGCGGCACGAATGGACCGTTATCTAAATATATTGGTCTTGTTCAGTATTACGGCTATTCGAGTCACAAGACCGGCGATTATTATGCTGCAACCCAGCTTCTGATTTGGGAGCTTATCCTTGGGTATAGGGGACACAGCACTTCAACTTTCGGAACTTGCTCGGATGTTCTGTGGAACGATTTCACCTATCCAAACGGCGGCTGGTGTACTAAGTCGGGCGTTGAAAAGGCATACAATGACATTGTTGCGAATGTAAAGACACATTACGACCGCCCCTCTGCTCTCAGCTCGACAAAATCGAAGGCAAAGGAAGACCCTGCACTCATCATGAAATACAATTCAGACAAGCTGCGTTATGAGGCGAGCTTCTCTATTTCAACGACGTTTCTCAAGCCTGACAGCCTTGCCCATAATTTCAGCACCCTTGAAAGCAAGCTGACCAACCTTGTAAAGTCTAAGTTCAGCGGCACTTTCGGCAAGGACTACGGTATCGACAAGAGAGAGGCTGACGGCAATACCACTTTTACTGTCTGGTCGGTTAAGAGACCGTTCACAAGCACTGGCGATGCGACTGTTTACACCTCCGATGCTGTCGAGATGCAGATGAGGAACGACCTGAAAAAGCAGGAGTCTCTGTTCTGCAAAAGCGGCTACCAGACCTGTCTGCTCTCCACCAAGCTCGACCCTGTTTCGGGATATATAGGCATGGCGGCGTACAACGAGCCTGACCTCAAGGTCGAAAAAACCTACACCGATTCGCACAACAATGCGGTGACGGCGACTGCTCTCGGTGATCTGCTTTCGGAGACTTCGTTCATAATCTCCACCAATATCGGCGGCAAGATCTACTACGTTTCCGCCGAGCCGATAAACGCTGATTACAGGTTCTCAAAATATGTCACGACCGAGAACGAGGCAACGAAATTCAAGGCAAATATTGTTTACGGCAGCAAGGGCAGTTTCACGGTCTATGATCTACCGACTTCAAAATCATCCGGCAGAACTTACACTGTGACCGAATATACCGTTCCCGATGACGACAGATATGAAAAACTGACGAAGGACGTGACGCTCCCCTCGCCTACGAACGACTTCACCGCCAACGCAGGTATCAAGACGGTCAGGATGAACAACACTGAAACGAGCTATGACGCAAAGTTCGGCACGGCTACCCTCGATAAGATCGTCAGAAACGGCGACAGTGATGCCGATACTGCCGCACTTGCTGACATTTACAAATCTACAAAGTTCATCGCGGGTTATTGGGACGGCGCAACGGTGAGATATCTCTCAAATGCGTATCTTTCGGCAAAATCAGCTTTTGACGGCGACCTTGCCGACCTCAATGATTTCACCGATGTGACCTACAAAAACGGCGACGGAATGTACTATGCCCCGACTACGCTGAATAGCGATCACAAGGTCACATTTGACAGCACAAGAACCACGACCGATATGTCGAAGGCGTATGTGTTCTCAACCGGATATAACTATTCGGACGCTGACACTTGCGACCATTTCGGCGAGGTGTTCCTCAATCTTCTGCCGCTTGACAGTAACGGAAATACTCAGGAAGTATTCTTTATTGAGGTCAACGGGTACAAGGGTTATGGCTACGATGAGAGTCTTGACACTGAAAATGCGTACTCTCTCGCCGCACTTGGCACTGTCTCCGACAAGAGAAGCATAAAGGGGCTTGTGAAGAACGACACCAACAGTGATATTTCGATAACAGACAGCACAAACAAATATGTTGTCGGCAACGGCAAGTATTATCCCATTTGTGCCAATAGGCTGGAGAGCAACAGACTTCACAGCGATTCGGAGATCGTCAATCAGCTGACCTCCTATGAGCTTGTCCTTACCAAAAAGGACGATGCGGATTCTGTTCTTTCGGGAGCAAAGTACGGTCTGTACAATTCAAGCAAAAAGCTCCTGAAAACCGGCACGACAGGCAAGGACGGCAAGCTGAGGTTTCATTACGATCTGCTTCCCAACACCGATTATTATGTCAAGGAATTAGTACCGCCTGCCGGATTTGTTCTGGATGAAAAAGCATACAAGATCAACCGCAGTAATGAAGTTGTAAATGATACCGATACTTTCGAGAACGCCAAGCTGACCGATTACAGCTGCGAGGTTCACGACAAGCCTTATGAGCTGAAAATCGAGGTCAACAAGTATGATGTCATCAACGATGTCAAGGTCGAGGGTATTGTTTTCGATGTGACCCTTAACGGCAAGAGTGTCGGCACTATGAAAACCAACGCTGACGGCTATGCTTGCATCGAGCATCTGCCACTCGGAAAGCTCAACGGCAAGACCTTCGAGAATGTGTATGTAATCACCGAAAAGAAAAATGACAGCTATATCATGATAGATGAGGACGGCGATGTGAGCCGCAGCGTTACGATTACAACTACTCTTGACGATATCGAGAGCAGCACCAACCCCGTCATCACCTACACCTGCGATATTCCGAACACGCTCCAGACCGTTGACCTGACAGTCCACAAGGTCGATGAGGTCGGCAACAACATCAAGGGGGCGACTTTCGACATTTACCCGACTGCCGATGTGGTTTTCAATGGCAAGACCATTCAGAAGGCTGGCGTTAAGCTCGGTACTCTGACAACAGACGCTAATGGCATTGCAAGCACTTCCTACGTTGAGTATGAGAGCGACGGTACACAGGGCTACACCAAGAAAATTGCAATATACCCCAACTTCGAGTACGCTCTGAAAGAGACTTACGTTCCTGCTCCTTTCGTCATTTCCAATAACGTGACCACTTTCACGGCAAATTCAGAGAGCAACAATACGCTGACAATCCCCCTTGAAGTCACTGTCCCAAACGACCACCAGAAAGGCAAACTGTTCGTGTACAAGCAGGACGGCGACACCAAAAGAGCACTCGCCGGTGCTGAGTTCGAGGTCAGAGCCGCCGATGACTATTACTTCGGCGAGACTAAGATTCACACCTCTGGCGAGCTTATCTGCACCATGACTTCCGGTGCTGACGGCTGGGCAAACAGCGGTGATGCCGTTATGTATGTGGGTGCGAAATACACGCTGACCGAGACACACACCGTTGACGGTTATGTTCTGAAAAAGGACAGCAAGACATTTGAGTTCAGCTTTGCAGGCAATGAAGCGGAGTACAGCAGGCTCGAAATGGACTTTGACAACACCAGTCAGCAGGGTAAAATCGCTGTCCACAAGACCGGCGAGATTTTCAGCAGCGTGTCTGCACTTGGAACGGCGATTTATAAGGACGAGGACGGCGTTATCCACGAGAACGGCTACAATATCTTCACTCCCGTTTTCGCAATGGGCGACCTTGAAGGTGTTGTTTTTGAGGTGAAGGCTGCTGAGGACATTGTGACCGCTGACGGTACAGTTCGTGCAAATGCTGGCGAGGTCGTGGCGACTATCACCACCGACAAGAACGGCAACGCTGAGACTGGTCTGCTTTATCTCGGAAAATATCAGGTGACAGAGATTCAGGCGGCTCCCGGTTATGTCATTAACCGCACTCCGCAGACTGTTGAGCTGACCTACGCAGGTCAGGAAGTCGAGGTCAGGGACACCGTAAAGACCGATTTTACAAACAAATATCAGGGTGTGAATGTTCATCTTACGAAGTTCATGGAGCATGATGAGCAGTACGGTGTCGGCAATAATTCCGATGCACAGAATGTTGTGTTCGGTCTGTATGCTGACGAAAACATTATTGCTGCTAACGGCACCGCGATCCCCGAAAACGGACTTGTGGCTGTCGCTTATGTCAGCGAGGATATGACCGCGAGATTCAACACCAAACTGCCCTTTGGAAGATACTATGTGCAGGAGATTTCGACCGATGAAAAGTACGTTATCAGCGGCGAAAAGCATATCGTGACTTTTGAGTACGCCGGACAGGACACCGAGGTCGTTGACATTGATGGCGGCAGGTTCGTGAATGAACTCAAGTGCGGTACTGTTCACGGCATCAAGGTGAACGAACATGACGAACCGCTGGCAAATGCGGTGTTTGGTATCTTCCGCACCAACTGTGAGAACTATGTATCGGATAACGCTATTGCAACCGCTGTTTCCGATGAAAATGGTATTTTTGAGATAAATGACATCCCCTACGGCTCGTATATTGTGACTGAAATCAAGGCTCCCGAAGGCTATATTTTCAGCGATGAGAAGTACGATGTTGTCATTGACGAGGATGGCGATGTGGTCGAGATCAAGGCTGAAAATACCGAGATAAAGTTACAGGTTTCCAAGCGAGATGTTTACGGAAACGAGCTTGCCGGGGCGACTATGCAGATCATCTACGCAGACGGCAGTATCTTCGACGAGTGGATTTCTGACGGAACTGAGCATATTGTCACAAAGCTCCCGGCTGGCAGCTATGTGCTTCACGAAGTTGCATCGCCCGACGGATTTGTTATAGCAACAGATATTGAATTCAGCATTGATGAGAATAACGTGGTGACTGTTGATAATATCGACGCTCTGGCGACTGACGAGAATGGTGTTCCCACGATTATTATGGTTGATGATACAACTAAGGTCGAGATCAGCAAGACTGACATTACCGGCGAAAATGAACTTGTGGGTGCGAAGCTTCAGGTCATTGACGAGGGCGGAAATGTTGTTGATGAGTGGACTTCCACGACTGAGGCTCATATCATCGAGGGCAGGCTGACCGCCGGAAAGACCTACACTCTTCACGAAGAAATTGCCCCTGACGGATATGTTGTTGCGAATGACATCACATTCACTGTCAGCGAGAACGGTACAGTCGATAAGGTCATTATGAAAGATGACACCACTAAAGTTCACATCACCAAGACAGACATCACAGGCGACAAGGAGCTTGTGGGTGCAACACTTCAAGTCGTTGATGAGAATGGAAATGTTGTCGATGAATGGGTAAGCACCACCGAAGCTCACATCATCGAGGGCAAGCTGACTTCTGGCGAGACTTACACTCTTCACGAAGAAATTGCTCCTGACGGTTATGTGATCGCTAATGACATCACATTCACTGTTGGCGAGGACGGTTCTGTTGATATAGTCATAATGAAGGACGATACTACAAAGGTCAGAATCAGCAAGCGTGACATCACGACCGATGAGGAACTCCCGGGTGCGAAGCTCATTATTCTTGACGAGGACGGTAAAACAGTCGAGGAATGGGTCAGCACAACCGAAGCTCACTATATCGAGGGCAAACTCATCGCCGGCGAGACCTACACTCTGCGTGAGATAACTGCTCCCGATGGTTACGAGATCGCCAACGATGTGACTTTCACTGTAAGCACGGACGGCACTGTGACAGAGGTCGTAATGCACGACAAGCACAAGCCGACTACTACCACTACAACAACGACTACCACAACCACTACAACGAGCAACCCTCACACCGGTATGGACGGCAAGGTCATGAATGGTGCATTTGCTGTCATGTCTTTATGTGCCGCTGTTATGGTGATTGCAAAACGCAGAAAGGATAACGACTGATGAAAAAGTTACTCACGATAATTGCGGCTGTTTCGGCAGCCGCACTCCTTGCCGGCGGGATTGTATGGTTTGCGGCTTCGGGGGCTTATGCTGATTTTGACTGGCGAATGATAATGGTTTGACGAAAGGGGTGATGTCTTTGAGAAAGAGAATTATAGCAGCGATAGGGTCGGTAATGCTTGCGGTTTCGATGATGACGATTACTGCAAGTGCGAGCGTGTCGGGGGCGGTGACTTCGACTTGGACAACGGCAAAATCGCAGATTCAGGATATTGTCAACAACGTTGTGTTTCCCGTGATAGACGTTATTTTGGCGATACTTCTGTTCGTGAAGATTGCCGTTGCGTATCTCGATTACCGCAAGCACGGACAGCTTGAGTGGACACCGATAGCGATAATCTTCGGCGGTCTGCTGTTCAGTCTGACTGCTCCGATGTATGTCTGGACGATAATTTGATAAGGAGGTGGTTCACACTGCTCAGGAACAGAAGTCCGCCTGACAAAAGCTTTTGCCGTGTTGCTGTCCGAACTCCGTTCATTACAGTAAGAAGTTACGGTTCTGCGGTCTTTGAACCACTCCTGACGATCGAAATAAACGCAGTAACCATTGTTAACACATTGAACACCGAGGACACATAGCTCTGAATTGCGAAGTCATGAACAGTCCACAGTCCCCATGTCGCTATCATCAGCCATTTGAACTTTGTCCCCTCAAATTTGTCAAGGAACAACGTGTAAAGGATAGTTGCGGCGACAGGTATAAGTCCGATCATGCCTCTTGTGTTGAACATCAGCGAAAGCACGGTCGAAAGACCTATAATAACGCCTTTAGCCGTGTTGTTCAGCTTGTCCTTTGAGCAGAGGATATTTCTGAATATTGAGATGAAATTGATTATTGCCCCCGACGGAGAACCGAGGATAATACAAACGAGACCGCTCAGAGTCATTTGAACCGACTGGAGCAGCAGGGCGATCTTTTTTGATCTGATGAAGCCGCTCGCAGTCGTAAGGGAGCAGGCGAAAAAAGAGATGATGTTTCCGATCATCACCGCATTTGATAATAAAATAATACTCACCTCGTAAAAAGCTCATATTTTCTTTATATACGTGCGTTATTTATGTAAGCAGCAAAAACATATAAGTATATTAGCCTATTTGTTTTTGCCGTGAGATATATTATACCACCTTTGAAATAATAAATCAATAGCAAATATAAACGACAATATGAGGAAAAAAGCGTGCGGTTTTGGCTTTTACGGAGATCAATCTAAAATTATGGTCAGCTCTTTCACTCACCAGGCATAAATTCTATATTTATAAAAAATACGAAAGGAAAAATGCTATGAACTTTTTCACACAGGAACTAAAGAAAATCTGCAACCGCAGCGAGTATATACAGGACCCGAAATTTGTCGGCAGAGTTGCTGTGTTCAGGCTGCCGGATTGTGTCACGGGCAAAATGGAGTTCGTCACAAGAGGGTACGCAGACCATTATTCTGCCCTGAAGATTTCGCTGTTTAATCGCAAAGAGGGACAGATAGACTGTCAGATAATCGATCTTGCGGAACTGCTCGGCATGAAGAAGATGCGCAGCGGAAATACGGTAGCTCCGCATATTTGGCGTGCCGGCAGCGATGTCTCCTGGTACGGCTTCGCCCCGACCGAGAGTGATTATGATAAAATGGCAGAAACTACGGACGATTATCTGAGCTGTTTTACAGATCAGGATATTCTTGAAGATGAATTGCTGAATCCGACTTTCAGCTAAGAATGGAGTGATAAAATTGACAAAACGAATCACGTCGGCTCTGACCGCCGTTTTTATTGCTGCTGTACTGACCGCCTGCGGCACGATCTCGCCGCCGGTACAGACGACCACAACTGTTGCCACAGAAGCACCCGTCCCCGAAACGACCACAACGCCAGTGACTACTTCGCCACCAGTTGAGAGTGTTATGGAAACGGAAACCATAGCCGATAGTTCATCGGAAATCAGCGAAGAAGAAAAGCGGCAACTCGAACAGGACACTTTTATCGCTGAGTTTTTCGACTCGCAGATAACTTTCGAGGATACCAAAGCTATTACCGAAGAACCGCTCAGAACCAACCCTTTCGAGTGCGAATCGGAAAGCAACGGCATCGAAAAGATAACCGTTAAAGGCAAGAACGGCAGCGGCAGCGTTGACGTTATGGTCATCGACCTTTCGGGCAGTGGTCTATCGTATGACCTCGATACAATGATAAGCACTTTCGGCGATTATTATTTCGGAATCACCGCCCGGAATATGACCGGAGTGAGCGAGGACGAATTTTCGAGCAAATACCGCATGATAAGCAGTGTTGTGTCAAAGGGCAAGTTCGAGCGTACCGCCTCAGTTCAGAAGTCGGACGGTTCGGCGACGCAGTTCGGGTATGTTAAGACCTACGCTGTTCTGCTGAATAATACGCTGACGGTCGTATCCGGACAGTTTTCGTCAATCGACATGATGGAGCGTCAGGGGTTCACGGCTCTGCTGACGGCGATGTGCGACAATGTGAGATATTAAGAAGCGGGGTGACAATATGCCATATATTCCATTTTCAGACGAGCAGAAAATGCTCGCAAACAGCGTTGATTTGGAACGATTTCTGCGTATGCGTGGCGAACGCCTTGAACGTGCCGGCATCTCCTCAAAGCTCATTTATACGGACGGCTCGGGCAGGCACGACAGCATCATGATACACGGCTCACAGTGGTTCGACCACAAGCGGCAGATCGGCGGCGGTGCTATAAAATTCATGCAGGAGTTCTACGGAATGACGTTTACCGAAGCGGTTCAGGAACTGCTCGGAGTGTCTGTTTCGCCGGTGTCGCACAAGAGCAATGAGGTCATGGTGAAAGAAGAAAGAAAGCCCTTTGAACTGCCGCCGAAGAACAAAACCATGCACCGAGTTTACGCTTACCTCATCAAACAGAGGTTCATAAGTGCTGATATTATCACACACTTTGCAAAGGCTGGCAAGCTCTACGAGGACGCAAAATATCACAATGCGGTGTTCGTGGGAGTTGACGAAAACGGTGTGCCGCGTCAGGCGAGCAAGCGTTCCACGACCACTAAGGGCAAGACCGTGAAGCTGACTGTCGAGGGTTCGGACACGAAATACAGCTTTGCTCACTTTGGCACTTCGGGGAGGCTGTATGTGTTCGAGGCTCCGATCGATATGCTGTCGTATATCACGCTCCGCCCCGAAAACTGGCAGCAGCACAGCTATATCGCCATGAACGGTGTGTATGAAAATGCGGTATTGCAGGCGCTCGATACTCACGAAAATATCAGCCACATTGTGCTTTGTACGGACGATGACGAGGGCGGCATTGACGGTGCGGAACGCATCAGGGACATTCTTCACGAGCGTGGTTTCACCAATGTCACAAGGCTGTACCCGACCTACAAGGACTGGAACGAGGACTTGAAAGCCGCTCACGGTCAGCCTCCCATTTCTGCCGAACCGCACAGGCGAAAGGTTCTGTATCAAGGGTTTGTTTCGCAGTTGAAGTATTACCGCTGCCGCCCAGACAAACTTGCCGAACAGCTCCGGACGGCGTATAAAAACACTCAGATGAAATATCTCGCCGAGTATGCGCTTGCAGGCTCGGCGTTTTTTATGCGTGTGAAGGACGAACCGCAGGGGTTTCAGAATCTGAAAAAGAAGCTGTCAAATTCATATCGTGCGTATGCCGACAAGGGTCGGATGAACGCCAAAACACGCTCTCTGTCGGACAAATACAGCGAAGTCATGCGTGACTTGCGGCAGACTGCGAGGACGGAAGAACAGTCGGTAGCGACGGCGAAGAAGCTGTTTGAACTTGCTGACTGTGCTATGCGTGTCGCAGTCGAGGACGAGTACAACAAGCCTGTTCCCGAGCAGTCTGAAAACGAAGATGAAGATGAATTTCTGACCCAGCATTTCGGTTACGGATAAAATCGTCATATCCCCTGCGTCATGGTGGCATAACAATAAGTATTCAAATGAACTATTTCTATAATAGTGGAAAAGGAAAATGAGGTGTTTAATTGAATGAAAGTCAAATGTTAGCTTTAGGACTGATGACTGCGGCGTTCATCGTGTTTTTTATCATTGTGAGCATCCTGGACAGCAAGTCGATAAACGGCATAAAGTCAAAGCGAATAGGCGACGGACAGCACGGAACGGCGAGGTGGGCGACTAAGCGTGAAATACGGCGGACTTTTTCTTCTTCGCTGTTCGAGCCTGAGATGTGGCGGCAGGGCAAGAATCTGCCGTCTGTTCAGGGTACGATCGTTGCCTGCAATGGCGGCAAGCACACGACTGCTCTTATTGACACCGGCGACGTTCACACGCTCATGATAGGTGCGGCAGGTGTCGGCAAGACGGCGTATTTTCTGTACCCGAATATTGAATTTGCGTGTGCTTCGGGTATGAGTTTTTTGTCAACCGATACCAAAGGTGATGTTGCGAGAAATTACGGTTCAATTGCCCGTGACTGTTACGGTTACAATGTCTCGGTGATAGACCTGCGTAATCCGACCAGAAGTGATGAAAATAATATTTTGCACCTTGTGAACAAGTATATGGATATTTATTTGTCGGACAGGACGAACCTGTCAGCAAAGGCAAAAGCCGAGAAATACGCAAAGATCACCGCCAAAACGATCATAAACATCGGCGGCGGTGACAGTGCAAACTACGGACAGAATGCGTTTTTCTACGATGCGGCAGAGGGGCTGCTCGGGTCGGTTATACTGCTTCTTGCGGAGTTTGGAGAGAAAAACGAACGGCACATTGTTTCGGTGTTCAAGCTGATACAAGACCTCATCGCAAAAACTCCGGCGAGGTCTGCAAAAGAGAAACCGCAGATGTATTTCACTTCTCTTATGGAGAAACTTCCCTCTGAACACAAGGCAAAATGGCTTGCTGGTGCGGCACTCAACTCGGCAGATCAGGCAATGATGTCGGTCATGTCAACCGCACTTTCAAGGCTCAACAGTTTTCTCGACAGCGAAATGGAGCAGATACTGTGTTTTGGGACGGCGATAGATGCGGAGAAATTTTGCAACGAAAAGTCAGCTATTTTTATAATCCTGCCGGAAGAAGATCAGTCAAAATATTTCATGGTGTCGCTTTTGATTCAGCAGCTATATCGTGAGATTTTGACGATTGCTGACGAGAACGGCAGCAGCCTTAATAACCGTGTCATGTTCTACTGTGACGAGTTCGGCACTTTCCCGAAAATAGAGGGCGCAGAAGCAATGTTCTCCGCAGGACGTTCGAGAAAAATATCCATCGTGGCGATAATTCAGAGCTTCGCCCAGCTTGAACAAAAATACGGCAAAGAAGGCATGGAGATAATCACAGATAACACACAATTGACTGTTTTCGGCGGTTTTGCACCGAATAGCCAAAGCGCAGAGGTGCTGTCCAAAGCACTTGGAGAGCAGACTGTTCAGAGCGGTTCGGTGTCGCTGGGCAAGGAAAAATCACAGTCGATACAGATGATAGGCAGACCGCTGATGACGGTCGATGAGTTAAAGTCGATGCCCAAAGGACAGTTCATCGTGATGAAAACAGGAACGCACCCGATGATCTCAAAGCTGAAATTATACTTCAAATGGGGCATAAAGTTTGGTACGCCTTTTCTGTTGTCGGACAAGGGTGCAAGGCTTGTCAGCTACGCCGAGCGAGACAAGCTGATGCGAGCCATTGAGCAGAAATATCCGCAGGCAAAGCCGGAGCCGCCTGACGAATATTGTCCCGAGGACGGCAGCTTTGCGGAGAAACGTGGCAGACCAATAAAAACCGGAAGTTAGGGGGATTGATATATTGATAGTAGCGAGACGGATCTACGATCTTGGTCTGCCGCACAGGGCGGTGACTGTTTACTGTTATCTGTGCGACAGGGCAAATAAAATGGGCGAGTGCTTTCCGTCGGCAAAAACGATAGCGCTTGACCTCAGCCTCAGCAGACGCACGGTCTTCAGGGCGTTGAATGACCTTGAAAAGTGCGGTCTGATAGAGAAAAAACAGCGTATCCGCACAAGCGGCGGCATAAGCTCCAACCTCTACAAGCTGACAGATATTTCTGGCAAAGGGGGCGGTGCATAGTGTTTGACTGGATAGGCGATGCGATTGATTGGATAGGTGACGGTATTTCAAGCTTGTGGGATGATACAGTCGGGTCGGCAGCATCGGCTGTGACCGAAGCGGTCTGGGACATGATGTTTTCGTGGCTGTTTGAAACGGTTTACGGCTGCTTTTCCGACTTTTTTGAATTCATCAACTCCACCACAAGCAACATTTTCACTCTTGCGTGGGTGCAAACTTTTATTTCGCTGTTTGCTTCAATGGGGCAGATTCTATTCGTTTGCGGATTCATTGTCGCTGTGTTCGACTGTGCGGTTGCATATGAGAACGGCGGTGCGAATATCAAAAACACGGCGATAAACATTTTCAAGGGCTTCATGGCGGCGTATCTTTTTGCGGACATTCCGCCGAAATTGTATGCTCTCTGTTGTCATTTGCAAGGGTCGTTTGCCGGCGACCTGGTAAGTGCTTTCACGGGGGCGATGTCTTCTGACGTTTCGACGACCGCCAAGTTGGTTCTTTTGGAACTCAGCGGAAATGCAACGCTGTTCAATCTCGTTTTTATAATTCTCATCGGTTACTGTACGGTGAAAATAGTCTTTGCAAACATCAAGCGTGGGGGCATTTTGCTGTGTCAGATTGCGGTCGGCAGTCTATATATGTTCGGCGTTCCGAGAGGGTTCACAGACGGATTCTACGGTTGGTGCAAGCAGGTAATTGCGACCTGTCTGACGACATTTTTGCAGACAACGATACTGTACCTCGGACTGCTAACCTACACGGCACATCCGCTGATTGCAATAGGCTTGTGTCTATCTGCGACCGAAGTTCCGAGGGTTGCTCAGATGTATGGTCTTGAAACGAGCGTAAAGGTGAACATGACGAGCATTAGTCAGACGGTCAGTCTTGGCAGCAAGGCGGCTGGGCTTATTAAGGCGGTAAAATAAGTTCATAAAATTGTTGGAATGCTGTATTGAAACCGCCGACCCGAAGTAGTATAATAAAGCAGTTAAAGCAAGGAGGCATTGAAATGGACATGATAACAGTCGGCAGTATGATAACGCTGATAAAAGATATTGACGGAAAGACCCCGATAGGTTCAACCGCAACGATAGTTTATATCGATGATTTCGACCAGATATTTGTTGACTGGACGGACGGCGGTCAGGCTAAATTTTCTGAAGAACAGCTTCTCAAGAACTTCGAGATAGCTTCATGATTTTTGTGCAGTCGGCAGAAATGCCGGCTGCTTTTTTTGATTGGAGTGATGAAAATAAAGACCTATATCTACCCCGAAAACTTAAAATCCAGCGTAAAGCTGTGGTTTTGGAGCGTTCGGGATTTTATAATTATTTGCGGTGGAATCATTGTGTCTGTGGCGGTTGTTGCAGAGCTTTGGAACATCATACCTGCGGCGGTGACACTGTGCTATGCGTTTCTGAGCCTTCGCGCTGACGAATCATCGGTAATGGATTATATCATAAACGCTGTCAAGTATTTTATGCTGACACAGCAAGAATTCCGCTGGCAGCTAAAGGAAGGTGAATAAATGAAGAAGAAAAAGAACGGCGTTCAGGCACTCATCGGGCTTGAACGCTTTACTAATTATGGCGTGAAAACGGACAAGGCAGAGGTGGTCTTTTTCTCGGTCGAGCCGACGAATATCAGCGTATTGTCTGCTGAAAATATCGAGAGCAAGGTGCATAATCTCATGATGGTGCTGTCGGTGATACCCGACCTTGAAATTATCGCCACAGACAGTGCCGAGAGGTTTGACGATAACAAGTGGTATATCCGCAGACGTTTGCAGACCGAGCAGAACGAAGCGGTGAGAAAGCTGTTGCAGGCAGATCACGATTTTCTCGATGAGATTCAG
The DNA here is from genome assembly GCF_900119155.1 of Ruminococcus sp. YE71. Lineage (GTDB taxonomy): Bacteria > Bacillota > Clostridia > Oscillospirales > Ruminococcaceae > YE71. The sequence goes on along the minus strand of NZ_FPIR01000021.1, from coordinate 2,387 downwards.
CTTGAAATGTCCTCGGCGAGACAGTTCATGTTTGCGGTGCGTTTCCGCAGGGAGAAGCCGGAGCAGATTTTCAACATCGTAAGCCGTGTGGATAAAACGCTGTCTGAGCATGGGTTTTCTGCAAAGAGAATGTCCAAAGCGGATGTCAAGAGAATGCTCGCACTATACTTCGGAACTTCAATCGCAGGCGATGAGATACCCGACATTGAGGGAGAAAATTACTTTGACATGGAGGTGACGGTATGAAGAAAAAGAAAGAACTGACAGAAGAACAGCGGGAGATAATAAACACCAAGAAATTCTTCGACAGGGCTGTGCCGGGAATACTGCGTTTTTATTCCGATCATTATATCTGCGGCAATTATTACAAGTCATGCTGGGCGATTACCGAGTATCCGCCGAGCACTGATGAAACGGCAATACTCGCACATCTTGCTGACCGCAACGGCGTGACACTCCGCATCTACAACCGCCTTGTTGACAGCATGGAGCAGCGAAAAATCGTTCAGCAGGCGATGCGGAAGAACCACATGATGACCACAGTCAGCGATGTCAACGAGAATATCAAGGCACAGGATAATATCAACGATGTGGTGGAGCTTATCTCGGAGCTTCGGCGCAACAAGGAGCCTCTGCTGCACTGCGCTGTGTTTATCGAGCTGAAAGCAGTATCAGAGGACAAGCTGAAAGAACTCCAGTCGGATATACAGATGGAACTGACCCGTTCAAAAATAAGTGTAGATAGACTGATTTTGCGGCAGAAAGAGGCGTTTCTGTCTGCACTTCCTACGGGCAGCAATTCGTTTGCAAGTCAGTTTGAAAGGGTGCTGCCGGCTTCGAGTGTGGCGAATATGTATCCGCTGAATTATTCCGGCAAAACCGATGAGCATGGCTTCTATCTCGGACGTGACAAGTACGGTTCAAATGTCTTGGTAGATTTCGACCGCAGGACAGAGGATAAGACCAACTCAAATGTCCTGATTCTCGGCAACAGCGGTCAGGGCAAAAGCTACCTCATGAAGCTGCTGCTTTGTAACAATCGTGAAGCAGGAAAAAGTGTTCTTGTTCTCGACCCTGAGCATGAATATGAGGACTTGTGCCGCAATCTCGGCGGAACTTATATCGATATGATGTCGGGAGAATTTATGATAAATCCCCTCGAACCGAAAGCGTGGACGGACGGTGAAAGGGGCGGCTGTGACAGTCCCGAAGCGTTCAAGAAGGTCACAAAGCTGAGTCAGCATATCAGCTACCTCAAGGATTTTTTCAGGGCGTACAAGGATTTCACTGACGCTGAAATTGACACTATCGAGATTATGCTCATAAAGCTATATGCACGTTTCGGCATTGACGATATGACCGACCTTGACACGCTAAAAGACGAGGACTATCCGATAATGAGTGACCTTTACGACCTTATCGAAAAGGAGTTCATGGCGTTCGACAATGAAGTGAAGCATATCTATACCGAGGATATGCTCCAGAATATTTGTCTTGGGCTGCACTCTATGTGCAGAGGTGCGGAGAGCAAGTATTTCAACGGTCATACAAACGTCAAAGACGGCGAGTTTGTGTGCTTCGGGGTCAAGGGTCTTATGGACACAAACAAGCGGCTGAAAGATACGTTGCTGTTCAATATTCTGTCTTATATGTCAAATCAGCTTCTTGGCAAGGGAAATACGGTGGCGGCTGTTGATGAATTGTATTTATTTCTCACCAACTTGACGGCGATAGAGTATATCCGCAATGGCATGAAACGTGTTCGCAAGAAGGAATCGAGTTTCATTCTGGCAAGTCAGAACATTGAGGATTTCTTATTACCGGAGATAAAGGAGTTCACAAAACCGCTGTTCAGCATACCGTCTCATCATTTTCTTTTCAACCCCGGCAATATCGCAGCCGAGCCGTTCATCGACACCTTGCAGCTTGAACCTTCGGAGTTTGATCTAATAAAGTTTCCTGAGCGAGGGACATGTCTGTACCGCTGCGGCAATGAGAGGTATTTGCTGGTGGTCATCGCACCGCCCTACAAGGCAGCGCTGTTCGGAGCGGCTGGGGGAAGATAGTGAGGTGAGAGCATGACTGCGATCGATAAGCTGCTGAAAAAGATAAACCTTGAATACGAATCCATGCGTGAAATCTGGTGGGACATGACAGCCGATGAGCTGATTGAGAACGCCGAACAGATAGCAGCCGTCAAGTTCATCAGAACGAATATTGAATCCTGTATTCTCGATGATGCGGCTGACTATCTGCTCAGTTTCAAGAATCCGCTGGAGGTGCTGATGGGCACTCTTGCCAGCCGCTACGACCCGATGGATATAGCGGCAAGAGAAACATTCAGCGAAATGCTCCGTGAGATTTATGACAAGCATGATCTCGATTCG
>NZ_FPIR01000003.1 GCF_900119155.1 Ruminococcus sp. YE71 | reverse complement strand
ACAGGTTGATAGGTTCAAGGTGTAAGCACAGTAATGTGTTCAGCCAGCGAATACTAATCGGTCGAGGGCTTAACCTTTAAGTGTGATACGAAGAATCAAGAGAATAACTCAGAAGCAAGACAAAGTTTCCTGTTCGATTTTGAGGCTGCAAAAAGCCGAAAGGGTTTGACGCGAGAAGCGTTGAACTTAGTCCGTGACGATAGCGATGAGGTTCCACCTGTTCCCATGCCGAACACAGAAGTTAAGCTCATCTACGCTGAAAATACTTGCCTGGCGACGGGCTGGGAAGATAAGTAGTTGCGGACACTATGCACCATTAGCTCAGATGGTAGAGCAACTGACTCTTAATCAGTGGGTCCTGGGTTCGAGTCCCCGATGGTGCACTAAGCTGGATATCAGCGATGGCCGGTTGGTCAAGCGGTTAAGACTTCGGCCTCTCACGCCGACAACACGAGTTCGAATCTCGTACCGGTCACTTGGCAGTTTCTGCCTTAAACGAGATCAGGCAAATATAGTTTTGCTTGATCTTTTTTTGTAAGGTTCCTTAGCTCAGTTGGTTAGAGCTCCCGGCTCATAACCGGATGGTCCTGGGTTCGAGTCCCCGAGGAACCACCACGACACGCTCCGTTTCGATGGAGCGTGTTTTTTTGCGCAAAAAAACAGTCATTCGCACGCGGCAAATGGCTGTTTTTTCTTATTCCATCTGAGTTCGCATGGCGGCGAGCAGCTTCTTTTCGCGGCGCGAGACCTGCACCTGCGTCATTCCGAGGGCGGCGGCGGTCTCCGACTGGGTCTTGTCGCGGAAATAGCGGAGATAGATCAGCTTTCGATCCTTGACGGACAGCGTTTTGAGGGCACTTCGCAGCGCCATCATCGAAAGGATCCGCTCCTCGGAGGAGGGGACAGGCACGTCGGCTTCGTCAACGCCGTCCTCGGTGCAGATGGTAAGACTGACGGGGGCAAGCCCCGCGGAGATCGCTTCGGTGACGAGTTCGGGCGGCTCGCCGAGTATCTCGCTCAGCTCGCTGACCGTCGGTTCGCGCCCCTCGGAGGCGGCAAAATCGTCCTTCGCACGAGCAGCTTTCAGCGACAGCTCCTTCAGACTTCGGCTGACATGAACAGCGCCCCCGTCGCGGAAAAGCCGCTTGATCTCCCCGAGGATGACAGGCACGGCGTAGGTCGAAAACCGCACCCCTCGCCCGTCGTCGAACCCGTGCGCCGCCTTCATCAGCCCGATGCAGCCCGCGCTGAACAGGTCGTCGTACTCGATGCCGCGGCCGCGGAATTTGTTGGCGCAGAGGTGTACGAGCCCGAGATTTTCCTCGGCGCGCTGCTGGGCAGTTGGTTTCAATGCTTCCATTTTCATTCTCCTTTGTCGAATATGTAGAAAATGGGAGTGGGATGCTAACGGAGCATTGGTTCACCTGTGCGGAGCTTGCGTCGGCTTTTTGGTGAAGGTTCGGCGGCTTCTCTTTCACGAAGCGTTTTCACCATCACGAGAGTCGTCCCCCGCCCGACGGTGCTTTTGACCGTGAGCCGATCGGTGAAGCTCTCCATCACCGCAAAGCCCAGCCCTGCCCGTTCCTCCTCGGGGGCGGTGGTGAAAAGCGGCTGCATCGCGCGGGGAACGTCCGCGATACCGCACCCGAAATCGCGTATCCTGATGTAGATGCGGCGGTCGGGGAAAAGTCGGATGAGCATAGTGATCCTGCCGTCGGGGACGCCGCGGTAGGCGTGGACGACGCAGTTCGTGACCGCCTCCGAGACCGCGGTCTTTACCTCCGCCAGCTCCGACACGAGGGGGTCGAGCCGCGAGATGAAGGACGAAACGCACGCCCGCGCAAAGGCTTCGTTCTCGCTGACCGCCGTGAATGTGACGGTCGTTTCGCTGAGACAGGCCAGCTTACTTTTCGGCATTGTGTATCACCTCCGTCTGAACGATCGGCTGCGCGATGCTGACGATTCGGCAGAGCCTGTCCAGCCCCGACAGCCGCATGACCCTCGCGATGTACGCGGGCGGATCGGCGACTGCGACCTCTCCACCCAGCTCGCTCATGAGCTTGTACCTGCCCATCACCAGCCCGATCCCCGAGCTGTCCATGAAGGTCACTTGCGAAAAATCAAGCACCAGCAGCCTTACAGCCGCCCCCCTCACAGCCCTGTCGATCTCAGTCCGCATCTGCGACGCACTGTGGTGGTCGATGTCGCCCCTCAGCACCGCCGTCAGCGTCCCCTCTCTCAGTGACAGTGTCACCATTTTCGTCACTCCTTCTCTTTGAGGCTTTGTGTGTGCGGGTCTTGCCCTGGGGGAAGACCCGCAGTAAAGCAGTAAATGATCCTGTGAGATGATGATAGCACAGATATGTCGCGGATGGTGTCGGAAAGTGTGCATATGTAGTATATGGAATGTGGTATATAAAAAATATATGACTGGGGTTTATTGCAAAATGAGGTAAAAAATGTTACACAAATGATTAAGTGTACAATATATTGTACACTTTGAAATCGTTTTCGGAAAATTCTTGTTAAAATTATATTATGATGATAATATGCTTGTATATAAAATTGATATACTTATTGATAGCCAACGTAATCGCGGAGAAAATGTAATCGTGTACATTTTAATATTTTTCTATATGTTGATTTACACAAAGAAAAATACACAAAAATTTCGGTTCAATATTGTTAATTACAACGAATCGGAAAACGGGCTGAAAGGCGGCATTTTTCTTTTTTGACACACTTGACAAACAGGTGAAATTTTAGTATAATTATAATAAGTCAATTTGTCTTTTTTGGACAATCTTAACGAAAAACGTGTAGATACAATGTTCATTTTACTAATAAAAATCATCTGTTTCAAGATATCGTCGGCAATTTACGGCTCCACACCATATATTGTTGACTGAGTTTGGTATATGCAATTTGTACAAAGGGTCTCGAGGTGATGTGATGGGCGAGATAATCTTATCGGCGGAGAATGTCAGCCGCGACTTCAAGATAGGCGACGGAAGCGTCGTCCACGCCCTCAAGGACATCAATATCGAGATCGAGAAGGGCAGGCTGACGGTGCTGAGAGGGCGCTCGGGAAGCGGCAAGACGACGCTCATCAATATCCTGGGGGCGCTCGACAGGCCGACGAAGGGCAAGGTCGTGTTCAACGGCAAGGACATCACGCGGTTCTCCGACAAGAAGCAGGACGACCTGCGAAGGCGCGACATGGCGTTCGTCTTTCAGTCGGTGGCGCTGATGAGCGGGCTGACGGCGTTCGAGAACGTTGAGTTCGGGCTGAGGCTCGCGGGGTACCCCTACGCGAAGCGGAAGGATAGGGTCACGCAGGTGATGACCGACGTGGGGCTCGACAAGCGAATGCACCACCGACCGAGCGAGATGTCGGGCGGTGAACAGCAGAGAACGGCGATAGCAAGGGCGATAGCTCACGAGCCGCAGCTGGTGTTCGCGGACGAACCGACCGCGGAGCTCGACACGGCGACGGCTCTGCACGTTGTGAAGCTGTTTAAAGAGCTGGTGGAGCAGAGGGGAATGACAATCGTCATGACCACCCACGACCCCAGCATGATGGATGTGGCAGACAGGGTCTACACGCTTGAGGACGGTGAGATCATTGAGTAACGAACCGTACAGCAGGCTCTACGGAGAGAGCGTGGAGGACAACGGCGAGGGCAGCATGATACGCTGCGAGAACCTCGTGAAGATATACAAGACCTCGGAAGTTGAGGTCGTGGCGCTTCAGGGACTTGATCTCAACGTCGAAAAGGGCGAGCTGATGGCGATAGTCGGCAACTCGGGCAGCGGTAAATCGACACTGCTGAATATGCTCGGCGGTCTCGACAGACCGAGCGCGGGACAGCTCTTCGTGGACGGGAAGAACCTGCTGAAATTTACCGACAAGGACTATGTTGAATACAAGCGCAATACCGTAGGGTTCGTGTGGCAGAACAATGCCAGAAACCTTGTGCCATATCTGACCGCCGTTCAGAATGTTGAGCTGCCGATGCTGCTCGACGGCGGCGTGGGCGGAAGAAGGGCGCGGAGAGAACGGGCTCTCGAACTGCTGGACAAGGTGGGGCTTCTCAAACGGAAGAACTCACGGCTCGACCAGATGTCGGGCGGCGAACAGCAGAGAGTCGCCATCGCGATCGCCCTTGCCAACCGACCGAAGCTGCTGCTGGCGGACGAGCCGACAGGCTCGGTGGACACGCGCACTTCAAATGTGATACTCGACATCTTCAAGGAGCTGAACAAGTCGGAGGAGATAACGATAGTCATCGTTACCCACGACGTGAAGCTCGCTAAACATATCGACAGAGTCGTGGCGATACGCGACGGACGAACCAGCTCGGAGATCGTGCGGAAACGGTCATACAGCGAGGAGCTGAAAGAGATCGGAAGCTTCGGAGGCGGCGCGGAACAGGCGGCGTCGGAAGAGGACGAGGAGATCACCCACGAGGAACTCGTGGTGCTCGACCGCTCGGGACGGTTGCAGCTGCCGAAGGACTACATGGACGCCATGAAGCTCAAGGGCGGCGACAAGGTAAAGGTCGAGATGGACGAGGAGACGGGCAGGATCTATATCGTGAGATCGGGCTGATCCGTTCTGCTCTTTATTATAATGTAGGGAGCTTAAACTTAGTTTAAGCGGAGAAAATATGATTGTTATACCGATGTGATGCGTCGGGATAATATATAAGCAATGTAATCGGATATGGACTTCGGGGGGAAAGATCCGTCCCGCAGAAGGAAAAGATCCGTTTATAGTTCAGCAAATTTACTGGAAAGGTGGATTTCATAGTGAATAACACAATATTAAGACGTGTTATATCATCTGCGGTCGCGGCGATAATGCTGACATCGTCGGCTCTGCCCGCATTTGCGGATGCAGCGGATAATACTGCTGCTGACGTTTATTCGGGTGCAGATCCTCTCCTGACATCGGCTTTGTCGGGCACGGGCTCTGCGGCTTCGGGCAAGCGCGTTGAGAACTCTTACAGAGATTTCTACGCGAAGTATTCGGAGCAGAAGGGCGCAGACGGTGAGATCGTCATCACATCCAAGGATATACAGTCAAGCGCAGATTTCAAGGTCTACGACGGGACTGAGATCGCTTTTACGGATGTGGGCGGCGAGAGCGGGGTGCTCAGCTGGGCAAACCAGGAGGGCGGCTTCGAGTTCGGGGTAGACGTTCCGCAAGAGGGCGTATACAGCATAATGCTCGACTACTACGTTCCGCAGGAATCTAACACTAACGACGTGGAGTTTTCTCTTGCAGTCAACGGTGAGGTGCAGTACCCTACCGCAGGCAGAATAACCCTCTCGAAAGTATGGGTGAACGAGCAGACCAGCAATCCCTCGGGCATCGACATGGATTCGAGAGGAAACGACATCCGTCCGGGTCAGGAGTCTGTTGCGAAATGGCAGCTGACCCCCCTGAAGGATATTGACGGACTTTCCGCCGAGCCGCTGCTGTTCTACTTCGAGAAGGGAAAGAACATCGTTTCCATCACCTCCGAAAAGGCACAGTTCGCGGTGAAGGAGATCACACTGTTCCAGTATCAGGCTCCCGGTGCTTACTCGCAGCCGACTGACAGTGAGATAAACAGCATCTCGGGCAAGAGGATAACTCTTGAAGGCGAGCTTGCAGATGAAAAGAGCGCGAGAACACTGTTCCCGACCAGCGACAAACATTCCTATATCACCTCCTGCGTGAACGGCGAGAGCCCCACAAAGACAAGGTACAACTCCATAGGAAAGGGAAGCTGGAACAAGTCTACTCAGGCAGCTACATGGAATTTCACTGTTGACGCTGACGGCTGGTACAAGATCGGTATCAGAGCTAAGCAGGATCAGATGAGAGGTATGTACTCCAACCGCAGACTGTACATCGACGGCGTTGTGCCCGATGCACGCAGCGAACAGATCAAGTTCTACTACAATACCGAGTGGAACGTGGTAACGCCTACCGTTACCGATGACGAGATAAGCGATCCCGTTTACTACTATCTGACAGCAGGCAGCCACTCGCTTACTCTTGAAGCTGTCCCCGGTGAGATCGGACAGATCATGGGCGAGCTCGACGATCTGACTTACAGCATCAACAACTACTACAGAAGAATAAGACAGATCACGGGTCCTGATCCCGATGAGTACAACAACTACATGATCGACCACACTATCCCTACGATAGTGCCCGACTTCAAGACCTATGCACAGACGCTCAGAGATCTTAAGAAAGAGATCGAGAGCCTTTCAAATCAGGGCGGTTCCGAGGCGGTAACGCTGGAGAAGATGGCGCTCGTACTCGACGAGTGTACCGAAAAGCCCGACAGAATACCTGAAATGATGAGCCAGATCAAGGATAACATCACCTCGCTGTCCGCGTGGGTAAACACCTACCGTGAACAGCCGCTGGAGATCGACCTTATCGAGATCTGCTCGGCAGATCAGGAATTCACCTCTGCCGACTCAAGATTCTTCAAGTCCATGAAGTTCGGCTTTGACTCTTTCATCGGCTCCTTCTTTGAGGATTACAATTCTCTGACGGATCTGGAGGACGGCGATGACGTAATGACCTGCTGGATCACCCTCGGACGTGATAACGCTACCGTCGTTACAAACCTCGTAAACAACGAATTCAACGTAAGGGACGACGTCAAGACCAAGGTCAACATGAAGCTCGTACAGGGCGGTATCATCGAGGCTACCTTCGCAGGTAAGGGCCCCGACCTGGTACTGTTCGTGGGCGGTGACTTCACGATACAGCTGGCTTCCCGTGGAGTGCTGGCAGACCTGACACAGTTCCCCGACTATAAAGAAGTGATCAAACAGTTCTCGCCCGACGCGCAGACACTGTATATGTACAACAACGGCATCTACGGCCTGCCTGTTACTCAGGACTTCCCGATGCTGTTCTACAGAAGCGACGTTCTGAACGAGCTGGGCGTTGACCCCGAGAACGACCTCTCCACATGGGACGGTCTGATGAACGTGCTTCCCGTACTTCAGAGAAGCTACATGGAAGTGGGTCTGATCCTTCCCGTAATGGGCGGTACTTCGGGCGTTACCACCGTTTCACCCGTTACCGAGGCAGGCAACACCTTCGCGATGCTGCTCTTGCAGCAGGGCATCAACTACTACTCGGATGACCTGACCAAGACCAACTTCGACAGACCCGAGGCTGTAAATGCTTTCGAGCAGTGGACAGAGTTCTATACCAAGTACAGCTTCAGCCAGACATATGACGCTCTGACCCGATTCAGACAGGGCGATATGCCTGTGGTGATCCAGAACTATACCTTCTATAATACACTGTCTGTTACCGCTCCCGAGATCAGGGGCTGCTGGAACTTCATGCACGTTCCCGGCACTGAGAGCGAGAACGGTCAGGTGACTCTCCCCGACGGAAGAAAGATCAACATCTCCGCCTGCTCCACAGGTTCGGGTGCTATCATCTTCAACAGCTGCCCCGATAAGGAAGGCGCATGGGAGTTCATCAAGTGGTTCACTTCCAACGACACCCAGATCGCATACGGTCAGGACATCGAGTCGGTGCTCGGTACTCTTGGACGCTACAACACCGCGAATATCGAGGCTCTGCACAACCTGTCCTGGACTCAGACCGAGGTAAACAAGCTCACTCAGCAGCTTGAAGCACAGGTAGAGATTCCGATCATCCCTGCTTCCTACGGCGTTACAAGAAACCTGAACAACGCGTTCAGAGAGACTGTAAACAAGTATGAGAACGCAAGAGATACCCTGTTCTGGTTCGACAAGGATATCAATGAGGAGATCGCACGTAAGAACGAGGATCTTGCTCTGTACAACGATAATAAGTAAGAAAGGGGAGAGCGTCTTAAATGGCTAAAAATACCGAAATGGAAAATGTGCCTGCCAATAAAACGGGTTATTGGAACTACACATGGCACATGATAAAGGCGAACAAGGGATGCTACGGGCTCATCGCTCCGTTCATGATACTGTTCACCATCTTTACCATCGTTCCCGTTGTAATGTCTCTCCCTATGAGCTTTACAAACTTCAACATGATACAGTCGCCAAAGTGGGTGGGACTGTCAAACTTCTACACGCTGTTCTTAAACGACAGCACCTTCCTCATCGCGATAAGAAATACTCTTATCTTTGCGGTGTTCACAGGACCTTTCGCTTACATACTGAGCTTCATGGTAGCGTGGCTCATAAACGAGATGAACCCGTTCCTCAAGACATTCTTCACCTTCGTTTTCTACGCTCCTTCAATGACCACCTCGGTATACGTAACATGGCAGCTGATCCTTTCGGGCGACCAGTACGGCTACCTGAACGCTATCCTGCTTGACCTCGGATTCATCCACAAACCCGTACAGTGGCTCACCGATACCACCTACATCCTCGGCGTGTGCATCATCGTACAGCTCTGGATGTCCATGGGTGCAGGCTTCCTTGCTATCAGAGCAGGCTTCCAGAACATCGACAAGTCGATGTATGAGGCAGGCGCTATCGAGGGTATCAAGAACAGATGGCAGGAGCTCTTCATGATAACCATCCCCTCGATGGGTCCGCAGCTTCTGTTCGCGGCAGTAAACCAGATCGCAGGTTCCTTCACGGTAGGTAACGTAGGTCAGATGCTCGTGGGTCTTCCTTCGACCGACTACGCCGCACACACCATCATGAACCACGCGACCGACTACGGTTATCTGAGATACGAGATGGGCTACGCTTCGGCAATATGCTTTGTACTCTTCCTGTCAATGCTTCTTGCCAATAAGGGCGTAAACGCACTGCTCGGAAAATTTGTTGACTAAGGGGGTGCGGCATCAATGGCAAAGAAAAGAAGAAAAAAGAAGTCTATCGAACAGCTTAAAGTCAAGGAAAAGCGTAAGAAGATAAACGGCTCTGTCGGCGGAGATGTCTGCATCTTCATTTTCCTTTCGCTTCTCGGCGTATTCATGGTCTTCCCTCTGTACTACTCGGTAATACAGTCGCTGAAGCCTGTTGAGGAGCTGTTCGTGTTCCCGCCTAAGCTGTACGTTCTGCGTCCGACAACCAAGAACTTCTCGGACATGGTAAAGGTTGCGGCGGAATACATCGTACCTCTTTCGAGATATGTATTCAACAGCGTATTCACCACGATAATCATCTGCGTTACGAACGTATTCGTTACCTGCATGGCGGCATTCGTGCTCTCTAAGTGCAAGTTCCCAGGCGATAAGCTGCTCAACAAGATCATCGTTATCGCCCTTCTGTTCCAGTCGCAGGCAACATGGATCATGTCCTTCCTCGTTTACTCGAAGCTGAACATGATCGACTCCTACGCAGTACTCATTCTCCCCTACATCGCTACGGCTATGAACCTTTACCTGATGAGACAGTCGATGTCCACTATACACGACGCTATGGTAGAGGCGGCAAAGGTCGATGGCGCGGGACTGTTCAGGATCTGCTGGCAGATAGTTGTTCCCAACCAGAAGCCCGCGATCATGACCATCATCATCTTCGCGTTCCAGCAGGCCTGGAACATCAACGGCGGTGCGGTAATCTACTCGGAAGAGTACAAGACTCTGCCTACCATCGTTCAGCAGATCTCACTTGCAGGTCTTGCAAGACAGGGCGTAACATTTGCGTCGGCTGTATTGCTCCTGATCCCTCCTCTGGTCGTATTCCTCGTAGCACAGGGCAACGTTATGGAAACCATGGCGAACTCCGGTATGAAGGACTGATCGGATAATAAGTTAGTACGTTATTTAAGAAAACTACATTTATAAAAGGAAACAGGTGATAATACAGTGAATGGATTTAAAAATTCCGTAAGGAAGCTCGTAAGTCTGTCGCTCGCGGTATGCACGGCATTCACGATGTCCGTCACTGCGTTCGCAGACGAGCCTTATCAGCCGTATACATACGATAACTGGGACGCGGCTATCCCCTCTCAGGCAGGCTATACGGTAAAGAAAACAGTCAGCGGTATGGAAATGGGTCTGAAAAGACTCTCCGATCCTGCCGACCCGCTGTTCTACAGCGAGGACGCTTCGGCTACACTCAGTGAAGCAAGAGACTTCTTCGTTTACAAAGACAGCGAACTGTGGATAGCTGACACAGGAAATAACAGGATCCTCCGCCTTGACTCGGATTACAAGATCACGGGCAGATACTACTTCGTGAGCGGTCAGTCGGAAGCGGGCGGAGTTGAACAGCTCGGCGACGGTACTGCTTTCAAGGAGCCTCAGGGACTCTGGGTAACAGACAGCCCCTCCACAGGCAAGCAGACCATCTACATCGCAGACTACTCCAACGCGAGAGTCGTTAGGGCAGAGGTCGTGAGCGATACTCAGCTCAGACTCGAACAGGAATACCTGAAGCCCGAAGAGGCTCTCTACACCTCAAAGACCTTCAACCCGACAAAGGTCACCGTTGACTACGCGGAAAACGTGTATGCGGTAGTTAAGTCGGTAAATACAGGTTCGGTACAGTTCAAGGCTGACGGTACCTTCACAGGCTTCTACGGCGCGAACCGCGTTGAAGTCACCGCTAAGGTGATCGCTCAGAAACTCTGGAGAAAGCTCGCTTCCAATGAGCAGATCGAGGGTATGAGCCGTAACGTTCCTGTTGAGTACGCAAACTTCGATATGGACAGCGAGGGCTTTATCTACACCGTTACCGAGGTATCCACAAATACCGACGCGGTGAAGAAGATCAACCCCGCAGGCTACAACATCTGGGACAACGTGGTCGGTGATAACTACACCTTCGGCGACCACACCGACGCTGTTTGGGATATGGCTACCAAAAAGACATACTCCACAAAGCTCACCGACATCGCAGTCGATGACAAGGGCATCATCAACGTGCTCGACTTTGAGACGGGCCGTGTGTTCCAGTACGACAGACTCTGCAACCTGATGTGCATCTTCGGTACGGAGAACTCCTCCGCTGACCAGAGAGGTACATTCTCGACACCTAACGCTGTCGATACCTTCGGCGACGATGTTATCGTGCTTGAAGGCTCAAAGACAAGAAACGACATAACCGTATTTGAAAAGACCGTATTCGGCGAGAATCTGCACAAGGCTTTCGAGCTGTTCGACGCAGGTCTCTACGTTGAGGCTAAGCCCTACTGGCAGGAAGTTGTGAAGCGCGACGGCGGTTACACCTACGCTCACATCGGACTCGGCAAGGCAGACCTCAAAAATCACGAATACAAGAAGGCTATGAAGCGCTTCGAGATCGCGAACGACAAGAAGTCTTACGACAAGGCTTTCGAGTACTACAGAGAAGAGTGGTTACAGAGCCACTTCACAGGTATCGCGGTCGTTGTTATCGTTCTGGCAGTCCTCTGGATAATCAGAAAGATAATGAAGAAGAAGAAACTCACGCTGAAAAAGATATTCGGCAAGAAGCCTAAGAAGTGGGAGGAGGGATTAGATGGACTCAATGTATAATTTTTCCACGCTTGGCTGGGTCTCTCACGTTTGCTTCCATCCGACCGAAGGCTTTGAGGATCTGCGCTGGAAAAAGAAAGGCTCGATAGGTCTTTCGTTCATCATCGTGGCTCTGCTGTTCGTGGCCATGGTCGCCAAGAACAGAATGGTGGGCTTCGCATTCAACACCAATACCGTAAAGGTATTCAACGTTGTTCCGCTGATCGTTCAGTCCGTAATCTACTTCGCGACATGGGTCATCGGCAACTGGTGCATCTGCACCCTGCTCGACGGCGAGGGCACGCTGAAAAGAATATGCATCTTCTCGGCTTACGCACTCGTTCCCTTTATTCTCTGCACCTGTACCGCAGTATTGCTCTCGAACTTCCTTATCCTTGAGGAACAGATCTGGTTCAACTTCTTCTACTACCTCGGGATAGGCTGGTCGGTAGTGCTCATGATCTCCGCTATGAAGGCGGTCCATCAGTACTCCCTGACCAAAACGATCATCTCCATCGTTCTTACCCTCGTGGCTATGCTGCTGATACTCTTCCTCGCTATACTGCTGCTCTCACTGTTCCAGCAGGTCTATGTATTCGTATATACGATCTATACCGAGATCGCATACAGAATACGCGGTTGATAGAAAGGAGCTGATACTATGCAAAACAAAAACTACAAAAAAGTGTTGACATTTGCGCTGATCCTTTCTATGATGATGCCTATCGGCTCGGTAGCTGCCGATTCGATGGCTGAGTCGGAGGCTGACAGCTCTTCGGCTGCCGAAGAGTCTGCCGCTGAAGAGACCGCGGGCGATACCGAAGATACCGAGTCTTCCGATGAGGACAGCTCGGCTGAGGATGAGTCTCAGGCTGAGACAGACTCCGCAGAAGAGACTTCGGATGAGGATAACACCAACGAAGACAGCAGTACCGATGAAACTGAAATTGCCGACGGCGAAGAAGACGGCGACGAGGACGGCGAGGCTGCAAAGCCTGCCGCTGAACCTATCACCGACGCTCAGGCACTCGCTATGTGCGAGAAGGTCACTGAAAACGACAAGTACGAGCTTTACCTCGATAAGGAAAACAACAGGTTCTGCCTGAAAGTAAAGAGCTCGGGCAAGTGCTGGTGGTCGTCCCCGATAAACGCTGAGGCTGACCCGACTATCATCGACGATAAGGGCAGCACCATGAAGAGCGGTCAGATAGACCAGTCCCAGTCGAGCCTCGCTGTGAACATCGGCGACCTCAGACAGGAGAAAAGAACAGAGCTCCCCGCTCCCGCTTACTCCTCGAAGGCAAGACTCAAGTACAAGAACGAGTCCAACGGCTTCGCCTGCACCTATACCTACAGCACTCAGGGCGTAACGCTGACGGCTCACTATGAGCTGACTGACAGAGGTCTCAGAATGTCCGTAAAGACCGACGAGATCAAGGAGAAGGACAGCACCAGCGCACAGGGCAAGGTGCTCACAAAGCTCCTGTTCGCACCCTACATGGGCGCGGCTTCCAGCGTTGACGAGAACGGCACCCCCATCGAAGGATACATGATAATCCCCGACGGAAGCGGCGCTATGATAAAGTACAACAACGGAAAATCCAACTACGCAAGCTACTCGCAGAAGGTCTACGGAAGAGACTACACCGCAGTTCCGCTGAACGCTCCGAGAGTTACCGAGCAGGCTTACCTGCCTGTAATGGCGACGGTTCAGGGCAATTCGGGACTCGTGATGGTGGCTACCGCAGGCGAGGCGAACGTGTTCTGCAACGCTCAGGTCAGCGGTCAGAACAAGCAGGCTTACAACAACTGCTGGTTCATGTTCGAGACAAGGAGCACCGACGAATTCTTCATGAGCGGTACCGACTCGAACAAGATAACCGTGTTCGAGAAGTACGGCATCAAGACCCCCGAATTCGCGGTGGAATTCATGCCCGTTGAGTCGGATGACGGCGTTTCCCCCGCGGAATGCGCAGAGGTTTACAGAAACTACCTCATCTCCGACAAGGGTCTGACCCAGAAGACCGAGGCTAACACCTCGAACCTTTACGTCGATACCTACGGCGCGGTGCTCAAGAAAGAGTCGATAATCGGTATCCCCGTTATCGTGAAGAAGAAGCTCACCACATTCTCTCAGGCGAGAACTATCACGGGCGACCTTCAGAACGCAGGTGCCGACAACATCGTGCTCAACTACAACGACTGGACAAAGAACGATGTCAAGGAGCTCGTCTCCACTAAGGCGAAGGCTCTCGGCAAGCTCGGCAAGACCAGCGAACTGACAAACCTTAACAACGATAAGGTGACCGTTTACGGCACCGTGAACAACTTCACGATGAAGAAGGGCATCATGGGCTACGGTCAGCTCTCGAATACCGCTATCAGAGTTTCCAGCGCCTATTCGAGACAGTCGGAATACAGCCCTGCATTCGGCGTGGCTGTTTCGGGCGTATCCCCCGCACTCATCGCTCCGAATACCTACGTGAAGATATTCAAGGAATCTCTTTCGAGCTTCAAGTCCTCGAACGTGAGCCAGATGGGCTACGGCGACCTTTCGGTAAAGCTGGTCAGCGACTTCTCGAAGAAGAACAAGTCTTCGAGAAACGATACCATGAACACCGTGGTGAACGGCTACAGCAACGCTGTTGACGCAGGTCAGAAGATCATCGCGGCAGGAGCAAACTCCTACATACTGCCGTATGTTCAGGCTGTTACCGATGTTCCTGTTTTCTCCAGCGCGTTCAACATCACCGATGTTGATATACCGTTCTATCAGATGGTGGTACACGGCTACGTTCCGATAGCTACAGAGGCTGTCAACGGAAGCTCCACTATCGACAAGACTTTCCTCAGAGCTATCGCGGCAGGTTCGGACGTGAACTACGATATGATCTATGAGGATGCGGATGAACTGCTCGATACGAGAGACGATGACTACTACTATTCGCACTACTCGGGCTGGACGGGTCTGGCAGGCGCTCAGGCTTCGCTGCTCAAGGAGATACTCGCTCCCGTGAGCGATTACGTCATCTCGGATTACGAGATCGACGGCGACGTCATCAGGACCACCTACTCCAAGACGGGTGCGGCTGATGAGGTCATTGAGGTAGACACTGCGAACTACACCGTCAAGGCTAAGGGCAAGACCTACGACCTTGTGGCAAGCGGCGCAGTAGAAAAAGGAGGTGCCAAGGGCTGATGAACGAGATCGAAAATAACAACACCAATGTTGAAGAGATCGAAGAGGCAGATAACACTGCTGTAGAGGAGACCGCAAACGAGCTCCCCCCCATGCCCGAGACCTCTGCTCCCGAAAAGTATAAGGGTATCAAGATGTCCTATGAGAAGAGAAAGGCGATGTACGGCTACTGTTTCATCGCGCTCTGGTTCGTGGGAAGCATCTACTTCTTCGTGGCACCGCTCATACAGTCGCTGATCTATTCGTTCCATCAGACGAAGATCGTGCAGGGCGGTATGGAAATGACCAACCCTGGCTTCAAGAACTACTATAACGCGTTCAGAAAGGATCAGTACTATGTACCCGCTCTGACCGCGATGATAAAGAATACACTGCTCAA
Source organism: Ruminococcus sp. YE71 (assembly GCF_900119155.1). Lineage (GTDB taxonomy): Bacteria > Bacillota > Clostridia > Oscillospirales > Ruminococcaceae > YE71. Next base: position 297,544 of record NZ_FPIR01000003.1, on the reverse strand, counting down.
TACACCGCTCATCATCGTGTTCTCGGTGTTCATCGCAGTTATCCTGAATCAGAAGTTCAAGGGAAGGACTGCCGCAAGAGCGATATTCTTCCTGCCTGTAATCATCGCTACGGGCCCCGTTATCGACATCATCAACGGTAACATGAGCACGGGCGGCTATTCGGGCGGCTCCGAACAGTTCAGCACCATGTTCGAGACCAACCTCGTTGACGACCTGCTGAACTTCCTCGGTATCTATAACATCAGCGATAAGCTGACAGACGTGATCTCCACTCTGACGAGCGACATCATGAACCTCGTGTGGAAGTGCGGTATCCAGATACTGCTGTTCCTCTCGGCTTTGCAGGGCATACCCTACTCCGCTAAGGAAGCGGCTTCCATGGAGGGTGCTACCGCATGGGAGTACTTCTGGAAGATAACCGTTCCTTACATCAGCCCGATGCTGATCGCGGCTCTCGTTTACACGATAGTCGATTCATTCGTTGACCCCGGAAACGAAGTAATGACTCTGGTTCTCAATCAGTCGAAACAGTGGGAACACGGCTACTCCGCAGCGCTGGCGTGGGCGTACTTCCTGATCGTCGGAGTAATACTCGGCATCGCACTGCTGATACTGAACAGATTCGTTTACTACGAAGTAGAGTAAGGGGGGATAACATTGGCAACTAAAAAAGAAGAAAGACAGTTTGAAAAAGAGCGCAAGGCGGCTATAAAGGCACGTATGGCGAAGATGAAGGCGGAAGGTCTTGAAAATTACTTTACGCCCGATCAGATACGCTATAACCGCAATCAGAAGATACTCGGTGCTGTATGGCCTATCTTTCGCGGACTGATACTGTTTGGTCTGGGATTTGTTATCATGTATCCCCTTCTGTTCATGCTCTCTACGGCATTCAGACCTAACGACCAGATGACCGACCCCTCGATCGTGTGGCTCCCGAAAAGCCTGACCATGGACAACATCACTCAGACGGCTCAGGTAATGAAGGTAAGCTACTGGGATTGGGGCAAGCCGCTCGACAATACCGTACTTAACACCATCGTGCTGAACGTTGTGGCTTCGGTGCTTCAGGTAATTACCTGCTCCATCACGGGCTACGGCTTCGCAAGATTCAAGTTCAAGGGCAAGAACGCGTTCTTCGCTCTCGTGCTTCTCATGATAATCGTTCCGCCGCAGATCACAACTATCCCGCTGTACTTGCAGTACGCTTACTTCAAGCTGTTCGGTATCATCCCGCTGTACTCCAACGGTGAACAGCTCTCGATCATCAACAGCGGACTTACGATGTATCTGCCCGCGATCTTCGCAAACGGCATCAAGGCGGGTCTGTTTATCTACATCTTCCGTCAGTTCTTCCGCGGACTGCCGAAGGAACTTGAAGACGCCGCTTACCTCGACGGCTGCGGACCTTTCGAGACTTACGTCAAGATCATGGTGCCTAACGCCAAGACTTCGTTCCTTACAGTTTTCCTGTTCTCCATCGTGTGGTACTGGAATGACTTCTATGTATCATCTTCGTTCTTTACCGAGAACAGAACGATGGCACTGATGCTCAAAAACCTCGACGCGACCCTCCAGCAGCAGCTGTTCGACGGTCAGACGGTCAGCATCAGACAGATCATCGTGTGGCTGGAATCGGGCTGCCTGCTCGCTATCCTGCCGATACTTGTAATGTACACCTTCCTCCAGAAATACTTCGTAGAAGGTGTTGAACGCTCGGGTCTTACAGGTATGTAATATCAACACACAACAGCCGCTCTTCGGAGCGGCTGTTTTTATAGGGTACCAATAACCCGTCTCATGGAACTCTTTATTTGACAACACCCCTCCGCAGTGGTATAATCATATTATGTCAGAGAAACACGGGACGGTTTTTTTTTCTTGGGGGAAACCCTTTTAAAAAAGGGTTCTCCCCCAAACCCCTTTCCTAAAACTTTTAATATGTCGGCAGATAGTTATGGTGGAGAAGATAGACTATCACCGCTTCAAGAGTGACCATCTGATATATGCCGCAAATGAAGCGTTACGCTCTTATGTACGTCTTTTTGGCGAGGCGCAGGCTATATCACAGAAGAACTACAGTCTTCCCGACCAATACTACCTGCGGAAGAAGCACCCAAAAGCCAAAAAGTATTAAAAGTCTTTGGAAAGGGGTCTGGGGGAGAACCTTTCGACAGAAAGGTTTCCCCCAGAAAAGACCCGCACACAAAAAGAGGAGATGAAGATATGTATTACAGAAGGAGAAGGCAGGCGAGTTTGCCTACGACGATCTTTATCGGGATCATTTCGCTTGTTTTATGCGTGAGCGGGGCGATTCGGTATTTCAGGGAGAAGAGGGATTACGACACACTGATGAAGGACTGCACGGTCCAGACGGACGCGGTGTGCATTGACAGCGACTCGTATGTAGTGACGACGCGGCAGAGATATTCGAGCTACCGCACGACGTGGTACAACTCAAAGCTCGAATACATTGTGGACGGCAAGAAGTACCAGTACGTGGAGAACAGCAAGACAGAGTTCCCCGTGGGTTCGGTGACGTATGTGACCTACGACCCTGACGACCCCACGAAGGTCTATGTAGGTTCGGCGCCGACGAGAAGGTATGACAGCGCTTTGCACAATGTCATCATTGGCGGAATGCTTCTGGTGGTGACGTCGGCTTCGCTGCTGTCGCGGATGAGGAATAGGTAACAGTTATGCCGAATATCATTAAAATAGATTCGATCGACCTGCCCGAGCTTGAAGTTTTCAGGCTCGGGGAAAATGCGCTGAGGCACTATTTTGAGCCGCAGGAAGGGCTGTTCATCGCCGAGAGCCCGAAGGTCATCGCCCGTGCGATGTCGGCAGGTTATGAGCCTGTGAGGGCGCTCGTCGGGACGGACGAGGCTGAACAGTCGGCGGAGCTTTTCAGCGGTTCTGATGAACTTGACGTATACGTGGGCGACGATGGTCTGCTGTCCGAGATCGCGGGCTTCAAGCTGGTGAGGGGAGTGCTGTGCGCGATGCGCCGCAGGGCTTTGCCGACCGTCGGGGAAGTCTGCCGAAACGCCGACAGGATAGCCGTCCTCGAACGGGTGGTCAACCCGACGAACGTCGGGGCGGTGTTCCGCTCGGCGGCGGCTCTCGGGATGCAGGCGGTGCTGCTGTCGAAAGGCTGCGCCGACCCCCTCAGCAGAAGAGCCGCAAGGGTCGCGATGGGTACGGTCTTTCAGTGCCCGTGGACGTTTTATGACGATATTTCGGAGATAAAGCGTCTGGGCTTCGAGACGGCGGCGATGGCGCTAACCGACAAGAGCATCAGCCTGAGGGATTATCAGCCGCGCGGCAGAAAGCTCGCAGTCCTGCTCGGAAATGAGAACGACGGACTTTCCCCCGAGACTATCGCAAACTGCGACTTCACAGTCAGGATACCGATGGATAACGGCGTGGATTCGCTCAACGTGGCGGCGGCAAGCGCGGTCGCATTCTGGGTGCTGGGTGGAAAATAACAGCAATATAATGATTTGTTCGTGAAAAGTTCATTATGCGTTAAAACTATCATGCTAAGATAATATGGTATACGTGGCCGTGACCGAAAGGAAAGTAATATGTTAAAATATCTCATAACCCTGCTGATCTCGATGGTGCCGCTCATTGAGCTGAGGGGCGCGATCCCCATCGGAACAGGTATGGGCGTTAAGTGGCAGACCGCAGTGGCTATCTCCATGATAGGAAATATGATCCCCGTGCCGATAATCTTCTTCTTCGCAAGAAGAGTCCTCGAATGGGGCAAGGATAAGCCCGTTATCGGTAAGTTCTTCTCCTGGTGTCTCGAAAAAGGACACAAGGGCGGCGATAAACTAAAGTCTAAGGCAGGCAAGGGTATGTTCGTCGCTCTCCTGCTCTTCGTAGGTATCCCCCTCCCGGGTACAGGCGCCTGGACAGGAACCCTCGCAGCAAGTATGCTCGACCTCGACTTCAAAAAAAGCGTCCTCGCCGTAATGTGCGGCGTTATCCTCGCAGCAATAATAATCACCATCCTGACTCTCCTCGGCTTCTCAGCCTTCACTTGAGCGTGCTTTGACGGGTGGTTTTTCTTGGGGGAAACCCTTTTAAAAAAGGGTTCTCCCCCAAACCCCCTCCCTAAAATTTTTAATGCTTTTTGGCAAGGGGTGTGGTTCTCCCTGACTTTGTATAGGTCGGGGAGTTTTTTCTTTTTCTCTTAGATGGATTGCCCCTTGCCAAAAAGACGGATGATAGTTGTCTACGCTTCATTCTGCGTGTTCGATAGTTTGACATACGAGTGAAGGCATAAAAAAACGGTGGGAAAATCCCACCAAAAAAAATTATTCAGAATCGCACTCTAAAAATGTCGAGAGCCCATCTCCCAAATCAAATCCACCGTCCAACATATTAAAAGTCTTTGGAAGGGGGTCTGGGGGAGAACCTTTCATCAGAAAGGTTTCCCCCAGCAAAAATCCGCACTCACCTCAGCATTTGACGTTGTTGAAGTAGAAGATAGCGAGCTGGGTGCGGTCGCGGACGTCGAGTTTGAGGAAGATGTCGCTCATGTAGTTTCGGACGGTGCCTTCGCTGAGGTAGAGGAGCTGAGCTATTTCCTTGTTGCTGAGGCCTTCGGCGACCTTCGCTATGATGTCCTGTTCGGTCTCATTTATGTCATACTCGGAGTAATCGAATTTCTTTTTTGCGCTGCCGTTCATAAGTTCGGGAATCCTGTCCATGACCTGAGAGCCGAAGACGCTCTGACCCTTCATGACAGCTTCGAGGGCTGGGGCGATGCTCTCGAAGTCCTGTTTGATGATATAGCCTTTTGCGCCCATAGCGAGAGCCTTGACGATATACTCATCGTCGTTGAAAGTCGTGAGGAAGAGCAGTCGGGCGTCGGGGTGTTTTGCGAGTATCTTCTCGCCTGCTTCGAGACCTGTCATACCGTTCATGCGGATGTCCATGAGCATCACGTCGGGCAGATGCTGGTCGTAGAGACTGATAGCCTCTTCGCCCGAGCAGCCCATAGCGGCGACCTGAGCCGAGCTTGCGTTTTCAAGGATTATTTTGAGCGACGCTGAGATAAGCGCGTCGTCATCTATGATGATTATCTTCATTGGACAGTCCTCCGTAGTGGGGTGAATTTCAGGATAATACAAAGGGATAACCTCTCGGCTGAAAGGTTATCCCGAGTGTGTTTGTCAGTGCTGATAGTTTGCGTTTTCGTCCTTGTAGAGTTCCTGAACCTTTTTGATCTCGTCAAAGTGTTTAGCGAAAGCCCATACTACCTGCGGTTCAAAGTGCGTGCCTGCCTCCTTGGTGATTATCTCGAAGGCTTCCTCAGCGGTCCATGCCTTTTTGTAGGAGCGGACGCTGGTGAGCGCGTCGTAAACGTCAGCCACGGCACAGATACGTGCAGGGACTTCGATATCCTCGCCCTTGATGCCGAGGTAACCGCTGCCGTCCCACCATTCGTGGTGCTGGTGAGCGATAACGCAGGCCATGTGCATTATCTCACCGGGGGCGTTGCAGAGCAGGTTCTCGCCGATGACAACGTGTTCCTTCATGATAGTGAATTCCTCATCGGTAAGGCGTCCGGGCTTTTCGAGGACTTCGGGGGGGATGAGCAGTTTTCCGATGTCGTGCATCATCGAAGCTATGCGGATATTGTTGACCATGCTCGGCGGCAGGTCCATACCCTCGGCGATAACGCGGCTGTACTCGGACACTCTCTTAACGTGCTTGCCTGTCTGACCCGACTTTGCTTCGGTGATTTCCGCGAATGCAAGGGTGACCTGTTCCTGAGATTTTATGGTCTCTTCGGAGAGGGCGAGTATCTCGTTGCTCTCTTCGATGTGTCTGAGCAGAATGTTATAGGAGAGCTGTGAAGCGGCGTAGAGCAGCAGCGCGAATGCGAGGATGATGATGTAGTACGCCATATCGAGGTAGCCGTTCTTGTCCAGCATAAACTCGAAAGCCAGCAGTATCAGCAGTATGATGAAGTTGATGATTGGCAGGGTGTTGATCTGAACAAGCAGACCCGAGTTCTCCTTCTGGCGCATCAGTTCTATCCTGTCCTTCGAGGGAAGGTAGAAGATGATGAGCATGATGATGAAGCTGCCCATAGAGATGAGGTTTGAGACGGTGGGGTTCACGTCGTTTATCGGGAGCGTGATGAGGGTGCTGGTGACGTACATGAAAAGTACCGCCATGTAGATGAAAACGCCCAGATTACGCGAACAGCCGATGATCTTGCAGTAGCGCCGAATGACGAGCATGGTTATCGGCACCGCGAGGATGAAGGAGATAACGAGCAGTATGAGCAGCGCGTCGGCAGCGGCTCCGCCGTTTGAGGTGTCGGCGTCGATGACGATGCCTTTTTCGGTCAGCAGCGGTATGATAGTGAATTCCGACTGGTATTCTATTATATTGAGGTGAGACATCACCGAACCGATGATCGTCTGGAAGATGACCAGCATCAGCACGAGAATAAGGAACAGCCCGATAGGTGAAACGGGTATGAGTTTCAGCAGTTTCTTGCGGCGTTCCCATTTCGAGCGCTTGTCCTTGCTGGCGTTGTATTTGGAAAGGAACACAATATCCGTCAGAAAAAGGAATATCAGGGCAGGAATAAGCATATTTATCAGACCACTGATCCATATTATGGCATTTTCGGCGTCGATTATCAAGACGATCACCTCCGTACATCTAAAATATATAGTTATATAATACCATATTTTTCACCGTTTGTCCAGTGTTTTTTGAAAAAACCTCACATTTTCCGCGCAGGAGAGTGTGTGCTTCTTCTTTTATATAGTCTGCACCTTGCCGAAAAAGGGAGGGGGATGAGGTTTGGGTGAGAGTATGACCATATACCGCAGGTTTTTAGCAGAAATGAAATTGATAAACTGATTGTACAAAACGTCAAAATTACCAAAAATTATCCACAGAAATTATGCTGCGCCCCTTTAAATGACTATCACGGCGATGAAAAGTAACGAAAACGTTTGAAATTTCAAGGGGTTTGGGAGTTAGTCAAACTATTGTACAAAATGTCTAAAGATATATGCTTGTTTTGTGAAAACATACAAAGTTAAAAAAATTGCTTAAAACCCCTTGACAATTCGGAACAAACGATGTATAATTTAATTACAGTCAAGGAGATGCGGCGAACATCTTCAAGACGAGTAGAATGCGGACCTATAGAAGCCGCGAAAATTTATTAATATTTTATGGAGGGATTTTCCTATGAAAAAGACACAGAAAGGTTTTACCCTGGTTGAGCTGGTAGTTGTTATCGCTATCATCGGCGTTCTCGCTGCTATCCTCGTTCCTTCGATGCTGAACTACGTTAAGAAGTCCAGACTTAAGACCGCTAACTCGAACGCTAAGACCGCTTACAACGCTGTTGCTGAGCTGCTCGCTGACGCTGAGACTCAGGGCTATGCTAAGGACGACGTAATCACGGATGAGGCAGCTGCATCTACCGACACTTGGACCGGTGCTGTTACCGGCAAGACCGCTATGGTTGTTAAGAATGTTGTTACCGACAAAAACGCTAAGAAGGGTGATAAGAAGATCGCTGAGGTTCTCGCAGAGAACGGTGAGGAGTCCGGCGTATGGAAGGTTGTAAAGGCTAAGATCAACACCGAGTCTTCCTTCGTAGTATTCTGGGCTAAGACCAACGGCGACGAGATGGTTGGACGTTATCCTGATGCTATCCAGTGGGATGAGTGGAAGGATTCCTCGACCCACAACAAGATCACCCAGATCGGTGTTTCGGACTACGGCAAGAAGTCTGAGGCTATTTCCTGATCTAAAGGGTACATTTAACTTAGCTAATCAAAAATAATTTTGAGTGGGCTCTGCGCAAGCAGAGCTCACTTTTTTAGGATGTGGTATATTGAAAAAAAAGATCGCTGCCGTTGTCTGCTTCTTGCTTCTCGCAGGTCTTCTTGCGTTAGCGGCCTATAAGATCAACAAACTGACTAACGAGATCGATGAGAACGTCGAGACGGATTCGATATTCGTGCTGCCCGACAACACAAAGGTCAAGACCGACCTCCCCGAGGAACTGCCGAAAGAAAGCATTTTTGCAGAGAACGGGGCTGCTGCTTCGAGCTCGCCCGCTGTCTGGAAGGCGACTTCCGCGGACGGCAAGGTGATGTATATGGTCGGCACCATGCACGCCCTGTCGGTGAGCGATTACCCGATGTCGGCGGCGCTCGGCGAGGCTTTTGCCGCCTGCGACACCCTCGCGGTCGAGATATACAACGTTGACGCGTCGAGAATGACCGACTCCTATGAGCACATGGATCAGTTTCTGCCCAATGGCGACTCGATCGACAAACACCTGACCGCCGAGCAGTACGAACTTCTGCAAAAAAAGCTCACCGAGAACGGCGAGTCGGCGGATTCCTTCGACGAGTATATGCCGTGGTATGCATACGATGAGCTGACCTATATCAGCGACGGCGATGACAGCGGCGATAAGAAAGTTTTCCATAAATTCGGCATCGACTCGATCTTGCAGATATCTGCGAATGCGGAGGGCAAGGAGATAGTTTCTCTTGAGACCGTGCAGGAAAAGTACGATAATAAAGAGAAACTGACCGACGAGGAAGCGGGTCTGCTCATCAAGAACACCTGCATCGGGCGCTCCGTTGACTATGACAAGTTGCTCGCGGCGTGGAAAAGCGGCGATTACGAGACCGCTTTCGGCATGACCGTCACGCGTGAGGGCTTCTCGGACGAGGAAAAGACAGTCTGGGACGCATACATCGAGCACTCGATCTTTGACCGCAACAAGATCATGGTCGAGCGCGCGGAACAGCAGCTCGGCGAGGGAAAAACTCTCCTCGTCGCGGTGGGAACGGCGCATTTCGGCGGCGAAAAAGGCATCGTCCGCCTGCTCGAACAGGACGGCTTCACCGTCGAGCGCATAGGCTGACGGCTTCTGCATACAATATTACAGATACCCGAAAGGAGACCAGTATGAGTTCTGTTATCATGCCCGTCGCGCTGTTCGCGGCGCTGGGCGCAGGCGCGGGCGTTCTGCTGACCGCCGCTTCAAAGGTGTTCGCGGTCAGGACGGACGAGCGCGTCGAGCTTATCGCCGAGGCACTGCCGCAGGCCAACTGCGGAGCGTGCGGTTTCTCGGGCTGTGCCGACTACGCCGACGCCATCGTGAACAGGGGAGCTCCCTGCGACCGTTGCAAACCCGGCGGCGAAAAGAGCGCTAAGGCCATCGGCAGCATCATGGGCGTCGAGGTCACCGCGGGCGAACCGCAGGTGGCGTTCGTCAGGTGCGGCGGCGACTGCACCGTCACCCCTCACAAGTACGTGTTCGAGGGGCTCCAGAGCTGCGCTGACTGCAACCGCTTCTACAACGGGTCGAAGCTCTGCACCAGCGGCTGTCTCGGCTACGGCGACTGCGTTAAGGTCTGTCCCGAAAACGCCATCTCGGTGGTCAACAGGGTGGCGGTCGTGAACAAGGCGAGGTGCATCGGGTGCGGACTCTGCGCGAAAGCCTGCCCCAACGACCTCATCTCGGTGCGGCGTATCAGCCAGTCGGTGGACGTTTGCTGTTCGTCAAGCGAAGCGGCGAGGATGACCCACCTGAAATGCCCCGAGGGCTGTGTGGGCTGTCGCCTCTGCGAGAAAAACTGCCCCAGCGGCGCCATAACCGTTATCGACAATCACGCGGTCATCGACTACGAGGTCTGCGATAACTGCGGAAAATGCGCCGAAGTGTGCCGAACGGGCGCGGTAAGACGTATCCCCGACGGTATGGCTATCGCCCTGCCCGAGAAAGGGTCTTGACAAAAGTTATAAAATAGGGTATAATTAATTAGTACGGTCATCTGCCGTACTAATTTGCTTTTCGGTCGTGTGAGTCGGCTGAAAACGGAAAAAACTTAGAAAGGGGCTATGACGATGCCTAATTTTTACATCACCACGCCGATATACTACCCTTCGGGCGATCCGCATATCGGTCACTGCTATACCACAGTCGCCTGCGACTCGATAGCGAGGTATAAGCGAATGCAGGGGTATGACGTCATGTTCCTCACCGGTACCGATGAACACGGTCAGAAGATCGAGGAGAAGGCTAAGGCACAGGGCGTTACTCCTCAGCAGTATGTTGACGAGATCGTGGCTGTCTTCAAGAAGCTGTGGAGCTACATGAACATCAGCTACGACAGATATATCAGAACTACCGACGACTACCACGTCGAGAGCGTGCAGAAGATCTTCAAGGAGCTGTACGACAGAGGCTACATCTACAAGGGTGAGTACAAGGGCAAATACTGCACCCCCTGCGAGAGCTTCTGGACTGAGAGCCAGCTGGATGAACACGGCTGCTGTCCCGAATGTCACAGACCTGTTGTTGAGGCGACCGAAGAGGCTTACTTCTTCAAGATGTCTCCCTTCGCGGACAGGATCGAGAAACTGCTGACCGAGACCGACTATCTTCGTCCCAAGACGAGAGCGACCGAGCTGGTCAACAACTTCATCAAGCCGGGTCTTGAGGATCTGTGCGTTTCGAGAACATCCTTCACATGGGGCATCCCCGTTACCTTCGATCCGAAGCACGTCGTTTACGTGTGGGTTGACGCGCTGTCCAACTACTGCACCGCGCTGGGCTACCAGAACGGCCGTTTCGGCGGCGACTTCGAGAAGTTCTGGCCTGCCGACGTTCACATGGTTGCGAAGGACATCATGAGATTCCATGCGATAATCTGGCCTGCTATGCTGATGGCTCTGGAGCTTCCTCTGCCGAAGCATCTGGCTGTTCACGGCTGGATCACCTTCCAGAACAACAAGGGCGAGACACAGAAGATGTCGAAATCCCTCGGAAACGTTGTTGACCCGTTCATGCTGGGCGAGAGATACGGCGTTGACGCTATCCGCTACCACATCCTGCGCGAGATGGCTCTCGGCGCGGACAGCGGATTCTCCAACGAGATAATGATAAACCGCATAAATTCCGACCTTGCGAACGGCTTCGGAAACCTTGTTTCCCGCACCGTTGCGATGGCTGACAAGTACTTCGGCGGCACTCTCCCCGAGGAGAGACAGGCGGCGGAGATCGACGATTCGCTCATCAGCGTTCTGACGGCTGTCCGTGAGAAGGTGGATGTCTGCATCGACGAGACAAGGCTCAAGAACGCGCTCGAAGAGATCTTCGTGGCGGTTGACAGAGCGAACAAGTACATCGACGAGACCGAGCCGTGGAAACTCGGAAAGAACGAAGCTGACAAGCCGAGACTGGCGAGCGTGCTCTACAATCTGCTGGAGTCCATCCGCATCATCTCGACTCTGCTGATGCCCTTCATGCCGACCACCATGCCGAAGGTATGGGAGCAGATCGGCGCTGGCGAGGGCGTATGCACCTACGAGAACGCCGCGAAGTTCGGTGTTCTGCCCGTGAACGTGACCGTTCACAAGGGCGAGATACTCTTCCCGAGGATCGACATGGACAAGGAGATCGCCGAGCTGAACGCCATCATCGAGAAGAACATGGCGGCTGCGAAGGCGAAGCTGACTGCTGACGAAGCTGCGGAAGCGTTCACTCCCGACGACCTTGCGGCGGAAGTGACCATCGACGATTTCGCGAAGGCAGACCTGCGAGTTGCGCTGGTCAAGTCCTGCGAGAAGGTAAAGAAGTCGAAGAAGCTGCTTTGCTTACAGCTGGACGACGGATTCGGCGGCAGACAGGTAGTATCGGGCATCGCACAGTGGTATGCGCCCGAGGATCTTGTAGGCAAGAAGGTCATCATCGTTGCGAACCTCGCCCCTGCAAAGCTGTGCGGCGTTGAGTCGCAGGGCATGATACTTGCGGCCGACACTCCCGACGGCGGCGCGGCGGTGGTATTCCCCGACCAGAGCCTGCCCTGCGGAAGCAAGATCAGATAATTGTAAAGTGTAACATTTGCGGCGGGGGACGCCCCGTCGCCGACATGAACGTTTCGGCGTTCATGTCCTATGCACTCGTAGCTCAGCTGGATAGAGCGTCAGACTCCGACTCTGAAGGTCGTGCGTTCGAATCGCATCGGGTGTACCATATTGATGAAAACGGGCTTTGCGGGTTTCTGCGGAGTTCGTTTTTGTTTTGGTTTTTGTGTGGTGGGGGTGTTTGTGCGCTTACGGGTCAGAGCGACCTGTCGGGGACGGGGACTCTGTCCCCGAGCCCCTGCTGGGGGACCCTTTGTAGCCGTGCGAAGCTAAGGCGGGGGTCTCCCTCCCTCCTAAACTTTTTGATTCTCTGGCGTGCTTTAGGGTAGAGCGAAGCTAAGGCGGGGGTCTCCTTCCCCTCCTAAACTTTTTAGTCTCTGACGTATTCAAGGAGATGGTGTGGAAAAATTACATTATTTTTTAAAAAAACTATTGCAAAATTTCGCAGAATGTAGTATAATAGGGTTAATAAACTTACGCAATTTGTAACTATTGAGAGGACGATCTTTATGAACAAAAAAATTCTGGCGGCTTTGACTGCTTTTCTGCTCACGGCAGGCTGTCTCACAGCTTGCGGCGGCGGCGATAAAAACTCACAGTCCGCAAATGACTCCGCTTCTTCAACAACAGGCTCGGAGTCCGCATCTAAAACCGATGAATCTTCCAATACCGACGAATCACAAAGCACAGCCCCTGCTGATGACGGGCTCAAAGCTCCCGTGAACGACGGCAAGATCGACGTTTCCAAGGGCGTTACCGAGAATATGCTCATCCGCTCCGTTTACCGTGAGGGCGACACTTCAAGGCTCGCCGAGAAACTCAAGGCGGCTGACGCTCTCGCTAACAACAAGGAGCTCAAAGGCCCCGAAAAGGCTGAGCTCATGACCAAGATCGCGTTCCTCGGCGACTCCATCACCGCAGGTTCGCAGGCGACGGGCGACAATCAGTACACCAAGGTGCTCCAGACATGGTGGGAGGACAGGTTCAGCTTCTACGCTTCGTGGACAAACGCAGGCATCGGCGCTACCGATTCCTACCTCGCCGTCCACAGAGTCGATAACGACGTGCTGGCAGATCAGCCCGACATCATCTTCATCGAGTTCATCAACGATCAGGACAGCGAGTTCTACAAAACCACTATGGACAGCCTTGTGCGCAAGTGCCTGTCCCTGCCGAACAAGCCCGCGGTCGTTCTCATCGAGATGACAATGGAGGACGGCACCTGCCCGCAGAACGTCCACACCCAGATCGCCGAGGCTTACGACCTGCCCGTTATCTCCTACCACGACGCAGTCCTGCCCGAGATACAGGCAGGCAACATCGAGTGGAGCGAGATCTCCCCCGACAACATCCACCCGAACGACATCGGCCACAGGATGCTGGGCGATATGCTGATACACTTCCTGACGGGAGTTGCGGAGACGATGGATTCTGCGCCCGAACCCACCGAGTTCAAGGAGACCACTCCTTCGCCGACGGGTGACAAGTATCACGACGCTACCCTCGCGGACAACAGCTCCCCCGCGGTCTACATCACCGAGAACGACGGCTTCGATATGGAATCCTCGCCCTGGAATTTCCAGAACGGCTGGAGGACCATCACGGGCGGTACCATCACCTTCGAGATCGAGTGCAAGAACCTCGGTATGCTTTACTACAAGACCACCAACGGCGAGAGCGGCACTGCCACCATCACCGTTGACGGCACCGAACTCACGAGCCTGAACGCCGATTTCACAGGCGGATGGGGCGATTACGCCACCAATACCGAGCTGTTCGCCACCGACGAGCGGAAGATACACACCGTTACGGTCTCCGTTCCCCTCGGTCAGAAGTTCGAGATCCTGCGCTGGATGATAAGCTGAGACGCAGGCAGAAAAATCAGAAACAGCCGACAAACGTCAGCTGATATTATACCCAAAGGAGGATAAAATTATGTCAAAATTTGTATGTTCCGTATGCGGATACGTTTATGAGGGTGAGGAAGCTCCCGAAGTATGTCCCCTCTGCAAGGCTCCCAGAGAGAAGTTCAACAAGGTCGATGAATCGGGCGCTATCAACTGGGCCTGCGACCACGAGGTAGGCTCGGCTAAGGGTCTCGACCCCGAGATAGTTAAGGGTCTCAAGGAGAATTTCGAGGGCGAGTGCAGCGAGGTCGGTATGTATCTTGCGATGTCGAGAGCCGCTTTCAGAGAGGGCTACCCCGAGGTGGGTATGTACTACGAGAAGGCCGCTTTTGAAGAGGCTGAGCACGCCGCTAAGTTCGCTGAACTGCTCGGTGACGTGGTTTCCGCTTCGTCGAAGGAGAACCTCGAAAAGAGAGTGCTCGCTGAGGCAGGCGCCTGCGAGGGCAAGCTCAAACTCGCGATAAGGGCTAAGGAACTCGGCTACGACGCCGTTCACGACACCGTTCACGAGATGGCAAAGGACGAGGCTCGCCACGGCAGAGCTTTCAAGGGTCTCCTCGACAGATACTTCAAGTGATCTAAAAACGACAAAGATCTTCGGCTGATCGGTCGGAGCAGGAAAGTGACGTGGAGTTTTAAAGATAGGCTTCACCATTTATAGAGAGAATGTCTGACTGTAGGCGGGGGCTTGCTCCCGCCGCTTTTTTTGCTGTCTGAATTTAGAACGTCACCCAAAAAAAGACCGCATCTCACGAAGCGGTGACAGTCTGTCTCCCCAACCACATCCATCAGACGACCTTTGGAAAGGGGGTCTGGGGGGGAGAACCTTTCTTCCAGCCGTGCGAAGCTAAGGCGGACGTGCGAAGCTAAGGCGGACGTGCGAAGCTAAGGCGGTTTTCCCCTCATCATAAGCCCGCGCAAATAAGCGTATTTGTAAAAATGGTTGTTTATTTATTGTGAAAAAGTGCGATTATGTGTCATTTCTTTAAAAATGTCCTGTGACCTATTGACAAATCGGGAAATATGTTATATAATTTTATTAAGCAAACGTTTAAGTTGGCGTTTGCTTTGGGAATATGAACGATGTGCGGTCTTTTTCCGTACAGAAATGACCTATGGAGGATATGGAAATGGCAAGATTTTGTACAAGTTGCGGCGCACCTCTAGGAGATGACGCTGAATTCTGCACAGCGTGCGGTGCAGCACAGAACCCCTCGCAGCAGCCCGCGGCAAACGCTCAGCAGGCTCCTGCTAACGGAATGAACATGAACAATTTTACCGAGGCGGCAGGCGCAGCTGCTCAGAACGCCGCTAACGCAGTCAAGAATACTTTTGACGGCGTTTCCCTGAACTCGGTAAAGAACGCTATGAACGCCGAGAATATCAAGAACGTCGGCAAGACTAAGGATAAGAACGTTATCATCGGTCTTGCAGCTGCCGTTCTCGTGCTGATACTCGTTATCATCATCGCAGTAAGCGCTGTCGGCAAGCCCTACACCAAGCCTATCGATAACCTGTTCAAGGCTTTCACTAAGGCTGACGGCTCGGCTCTCGAAAAGGCTTTCCCCGATTACATGAACGAGTACATGGAAGACAGAATGGATAAGTCCGATAAGAAGTATGATTCTGTTTCCGAGTTCTATGAGGACGGCATCCTCGAAAGCGTTCAGGAATCGCTCGAAGATGAGTACGGCGAGCACGTAAAGATCTCCTACAAGGTGAAGAAGAAGACCACCCTCAAGAAGAAGGCGCTCAACGACCTCGAAGATGACGCTAAGGACGTTTACGATAACGACGACGTTAACGTAACTAAGGGCTACGAGCTCAAGCTCAAAGTAAAGGTCAAGGGCTCCGAGGACAAGGACGAAAAGACCATGAGGATCAAAGTCTACAAGATAGACGGCAAGTGGTGCATCGCTGATATGTCCGACGCAGACTTCGACGACTAATAAAAAAACACAAAGTCCGAGAGCACAACGCTTTCGGACTTTTTTTGTGCGCTTACGGGGGGAGAGTGCGGGTCTTGTATTGGGGGAGACCCTTTTGAAAAAGGGTCTTCCCCCAAACCCCCTCACTAAAACTTTTAATACTTTTTGGCTTTTGGGTGATTCTTCCGTATGTTGTGCAGGTCGGGAAGTTTGTAGTTCTTCTCTTCGATTGTTTGCTCCTTGCCAAAAAGACGTTCAATGGTGATATACGCATCATTCGGTGGATTATATGCTATCTCTTGAAGCGGTGATAGTCTATCTTCCCCACCACACCAAACAAACGACATATTAAAAGTTTTAGGAAGGGGGTTTGGGGGAGAACCCTTTTTCAAAAGGGTTTCCCCCAATATAGACCCGCACACAAAAAACCACGAGGGGTACCCTCCGGAAAAAGGTACCCCTCGTTTTTATGTCAGGTTTTTGTCAGCCTGTCAGCCTATTAGCAGATGCCCTGCCACTTCATAGCCTCAGCAACCTTGAGGAAGCCTGCGATGTTAGCGCCTGCGATGAGGTCATCACCGAGGCCGTACTCGTTAGCAGCCTTGATAGAAGAAGCGAAGATGTTCTTCATGATGCTGTGGAGCTTCTGGTCAACCTCTTCAGCGGTCCAGTTGTATCTCATGGAGTTCTGGCTCATTTCGAGACCCGAAACTGCAACGCCGCCTGCGTTAACTGCCTTAGAAGGAGCAACGATTACGTTGTTAGCGCGGAGATACTCAACAGCCTCAAGAGTAGTAGGCATATTCGATACCTCAACATAGTACTTGCTGCCGCTTGCAACGATGTTCTTAGCGTCCTCAACGCCTACCTCGTTCTGAGTAGCGCAAGGCATATAGATGTCAGCCTTAACTTCCCAAGGCTTCTTGCCTGCGAAGAACGGAACGCCGAACTTATCAGCATAATCCTGAACTCTGTTTCTGCAAGATGCTCTCATCTCAAGGAGGTACTCGACCTTCTCATCGGTGCTGATGCCGTTCTCATCGTAGATGTAGCCGTCAGGACCCGAGATGGTAACTACCTTACCGCCAAGCTCGTTGACCTTCTTGATAGTACCCCAGGCAACGTTACCGAAGCCCGAAACTGCAACGGTCTTGCCCTTGATGCTGTCGCCGAAGTGCTCAAGCAGCTCGCAGAGGTAGTAAACAGCGCCGTAACCCGTAGCCTCAGGTCTGATAAGAGAACCGCCGCACTCCATGCTCTTGCCTGTGAGAACGCCCGAGAACTCGTTTCTGATGCGCTTGTACTGACCGAACAGGTAGCCGATCTCTCTGCCGCCTACGCCGATATCACCAGCAGGAACGTCAGTGTTAGGACCGATGTGCTTGCAGAGCTCAGTCATGAAGCTCTGGCAGAATCTCATGACCTCAGCGTCCGACTTGCCCTGAGGATCGAAGTCGGAACCGCCCTTGCCGCCGCCCATAGGCAGAGTGGTCAGGCTGTTCTTGAAGATCTGCTCGAAGCCGAGGAACTTGATAACGGAAGCGCAAACGGTGGGGTGGAATCTGAGACCGCCCTTGTAAGGTCCGATCGCAGAGTTGAACTGTACTCTGTAACCTCTGTTTACCTGGACCTTGCCGTTGTCATCGACCCACGGAACGCGGAACATAACCTGGCGCTCAGGCTCAACGATTCTCTCAACTACGCCTGCCTCAACGAGGTCAGGTCTCTGCTCGATGACCGGCTCGATGGTCATGAGTACTTCTTTTACTGCCTGAAGGAACTCGGGCTCGCCCGGATTTCTCTTCTCTACCTTTGCGTATACGTCTGCAAGGTACTGATTCTTGAATGCCATAGGAAACTCCTCCTTAAAACTAATAGCTCAACGAAACGGGTTCCCACAAACCCTGTTTCGGTATCGAACAGACCTATTATACCATAAAAAACCGACCTTGTCAACGGGTTTTTGAAAAAAATACGCGCAAAATTGCATATTTTCCAAAAAAATACCTTACGAAAACGACTTTTTTGCAAGTTTAGTCTAATCATGATTCATTTGCTTTTTTATTTTGACAGGTTAAAGCAAAAAAATGCGTCCCCGAAGGAACGCATTTGAGTTTTATCAGAAATCGATCTTGCCGTAAACGCCCGAACCGAGATCCATATCGTCCTCGGGCTTCGGCTTCTTGTAGTTCTTCTCGAAGCTGGTAGTGATGTCGTAGTGAGGCTTGGGTCTGCCGCCGCCGCGTCTGCCGTTGCCGCCGCGCTTGCCGCCCTTGCCCTTGTAGCCGCCGTTATAGGGGCGCTTTTCGGTAGAGCTGATGACTACCTTTCTGAAGGGATCCTCGCCGACGGACTTGGAAGTAACGCCTTCCACCTCGGAAACAGCCGCATGGATGATGCGTCTCTCGTAGGGATTCATAGGCTCGAGGGCGTGAGTTCTGCCGCTCTTCTTAACGTTGTTAGCCAGCTTGTGAGCGAGTCTTTCGAGCTGAGCCTTGCGCTTAGCCCTGAAACCGCCGCAGTCGGTAGTGATCCTGAAATATTCTCTGTCGATCTTGTTGCATACGAGGGAAGAGAGGTACTGCAAAGCGTCGAGCAGTTCGCCCTTCTTGCCGATAAGCTCATAGAAGCCGTCGCCGCTGATCTCGATATTGATGCCGCTCTCTGCTGGCGAAGCGGTAACTTCGGCGTTCTCGATGCCCATCTGGACGAGCACAGCCTTGATGTAATTAACGGCAGCGTCTGCCTTAGCCTTATCCTGTTCGCTGATCTCGGCAGCCTTAGCGGGAGCGGTCTCCTCAGCTGCGGCGGTCTCGGCGGCCACGGTCTTTTCAGCAGCCTCCTGAACGGGGGCAGTCTTTGCGATAGTCTCGGTCGATACGGCAGTAAACTCCGCCTCGATCTTTGCTTCACCCTTGAGCTTTCCGAAAAGTCCCTTCTTAGGTTCTTCCAGCACTGTGAAATTGATCTTGTCCTCACTTACTCCGAAGCTCTCGGCAGCCTTTGCCTTAGCTTCCTCAACAGTTGCGGCTGTAAAGGTTTCCTTCATGCTATTCATCTTCCTTTCGGGACGGATACGGGGGTATCAGTCCTCATTATATTCGTCGCCGTATTTTTCGGCGTAGCGTTTTCTTGCTTCATTGAGTTTCTGACGGTCGCGGTCGCGTCTCTGGGACTTTGACAGCTTCTTGTCGTCCTCATCGTCATCGTCCTCATCGTCGAACTCGGAATACTTTTTCTTAGCGTCCTTCACGCTGGGGGGAGTGCTGCCCTGTTCGTTTCTGACTTCGAGGGCGCGTTCCATGAACGAAGGACCTTTCTTCTTGCGTTTTGCCTTAGCCTTTTCGGCGTCCTTAGCTGCAAGTTCCTTGATCTTATCGGGGGTGTAGACGAGGTTCAGGAACAGCACCTGGAACGCAGCCCATACCGAGCTGTATACCCAGTAAAGACCGAGTCCGCAGGGGAACTTGAAACCGATCCACAGAGAGAGCAGGGGCATCATGAAGAGAGTCATGAGAACGCCGGGCTGCATCTTGGTCTCGGGGTTGTTTCTTCTCTGGAAGACCTGACCGATGACCATGCTGATGAGCTGGAACACGAAAGATATTATCGGGATGAACACGGTAGCGTCCTTCTTGGTAGGTATCTTTCCGAGGTTGAGCCCGAAAGCGGTGTAGTCGAGGTCCTGTATAGCCTCCTGAACGTCGCCGTGGAGCACGCCGATATATCTGCCGTCAGCCTTTGTCTCGAAGTTGAACAGCAGCGCCTCGGGTCCGTAGGAGGACTTCATGAGGTTCGAGGTGAAGTTATCGGAGTCGATGATGAAGGTATCGAGACCCTCATAAGTCGCAAGGTCGTTCAGAATGCGGTCCTTCTCATCCTCGGTCATGGAGGAGAGAGCCTTTGCGGAGTTCTTGTACTTCTCCTTATCGGAGAGTATCTCGCCGAGTTTTTCGGCGCGTTCGTCCTCGGCAACGCCATCGAGCAGTTTCTCGACGGAGCTTGCGGAGTCTTCTATCTCAGCGCTGATGGTGTAGACATTCTTCACGTAAACGGCGTCCGACTTTACGTTTGCCTTATCCGCGTTGGAGATGTAAGTCAGCGGCTGATAAACTACAGGTATCATCGCATAGAGGAGTATCAGCGGCACCAGCATAGGCAGGCAGCTTGCCATCGGGTTGACGTTGTTCTCCGAGTAGAGCTTCATCGTTTCCTCGTTGACCTTTTCCTGATTCTTGCCGTACTTCTGTTTTATCTTCTCTAATTCAGGCTGGAGCATAGCCATTCTCTGAGTGCTTTTCTGCTGTTTGATATTGACAGGCAGAGTGATAAGTCTCGTAACGACCGTGAACAGCAGCAGGGCGATGCCGTAATTCTTTACGAGCATATAGAGCCCTTTCATGAGCCAGCCCAGAGGCGTAGCCAGTATACCCATAGCGTTTATTTCCTTCCCATTTTGACCGCCCTCAGCGGTGTTTCTTTTCCTTACTTTCCTTATCCCCGATATTCTTCGGTATGAAGTACTGCGGAGTCACCACCTCGGGGACGTGGTCAACTCCTCCGAGACTCCAGGGGTTGCACCTGAGAAGCCTCCACACCGTGAGCAGTGTGCCTGTGAATACACCGTGCTTTTTGTACGCGTCGATAGCGTAGCAGGAGCAGGTGGGGTAATACTTGCAGGTCGGCGGGAGCAGCGGACTGATGAACCTGCGGTACAATATTATCGGTATCGTGAACACGGTACCTATCGCCCGCGAGACCTTTCCGAAGAGTCCCATCACGTTTTCCTGCGGGGCTTTTTCACGAATTCGCCGTTTTCCCCGACGGAATCCGCCATATCGGGGAGCAGCCTGTTGTTCACGAAGCCCTCTATATCCTGCGTTTTCAGACCGTTTATCGCAGGTCTTGCCGCGAACACGATGTCGTATCCTATCGGGAAGCTCTGTTCATTGAGTCTGTAAGCCGCGCGGATTATCCTTTTCGCCCTGTTTCTCTCGACGGCGCCGCCTATCTTTTTTGATACGCTGATACCGACGGAGTTTGCGGGTGTGCCGTTAGGCAGGTAATATGCTGTAACAAAGCCGCACGCGCAGAACCTTCCCTTGCGGAAGCAGGAATTGAATTTCTTATTGTCCTTCATCACTTCCGAAAAAAGCATGACCGTGCCCCTTTGCTTGTGTTTTCCTTTTAATAAAGAGAAAGACCGAATATCGAGGCAAACCTATAAAGACATATCGACCCGCAGGTCATATGCTCACCAGCTCCCCGATATTGCGGTCACAAAGTTCAATGAGTCTATTAGTAGGTAAGTCTTGCTCTGCCCTTTGCTCTTCTTCTTGCAAGAACCTTTCTTCCGTTCTTGGTAGACATTCTCTTCATGAAGCCGTGAACCTTCTTTCTCTGAAGCTTCTTCGGCTGGTAAGTTCTCTTCATAGCCATCTGAATATCCCTCCTCGTTTCTTTTTCATGTTGATGTGGTATATCAACGCCCTTTTTTAAGGGCTGCTGATGTTGCTTCTGACGGGCAATAGTCCGAAAATATAGACAATACGCCCTGCACCTATCTATTATACTATATAAAGGAGTTCTTTGTCAACCGTGTTAACAGTTTTTTTACATTTTCTGTTCATATTTACCGACACAAAGATATATCACATATCTCTCACGGTTTTTTCGCCGAGAGCATTATTGACATGAACCTATAAAAATAGTATAATAATAGTTGACGCTTATTTTTTTGGAAAGAGGGGAGAGCCGATGAATTTTTTCACGATAGGCTTTGTTTTCTGCTCTATGAACTTCAATATCGGCTATCCTGCGAACTACATCGTCCGTGTGGTGGGAGCGCTGTTCATGCTGGGCGGCATCAGCGAAACGAGGGTCTCGGAGGATTCTTCGGGGTTCGGGAAGTTCCGCGGCGATGTGCTGCTGACGCTGGGCTGTTCGGTCATCGGCACAGTGCTGACGTTCCTGACGTGGCATAGGGTCATCCCCGAAAAGGCAGGCGCGGCAGCGGCGCTGGCGGCAGGCACGCTGACTTTTGTTTCGGTGCTGTTCCATCAGTACCGCATCATCACCCATATGCGCCCCATGAAGGCGCTGGTCAACGACCCGTCCCTGCTGGAGAAGCTGTTCAGGGCGTGGCGCGGCTACGCTGTTGCGTCTTCGGTGACCATGCTGTGTCAGATAGTGATGCGTCTGGCGGTCTCGGGCGGCACCGTCCATGCAGCGGCGGGAGGGCTGTTTTTCATCACGATAATCGTGCAGTATGTCCTTCTCGTGCATCTGGGCGGCGCCATCAACGATGTCCGCACGGACTACAACGTCATGCATCCGCTGGAACCGTCTGAACGACCCGAAAAGAGACCATAATATGACTATTGAAGAAAAAGCGTTCCTTCGGCGGCGCTTCGTGAGCGGGCTCATGACCGCCCGCGGCTTTGAACGCACCGACGGCGGATACCGTCTTGAACGGACGTTCATGGACGGCGATTTTACCGCGGTGCTGACCGTTTCCGATGAGGGGACGGTGTCTGGCAGGGTCATCGACAACATGAACGCCGAGGAATACACACGCATCCGCAGCGAGAATTTCGGCAGTCCGTACGTCACTTCGGTGAGGACGGCTTACGAGGAACTGCTTGCGGAGATAGCAGGCGTCTGCTGTGAGGAGATGCCCTTCGCGTCGGAACAGGGCTGCCGCATCGCGTCGCTGATAGCCGAAAAGTACGGCGCAGCGCCCGATTTCCCCTGGAGCAACTCGAAGCACGACGATTCGGGGGTGTTCAGACATACCGATTCGGGCAAATGGTTCGGGCTGATAATGAACGTGAAGCGCTCCGTTCTGACAAAGGACGGCGACAGCACCCTCATTGACCTGCTGAACTTAAAGACCGACCCCGATTCACCTGCGGCGGCAGGCGTTTACCCTGCCTACCACATGAACCACAGGATGTGGATATCCGTCCCCCTCGACGATTCCCTCGCGGATGACGAGGTGATGGAGCTTGTCGGCAGGAGCTTTCGGCTGACCGATAAGAAGAAAAAATGACAGACAGGAGGCCGTACAACTTGCTTTCCGTGATAATCCCCGCGCATAACGAGCAGGACAATGCGCCTGCCTGCGCTTCGGCAGTCAGCAGACTGCTGGATTCTTATGATATAGATTACGAGCTTATCTTTGTGGATGACGGCTCCACCGACCGCACATGGCTTCGGCTGACACAGCTTGCGCGGAGCGACGAACGCATCAAGGCGATCTGCCTCAGCCGCAACTTCGGCAAGGAGAGCGCTATCTTCGCAGGGCTCGAAAACGCGGGCGGTGACGTCTGCGCCGTGATGGACTGCGACTTGCAGCATCCCCCCGAGACCCTCGTGGAGATGTATAAGGTCTGGCGCGACGGCGACGGCGTTGACATCGTTGAGGCGAAAAAACGCTCCCGCGGCACCGAAAGCGGCGGCTACCGTTTCTTCGCAAAACTGTTCTACAGGATAATGAACCGCGTTTCGGGTCTCGATATGAGTGACGCTTCGGATTTTAAACTGCTCGACAGACGCGCCGTTGACGCCCTGCTCAGAATGCCCGAACGACTTACGTTTTTCAGGGCGATGTCCAGCTGGGTCGGATTTAATACCGAAACGGTGTACTTCGACGTGGCAGAACGCAGGTCGGGCAAGAGCGATTTTGATACCAAAACGTCCCTCAAATACGCGGTGACCTCCATAACTTCGTTCACCTCGGCACCTATGCAGCTGGTGACCGTCCTCGGCGTAATAACTTTTATAATAGCCATGATCTTCGGCATCAACACCCTCTATAATAAACTCACAGGAAACTCCGAAGCAGGCTTCCCCACAGTAATACTTCTCCAGCTGATAACCTCGGCAATAATAATGTTCAGCCTCGGCATAATCGGCTACTACCTCTCCAAGATCTACGAGGAAATAAAACAACGCCCCAGATACATCATCAGCGAAAAACTCAACCTCGACAGGAGAGATTGACTAACCGGGGGAAACCTTTCCGAAGAAAGGTTCTCCCCTTGCCGTGCGTAGCTAAGGCGGCCCCCATTCCAAAGACTTTTAATATGTCGTTCGGTGGATGTGGTCGGGAAGATAGACTCTCTCCATTTCAAGAGATGTTGTCTGAATGAAGCGTAACGCACTCATGAACGTCTTTTTTGGCAAGGGCACACTATCGAGAAGCAGAATCACAAACTCATCGACCAAAACTATCTATAGAAGACAACACCCTTGCCAAAAAAGTATTAAAAGTTTTAGGAAAGGGTCTTCCAAAAAGACAAAACCCGCACTCACCCACCTGAGCGGCGGAATAAGGACCGAAAGGAAACAACATGGACAGAGAGAGAAAAACTTTTTCAAAGAAGTGGCACAGATTCTGTGACAAGCTGCGCAGACCGTTTTTTCTGTATCTGCTGTGCTTTCTGCTGCCCGTCGGGATAATGTATTTAGCCTATGCGCTGTTCGGGGTACATCCGTACGGCGACGGGTCGGTGCTGGTGCTTGACCTGAACGGGCAGTACGTGTACTATTACGAAGCCTACCGCGACGCCTTTTTGGGGGACGGAAGTCTCATCTACGACTGGTCGAGGAACCTGTCGGGAAGTATGTTCGGCATATTTGCCTACTATCTGGCGAGTCCCTTTATGATACTGGTATGTCTGTTCCCGAGGACGGCGATGTGCGGAGCCATCGAGACGATACAGCTGATGAAGATAGGTTCAGCCGCTGTGACCTTTGCGTACTTCATGCGCAAGACCTTTGTGAAGCTGCCGAAGAAGACCACCACGGTAGTATTCTCCATGTGCTACGCTTTGATGAGCTACATGGTGGTACAGCTGATGGACCCGATGTGGCTGGACGGTCTGATATATCTGCCGCTCATATGTCTCGGCGTGAAGCGTCTGCTCAACGAGGGGAAGATGCTGCCCTACATCGTTCCGCTGGCGCTGATGTTCATAGCGCATTTCTACATCGGGTACATGGTTGGATTTTTCACCTTCTGCTACTTTGTGTACTGCTTTTTCGGCGAGGACGGGCGCATCGTCCCGAAGAGATCCATCATACGCATACTGCAATTCGGCGGCGCGACGCTGACAGCGATAATGGCGGCGTCCTGTGTGCTGCTGCCCGTGTACAACTCGCTGAAACTCGGCAAGCTGGAATTCTCGACCCCCGACTGGTCGATGGCGACGCAGTTCGACTTCATGACCTTCTTAACGAAGCTCTTCCCAATGAGCTACGACACCGTTTATCCCGAGGGTCTGCCCGTAATCTGCTGCGGAGCGGCGGTGCTGATGCTGGTGCCCCTCTACTTCATGAACTCGAAGATATCAGTCAAGAAGAAGGCTGCCAACGGTATCCTCACGGTGCTGATGGTGGTGTTCATGTACCTCCGACCCGTGGATATAGTGTGGCACGGATTTCAGGTGCCGAACTGGCTGCCTTTCCGCTACTCCTTCGCCTTCTCGTTCCTGCTGGTGGTGATGGCTGCCGAAGCCTTTGAAGCGCTGGACGGCATCACACCGAAGGAGATAGGCGGCGTGTTCGTGGGGCTGATGATGTTCCTGTTCTGGTGCGAGCGCGAGAATTACGCCCACTTCGAGATCTTCCGCACTGTCACCGAGGAAGGCAAGTCGAAGGCGGTCATCGGCGGCATATGGTTCTCGATGATAGCGCTGGCGGTGTACTTCCTCATCATCTACCTGAACCGCAAGTACACGAAGATAATACTCAGCATCATAACCGTCAGCTGTTTCGGTCTTGAAATGCTGGCGAACACGATGGACACCCTCCAGAAGATAGACGACGACGTTTCCTATAGCAGCTACGTCTCCTACGAGCCGTATATGCAGAACACCATAAACGCCGTGAAGCATATCAAGAACTTCGATGAGGACAAGTACTACCGCATGGAAGCGACCTTCCACCGCACGGTCAACGACCCTATCGGCACGAACTATATGGGCATATCCCATTCGAGCTCGGTGATGAACGCACCTGCGCTGAAGATGCTCAAACAGCTGGGCTACGCTTACGGCGGTCACTACACCAAGTATGAGGGCACGACCCTCATCACCGACTCGATATTTGACATCCGCTACCTCATGTACAAGGAGGAACAGCTGAAACAGAAGAACAGCAGCGGAGTCGTCGAGCTGAAACCTACCAAGCGATACAACGACAGCCGAACCAAAGTCCCCGAGGACTACAAGCTGGCGACCCACATCGGTTTCGAGGACGACCGCGTGAAGGCGCTGTACAAGTTCTACCGCAACCCCTACTCCACAAGCCTCGGCATGGTGACCGACAGCCGCATCAATCAGCTGGTTCTGTCGGATGCCGACCCATTCTCGAACCAGAACCAGATATACAGCGTGCTGGCAGGCGAGGACACCATCCGGTCCTACTTCACACGCATCATGCCCAAGGACAGCGAACGGCTCAATATGAGCACCGCCCGTGTCGCGGACGAGGAGCATACCATCAAGTACTACCCCACCGACCCGAATCAGGGCGAATCCCACATCGACTACCTTATCGAGATGGACAGGGACGGCGACCTGTATATGTATTTCCCGACCCGCTACGAGCGCAACTGCAACGTGTGGGTGCTCAACGAAGAGGCTTACATCAACGGCGACGGCAAGATGGATTTCGCAGGGCAGTTCTTCGGGGGAGACAATCTCTCAATACTGAAACTGGGCAATTTCGCGAAGAATGAGACGGTGCGCGTCCGCGTCACCATCGACAACGACCAGAACGAGGCTTACTGGAGCGACTCGATATTCTGCTCCTTCGACCACGAGCTGTTCGAGAAGAGCGCCGAGAAGATACAGCAGAGACTGATGAACGTCACCGAGTTCGGCAATACGAAGGTCAGCGGTGAATGTACCGCCGACAACGACGGCGAGTACCTGTTCACCACCATCCCCGACGAACCGGGCTGGGTGGTGAAGGTCAACGGCAAGAGGGTCATCACCGACAAGAGCCTCGGTTCGCTCATCAGCATCCCCCTCGACAAGGGCAAGAACAAGATAGAGATGAGCTTTGAGCCGACCTACTACACGCTCGGCAAGGTGATCTCGGCAGCAGGCGTTGTGGTCATCATCATCATATTCCTGCTGGAGTTCAGGAACGGAAGGCTGATAACCGACCTCGTGCTGAATGCGGAGCGCAGGAAGAGAGCGGCTGCCGCGGCGAAAAAGGCTGAGGAGACTGAGAACAGCGATGAAAACGTATGAAACAAAGCTGATAGCGCATATCCGCACCGATTTCCCGACGAAGTTCGGGATACCGCGGCAGAGCGGACTGGCGGACGAGCTTGAGGGCGTGATAGTTTTCGATCCCGAGTACCGCGTGAAGGAAGCCCTTCGGGGGCTTGAGGGCTGGAGCCATCTGTGGCTGATATGGCAGTTCTCGGAAGCGGTGCGCGACGGATGGTCGCCCACGGTCAGACCGCCGAGACTGGGCGGAAATACACGCGTGGGCGTGTTCGCCACAAGGTCGCCGTTCCGCCCGAACGCCATAGGGCTGAGCTGTGTGCGGCTGATAGGCGTCGAGCACACGCAGGAGTACGGCGATGTGATAAGGGTCGCAGGCGCCGACCTGATGGACGGCACGCCGATACTCGACATCAAGCCGTACCTGCCGTATGCGGACAGCCGTCCGCAGGCGAAGAGCGGTTTTGCGGGGGCGCGGGAGAGCTACTCTCTCGAAGTGGTCATACCGCAGGAGCTCGGCGAGAGGGTGCCGCAGGGCAAGCTCGGTGCGCTGAAAGCGGTGCTGTCGCAGGATCCGAGACCTGCGTATCAGGACGACCCCGACCGCATATACGGCTTTCCCTTCGGAGGGTGCGAAATAAAATTTCGGGTAGAAAAAGATGTACTGTACGTTACGGATGTGGAAGAAACTGGAATACATTAATAAAAATAATCTAATGATTTCATAAATAAGAGCGTTTTTTTTCACATCGGTATCACAAAGATGTTGTATAGTATATGTATCGCGTATGGCGATCATATTTTGATATGTCGGCTTTTACCCCAAGCCTTCATATACAGCACGACAGAGTGATCTGTCGGCTTCTCCCCTATAATTTTTTATTTTTTGCTCCCCTCCCGTCGAGGGGAGTTTTTTTCGCTCATATGGAAAACGGACGCATTCACGGCTGTTTTGCAGTCGGATACATAAGGAGAAAACAATGGAAGAGAACAACGAGTGGAGAGAAAACAACGAAGCCTTCAAGCGGAACCGCCGCCGCAAGGTCATCACTATAGCGGCTGTGGTTTCGGCCGCGGCGGTGCTGATACTGCTCATCGTCATGTACGCGCTGGACGCCGACAAACGCGCCTACACGGCAGGGCTCGACGGCTACTACAAGACCCTCAACGAGGGCAGCGCCGAGGCGGCAAAATTCCACGATCAGGAGGTCACACAGGGCGGCAGGGCGTTCCTCGACGGGGCGGGCTATGCCTCGGTGAACGACTGGTACAGGGCTATCCAGCGCTACGAGATCGAACAGCTCAGCGGAAAGTACGGCGAGGGCTTTACGGTGCAGTACCGCATCATCTCGTCCGAAAAGCTCACCGAGGAGGAGCTGGAAGAGCTCCACAGTAAGTCGGTCGCTACGGTCGGGTACGTCAGGGCGTACAGGCTGACCGTCAAGGAACACTTCGTCGGGGACAAGGATGACGGCTACGAGGAACAGACGATAATCGCCATCAAAAATGATGAGGACGGCTGGCAGTATGACATTCAGCGCTGGACACAATACGCAAGGAACAGAGAGGTCTGACAGATGGAAGAAAATCTCGACTGGAGAAAAGATAACGAAGCCTATCAGCGAAACCGCAGGCGCAGGATAAGGAACGTGCTCATCCTCGCGGCGGTGATAGTCGGCTTTGCGCTGCTTGCGGCGGTACAGCATTTTGAGGATAACGGCTACAAGCAGGAGATAGATAACTACTACAGTTTCCTTAACAGCGGCAATACGGTTTGGCTGACCGAAAGCCACGCAGTATCTCCCGATATAAACCAAAAGCTCACTGAAGCCGGGTGGGAAACCGAAGATATCGCGAACTATGTGCTCGTTGTCAACTGGCAGGAGACACTTTCTCTGAAAAAGCAGTATGGTGATTTCGGCGTTCAGTACCGCATCATCTCGAAAAAAAGGCTCGGCAAGGACGAGCTTGAAAAATACGGCAGTGTGAACACACAGCTCGGCGGATTCGTCAAGGGGTACAGGGTCAAGGTCAGCGAGCATTTTTCGGGCGACAAGGACGAGCTTGTAAAACAGGAGCTGCTGCTGTTCAAAACGGAGGACGGCAGCTGGAAACTGCTTCCCGAACGGCTGGAAGGGCTGTACCTTTCCACATGGGAGGAGATAAATGACGGGCAGGAGGAAGAGGCTGACATATGACAACGCTGATAACAGGCGGCTCGAAGTGCGGCAAGTCCTCGCTGGCGGAGAGTATCTTGTCCGCGTCCCCCCGCAGGAAGATATACATAGCCGCCATGCAGCCCTTCGGGGAAGCCGCCGCCGAGACCATCGCACGGCACAGGAAAATGCGCGAGGGCAAGGGCTTTGAAACGCTCGAACTGTTCAGCGGCTACTCGCCCGAACAGATACCCGAGGGGTGCGCCGTGATGATAGAGGATATCGCGAACCTTACCGCCAACGAGATGTTCACGGGGGAGACCGTCCGCGACCCGTTCGGGTACGTGATGCGCGATATCGAAGCGGTCGAAAGCCGTGCCGCGGATGTCATCATCGTGTCGAATACGGTGGGCGCGGACGGGCATGAATACTCGCCCGGGACCGCAGATTATATCCGTGCTATAGGCAGGATAAACGCCGCCCTCGCCGAAAAAGCCGACCGCGTTATCGAATGCGTGTTCGGCATACCGATCGTACTGAAAGGAGAACTCTTATGATAAAGTCACTGTTCTCCGCGTTTCTGATGTATTCGCGGATACCCATGCCCCACGTCGAGTGGCGTGAGGAGAACCGCCGATACGCACTGGGATTCTTTCCGCTGGTGGGGGCGGTCATCGGTCTGCTGACGGCGGGCTGGTATCAGCTGGCAACGTCCGTCGGGCTGAGCAGTCTGCTGTTCGGGGCTGTCGCCGCGGTCATACCCATCGCCGTGACGGGCGGCATCCACCTCGACGGCTACTGCGACTTCACCGATGCGCTGTCGTCCTATGCGGACAAGGAAAAGCGGCTGGAGATAATGGCTGACCCGCATATCGGCTCCTTTGCGGTGATGAGGGCGTGTCTGTACCTTATCGTGCAGACGGCGCTGCTGGCGGAGCTGCCCTCGATGTGGGCGGTGGTATGCGTGTCCTGCGGCTACGTGCTGTCGAGGGGTCTGAGCGGACTTGCGGCTGTGACCTTCCGCTCGGCGAAGTCGGAGGGCAGTTTGCAGAGCTTCGTGAAGCCCTCCCACAAGGCGACGGTCATCGTGATGCTGGCGCTGTTCATCGTGGCTTCGGGCGTGGGGATGTGTTCCTACGTCCCCGACTTCGGCGGCGGATTCTCGGGCGTGCTGGCGGCGGTGACAGTCTTTTTCGTCTGCAAGCGCAAGGCGTACAAGACGATAGACGGCATCACGGGGGATGTCTGCGGCTGGTTCTTGCAGAAGTGTGAGCTGTGGATGCTGGCGGCGGTTGTCATCATCCCGAAGCTGACGGACATACGGCTCATATCATTCGGATAAGGAGGAGTTCATATGACCCTTATAATCGGCGGTGAAGCGCAGGGAAAGCGGACGTATGCGGAGAGTCTGTTTACGGGAGAGTATACGGCGGCGGACTGTGGGGAGTGTCCGAGCGAGGATGTTTTTTCGGCGGAGCTGATAGTTGATTATCATCTGATGATAAAGAGGATCGCGGATGCGGAGAGTTTCACGAGGGAGATGTGTGAGAGGAATCCGACGGCGATAGTGACGATGAATGAAGTCGGGAGCGGGATAATCCCGATGGAGAAAGAGGAGCGGAAGTATCGGGAAACGGCAGGCAGATGCGGCTGTATAATAGCCGAGAATGCTGAAGAAGTGATAAGAATGTTCAGCGGCATCCCGATGAAGATAAAGCAGTACGAAGGTTCCACGCCAGAGCCCAAAAAAGTTTAGGGGTCCAGAGACCCTTTTCAAAGGGTCCTGGCGAGGGGCTCGGGGGCGAGGAGCCCCCGCCCACAAGTCATCGCTTCGCCCCGTAAGCGTACAAAACGATCCCCACAGCCCTAAAATCGGCAAATCCCCCACAAACATCCCGAAAGGCGCCCCCAAAAAAAGCCCACTCCATCTGTCAAGAACAAAAGATTTGCCGATTTTAGTTTGACGAGAGAGCGCAAGCGATTCGAGTCAAAGCCCCCATCGCGGCAAAGCCGCGACAGAAGCCCACCCAAAAAAACAAAAGGAGCACCCCACCATGAAGATCTACCTCATCCGCCACGGCGCAACAGCAGGCAACGCGGAAAAACGCTATATAGGACGCACCGACGAACCGCTCTCCGAACAGGGCAGAGCAGAGCTCGGGAAAAAGCAGTTCCCGAACATCGGGACTGTCGGGACTGTCGGGACGTGCGGAACAGTAGTGTGCAGCCCCATGAAACGCTGTACCGAGACCGCCGAACTGCTGTTCGGACACGTTACGCTCGTGTGCGAAAAACTGCGGGAGTGCGACTTCGGCAGGTTCGAGGGGCATAATTACGCCGAGCTGAACGGCGACCCCGACTATCAGGCGTGGATAGATTCGGGCGGAACGATGCCCTTCCCCGAGGGTGAGCCGCCCGAGGAGTTCAGGAAACGCTGCTGCGAAGGGTTCACGGAAACGCTGGAAAAACTCGGGGAACAGGAGTCTGCCGCCTTCGTCGTTCACGGCGGTACGATAATGTCGATACTCGAACGGTTCGCAGTGCCGAAGGCAGGGTACTACGACTATATGACCGACAACGGCTGCGGCTGGGTCTGCGAGTGGGACGGGGAAAAGCTGACAAAGGCGGTGAGACTGTGAGCCCCCTGCTCGCCGCACTGCCGCTGCTGCTCGGGTTCGCTCTCGACTGCGCGGTGGGCGACCCCTACAGCCTGCCTCACCCCATTCGCTGGATAGGAACGTTCATCGCCTTCCTCGAAAAAAAGGTCAGGGAACGGTTCACAGACCTCAGAAAAGGCGGCGTTCTGCTGGCACTGACGGTCATCGCCGTTTCGACGCTGATACCTGCCGTCCTGCTGATAGTCTGCTATAAGGTGCATATCGCCCTCGGTATCGCCGCCGAGACCCTGCTTTGCTGCTATATGACCGCCGCAAGATGCCTGTGCAGCGAGAGCATGAAGGTCTGCCGCGCCGCCGAGTCGGGGGACACCGAAGCCGCCCGAAAGGCTGTCTCCATGATAGTCGGGCGCGATACTTCCGTGCTCGACCGCGACGGGATAGTGCGCGCGGCTGTCGAGACCGTCGCCGAAAACTGCTCGGACGGCGTGACCGCGCCTATCATGTTCATGTCGCTCGGCGGCGCGGTCGGGGCGTTTTTCTATAAGTCGGTCAACACTATGGACTCGATGATAGGCTATAAAAACGAGAAATACGCCGACCTCGGCCGCTTCGCCGCAAGGCTCGACGACCTGCTGAACTTCATCCCCTCACGGCTGACCGCGCTCGTTATGTGCCTGACTGCGCCCCTCATCGGGCTGGACGGGTCGGGAGCGTTCCGCATCTGGCGGCGCGACCGCAGAAAACACGCGAGCCCCAACTCGGCACAGACCGAATCAGCCTGCGCAGGCGCACTCGGCGTCAGACTGGCAGGGGATGCGGTCTACTTCGGGGAACTGCACAAAAAGCCTTACATCGGCGACGACTGCCGCCCGATTGAAGCCGCCGACATCCGCCGCGCGAATCGGCTGATGTACGCCGCTTCGGTGGTGATACTGCTCATTTCGGCGGCGGTGCGTATGCTCATTTTCGGAGGGATATTCTCATGACGAACGCTCACGGCGGAAACATCTACGCTCATAAGGTCAGGGCGGATTTTTCCGCGAACATAAACCCCCTCGGTACGCCGAAAGAGGTCACGGAAGCCGCCGCAAAAGCCTGTGCGGACTGCGCCGCTTATCCCGACCCGTACTGCACGCGGCTGACGGCGGCGCTGTCGGCTCACGAGGGTCTGCCGACCGAACGCATCGTCTGCGGAAACGGCGCGGCTGACCTCATCTACCGAATAGTCCACGCCCTGAGACCGCGCCGCGCGGAACTGACTGCGCCTGCGTTCTCGGAGTACGGGGCGGCGCTCGGCGAGGTCGGCTGTGAGACTGTGCGGAGGTATCTTTCGGCGGCGGAGGGCTTTGAGCTGACCGACAGGACGGCGGAGGAGCTAGGCAGGGGGCAGGACACGGACATCGTATTCCTGTGCAGTCCGAACAACCCGACGGGGAGGGTCATCCGACCCGAACGGCTGAAACGCATCGCGGAGAACTGTCGGGAGCGTGGCGTGACGCTGGTCATCGACGAGTGTTTTCTGGGGTTTGTCAGGAACGGTGAGGAGATGAGCGCCAAGCGTTTCATGAGCGGGAATGTGATAGTGCTGAGGGCGTTCACGAAGCTGTACGCGATGGCGGGACTGCGGCTGGGGTATGCGCTGTTCGGGAGTGCGGAGCTTGTGGAGAAGGTGCGCGGCAGCGGTCAGTACTGGAGCGTTTCGACGCCTGCACAGGCGGCAGGGGAAGCGGCTCTGAGGGTCGAAGGGTATGCGGAGAGGACGGCGGAGTATATCTGTGCGGAGAGAGAATATCTCACCGAGGAGCTTGTGAAGAGCGGTTTCGAGCCGTTCCCGTCGGATGCTAATTTTGTGTTATTCAGGGCATACAGTGGACTTGCGGAGCAGTTGATGGAAGAGGGTATAATGATACGTGACTGTGGGAATTTCGAGGGTCTGACAGACGAATATTTTCGCATAGCAGTAAGAACTCACGAAGAAAACGAAATGCTGACCCAAGCCATAAAAAAGATAACATCCACCGCCCCGTAAGCGCCGGAGATAAAAAAACAGCACCAAAAAAGGGGGCTCAAAAACCCCCTTTGATCAATGCCAAAAGCCATACTTTCAAACAGCCTGCCTGCTCTTGAACACGAACAGCTTGCTGATAACATAGTTCAGCACGATAGTCACCACCGAAACGATTATCTTCGCGATAACGTCCTTCATGCCGAATTTCGAGATGCTGACCTCAAGGAGCACAGTCTCGACAACAAGCGTGAACAACCTTCCCGCAAAGAACGCCGCACACTCCTTCGCGACCGCACCCGTGCCGTGCGCCTTGTCCTCGAACACCCAGATGCGGTTCGTGATGTACGCAAAGGTCACCGCACACACCCACGAAAAAACGTTAGCGGCAACGACCCCCGCGTCAAAGGATAACCCCGCAAAATGCGCACTGTGCGTCCCGAACATCTTCGTGCCCAGCGCAAACGCGGCGACACTGACCACCGTAGTGCATCCGCCGAAAAACAGATACATCAGAACTTCCTTGTGAGCCTTGTAAAAAGGCTCGAATCTCTTTAAAAACCCCACAGACATTATCCTGTCGAAAATGTCGGGATGTTTGTTTTCTTCCATGTCATACTTCCTTTTCCATAATTCCTCACGCGCTTGACGGGGGGAGAGTGCTTCGTTATTGGGTTAAGTCCCGCACTCACTCAAACAAGGGCTTGCAGGTCGGGGAACGGGGCGAGGGTGCGTTTGAGGATGCCGTTCATGTAGGCTATTGCGGTGCCGTAGTTGGTCATGGGGATGCCTGCGTCCTGGGCGCACTTGCTGCGGTAGGTCACTTCGCGCTCGCCGAGCATACAGCCGCCGCAGTGTATCACCAGTGCGAACTTCGACAAGTCCTCGGGGAAGCCCGTGCCCGAGCTGAATTCGAGGTCGAGCTCGGCGCTGGTGCGTTTTTTCAGCCATGCGGGCAGCTTGACCGTACCGATGTCGCCGCACTGACGGTGATGCGTGCAGCCCTCGGAAATGAGCACCTTGTCGCCGTCTTTGAGCCTGCCGATAGCCGCCGCGCCCTTCACCGCGCTTTCGAGGAAGCCCTTGTACCTCGCCATCAGTATCGAGAACGAGGTCAGCGTGATGTCCTCGGGGACGATGGCGGCGACTTTCGCGAACGCCTGACTGTCGGTGATGACGAGCTTCGGTTTAGTGCCGAGCGCCGACAGCGTGTGAGCAAGCTCGGTCTCGCGACAAACCACGGGTATCGCGCCCGATTCGAGCAGGTCGCGGATGGTCATCTGCTGGGGAAGTATCAGCCTTCCCTTCGGAGCCGCCGAGTCGATGGGCACGACCAGCACCACGAGGTCGCCCTCGCTCACAAGGTCGCCCGCCAGACGGCGCGGATTCTCCCTGCCCTTCGTGGCGGCGGCGATAAGCTCTTTCAGCTCGAAAATGTTCTCCCCCGTGACCGCACTGACCGCGATGGCTCCCTCGGGAAGCTCGGTTTTGTCGGCGGTCAGGTCGTTTTTGTTCATCGCGATGACGTAGGGGATGCCCTTTTCTTTGAAAAGCGCGATGAGCTCACGGTCGCTCTCGTTCAGACCCTTTGTGATGTCGGCGATGAGGACCGCACAGTCCGTCTTGTTCAGTACGCGCTTTGTGCGCTGTACCCTCATCTCGCCCAGCCCCCCGACGTCGTCGATGCCCGGCGTGTCGATGATGAGCACGGGACCGACAGGAAGAAGCTCCATCGCTTTGCTTACAGGGTCGGTGGTCGTGCCCGCAACGTCCGAAACAAGCGCTATGTCCTGTCCCGTGACGGCATTCACAACACTCGACTTTCCCGCATTCCTGCACCCGAAAAACCCAATGTGTACACGCTCTCCCGACGGCGTGCTGTTCATACTGCTCATACTTGCTCACTCCTTGAACTGACTGTTTGTTTTATTGGGGGAAACTCTTTTTTAGCCGTGCGAAGCTAAGGCGGACGTGCGAAGCTAAGGCGGACGTGCGAAGCTAAGGCGGACGTGCGAAGCTAAGGCGGACGTGCGAAGCTAAGGCGGACGTGCGAAGCTGAGGCGGGTCTCCCCAGTTAATTATAGCACATTCTGATGGAAAAGTAAAGGTGGTACTTTCACTTTATCGTCACAAGGCACACGTAAAATGCTCTTGACAATAGGGCATAATTGTTGTATAATTATAAAGGCGCAGTATGCGCTTATGTAAGAAAGGAATCTCAGAATGTACCGAAATAAAAATAAAATTATCATATGTATAACGGCTGCCATTCTGGCGGTCTCTGCTGTCGGATGCGGCAGCTCGGACAAGGAAAAGAAAGGCACCGAGCCGAAGAAGACCGAACCTGCCGTGACTACGGCGGCGGCTGTGGAAAGTCCTGCCGAGAGCGTTGAAGAGACCGGATCGGCTTCTGTTTCTGCGACCGCTTCTGCGGAGGATTACAAGGCAGGGGAGCTCCTGACCAGGACGGCGGCTCTGTTTGAGGGCGCGTATACCTACGAAATGGAGATAACCTTTTCGGATGAGCCCGAGATAGTCACCTACAGGACGCAGGCGAGCGACGGCAGCAGCGTGTATGTCGGTTTCAGGAGAGAGGGCGGCGAGACGCTCACTTCCGACACCGCCTACATCAGCACGGCTGACGGCGCAGTGAGCGCGGACATGAACATCAAGGCTTACGCGGCGACCGAAGACGCGGGCGAGATGAGCATTGTCAGGAGCGTGATCGAAAATCAGCTTGAGCGCACCTATACCCATATCCCCCAGGATACCGAGGGGATGACCGTCGAGGAGTACACCTACACGGGTGAGACCTTCATCACCGTGTACGATTTCTACTTCGATGAGGAAGGCACGCTGAAAAAATACACCGCTTCGTATAACATCGAGGGCGAGGAGCAGCTTATCGAAACGGCTGTTGTGAAGAAGCTGTCGGCGGAGTATGAGGGCGGATATTTCGACAAGGATTTCCTTGCCGACTTTACGGATTTCGACGCTATGACCGAGGACGAAAGACTCGGCTTCTGTCAGGAGATATGCGGAAAATACGGCATTTCCACCGACGATATGTACTCCATGGGCATCACCACCGACGACCTGAAGCGCATAGACTTCGACAAGTTCGGGGAACTGGTGTACAAGTTCGCGCCTGCTGCCGACGAAAAGTCGGACAAGGACAAAAAGGACAGCAAGGCTGACAAGGACAAGAAAGATAAAGACGACAGCTCGTCTGAGTCCGAAGAAAAGAAGGACTCGGAGAGCCAAGAGGATACAAGTAAAGAATGAGCAGCTTGAATATATTGCAGCTGCTTAGACCGAAGGCCATGACCGCGTACATCAGCGACGGCGCGACCCTTCGGCAGGCAGCGGAGATAATGCGCAGGCACGGCTATACTGCCGTTCCCGTGATAAACAAGGCAGGCGAATACGTAAAGACCATGGCTGAGGGGGACTTTTTGTGGTTCATGCTGGAAAACGGCGTGAAGGACATTACGGGTCTTGAAGCGTATATGGTCGGCGATGTCCCGAAGAGGGTCATGTGTGAGCCTGTATCGGTGGATTCTACCATCGAAGACCTGTTCATGCTGAGTATGAACCAGAACTTCGTGCCCGTTGTTGACGGACGGGGAGTGTTCATCGGCATCGTCACAAGGCGTGACATTTTGCAGGCTTGCTATGCGGAGCTGAAAAACAGCGAGATGTTCTCGGCTCAGCCCGAATACGAGCTTGAAGAGGGAAAAGCATAGGTAGTATAAGGGAGGAAATGTAATGAGAAAGAGAATGACCAGAATAGCGGCGAATCATACGGGTAACGCGGCACTTTGCGCTATCCTCATCATGATAATGCTGCTTGCTGTCGGAACGGCGGTGCTCGTCGTTACGGGCAGAAAGGGTATCGAAGAGAATCAGAATATGCCCCAGCACACCTACAGTTTTGAAGAGGCGGAATCCAGCTCGGTGGCTGAGCCTGTTCAGGAAGAAGTAAAGCCGAAGATGGAATACCCCGAGAAGGACTTCGACTTCATGAAGATGCAGCTGGAGAGCGTTTCGGCTAAGTATTCGGTTCTGCTCGACTGCGACAACAATAAGATATACACGGGAAAGAGCTACACCAAGAAGGCTTATCCCGCTTCGCTGACAAAGATCATGACCATAATCGTGGCTCTTGAGAACTGCGATAACCTGAACGATACCTACAAGTTCACGAAGGCTGACATCAAGACCCTCGCGGACGAGAATGCTTCGGTGGCAGGCTTCGTTGCAGGCGAGAAGGTGACTGTACGCGACCTGCTTTACGGCGCTATCCTGCCCAGCGGCGCTGACGCTACCCTCGGTCTTGCGAACTACGTGGCAGGTTCCGAGGCGGCTTTCGTCGAGATGATGAACGCCAAGGTGGAGGAGCTTGGTCTGACAGGTACTCACTTCACCAACGCCAGCGGTCTGCACAACGAGAACCATTACTCCACAGCGCTCGACATGGCTATGATAGTCAAGTACGCTATCGACAATCCTGCCATCAGTCAGGATTTCCTGAACGTCATGTCCGCAAAGGAATATACCACCAAGTCCAGCAACAAGAACGAGGACGGCATCAAGCTGACCAGCATCTTCCACGAGAGATATGACGGCTTCTTCATCGACCGCGACGCTGACGGCAAGTCGGATGTCTATGTGGTCGGCGGAAAGACGGGCTTTACCGATGAGAGCCAGTACTCGCTGGCGTCCATCTACCAGCTTGAAGAGGGCAGCTACTTTGTCTGCATCACCATGAAGAGCCCGACCGCGGGAGACGCTACGATGGACAACGTTTCGATAACCGAGCGTTATATGCCCACCTACGACCTCATCGGCGGCGACCTTTCGAGCGGTTCGTCTTCGTCGGTAGACTCCAATCAGGACAGCAGCGCTGTTGACCAGACCGCTTCCAAGGACGACCAGACCGACAGCAGCTCCAAGACCGACGACCCCAACGTCGTTATCCCCGTTGTCACACAGCCCGGCACCAGCAGCGACAGCGATCTTTCCACGGGAATGATGCGCATACTGAGCATCTTCGGTATGTGATATTACGAAAACGAAAAAACGAAAACGGCAGAGGTCGATCCCTCTGCCGTATTTTTTGTGATCTTTATCAGCCGACAAATCATTTATATACACCATTATCTGTGGAAATCCAATGGAAAATAGGCGGTGTCGGGTGGATTCTGTTAATTACGCAAAATGAAAAACCGCTTATTCGCATAAGCGGTCTCTCAAAAAGGAAAGTATGAAAAAGAAAAAATTTCGGGAATGCGAAAAATTAATCTTCGTCGCTCTGGATGCTGTCAAGGATCTTGTCAGCCTTTTCCTTGATGTCGTCTACAACATCTTCAGCTGCTTCCTTAACTTCCTCAGCAACGTCTTCTGCCTTATCAGCAGCAGCCTCTGCAACGTCTTCAACTGCTTCCTTAACAGTATCAGCAGCGTCCTCAGCAGGGGTCTCGTCTACGAAGCAATCCTCGAAATCGTCATCGAGTTCCTCGTAATCGTAGTCCTCCAGCTCCTTGCGCTTCTTGTATGCGATAGCAGCGGCTACACCTACAGCAGCGATACCTGCTGCGGCTGCGAACTTAAAAAATCCACTCATTTTAAACAGCTCCTTACTCAGTTATTTTCGGCGATCACCGCCGATGTTTATTTTTACTGTTAATTATTATATCACATTTTTGTCAGTAAATCAAGTATTTTTCAAAAAAATAATTTCCAAAAGTCTCGTTTTGTTTAATCTGCACAATGTGTTTGAAGTAATAATAGCACAATAGACTATTTAGTAAATCATTTACCTCACATATCAGCGAAAAAATCGGTGCAGTATTTTCGCTTTACTTTGTGTTGCCGAGGTTCCAGCGCAGAGGGCAGATGTTGCCCGCGCGGGTAACGTCGATATTCCAGTTTGCGAAAGTTGCGTTGGGGTCGAAAAATCTGTAGTCGATCTTGCCCTTGCTCTTGTTGTAGCTGACAGCCGCGGGAGCGCTTCTCTGAAGAACAGCGCCGATGCGGTGGTGTTCGCGCTCGTAGTCAACGATCTCCTTTGCGGTGATCTGTCTCTTGTCGGCAACGTTGAAGATACCCTCATACCTGCCCTTCGGGATATTCACGATGGCGAGGATGAAATCGACATAGTTGTACATACAGCAGAACGAGAATGCGTACTCGCCCTCCTTGAAGATGAACGCCGCATTATCCTTCTTGTCGAAGATCCTTTCTCTGAGGTTGTCGGTGAACTCTGCGGTGTAGATGGGCGCAAGCCTTGCGATAACGGGTATGGTATCGCTCTTCTTGAACGCCTTGAGCATCAGCTTTTCGCTGGTGAGCTTCATGTCCACATAGTTTCCGTTGCCCTTTTCGTCGGTGGTCTCTCTGATGGGCTCTCTGCCCTTCTGGATACCGTAGACGCTGGTGGTGCTGGTGAGGATCATATTCTTCACGCCCGCCTTGTCGGCAGCGGAGTAGATATATTTATCCGTCTGTTTCGCACGCTTCATCTCGGTGTCGGTGACCATGTTGTCGAAATCGTTGTCTACGGTACAAGCAAGGTGAACTACTGTATCTATCTGATTACTTTCGATCACGTCCGAGAGGGTCTTCGAGTCGGTTATCTCGCACTGTGTAAAATTGTAGTTGGGGTCTGTTCCGACGAGCATATTTGAATTGAAGTCAGTCGCAAAGACCTTGTGCTTTTTTTGCAGCAGTTTGTCGCACAGTGCAACGCCGATCATGCCGCTTGCTCCCGTAACGAATACGTTTGCCATACCGTTCACTCCTTCCATAAAAGTCCGCAGGATAATATTTTCCTTAAATATCTTTCTCTGTACGGACGCCGCTTTATTTGACGCGGACCTGCGCGGCGAGCCGACGCGGAACTTCTCCGCCTTTAATATATATTTATATTTTTATATTATATAAATATTATAGCATACTTCTTTGGTTTTGAAAAGTGTTTTTCGTTTTTTTTCCCAAAAGTTTGAATTCTTTCATAAATTCGCTTGCTTAATTTTGTGAAATGTGATAGAATTAGATATACAGGTATTTTAAATACTTTATAATGCGTGAATTTATTGCTATAATATATATTGTACAAATAATATTCTTTCTGTTCTTTATAAAAATATTTTCGTTTAGAAGGAGACAAGACCTTGACTTATTCGACCCTGATCTTTGCATCTGTTATCCTGCCGATCTCAGTGCTGGTGCTGTTTTTCGACCACTCGGCGGAATATAAGAATCTTATCCTTTGCATAATGTCGGTCATCTTTATCTCGTGGGGGCATTCGGTGCTGTCGGCTCTGGTGCTTCTGTCCATGCTCGCCGACTACTTTCTGGCTCTCGGAGTCGGGAAACTCAGGGAGAGCAGCAAAGGCGCTGCGGCAGCCCTCGTCGCCGCAGATCTTGCGTGGAATGCGGCGATATTTTTCCTGTTTGCGCGTAACGGCACCATTGCCGACGGCAGCAGGTTCAAGATAGCCGAATCCCTCGTGCCCGTGGGCGCGGCGTTCTATACGCTGAGGAATTTCACATACGTTTTCGACGTGTTCAAGGGGCGGTGCAGAGCCGAGAAGAACCCCGCGGTGCTGTTCACCTACACGTCGGCTTATCCCTTCCTGCTGGCAGGCCCCGTGACGAGGTATGCCGACATCGAGCCTCAGCTGAGAGAGCGCCACATGGACGTGCATCTTCTCAGCGAAGGTCTGACAAGGTTCGCCTTCGGCTTCGCAAAGACGATACTGGCTGTGCCCGTGCTGACAAAGCTGTACGAAACGGGTCTTTCCCATGACGAGCCCACCCTTGCAGGGGCGTGGATAGGCATGATATGCTTCTTCGGGAGCGCCTACTTCACCTTCATGGGGCTTTCCGACATGGGTACGGGCATCGCGAGGATGAACGGCTTCAGCGTGGACGTGAACTACACGCCGATATGCACGAAGCACGGCATCAGCTCCCTTGTGAGAAGCGCCAACACGAGCATGATAGACCTCTGCGCCGACATCCGCGGCGAGGGCGCCGCTTCAAAGGCGCTGCTGACCGTTCCGCTGGCGCTGATGGCCACCGCCTTCTACTACTCCGAGCCGAGGTACCTGTTGGTGGGTCTTGCGGCAGGCGTCATCATGACTGTTGAAGCGCTGTTCGGGTTCGGGAGGCTCGAAAAGATACCTGCGTTCATCCGCGTCATCGTGACGGCGGCGCTGGCTATGCTGGTGTTCTCGGGGCTGGCTTTCGGCAGCTTCGGCGAGTGGAAGAGCTGGCTGGGTCAGCTGGCAGGCAGGGGCGACCTGTACATCCTCTCCAAGCCCATGAAAAAACTTCTGGTGAACAACTGCTGGCTGCTGGCAGTCAGCTTCATAAGCGTGACGCCGATCGTGCCCTTCCTCGCAAAGCGTGCCGAAGCATCGTCAGGCGGCACCTACACGAGAGCCAGGGCGCTCAGGACGGCGTGGGCGGCTCTGCTGCTCATACTCAGCTTCGTGATGCTCGCGGGCGACATGATAGCGTAAGGGGGTGCGGATATGAACGAAAACGAAATGAACAGCGCGGCTTTCGGCGAAGAAGACTGCGTCAGCGAGGCGGAGAAGATATCCGCAGCCGACGAAAAGCTCCATTCGGATACCGTCAACGTGATAATACTTGCGATAGTCATTCTTTTCTTCGGCAGCATTTTCCTCGCCCTCACCAACTATCAGGATTTCACCGAGAAAAAACAGCTGACCGTCAAGAGCTTTCTTTCGGGACAGTACCTCTCGGAAGTCGAAAAGCGGTTCAACAGCTCGCTGCCGTTACAGGACTATATCCACAATGCGGATGTGTTCCTGTCCTCCTGCTTCGGCATGGGCAGCGACGGCGAATATATCGACATCGAGGGCAAGAAGGCTGCCGATGACCCCTACAGCATCGAGGACAACAATATGTTCGTTCCGATAACCGACTCCTACTCTCCCGACGCCGACCCCAACGAGCCCGACAGACCCTCTGACGGCGAGGGCGGCGGCGGCAAGGCAGAGACCACCGACGACGGCAAGAACAAGGAGCTTACGGGTATAACCATGTGGGTGACGACCACCGCCGATGACGACAGTCCGCAGGCAGGCTCCTCCACGACTACCAACAACAATCCTCCCGGAGCGACCACGACCACTACCGTTCCTCCTGAGTCTTCGCAGCCCTCAGAGACCGAGCCTTCGGATACCTCCCAGTCGGAGACCGAGCCGCCCGATACCGAGCCGCCCGAATCCGAACCCGATTCATCCTCCGACAACAGCGAAGAACCCACCGAAAGTACTGCCGATGAGTAACCGCAGTCCCTTCGCTTTCTCGGACGACAACAAGCGGTATCACAGCTACAGCTACTACCTGCGGCACAGGTTCGGACAGCGAGCCGAGCGCGTGTCGCTGGATATAGGCGCAGGCTGCCCCAACCGCTGCGGAGAATGCGGCAGCGGCGGCTGCATATTCTGTCCGTCGGGCAGGGAACCCCTCGGCAGGTTCACGGGGATAGCCCCCGATGAGCTGGCACGGCGCTTCGCCGAGGGCAGGGAAAAGGTCGCACGCAAGAACAAGAGCGGTCTTTACATCGCGTATTTTCAGTCGGGGAGCAATACCTTCGGCGACATCGGCGCGTTCCGTCAGGCTTTTGAAACGGCGCTGAGCTTTGAAGGGGTCGTGGGACTCAGCGTCGCGACCCGTCCCGACTGCCTTCCCGATGAAGCGGTGGATATGCTCGCGGAACTGTCGCAGAAGACCGAACTGACCGTTGAACTCGGTCTGCAAACCGTTCACGACAGCACAGCCGCCCTCTGCGGCCGCGGCCACAGCTTCGCGGCGTTCAGGGAAGGCTTCGGAAAGCTCAAAAGCCGCGGCATAAGAGTGGGCGTTCATATCATAAACGGTCTCCCCCGCGAGACCCCCGAGATGATGCTCGAAACCGCATCAACCCTCGCGGCTCTCCGCCCCGACATGGTGAAGATCCATATGCTCTACGTCGAAGAGGGAACGGCGATAGCCGAAATGTACCGCCGCCAAGAACTCAGACTCATGACCTGCGAAGAGTACGTCTCGGTCGTCTGCTCCCAGATAGAGCGGATGCCCCCCGAAACGGTCATAGCACGCCTTACAGGCGACGGCGACCGCTCAAAACTCCTCGCCCCCCTATGGAGCCGCGACAAGATACGCGTTCTCAACAGCATCGACAAACAACTCCTCTCCCGCGGCAGTTTCCAGGGTGCGGTGCTTTGACGGGGGGAGAGTGCTGTGAGTTATTTGGGGAAACCCTTTTAAAAAAGGGTTCTCCCCCAAACCCACTTCCTAAAATTTTTAAGCAAGTCAAGGGGGATTTGGGCAATATGACGGAAAATATGCAAGCATATGACGTGCAAAGGCGCGAGCCGGTGGTTGTGCGGTGTTGCCTTAATATGTTGTTTGATGGATGTGGTTTAAAAGATAGTCCCTTGACGTTTATAGAGGCGCATATCTGATTTTGGCAAGGGGAAGAACATTTTTTTAGCCGTGTATAGCTAAGGCGGGGGTCTCCCCAAATCAAAACCCGCACTCAACCCCCGGAGAGAAAGGGCAGGTAAGAATATGGTGCATTTTGTCGGAGCAGGCTGTGGAGCGGCTGACCTTATAACCCTGAGGGGGAAGGCGCTGCTGGAGGCTGCCGACCTTGTAATATATGCAGGCTCGCTGGTCAATCCCGAGCTTTTGCGGTACACGAAGGAGAGCTGTGAGGTATTTGACAGCTCGAAGATGACGCTTGAGGAAGTCATCGCGGAGCTTGCGCGGGCAGAGTCGTGCGGGCTGACGTCTGTGCGTCTGCACACGGGCGACCCCAGCATTTACGGAGCGATACGGGAGCAGATGGACGCGCTTGACAGGCTGGGCATCGGGTATGACGTATGTCCGGGGGTAAGTTCGTTCTGCGGAGCGGCGGCGGCTCTGAAAGCGGAGTACACGCTGCCTGCGGTGTCGCAGACGGTGATACTCACGAGGATGGAGGGCAGGACGGCTGTCCCCGAGC
This sequence comes from Ruminococcus sp. YE71, assembly GCF_900119155.1. Lineage (GTDB taxonomy): Bacteria > Bacillota > Clostridia > Oscillospirales > Ruminococcaceae > YE71. The sequence continues at coordinate 252,693 of NZ_FPIR01000003.1, read as the reverse complement.
GTGAGAGCATAGAGAGTCTTGCGGCGCACGGAGCAACGATGGTGCTGTTTCTGAGCGCGTCGATGACGGGGGAGCTTTCAAGGCGGCTTATCGCGGGCGGCTACTCTGCCGAAACACCTGCGGCGATCGTCTACAAGGCGACGTGGGAGGACGAGAAGGTCTGCCGCTGCACGGTGGGAACGCTTGAAGAGACGGCGAAGGCGAACGGCATCACCAAGACCGCGCTCATCACGGTGGGCGGTTTCCTCGGGAACGAGTACGAGCTGTCAAAGCTGTACGACGCAGGCTTTTCGACGGAGTTTCGGGAGGCTAAGACATGACGGCGGCGGTCATTTCGCTGACGGAGCGCGGCAGACTGCTTTCGGAGCGCATAGCCGAGTCGGGCGTGTGCGAGTGCGGACGGTTCTGTTTTTTCAAGCACACCGACCCGAAGGCGGAGAGTTTTTCCGACATCGGGCAGCTGACGGAGCGCCTGTTCGGGGAGTATGACGCACTTATCTTCGTGTGTGCCTGCGGCATCGCGGTGAGGGCTATCGCGCCGCACATCCGTTCAAAGCTCACCGACCCTGCGGTGGTGGCGACAGACGACAGCGGACGTTTCGCGGTGCCGCTGCTTTCGGGGCATATCGGCGGTGCGAACGCACTTGCAAGGCGGCTTGCGGAGGTGACGGGCGCACAGGCGGCGGTGACGACCGCGACGGATTCGGGAGGACTGTTCTCGCCCGACTGTTTCGCGGCGGCGAACGGGCTGAACATCACCGACATGGCGGCGGCGAAGGAGATAGCGGCGGCAGTCCTCGACGGCGAGAAGATAGGGCTGATGACCGACTGCGAGTGCCTGAACATACCGCCCGAGATAACACGCGGAGCGGCGAGGTGCGGCATCTACATCGGCAGCGAGGACGTTCATCCGTTCGAGGTGACGCTTTCGCTGGTGCCGAAGGATCTGGTGCTGGGCATCGGGTGCAGGAAGGGCATATCAGCCGACAGCATCGCGGAGGCGGTGGAGTCGGCAGGCATCGACACGGCGCGGATATACACGGTGGCGAGCATCGACCGAAAGCTGGGCGAGCGCGGACTGACGGAGTTCTGCAAGCGGCTGGGGGTGCCTTTCGTGACCTTTTCGGCGGACGAGCTGAAAGCGGTAGGCGGCGATTTCGGGCATTCGGAGTTCGTCGAGAAGATAACGGGCGTAGACAACGTATGTGAGAGAAGTGCCGCGGCGGTGAGCGGCGGCGAGATAGTGATAAAAAAGACCGCATCCAACGGTGTCACGGCGGCTGCGGCGGTAAGAAAAACGGTTATTGACTTTGCAAAGGAGCAGCGGAGGTAGTATGACACGTTCATTTAACGGCAGTGTGGCGGACGGCAGAGTGCTGGTCACGGGAGACGATGCGCGGCACATAGCGCTCAGTCTGCGCATGAGGGTAGGCGAGAGCATCATCGTATGCAGGGAAGGCATCGACTATCTCTGCGAGCTGGAGAGCATCACGCCCGACGCGGTAGAGGGTCGGGTAGTATCCTCGCAGCCGTGCGAAGCCGAAGCGGACATACGGCTGCATCTTTTTCAAGCAGTACCTAAGGGTGAGAAAGCGGAGATAATCGTACAGAAGTCAGTAGAGCTGGGGGTATACGACATCACGTTCATGCTGACCGAGCGGTGTATCTCGCGGCCTGACGGCAAGAGTTTCGGGAAGAAGCTGAACCGATACAACCGCATAGCGCTGGAAGCGGCGAAGCAATCGGGGCGTGGGATAGTACCCGAGGTAAGGGGGCTTATCACGCTTGAGGAAGCGGCCGTAGAGGCGTCGAAGAGTGACACGGTAGTATGGTGTTATGAGAAAGGCGGAGCGAGTTTTGGTTCGCTTGGGCTGAAGAGTGGAACGGACATAGCGTTGCTTATCGGAAGTGAGGGTGGTTTCTCGGACGGAGAAGCTGAGAAGCTGATGGAGATGGGCATGAAGCCGATCGGCATGGGAAAGCGGATATTGCGATGTGAGACAGCGCCGCTTGCAGCAGCGAGTATAATCATGAATTTAACAGGAAATATGTAAAGTAAAGCAGCCCCGAGGAAACTCGGGGCAAATTTTATCCACGTCCTCGGAATAAGGTTTTGAACCAAACCGCACAAACGTCCCGCCCTCGCCAGAGACCAAAAAAGTTTAGGGGGGTCTCCCTCCCTCCTAAACTTTTTTCTGCCCTGGCGAGGACGGGACGTTTGTGAGTTATTGTTCGGATTGCGCTTCTCTTGCTTTCTTCGCCGCGCTCTTATTCGCATACATTATCTCATCCGCTCGGCGTACCGTATCATTCACGGTATTGTCCCTCTTACTGTCATATACCGCTATTCCTGCCGATACTCTTACCTCTTCCCACGGATTCTTCGCTGCTTCACATATCGCTCTCTTCTCAGCTTCAAATTCCTCTATCAGTTTGTCTCTGTTGCTGAAATCAATATTCTGTAATACTACCGCAAACTCGTCGCCGCCTATCCTGAATACGGGACTGTGCTGGAATATCCGACATATCAGCCTGCTCGCCGCTTTCAGATACTCGTCACCCTTCTCGTGCCCGTGTATGTCGTTCACCGATTTCAGACCGTCACAGTCCAGTATCCCTATCGCAAGCTCGATTATCTCGCCCTTCTCGATACGCTCCTGTATGTCATTGATGAAGTCCGCAAACGCACCCTTGTTGCGTACCGATGTCAGCGCGTCTACATAGACCTTCCTGTTCAGCGCCTTTACCATGCTCTCCTTCGCCATCGCTTTCCTCTCGGCTTTGATGCTCCTCAGGAGCAGTAACAGGATGACCAGCAGAACTGCCGAGATCACCGTCATCACGATCAGCATATTGTCCTTGATGATGTCGATGATGCCCGTTTTTACATCCTCGGCTGAATAGTAGGTCAGCGCTGTGTGGATGGTCGCGTCGGGGACGGCTACGGTTATCCTCGAAAGGATGGAGTAAAGGTCGGTGTCGCCCTTTCGCACGGCAAAGTAATAGTCCATGTTCACGCCCGTGTAGACCGTGGAAAGATGCAGCTTCTCACACTTCTTCGAGATGTTGCCGAAACGGTAGTTGCTGATGATGATGCAGTCCGCTTCCTTGTCCGCAACAGCTTCAAGGGCGGCGTCGGTGTTCTCATAGTACTTCATATCCCAGTCGGGGAAATTCTCTTTCAGGAACAGCACATAGTTCGTGTTGCCCTGATTGACCGCCGCCGTTACCCGCTTCTTCTGGAGAAAAGACTTCTTGTCGGAGGAACGCACTACCGCGTGCATCTCGGTGCTCATCATCGCGGGCGTGATGACAAGCCCCTCGGACTCGCTGTCGGAATAGGACATATTCGCAGGGAAAACGCAGTCTATCTCGCCCTTTTTCAGCGCCTCGATAGCCTCGCTGACCGTGGGATATGCCACAGGCTCGAACCTCAGCTGCGCGTTTTCGAGCGCCGTCGAAGCGCAGTCGAGGTAGTCCTTCAGAGCGCCCGTGAGTTCGCCCGTCCGCGGGTCTTTTGCGCAGAACGCAAGGTGGTTGTCCTGATAGCCCACGCGGATGGTGCTGTGAGCCGACAGCCATTCAAGCTCCCTGTCGGTGAGGAACAGCGCCGTCTCGGAATTCCGCAGGTATTTTTCATTCAGCTCCTGACTGAAAAACTTGTTCTCGTCCTGTATCCTGTTCATCGCGTAGTTGAGGTCGTTGAGCAGGTCGGAGCTTTTCTTGCTGACCGCGAAGAAGTAGTCGGAAGAGCCTATCTTCCACACGGGCACATACTTTTTCAGATTGGCATAAACGTCCATCGTGACGTAAGCGTCGATGCCGTTGCCGAGCATGGGCAGGGATTCCTCCGCGGCTCCGCTCATCTCGACTATCTCGGCGTCTATCCCGTGGGACGCTGTCCACTCCTTGAAGAGCGCACACTGTATGCTCTCCTTTGCGACGCCTATCTTCTTGCCGTTGAGAGAGGCGGTGTCGTCAGCCTGTATCTCCTTGTTGTCGGGCGCGACGAAGAGATAGTAGGTCTCCGTACCCATCGGCAGGGAAGCGTAAAGGATGTCCTTCGCACGCTCCTCCATGTAGGAGATGTTCCCCATCATATCTATCTCGCCGTTTTTGAGCATTTGCAGTAGTTCCGTCCAGCTGCCCTCCACGTACTCGTAGTTCCAGCCCGTGTAGGCGGCTATCTTCTGCTGATAATCGTATGTATAACCCGAATGTCTGCCGTTTTCATCGGTGATGAAGTAGGGCGCTTCGTGCCATCCGACGCGGACGGTCCTTCCTGTGGTCTGAGCCCTGACGGGAAGCTGCGGCATCAGCACTGTCATCATGACAAGGCATAGTAATACAGCCGTTATCCGCTTGAATATAGAATGCTCAGCGAGCTTTGTATACATACGGCAGCCCCTCCTGTTTTGTTCTGTGACAAATGTTTGGTAACGTGTGATGCTTTATCTGTAATTACGATTTCGTTTGTTTATTGTTCACACATTATTATAGCACAGTGACAGCAGTTAGTCAATACCGCAGAGCCGTATTTATTACAATTTGTGCCAAAAGATCCGATACCGTCAGATATTTCGGAATTGGGTAGGGGTCATGCCCTCATATCGGCTGAACAGCTTGCAGAAGTAGCTGCCGCTGCAGAATCCCACCGCGTCCGCGATATCCTCCACGGACATCTCTGTGGAAGTCAGCATCTCCTTTGCCGCCTGTATCCTGCGCTTTGCGATGTACTCCATCGGGCGCGAGTTCAGGTAGCGCTTGAAAAGCCTGCACAGCTGCTGTTTCGACAGCTCGGTCACTTCGCAGAGCTCCGCCATCGTTATCTTGTTCATGTAGCAGTTGTTGATGTGGTCGATGGCGGCGACTATGGCGCGGTTTGAAGTCCTGATGATCCTGCCCGAATTCATCTGACGGTAGAGCTCGATGAGAAAATTATACAAATATCCCGAAGCGCGCAGATTTCCGCCGATGCTGTCGCCGCGTATCGACTCGTGCATCCGCGAAAAGAAGTGTTCGAGGAGAGCAGTGTCCTTCAGCTCGATGACCGTGGGCTTGTCCAGCCCGATATAGGTCAGCAGGTCGCCGCAGGCGTAGCCGTCGGGCACGACCCAGTGAAGGTCCCATTCTTCGGCAGTGGGGTAGTACTCGTGGGGGTAGCCCGACGGCAGAAAAAACGCGGTATTCGGCGGTATCTCGATGCGGCTGCCGTCGATGCAGAGCACACCGTTCCCCTTCGTGCAGTAGAGTATCTGCGGATGGGTGAAGCCGCTGCCGCGGACGGTCCTCGGCTGGCAGACGTGCTTCCCGATGTTGTCGAGAAACAGCGGCAGACCCACCTCATTATTCTTGATAGGGTAATCACAGAAAAACATTTTTCTCATCTCCTCTGAAAATATATGATACTTTTGTTATAATTATATACTATCATGTATTGACTATCTTGTCAAGATGATTATAATAATAGTATCAGCAAAGTCCGCCGCCGCTTTGGGGCGGTGCGGATGTCAGGAAAGGAAGTTTGTATGAATATTTCACAGCTTGCAGGAAAAGGCTCGCCAAGAGCCGAAATGATATACCACGAGGACGCGAAGGCGCTGCACATCGGCACTCTGCCCGACCACGCGTACTTCATCCCCTTCGCGAAAGGGCAGGACGCTTTTGCGCTGCGTGAGACTTCGCAGCGTTTCGAGCTGCTGAACGGCGAGTGGGATTTCGCCTATTTCGACAGCATCATAGATATGCCCGACGACTTCATCGGGGCGGAGAGCGTCAGGATGCCCGTCCCCTCTAACTGGCAGCTCCACGGCTATGACATCCCCCAGTACACCAACGTCTGCTACCCCATCCCCTTCGACCCGCCCTATGTCCCCGATGATATCCCCGTGGGAGTCTACGGCAGGGACTACAGCTACTCCCCCGACGGTATGCGCAGGATACTCTGCTTTGAGGGTGTGGACAGCTGTCTCTACCTCTACGTCAACGGGCGTTTCGCAGGGTATTCGCAGGTGTCGCACCACACCTCGGAGTTCGACATCACCGACCTGCTCACCGAGGGCGTGAACCGCATCACCGCCGCCGTGCTGAAATGGTGCGACGGCACCTACCTCGAAGACCAGGACAAGTTCAGGATGTCGGGCATTTTCCGCGATGTGTATGTGCTGTCCCGACCCGAGAAGCGGCTCACCGATTACCGCGTCACCGCCGAGCCCGAGAGCGGCACTGACCGCGGCATACTGCGCGTTTCGGCAGAGGGCGCGTCGGCAAAGGTGCGCCTGTATGACGGCGAAAAGCTCATCTGCGAGGGTGAGGTCTCGGAAGAGAAGCCCTTTGAAGGCGCCGTCGCCGACGTTAAGCTCTGGTCTGCCGAGAGCCCGTATCTCTACCGCCTCGAACTGGAGACCGACAGCGAGCTCATCGGCGAGAGGGTCGGTTTCAGAAAGATCACTATAGAGGACGGCGTGCTGAAGCTCAACGGCAGGCATATCAAGCTCTTCGGCGTGAACCGCCACGACAGCTATCCCGACACGGGCTTTTACGCCGACCGCGATAAGATGCTCCGCGACCTGACCCTCATGAAACGCCACAATATCAACGCCGTCCGCACCTCTCACTACCCGAACGCCCCCGAATTCTACGCCATGTGCGACGAGCTGGGTCTGTACGTCATCGACGAAGCCGACCTTGAATCCCACGGCTGTGTCAACGTCTACAACGACCTGAAATGGTCATGGGAGAACGGCTACAACGGCATCGCCCTGCTGGCGAAAGACCCCCTGTTCAGAGAGGCGGTGCTGGACCGCGAGCGCCTGCTGGTGACCCGTGACGTCAACCGCCCGAGCGTCATCTTCTGGTCGCTGGGCAACGAGTCGGGCTGGGGCGAGAATCTCCGCGAGGGGGCAAAGCTCATCAAGTCCCTCGACAGCACGCGCCCAGTTCACTACGAAAGCACCCATAAGCTCGACGACACTTCCGACGACGTGCTGGACATGGTCTCGGAGATGTACACCGCGACCGACGGCGTGCGTTCCTATCTTGCCCGTGAGGACGAGAAGCGCCCCTTCGTGCTCTGCGAGTACTGCCACGCCATGGGCAACGGCCCCGGCGATCTGGAGGAATACCACGAGGTGTTCATGGAGAGCGACCGTCTCATCGGCGGTCTTGTCTGGGAGTGGGCCGACCACGCGGTGATACTCGGCAGCACCGAAGACGGGAAGCCGAAATACGGCTACGGCGGCGACAGCGGCGAACGCCACGACGACGGCAATTTCTGCATGGACGCCCTCTGCTATCCCGACAGGACGCCCCACACGGGTCTGCTCGAAGTCAAGCAGGTCTACCGCCCCGTGAGGGTCGGGCGCACCGCCCCCGACAGATTCGCGGTGAAGAGCCTGCTTAGGTTCATCGACGCTGGCGAGTATCTCGACTGCAAATGGGAGCTGACCTACGACGGCGGAAAAGCCGCCGAGGGAAGTTTCGGCTTCTCCGTCCCGCCCATGGGTTCTGCCGAGGTGGTCATCCCCGAAGCGGCGCAGACCTTCGGGCAGGACACCTACATCCGCTTCATCTTCACCGCGAAGAACGGCTACAGCGCGTTTGAGGACGGCGAAGAGGTCTGCTTTGACCAGATAAAGGTGTTCGCGGCGGAGAAAAAGCCGCTCCTGCCTGCGGTTGGTACGGCTCCCGCCGTCACCGAAACGCCTCTTGACTTCACCGTGACCGCAGGCGGCAGAAAGTACCTGTTCAACAGGCGGACAGCGCAGTTTGACGGCATTTTCGCAGGGGAGAAGGCTCTTCTCGCAAGACCGATGGAGTACAACTTCTTCCGCGCCCCCGTCGATAACGACGTGATGAAGAACGACTGGTACACGGCGCACCTGAACGGCTATATCATAAAAGTATATGAAACAGCAATCTCGCAGGAGAACGGCTGTGCGGTCATCCGCGCAAAGCAGGCTTTCGGCTGGAGCATACATCAGCCCTTCGCAAAGCTCGAAGCCGTTTACCGCATCGGCAGCGACGGAAAGCTCAACATAGAGTGCTCGGCGGAGTTCTCAAACAAGGTGGAGTTCCTGCCGAGGTTCGGTCTGCGGCTGTTCCTGCCGAAGGAGTTCGACAGCGTCGAGTACTTTGGCTTCGGAAAATATGAAAGCTACTGCGACAAGCACCACGCGTCCTACATCGGCAATTTCGCCTCGAAGGCGGCGGATATGCACGAGGACTACATCAGACCGCAGGAGAACGGCTCCCACTGGGGCTGCACGCGGATGTCCGTGACCGACGGCAGCGTTTCCCTCGGCTTTGCGGAGCCCGAAGGCTTCTCCTTCAGCGCGTCGGAATACACTCAGGAAGAGCTCGCCTCGAAACGCCACAATTTCGAGCTTGAAAAGTGCGGATACACCGTCATCTGCGCAGACTTCGCCATGGCAGGCGTCGGCTCTGCGGCGTGCGGACCGCAGCTCCCCGACAGATTCAGGCTGCCCCTCCCGAAGATCTCGGGCAGGATTAGGATAGAATGATCCACAAAAACCGAACTCCCCGAAGCCGTCACAGCTTTCGGGGAGTTGTTCTGTTATTCCGCGAATTTCTTTCCTGCGTCCCATGCGCCGCCGACAATGCCGCCTATCTCACGGTAGGCTCTCGCCGACGAGTCGAACATCAGGGGGTTCAGCTTGCCGAGGTCAACCTTGCCGTCGGTCAGCACGCTCTCATCGGCGGTCATGCCGACGATCTGCGCAACTACTCGGGTCTCGCCGTACTCTTCGATGATGTCCCTGACTTCGCATTCGAGCGCGACGGGCAGCTGGTCGATGACGGGCGCATTGACCTTCTCCGACTTCGTGACGGTGAACCCTGCCTTCTCAAACTTGTCGGGGACTTTCGCCTGCGATACCATGCCGACATAGTCGCACTCCGCAAGGAATTCCTTCGTGGCAAAGCTCACGGTCAGAGCCTTCGCCGCTTTAATGTTCTCCGTCGAAACGTGGCTCCCAAGACTGATGGAGATGAGGTCGCCGCCGACCTGCCCCGCCCACGCCGCATTCATGGCGTTGGGCTTGCCGTCCTTCCCGTACGTCGCAATAATAAACACAGGCAGCGGAGTAACAAACCCCTTCTCAAAACTCTTCTTCATATTACCAAGCTCCTTTGTTTGACTTTCTCGGGGGTAGTGAGTGCGGTATTGCTGGGGGAAACCCGCACTCACGACCCCTCATAAGTAGATTATAGCAGAACGGGGGCAGTGTGTCAATATGGGGGGAGTGGATGAGGGGGAGAAAATCTGACAACGTTGTCATTTTATGCGGTGCGGGCAGGATTGACAATCATGTGAAAAAGAGATATAATCAGAGTAAATACGCGGGCGGGGACGTTCGGCAGGATATGGGAGAGTAATATGAGATACGATTTTGACAAGGTAACGGAGCGCAGGGGGACTAACTCGGTCAAGTGGAGCGGCGGAGAGAATGAGCTGCCCATGTGGGTGGCGGACATGGATTTTCAGACCGCGCCTGCCATCGTTGACGCCATCATGAAGCGTGCGGAGCACGGCATTTTCGGGTATTCGGTGATACCCGACGAGTGGTACACGGCGTACATCGGCTGGTGGAAGACTCGTCACGGGGTGGAGTTCAGGAAGAGCGAGATGATGTTCAGCAGCGGCGTGGTACCGACCCTTGCCTGCTGCATCAAGGCGTTCACCGAGCCGAACGACAAGGTGCTGATACTGTCGCCCGTCTACTATGTTTTCTACAAGCTGATCGAGCAGAACGGGCGGAGGGTGCTGGACTGTCCGCTCAGCGAGACCGGCGGCGTCTACTCGATAGACCGTGAGCGGCTCGAAGCGGCGATGTCCGACCCCGACACGAAGCTCATGCTGCTGAGCGATCCGCACAATCCCGTCGGGAAGATATGGAGCAGGGAAGAGCTTGCGGAGATAGGCGAGCTTGCCGACAGGTACGGCGTTACGGTGGTCTCGGACGAGATACACTGCGACCTCACCGACCCCGACGTGAGCTACGTGCCCTACTACAGCGCGTCGGAGCTCTGCGCGGAGAACGGCATAGTGTGCGTTTCGCCGACCAAGACCTTCAACCTCGCGGGACTGCAAAGCTCGGCGGTCATCGTCAGGAACGAGGAACTGCGGAAAGCGGTGAGCAGGGCGCTGACCATCGACAACTGCGCTTACCCGAACGCGTTCGCGGTGCAGGCAGCCGTCGCGGCGTTTGAACAGGGCGGTGAATGGCTGGACGAGCTGAGGGAGTACATCTGCTCCAACAGGAATCTGGTGAGCGACTACCTGAGCCGCAACATCCCCGAGATAAAGCTGACCCCTTCCGCGGCGACCTATCTGCTGTGGCTCGATTGCAGGGAGCTGGGCGTCAGCTCGAAGAAACTGACTCAGCACATCCGCAGCAGCACGGGTCTGTACCTCACGGACGGCGGCCCCTTCGGTGGCGAGGGCTTCCTGCGCATGAATATCGCCTGCCCGAAAACGCTTCTCCGCGACGGTCTTGAACGGCTGAAAAAGGGCGTTGAGAGCATCCCTCGCCCGTGAAAAAATAACCGTCCGCTCATCTGCGTCGGTCAAGCATCTTGACTTTTGATAAACGTCCCTCTCCGAGGGCGTGATATGCTAAAACCCTTGAAAAACGGGGCTTGCAACGATGTTTAACACGATCGTTAAGCCCCGTTGACAGATTTCCTGCCTTAGTTGGTAGACTGTTTCGGGCAAAAATGGTATGATGAGACCATAGGATGAAACACCGAACCGAACAAGGAGGAATCGTTGATGAAAAGCAATTGTATCGCAGTTCAGAAAAGTACGGGCGCAGGAAAGGTCGGGCAGTTTTTTAAGAACGTCTCGCCCTTCAACACCCGCGATGAGATGCCGAAGATACAGTTCTTTATAAAGAAGCTGCTCGGCTATCTGCTTGCAAATCTCGGCAGTATGGTGCTCGGCACCGCCGTCATCGTGCTGATGCACTACCCGCTCGGGCTCGACCCCTTGAAGGGCGAAGCGTTCGGCGGCTATGCGGGACAGCTGTTCACGGCGCTGAACTATCTGCTGCCCTGCCTTCTTGTACTGCTCTACTGGCGGCTGTTCGAGAAGAAAAAGCTGTCGGAGATGTTCGTGAAAAAAGGCGTGGGCTGTTATCTGATCGGTCTGCTTATCGGCGCTGTCTTAGCCGCCGCCTGCATCGCCTCGGTGGTGCTCACAGGGACTGTCAGGGTGAACGGACTGACAGCACATCCCGACATCCTGTCTATCCTGCTGAGCGGGCTCATGTTCATCTTCCAGAGCGCTCACGAGGAACTCCTGTGCAGGGGAGTTGCCTTCTCAAGCCTGAAAAACAAGCTGGGCACTCCTGCGGCGTTTGCGGTCAGCACGGCGTTTTTCATGGTGCCGCACATCTCCTCGATGCAGTCGTCGGGTACGGCGGTCGAAGCGGTAGGTATGCTCAACAATCTGCTCATCTCTGCGATATTCCTGCTCGTCATGCTGCTGACCGACAGCATACTGGCGTCCTGCGGACTGCACTTCATCTGGAACTTCGCACTGGCGAACATCTTCGGGCTGACCGTCAGCGGTGCCGGGTCGCTTGAGTACACCTCTGTCATCAACGCCGAGAGCGTCGGCAGGAACGTGGTGAACGGCAGCTCTTTCGGCATCGAGGGAAGCATCGTCACGACCTTTTTCTATGCGGTATGCGCGGCTGTCCTGTTCGTGATACTGCGCAGGCGCTCCTCGGCGGAGACCGAAAGAAAATGTTGATTCGGGTCGGCTGTTGTGTTATAATATACATATAGGTGTATGTGATAGGAGGTTTATCATGGATTTCAACAATAAACTCTACGAGCTCCGCAAGCAGAAGGGGCTGTCGCAGGAAGAGCTTGCCAATCGGCTGAACGTTTCGAGACAGACTATCTCGAAATGGGAGATCGGCGACTCGACCCCCGACCTTGAAAAACTGGTAGCCATCAGCGACCTTTTCGGCATCTCCCTCGACGAGCTGGTGCTGAATAAGGCTCCCGAGCCCGAGCCTGCTGCTGCCGCTCCCACACAGACCGCAGGCGCGGCGATATACTCGGACATCAAGGAAAACATCGTCACTGAGGAGAACAGGAAAAAAGCCAAAAAAGGCATAAAAATAGCCGCCATAATCGCGGCGGTGGTGCTGGCGATAGACATCATCAGCTTTGCGGTATATGTTGCGGTCAACGGATTTCCGAAATAAAGGTTAAGGGGACAGGGGCGCATTCAACGTAAAGAAATGATCTGTACACTTCCCGATAAAAAAGTGACAGCAGCTGATGTTCGGCTGCTGTCACTTTTGCTATACTGTAGTTATAGATAATAGTTATGTGTAACTAACTGCCGTTTTTGTGCGATAGTTAGAATTTGCTAACCTCATAGACTTCGATCATTGACATTACCATTTTCAAGTGATATTATATTCTGTGGTTATATAATGCTAACCAAATGCTGCCGGAACAGCAGAAAAAATATCTGATAACGATCTATATTGCAGGACTTCTTCATCTCGAAGGTCGGCGTCGAGCCTGAAAAGGCAGGCGAGGCAAGCATGATGATAAGCTCGGTGCCCGATGAGGAAACGCCGAAAAACTCGTAAATTACGTGCTTTCACAGGAATAAAGGAGATTCGGAAAATGAAAGAGACAGCAGTTGAATTCAGGGACGTCGTAAAGACCTACGGCAAGGGCGAGGGCGCTCAGACGGCGGTCGATCATGTCAGCTTCACGATAGACAAGGGCGAGTTCGTGGTGATACTCGGTCAGTCGGGCGCGGGCAAATCCACCGTGCTGAATATGCTGGGCGGTATGGACGTGCCGACCTCGGGCAAGGTGATCGTGGACGGTCAGGAGATATCCTCGTTCAACGACAAGAAGCTGTCGCAGTACCGTGCAGACGTGATCGGCTTCATATTCCAGTTCTACAACCTCATCCCGGGGCTGACGGCTTACGAGAATGTGGCGCTGGTCAGGGACATAAAGAAGACCGCGCTCGACGCTGACGAAATGCTCGACCGCGTGGGGCTTTCTGACCAGAAGCACAAGTTCCCCGCGCAGATGTCGGGCGGTCAGCAGCAGAGAGTCTCCATCGCACGCGCCCTTGCGAAGGACCCGAAGATAATCTTAGGCGACGAGCCTACAGGTGCTCTGGATTCCGAGACGGGCAAGATCGTCATCGACCTGCTGCAAAGGCTCTCCACCGAGGGCGGCAACACCGTCATCCTCGTGACCCACAACGCCGACATCGCAAAGTGCGCCAACAAGGTCATCCACATGAAGAATGCAAAGATCAAGTCCATCAAAGTAAACGAGCACCCCCTCTCGGCGGACGAGATCGAGTGGTAAGGGGGCAGCGGTATGCTTAGGAAAAAAATGCTGCGCGATATCAAGGGCAATTTCGCGCAGTTCTTCTCGATATTCATTCTTGCGGCGGTGGCGATGTGGTGCCTCACGGGATTTCAGTCGGACGTTATCGGCGGACGGCGTGCCATGAGCAAGTTTGCCGAAAGCTCGAACTTCTCCGACGGCTGGATATACGGCAGCGGATTCGACAAAACGCAGGCTGACAAGGTCAAAGCCATTGACGGCATCAGCGACGTTCAGCTTCGCACGGAAGTCCTCGGCAAGGCGGACGAAAAATACAACACCGCCGAGATATGGTGCTATTTCCAGAACGACAATGTCGTCACGAAGCCCTACACGGTCAGCGGTGCTGACTTCGACCCCGAAGATACCGACGGCGTGTGGCTGTTCGAGGCTTTTGCGGACACATGGGGAATGCAGGTCGGCGACAAGTTCACCGTTCACGTTATGGGGCAGGATATCGAAAAGGAGATCAAGGGTCTGATCATGTCGCCCGAGCATATCTTCTCCTGCGCTTCAAGCGATACCGATACCGACTTCCACAACATCGGCTTTGCATACCTTTCGCAGAAAGTCCTGCCCGAAGAAATGCGTGTCAACAACGAGATAGTTTTCACCTGCGAGGGCAAGGCGCTGTCTTATGAAAGCAATATCGACAAAGCACTTGACGGCGAATATTCTTTCATCGCCGACCGCATAAGCATCGACGGCTACAAACGCCTTGTTGACGAGCTGAACCAGCATGACAGCTTTTCCTACATTTTCTCGTTCGTGTTCGTGGCGATAGCTCTGCTTGTCATCACCACGACGATGAAGCGTATGGTAGCGCAGCAGCGCACGCAGATCGGAACGCTCAACGCTCTCGGCATGAAGCGCAGCAGGATAATGACGCACTATCTGGGGTACAGCTTCATTCTCTCGGCGCTCGGCTGTCTGGCAGGTGCGGTGCTTGGCGTTTACACCTTCGGCAGAGTGATGATAGATATGTTCTCAAAGTTCTACCGCTGCCCTGACTGGAATGGCGGGGTCGGTTATCAGAGCGTCATCGTGGCGGTCATGATCGTGCTGATCTGCACGGGTGCGGCGTATCTCAGCTGCTATCAGATACTCAAGATCCACCCCTCCGAAGCGCTCCGCCCCGCAACGGCAAAGACCGCAAAGCCCTGCATTTTCGAGAAGCTGCCGTTCTGGGGCAGGCTGGGATTTACCTCGCGCTACAGCCTGCGTGACATTTCGCGCTCGAAGCTGCGTGCGGTCATGGGAATTTTCGGCACCTGCGTGGGCATGATGCTGATGACGCTTGGCCTCGGCGCTTTCGACACCCTCGGGTTCGTGCGAAGCTGGTATTTTGATGATATTCAGAATTACAGCAGTCAGGTGATCCTCACCGACAGCTGTTCGATCGAAGAAGCCGAAAGCCTCTCGGCGGATTACGACGGCGAGCTTGTCGGCATGGGGCTTATATCCATAGCTGCGAGCGACCACCCCGTTTCGGACGACATCATCAGCTGCAAGCTGTCCGTAACAGAGGGCAAGGGGCTGTTCTGCATCTCCGACACCGATCTGAACGTCAGCGCCCTGAAAGAGGGCACCGTCGCGGTCACGATGAAGCAGGCGGCAAAGCTGGGGCTGAAAACAGGCGACAGCGTCTTCTGGAAAACCACTGACGGCAGCAAATGGATAAAGAGCAAGATCGGGCTCATCTCGCGTCACCCGTCCATCACGGGTATCACCATACTCCGCAGCGATTACGAGCGCGAGGGCTTTGAGTTCAAGCCGCAGATGATGGTCACTAAGAAGGACTGCTCAGATGCAAAGAATCTGGACTGCGTATCGGCGGTACACAGCATGGACGACCTGAAAGCCGCCTTCGACAAGACGATGGAGGTCATGAACCTGCTGGTATACTTCATGGTATTCTTCTCGGCACTGCTGATAGTCATCGTGCTTTACAACTCGGGCAACCTCAGCTTCAACGAGCGCGAAAAGGAGTTTGCGACCCTGAAAGTCATGGGCTTCGGAAGCCCGAGAGTCCGCAGGCTCATCTCGGTGCAGAACCTCTGGCTGTCGCTGATCGGTGCGGTGTGCGGCATCCCGTTCGGCAGGAAGATATTGCAGGCGATGATGGATTCAAACGGCGACGCCATCGACTGGCCCTGCTTTATAAAGCCGCTTACCTTTGTCATCTCGGGGGCGTTTGTCATCGGCATTTCGGTGCTGGTGGGCTTCATGTTCTCGAAGCGCATCAAGCGCATCGACATGGTGGGCGTGCTGAAAGGTCTGGAATAAGTTGACAGACAAGACCGACCCGAAATGCTGAATTATCGGGTCGGTCTTTGCTGTTGTTATCGTACCTTTCTTGCTGCACGATGCATACGGCAGAAGCCGCGCTTTTCAAAATTCACACCTTACAAACCCGATCAATGCAGTTATCTATATTGTACAACATATCAAATGACTGAAAACTAACAGAATAATATGTGCAGGCGAGATTTTTTCAAAATCATATTGACGTTTAGACTTTAGTGTGATATAATACAGTTAGCAATAACTAACACAAATGGAAATGAAATTCAGGTAAAATGAAATATTGAAAAAGCATTCCGTCTCGGCGGCAGGCTCCCGAACCTGTTCAAGCTGTTCACCCGTTCAGGGGGACGCTGTGCTTTTTGTGATATGTCAGGTACTCGGTAAAGGCTTGACGGCATTGACAGGCGAGCAGATATTCAGGCACATTTTTGCAGGAGGAGAGTCGTGGGGGATAGCGTTTATGCTGTTATCTGTGGCTTGCGTGTGCGGCAGGGATAAGGAGGAACGACTGTAATGAAATACAGGCATTATAATATGACCGATCACGGCTTTGCAGGTCATCTGGTACAGCCCGACGCAGGTTCGGACAGAGCCGTTATCGTCATAATGGGCGGCGAAAAGAGTCTGCTTCCCGGTAGGATGATAGCCGAGCGTTTTGCAGATCTCGGCTTTGCGGGACTGTCGGTCTCGCTGTTCGGGGCGGAGGGTCTCCACGATTCTCCCGACCGCATTCCGCTGGAGATGTTCGGTGCGGCTATCGGCACACTGAGAGATATGGGCTTCAAAAGCATAAGCATTTACGGAATGTCGATGGGAACGGTCTTCGCTGTACTTGCGGCGGAGCATTTCGGTGGTATTGACAGCCTGGTTCTTTGTTCTCCGACTCACGTTCCGTTCGAGGGTACGCTTGCCGACAAAAAGACGATGACAGGACGTTCGGTCGCGACGTTCAACGGCGAGGATATCCCATACGTTACAGCCGATTTTTCATCGGGCGGCATGATGAGATATGTTTACGACGACGAGGAGGGGCGCAGGGTCACGAGGATGTGGTGTGCTTACCGTGACGCATACAGGGATAAACAGCGTGTGGAACAAGCCGCTCTGCATATCGAAAAGTCAGATGCAAGAGTGTTGATGATAGCGGGCGGTCACGATGAAGCGTGGTGGTCTGAATATTCTGTCAGATATATGAAAAAGCGGCTTGACAATGCAGCATATGAGAAAGACTGCAAGGCGCTGATCTTCCCGAAGGCGAGCCACCTTATAGGCGTAATGCCGAACAGAAAGCGCGAACGGCTGCTGTATGCGGCGGTACCGCTTATCGGGCTTGTCTACCGCAGCTTCCTGACCGACAGAGCGGTGTGCATGAGGGCATTCGAGCTGTCGGAGAGGGAGATAATAAGGTGGCTGAACGGCGAGCGAGGTGAGATATAATGCTTTTAACGATATTTTTAGCGATAGTATTCTGCGCAGCGATATCCCTGATGCTGCTTTCTGCGGTCGCTTTTATTCAGGATAAAAAGTTTTTCTCTTCGGCACCAAAGGAAGCGCAGGAGGTTATCAAGCCGAGAGAGACAGAGCTGTTCTACGGTGCGCGAGTTATCGGCTGGGCGCTGATGGCTTTCAGCTTTCTGATGATAGCAGGAGTAGGCGTTATCTCGATATGGGACGGATTTCGCAGCGGATTTACATTCGGGCAGTTCTTTCTGCGGTTCGTGCTGATATTTTCGATATACAAGATATATGACATGGTCTGCTTTGATTATTTTCTGCTTATGAGATACAGATTCTTTCAGCATTACTTTCCCGAAGTCGAAAGCGTGTATTCAAACAGAAAATACGGCTTCAATATCAGAAGTCAGCTGCTCAAGCTGCTGGTGATTTTTCCCGCAGCCTCCGCACTGGCGGCGTGGATATGCACTCTGTTTTAATGACATGGCGATAGACATCATCATCTTTGCGGTATATGTTGCGGTCAACGGATTTCCGAAATAAGGTCAGACAGTAAGGCACGGCAGAAAAACACATCTGCCGTGCCTTTTGGAATGGTATCTTAAATGCGTGAACCGATCGTCACCGAATATCTGTGACCACCCAGTCGTTTTCCTCGATGTCGTACTCGGCGTGACAGAACGGGCAGGCTTTGGCTTTGTGGGCGTCGAAGCTCGCACCGCAGGAGGGACAGCTGACCGCCCTGAACGAGAAACCCAGCTCGGTCGGCTTCTTTATCCGCTTGCGCATATTCATGCGTACCTTGTCCGTCCTGTCCTTTATCTTCCCGTTTTTGTAGTGGAGCGTGTCGAGATAGAGGGTGACATCCGCGTTGCAGACCTCGTCCTTTATCTTACAGCTGTTCACGCCGAAATTGTAGATGTCCGCTTCGATGATGTCCGCCAGCTTCTTCGGGCACTGACACTTGCAGCAGGTCAGCTCCCCGGCGTTCTTGCTGTAGACAGCCATTCTGAACAGCGAGATAGCCTTGTCGCGGAAATACTCGGTGGAGAACTCGGGGTCGTGACGCTTGATCTTGCTCAGATAATGCACCGACGACAGCGCCTGCGAACCGCCTCTCGCGGTCTTGCCCATCAGCGCGAACGTCTCGATCATCTTCTTGAACACGAACAGCGAGACGCCGATGACGCCGCCTGTAATGATCCCTGCGGCGATAGTTTCGGCAAGACTGTCCGAGCCGCTGATGAGAGCGTAGATGAGCATCGGGACGATGCCGACCGCCAGACATATCGCAAAGTCGCGCTTGTTCTTCGGCGAGTTGTCCTTCTTTCTTCCGATGAAAATGTTCATCACCTTCGGGAAAAGCTCGCTCATCAGGAACTGCGTGTCGCAGAATCTGCATCCGCTCTCAAGCTCGCCGAGGGTCGAGGGTGCGCCGCAGTGGGGACAGCACAGCGCCATGTCGGCACTGGGTCGTGTCTCCCCTTTCAGATCCTGTATCACGGCGGTGATGCCGAGCTTTTCGTCGAAGATGACCCCCTGCGACTTGTCGCTGATGCTCCTGTTGAGCTGGGCGTTTCCGCTGACGATGCTGTTCGAGAATATCCTGTCGCAGTAGGTCAGACCGCCCGTATCGCCGTACTTGCTCTGCACGGTGGTGAGACCGCATTTCATATCCAGGCCCAGCGACCTCAGCTTCTGCCGCTGCAATTCGAGAGTAAGGCGCATATCCTGACTCGCGAGCACGGGGATCTCTCCGCCGTTGTACCACTTCGACAGCTGACCTGCGAACTTGTTGTAGGGCTGTTTCAGATCGTGGTTTTCGGTGATCTTGAATCCGAGTATATCCATGTGTTGTCCCTCTTTTTCTGTGATGTACGGGCAGGGCATCCGCCTGCCTTGAATATTATACCATATGCTTCCAGAAAATTCAAGTGTTTTCCGCCCATGTACAAGAGGATAAAAATATCCGCAGCATCCACATTATGCGGATACCGCGGAATATCAGCGCTTTTTAAGCTGTTTGTCACTTGCGCTCAAAGACTGTTTTTTCGCCGATGACAGTCTTCCAATTCGCCGAAAGGCCGCCTTCGTGCAGGTATCTGTCCAGCAGGATGACATCCATGACATCCACACTGCTGTCCATGTTGAGGTCGCCCAGCACCGACTGTTCCTCGTCGGGTACGTAGTCGTTCACGACGGCACGTTCCAGAAGCGAGAGTTCGCTCTCGGTGATCTCATTGTCGCCGTCGAGGTCGCCGTACAGACGGGTGATCTTGAAATTGTGGGGGTCGTCGATGTGGGGCTTCTGTTTTTTCGGGTAGACGCGTGTGAACACGTCGAGCGAATCCAGCGGATGACCACTGAAGTCGAACAGCGCCTGATTGTCGTAGGACGAACCGCCTGCCGAAGTCGCATCGGGGTCGTACTCGGCGGCATAATCCGTCGCCCAGCCCGAGCCGTACTGCGCCCACTTATCCTTCTGCTCCCACCAGGAAATGCCGCTGACGCCCAGCCATGCAGGTTCCCAGTAGAATGCGCCTATGCCCTTATCGCCGCAGTTCGCCACAGCCTGAAAGACATCCGTCAGACATTCCGCCTGTCCGTCCGCGGAGATATCATACCGAAGATCTGCGCCGCCCGAACCTGCGGAGACCACGTTCCCGAAACCGTCGCCGTCCTCGGAAGTGTACGGATACGCCGTTTCAGCCACCATGACGTACTTGCCGTAGGTGTTGCCGATAGTCCTTAGCACGTTTGTGAGGTTCTCGGCGGTGCCGTGCCAGTAGGGGTAGTAGGAAGTCGCAAAGACGTCGTAATCGAGCTTGCACTCGTTCATGACCTTCGCGTACCAGTAGTAGTGATCGGCGTTTGAAGGGTTCGCGAAGTGATGCGCGATCAGGATGTTCTTGTCAAAGTCGCGCACCGCCTTGTCGCCGCTTGCGAAGAGGTCGCAGATCTTGTACATATCCTTCTCGCCGCAGAAGAAGCAGTTGGTCTCGTTGCCGACCTGCACCATGCCGATGTCGCCGCCGGCCTCGGTGATGGCGGTCAGCACCCAGGTCGTCCACTTGTATATCTCCCCCGAGAGAGTGTTATGGTCGTGAGCGGCCCAGTATTTCGGGCGGGTCTGCTTGGCAGGGTCCGCCCAGAAGTCGGAATACTGTATGTCCACCAGCAGCTTCATGCCGTATTTTGCGGCGCGTC
The DNA here is from genome assembly GCF_900119155.1 of Ruminococcus sp. YE71. GTDB lineage: Bacteria > Bacillota > Clostridia > Oscillospirales > Ruminococcaceae > YE71. The sequence continues at coordinate 232,323 of NZ_FPIR01000003.1, read as the reverse complement.
TGCCGATCTCGCAGGCGGTGTTCACGTCGTTGTTTCCGCCGCCGTAGCTGTGACCCTTGCCGTCGTTCGGCTCGTTCCACACGCGCACGCGGATGTAGTTCACATCGTGGTCGTACAGCACGCGGAAAATGTCCTCTTCTCTTCCGCTGTCGTCATGGAAAACGACACCTGCTTCCTCGATAGAGATTATCGAGGAGATGTCCACGCCGCGGATAGGCTCGCCGCCGTTGACAGCCGAAGGAAAAGACTCGAAGGTCACGCTCTTGCTGTAGGCGGCGGCAGGTCTTGCCTGTGAAAAAGCGGATGACGTCACCGTAAGTGCGGACGAAGTCAGCATCAGTACGGATGCGGTCAGTCCTGCGCAGATCTTTACTGCGCGCTGAAAAATTTTTGTTTTCATGATCGTCCTCGCATAGATAATATTCTGTAAAACTGCCATTTTACGTTATTATTATACCAGTTATTTTACCGTTTGTCAACTTTATCCGATAAAAAAGCACGATCACAGCGCACCTTACCTGATGGTGATGGTCAGGGGGTGCTTGACAGCCTCGGCGGCGTTCCATTCGCCGTTGACCTTGACTGCGACAGCGACCTTGTAGGACTTGTTGGGCGCAAGGTTCTTGGGCGAGGTGTAGCTCGTTGTCGAAGCCGGGATGCTTGGGGCGTAGATCCTCCACTTGCCCGAAAAATATACTGCAACGGCATATTTCTCCGCACCCTCCACAGGCGACCATGTGAGCCTTACCTGATGGGTCGCCTCGCTGTACTCCACCCTGGCATCGCTGACGTAAACGCTGTCGTTATGGACGTTTTCGATAAGCTGTAAGGACTCGATGTTCTTTATCTCGGAGTCGGCGGTGCTGTATGTGAACTTTATGGACACCGTGTCACCTGCCTCGTAGAACGCGAGGTTCTTGCTGTCGCTGTCGAAGTAGCCCGTCGCAGGGAAGCGGTAGGTGCCGTTGTCCGCGAAGGTGATGGTGGAGTATCCGCCGCTCTGAACGCTGATGTTCGTTATCTTGTCGGTGAACTCGGCGGTGGCGGTCGTCGGCTTTGAGGGCTGTGCGTTTTTCAGGTCGAAGCGGCCCTTTTCGTCCTTTATCTTGCTCCAGGTGTAGCGCATGAACCAGCCGTCGAAATCGGTGATGACGCTTGAAGAGCCTGCCATCATGATCGAGCCGCCGCCTTCAACGGGGAAACCTCCGGGGGGGAATCCGTCCGACGCGCCCTCGCCGCCGTAGAAGTCGGTGAACCCGAATCCGTGACCCAGTTCGTGGATCTGGACGTGGGGAGTGGCAGTGCCGTTCGCCAGCCCGAGGTAGTAGCTGTCGCCGAGTCTCTGACCCCAGTCGCCGCCGCATCCGCCTATCTCGGGGAAGCCCTGAGTCGCCCATAGGTACATATCGAAGCGTTTGTCGAGTCCGCCGGGGTACTGATAGTTCTCGTCCGTGAAGTGGTCGAACCTCGACAGCTCGGAAGGCGCACTCGCCATGACCGTCGGTATCTGACTGCTCTCGCCCGGCTGTATCACGTACTGCTCCGTGTTGGTATAGACTACCTCGTCGGGATGAAGGTCGAGTAGCAGGGACTTGTCCGCCACAGCCCAGCCGACGATGTTCACATCAACGTGCTGATAAGGCCATTCCTCATAGCCCACCAGCCAGTCTGTCCATGCGTTCACGCAGTCGTCCAGCGCGGTCTCAAGCTTCCGGCGCTGTTCGTAGGTGATGGTCTTGGTGGAGTGCCAGCGGACGACGTAGTTCAGTGTGCCCTTGCCGTCAATTATCTGGTCGAAGAGCGAGTTCCAGCGGCGTGTCTGCGAACCCGTGGAGTTTTCCCTCACTACGCGGTTCTGCCATATCCAGTCCGCCGCGCTCTGATATTTCGACGGCATATCGGCGATAGTTTCCGCGGAGACCGTGACCGCTGTGAACGGTGCTGCCTGTGCCGCCATCGTGCTCATGCACATTACTGCCGCCGCTGTCAGAGCGGCGATCTTCTTTATTTGCATTTCTTAGTCCTCCTTTTATTAACAATTTTGCAAAATATTTTAACTTAATCCTCGGATTGGTTACATTGTAACATATTTATTTCACGCTGTCAATTAAAAATTGTCTGAAATAACAAAGTTTTATTTCCATCAGATGCAATATCGTCTTGATTTTTCGCACAGAATGTGATATAATAGTACAACAGACCTTCGGGAGGTGACAGCGTATGGAAAAAAGACCGCTTATCGGCATCGTCACGCCCGTGCTGGCGAAAATGTACATGAAGGACATCCTCCGTGGCGCGGTCAGTCAGATACGGCTCTGCGGATGTGACGCGGTCATCCTCGCGCCGCTGATACAGTTTGAAGGCGCCGCCCCCGAACACGCACAGGCGGAGCTTGAGATATTCCGATATATCGAAGCTCGGGAGATAGACGCGTTCCTGTACCTGAAGGACGCTCCTTCGATGGGCGCCGCCGTGACCGAGGAGATCGAACGGCTCCTGCTGAAAACACAGAAATACGTGATGACCGTCGATGAGCAGACTCACCCCGTTTTCGACAGCACGCAGTACGACGATTACGACGATTTCGGCAGGGTAGTCGAGCATCTGATCGAAGTCCACGGCTATCGGAAGATATACTGCCTGACGGGCCCCGCGGACAGTCAGCAGGCACAGACCCGTCTGCGCGCATGGAAAGACCGCATGACACAGCACGGGCTCTATTTCGACGACAGCTATTTCGAGTACGGGACTTTCTGGTATGATTCCGTCCTGCCCTACGCCGAAAAACTTCTGACGGGCAGGCTCCCCATGCCCGAAGCGGTCGTCTGCGGAAATGACGTCATGGCTGTCTCCCTCATAAAAACGCTGATAGCAGGCGGCGTCCGCGTGCCCGAGGACGTTGCCGTGACGGGCTATGACGGCTACCCCTTCACCTCGAACGTTGACGTCACCCTCACTACCTACGAGCGTGACCATTTCCACCTCGGCACCGATGCCGTCCGCCGCCTGTACCGCAATATGACGGGACTTCTGTGCAGCAAGGCGGCGCGGAAGAGAAGCGGTTTCCTGATCGGCAGCTCCTGCGGCTGCACGAACATCCCCCCTCAGCCGATCCCGACCGATACCGACACTGCCGTGCCGCGGATGTGGTCGGAGTATATGTTCGGCGTCAGCATGGCGCCTGCGCTTGCACAGGCGAAAACGCTCCCCGAGCTTCTGGAAAGCGCCCTGCACCATAGCAAAACTATCTTTCAGATGAAGAGGGTGCGTATTTTCATCTGCGGACGATCGGGTGAATATCGCCTTGCCGCTTCCTGCGATGCGGACGGTGTGCCGCAGATACACAATAGCGTTCCGTCTGCGAAAAGTGCGGCGGCGTTCCTTTCGGGCAGTCCCGACCCCGAGATAGTGTTCGTCTCGCCGCTGCACCTGAATTCGCGGCAGTTCGGGATGATATCCCTCTCGTTCGGGGAGCACGGCCGCGTCTACGACGAGAACTGGCTGCACTATGTCACGGTGCTGACGCAGGCGCTTGACAGGCTGTACCTCGGCAGGCCCGACGCTCCCGACTGCGCCGATGAGGAGTCGGTGCGCAGCCGAAACCGCTCCGAGCTGAATGAAAAACTCATCCGACTGCGCGAAAAACTCCGCGAAGCCCCCACCGAACAGTGGACGGTCGAGACCCTCTGCGAGGAAAGCGGCCTGTCCAAAAGCACCCTGCAAAAGCACTACAAGCAGATGTTCGGCAAAAGCCTGTTCGAGGATCTGATCGAATTTCGCGTGGATGCAGCCAAACACCTCCTCGCCGATACCGACCTCTCACTCTCGGAAATATCGGCGGCCTGCGGCTACTCCACCGAAAGCTATTTCATGAAGCAGTTCAAACGCATCACCCGTCAGACTCCCACCGAATATCGCCGTGATGCGCGGAGAAAAGGGTGAGTGCGGGTCTTGTATTGGGGGAGACCTTTCTTCAGAAGGGTTTCCCACGGTAAAACTCACACATTAAGAAGGAAGGACAAAAAAATGAATAGGATAATGTTTGTGTGCCACGGCAACATCTGCCGTTCGCCGATGGCGGAGTTTATAATGAAAGACCTGGTGAAGAAGGCGGGGCTGGAGGACGAGTTTGAGATAGCTTCGGCGGCGACATCGTCGGAGGAGATCGGAAACTCCGTTTATCCGCCTGCAAAAAGCATACTTGCGGAGCACGGGCTGTCCTGCAAGGGCAAGACCGCGGTGCGGCTGAAACCCACGGACTACGGCAAGTGGGATATGTTCGTGTACATGGACGACTTCAACCGCCGCAATATATCGTACATTTTCCGCGACGACCCCGACGGCAAGATAGTGAAGCTGCTGAGCTTTGCGGGTTCGGGGAAGGATGTGGATGACCCGTGGTACAGCCGCAGGTTCGACATCGCGTATAACGACATCCTGACGGGCTGCAAGGCTCTCCTCGAAACGCTCACGAAGGAGTGAGGAAGAACTGCGCGGCATTGTCCGTAACAATTTTTTTCACATTATCACTAATCGCCGCCGACCACGGGCGGCGGTTTTTAATGCGTGATGACAAATAATCCCGAATCGCTTGCATTTTGTAAGATAATATTGTAAAATAATAATGGAATATTGTTGTTTTTACGGAGGTGCTTGAAATATGAAAAAAATGATGCAGAATTACAGTCTCGGAGCGGCTGCCTGCATTGTTATGGGCATCGCGCTCATAATAAAACCCGATATGATCGGACAGGTGCTCAACAGCATAGTCGGCACGGTGCTCATCGTGTGGGCGGCGTTCGGGGTGCTGAGGTTCATCATGTCGAGGGCTTCGGATTCCGATTCAAGGGTCGGCATCATGTCGCTTCTGGGAAATATCGCGCTGCTGGCGGGCGGTATCTTCGTGCTGGTGAACGAGCGCTTTCTTGAAAGAGCCGTGATGTGTACGCTGGGCGTGTACCTGATTTTCTCGGGAGTCCCGAAGCTGTTCGAGGCGGTGTCGCTGAAAAAATACACCGACTCCTGGAAGAAGCCGATGGTCTCCTCGCTGCTGACGGTGGTGTTCGGCACGCTCGTGCTGGTGATGCCGCTGTTCATCATCGATGGCGTCATGAGACTTCTCGGTGTGGCGCTGACTGCGGCAGGTATATTCAGTTTCGTCAGCGGAAGCTCGACGGCTGTCCTCAAAAAGAAGTTCGTGGACGGCAGGTCGAAGAAGAATAAGAAGCAGGCTGACGGCACCAAAGTGATAGACGTAAAATATGAGGATGAATAAAGGGGTAGTAAGGGATGAAGAAGAGTAAGCTGACAGTTACGGTACTGGGCATATTCATTGGATGCACGGCGGTGCTCATCATCATGATGATAGCATACGGCGTGACGGCTGCGGTGAAAAAATCGGGCGGCAAGGCTGCCGAGCTGAAACCCGAGGCTGTCACCACGACCACGGCAAAGCAGGCGGAGACTGCTCCTGCCGATACCGTCTCCGATGAGACTCAGCCCGTTGAGGCGGAAGTTCCCGACAAGACACCCGCTGACGGCAACAGCAGTATGGTGTTCAAGGTGGGCGGCTCGGCACAGGGTGCGAACGCACAGAACGGCGTGTACACGGGTCTCTATCAGCTCGACCAGAAGACCCCGATATACGTTCAGCCCGACGACGCGGAAGCCCCCGTCACCGAGTATCCCGACCTGTACTCGAAGGGCTACTACACGGGCAGACCCTTCTCCGAGGACGGCAATTATATCGAGATCGACTACCGCGACGGCAAGGCTCTCGTCCCTGCCGAAAACGTGATGTCGGATACCTCCGCGATAATCATGCCCGTGGGTATGGTCTGCCAGATAACCAGCGGATATGTGGGCTATTCGGGAAGCGCTCCCGCCTGCCTGCACATGATGGAACGCTACACAGGCATCAAGCCCGTTATCCCCGAGCTTTCCGATTATTCCCAGCTGCTCGCCTACGCGCAGGATCACGGCTACTCGGATCAGGGCTCCCTTTACCTCTACGGCGGCGGAATGAGCGCGGACGCAGTTATGAACTTTGCGAAGGATATTTACGGCTACCAGCTCGTGAACGCCTACGACGCCAACAGAAAACCTTCCGAGGTGGTCAAGGAGATCCTTGAAAGCGGCAGACAGGCGATGGTGCTCGTTAAGTTCGACAACGGCGACATGGTACAGGAGAGCGGACTTGAACACTATATGCTCTTCACAGGCTACACCGAAAAGAACGGCACCCCCGAATTCATCTACGCAAACTCCTACCGCGAGGACAAGGTAGACCTCGGCTACCCCCTCAGATCCTGCGACGCCGACCTCCTCGACAAGTCGGCAGGCGCTAAGTTCACCAACGAAAACGCCATCCTCTGCATTTCTTAAACCTCTAAGCCACGGTACTTCTTTGCTGGTGCCGTGGCTTTTTTTTTTTCTTGGGGGAGACCCCCTCACTAAAACTTTTAATACTTTTTGGCTTGTGAGTAGTTCTTCTTTACTCTGTGCAGGTCGGGAAATTTGTGATTCTACTCTCAGGCAGCTTGCGCTTGCCAAAAAGACGTTCATGAGTGCGTTACGCAACATTTGAGCGTATTCATCAGATGACATCTCTTGAAATGTCAAGGGACTATCTTCCCGACCACATCCATCAGACAACATATTAAAAGTTTTAGTGAGGGGGTTTGGGGGAGGACCCTTTTTCAAAAGGGTCTCCCCCAATAAACTCCCCCCCCCCGTCGGTGCCATTTTTTTTGATGAAATTGCAAATTTTGCTTGCACTTCGGAGAGATTTATGGTACAATAATAACAGTGCAGCTTATACAAAGGAGGCGTTGCCCGGATGTTTGATTCGTTTGGCAGCTTTACGGAGCTTATGAACTCCATACTCGGAGTTTTTCTCTCGATAAGATTAAACAACATCGTTGACATAGCGATACTTTCATATATATTATACCATGCTTTCAAGCTCATTCGTGAGACGAGGGCGTTACAGCTTGTGCAGGGCATCCTGCTGCTCATCGCGTTCTATCTGCTTGCGATGCTTTTCAAGCTGGACGCGCTGAAATACCTTTTAAAAGTATTTTTCCAGTGGGGCATCATTGCGCTTGTCATACTGTTCCAGCCCGAGCTGAGGCGTATGATAGAAAAGCTCGGCCGTGCGAAGATAACCGACTTTAGCTTTATCCCCACTTCCGACAGCTCCGACAGCAACGAGAAATGGACAAACGCTATCGGCGCCATCTGTGAAGCGGCGCAGAACCTTTCGGCGACCTGCACTGGCGCACTCATCATCTGCGAGCGCAAGACAAGGCTCGGCGAGCAGATAGACACGGGCACGATACTCGACTGCACCCCGAGCGCCGCGGTTTTCGGCAACATTTTCTACCCGAACACGCCGCTGCATGACGGCGCGGTCATAATGAGAGACGGCAAGATCCTTGCGGCAGGCTGTTTTCTGCCAAAGCCGCAGAAGGAAGAGCTTATAGCCAAGCAGCTCGGTTCAAGACACCGTGCGGCCATCGGCATGAGTGAGAACAGCGACGCTGTGGTCATAGTCGTCAGCGAGGAAACGGGAACTATCTCCGTTGCGGAAAACGGCGAGCTGACGAGGGGCTTCTCGAAAGACAGCCTCGCAAAGCTGCTGCGCTCAAGACTCGTGACCGAAGAGCAGAACGATGGAACAAGCTCGACCTTTGTTGGAAGGATGATATCCGGATGGAGAAAGAAGTAATAAAAAAGAAGAAAAAACAAGGCGGCAAGGGCGGCGTACTCTCGGACTTCGCGATGAGGATACTCGCTGTCGTTATTGCCGTTATAATATGGTTCGCACTCGCGATAACCCAGTTTCCCACAACTACCAAGACTATCTCGAAGATTCCCGTCGTATTCTCCCTTGCAGGCACCGTCGCAGAGACCAAGGGGCTCAGCGCTCTCGGCTATAAGGACATAACGGTCGATGTGGAGATAGAGGGCATGAACTACGAGATAGGCACCTACGCCGTCAACGACCTTGTGGCAACGGTCAACGTTGACGACGTTACCAAGGCAGGCACGTACCAGCTGGACATCGAGGTCAAGAGCACTCACGCTACCGACAGGTGCAAGATACTGTCCGTCACCCCCTCGACCGTCGAGGTCAAGTTCGACCAGATAGATACCATCAGCATGGAAGTTTTCCCGTCCGTGCCGAACGTCAGCGCGGCTGAGGGCTACACCCTCAAAGCGACTACGGTACAGCCGGGAAGCATCGACATCTCGGGTCCCGTCAACGAGCTGGAGAAGATAAAGAGGGTCGAAGCGGTCTACTCCGACGAGCAGAGCCTTTCGGACGACATGACCGTCACCACCGACACCATCCTGCTGTATGACGAGAACAACAACCTGCTCCGCAGCGCGGACTACACCATCGAAAACACACTTGTGAGCATCAAGTTCATGGTATACAAGAAGGTGACGGCGACCCTCAGACCGCAGTTCACCGACCAGCCGCCTAACTTTGACATAAGCTCGCTCCCCGTGACGCTGTCGGCGGAAACGATACAGTTCATCACGCCCCAGCTCGACGCGAATTCCACCGAGGAGCTGCTGCTCTCGCCCATATCCATGTACGAGATAAACCGCGGCAGGACCTTCAAGAACGAGATAAACAGCCTGCTCTCGGCAAATGAGGAGAACCAGAGCGGCATCGAACAGGTCGAGCTCGCTATCGACCTCTCGGACTACACCACCGCGAGCTTTACCATACCTGCGGAAAACGTGAAGTTCACGAACGTCCCCGCAGGCAAGACCGCGAAGCTCGACAACGAGCAGATAGTCAATGTCGTCATCATCGGACCCTCGGAAGTCATCGAGAAGCTGAAGATCAAGCACCTCGTGGCAGAGATAGACCTCAGCGACATTTCGGCGAACGGCTCGGTGTCCCATGAGGTGAAGATATACTCCGACAAGTACAACAACATCTGGAATATAGGCACGCATGAAGCGGTGCTGACCGTATCGGACATCTCGTCGCTCAATTCGTCGTCGAGCTCGTCGTCCGCGTCGGACAGCTCATCGGCATCCGACAGCTCGTCGCTTGCCGACGACCGCTGAGCGGAAAACGGGTGAAGATATGGCAGTAATAGCGTCAGGTATCAAAGCACCTGTGGGAGCCGAAGCAGGCGAGGTCATCGCCGCGGCTCTGAAAAAACTGAGGATACCGCCATCGGCAGTTGCGGCGGCGGATATACACAAGACTTCTCTCGATGCGAGAAAACGCGGCAGTATGCACTTCGTCCACTCGGTCTGCCTCGAACTGAAAGACCCTGCCCTCGAAAAGAAGCTGTGCGGACGCGACAGCTCGTGCAGGATGGCGGTGAGCGCCGACATCAGCCCCGTTATCTCGCCGAAAAAGCGCGGCGGCAGGACGGTCATAGCAGGCTTCGGGCCTGCGGGTATGTTCTGTGCGCTGATGCTCGCGCAGTACGGCTACCGACCCCTCGTGCTGGAAAAGGGCGCGGACGTTGACACACGCACCGACAAGACCCGCCGCTTCTGGGAAACGGGCGAGCTTGACGAGAACTCGAACGTGCAGTTCGGCGAGGGCGGCGCAGGCACTTTCTCGGACGGCAAGCTGACCACGCGTATCAGCGACCCCAAGTGCAGATACGTCCTTGAGACCTTCGTGAAGTTCGGCGCCGACCGTTCGGTGCTGACCAAGGCGAAGCCCCACATCGGCACCGACGTGCTGAGAACGGTGGTAAAAAACATCCGCGAGGAAATAAAACGGCTCGGCGGCGAGATCGCTTTTGAAACGCCGCTCACGGGTTTCAGCATACAGAACAACAGCGTCCGCTCGGTGAAGAGCGGCAGGGGCGAGGAAGAATGCGCTTCGCTGGTCATCGCCTGCGGACACTCGGCAGGCGATACGTTCAGGCTCCTGCACGGCAGGGGAGTGACCCTCGAACCCAAGCCATTCTCGGTGGGCGCGAGGATAGAGCACACCCGTGAGTCGGTCGATCGCGCCCTCTACGGCGAACACGCAGGCAATCCGCTCCTGCCCGTCGGGGAGTATCAGCTTTCGCATCACACCGCCGACGGCAGAGGGGTGTATACTTTCTGTATGTGCCCGGGCGGAGTGGTCGTGCCTGCCGCCAGCGAAAAGGGCGGCATCGTCACGAACGGTATGAGCGAATTTGCACGCGACGGCAGAAATTCCAACGCGGCAGTGGTCGTCTCGGTGTCCCCCGATGACTTCGGGCACGGGGCATTCGACGGTTTCGACTTCGCCAAGAACATCGAACGCGCCGCCTATCGGGCGATGAACGGCTATACCGCGCCTGCAACGACCGTCGGCGGGTTCCTGAGCGGTCAGCCGACCCTCAAAGGAGCTTCCGTGACGCCTACCTACGCCTGCGGAGTGCGCGAACAGGAACTTCGGGACATTTTCCCCGCTTTTGTGACCGACGCGCTCGCAGAAGGCTTGCAGGCGTTCTCGCGGAAAATGGCGTGCTACGCCGACATGGGCGCTCTCCTGACCGCCCCCGAAACACGAACTTCCTCGCCGATCCGTCTGCCCCGCTCCGAACTCGGCACAGCCTCGGCGGCCGACAACCTTTACCCCTGCGGCGAAGGCGCAGGCTACGCAGGCGGCATAATGTCGGCAGCCGTAGACGGCATCCGCGCTGCCCTTGCCATCATGTCTCAGTACTCGCCTTGCTGAGTGCGGGTATTGACTGGGGGAAACCCGCCTTAGCTTCGCACGGCTTGAAGAAAGGTTCTCCCCTTGCCGTGCGAAGCTAAGGCGGCCCCCATTCCAAAGACTTTTAATATGTCGTTTGTTAGTGTGGTTTGAAAGATAGACTATCACCGCTTCAAGAGTGATCATCTAAAAAATTACGCAAATAAAGCGTTTAACGTCTTTTTGGCAAGGGTCTTCCCCAAAAGAAAAAAACCACGTTAAGGAAGATAGCATGACAATAACGTTATTGAGTATCGCGTACTGGCTGGGGCTTGCGGCGGTCGGCTGGTGCATATGCTGGCTGATGCTGCGAAGCGACCACAGTATCACGACGTATTTTTTCATAGGCAACCACACGACGCTTGCGTTGTGGCTTATCTCGCAGCTGCTGATATTGCAGTCGGTGACTGTGAAGCAGTTATGGCAGAGTTACACCATCGGGAACCTTGGAGTATCGTTCACGGGGACGTTCTGGCTGTTATTCGTACTGAACTATGTTGACAGGCAGACGCCGAAGAATTTCGTATACATAATGACATCCATATCGTTGTTCTTCTTTGTGATAATCCTGACGAACCCGTGTCATCACCTTTACTACAAGTCATTCACGCTGGACGGAACGGTATACGGGCCCGCGTTCTACATCGGGCAGGCATACATTTACTCGGCGTTCCTGACGGGCATCTACATGGTGATACGGTGCTGTTTCATCCTGAAGCAGCGGCCGTCGAGTCAGGGCACGCTGATACTTCTTGCGACCTGCATACCGCTGCTCTTCAACTTTCTGTCGATAAGCGGCGTCATCAGGACGAAGATAGCTGTCACGCCGCTGACCTTTGCGCTGTCGGGTCTGCTGATACTGCTGGCGACCTACAGGTACGACTTCCTGAACGTCAACGGCGTGGCTTTTGAGGATGCGTTCAACTCCATCGCCGAGGGCGTGATGATATTCAACCGCCGCGGCAGGATAACCTATCTCAGCTCCTCCGCGAGGAAGCTGCTGGGCGCGGACGAGAACACCGCCCTTGCCGACGTCCTCAAAATGACGAACGAGAATTCCGACGAACCCTCCGAGATAACCGTTGACGGCGTGACCGCGAGCATTCGCTACTACCGCTGTCTTGACTCGAAGGGCGCGACGCTGGCGCACATCATCATCGCCGCCGACATCACCCACTACTACGAGCTGCTGGACAGAACGGCTCAGCTTGCGGCTGCGGAGCGCAGTCTCGCACTCGAACACGAACGCAACCGCATCGCACAGGAAGTTCACGACACGGCAGGTCACACGCTGACCATGATAACATCTCTGGCGAGACTTTCGCAGGCTGCCGCCGAGAAGGTCACGGGCGAGGGTCTGAACGACCTGAAAGAATATCTCGAAGAGACCGAAAGGATCTCGCGCAGCGGCGTTACTCAGCTTCGCTGCTCGATAAACAATCTCCGCGATGACAGCTTCCTCAAGTCCGTGACGGGCGCGGTGAAGATGCTCTGCGACTCGGTGAAGGATATGGAGACCGAGCTCTGCATACAGGGCGCGGAGGACGGAAGGTTCTCCTTCTGCATCCGCGAGGTCTACGACAGCTGCCGCGAGCTCATAACCAACTGCCTGCGCTATTCGTCCGCGGACAGGATAGATTTTATACTGCGCTTCGGCGACAGGTCGCTGGAAGTGTTCTATTTCGATAACGGAAAGGGCTGCTCCGAAATAAAGGAAGGAAACGGTCTGCGCGGCATCCGCGAACGCATCGAACGCCTCGGCGGAACGGTGATGTTCAGCTCGGGTGAGGATGAGGGCTTCCGCGCAACTGTTAAGATACCCGTAGCTAACAAGGAGGTCTGACATGATACGTGTGATAATCGCCGATGATATCCCCGTTCTTCGCAAGGGACTTGAAACAGTGCTGGCTCAGGACAGCGAGATAGAAGTGGTCGGAACGGCTTCCGACGGCAAGGAGGCTTTTGAACTCTGCGCTCAGCTGAAACCCGATGTGGCTATCATGGATATGAGAATGCCGGGTTTCGACGGCGCTTACGGTACCCGTCAGATAAAACAGAACTGCCCCGATGTGCGCGTTCTCGTGCTGACGACCTTCGACGACGCCGAGACTGTCCGCGCCGCGATGGAAAGCGGTGCCGACGGCTATATCCTCAAAGAGATGGATAACGAAAAGATAATCAGCTCCATAAAGGTCGTGAGCGGCGGCATGAACGTTTTCTGCTCGAATATCTTTACGTCGATGAAAACGAACATGAATTCGCCTGCCCCGTCCCCCGTCTGCGACGACCTCAACGACCGCGAAATGGATATGCTGCGGCTCATAGCTCAGGGCTGCGACAATAAGGAGATAGCTCAGAAACTGTTCCTCTCCGAAGGCACAGTGAGAAACAACATCTCAAAACTTCTCGCAAAACTGAAACTCAAAGACCGCACCCAGCTCGCCGTCTACGCCGTAAAAAATAACATCATGTGATTTTTACGAGGGGAGTGTTGAATTGGGGGAGACCCTTTTGAAAAAGGGTCTTCCCCTTGCCGTGCAAAGGCGTAAGCCGGTGGTTGTGCGGTGTTGCCTTAATATTGTCGTCATTTGGATTTGGTTTGGAAGACAGACTATCACCATTTCAAGAGAGAATATCTGTTTGTAGGGCGGGGGCTTGCTCCCGTCTTTTTTGCGCTCATGAACGTTTTTTGGCAAGGTTTTTCCCCACCTCCCCGATCCTGCCTGCAAAAAAAGAACCCCCGACGGTGGGGTAGGACCGTTCGGGGTTAAGGTGGAAGGGTAAATGTTTTTCTTTGTCGTTTCTTTGTCTCCTGACAGTATACATTATAGCACAGACGGGGGAGTGTGTCAACAAAGCATTACCCCGTTCAGAGGTTATCAAAACCTCTTCTGCGTCATAGGGTATCGATACCCTGTCAGTTGTCTTCGAGCTCTTTCAGGCGGCGGTCGTTCATGTTGTCTATCTCGCGCTGCTGGTCTGTGTTGTCGTTGGGCATGATTATGAGCTTTATGGCGCGGCGGCAGTTGGTTATCTCCATCTTTGTGTGAGCGCCGCCCGCTTCGCCGTCAAGTGTCCACGCCAGCGGCTCGGCAGTGGTGAACGTGACCTTTGAAGTCTTGAACGTAAGGAAATTCTTCGTGTTGAGACGGTTCATGATAGCGTCGTTCAGCGTCTGCTGGAGCATGAGCGGATTCGCGGGAGTCCTTACCAGCGAGACCTCGAACAGTCCGTCGTCAAAGAACACTGTGTCATCGAGGAGGAATTTCATGCCTGCCACGGATTTTGAATTGGATACCAGTCCGACGATGAAGTTGCCCGTTTCGGTAACGCCGTCGTGCTCGACAGTCATCTCGATACCGCGGTAGTTGGGCAGTCTGCGGATGCCTTCAACGATGTATGCCGCGTGCCCGATAAGGTTCTTGACATCCTGCGAGGTCTCGTAGGAAACGTCGGTGAACATACCGAACGCCGCGACGTAAACGAAATACCTGTCGTTGAATTTTCCGATGTCGTACTCGAAGAACACGCCGTTGACGATGTCTCTTGCCGCCTGCTCCATATTCTTCGGGATGCTCATCGAGGATGCGAAATCGTTGGTCGAGCCTGCGGGGATGTAGCCGAGAGGTATCTTCTCGGGAAGATTCATGAGTGCGTGAACAGCCTCGCTCAGGGTGCCGTCGCCGCCGCTGACGGTAACGACGTCGTAGTTCATGCCTGTCTCGGTGATGAGCTTGAAGCAGTCACGGGGGTTAAGTGTCGGGTAAGCGGTGACCTGATATCCTCCGCTCGTAAAGATGTTGATTATCTCGAAAAGATTGTAGCGGATATTACCCTTGCCCGAACGCGGATTGTAGATGAAAAGCATGGTTTTCATAGCTAAATCCCGCTCCTTTCCTGTGTGCCGCCGCGCAAAAACGGCGATTTTTCTATATATATAGATTATAACAATTCAGGACAGTTTTGTCAACCCGATAAAGCAAACATTCACCACATTTTCAATGAATTGTCGCAGTATGACATAAAGCGCGTGCGGCTCACTCCGCGAGTATCTTGTTTATGAGCGCGATCTCCTCATCGGTAAAGCTGAGGTTCTCTATCGCTCCGACGTTGTCCTCTATCTGCGAGGGTCTGCTTGCGCCGACGAGGACGGTCGTTACCGCAGGGTTGTGCAGTATCCAGGCTATCGCCATCTGTGAGAGCTTCTGACCGCGGCTCTGCGCCAGATCGTTGAGCTTGCTGAGCTTTGCCAGCATCGCGTCGGTGAGCTGTTCGCCTATCCAGGTGTTGCCCTTGCCGATGCGCGAATCCGCGGCGATGCCGTTCAGATACCTGTCGGTCAGGAAACCCTGATACAGCGGCGAGAACACCGCGATGCCGACGCCGTTCTCCTTCGTCCACTCGTCAAGACGGTCGTCCTCTATCCAGCGGTTGAGCATCGAATATGAGGGCTGGTTGACGATGAAGGGCGTTTTCAGCTCGTCGAATATAGCGGATATCTCCGCAGTCTGCTCGCGGTTGTAGTTGGAAATGCCCACATAGAGCGCCTTGCCCTGTCTCACGATGTGGTCGAGCGCGAGGGCGGTCTCTTCAAGGGGAGTGTTCGGGTCGAAAACGTGGTGGTAGAAAATGTCCACATATTCGAGCCCCATGCGCTTCAGACTCTGGTCAAGGGACGCGATGAGGTACTTTCGGCTTCCGTTTCGGTCGCCGTAAGGCCCTTCCCACATATCGTAGCCTGCCTTGGTGGATATGCACAGCTCGTCACGGTAGGCTCTCAGCCCGCGGTCGAGTATCCTGCCGAAATTCTCCTCCGCAGAACCGTTGTAAGGGTGACCGTAGTTGTTCGCAAGGTCAAAGTGCGTGATGCCCAGGTCGAACGCCGTGCGGCACATCTCCTCCGCGTTCGCAAACACCGAGCCGTACCCGAAATTCTGCCACAGCCCCAGCGAAATGGCAGGCAGTTTCAGCCCGCTCTTTCCACAGTGACTGTAAATCATCTTCTCATACCTGTTCTCTTTTGCCTGATACATGGTTATTCCTCCTTTTAGCGGCGCTTGTACGTGGGGTTTCACCCAGTGAAACACTCCACGGCGAAAAAAACAGCACCGCAAATACCTGTGTGGTGCTGCTAAGGATATTATAGCACATTATCAAATATAATGCAAGGATTATTTCTTTTTGGGCTTGGTCAGTGCGCGCATGGCGTTCAGGATAGCGAGGACTGCCACGCCCACGTCTGCGAAGACTGCCGCCCACATATTGGTGATGCCGACTGCGGACGTTACGAGCACGATGACCTTGACGACGATAGCGAACACGATGTTCTGATGCACGATGCCGAGGGTCTTGCGCGATATCTTGACCGCATTGACGATGCCTGTGGGCTTGTCGTCCATGAGGACCACGTCAGCCGCTTCGATAGCGGCGTCGGCGCCCATTGCGCCCATCGCGATGCCGACATCCGCACGGGACAGCACGGGGGCGTCGTTGATGCCGTCGCCCACGAACGCCGTCGAGCCGTTGCCTTCGGCGATGAGTTTTTCAGCCATCGCCACCTTGTCCTGGGGCATGAGCTCGGTGTACACCTCGTCGATACCGAGGGCTTTTGCCGCCGCCTCGCCCGCTTTTTTGTTGTCGCCCGTGAGGATGACCGTGCGCACCCCGAGCTTTTTGAGCAGGGAGACCGCCTCGGCGCTGTCGGGCTTGAGGGTATCGCTGACGGTTATCACGCCGAGATACCTGCCGTTCTTCGCGATGTGGACAGCCGTGCCGTCGTTGTGATCCTTGCGGCAGCTGATGCCGTTCTCATCCATGAGGGCGGCGTTTCCTGCCAGTATCTTTTCGCCGCCGACCACGCAGCTGATGCCCTTGCCGCTTATCTCGGTGCAGCTTTCGGGACGGGAGAGGGGGATGCCCCTCTCCTCGGCAGTCCTTACCAGCGAACGCGCTATCGGGTGGCTCGAACTCATCTCAGCCGAGCCTGCCGCCGCCAGCAGTTCTTCGGAATTGCAGCCTTCGGTCAGTATCTCGGTCACGCCGAACTCGCCCTTTGTGAGAGTACCCGTCTTGTCGAAGATGACCGTGCCGACCTTCGAGAGGGTCTCCATGTAGTTGCCGCCCTTGATGAGCACGCCCTGTCTCGAAGCGCCGCCGATGCCGCCGAAAAAGCTCATCGGCACCGAGATCACCAGCGCACAGGGGCATGACACAACAAGGAAATTCAGCGCCCTGTACACCTGCGTCTTGAAGCTGATGTCGGTGAACAGCGGCGGCAGGACAGCCACCAGCACCGCCGTGATAACGACGATGGGGGTGTAGTACCTCGCGAATTTCGTGATGAAGTTCTCGGCTCTCGCCTTCTTCGAGGACGCGTTTTCCACCAGTTCGAGTATCTTCGAGACGGTGGATTCGCCGAAGGGCTTTGTGGTGCGGACAGTCAGCGTGCCCGTCAGGTTCACGCATCCCGAAAGCACCTCGTCACCCACCGTGACCTCTCTCGGCAGGCTCTCGCCCGTCAGAGCCGCGGTGTTGAGTGCGCTCTCGCCGCTCTCGATGATGCCGTCGAGGGGCAGTTTGTCGCCTGCCGCCACTTCGATGAGCTCGCCGACCTCCACCTCTTCGGGGTGAACGTCGATGCGCTCGCCGTCGCGGATGACCACCGCGCTGTCGGGTCGGATGTCCATGAGCGCCGCCACCGACTTCCTCGAACGGGTGGTCGCGATGCTCTGGAACAGCTCGCCCACCTGATAGAACAGCATTACCGCCGCGCCTTCGCTGTACTCGCCTACCGCCATAGCGCCGACCGTCGCCACCGTCATGAGAAAATTCTCGTCGAACAGCTGCTTGTTGCCTATGCCCAGCACCGCCTTGCGTACAACGTCATACCCCGCAACCCCGAAAGGCACGAGGAATATCACTATCTGCGCCCAGACGGGCAGACTGAACGCGTGGGTCACGACCTCCGCGATGATGAGAAGCGCTATCGCCGCAGTGATGCGGTATAGCATCTTCTTCTGTTTTTTCGTGAGCTTGAAATTTTTCATACTTTCCTTTGCCTGCGTCAGAAGTTCACCGAACAGTCGGGCTCGACTTTCTTGACGCACTTCTGTATCTCCTTGAACAGCTTTTTCTCGTCCGAGTCGTCATACTCGATCTTCATCTTCTGCGCCATAAAGCTGATCTCGCAGTTTTCCACTCCGTCCAGCTTTGCAATAGCCTCCTGCATCTTTCTCGCGCAGTTGGCGCAGTCAAGATCCTCCATCTCAAAACTCTTCTTTACGATTGCCATAATGATCCATCCTTTCTATTATTTTCAAAAGTGCGGATTTTACTTGGGGAGATCCGCCTTAGCAAATCCCCGGGAATCACGCTCACTGTTTATCAATCACCGCCAGCACGCAGGGCATCACGCCGTCTGCTATCTCGAAGCGGACGTTTTCGAGGCCCATGTCTGCGAAGAACTGCTTGTAGGTGTCGAGCGTGAACATTCTTTTGAACTTTGCGCCTGTTTTGTCTATCAGGTCGTACATGAGCATCTGTTTCGGCGAGACCGAAACGTAGGTCGGAATGATGACCTTGCCGCCCTTTTTACAGACCCTCATCAGCTCCCTGACCGCCGCTTCCGAGTCGTCGAGCAGGTGGATGACGTTGCCTGCCACCACCTTGTCGAAGCGCTCATCCCTGCATTTCAGGTGCGTGATATCCGCCTTAAAAAAGCGGATGTTGTCAAACTGTGCGCAGTTTTTCTCTGCCTGCGCGAGCATCTTCACCGACAGATCGACTGCCGTGAGCGTTCTGCATTTCGGCGCGATGTGGCGGCTAATGAGCCCCGTACCGCAGGCACATTCGAGCACCTCGTCGCCTTCCTCGATGAATGCGGCGGTCTTGACGCCCATCATCAAGGTCACTCTGCCGTTTATCGCTTTCTCGAACTGTTCGTAGCCGAATGCGACCTTATCCCAGAACATTTCTTCGCCTCACTCCGTAACGTGCTCCATACCGAGCTCGATTATTTTTGCCACATGGTCGTCCGACAGCGAGTAGTAAACGACCTTACCCTCTCTGCGGAACCGCACCAGCTTGCTGTTTTTGAGCACCCTCAGCTGATGTGAGCACGCCGTCTGCGAAAGTCCCAGCAGTGCCGCCATGTCCCCGACGCACATCTCGCTTTCGAGCAGCGCGTAGAGGATGCGTATCCTCGTGGTATCTCCGAATACCTTATAAAACTCCGCCAGGTCGTAGAGCGTCTCTTCGGGGGGCATCTCGGGTCTCACCCGTTCGATGACCTCGTCATGCACACAGCCGTTTTCTTCATTCTCGGTCATTACTGACATTTATCATCCCTGCCTTTCATGTGTTCATATGCTTATCTGTTCATATAATAACACATTCTCGCCCGATTGTCAAGGGGCTTACCGCCATTTTTCCGATTTACACAAATATTCCGTCAATACCGACAAAATGTTCACATATTTATTGTATAATCGGTATGTCAAAAATCTGAAAAAACAGGGAGAAGCTAATGGAAAACGCAAAGGTCATCGGTATGCGCGTGCTGATAATGTCCATCATCCTCGTCATCGGCGCGGTGGCATACAAAACAAAGATCATCGACAAAAACGGTGCAAAACAGCTTTCGGCAGTCGAGCTTAAGATCGTTAATCCGCTCCTTATTTTCATGAGCTATCAGCAGGCGTTCAACAGCGAACTTCTGCACGGTCTGCTCTGGTCGTTCCTGCTGGCGGCAGGCAGTTTCGCCGTGACGATACCGCTGGCGTCGCTCCTCAAACGCAAGGACAAGGAAAACTGGTCGGTGGAACGGTTCTCATGCATCTACTCGAACTGCGGATTCATGGGCATCCCCCTCATACGCGGCATTTTCGGCGACGAGGGCGTGCTGTACCTGACAGCGTACATTACCGTGTTCAACCTGCTGGTCTTCACCCACGGCTACATGATGATGAAGGAAGAGACCGACCTGTCGGCATTCTTTAAAGCGGTGCGCTCGCCGACCATCATCGCCGTTATCGTCGGGGCGGTCTGCTACGTCACGAAACTCAGGCTCACCGACATCCCCGCAGTCGGCGGCGTAATAGCCGAAGCCCTGCAATTCATCGCGGATATGAATACGCCCCTCGCTATGCTCATAGCAGGCGCGACCGCCGCCCAGAGCGACCTCCTGCGCTCGATGAAGAACGTCGGCACGATGACTACCGCTCTGTACAAGCTGATACTCGTGCCCATCTCCGTGATACTTCTCATGAGCCTCGTCCCCCACTCCGTCCCCCTCATGCCGCGGCTCACCGTCTGCATAGCCTGCGCCTGCCCCGCCGCGACCACAGGCACAATGTTCGCGCTCCTCTTCGACAAAAACGCCAAACACTGCTCCGAAATATTCGCCATCACCACCGTCCTCTCCATGCTCACCCTCCCCCTCATCACAGGCGCCGCCAGCTTCCTGGTGAAGTGAGACTTTTTTTTTCAACAATTCCCGCACTCATAATAAAAACCAAACCGACACCACCCGAAGGCGGTGTCGGTTTGGTTTTTCTCACATCATGTCGCCGATCACGTAGGGGAGTTCCACGGTGAAGCAGACGCCGCCGTCGTATCGGTTTTCCACGTAGATCTTACCGTTGCAGAGGTCGATAATGCGTTTTACGAGAGCGAGGCCGAGGCCGTTTCCTTCGGTCTTGCGGGAGTTATCGCCCTGGTAGAACTTAACGAATATCTTTTCGATGACCTCGGGGGGGATCGAGGGGCCGTCGTCGGTGATCTTAGCGGTTATGTTCTTCTCATTTGCGAAGAGCCGCACGCCGATATTTCCGCCCTCGGGGGTAAACTTGATGGCGTTGTTGATGACGTTCTGCCATATCTGCGCCATAAGTTCCTCGTTTCCGAAGTAGTAGACCGTGTCGAGTTCAAGTTCGAGGTTGATGTTTTTCTTCGTCCATTCGGGTTCGAGCACGAGGAGTATCTTGCGTATCTGCTCGTCGATGGAGAAGCGCTTTTTGTTCGAGATAGTGTTCTGGTTTTCGAGCTTCGATAGGCGCAGGATGTCGCTTGTCAGCTTCGAGAGCCTGCCCGTTTCGTTGATGATTATCTGTGTGTATTCGCGCCTGTCCTCATCGGAGATAGTCTCGTCCTGCAAGAGCTTTGCGAAGCCCTGTATCGAAGCGAGGGGCGTTTTGAACTCGTGGGAAACGTTGCTGATGAAGTCGCCACGCAGGGTCTCGATGCCCGAAAGCTCTTCTGCCATGCGGTTGAAGTTCTTTATCAGCTGGTTGTATTCCTTGTCCTTCGATTCGGGAACGCGGACCTTGAAGTTTCCTCTCGCGACCATAGCCGTCGCGCTGGAGAGGTTCTTGATGGGGCGCAGTATCCTGTGGGTCACGAACATGGTCATCAGCGAACCGAGCACGATGCTGACGAGCATGGTGATGATCGTGACGAATGTCGCTATCCAGTAGATGTTGTCGTAATTGACGGGGACGATCTTGAGGTAGTCGCCGCCTATGACCGTGTAGCCCGTGACAGTCGGGAACAGCCTGCCCTCACGCTCGATGTAGCAGTTATGCTCGGCGGCGTCGATAAGAACGTTGTATCTTTCGCCGCTTTTTTCGGGCAGAGTGGTCACTTCGGCGATATCCACGTTACAGATGGAGATTATCTCGCTGGTGCTGTAGACCTTCTTCTGTTCGAGCAGTTTCATGGACGATACCAGCGAATTCACGCGGTTCTCGGTGTTCTGCGAAACGATAGGCCCCATCACAAACAGGAGTGCTATCACTGCGATGACCGCCGACAGCAGCATCACAAGAAACAGCATCAGCGAGAATTTCAGCGACAGCGAAAAACGCGGTTTGTCGGGGTCTTTTCTCTGAAAAGCCATACGGTTCACACTTTCTTGACAGCCTTGTACCCCAGACCTCTTACGGTCACGATGTCAAAGTTGTCATTTGGTGTATAGCGTTCGCGGATACGCTTGATATGAACGTCCACCGTGCGTTCGTCAACGTCCGATTCGAGACCCCACAGCTCGTCGAGCAGCTGTCTGCGGGTGAAGATCTGGTTGGGGGTGCTGAGCAGCTTGAACAGCAGCATGAACTCCTTGTTCGGGATAGTCTCGGGCGGTTCGGAGCCGTTGGTGACGGTGAGCGAATCGTAGTTGAGCTTGAATGTGCCCACCGACAGCACCTTGTCCGACGCGAGCTTTGCGCGGCGGAGCAGAGCGCCCACGCGGAGTATCATCTCGTCGATGTTGATGGGCTTTACCATATAGTCGTCCGCGCCGACCATGAAGCCGTTCTGCTTGTCCTCGAAGGACTCTTTCGCGGTGACCATGAGCACGGGCATATCGAAGCCTGCGTTCCTGAGCTGGCGGGTGAGTTCGTAGCCGTTCATCTTGGGCATCATGATGTCCGAGATGACGAGGTCCACAGAGTATTTCTCCATTTCGTCGAGAGCCTCGAAGCCGTCGGCGGCGGGGAGAGGGTTGTAGCCGTTCTGTTTGAGAGCCGCGCACATAAGTTTGCGGAGGTTGTTGTCGTCCTCCACTACAAGTACCTGAAACATTTTCTGATTCCTCCTTTTCATTTCTTTGAGATGTTAACAAAACAATAATTTTCCGTTAAAAATAATATTTTTATAATAATGGCCCGATAGTTCATATTCGGTTCATGTAGGCGTGTTATATTTAAGTTGCTGAAGAGGACAGGGAGCAGGGTTCATGCTCAGGAAGATGTACTTCCCCCTCTCGGTGTAACAGCCGATATATTTTCCGCGCAGCTGTTCCCTACAGTTCCTCACTTGAAAAAGAATTCAACTATCCCTTTCATAAAATTCTATAGATGATTAGAGTCCATTGTAGGTTCGCCGACCGCTTTTAAAACGATGGACTTTAATTATGCCCTGAAATACCAATTTGTGTAAACCTTACAAATTCACGGGCAAATTTCTCGCGATATTTTACACTTAAACGTTTTATATGTCATATTCGGTTCATTTAAGCGTGGTATACTATATACATCAAATGAAGAGTACAACTTATCCCTTTCATAAAATTCTATAGATGATTAGAGTCCATTGCAGGTTCGCCGACCGATATAAACGATGGACTTTAATTATGCCCTGAAACGGATGCCCGATAAAGGCCCTTGTGCAAATTCCACAAACGAAGATGTTAAATTTTAATTAAATTCTATCTCTGCGATGCTTATATGTCATATTCGGTTCATTTAAGGATGTTATACTAAGTACAACAAATAAAGAATACAACTTATCCCTTTCATAAAATTCTATAGATAATTAGAGTCCATTGCAGGTTCGCCGACCGATATAAACGATGGACTTTAATTATGCCCTGAAATAGGCTCTTGTGCAGGATGCACAATTTTCAAGAGAAATTTCCTCAAATCTTCTATGCTTAAACGTTTTATATGTCATATTCGGTTCATTTAAGCGTGGTATACTAAGTACATCAAATGAAGAATACAACTTATCCCTTTCATAAAATTCTATAGATAATTAGAGTCCATTGCAGGTTCGCCGACCGATTAAACGATGGGCTTTAATTATGCCCTGAAACGGATGCGGGATAAAGGCAATTGTGCAAATTCCACAAACGCAGATGTGAATTTTTAATTAATTTCTATCTCTGAGATGCTTATATGTCATATTCGGTTCATTTAAGGATGTTATACTAAGTACAACAAATAAAGAATATACCAAATCCCTTTCATAATTCTATAGATGATGAAAGCCCGTTGCAGGTTCGCCGACCGCTTAACAATGGGCTTTTTTCATGCCCTTTTGACCGGCTTTTTAAAACAGCCTCGCCATTCAAAGCGAGGCTGTTGTTTTTTACTGTCGGGTGAGGGATCAGGCCTCGCGGTCTCTTACGACCTCTATCTGCAAGCCTTCCATAACGTCGAACGCCTTAGCCTCAAGATCCTTGTCAGCCGAAGCGGTATAAGCGGTATGTACGGTAACAGGTGTCTCGGGAAGAGCGGTCTTGATGAGGACTGCGTTTGCCATGATGTATACGTTCGAGGTCAGACCTACCAGCTCAACACTCTCGTAGTTCTTGAACTTGATGTAGTCTGCAAGTTCGAGGGAGCCGAAGGTATCCTTGTAGAAGACCTTATCCTTATCGGTGCGCTCCTTAGCGGTGAAGCCGTAGAGTCTGTGGCCCTGAGTATCCTCGATGCAGTGCTCAACGGGGTTCTTCTGACCCTCAAGAGTCGAGAGGTAGTCAGACTGATGAGTATCCATTGTGTAGATGACCTCTCCGCCTTCCTTGCGGTAGTCGCGGATCTTGTGAGCGATCTTTCTGTCGAGCAGCTCTGCGCCCTCAAATCCGAGCGAGCCGTTTACGAAGTCGTTCTGATAGTCAACAATAACAAGCAGTTTCATAGTTAAAATCCTCCGGTTTATGTATACGCCCGGGTTTACGGACGAAAATTATCATAATAGTATTATACCATTATTTTATTCATTTGAAAAGTATGTAAGCGCGGCAAATGCGTTTTTTTACATTTTATTCACATATCCGCGTCAAAGGGTTCGGAATACTCATCGTCGGTGCAGACCACATGGTCGAGTATCCTTCCATACAGGTCTGACGGATTCGACATTATCTTTGAGCGCATATGCTCTGCCTGAGTCTTGTCGGGTGCGAACAGTGTCAGCTCCATCAGCTTTATGCCGTTGTCCTCGATGCAGCACCTGAGTTCGCAGGAACCGCCGCCGA
Source organism: Ruminococcus sp. YE71 (assembly GCF_900119155.1). Taxonomy (GTDB): domain Bacteria; phylum Bacillota; class Clostridia; order Oscillospirales; family Ruminococcaceae; genus YE71. The sequence goes on along the minus strand of NZ_FPIR01000003.1, from coordinate 207,853 downwards.
GTTCGGTTATCTCGGTCTGCACGCTCTGTTCGGCTTTCAGCCTTGCGAACAGTCTCATCCCCGAGGAAAGTATGCGGTCGCGCACGCTTTTGTTCACGAGCTTCTTGAAGCTCTCGGCGCCTGCGCGTCCCTTTTCGCTGAGGCGGTAGTATTTCACGCCCTCCGTCTCGACCACGATGATAAGACCGTTATCGAGCATTTCCTTCAGCGCCTCGGTGTACAGGAAGTAATCCACAACGCCGTCCCCCGTGAATATCTCCAGCAGCTGAGCGGGCGTGCAGTCTCTGTCGGCGTGATTCATGAAATAAGCCATCAGAAGTTTGACTTCGTAGACCTCCCGCGGGTTAAGAACGTCGGGATTGATCTTTGGGTAGGCAAACAATTTCCACGACCTCCCTTGTCTGTCTTATCAGAAATTCGGATAACTGAGCATATGGTTGAGCAGTGCGAGGTTCACAGCCGCCTCAACGCAGGGAACAGCTCTCGGAACGACGCAGGGGTCGTGTCTGCCCTTTATCTCGATAGTCTCGTTCGTCTGGCTGCGCATATCTATGGTCTGCTGGGGCTGTGCTATCGAAGGAGTAGGCTTGAACGCAACTCTGAGGGTGATAGGCATACCGTTGGAGATACCGCCCAGGATACCGCCTGCGAAGTTGCTTCTTGTAACAACGTGGCCGCGGTCGTCAACATAGAACTCGTCGTTGTTTTCCGAGCCCAGCATCTTGGTCGCGTTGAAGCCTGCGCCGAACTCCAGACCCTTTACTGCGGGGATACCGAAGATGAGCTGTGCGATGCTGTTCTCAAGGCCGTCGAATATGGGCGAGCCGATGCCTGCGGGAACGTTTATCGCGATGCACTCAACGATGCCGCCCACGCTGTCCATGAACTCCCTCGCCTTTTCGATGTCGCGCTTCATGCGCTTGCCCTTCTCGTCGTTGATGACGGGGAAGTACTTCTCACGCACCGCCACGATGTCCTCGCGGGAGGTGACGATGGGGTCGAAGCTGTCGTCTTTTATCTTATGTATCTCAGCGATGTGAGCGCCCACGTAGATGCCGCGTCTTTCGAGTATCTGACCTGCAACAGCGCCTGCGAAGCAGAGCGGTGCGGTAAGTCTGCCCGAGAAGTGGCCGCCGCCGCGGACGTCATTGAAGCCCTTGTATCTGAGTGCGCCCGTGTAGTCAGCGTGACCTGGACGGACGAGGGTATCGAGCTTCGACTTCACGTAGTCGTTGGAATGCTGGTCGGTGTTCTGGATGAACGCACAGAGCGGAGTGCCTGTAGTCTTGCCGTTCAGAAAGCCCGACATTATCTGCGGAAGATCCTTTTCTCTTCTCTGGGTAGAGGTAGCGTCCTTTTTCGGGGCGCGTCTTGCCATGAACTGCATGAGCTTGTCCATGTCGATGCTCTCTCCGGGGGGAACATTATCCATGACAACGCCGATAGCAGGTCCGTGACTTTCCCCGAATACCGAGAAGCTGATATTGTTGTTCCATGTTGAAGCCATTTGTTTATCCTCCTAACACAGGGGCGAATGACTTCCCCCTGCTTTTTCTTTATACTTTCCTGTCAAAGCAGAGCCCGAAGCTCCGCGATCTTTTTCCTTAATTCGCCTATATAGGCATTCGTATCCTCTTCATTGAAGCCGCCCGAAGAAACTTTTGTGAGTTCGAGGTCGGCAGGCTCAGGCAGAGTGTACGGACTGCCGCTGCATTTGCTGCTGACGGCTTCGGAAAGAGCGAGTATCTCGGCATTGAGCGCGTCCATGGCCGCAAGCACCGAGCGCTTGTCGTATCCGCCGCTCCTTGTTGTCCTGAGCATACCGATGCCCGTTCCCGTGTCCGTAGGAGCGCCCGCGCTTTTACCGTTATCCGACCCGCCGAACAGTTTAGAAAGAAATCCCATGATGCTCTCTCCTTTATCTGTAAAAGCCCGTTTCTTCCGTAAAGAAATCTCTGAGCATATCTATATGCTGCGGCGAATATATCTCGGGCAGTTCGTCCTTCCCGAAGTACCGCAGTTCGGCAGTCTCGATGTGGTCGCAGTAGAGCTCGCCGCCCACAGCGTGTGCCGCAAACAGACAGGTTATAGGCTGACGGTCGGCGGTCCTTGAAAAATAACCCGAGTAAACGCCCACCAGACTATCTATCACGATGTCCAGCCCCGTTTCTTCCTTTGCTTCCCTGACGGCGGTCTGAGCCATCGTCTCGCCGAACTCCATGAGTCCGCCGGGGATGCCCCATTTGCCGCAGTCGCACCGCTTCACGAGAAGTATGCGCCCCTCGCTGTCGGTTATGGCCGCGCCTGCCGCTCCGCGAAATTCTGCCATTTCTCAGACCTCCTCGAAAACGCCTCCGAGACGTTCATACACCTCGAAAAAGTCGGGGTAGGATTTTGACACGCACTGTGCTCCGAGTATGGTTATGGGAGCGCTGCTGCGTGTAGCCGCAACAGCCATCGCCATCGGTATGCGGTGGTCGTTGAAATCGGGCACTGTACCGCCCGTGAGCTCGCCCACGCCCTCGATAACGAGACCGTCCTCAAGCTCCGTGACCTTGCCGCCGCAGGCGTTAAGGCTCTGCGCCATCGCCGAAAGTCTGTCGCACTCCTTGATGCGGAGCCTTGCGGCGTTGGTGATGTGAGAAGTGCCCTCACAGAAGCAGCCGAGCACCGAAAGTATCGGCACAAGGTCGGGGATGTCCGAGCAGTCTATGCTGAAAGCTCTGAGCATACCATTATTATTATACACCATCTCGTCACAGATTTCAACGATTTTTTTATCGCCCTGAAAAGAATTTACATTTACCCCCTGAATATTTACATTTGAACCCAGTGCATTTGCGACTACAAAGAACGCCGCCTGCGAATAGTCGCCCTCGACTTCGCAGCTGCAAGGGGCAAGCGCCGTACCGTTCACGCCGAAACCGTCCTCGTACACGTCGGTCTTGCAGCCGAACTGTTCGAGACAGCCGCGGGTGATGTCCACATACGGCTTGGATTCAAGCTTCGAGGTCAGGATGACCCTGCTCTCCCCCTCGATGAGCGGGAACGCCAGCAGCAGTCCCGTGATGAACTGCGAGGAGATGTCGCCCGCGATCCTGAACTCTCCGCCCGTGAGCTTCCCCTTTACGGTAAAGGGCATGGTGCCGTTGTAGCCGAAGGTTATCCCGTGCTTCGGGAGCTCTTCAAGGTAGGGGGTGATGGGGCGTTCGGGCAGTCTGCCGTGTCCGATGAAGGTGGTCTCCACGCCGAGTGCGCAGGCAACGGGTATCAGAAAACGCAGGGTCGAGCCGCTTTCGCCGCAGTCGAGGGTCGCCTTCTTCGGGGGTTCGGAGATGCCTGTCACGGTGGCTCTGCTGCCTTCAAGGGTGATGTCCGCGCCCAGCTGTCTCATGCAGTCGATGGTGGCGAGGATGTCCTTCGAGGGGTAAACGTTGTCGATGACCGAGCGTCCGTCGGCAAGCGCCGCCGCGATAAGAAGTCTGTGCGCCACGCTCTTTGAAGCGGGCGGCTGAACGTCTCCCGACAGCTTTTTGGGGGTGATCCTGATGTTCATTACATTTCCTCCAGTACAGCGGCAATCTCGTCCTCTGCTATCTCAAGTCCGTACTTTCCGCCCTCGAATTCAACAACGTCGCCTATCTCGCGCTGGAAAACGAATCTCAGCTTTCCGTTGCGCACCTTCTTGTCGGTGTAGAGCTTCCGCACGAGTGCGGCGCGGTCGATGTAGTCGGGGATGATGACGGGCAGACCTGCCGCCTCGCACAGCTTTATGACGCGCTCAACGTTCTCTTCCGAGATGAACCCGTGGCGCAGACCAAGCCTTGCCTGAGCCGCAAGACCTATCGAAACAGCCTCGCCGTGGAGCAGTCTGTAGCCGCTGAGGGTCTCTATCGCTCTGCCCACCGTGTGGCCGAGGTTCAGCACCTCGCGCAGGCTGGCTTCGCGCTCGTCGCGCATCACGATGTCGTACTTGACCGCAACGTTGCGCTCTGCGATGTATTCGCAGGCGGCTGTGTCAAGACTCAGCACCTTGTCCATATTCGCTTCAAGGAACTCAAACAGCTCCCTGTCGCCGAGGCAGCCGTGCTTTATCGTCTCCGCAAGACCGCTCCTGAGCTGTCTGTCGGGGAGGGTTTTCCATGTGTCGATGTCGATATACACCTTTTTCGGCTGGTTGAAAATGCCGATGAGGTTGGTGGCGAGGGGCGTATCGACAGCGGTCTTGCCGCCTACCGAAGCGTCTGCCGCCGCCAGCAGGGTGGTCGCGAAGTTCGCGAAGGGAACACCTCTTCCGAAGGTGCCTGCGGTAAAGCCCGCAAGGTCGGTAACGACTCCGCCGCCGACTGCCAGCACTCCGCAGTCGCGTCTGAATCCTGCCTCGAGCATACTGTCCTCAACGAACTCTTTCATTTCGCGGGTCTTGCTCTCCTCGCCTGCGGGTATGGTGAACAGCTTCGCGTTCAGTCCCGCCTCGCAGAGCGCCTTGCATATCGGCTCCGCGCAGAGCGGCAGGACGTTTGAATCGGTGACTACCGCGATGTTCTTGACGTTTCCCAGCAGACCGTTCTTCACGTCGTTCACGCAGTTCTCCGCAAGGGAGTGGCCTATCTCTATATCATACGAATCGTCCACGACCCGTTTCAGTTCAACATTGAATCTCATTTTACAATCCTTTCGTCTCGGTCAGTCGGTCAGCTTGTTGCTCTCGCCGTGTGCGAGCATCAGCTGATAGGCGTTCTTGTCGGCGGCGCTGCGCAGGAACAGCTTTCCGTGCAGGTTCTTGTTCAGCTTGCCGCTGAGAATGTATACGTGTTCCTTCTTTTCCTCGCTGACGGGCGGTATCACGCAGAGCTCTGCGCCCGAACCCTCGAACATCGGTACCGCGCCCATCATCGTCCTCAGGGACATCTCGGGCAGGGGAGCGGGCTCGCTCATGGTGAACGTTATCTTCAGCTGTTTCGAGAAGAGCCCCGAGTACGAGAACCCGTAGGAGATGTCTATCTTCTTCCTGTTCCCGAACACCGTCCTGAAAACGGGGCGTTCCTCTCCCGAAGTCCTTACAAAGCCCGTGATGTAGTAGTCCTTCTGCTCGATGTTCGGGATGACGATGCCACCCGACTGATAGCTCAGCCTGTTGACCGCGGTCTTTGAGTTGCCCTGCTGACCGACCTCGGTGGGGTAGCCGTCGTGTCTCCAGCAGACGTACATCATTTCCTGTCCCTTGACCCACTCTTCCAGCTCGATGTTAAGGTTCACGCCGTCGGTGCGCATGGAGCGGACGGCGACCTGCTTGAAATTCTCGGCATACACCGCGCCGCCTATAACGGCGTTGCTTCCGCTGACGGTCACGGGGTAGACGTAGAAGCTCTCACCCTCGCGGATGCTGAACTCGAACGTTCCCGTGCCTGTTGGCACTACGCCCAGTCTCTTCATGCCGAAGCCGCCCGTAAGCTGTCCGACCTGTGTGGGCGTGCCGCTCATGATGCTGTTTGACTCCGAGGAGTAGAACTGCACCTGCGGAGCGAACTCTATGCCCTCCTCGATGGTCAGCACGAAGCGACCCTTTGCGCCCTCTTTCTCCTTTGCGGAGATGGTGACGGGCTTGCCCCTGCGCACCGTTTCGCCGCTAATGAAGATGGGCTGTGATATGTAGTTCCTGCCCTCAAGGTCTATCCTGAAAAACAGGTTGTAAAAATACTTCTGACCCAGTGCGAGACCCGTGTCCGCAAAGCCGTTCACGCCGCATCCTCGCAGTTTCACGCCGTCGCCGTAGCGCTTTATCATGGGGTTCTCACTGCGGAAGACTTCAGCGGTCATCTTGCCTGCATCGGCTTTCCAGCTGACCTCTATCATGGTCTCGTCGCAGGCGACCTCGGGGGTGCCTTTGAGGGTCGGGAATATGACCGCGGGCTCAGCCGAGACAGCCGCCTTCGACTTTGCCCTGCCGCGCATCGCGAACACCGAGTAGTAGTACGCCATGCCCTCTTTCACGGTCTTGTCCGAGAAGCCTTTCTCGGTGGTGCGTGTGATGAACTCGCCGTCCTCACTGCTGACGGGTCGGCTGAACGCCTTTCTGCGCACCTCGAACTCGACTGTGCCGTCGGGGTCGGGTGAGCTCCAGCGCAGGTTCACACAGCCCGAATTCAGCTCGGCGCCGATCTCGAAGCTCGTCACCGCGCTCGGCGGGATGTTGCCGAGGGCGTTATCGACTCCGGGGCAGTCGGCGGCTATCTGCTTGATGCTGATGAGCAGGCGGAGTTTCCTGCCCGTGTCCGTCTCACTGCGGCACTGAGCGAACAGCTTGTCCGCTTCGGAGACTGCGGTTCTTATCCTCATTTCGAGGGAAGCGTCGCTGTAGCCGGGGACTGCTTTGCAGATGCGTTCGTACTCCGACTTTGCGGCGTAGAATTCCCTCGAAGCGATGTGTCCGTCCAGCGAACCCACCATTTTTCCCACCAGGTCTTTTTTCTGCCTGAGGGTCTCCCTGACGGGGGCGGCTTCGGGGAAACCGCGCCACTGTTTCTCGACGTCCGCGAGCAGCAGCTCGGCGTAGCCGAAGCTCAGGGTATTGACGAACCCCGACGCTTCCTCGCACATCCTCGACAGCTTGCCGTATATCTTGAAGTCGAAGCCGCAGCAGGTGTCGCCGCTTGCGTAGTTGACCCTCTTGCCGCATTTCGGGCAGGTCATGATGAAGCTGCGTCGGCAGATGGGGCAGCTGTCGGGCAGCTTTCCGCCGGGCTTTTCAAACACGTTGGAGCAGAAGGGGCAGTAAGCGCGGTCGGCTATCGCCGTCATTTCCTTGTGTATCTTCTTTTCCCTGCAAAACTCATCGAGTATCGACTCGGCCTTATCGCGGTCGTCGATGACGGCGGCAAGGTCGCTCACCAGCTTCATCTGAGCCTCGCCGCTGAGTATGCGTTCGTTCTCGTCGGCCTTGGACATCGCCTGCCACAGCCTGTCCAGCACGGATTTGAGTCGGGTGTAGATGAGCTGTTTGTTGTAGTTGACCTGCGAGTGCTTGTCGCCCTCGACGCCGAATTTCTTGACTACGGTGCAGATGGTGTCTATCGCGGATTTTTCGTCGTTCTCTTTCTTGCTCTTCCATGCGGAGAGTATCTCTTCCGCGGCGTTAGCGCAGAGGTTAGGCGGCGTGTCGATGCTGAACACCGTCCGCGTGCTGATGCCCGCGAGTTCGGCGTACTTCCGCAGAAAGTCGTAGATGTCGGTGCAGCGGACTTTCTCGCACTGTTTCATCGCCGCGTTGAACGCGACCTTCGATTCGGGCTCGTAGTCGGCGAGCTTTGCCGAGGCTTTCTTCGCCTTCGGCTGTGCCGACCTGCCCTCGTCCGAACGCACCTCGATGCCCTGCGCGGCGGCTATGCGCCTTACGTAGTCGGCGGTCGCGCAGACGTCCTTGTTGCTTGCGATGGCTTTTATCTCTTTTTCGTAGAGGAAGCCCTTGCCCGAGGAGAGCATGAGGTAGTTGGCAACAGCGTCGTCGGTCTCGGCTTTTGCCTGTTCGTAAATGCTCCTCCATCTCGCAGGGTCGCTGAACGCTTCTTTCACCACGCCGCTCGAGTAGTATGTCGAGACATACGAGCGGATGTCGGTGTTGTTCGACCTGTTCCATTCCTGCTTCATCGCTTCGAGCCTGTTCCCCAGCTCCGCAGGGTCGCTCACGAACGTGTCCACGTTCAGCTTGAGCAGGGTGTAATAATTCTGAGCCACTTTCCTTCACCGCTTTCCCGCAAATTTACATTCATATACTATTATACAACATTATGACTGAAATTGCAAGGATTTTTTTGGCATAAACGGCTACAGAGTGCGGAGATTTCCCGTGGGAAACCTTTCTGAAAAAAGGTTCTCCCCCGGATCCCTTTCCAAAGACTTTTGATACTTTTTGGCAAGGGGTGGTGTTCTTTTGCAGATGGTGTTGGCGGGGGAGTTTGAGATTCTTCTGTTGAGTGGCTTGCACCTTGCAAAAAAAGGGCGGATGCGGCGGTATACTGTGTTATATCGAGGGAAATATATTAAATATATATAATTATACACCAAAAAAACGCTGAATGGAAATAGATTGTTAATCGGACTATCTCAAAAAAATACATACAAATACGAAAGAATATGATAAAATAAATATATGATTATGATATAGCGTCGGCGGAAAGGAGCATCCTTATGTCAGAACTTTTGAAGATAAGAGACGGTGTGACAAAGCTGTTCACGTCGGGGACGGACAGCACCGAGGTCACCCCTGCACAGTATCGGAGCTTCTGCTACCCGAAGACCGTGAAGCTGATGCGGTTCGAGGTGAAGCAGTACCGCGTGAAGGGCTTCGGCGGCTTCATGACCATGTATGCCGACACCGCTTTCGGGATGCAGCTGCTGACCTCGGCGTTCATGCCGTATGAGTGCGCGGATGTTCCGTTCCTGCTCATCGACATCATGACGATGAAGAAAAAGCGTCTCGGGTTCGTCGAGTACTACGACTGCACAGAGGGGAAGCCCGAACAGCCGCTCCTTTCCGCGGTGCATGAGAAGTACTGCGGTCTGCCCGAATACAGCGAGAAGCCTGCGTGGTACATCGGCGAGCGTTCGGATTACTCGCTGATAAAGTCCCTTGACCCGAACGGCGACAGGCGGCTGTCGGCGGAGCTGACGGCAGACAGCGTGAGGGCGTACAAAAAGGCGGCGTTTTCGGCGGAAAAGCACGCGGCGAACCTTGACGGACTGCTGGCTTTCCGCACGCGGATGATAAATGAGGGCAACCCCTCTTCGGCGACGCTGAAAAAAGTTTTCGGTGAAAAGGGCGCGGAGGAATTTTTCGTCAGATGCGTCATGCCCGACGGTGAAAATTGACAAATTTTGTAATTTGCTGTTGACAAAATCGGTAAAATAGTGTAAAATGTTGGTATAGTGTTGATAAATTTTGCAACATCGGACAGGAGGACTTGGGATGGTACTGTACTTTTCGGCTACGGGAAATACGAAATATGCAGCCGAGACTATTGCGGAAAAACTCGGCGACAGATCGCTCGACCTTACGGACAGGATAAAGAGACACGACTATTCGGAGATATACTCCAACAGACCCTTCGTCATCTGCTGTCCCGTATACGTGAGCGAAATGCCGCTGTTCTTTATGGATTACATCAAAAAGGTGAAGCTGGCAGGGAACAGGCGCGTCTACTTCGTGTTCACCTGCGGCGCGAGCGCGGGAATATCGGGCGGACTCGCAAAGTCCATAGTGTGGAAAAAGCACATGATATACATGGGCAGCCGCTTTATCGTCATGCCGAACAACTATATTGCGAGCGATCTTTTCGCAGGCAGCGATGACGGCGACATTCTCTATCGGCTGGAGACCGCAAAGCTCGCCGCGCAGAAGATAGCCCTCGCCGTGAAAAACAGAAAGCAGCTGAAGTCAAGGCACATCTTCCTTGCGGAAAAGGCTGTGACCGTGCCGCTCGTCAAGCTGTGGGTCAGGACTCAGCAGCCCAGTACACCCTTCCACACCTCCGACAAGTGTGTTGGATGCGGCAAATGCGTGAAGGTCTGCCCCCTGAACAACATCACCCTCGTGAACAAGCGCCCCGTGTGGGAGTCCCCCTGCGCACACTGCATGGCGTGCATATGCAGCTGCCCCACCGAGGCGATAGATTACGGCAACATCACACAGAACAAACTGAAATACCACGCGAATAAATTCCTGCCGAAGCAGGAAAAGAAAGAGAGCTGAGCACAGATGTCAGGCTTCAAGTCATTGCGTCCCGTCGATAATTTTTATCAGTCGTCGCTGTTTTTCCCGATGCCCGTCGTACTCGTCAGCACCCTGACCGACGACGGCACCACCACCTGCGGCCCATATTCTCTGCTCGCGCCCTTCTACGTGGCGGGCAAGGAGTACTATGCATTCATGCTGGAATGCCGCAACTCATCGAACACGGCGCAGAATCTCATCAAGCACAAAAAGTGCGTGCTGAACTTCATGTCCGACGACCGAAAGACCTTTAAGGAGTGCGTCCGTCTCGGCTGGCCGGGGGACACCCCTGCCGAGAAGATGAAGGATTTCATATTCCACTTCGAGGACGGCGAGCGGAAGGCTGAGGACAGAAACGGCATTTATCCGCAGGTCATCAGCGAAGCGGTGCAGGCTGTCGAATGTACGTGGGTCGATACCCTCGACGGGGCGGAGAACGACAAGCCCCTGCCCGAGGGCGCCGATCATTACGAGCTGGAGAAATACCACGATTTCAACGGCATCACCACACCCTACGGCGCACATTTCGTGCTGAGGATAGACAAGATACTCATGAAGCCGAAGTACCACGACGCGATAGTCAACGGCGTGACCGCGAAGGATTTTCCGCCGATACCCGTCGATTACGGCTACAGGGACTCGAAGAATTTCTGGTATCACAAACACAGGAGACTGCTCCCCGAGCTTCTGCCCCAGAGACAGACGACGGTGGATTCGGTCAGGTACGCGGCGAAGAGATTGCAGACCGATGTGAAGTTCACCGACGCGGCGCTCGAAAAGCTCGTGAACGTGCCGAGGATATTCCTGCCGACGGTGCTCAAAGGCTGTGTCAAGTGGGCGGATGAGAACGGCGTGAAGCTCATCGACGTTAAGGAAATGGAGATAATAAACGACAAACGCTCAAAGGAAAAGGGCAGATGACCCGTACAGAAAGAGGTAATACACATGAAAGTCGTACTTGCGGGCGCTTTCGGAAATCTCGGCTTCGAGATACTCAAAGCGCTTATAGCCGAGGGTCACGAGGTGGTAGCCGCTGACCTGAAAGAGAAGGAAAACAACGGTCTTGAGGGTCGGTACACCTTCAGGCCGATAAACGCCGTCAAGCCCGAAACGCTCAGGGGCGTATGCGACGGCGCGGATATAGTCATCACCACGATGGGTCTGACGGGCGCTTCCACTACTCTCAACAACTACGATATCGACTACAAGGGCAATATGTATCTCTACAGAGAGGCATACCACGCAGGGGTGAAGAAGTTCAACTACGTTTCGGTCATCGCCTGCACCAAAAAGGGCGCAGAAAAGATACCGATGCTCCACGCAAAGGCGCTCGCCGAGGAAAAGCTCAGAAGAGGCAAGCTCGATCACGTCATCTACCGCCCGACGGGCTACTTCTACGACATCGCAAAGGTGTTCAAGCCCTATATCGACAAGGGCGAGATGAGACTTCTCAAAGGTCATCACGATGTCAGGGCGAACGTTGTGGACTGCCCCGATCTCGCAAAGTTCATCGTAGACCATATGCAGGATAAGAACGTTACCTACGAGGTCGGCGGAAAAGAGACCTACACCTATGAAGAGATGGCGAGGATGTGCTTCAAGGCGGCAGGCAAGCCCTGCGTGATAAAGGATGCCCCCGCATGGCTGTTCGGCGTGCTGGCGGAACTGCCGAAGATAAAGAAGGCAGGCAAGCACGACATCATCCTCTTTTCGAGATGGACGCTCTCCCACGACCTTGTGGGCAGGGATGAAACGGGAGAAAGCTCGTTCGCAGAGTATATAAAGGAGTATTTCGGGAACTGACACGACAGACACAAAAAAATCATTGGGTGTATATATGAACGGAAACAGCGGATTCAGTGTGCCGATGGCACTGTTAGACTTTATTCCTGTCGCACTGTTCTTTTTCGGGTCGCTGAGGATAGGCAAGGATCTCAGCAAAAGGATGAACACGGCAGACAAACTGGTGTATTACTGGGGCTTCCTGTATATCACGGGCGCAGGCACGACAAAGGCTCTGCACAAGCTGATATACGCGGTCAGCGGCAAAAACATCGCATGGATGAAGGGACAGTTTTTCGTGAACCAGTCGCTGGGCTTCCTGCTGATGGGGATCGCTCTGCTGTACTCGCTCAGGCTGACGAGTAAATCGGCGGCCGCCGACGGGCAGGAGTCGGAAGAAAGCGGTAAAGAATACGCCATCATCCCGAACGGCGCACTGGTGTGCATGATCATTGTGGGAATGTGCGCGGTGTACTCATCCCTGTGCAAGTACGCGTCGAAGCTGAAATGCACTAAAGCGATAGTAATGCTCGTGATCTCGTTCTTCCTGTACCTTGGCATGGGCTACCTCTCGTCGAAGGATTTCGACTCGGCAAAAATGAACTGGATAGCACAATGCCTGAACACATCAGCTCAGGCACTGTATTTGCTGGGAGCACTGATGCTCCACGAAGCAGGCCTCGGCAAACTCAAAAACGAATGACCCCAGCCCGGTGCGCAGCCGGGCTTTTTTGTGCGGGTCTTAGCCGGGGGAAACCCGCCTTAGCTAAGGCGCCCCCCATTCCAAAGACTTTTAATTTGTCGTTCGTTTGTTGTGGTTTGGAAGATAGTCCCTTGACATTTCAAGAGATGTCATCTGATGAATACGCTCAATGATGCGTTACGCTCTCATGAACGTCTTTTTGGCAAGGGACAGACTATTGAAGAGCAGAGCGCCGCTCTTCCCGATCAATACTACCTATAGAAGAATTTCCCAAAAGCCAAAAAGCATTAAAAGTTTTAGTGAGGGGGCTTGGGGGAAGACCCTTTTTCAAAAGTGTCTGCTTCTCGCGCACTTTACGAACACCGTAAAACACCTGTTTTACGGCGTTTTCACACGCCGAATTTGATTTCAATGTCCTCACTGTTATGCGAGATGTAAATGACCTCGATCATCTCAGCGGCAACATCATGTTTCTCCTGCACCGTCAGGGTATCCCACATTGCAAGCGGTTCGACCAAAGGCTTTGTGTCGATAGCCTTACGCTTACGAGCTTTTGTCTGCAATTTGCGTTCAAGCTCCGATTTGCGTGAGTGCAGCTCTTTGATCCTCTACTGAATGTAGGCGAACACCACATCATCGGCTTCCGCCATTCTATCCATGAGGGAACGAATCTCGGTACGAAGAAGCAAAGGCATATTTCCTTGAACTTATGATCTCTACGGATGGCGAGGAACATGAACGTGCGGAGTGCGTTTATATTCAGCTCATACATGGCTTGTCGGAGTGTTCTGACGAGGACGAATAATCAACGCAAGGGCTTTGTAGTAATGCAGAGCCTTTTGCTATGCCCTCAGACGAACGGAAATGCCCCTCAGAGCCGTCCGTGATGATTATAGGGAACTTATCCGCTGAAAAGAAAAAGGCTCAGAGAGTGTTCTCCGAGCCATATGTTCATATCAATATTGTTGCAGTAAAAACATTATCATTCAGCTCCGCCTTAACCGACCAGCCGAGCCTGTCACATAACAGCTTCACGACATACAACCCCAGTCCGCTGCCGCCTTCCGTCCGTGCATCCATACGGTAGAACGGCTCGAACACTCTGTCAACATCGAGTGATGTGCTGCCCGCAATGGTATTGGATACACATAATACCACACAATTACCGTCCTGTTTCAGCTTAACGCCGAAGCTGTCAGAGGTGTATTTCTGTGCATTGGACATGAGATTATTCAGTATCCTTGTCAGACAATGCACATCAGCCTGAATCATGATACCGTCGGAAATTTCAAAATCCGTTGCGATATTTTTATCCGCTATCCATGAATGCTGTTCCAGCACCGCTTCGGTCAGAAGATTGCTGAGATTGACTTCTTCAAGCTGCAATTCATCATTGCTGTTCTCGATCTTCGTCAGCTCGAAAAATTCGTCTGACAACTCTTTGAGATACTTGTTTTTCTGCATAACGATTGTGAGATATTCTGCATTCTTATCGGACAGCTCACCGCTTTTTTCGATCATTTGCAGATAACCGAGTGAAGCCGTCAGCGGTGTGCGGAAGTCGTGGGAAATGCCCGAAATAACCGTCCCGAGCTGCTTTTGCCGTTCCTCATACTCCACGCCGAGCTGCCGCTGAATATCGGTATGCTCGTTTACCTTTACGGCAAGTTCCACCAAATCCTTATCAAAATCCGTGACCTTGACAGGCTGTCTGTAATCGGAACTTTTCAGCTTTTCAAGCTCCTGCGAGAAGTGACGGATATTCTTTTTCAGTGAGATATATTTCCACAGCAGGGCGCACAGAAAGACAAAGAGGCACTCGCAGGCTGTTGCAAGAATCATTTCCATAAGCGTGTACCTCCATAATATTATCAATTGTTTATCGTAAGCCCTGTTGCCCACTTGTTTTTGAGCGACTTGTATGCAATGGCAGTTATTACGGCTGTCATAACTATGAACGAAGCGATGACTTTTATCTCGATGTGCGCCATATCAAGCGGCATTGACAGTTCATCGAGGTCGACTATATTCATATTGCCAATTATCATCAGCTGTGTGCTTGTCAGGTAAGGTGTGAACTTTGCCGCATCTATTTTCAGGACATTTTGCAATATCACCAGCGGCATAGACTGGAACGCAAGACCGAATATAAATATCACAGTGCCTGTCGCATCTTTGAGTATTATGTTGATACCCATTGCTGTCACCGTGAGTTTTGCGGTGCATATGAATGTCAGGAGCATCATTGGAAGTGTTATGCTCTCACGGTCAAATATAACAAGAAGCAGGGCGGTCGGCAGAAAATACACCGCCGTTACCAGCATAAGTGACATGAGCATTTTGCTGAGTACCATTATCTCGGGTGGCGTGCCTTGCATTATCTCATAGTTTACAAGTCGGTTGTTGAATGTGCCTGCGATAAGCGCAGTTATGCCGCCTACGGCTATCGCCATACCCATTGAGGAATGTACGAAGAACATTTCGGCGGTGATCTCAAGACCGTCACTTCCCGAATACTGGAGCATGACCGCACACATACCCAAAAACAGCAGGATAAGCAGGCAGTTTCCCGAATGCCTGAGCCTGAACCATTCTGCTTTCATCAGATTATTCATTCCTGTCACCCACCTTTTCCAGATAATAGTCCTCTAAGTTCTGACCTTCCTCGTTCAGCTTTGTGATGACAAGTCCGTTATCGGTCAGAGTTTTTGAGATGTGCAGAATATCGCCGAGATGTTCAAAAATCTGTATATCCTCGCCGTGAATGACTTTGTAATCGGATATTTGAAGTTTATCTTCGAGGACTGCCGCCGTGCGGTTGATGTCGTCCGTCCGCAAAGCAATGTGTCCTCTGCACTTCACAAGCAGCTCTTCACGGCTGAGATTTTCGATCAGCTCACCGTGACTGATGATAGAGAAATCCGTGCAGAGTTCCGAAAGCTCCGAAAGCAAGTGGCTGGAGATCAGCACAGTCACGCCCCATTCTTCCTGCATCCGCTTGATGAGCTGACGTACTTCCACAATGCCCTCCGGATCCAGCCCGTTCACAGGCTCGTCAAGCACCATGATCTCGGGCTTTGGCAGAAGTGCCATACCGATGCCGAGACGCTGTTTCATGCCAAGAGAGAATTTATTGGCACGCTTTTTGCCCGTGTTTGCAAGCCCGACAAGCTCCAATATCTCATCAATGCGCTTTTCATCGGGATAGCCCCGAAGATAGCGGATATACTCCAAATTCTGACGGGCTGTCATTGAGCCTGCAATGATCGGCTGTTCGATCATAAAACTCATTCTTGCACGGGAATCGTCCAGATCATCGTTACTGCCGAACAGTTCCAGTTTCCCTTTCGTCGGAAAGAACAATCCCGCCAGTATCTTCATGATCGTGGTCTTGCCTGCACCGTTCGGACCGATCAGCCCGCAGATATGTCCGCGCTCCACCGTCAGGCTGAAATCGTGCAGGACTTCCTGCTTTTTATAGGACTTGCAAAGTCCTCTCATGGTTATCACGCTATTTCCCATAGCGCCGCCCCCCTTTCGTTTCGTTGATACCATTCTAACAGCCAAAGGTAAAGAAAAGGTTAAGCGAAGGTTCGGAAAAGGTTAAGTTACAAGACGATAGCCCATACCCCAGACCGTTTCGATATACTCGTTGTCGGGATCGAGCTTTTTCAGCTTGGAACGGATATTGCTCATGTGGACTTTGACGGTATTATCATCGGTAAGGTAATTCTCACCCCACACGCTCTCAAACAGATTCGCTTTCGACCACAGCTTAGTGGAATTTTTCAGCATCAGCTCCAGTATTGCAAACTCCTTGCTGGTCAGAGTGAGCGTTTTGTCGCAGACTGTCGCACTTCCTGCTGTAATGTCAAGTGATAGATTTTTATAGATCAGTGTTTTGGCTTCATCTTGCTTATGGAGATTTCCCTCGTATCTCCGCAGAACGGCTTCCACACGCACAAGCAGCTCGTCAAGGTCAAATGGCTTTGTAATGTAATCGTCAGCGCCCATTCTTATCAGGTCTATCTTTGAGCGTGTCTCACTTTTTGCCGACACCACGATCACTGGAATATCGGAAAATTCCCGTATCTTTTGCAAAACCATATCACCGCTCTGAAACGGCAGCATCAGGTCAAGTATCAGGAGCGACAAGTCACTCTGTTCCCGGACGATACGAACGGCATCAAGTCCGTTCAGTGCCGAAAGTGTTTCATAGCCCTGCGAGGACAAGTATTCACATATAAGGCGGTTTATCTCCCTGTCGTCCTCAGCGGTCAGAATCTTTTTCATGGCACACCTCCCGAATGAATGTGTTTATTGTAATAATTATAGCATAGTTCGGAGGAAAGGTCAATCGGCAGAAAAGATAAAGAGCTGTTCTTCGGCTTGAGAACAGCTCTTATATAGCAAAATCGTCTGTTTATCGCATTTTTTATGGTTCGTAAGGTGTTCGGGTAGGTTCTCCCCCCAAAAATCGACCCGCACTCTCCTGACGGAGGATTAGTGAAAATGACCCTTGACAAACAGGGGGATAAGAGGTATAATATATAGTGTATCTTTTTTCGGGGTACGCTGATACGGACAAATAAGCAACTTATGATAAAAGGAGTGCATTTGACATGGCAAATACTATTTCAAAAGCAGGTAAGGAGAAGCTGGAAGCTGAGCTTGAATATCTCAAGACAGTCCGCAGAAAAGAAGTAGCAGATCAGCTGAAGGAAGCGCGTTCATTCGGCGACCTTTCCGAGAACGCCGAGTACGATGAAGCGAAGAACGAGCAGGCAAAGCTGGAGTCGCAGATCGAGAACATGGCATACATTCTTGCCAACGCTGTAGTCGTTGACGACGACGACATTTCGGTAGACGAGATAGGTGTTGGTTCGATCATGACCATCAGGGACATCGAGCTGGGCGAGATCGAGACCTTCCAGATCGTTGGTTCGACCGAGACCGACCCTGCGAACAACAAGATCTCCGACGATTCTCCCATCGGCAAGGCTGCCCTCAAGAAGAAGGTAGGCGACGTATTCGAGGTAGACGCTCCCGCAGGCATCATCAAGTTCGAGGTGCTGGAGATCAGCAAGTAAGCCAACTGACGAAAGGCGGATCATAAATGGCAAATGTAGGAAAGGTAGCGCAGGTAATGGGTCCTGTCGTAGACGTGCGTTTCGGCGAGGGCGAGCTTCCTGCGATATTCAACGCGCTTGAGATCATGGCGGCTCACGAGAAGATAACCGTAGAGGTCGCACAGCACATCGGCGACAACACCGTGCGCTGCATCTCGATGGAATCCACCGACGGTCTCAAGAGAGGCACTGAGGTCATAGACACGGGTCACCCGATGCAGGTGCCTGTCGGCAGAGAGACACTCGGACGTATCTTCAACGTTATGGGCGAGGCTGTGGACAATCAGCCCGACCCCGAGACTGCCGAGAAGTGGGACATCCACCGTCTCGCTCCCGATTACGACGAGCTCTCCGACTCGATGGAGATACTTGAGACGGGCATCAAGGTCATCGACCTGCTGTGTCCCTACTCGAAGGGCGGTAAGATAGGTCTGTTCGGAGGAGCAGGCGTTGGCAAGACCGTTCTCATCATGGAGCTCATCAACAACATCGCGAAGGAACACGGCGGTCTGTCGGTGTTCACGGGCGTAGGCGAGCGTACCCGTGAGGGCAACGACCTGTACAACGAGATGAAGGAGTCGGGCGTTCTCAAGAACACCACCCTCGTGTACGGTCAGATGAACGAGCCGCCCGGAGCGAGAATGAGAGTTGCGCTTTCGGGTCTGACGATGGCGGAGTATTTCCGCGACACCGAGGGTCAGGACGTTCTTCTCTTCATCGACAACATCTTCCGTTTCACGCAGGCAGGTTCCGAGGTTTCGGCGCTGCTGGGACGTATGCCTTCGGCGGTTGGTTACCAGCCTACCCTTGCGACCGAGATGGGTGCTTTACAGGAGCGCATCACCTCGACTAAGAAGGGTTCCATCACGTCTGTTCAGGCGGTCTACGTACCTGCGGACGACCTGACCGACCCTGCGCCTGCGACCACATTCGCGCATCTTGACGCGACGACGGTACTTTCGAGAAGCATAGCATCGCAGGGCATTTATCCCGCAGTTGATCCGCTGGAGTCCACGAGCCGAATCCTCTCGCCCGAGATCGTAGGCGAGGAGCATTATGCGGTAGCGAAGGAAGTACAGAGAGTTCTCCAGCGTTATCAGGACTTGATGGACATCATTGCGATCATGGGCATGGACGAGCTTTCCGACGATGACAAGATGCTTGTTCAGCGTGCGAGAAAGATCCAGAGATTCCTGTCGCAGCCGTTCAGTGTTTCGGAGAAGTTCACGGGCATACCCGGAACATACGTTCCGCTTGCCGAGACGATACGCGGCTTCAAGGAGATCTGCGAGGGCAAGCATGACGACGTTCCCGAGTCGGCGTTCCTGTTTGCAGGCACCATTGACGAGGTCGTCGAGAAAGGCAAATCTGAGGCATGAGTACATTTCATCTGACGGTATCGACATCAGCGGGCAGAGCGTTTGATGGTGAAGCCGAGCGAGTAACGATGCGTGGAGCGAACGGAGATTTTGCGGTTCTTGCGAACCATGCGCCGTTCATGACGCTTGTGAAGCCATGTGAGTGTGTCATCATCAAGGAAGGCGGCGAGACGCTGACCTGTCATTCAGGCGGCGGAGTATTTCAGGTAGCTGACAATAATGCGACCTTCCTGTCGGGAGAGTTCACAGTACAGGCATAAATAGAAAACCCAGACCACCGTCCCGTGTTCGCCAGGGCAGAAAAAAGTTTAGGAGGGAGGGAGACCCCCGCCTTAGCTGCGCACGGCTACAAAGGCTCCCCCAGCAGGGGCTCGGGGACGGCGTCCCCGCCCAGGGAACATGGCTTTGACCCGTAAGAGAGCCATCATCCCCCACAAAAATAAAATCGGCATTTCCCGAGAATCGAGAAAAAGAACTCAACATAAAAGACGAGCTCAAACAAAATCTCGAAGCGTGAAATGCCGATTTTATTTTGCCAAAAGAGCGAAGCGACTTTTGGCAAAGCCCCCAAAATCGCGCCAGCGATTTCTCTGAACTGCACAAACCGATGTAGCCTTTCTGCCTTGTCGCACCTTCGGTGCGATTGGGTGTTTCACTCGAATCGCTGCGCTCTCTCGCGAAAATAAAATCGGCAAATCGGTGTGTTCTTGATGGTTTGAGATGGTCTTTCTTTTGGCGCCTTTCGGGACGTTTTTTCGGGATTTGCCGATTTTATGTTGGTGGGGGATGTTGGCGCGCTTTGGCTTCAAAGCCTTATTCCCTTGGCGGGGACGCCGTCCCCGAGCCCCTGCTGGGGGACCCTTTGAAAAGGGTCTCCCCAGACCCCTCCTAAACTTTTTTCTGCCCTGGCGAGGACGGGACGGTGACTCTGCCCCTGAGTCACTGCTGGGGGAGCCTTTGTAGCCGTGCGCAGCTAAGGCGGAGGTCTCCCTCCCTCCTAAACTTTTTAGTCTCTGGCGAGGACGGGACGGTGGTTTGGGTTTGCTTTTTGCACATTTAAGCCCGAAAGTTCTCGCTTTCGGGCTTTTGCTACTCTTCGTCTTCTATATATTCAAGGATGTCGCCGGGCTGACATTTCAATACCTTACATATCGCATTTAACGTCGAAAATCTTACCGCACTGACTTTCCCCGTCTTTATCTTCGATAAATTTACATTACTTATCCCGACTTGCTCACTTAACTCGTTCAGACTCATCTTCCTGTCAGCCATAACTCGATCCAGCCTGAGTATTATCGCCATTCACTCACCTCACAATGTCTCGTCTGACTCCCGCTGGAGCATCGCTCCGTACCCGAACACCTTCGCAATGAACAGGAAAAGTATTCCCGTGATGATCGGCGGCGAAAGTACTATCAGATCATTCGCAATATCAGTGATCCCCCCGCTCAGCAGTATTATTACCGCCTGCGAAAGCACCGTGCTCGCTATCAGCAAAATGCCGATCAGCCGCACCGAACGAAAGTTCTTCTCCGTGAACGGTACGCCGCTCTTCTGTATGCGGAAAAATACCGACGCGGCAAAAAATAACAGAATACCGTGTATTATTTTCGAAATCGTGCCGCCTATCCCCGGCGCGAGTACGCTCGGATCAGCACCCGTGCCGATCAGCCATCTGGTGTTTATCGCGGAGATTCCCATGTAGACGATGCCGCCCAGCACACACATCCACGCCATTATCCTGCTGCTTTTCTGTATCTTTTCGAGTGTCTTGTTTTTCAGCTGTTCCATATATATTCCTCCGTTCTGTAGTTTTTCTCTGTGTCCCGAGGAGCCGTTCCTCTCTCCTGTGATTATATTTTAACATGATTTTTTATGCTTGTCAACTATAATTTAACGATAAACATTAAATTTCGGCTGACTGCACAACCCACATACCCGAATCTTAGGCACACTGTACATATCTTATACGATAAATATTTAACGACTGTCATTAAATCTGTCCCGAAATATCCCCCCGAAAGTCTCATGCGAAACGCTTTCGGGGGGATATTTCTATTTTCTTCTGTCCGCGCACGCCCTCGCG
The DNA here is from genome assembly GCF_900119155.1 of Ruminococcus sp. YE71. Taxonomy (GTDB): domain Bacteria; phylum Bacillota; class Clostridia; order Oscillospirales; family Ruminococcaceae; genus YE71. The sequence continues at coordinate 187,005 of NZ_FPIR01000003.1, read as the reverse complement.
AAACTCTCCGCCGCCGCGATGTCTCCGCAAAGGTACAGATGCGGAAAACCTGCGTACAGCGTGTCGGTGTGATGCACGCACTGCCAGCTTCTGCCGTCGCGCTTGACGGCGGTGAAAGAGCCGCCGCAGTTTTCGCTGTCGAAGTAGTGGAACTCGTGCGCCCGAAGTGTGCCGCCCTCGCCGCACAGCAGACCGCCGCTCTCGGCTGTCAGCGTCACGTACCCGAATCGGGTCAGTCGACCCGTCGGGAATGCTTCGCCGCGGATGACCCCCGCCATCGGGAAAACGCCATCGTCCGTCCGCAGTCTTTCGTGAAGGTACATGAAGCCGCCGCACTCGGCGATGGTGGGCAGACCGCCCGATATCTTCTCGCGGATGTCCGCAAGCATGGCACCGTTCGCCGAAAGCTCCGCCGCGTGGAGCTCGGGGTAGCCGCCGCTGAGGATAAGCCCGTCCGCATCGGGAACGGCACTGTCGGACATCGGCGAGAACCGCAGGATGCGGCAGCCCATCTCTTCGAGCAGCGACAGCGTTTCGGGGTAGGTGAAGCAGAACGCCCTGTCATCCGCCACCGCGATGACGGGACTTCCCACGACGCGTGGGATGACAGGCGGCTCAAACTTCGGCAGGCCGCCACCGAGGGTCAGCAGGCGGTCGAGTTCGATGTGCTGTTCTGCGAGTTCGCCCAGCGCCGCGAGTTTCGCCGCGATGTCCTCGGTCTCGGCGGCGGTCACCAGCCCGAGGTGGCGGCTTTTGAAGGTCAGGTCGGTCTTCGGCAGACAGCCGAAATACTCCGTGCCGAGTTCCTCGCAGAGCCGTTTCACCATCGGCACAAGGCTCGGCGGCAGCTTCGAGAAGATGAACCCTGCGATGCGGTTGGGTCGGTAGTGCAGGAAACCGCTCATCACCGCCCCAATGGAGTCGCTCATGCCGCCGCAGTCGATGACGATGACGGCAGGGGTGCAGGTCAGCTGTGAAACGGCGTGGGCGGAGGTATCGCCGCCGTCGTAAAAGCCCATCACGCCCTCGATCAAGCTTGCCCTAACGCCCGAAGCGGTGCGGCTGATGAGGTGCAGGAGCATATCGTCGCCGCAGAAAAAGCGGTCGAGGTTGCAGGTCGCGGCGCCTGCGGTCTCGCGGTGGAACATCGGGTCGATGTAGTCGGGACCGCACTTGAACGCCGCCGCCGAAATACCCCTCGCCTTCAGCGCCGCAAGGACTGCGCAGGTCACGGTGGTCTTGCCGCAGCCGCTTTTCTCGCCTGCGATCATGAATCGGGTCATCTGAACCTCCCCTTTATGATGAACACGGGATTCTGCGCCGTGAGCATGGTGTGACTGCCGAGTTTTCGGGTGCGTGCGGCGGAAAGCTGCGTTATCTCGCAGTCTCCGAGCAGTTCGGACGCCTCGCGCAGGGTCTCCAGCGAGACGGCGGTGACGATGACGAGAGCGTCGGGGTTCGCGCCGCGGATGACCTCGCCTATCTCCGCGAGATTGCCCGAGCTGCCGCCGATGAACACCCTGTCGGGGCGCGGCAGCCCTGCGAGGGCTTCGGGGGCGGCGCCGCTGACGACGCGGATGTTGTCACAGCTGAACTTCCGTGCGTTTGCGGCGGTGAGCTCGGCAGCTTCAGGCTTCTGCTCGACGGCGATGACCTTTCCCTCGGGACAGCGGAACGCCATTTCCACCGAGACCGAGCCCGTACCGCTGCCCACGTCCCAGCAGACCGAGTCGGCGCAGACGTTCAGCATCGACACGGCGAGCCCACGTATCTCGGACTTAGTCATGGGAACTTCGGAACGGATAAATTCACCGTCGGGGATGGCTGACGGGATGTGTCTCAGGCAGTTCTCGTTGCGGATGATGACACAGCAGAGATACCCGAAGGAGCTCCCACGCAGGTTCGCAGCGGTGTCGGTGACTATCTTTTCGTCGGGATAACCGAGCCTTTCGCCCACCGAGACGGTGACTTCGCCGAGCCCGTACTCGCAGAGAAGTTCGCAGACCGCCGACGGTGTCATCCTGCCGCCCAGCAGAAAAAATGTGAACTCGTTGAGTCTTACATTCACAGCTACGTTCCCGTCAAGACCGTGCAGGCTCACAGGCTTCATCCGCTCCCAGGCGAGCCCGAGCTTCGCGCTGAGGTACACGGGCGAGGAGATGCCGCAGATGATGCCGCAGTCGGTGACCGAAGGCAGACTGCGGATGAGCGGCAGTAGTTTCTTCGCGCCGCTGTAGAATCCCACGTCCCCCGACATCAGCACGGCGGCGGCTCCGCAGTCGGTCTCCCCCAGCAGAGCCGCTATCTCCTCCGCCCTCGTGAGGGAAACGGTGCGCTTTCCGAGCCGCGAAAAGGGTTCGAGCATACGCTCCGCCCCTATCAGCAGGTCTGCCGTCTCGACGGCGTTTTTCGCCTCGGCGGTCAGCGTCGCCCTGCCGTCCATGCCGATACCCACAATGCTTACGGTCATTTCTCCAACTCCTTTATCATTTGCCAGACTTTCCCGAAGTCCGCGCCCTCCTCGGCGGGACGTGCGAGGGTCAGCATCCTCACGCCGCACGACCTCGCCGCCTCCGCCTTTTCGGGGTAGCCGCCGATCCTGCCGCTCTCCTTCGTGAGCAGTACCGAAGCGCCGCTTTTTTTCAGGTGTGCGATGTTTCGCTCGACGGAATAGGGCGGACGTTCGAGCAGCAGCTTTTCCCTGTCGAACCCAAGCTCGGCGCAGCGCTCCTCTATCCCCTCGGCAGGCAGCAGCCGCAGCCACATCCGCTCACGGGCGTTTTTCACCTCGGCGAGGCTGTCGAGCGCCTTGCTGCCGAGCGCCGAAAGCACTGTGTCCTCGCAGCCGTTTAGCTTTGCGACCAGCTCGTCCATATCGGCAGCCGACTCGCCGACGATGGGGCAGCTCTCCCTCAGCAGCCGCAGATAACGCGCCTTCGTGACCCCGCAGGCGGCGCGGATGTTGGCGGTGGCTTCCCGTGCGTAGGGGTGAGTCGCGTCGATGACGAGGGGGATGCCGCCGATTAGCCCAGTCATCTGCTCCGCGGTCAGTCTGCCTGTGTGGACGGCGCTCCCGACGATGAGCTCGCCGCCCTGTTCGGTGGCGGTGAATACCAGCGCTTCGATGCGGTTTTCGGCGCAGAGCTCCGCCAGCCGCCGCCCCTCGGTCGTCCCTGCGAAGATCGCCAGCTTATACATGGTAGCCCCTCGGCGTTACCATCCTGCCGCCGATGAGTTTCGTCTCCCCGTTGCCGATGAACACGGTAGTGAACATATCTGCTTTGAAATTCATCAGTTCTCCGAGGGTGAGCGTTCCGCTGCATTCGCCGTCGCGGCCGATATTCTTCGCCCAGCCGCAGACCGTTTCGGGGGGCATAACTCCGAGCAGTATCTCGCAGGCGCGCTGCAAACTGTCGGTTCGCGTTTTTGAAGCGGGGTTGTAGAGCGCGATCGCAAAGCCGCCCTCCGCGGCGCAGCGCAGCCGTTTCTCGATCTGCTCCCAGGGGGTCAGCAGGTCGGAAAGGCTTATCACCGCGAAATCGTTGGTCAGCGGCGAGCCGAGAAGCGCACCTCCGCTGAGCGCAGCGGTCACGCCCGACACGACTTCGACGGTCACGCCGTCATATTCGGGCGCAAGGGTCAGGGCAGGGGACGCCATGCCGTAAAGCTCCGCGTCGCCGCTGCAAACGAGCGCACAGTCGCGCTCCCTCGCCGTTTCGAGCGCGAGCCGCACGCGTTCTATCTCGCGCTTCATGCCCGTTTCAAGGTAGTCCTTGTCGGGGAAGATGCCGCGCATCAGAGCCACGTAGGTGGTGTACCCGATGACGGTGTCAACGCTCTCGATGATCTGCCGTGCGCGTAAAGTCATGCCCTCGGCACTTCCGCAGCCGAACCCGACTATGTACAGTTTCATTGATGTTCACCTCCGTAGGTCGTAAAGTTCACATCTGCGATCTCCGCCATGCGCGGATGGTCACAGCTGTAGTATTCGTCAAGGCAGGCGCAAGTGAAGAAACCTGCCGACTTTGCGCTCTCGATGCCTTCGAGCACGTCCTCGAAAACGGCACAGTCGCGTACCGCCGTGCCGAGCTTGCCTGCGGTGTAGACGTAAACGTCGGCGTGGACCTTGCTCCTCGACACTTCCTCGGTGGAAGCGAACGCGTCGAAAAGGTCGTAAACACCGTTGTTTTTCAGCACAGGCTCGTAGAGCAAAGGACTCGAAGCGGTGGCGAGCCCCAGCTTTATCCCACGCGCTTTCAGGCTCCGCAGATACTCCGCCGCGCCTTCCTTCATGCGGATGTTGTGCTCGTACTCGTACCGCGCCATACCAAACCACTCCGCGATGATGTCCTCGGGGTCTTCCTCAAGCCCGAAACGCTCGATGGTGTACTCCGCCCCCTCGCTGAAATTCATGCACGAAATGCGCTTGAAATAGTCCTCGGGCACTTCAAGCCCCCTCTTCGCAAGAAACTTCTTGTCAATGTCGCTCCACACATGGGATGAGACTATCAGCGTCCCGTCCAGGTCGAAAATGACCGCACGTATGTTCTTCGGCAGTTTTACCACTCTATCACTCCGTTCTGAAATCCTGTCCAGTCTATTATACCACACTCTTTGCTTTTTTTCAACCTTATTGTGTTTTTGGGGACGTAGTTTTTCTTGGGGGAAACCCTTTTGAAAAAGGGTTCTCCCCCAAACCCCCTTCCTAAAACTTTTGATGCTTTTTGGCTTTTGGGTGGTTCTTACTTACTTTGTGCAGGTCGGGAAGGGTGGCGTTCTTCTGCAATATTGCTTGTTCCTTGCCAAAAAGACGGGCGTGGGATGTGGGGGATATCATTTTGATGGGGTGGACGGTAATGTGCGTAATAGCGTGTGTTTTGGGGATGTAAAAGAGGTTTTACATCGGGAAAACGGCGTTTGTAAAAGGGTTTGGGTGGACTGTTCGGCTGGGGTGTGGTATGATAATGGCATGGAAGGGGCAGACCCGAAACCGATATGACGAAACGGAGGAATGAGAAATGACAGCTGAACTTGTACTGTTCAATAGACTGACCGAGGATCTCGGAGTTACGCACGGGACTATCATCGTTGTGCTTGTCCTGCTTTACTTTGTGATAAAGTGGGCGGTGAAGAGCGCCATCAAGGAAGCCTACTCGGAGATAACGGGCAAAAAGACGGCAGAGGAGATCGAAGCGGAAAAAATGTGCGGTCTTGAAAATGGCGGGGAAATGTGATATACTTTTGTTATCACATTTCCCGAAGGAGGGCTTCATTATGGAGCTTGGCACACAGATAAAACGGCTTCGCAAGGAACGCGGCTGGAATCAGGAGGAATTCGCCGAGAAGGCATACGTCAGCAGACAGACGGTCTCAAACTGGGAGAACGAAAAAAGCTATCCCGACGTTCACAGCCTTCTTATCCTGTCCGACCTGTTCGGCGTGTCCCTTGACGAACTGGTCAAAGGAGATGTTGAGGAAATGAAAAAAGAGATCAGACAGGAGAGCATAGCCGAATACAACCGCTGGGCGAACATTTATTCGGTGATGTTCATCATCGCGATACTGCTTCCGTACCCGCTGGCGAAGTTCCTCGGCTGGGTCGGCGCAGGCATCTGGCTGGTATATATGGGCGTGACCATGTGCGTCGCCATAAAGTGCGAGAGCCTGAAAAAGCAGAATAACATACAGACATTCAAGGAGATAGTTGCGTTCACGGAAGGTCGCACGCTGGACGAGATAGAACAGATCCGCGAGCAGGCAAAGCGCCCCTACCAGAAAATACTGCTGGCAATAGCCGCCGCAGTCGCCGCACTCCTGATTATGCTCCTGATGCACCTCATCCTCGGATAAATAACCGCCCGTGATATTCAACTATCACGGGCGGTATTATTTAGTATATCTCTATATAAATGGAGAGAGCCTGTCTTCACGAACAAATCTATCTGATGACATATTAAAAGTCTTTGGAAGGCGGGTTTTCCCCGGTTATTTTTTACGCTTCTCCTCGCGCAGGCGTTCTTTGAGACCCGAGAAGATGATGTCTCTTGCCGCGGCGGCCCGGGATTTGTCGGCGGCGGGGATGCCTTCGAGGCGGTAGGGGATGCCGAGCTCGCGGTACTTCATTATCCCCATTGTGTGGTAGGGCAGTACGTCTATCGCACGCAGGGAGCGTATCCCTGCTATGAAGCGGCCGAGGGCACGGAGGGACGGCTCATCGTCCGTCACCGTGGGGACGAGTACGTGGCGTATCCACACATCTATCCTGCGCTCTCCGAGGTGCAGGGCAAAGTCCCTGATGCCAGAATTGTCTTTGCCTGTCAGCTGACGGTGCTTTTCGGGGTCGATGTGCTTGATGTCGAGCATCACGAGGTCGGTCACGTCGAGCAGGCGGTCGATAGCCTCTTTCGTGTCCTCGCCCCAGCATATCCCCGACGTGTCGAGACAGGTGTGGATGCCCTTTTTCTTCGCGAGGGTGAACAGCTCGGTCACGAATTCGGTCTGCATCAGCGGTTCACCGCCCGTGCAGGTGATGCCGCCGCCCCGCAGGAACTCCTTCACGCTGTCAAACTGCTTCATTATCTCCTCGGGCGTGGTCTCGGTGCCTTTCGCCATGTCCCATGTGTCGGGGTTGTGGCAGTAGGCACAGCGCATCGGACAGCCCGACAGAAACACCACGAACCTCAGCCCGGGGCCGTCAACCGTTCCTAAACTCTCAACCGAGTGGATATAACCCTTTGTCATACCGTTTACCTCCTATTTCGGGATGGATGCGAACACGCGGAAACCCTTGTCCGTCATCTCGGCGGTGAAACTTCCGCCCAGCGCTGTCGCTCTTTCGCGCATATTTTCGATGCCGATACCGCCGCTGTCGCTCTTTTTCTCCGTGCCGTTGTCGCTCACAGAAAGCCTGCAAAAACCCGGGTACTCCTGCACGGAAACACGCAGGGTGTCGCCGCTTGAATACTTCACCGCGTTGTTCACCGCTTCTTTCAGGATGCCGATGAATGCGAGCTTTATCTCGCCGCTGACCGTTTCTGAAACGTCATAGTCAAGTGACACGCTGAAACGTTCCTTCGCACCGCTGACGATGTCATTCACCGATGACCGCAGGTCTATCGAATCGTCGTGCAGGTCATGCACGCTCCTGCGGATGCTCGTCATCGCGTTGTTCAGCGTCTCCTGAATGTCCCCGAGCTTCTCACGGGTCAGGTCGTCCTTCGTGATGACCGACAGCGCACCTATCTGCAAAAGACAGCGCGTGAGCATATGCCCCACGTTGTCGTGTATCTCCCTCGCGATGCGGTTTCGTTCCCTCAGCGTTGCCGAGTAGACCTCGCTGTCGCGCAGCTTGATAAGACTGCGGTTCTTTTCGCCGAGAAGCAGGTTCAGCTCGGCAGAGTTGTCGCGGACTTCGCGGAGTTTTTTCTCGGTGCGCTCGTGCCTGTCGGTGCATATCTCCAGATAGACCGCCAGCACGACCCCTACCGCCGACAGCGCCGCCGTCCTGCCGCTGACGTTAAGATACGCCGCCGCCATCGTGATGAGACAGAATATACCCATCTTCTTTGAACGGTATCTCATGATGTCGTATGCCGTCATCGGAAGCCCGATGCAGGCCGCAGGCACGAAAAAACACGCCGCCATAAACGCCGCCTGGACTGCAAAGATCAGCCGCTTGTCAGTGAAAAACTCGGTCAGCATCGCCGCAATCAGCACCGCCAGCGAGATGACCACAGGCAGCGCACTCTCGCTGAGCGCGGCCGAACAAAGACATATCAACAGCAGCAGCACCAGCTTGTCGTTGATGCGCATCATCTCACTCCTTCCGCATATGCGAACAGTGCCGCACCCCGTTTCCTCACGGTGCGGCACTCTTGCTCTCTTTGGGGGACGTTTTTCTTTTCTTGGGGGAGACCCTTTTGAAAAAGGGTCTTCCCCCAAACCCCCTCACTAAAACTTTTAATACTTTTTGGCTTGTGGTGGTTCTTCACTATTTTGTGTTGGTCGGGAAGTTTGTAGTTCTTCTGCTATACAGCTTGACCTTGCCAAAAAGACGTTTGTGAGAGCGTAACACATCATTGGGTGTATTTTTCAGATGGTCACTCTTGAAATGTCAAGGTACTATCTTCCCGATCACAACAAACGAACAACATATTAAAAGTCTTTGGGATGGGAGCCGCCTTAGCTCCCCCCCCCCTGTTAAAATCCGCACTCTTCACCCGTTCAGCATCAAAAGTTTGGCTTTAAGGACGGCGGTCTGGGTCTTGGCGTCGGGGAGACCGCCGTTCATTGCCATCTCGAACACCTTGTCGAAGGGGAGCTTCACGACGTCGAGGTATTCGCCGTCGTCGAGGTGCTGTTCACCGAAGCGTAGGTCTTTTGCGAGGTACATATGGATTATCTCGGTGTCGTAAGCCACGGTGGGGTAGATACAGCCGAGGTACTCGAAGGTGCCTGCTTCCGCGCCCGTTTCCTCTTTCAGCTCACGGATACCGCAGGCGCGGTGATCCTCGCCGAACTCCAGCTTGCCTGCGGGGAGTTCGTAGAGAGCCTTTTTGAACGGGTATCTGAACTGTTTCACCATATACACATCGCCGTTTTCGTCGATAGGCAGAACGCACACGCCGCCGGGGTGTTTGATAAGCTCGCGGTAAGCGGACGTTCCGTTGTCGAGCTCTGCCTCATCGACGTATAGTTTTACGACCTTGCCGTCGAACACGAGCTCACTTTTCACGGTCTTTTCTTCGCTGTACACTTATTCCTCGTCCTCCTGTGTTTCATCGGGCGTTTGTTCGGTGCTGTTTTCTTCGGGAGTTTCCTCTGCGGCAGTCTCTTCGGTCTCTTCGGTCTCGGAAGAAGCGTCCTCAGCCTCGGTACCCTCAGCCTCAGCGGTCATGCCGTCGGGAGTAACTGCGACCTTTTTCTTGTTCTTGTTTGTAACATAGAACGCAGCCACGTAGATAAGCAGCAGGGCAGTACCTGAGATCGTCATAAGCACACCCGTTTTCAGACCTGCGGTCTCGTAGCTGAACACGATCTCGTTGTCGCCTGCGGGAACGACCACTGCCATAAAGCCGTAGTTGACCTTTTCGATGTCGGCAGGCTGACCGTTGACGGTAGCAGTCCAGCCGTCGGCGTAGGGCACAGAGAAGAACACGAGCTTTGAGCTCTCGGTGTTGATCTTCGCCTTGAAGCCGTGGGTATCGTTCTCGAAGCTGTAGCAGCAGTTCTGACGCTTGTCCGCGCAGACCTCCGCGAAGTGGTCGGAAGTCATATCAGCAGCGGAGTACTGATATTTTTTCAGTATATCCTTGTACTTGTTTATCTGGGTCTTGTCGAGCACCACCGCTTCCATCAGAACGTTGGGACGGCTGTTCTTCGGTGCGTCCTGAACGACCTGATCTTCGGTGTAGCAGTCGTAGGTGAAGCCCATAGGAACCCAGTTCTTGTTCTCATAGATGTGGAAGTCGTTCTGGGTGTCGATGTACTCGAATCCTGCGAGGTTTGCAACTGTGGGGGAGTGAGCAGCCGAATTGTTCGCTCTCTTGAAGTAGTATCTTACGGAGAACAGGCTGCGGAAGCCGTAGACTTCGGGCTCCATTCTCGAAGCAACGTCTCTGGTCTGACCGAGAGTGCTGTAGAAGTCCATGATAGAGGGCGGAACAACGCTGTGGAACGTTCTCATTGAGGAGAGACCCCAGAACATACACCAGTTGTCCACGCTCTCGGAAGTGTCTATACGGAAGAATGTATTATCACTGTAAAGGTGATTGTATTCGTTGATGCAGTCGAGCTTTGCGGTGTCGATGTTGTTTCTGCCGTTGATGGCGTACTTGATGTACTTATCGTGTCCGCCGTCCTGTACCGCGCCGAAGTTCACGCCTGCGAACATGGTGATGATGCAGGCAGCGGCGGTAACGCCCGAAACTATCTCGTTGAATGCCTTGCAGCCGGGGAGATAGTAGATGATAAGACCCATTACTATCGCAAGGACTGCGGTGACGAGAAGCTGCATATAGTACATTTCCTTATACTGGAAGTTCTGGAAGTACTGCACCTTTCCGTCTATCATCTTCGGCAGCATACCGATCATAAGGAAAGCCGCGCCGATGCCCGTAGCTATCTTGTAGCCCTTCTTGAAGCCACCGATGCCGTCCTCGTAGACCTTTGCGGTCATAAGGCACATGAGCAGTATCGGCATATAGTACCAGCGAGCGTAGTAGCTGCTGTTGAACAGGACGTATGCCGAGTTGAGCACGGGTATGCACATCATGATGCCGCATACCGCCACCATCTTGGTGAGCCAGCTCTTTCTCTTGTTTCTCATGTAGGCGATGACGCCGCACATGGAGAACATGGGCAGGTAGCCCGCGATGGAAGCCCAGCGTGCGTTGTCGGACTTGAGGATGTTCGTTCTTGCAGGCATATCGCTCATCATGAAGAATGCCTGGATTATTCTCGGGATGCGGACGTTCTCGCCGTAGATGACCATGTCCGTGCCGTAGAGTCTGCTGGATACACGGGGGTTGTTCACGACGTCGTATACCGCAGGCAGGAGTATTATGCCCGAGATGAGCACGCCGATGACCGCTTCAACAAGAAGCGAACCGAATATCTTGAAATCCATCCTGAATTCCTTATCCGTGCAGCGGATAAAGAAGTATACCACAACGAACACTACTTCGCACACGAAGAAGAAGTAGCTGATAGCTGCACAGAGCGCCACGCACAGTGCGAAAATGCCTCTGCGTCTGTCCTGGGTGAGCTGTTCAAAGCTGAGCAGCAGCAGGGGGAAGAACGCCGTAACGTCGTGGAAGTGATTGAAGAACACGTTGTACAGCTGGAAGCCCGAGAAGGCATACAGCATCGCTCCGATAAAGCAGGCATCCTGATTCTTCACGAAGCGTCTGATATACGCATATGCTGCCACAGCCGCCACTGCCGTTTTCAGCGAGAGCAGCCAGGGCATCAGATATTTCACCGCGTCGATCGGGAAGAGGGTAGACAGCCAGAAGAACGGGCTGCCCAGCAGATAGAAGGAATAGGAGCCGATGAAGTTCGAGCCCAGGTCTGTTCCCCAGTCCCATGCCAGATTGCCGTTTCTCACCATCTCGTTCGCATGATAGTAGAACATCATCTGCTGTGAGTTGAAGTCGCCGTAATACAGGAATATTCCCTGATTTTTCATCATCGTAGGAATAAATGCCAGCATCATACCGACAAAAGCCACCCCGAAAAGCATTATGTACACAGAAAGTTCACTGCGCTGCTTTGAGGGATCGGTGCTTTTGTCAAGCACTCCTTTGTTCATGACACAAATACCACCTTTTTATATGTAAGATCATGTATAAACATACACTATGATTATATCATACTGCTGTATCAAAATCAAGCCCTGAGGAAAATATTTAACAGAATAGCACAGGTTTAGCCCCCCTTATACCTGCACGAATGTCACTTTTTTAACAGATATGTAGCGTTTACTTGACAAACTGTTAAATTAATGGTATACTAAATATGATTATCGCGCTGTTACCGACAGCATAGAATGATAAGTGAGCGATTTATTAAGAGAGGTATTTGCATTATGTGCGGAATTGTTGGATTCACAGGTTACGAACAGGCAGCACCCATACTGCTTGACGGACTTGCTAAGCTGGAATACAGAGGCTACGACTCGGCAGGTATTGCCATCAGAGACGGCGTTTCGGATACAAAGATAGTCAAGGCTAAGGGCAGACTGAAGATACTCGCGGAAAAGACTGACAACGGCAACGCTGTTATCGGCAGCTGCGGCATAGGTCACACCCGCTGGGCTACCCACGGTGAGCCTTCCGAGGACAACGCTCACCCCCATATGAGCGACGACGGCAACATCGTTGCTGTTCACAACGGTATCATCGAGAATTATCAGGAGCTGAAAGAGAAGCTCTCGAAGAACGGCTACACCTTCTACTCCCAGACCGATACTGAGATAGCTGTAAAGCTCATCGACTACTACTGCAAGAAGTACGGCCTTGACCCCGTTGCCGCACTCGCAAGAGCTATGCTGCGTATCAGAGGTTCGTATGCGCTGGCAGTAATGTTCAAGGATTATCCCGAGGAGATATACGTTGCACGTAAGGACAGCCCGATGATAATCGGTCTCAAGGACGGCGCTTCCTATATCGCTTCCGACGTGCCCGCTATCCTGAAATATACCAACAAGGTATACTACATCGGCAACATGGAGATCGCAAAGCTCGGCAAGGGCGAAGTTACCTTCTACAACATCGACCGCGAAGAGATCGAGAAGCCCCTCACCGAGATCAAGTGGGACGCTGAGGCTGCCGAAAAGGGCGGCTATGAGCACTTCATGCTCAAGGAGATCCACGAGCAGCCCAGAGTTATTCAGGATACCTTTAATTCCGTTGTCAAGGACGGCAAGATCGTGCTCGGCGAGTTCGGACTTACCGATGAGGAAGTGAAGGACCTCTCTCAGATATACATCGTTGCCTGCGGTTCGGCTTACCATGTGGGTGTGTGCATCCAGTACGTTATCGAACAGCTCACCACCATTCCCGTAAGAGTCGAGCTCGCAAGCGAATTCAGATACAGAAAGATGCCCCTTGCGAAGAACAGCCTTGCTATCATCATCAGCCAGTCGGGCGAGACTGCTGACAGCCGCGCTGCACTGACCCTCGCGAAGGAGAACGGCGTCAAGACCCTCGGCATCGTGAACGTTGTCGGCTCCAATATCGCAAGAGACGCGGACAATGTGTTCTACACCCTTGCAGGCCCCGAGATCTCCGTTGCTACCACGAAGGCTTACAGCACTCAGCTCATCGCAGGCTACCTGCTGGCGATGCAGCTCGCAAAGGTAAGGGAAGAGATCACCGAGGAGAGACTTGCAGAACTTCTCGCAGAGCTCCAGACCATCCCGAAGAAGGTCGAGAAGATACTCGAAGATAAGGAGCGCATCCAGTGGTTCGCTTCAAAGTTCGCGAACATCCGCGACGCATTCTTTATCGGACGCGGCATCGACTACGCGGTCAGCTTAGAGGGCAGCCTCAAGATGAAGGAGATAAGCTACATCCACTCGGAGGCTTACGCGGCTGGCGAGCTCAAGCACGGTCCTATCTCGCTCATCGAGGACGGAACTCTCGTTATCAGCGTGCTTACTCAGCAGAACCTGTTTGAGAAGACTGTTTCCAACATGGTAGAGTGCAAGGCAAGAGGCGCTTATATCATGGGTCTTACCACCTACGGCAACTACAGCGTTGAGGACAACGCCGACTTTACGGCTTACATCCCCAAGACCGACCCGCTCTTCACAGCGAGCCTTGCGGTAGTTCCTCTCCAGCTTCTGGGATACTATATCTCCGTCGCAAAGGGTCTCGACGTTGACAAGCCGAGAAACCTCGCTAAGAGCGTTACCGTTGAATAACAACTATTTCGGGGGCTTCGTCCCCCGTTTGTTGTGCTGTCTGTGCGGGGTCTTCCCCAAGAATCCCCCGTCAGCAAGCAAAAAAATCTGATGAAAAGGAGCAGTGAGAATGGGACTTACCGTCGGCATAGACCTTGGGACGACCTTTTCGGTGGTCGCGTACATCGACCCCGTGAGCAGGCAGCCTGTTGTCATCAAGAATAAGTACGGCATGAACACGACGCCCTCGGCGCTGGTTTTCAGGGCAGACGGCACTGCCGAGATAGGCATTGACGCGAAGAATGCCGAGGAGTCGGGCGACCCGAATACCGCTTCCTTCTACAAGCTGGAGATGGGTCACGCCGATTTCAGCGTGAGCTTCTTCGGGAAGAGCTATTCGGCTGCCGACCTTTCGGGTCTGTACCTGAAAGAGCTGATCTCGCAGGCTGAGGCGTCTGTCGGGCAGAAGATAGACAAAGCTGTCATAACCGTGCCTGCCTATTTTGAAGACCTCGAACGCAACAACACCATGCGTGCAGGCGAGATGGCGGGGCTCAGAGTGCTCAGCATCATCAACGAGCCGACTGCCGCGGCGATAGCCTACGGGCTCCGCGACGGGGGCGAGGACAGGAACGTTCTCATCTACGATCTGGGCGGCGGTACCTTCGACGTTACGCTGGCGAAGGTCACGGGCGGCGCGATAGACGTTATCGGTTCGTCGGGCAAGCATTTCCTCGGCGGCAAGAACTGGGACGAGGCTATCTGCCACTGGGTCATCGAGCGCTTTGAGGAAGAGTTCGGCATTTCCCCTGCGGACGACCCCGACGAGTTCAATATGCTGATGGTAAGGGCTGAAAAGGCGAAGAGGGCGCTGTCCTCCGCGCCGTATACGGATATAACCGTTGAATACGACGGTCTGACGGGCAAATACCGCCTGACGGAACAGGAATTCCGTGACTGCACCGACGCCCTGCTCGACATCACAAGGCGCACTATCGACGAACTGCTCGCCGACGTAAGGCTGGGCTGGGCGGACATCGACGGCGTGATACTCGTGGGCGGCTCTACCAGAATGAAAATGGTGAAGGAGTACGTACAGCAGATGACGGGCAAGCCGCCCCTCAGCGGCGTTCACCCCGACGAGGCTGTCGCCATAGGCGCGGCGATACAGGCTTCGATGGAGACCGCTTCAAAGGGCAGGAAGATACTCGGCTTCCTCGAAGCGGCACCGAATGTCCTTCAGCTGGAGGACATCCCCGGAGCAAAGCAGATAAACGACGTTATCGCGCATTCGCTGGGTATGATCTCGGTCAGCGAGGACGGCGAACGTTTCATAAACGACATAATGATACGCAGGAACACCCCCATCAGGGACGCTTCGGTGACAAAACGCCGCGAGCTCAGGGTCAGCCCGAAAGAGGAACTCAACGAGATGGAGCTGTTCATGTTGCAGGGCGACCCCATCGACCCTCTCGACTGCACCGTCGCAAAGCACTACAGGTTCTCGAAGATACCCTGTGTCGAGGGCGGAAAGTCACAGATAGACATCACCTACTCCTACACGGGCAACGGCACCATCGACATCCGCGCCGTTCAGACCGAGACGGGCAGGGAACTCGCGTATGAGGAACTGCCTGTTCCCGAGGATATGAGCTGGGTGCATATGCGCCCCGACGAGTACTTCGCTTCGGCGGGCAGGGGCATCCCCGTGACGGGCGTGATGTATCTTGCGCTGGACGTTTCGGGAAGTATGATGGGCAAGCCGATGGAGCTTGCGATGAAGGCGATGCACAACTTCGTCAAGCAGTTCGACCTGAAAAGCGTCAGGATAGGCATCATAGCCTTCTCGGACAGCGTGAAAGTGCTCTGCAACGCCACCTCGGAAAAGAGGAAGATAAGCAAGGCTATCGACAGCCTTGAAGTGGGCATGACAGGCGCCTGCAACACGTCACAGCCCGTGACCGCGATATATGACGAGCTCTCGGAATACAGTGACGAGCCGTTCCTCTGCGGCATCGTGCTGACCGACGGACGCTGGGCATCCGACCCCTGCAAGATTTCCAGAAACATGAAGAATGAATTCGTGAAAGCAGGCTGTGAGCTGATAGCACTCGGTTTCGGGCGTGCGGACGAGAAGTTCCTCAAGGAGATATCCACAAAGAGCGACCTTGCGTCGGTATCCGACGTGACACAGCTCGAAAGCAAACTCTCGAACATCGCGAGGGTAATAAATGAAAAAACTATAGAGTGAAAACTCGCTGAAAGGAAATGATAAATATGAAGATCGAAACACAGGTACTGCACGAGGGCTACAGCCCCAAGAACGGCGAACCGAGAGTAATGCCGATCTACCAGAGCACCACCTACGTTTACAACTCCACCGACGCTGTTGCGGACGTTTTTGACGACCCCACCCTCGGTATGATCTACTCGCGTTTCGAGAACCCCACCACCGACGCTGTTGAGAAGAAGATCGCGGCACTTGAAGGCGGCGTTGCGGCTATGTGTACGTCGTCGGGTCAGGCGGCTTCGATGCTGTCGGTGCTGAACCTCTGCGACGCAGGCGACCACTTCATCTCGTCCTCGTCCATCTACGGCGGCACCGTGAACCTGTTCGCGTTCACCTTCAAGAAGATGGGCATCGAGTGTACCTTCGTTGACGTTGACGCATCCGAGGAGGAGATCAAGGCGGCTATCCGTCCGAACACCAAGTGCATTTTCGGTGAGACAATCGCGAACCCTGCACTGACCGTTCTCGACATCGAGAAGTGGGCGAGAGCCGCACACAGCGCAGGCATCCCGCTGATCGTTGACAACACCTTCGCGACACCTATCCTCTGCCGTCCTATCGAGTGGGGCGCTGACATCGTTGTACACTCCACCTCGAAGTACATGGACGGTCATGCTGTTCAGGTCGGCGGCGTTATCGTTGACAGCGGCAAGTTCGACTGGAAGGCTTCGGGCAGGTTCCCCGGTCTGACCGAGCCCGACGAGAGCTATCACGGCATCATCTACACCGAGAAGTATCCTGCTGCTCCCTACATCACCAAGGCGAGAATGCAGCTGATGAGAGACTTCGGATGCTATCCTGCTGCGAACAGCTCCTTCCTGCTGAACCTCGGTCTTGAAACGCTGGCGGTAAGAATGCCCCAGTACTGCGAGAACGCGATGAAGGTAGCGAAGTACATCGAGTCCACGGGCAAGATCATCTCCATCAAGTATGCAGGTCTTGAGAGCGACCCTCACTACGAGCTTGCGAAGAAGTATCTGCCTAAGGGCGTATGCGGCGTTATCAGCTTCTCTGTCGGCACGAGAGAGAAGGCTGTGAAGTTCATGGATGCGCTCCGGCTTGCGTCCAACGAGGTACACGTTGCCGACATCCGCACCTGCGTGCTGAACCCTGCGTCTGCGACCCACCGTCAGCTGACCGACGAGCAGCTCGTTGCGGCAGGCATTGACCCGGGTCTCATCAGATTCTCTGTAGGTCTGGAGAATGTTGACGATATTCTGGCTGATCTTGAAAAGGCGTTTGCTGTTATCTGATATTGACTGCTGATAATTGAGTCCGAACGAGCGGCTTTGCCGCCGTTCGGGCTTTTTTCAAAGGTGTGTCTGCGGCATTTTGGTGCGGTCATGAAAAATGGAGATGACTTCTCGGTTTGAGAGGTCATCTCCATTTGTTGTTTTTTGATTTGAATGTGGCTGCCGCCCCATCTCCTGCCAAGCGCGTAGCCGTGCGAAGCTAAGGCGAACCCGATTCGTTTATTCGGGGAGTGCCAGTTTCGGCAGGTAGGAGATTATATCTTCCTTCATGCGGATGACTTCGCGGCGTGCTGCCTTTGCGAAATCATGCTCGTCACAGCCTTCCTTCTTATATGCGCACATTACCGCACGGGAGCTGTTGACGATCGCACCCAGACCGTTCGCGTCGAAGCCCTTCGCAACGCCCTCGGCACCGCCGCCCTGCGCACCGTATCCGGGTACGAGGAAGAAGGTGTGGGGAAGTGCCGCTCTCATCTCTGCAAGCTGCTCGGGATATGTCGCGCCCACAACAGCACCTACGCCGCTGTAGCCGTACTTGCCCATCACTTCGCTGCCCCACTTCTCGCACATATCGCCCATCGCCGCATAAACGGTCCTGCCGTCCTCAAGCTTCAGATCCTGAAGCTCGCCGCTGGACTTGTTCGAGGTCTTGACCAGCACGAAGATGCCCTTGTCGTAAGCTCTGCACTTTTCCAGCAGGGGCGAGATGCCGTCGGTACCGAGGTAGCCGTTGACGGTCAGCGCGTCAGCGCCGAACGCCGCTATCGGTTCGCCCGCAACGTCGGTCAGACCGAGGTGCGCGGTCGCATACGCTTCCATAGTCGCGCCGATGTCGTTTCTCTTGCCGTCGGTCATGACGAACATACCGTGCTCCTGAGCGTAGCGGATGGTCTTGTAGAGGGTCTTTACGCCCTCGCTGCCGTACATCTCGTAGTACGCCGCCTGCGGCTTGATAGCAGGGCAGATGTCGTGTATCTCGTCGATGATCGCCTTGTTGAATTCAAGGATAGCCTTTGCAGCCGCCTTGAGGTTCGCGCCGTGCTTCTCGATCTTCTTGTCGATGATGAACTGGGGAACGTACTCCAGCTTGGGGTCGAGACCCACTACCGAAGGGTTCTGTGTTTTTACGATGTTTTCTATAAGTCTGTCAAATGACATTATTCATTCTCCTTTCGGGGGAAAGACCCATGATTCGGGGATGTGCTTGTACAGGGCGCTGACTTCGCCGCCGCCTATAACGTCGGGCGCGTATATGTCATACGAGGGTTCTTTCGTCTGAAAGAACGTGCCGCTTTCGTCAACGACGTGTATCTCGCCCGTAACGGTCACGCTGCGGCCGTCCCTGCTTTTTGTGTTGAAGCTGACGGTATCGCCGACCTTGTAAAGCGGTTTTCGGCTCATATCAGTCACCTGTTTCGTATACGATCTTTCCGCCGCAGATAGTATATACCACCCTGCCTGTGAAGGTCTCGCCCTTGAACACGGTGTTTTTCGACTTTGAGTGCAGCTTCTGCGGCTCGACAGTCCATTTCATTTCGGGGTCGAAGATGCAAAGTTCCGCGCTCTCGCCCTCGGCTATCTTCACTTCGGGCAGCTTTAAGATGTGTCTCGGGTTGACAGCCATCAGCTTCACGATGTCCGCGATGCTCATTTTGCCGCCGTGATAGAAGTGGCTGAGCGTCGCCGCAAGGGAAGTCTCAAGACCGACGACGCCGTTGGGCGCAGTCTCGAAATCCGCCTTCTTTTCAGCCTCATGGGGGGCGTGATCGGTGATGATGGCGTCGATAGTGCCGTCGAGAAGCGCTTCCTCGATAGCCTGCCTGTCGTCCTCGGTACGCAGCGGCGGAGACATTCTGTAGTCAGCGTCGCGGCTGTAGAGCTTTTCGTCGGTGTAGGTGAAGTAGTGGGGAGCGGTCTCGCAGGTGACATTCACGCCGTCGCGCTTAGCCGCCCTGATGATGTTGACGCTGCCCCTTGTGGAAACGTGGCAGATGTGGATATGCGCACCGCAGCTTGCGGCAAGCGCTATCTCGCGGGCGGTGATGTAATCCTCGCTCGCCCTGTCCATGCCCTTCACGCCGAGAGCCTTCGACACCTCACCCTTATTGATGATGCCGCCGTTGATTATCTTCAGATCCTCGCAGTGGGACGAAACGCACAGACCGTTTTTCACGGACAATTCAAGCGCCTGTCTCATAAGCTCGGCGTTCTCGACGGGCTTGCCGTCATCGGTGATGCAGAAAACGCCTGCCTTTATAAGCTCGTCGTAATCGCAGAGCTCGCCGCTCTGCATAGCCTTCGTGATGCACGCCGAGGTGTAGACGTTGATACCCGTCTGAGCGCCCTTTTCGAGGATGTACCTGACAGTCTTTGCGCTGTCAACGGGGGGCTTTGTGTTCGGCATGAGCAGAACGCCCGTAACGCCGCCTGCCTTTGCGGCCGCCGCGCCCGTGAAGATATCCTCTTTCTCGGTGAACCCGGGGTCGCGCCAGTGAACGTGCATATCGAACAGCCCGGGGACTGCGTACAGTCCCGTGCAGTCGATGACTCTGTCGGCAGGCTCGTCCACGCTGCCGATCTTAACTATCCTGCCGTCCGAAACGGCAATATCCGTCACGCAGTCGAGCCCTGTCTGAGGGTCGGCTGCGTGGATATTTTTAAGCAGCAGTTCCATTATGCGTCCTTGGTAAGGTCACGCTCGGAGTTGTAGAGGTCGAGCGTGTACTCCTTCATCTCGCAGTCGAGAACGAGGGAATCCTGTGATGCGTCAACAGGTCTGATAAGGAAGGTGCAGGTAGGCTCCATATCCTTTTCGATCTCGTCGCCCGACTTGAAATCCTTCGGCAGGTTGTAATCAAGGTTCGAGAATGCAACTTCGGAAAGTACCTTATACTTAACGAAGGGAGCGAATTCCTCGGAATAGTCATCGGGCTTCATGAGGAGCTTGAACTTGTGTCCCTTCTCGTCGAACTTGTACCAGCCCTTGGCAATCTCCTTTTTGCCTATAACGATCTGGAAGTTTCCGCCCTGGTCGAAGAGGAGCTTGTAAACCTTTTCTTCGTCAAGATCCTTGTTCATGACCTGTGTCCATGGTCCCGAAACAAGTCTTCTGCAATCGGTTCCGATGGTGGTATCGGGAGAACCGAGCACGTAGGTGCAAACGATAACTATAAGGAAAATGAGTGAGATAAAGAATATCGTGAAGAATATTCTTAAAAAGATCTTCAGTGCTTTCATGGTCTTTTCTGTCCTTTCATAAGTCGGTCAATGGGTTCAGTTGTTTTTGAGGATAGCGCCGGTGTTGCCCGAGGTAACGAGCGAAGCATAGCGTGCGAGGTAGCCCGTGGTGATCTTCGGCTGTCTGGGCTGCCAATCGGCTTTTCTTGCGGCAAGTTCTTCATCGGAGAGCTTGACGTTGATGGTGTTTGCGTTTATATCTATGGAGATGATATCGCCGTCACGAACGAGCGCGATAGGACCGCCTACCGCAGCCTCGGGCGAAACGTGACCGATCGACGCACCTCTCGTAGCGCCGCTGAATCTGCCGTCTGTGATGAGTGCTACCGACGAGCCGAGACCCATGCCCATGATAGCGGAAGTCGGGTTGAGCATCTCTCTCATTCCCGGGCCGCCCTTAGGACCTTCGTAGCGGATGACAACAACGTCGCCGGCAACGATCTTGCCGCCTCTGATAGCCTCGATAGCGTCCTCTTCGCAGTCAAAGCACTTAGCGGGGCCCTCATGCCTGAGCATTTCGGGAGCAACAGCGCTTCTCTTTACAACGCAGCTGTCGGGAGCAAGGTTTCCTCTCAGAACTGCGATGCCGCCTGTCTGGGAATAGGGGTTCTCGATAGGTCTGATGACCTCA
Source organism: Ruminococcus sp. YE71 (assembly GCF_900119155.1). GTDB lineage: Bacteria > Bacillota > Clostridia > Oscillospirales > Ruminococcaceae > YE71. The sequence continues at coordinate 166,189 of NZ_FPIR01000003.1, read as the reverse complement.
GGGTCGCGGTTCTTGACGCCCGAGATGTTCTCGCCCACGGTCTTGCCCGTGCAGGTGATGATATCGGTGTTGAGCAGATCCTTCTTGGTCAGCTCGTTCATTACCGCGTAAACGCCGCCTGCCTCATTGAGGTCTTCCATGTAGGTGTGACCTGCGGGAGCGAGGTGGCAGAGGTTCGGGGTCTTAGCCGAGATAGCGTTTGCGATGTCAAGGTTCAGGTCGATGCCGCACTCGTGAGCGATTGCGGGCAGATGGAGCATCGAGTTTGTGGAACATCCGAGTGCCATATCAACGGTCAGCGCGTTCATGAACGCCTTTTCGGTCATGATGTCACGGGGACGGATGTTAGCTCTGTAGAGTTCCATTACCTGCATACCTGCCATCTTCGCGAGCTTGATGCGCTCGGAGTAAACAGCGGGGATAGTGCCGTTTCCTCTGAGACCCATGCCGAGGACTTCGGTAAGGCAGTTCATGGAATTTGCGGTGTACATACCCGAGCAGCTGCCGCAGGTAGGACAAGCCTTGTTCTCGAACTCGTCAAGACCTTCCTGGTCGAGCTTGCCTGCCGAGAAGGAACCTACCGCCTCGAACATACTCGAAAGGGAGGTCTTCTTGCCCTGAACGTGTCCTGCGAGCATCGGACCGCCCGACACGAAGATGGTCGGAACGTTCACTCTTGCGGCTGCCATCAGCAGACCCGGCACGTTCTTGTCGCAGTTGGGGATCATAACGAGAGCGTCGAAGTGGTGAGCGAGCGCCATGCACTCGGTGCTGTCCGCGATAAGGTCGCGGGTAACGAGCGAATACTTCATGCCCTGATGACCCATAGCGATGCCGTCGCATACCGCGATAGCAGGGAACACAACGGGAGTACCGCCGTTCATCGCAACGCCGAGCTTTACGGCTTCAACGATCTTGTCGATGTTCATGTGACCCGGCACGATCTCGTTATAGGAAGAAACGATACCTACGAGAGGTCTGTTCAGCTCTTCCTTTGTCATGCCGAGCGCGTTGAACAGCGAACGCTGCGGAGCCTTATCCGCGCCGTCGCAGAAGAACGATCTGTTTTCATTTGCCATTTTTATTACCCTCTTTATATAAAATATTTTTTGTTTACGGATAATGCAGTTTTCTTATGCCGAGATCTCAGCCGCATTTTACTATGGAGCCGATGTTGACGGCATTGAGCCTGATGTAGTCATGATGCCACAGCTGAGCGATCTCCTGCGGCAGTCTGACGGTCTGTTCCGCACGCTGTTCGGAGCTGATGCGGTATTCGTCCGCCGCGTGCTGAAGTGCCTGAGGTATCAGTGTTACCAGCATCTGTCTGACCTCTTTTTCCGCGTCGGTGATGAGTATCCCTTCGCGGCTGACGCTGTAGAGCGCGTCACCGCTGAGCTTCACGCCGAAGTGACCGTCCGAGAAGCCTATATTGACAGGCGACGGCGTACCGAAGCTGACTGCGAGAACTGTTCCTGCCGCAGCGACCTCGTTAGGGTCGGAGGATGAGGTCTCTTCAAACTCATCGGAGAGCTGATCTTCTTTCTTTTTATTTGTGAACATCGTTCTGTCTGCCGAGCCGTTGAGCTTACCGTCGTCAAGCAGATCGGCGACTTTGTCAAGCAATCCCATGTGCGTTTTCCTCCTTTTTTTGATTCCTTTCTTTTGACGCCCCGCCGCCTCTGTCATGATGAGTACTCGGGGGGCTTTATTTTTTCTCCCTTTTTACAAATGTGTTCCTAAGATAAATCAGAATTTAGAGCCTTAAAATGATTTCCAGAGTTTCATTGATAATTGTTTCAAGTTCTTTTGCACCGTCAATCACATAATCAGAATTCGGTAAAATATTCTCCAGCATCTGAACATAACAAGGTCTTGCAAAATTCAGATATGTATTCATTTCTTTACAAATATCATCCGCAGAAGACTCTTTCATATCTCTAAGCACTCTTCGCGCCATTGCGATGTCCAACGGTGTATCAATAAATATACAGCAGTCCAGATAATCCTTCATCATTTTATTCTTATATGCAAACGGATAATCCAACAGCAGATAATCATACTCTCGGCTGTTGATGATTCTGTCAGCATCTGCTTTTAATGGTGATAAATCCCATACATTATAAAATTCCTCAGGTTTCGAGACCCATTGGGTAAAGTCATCGGGTTCACCGTCGAATGAGTAGTCATCAAAGTGAAGCGATGCTGTTCTTGGAAGTCTGGATTTTATAGCGTTTACGACTGTTGTTTTTCCACCTGCTGTGACGGCGCCGATTGCTATTATTTTCATTGTCTGCTCCTATAAATTCCGATTTTTCCTATTAATAACACAAAAGTAAAAAAGGACTATTTTTTTATACGGATCAGTGGGCAAGGCCTAAGAAAGCCGCGCCGATAATTCCTGCGTCGTTGCCGAGCTTCGCGATAACGATATCGGTATTCTTCTTGGAGTTTTTGGTGTAGATCTCCTTAGCCACCTGTTCCTTGAGGGGCAGCAGCAGGGGATCGCCCTCGTTGCAGACGCCGCCGCCGATGCAGAGGATGTCGGGCTGGAAGATGTTGATGGTGTTCGCGATGCCGCAGGCGAGGTACCATATGTACTTGTCAACCACAGCCTTGCCTGCCTTGTCGCCCTCACGCATAGCGTTGAAAGCGGTGCGTGCGGAGACCTTGCCCATCTCCTCGCTCATCTTGTTCATGATGGAAGTCTTGTCCTCTTCCATAGCCGCCTTGGTCATGTTCACGAGACCTGTTGCCGAAGAGAACACCTCGAAGCAGCCCTTTCTGCCGCAGGTACACTGGGGACCGTTCGGGTCGATGACGGTGTGACCGATCTCCGCGCCCGCGAAGTTCGAGCCCGAGTAGATCTTGCCGTCGATGATGATGCCGCCGCCGACGCCCGTTCCGAGGGTGATGCAGACCGCGTTGTTCGCGCCCTTTGCCGCACCTGCCACATACTCGCCGTAAGCCGCCGCATTAGCGTCGTTCTCGACGTAGCAGGGCTTGTCGATGAAGGTCTTCATCAGCTCCACAACGTGGAAGTCAAGGAAGCCGAGGTTGTTCGAGTACTCGATAACGCCGTCGGCGGAGTTTGCGGTACCGGGGGTGCCGATGCCCACCGCCTCGATCTGGTCGAGGGTAAGTCCTGCCTGCTTTACAGCTTCGAGTGCTACCTTTGCCATGTCAGCGCAGATCTCCTCAGCGGGACGGGGCAGATTGGTCTTGCAGGTAGCCTTTGCAACGATCTCGAATTCCTCGGAAACGACACCAGCCTTGATGTTGGTTCCTCCGAGGTCTATTCCGATGTAGTATTTCATTTATTATTCCTCCGATTTCTTGGTTTTAAAAAGGATCATCAACTCTATAATGAGCTGGACCGTAGATAACGCGCCCATAGCCGCGAAAGTCCGTTTCAGCCCCTTGTTCTTTGCGAGAAATGCACCTGTAAAATACGCGTTCACCGCAAAGAGCGGTATTATCACCGAAAGTATTGTTCTGTTTTTCATGGTATCAGACCTTTGTGAGTACGAGCTTTGCCTTGCCCTCGATGGTGTAGCCGCCCGTGCCTGCCGTGATGAACACGCTGTTGCCCTTGTAGAGCTTTATCGTACCCTCGGGCAGACCGTTCTCGGAGACCTTGCCGCCGTTTTCGGAGTGCTGTACCGCAAGCTCGCTGTCGGCTGTCACCGTGCCCTCGCCCTCTAAAACGAGCAGGCTGTTGAAGCTGGTCGCGTCGGCGGTCAGGTGAGCCTTGCCGTCGATGTCGAGCACGTAGGTGGTGAAGTACTCACAGCTCGCCATCAGCTTCGAGGTGTAGCCCTCGTGCTGTTCAACGGGGGTATCGGGGTACTGCTCGGCAGGTGCGAGCTTTGTCACGTCCTTAGCCTTCTCGACGTGAAGCTCTCTCGGCTTGCCGTCCTTGCCGACTCTGCCGTAGTCGTAGATGCGGTAGGTGGTGTTGGAGTTCTGCTGTATCTCGGCGATGAGGATGCCCTTGCCGATAGCGTGGAGCGTGCCTGCCTTGATGAAGAATACATCGCCCTTGTGGACGGGAACATTGTTCGTGACTTCGAGCAGGGTGTTGTCCGCGATGCGCTGTGCGAACTCTTCCTTGCTTATCTCGTGCCTGAAGCCGTAGAGAAGCTCTGCGCCCTCGTCGCAGTCAACGATATACCACATCTCGGTCTTGCCGTACTCGCCCTCGACACGCTGAGCATAATCGTTATCAGGGTGTACCTGCACCGAGAGGTTGTCCTTTGCGTCGATGAGCTTTATCAGTATCGGGAAGTTCTCGAACTTATCGCAGTCGGTTCCGAGAACGCCCCTGCCATGCTTTTCGATGTACTGTTCAAGGGTAAGTCCCTTGTCCTCGCCGTCAGCGACCACCGAAGCGCCGTCCTTGTGGCAGGAAAGCTCCCAGCTTTCGGCGACCTTGTCGAAGTCGCACTGCTTGCCGTACTCATCGCGGAGTCTTGTTCCTCCCCACAGGTAATCCTTAAAAGCAGGGGAGAGCCTGAAAATAGCCATAATATACCATAACCTTTCTCGCCCATGCCTCAATGCCCCTACAAAAACACGCAGAGCATATCCGCATAAGACCTGAATCATAGTTATTATACCATAATATACTTATAGATGTCAATAGAAATAGCGCTACTTTCGCAAAAAAAGGCTGTATGACGGGGGCAGCAGGGGCATACTGTAAAATATTCCTACTAAAGCGCTATGAAATAGCTCCCGATATGTTCAAACTGCCGAAATGATATAATTCCTATTGACAAAGTAGGATAGACGTGATATAATTACATCATCGAAAGCAAACACACAAAACCTATCTGCTAAAGGGGAAATGAAAATATGAAACTTTATACAAGGCGAATGTGCCGCTGATCTTTTATAACACGAACATCAATAAAAACCGAACTATCATTAACGGATCATAAACCAAAAAACTTAAATTTGAAAGGAAAGATCATCATGGCAAACTATAAATTTGAAACCTTACAGCTCCACGCAGGACAGGAAGCTCCCGACCCCGTAACCGACGCAAGAGCGGTTCCGATATACCTCACTTCTTCCTACGTGTTCCACAACTCGCAGCACGCTGCCGACCGTTTCGGTCTGAGAGACGCAGGCAACATCTACGGCAGACTCACCAACCCGACTCAGGGCGTGTTCGAGACCCGTATCGCCGCACTCGAAGGCGGACTTGCTGCTCTGGGTGTAGGCTCGGGCGCGGCTGCTCTGACCTACGCTATCCAGGCTGTAGCTCACAAGGGCAACCACATCGTAGCCGCAAAGAACATCTACGGTGGTACATACAACCTTCTGAAGCACACTCTTCCCGAGTACGGCATCGAGACTACCTTCGTTGACCCCTTCAACCTCGAAGAGCTTGAAGGCGCTATTCAGGAGAACACCACAGCCGTTCACATCGAGACTCTCGGCAACCCGAATTCCGAGGTCGTTGATATCGAGGCTATCGCAAATATCGCTCACAAGCACGGCATCCCGCTGATCGTGGACAACACTTTCGCAACTCCTTACCTCGTAAGACCTATCGAGTATGGCGCTGACATCGTTGTTCACTCGGCTACCAAGTTCATCGGCGGTCACGGCACCACCATCGGCGGCGTTATCGTTGACTCGGGCAAGTTCGACTGGGCAGCTTCCGATAAGTTCCCCTGGCTGACCGAGCCCAACAAGAGCTATCACGGCATCAGCTTCGCTAAGGACGTCGGCGCAGCAGCTTACATCACCTACATCCGCGCTATCCTGCTGAGAGACACAGGCGCTACACTGTCTCCCGTTCACGCGTTCATCTTCTTACAGGGTCTTGAGACCCTCTCGCTGAGAGTTGAGCGCCACGTCGAGAACGCGCTCAAGGTGGCAGAATTCCTCGCATCCCACGAAAAGGTAGCGAGCGTGAGCCATCCGTCCCTCTCTACCGACCCGAAGCAGCAGCTTCTCTATAAGAGATACTTCCCCAATGGCGGCGGCTCGATCTTCACTTTCGAGATCAAGGGCGGCTCCGAAGAGGCTCAGAAGTTCATCGACAGACTCCAGCTCTTCTCGCTGCTGGCAAACGTTGCCGACGTAAAGAGCCTTGCTATCCACCCTGCATCCACGACTCACTCCGAGTGCGACGAAGCTGAGCTCGCAGAACAGGGCATCAAGCCTAACACCATCCGCCTGTCAATAGGTACCGAACACATCGACGACATAATCGCAGACCTCAAGCAGGCTCTCGATTTCTAAACAGTGCGTGCGGGGCTTAGCTTGGGGAACCCTTTCTGAAGAAAGGTTCTCCCCTTGCCGTGCGAAGCTAAGGCGCCCCCCCATTCCAAAGACTTTTAATATGTTGTTCGTTTTTTGTGGTCGGGAAGATAGTCCCTTGTTATTTCAGAAGAGACCATCTGACAATTTCCGCAAATGAAGCGTAAACCACCATTGAACGTCTTTTTGGCAAGATCAAGCTAAATAACAGAAGAACTACAATCTTTTCTGCCTCTGCAAAGTAAGGAAGAATCACTTAAGGCAACACCGCACAACCACCGGCTCGCGCCTTTGCACGTCATATGCCGTATCAAGCATAAGCTTGATACACATATTATTCCGTCATATTGCCCAAATTCTCCTTGACTTGTGTCAGCAAGCCTGCGTCGAATTTAGACAATCTGACGAAAAATCTGTGGCACCAGCTTCGCTGGTGCGGCGCATCTGACGCACAATGGTCGTGCGGTATTGCCTTAAAGCCAAAAAGTATTAAAAGTTTTAGTGAGGGAGTTTGGGGGAGGACCCTTTTTCAAAAGGGTCTCCCCCAAGAGAAACCCCACGGCGTACAGCGAATAAACAAGACATACAAGCCAACCTTTCGGAATATAGTTGAAAGCACCGTCTGCTGCTCGGAAACGGCAGGCGGTGTTTTTGCTTTTGACTGCGATTGTTAAGAAAAAGTTAAAAAATGCGCTCTGTTATGGACGAACGCGGCATTTCGTGATATAATAAATATCGTAGTATGCGTATAACACGGGGGTGATGTGACGGTGAAAAAAGAATATCTGATAGATGCCGCTGCTGAGAGGGTCTATCAGAATCAGTCCGAGGGTTATCGCAAGGCTTTCACTGAGTGGAGAAATGCGGCGAAGAACCGTTTCGGCTACAGCTTTGTTCACGACAGCCGTGAGCACACCTATGTTGACGGTGAGGGTTTTGCGGACGAGCAGTGCCGTGCGGCAGAGCTGAGGTCGCTCCATGCCTGTCTGCAACTTCTCGGCAGTCTGATGATACTGTATTTTCTGCTGGAGCAGCTGGTGTACCTTGCCATGAAGGTAATGTTCGAGAAGCCGCATCTGGGCTGGATATACTTTTCCGACCGCGGCATACAGCCGTATGTCATTTCCGACGAGCTGTACCTGTACTGTTCGCTGAGAGTGCTGATGGCGGTCGCCATGATAGTGATACCGCTGATGCTGCTGAGGCTCCCTGCGAAGGTCGTGATGCCTGCGGAGAAACAGCCGCCCGAAAAAGCGGTGTATCTCATCTCGGTGTTCTTTGTGGCGGTCATCATACTGCACACAGCCGACATCGGGCTCTGCACGTTCATGGGAAAGCTGGGCATCGACAGTCAGTACTATCTCTACAGCTCGGGCGCGGAGCTGCCTGCGCAGGTGCTTTACATAGCCATCGAGATGGTGGTGATACCGATACTCATGGAGATACTTTTCCGAGGGATTATATTGCAGCTTTTCCGTCAGTTCGGGGACTTCTACGCGATATTCATTGCCGCGCTGGCGCAGGCGTGCTGTTATCATGAGCCTTCAAAGATCATGATGATGTTCCTCATTTCCGCGCTCCTGGGCGTTGTTGCGATAAAGTCGGGCAATATCATACTTTCGATGATACTCAGGGTGGTGTCGCTGAACCTTATCCTTTTCCTCAACAACCTGTCGAACGAGCGCTACGATGCTGCCAACCTCATTACCTCGAATATCATCAGCATCGGCGTGCTCATGGTAGCCTTTACTCTGATGTTCGCCATGAGAGTCCGTTCAAAAAAGCCCTTCGTGCTCGAACATGACAGTACCGAGCTCACCTTCAAAAGCAAGCTGAGACAGTTCGTGAACGCGCCTGTGGCGGTCATCTGGTTTATCTGCGTAATGCTGGCGATGATACTTTCGGTGGAGTTCGTATGACTGACGAAGAGATAATGAGACGCTGCATCGCACTGGCGGAAAAAGCCACGGAGAACGGCGATGTGCCCGTGGGTGCGGTGGTCGTGAGACGTTCGTCAGGCGAGATAGTCGGCGAGGGGTACAACCGCCGCGAGGCTGACGGATGTTCGCTGGCGCACGCCGAGCTGATGGCGATAAAACAGGCATCGGAGACCCTCGGCGGATGGCATCTGACCGACTGTGCGCTGTACGTGACGCTCGAACCCTGTGCCATGTGCGCGGGGGCGGTGATAAACAGCCGCGTTGATGAGGTGATATGGGGTGCTTCCGACCCGAGGTTCGGGGCGTGCGGCTCAAAGATAGACCTGTTTTCGCTGGGGTTCAATCACACGCCCGCAGTCCGCAGCGGAGTGCTCGCGGACGAGTGCGCGGCACTGCTAAAGTCTTTTTTCAGGAAGCTGCGTGAGCGCGGCAAGCGCAGGTCAAGGGGAGGTGACGTGAATGACTGAATACTGGGATCTTTTTGACGAGGAGCGCAGACCCCTCGGCAGGACGGTGATCCGCGGCGGCATGGATCCGATGAGCGGAGAGTATCACGTAGTGGTCATGATCGTCACGATGAATTCCCGCGGACAGGTGCTCTGCACGCTGCGTTCGCCGCAGAAGAGCAACTACCCGAACGTGTGGGAGTTCACCGCAGGTTCGGTGTTCGCAGGCGAGGACAGCCTTTCGGCGGCGGTCAGGGAGCTGAGGGAGGAAACGGGCATCGCAGTCCGTCCCGAAGAGCTGGAACTGCTGATGACCGTCAAGGAGAGCACCGCCTTCATCGACTGCTATTTCGTAAGGCGCGACGCGGCGCTTGAAGAGCTGACCCTTCAGGAGGGCGAGACTTCGGACGCCCGATGGGTCTCACGCGCCGAGTTTGAGAACCTTATCGCCCGCCGAAGGGTAGCGTTCCCCGTGGCGAGGCGGTATCATCAGCTGTATGACTATCTTATGCAGGAAGGATTCCTGTAAAAAAGACCGATCACCGTGAAGATGATCGGTCTTGTCTTTTGTTAGTTAGTCAGTCTTAGTTGCCGTTGTTGCCTGTTCCTCCGAGAGGTACAGCCTGAGCAGCGGTAGCGCCATTAGCGTCGTTATAGACTCTCCAGATAACTTTCTTGTCCTTGTAGTTCTCCCAGGAAATAGGATCGGGATACTGTCCGAAAACAGGGTTATCCTCAGTCTCAGGGTCATACGAACCCGACCACTGAACATAGAAGCTGTCAATGTCGTTGATGGTAGCGCCTGCTACCCATACGAGTCCCGAGCTGATGCCGTTCTGTGCGAGCATCTCGAATACTGCCTTCTGGTTAGCGTTCTGCGGAAGGATGGGAGGATTTCGGCAGTCAATGATATTGTCGCCGTAATCGTCCAGAGTGTCGCTCAGCGACTGACCCTTCTCTGCATCCTGCATGGTAATGAACTCCGCAACTGCGTTGTATGCGGTCTTAGCATTACCGTTTGCTGTCTTGAGCCGTGATTTTCTTACGTAATTAAGCATAGACGGAACAAGTATAGCCGCCAGTACGCCAATAATCGCAATTACAACCACAAGCTCGACAAGCGTGAAACCGTTTGCCTTTTTCATAGTAAAATACCCCCTCTTGTATTTGACTACTGCTGTGTTAAGTTGTGTTTGTATGGTATAATTACCTATTGTGATTATACCACAAACGTTTTCTGTTGTCAAGACGGCGAGAATAAATATGTTTTATACATATCCATTTTCTGCTTTTTAGACAAACCGAGGTAGGTATTTTTGTTACATTTCAGCGGTATTTCATTCTTTTGGGCTTGTATCCCGCGTCTGATACGGCTTTTTTCAGGACGCTTTCATCGGTGTCCTTGTCGAGGGTGATGTAGGCGCAACCGTTTTCGAGAGACACCTCGGCGCGGACTCCGTCGATGGCGTTCAGGGCTTCGCTGACGTGGGCGGTACACTTTTCGCACATCATGCCGCCTATCTTCATGACCAGCGTCCCTTCGGCGGTCTCGGCTGCGAAGGGCGGCTTGAACAGGTTGAGCCGCAGGGCGTTGGTCACCACGCAGAATGAGCTGAGGCTCATTGCCGCCGCGCCGAACATCGGGTCGAGCTTCAGCCCGAAGAACGGGTAGAGAAGTCCTGCCGCCACGGGTATGCCCACCGAGTTGTATATCAGCGCCCAGAAGAGGTTCTGCCTGATGTTGCGCATGACTGCGCGGCTGAGGGATATTGCTGCCGCCGCGTCGCGGAGGTCGCTCTTCATCAGCACGATGTCCGCCGAATCCACCGCGATGTCGCGTCCTGCGCCTATGGCGATGCCCACGTCCGCCGCCGCAAGTGCGGGAGCGTCGTTCACGCCGTCGCCTATCATCGCCGCCGTACCCTGTTTTTGCAGCTCACGCAGCAGGGAAGTCTTGTCCTCGGGCAGCAGCGACGCGTGGACCTCGTCGATGCCGAGCTCTGCCGCTATCGTTTTCGCTGCCTGTTCGCTGTCGCCCGTCAGCATAACGGTCCTGATGCCCATTTCCCTGAACGCCGCCACAGCCGCTTTCGAGGTCGGCTTCACGGGGTCTGCGAGAGCGGTAACGCCGAGCGCTTTTCCGTCGGCAGCCGTAAACAGCGCAATACCGCCTTTTTTTGCGGTCTCGTCGGCGAAGCTTTCGAGCGCCGACACATACACCGAGTGCTGTTCCATCAGTCTGCGGTTGCCGATGAGCACCCGTCTGCCGTCCACCGTACCCGAGATGCCGCCGCCTGCGGTCTCGGCGTAGTCGGAGCAGGGGAGCGCTTCGATATCGTTTTCCCTGCAATAGTCGGCAAACGCCTTCGCGAGGGGGTGCGAGGAATTTTTTTCGAGGGAGCAGCTGAGCCGCAGAAGCTCGTCCCTGCCGCCTGTCGCCATCACGTCGGTGACGGCGGGTACGCCCTCGGTGCAGGTGCCTGTCTTGTCGAGTATCACCGTGCTGACCGAGTGGGCGGTCTCAAGGCTCTCGGCGGACTTGACGAGGATGCCGAGCTGTGCGCCCTTGCCCGTTCCCACCATGATGGCGGTCGGGGTCGCGAGCCCCAGCGAGCAGGGGCAGGAGATGACCAGCACCGATATAGCCATGTTCAGCGCGAAGGCGATGTCCTTTCCCGCGATGAGCCACGCCGCGAAGGAGACTGCCGCGATGCCGATGACCACTGGCACGAAAATTCCGCTTATCCTGTCGGCAAGCCTTGCGATGGGGGCTTTTGAAGCGGCGGCTTCCTCCACCAGCGCTATCATGCGCGAGAGTGTGCTGTCTTTTTCGGCGCGTTCACAGCGGCATTTCACGAAACCGCCCGATGTCACCGATGCGCTCATCAGCTTGTCGCCGACCGTTTTTTCCACAGGCAGGCTCTCGCCCGTCAGTGCGCTCTGGTCAACGGTGCAGCTGCCCTCGACGACCTCGCCGTCGCAGGGTACAGAGTCGCCTGCCCTCAGCAGGAAAATCTCGCCCACCCCGACTTCCGAAGCCGCCACCGTGACCTCTTCGCCGCCGCGGATGACCTGAGCGGTCTTGGGCGCCAGGTCTGCGAGCTTGCTTATCGCCTCGGTCGTCCTGTTCTTGCTTCGGGCTTCCATGTATTTCCCGACGGTGATGAGGGTGAGTATCATGCCGCAGGACTCGTAGTAGAGGTTCATCATGCAGCTGTGTGCCGCGTTCATGTCGCCGTGGCCGATGAGATACGCCATGCGGAAAGTCCCGAGCAGCGAGTACCCGAAAGCCGCCGTGGCGCCGAGGGCGATAAGGCTGTCCATGTTCGGGGCGCGGTGTATCAGCGTCTTGAAGCCGTTCCTGAAATAGTGGGTGTTGAGGGCGATTATGGGGATGGTCAGCATCAGCTGGGTCAGCGCGAAGACCATCATGTTCTCATGACCCGTGAATATCAGAGGTATCGGCAGACCAATCATGTGCCCCATGCAGAGATAAAACAGCGGCAGGAGAAATCCCACCGACCAGACAAGCCTTTTCCTCATACTGCCGAGCTTATCGGCGGCGGGAGCGGCAGGCTCGGCGCCTTTCTCGGCGGCTGTGTAGCCTGCATTCCCCACCGCTGTGATGATATTCCCGACCGAGCACTCGGCTTCGTCGAACTCGACCTGCATGGTGTTTTGCAGCAGGCTGACGTTCACCGAGCGCACTCCGTCAAGCTCTCTGACTGCTTTTTCGACGTGTGCCTGACACGCCGAGCAGGTCATCCCGCCGACGTTGAATTTCTGTGACTGCATGATACCTCCTTTATAAGCCGCGGCTTATCCCAGCGGCTGGTACTGTGCGATGTTCTCCTGTTCAAAGCTGTGCGACTCGTGGTAGAGTGCGAGTGCGCCGTCGAGAAGCGGCAGCAGAAGAGCTCCGCCCGTTCCCTCGCCAAGACGCAGACCGCCGTCGATGACAGCGTGTTTACCCACGAAAGCCAGCAGGGTCTTTGCGGAAGGCTCGTTGGAGCAGTGGCTCGCGAACATATAGTCCGCGGTAGTCGGGCAGATGCCGACCGCCGCCGCGGCTGCCGCCAGCGAAGTCACGCCGTCGATAACGATGGGCATATGGTAGTATGCGCCGCCGAGGAACAGACCCGTCATGGCGGCGATCTCATAGCCGCCGAGGCAGCGCAGGATGCCGAACGTATCTCCGATATTGTCGCGGTTGGCTTCAAGTGCGCGGTTGATGGCGCTGAACTTGCGGTCGAGACCCTCATCCGAGAGACCTGCGCCGCGACCCGTCACCTGTTCGGGGAACAGCCCTGTGAGAGCGGCGGTCATAGCGGCGGTAGCGGTAGTGTTTCCGATACCCATCTCGCCCGAAACGATGATATCCACGCCGTCCTCCTTCAGCAGTTCGACCATGTCGATACCTGCCGAGATAGCCTGACGCACCTGTTCGAGGGTCATGGCAGGCCCCTGAGTGATGTTCGCGGTGCCGTCAGCAACGTGTTTTCTGATAAGGCTCGCGCTGTAGGCTTCGTTTGAAAGCCCCACATCCACGGCGTAAACATCGGCGTTCACTGTCCTTGCGATGACGTTGATATTCGATCTGCCGTCCGCGATAGCGTCGGCGCAGATAGCCGAGATCTCGCTTCCGCACTGAGTAACGCCCTCTTCGACAACGCCGTGGTCGCCGCACATTACGACGACGGCGCGTTTTCTGAGTCTGACGTCACTTGTCTCCTGGATAGCCGCCAGCTGACAGACCATATCTTCGAGATGGCCGAAGCTGCCGAGGGGCTTGGCGATGCTGTCCCAGCGAGCCTTTGCCTCCTGATATGCGTTTTTGTCTACGGGAGTGATATTGACTATACGTTCCATATTTAACACCTTACTTTCGCTGTACGTTCAGCTATGATATTGATCCGAATACTATTATACCACACAATACTGATAAAATCAAGCAAAAAAAGGAGCTTGTCCTAAGACAAGCTCCTGTATGAGCGAAAAATTACTCGTTGATCTTGGTAACAACGCCCGAACCTACGGTTCTGCCGCCCTCACGGATAGCGAAGCGGAGACCCTCTTCGATAGCGATAGGAGTGATGAGCTCAACGTCCATAGCTACGTTATCGCCAGGCATGCACATTTCCTTATCAGCAGGAAGAGTGATAACGCCGGTAACGTCAGTAGTTCTGAAATAGAACTGAGGTCTGTAGTTGTTGAAGAAAGGAGTATGACGACCGCCCTCTTCCTTCTTCAGAACGTAAACCTGACCAGCGAACTTGGTGTGGGGGTGAATGGAGCCGGGCTTGCAAAGAACCTGACCACGCTCAACCTGATCTCTGGTGATACCACGGAGCAGTGCGCCTACGTTATCGCCTGCCTCACAGAAGTCCAGAGTCTTTCTGAACATCTCAAGACCGGTAACAACAGTGGTCTGCTTCTCGTCGGAAAGACCAACGATCTCAACCTGCTCGTTAACGTTCAGTCTGCCGCGCTCTACTCTGCCGGTAACAACGGTACCACGGCCGGAGATGGTCATAGTATCCTCGATAGGCATAAGGAAGGGCTTAGCATCGTCTCTCTCAGGAGAAGGAATGAACTCGTCAACAGCCTCCATGAGGTCGAGGATCGGCTTGTAAGCCTCGTTGGACAGATCGTCCGGAGCCTCAAGAGCAGCAAGTGCGGAACCAACGATGATCGGGGTGTCGTCGCCGGGGAAATCGTAGCTGGAAAGCAGCTCACGGATATCCATCTCAACGAGCTCGAGCAGCTCAGGATCATCAACCTGGTCAGCCTTGTTCATGAATACAACGATTGCAGGAACGCCAACCTGACGAGCGAGCAGGATGTGCTCTCTAGTCTGAGCCATAGGACCGTCAGAAGCAGCAACAACGAGGATCGCGCCGTCCATCTGAGCAGCACCGGTGATCATGTTCTTAACATAGTCAGCGTGTCCCGGGCAGTCAACGTGAGCGTAGTGACGCTTGTCAGTCTCATACTCAACGTGTGCAGTGTTAATTGTGATACCACGCTCTCTCTCCTCAGGAGCCTTATCGATCATATCGTAAGCCTCGTACTGAGCCTGACCCTTCATAGCGAGAGTCTTGGTGATAGCAGCGGTAAGAGTGGTCTTGCCGTGGTCAACATGGCCGATGGTTCCGATGTTAACGTGCGGCTTGGTTCTTTCAAATTTAGCCTTTCCCATGGGAATTCCTCCTTAAAAATAGAATATAGAGTTAGCTATACAAGTGTATAAAGCTATTATAACACACTTTAAACAGATTTTCAAGGGGTTTAGCAAATTTTTTTGAATTTTTTTGCCTAATTCCCCTCAAAAACTCTGTTAATGTTTGATATTTGGTGTAGATCAGTCTTCCTTCTTGCGGCTGGACATGATCTTCTCAGCGATATTCTTCGGTACTTCGATGTAGCTGTGAGGCTCCATGGTGTACTGACCGCGTCCCTGAGTATTGGATCTCAGAGAGTTGGAGTAGCCGAACATCTCGCTCAGCGGAACGAGTGCGTCTACCTGGATAGCGCCGGGGCGGGTCTCCTGACCCTGGATCTGACCTCTTCTGGAGCTCAGGTCGCCGATAACGGTTCCGAGGTAATCGTCAGGAACGATTACGGTAACCTTCATGATAGGCTCAAGGATTACGGGGTCTGCCTTACGCATAGCCTCCTTGAATGCCATAGAACCTGCGAGCTTGAATGCCATTTCAGAGGAGTCAACTTCGTGGTAAGAACCGTCATACAGTTCAACCTTAACGTCAACTACCTGATAGCCTGCGAGCACGCCGCTCTCCATAGCGCCCTTGATACCTGCGTCAACTGCGGGGATGTACTCCTTCGGGATAGCACCGCCGACAACGTTGTTGATGAACTCATAGCCCTTACCGGACTCGTTCGGCTCAACGTTGATCTTAACGTGACCGTACTGACCCTTACCGCCGGACTGCTTAGCGTACTTGTAGTCCACATTTGCCTTGCTTCTGATAGTCTCCTTGTAGGAAACCTGAGGAGCGCCGACATTTGCCTCTACCTTGAACTCTCTGAGCAGTCTGTCAACGATGATCTCGAGGTGCAGCTCACCCATACCTGCGATGATGGTCTGACCGGTCTCATCGGAGGTGTAGGTTCTGAAGGTCGGGTCTTCTTCTGCCAGCTTGGACAGAGCGATACCCATCTTCTCCTGACCTGCCTTAGTCTTAGGCTCGATAGCGAGCTGGATAACAGGCTCAGGGAACTCCATAGACTCAAGGATTACGGGGTTCTTGGGGTCGCAGAGAGTATCACCTGTGGTGGTATTCTTGAGACCGATAGCAGCAGCGATATCGCCTGCGTAAACCTGCTCGATATCCTTTCTCTGGTTGGAGTGCATCTGAACGATACGTCCGATTCTCTCATCCTTGCCCTTGGTTGCGTTTAGAACGCTGGAACCTGCCTGAAGAACGCCGGAGTATACTCTGAAGAAGCAGAGCTTACCAACGAACGGGTCGGTAGCGATCTTGAATGCGAGAGCGGAGAACGGCTCGTCATCGCTGGAAGGACGCTCTACCTCTTCGTCAGTTTCGGGGTTAACACCCTTGATGTGAGCGATATCGGTAGGTGCAGGCATATAGTCAACGATAGCGTCGAGCAGCTTCTGCACGCCCTTGTTTCTGTAGGAAGTACCGCAGCAAACCGGTACCATAGTGTTGTCGATAGTAGACTTTCTGATGACCTTCTTCATCTCTTCGATGGTGATCTCTTCATCAGCGAAGTACTTCTCTGCGATCTCATCGTCAACCTCAGCGAGGTGCTCGATAAGCTCAGTTCTGTACTGCTCAGCCTTCTCCTGCATATCCTCGGGGATATCGGTGATCTGGATGTCAGTACCGAGATCGTTGGTGTAGATGTACGCCTTCATCTCGAGCAGGTCGATCAGACCCTGGAAGTCGTCCTCAGCGCCGATAGGCAGCTGGATAGCGACTGCGTTGGTCTTGAGTCTGTTATGAAGCATATCAAGAACGTTGTAGAAATCAGCGCCCATGATATCCATCTTATTAACGTATACCATTCTCGGTACCTTGTAGTTATCCGCCTGTCTCCAAACGGTCTCAGTCTGCGGCTCAACGCCGCCCTTTGCACAGAGAACGGTAACCGAACCGTCGAGAACACGGAGAGATCTTTCAACCTCTACAGTGAAGTCCACGTGTCCGGGGGTATCGATGATGTTCATTCTGTAACGCTTCTTGGCTTCCTTGTCGTAGGTAGGAGTCCAGTAAGCTGTGGTCGCAGCGGAGGTGATGGTGATACCTCTTTCCTTCTCCTGCGCCATCCAGTCCATTGTGGAAGCGCCGTCGTGCGTCTCACCGATCTTATAGTTTACGCCCGTATAGAACAAGATACGTTCGGTCGTAGTTGTCTTACCGGCGTCAATGTGCGCCATGATACCAATATTTCTGGTATCCTGCAAGGAACAATCTCTTGCCATAATATCCTCCTATACGAATTACCATCTGTAGTGAGCGAAAGCCTTGTTAGCTTCAGCCATTCTGTGAGTTTCGTCACGCTTCTTGCAGGAACCGCCGACACCGTTGATAGCGTCGAGGATCTCTGCTGCGAGTCTCTCCTTCATGGTATCCTCGTTTCTCTCTCTGGAGAACTTGGTTATCCAGCGGAGTCCGAGAGTCTGACGTCTGTCAGGACGAACCTCCATAGGAACCTGATAGGTAGCACCGCCGACACGGCGAGCCTTTACCTCGAGTTCAGGCATGATATTCTCCATAGCCTCCTCGAATACCTCGAGTGCGGGACGACCCGTCTTTTCCTCAACGATCTCGAAAGCGCCGTATACGATCTTCTGAGCAACGCCCTTCTTGCCGTCGAGCATGATGTTGTTTACGAGACGAGTTACGAGCTTGGACTTGTATACCGGATCCTCGAGCACGTCTCTCTTAGTAACCTTACCTCTTCTTGGCACTGTAATTCCCTCCTTCACAAAAATGAATTCACAGGTACTCGTTTCACGGGCTTTCCCCGTGACCCCGTTCAGTATTAAGCGGCAAGGATATATATATTATCCGTCCGCCATTACTGTGGTCTTCGCAGCAATGCGACAATGAGTTTTAACCTTTTTGAATGTTTGCACTTAAAGTGCGTTCACGCTTTAAAAAGACTTTTCGGCTTACTTACCTGCCTTAGGTCTCTTTGCGCCGTACTTCGAGCGAGCCTGCATTCTCTTTGCAACGCCCTGAGCATCAAGGGTGCCTCTGATGATGTGGTAACGAGTACCGGGGAGGTCCTTAACACGGCCGCCTCTGATAAGAACAACGCTGTGCTCCTGGAGGTTATGACCGATACCGGGGATATAAGCTGTTACCTCGGTGCCGTTTGTCAGCTTAACTCTTGCGATCTTTCTCATTGCGGAGTTAGGCTTCTTAGGGGTAGCGGTACGAACTGCGGTGCAGACGCCTCTCTTCTGGGGGCAGCTCTGGTCGATTACCTTCTTCTTCTTGGAGTTGTAACCCTTCTGAAGTGCAGGTGCGGTCGACTTGGTCTCGAAGCTGTCTCTTCCCTTCTTTACGAGCTGGTTAAAGGTTGGCATATTCTCTCTCCTTTCGCGATAGATTTACGTATGCAGACACTTCGCCTGCACACTAATCTATTATACACTTCATTATTTTCCTTGTCAAGCGCCCGAATGAAAGTTTTACATATTGTTTAATTATTCGGACAGTTGGGGTGCTGTGTTTGTTTATTATTCGGTTTTTGGGGTCGGTTTGGTGGGGGGTTCAGTTTTTTTGAGGGTGGCTTTTTTGAAGTGTGCTTTTTATGCCGCTTTGCGGCATCGGGGACTTTGCCAAAAGTCGCTTCGCTCTTTTGGCAAAATAAAATCGGCATTTCGCGCTTCGAGGGTTCTTTTGAGCTCTGCTTTCGTGCGGAGTTCTTCTTCTCGTTTTTCGGGAAATGCCGATTTTATATTTGGTCGGGACGTTTGTGCGCTTTTTCTTCAAAGCCATGTTCCGAGGGCGGGGACTCTGTCCCCGAGCCCCTGCCGGGGACCCTTTGAAAAGGGTCGCCCGGACCCCCTAAACTTTTTGAGTCTCTGGCGTGGACGTGGGGTGTTGTGTGTTCTTTTTTATCTTCTGCCGAAGCCGCCTTTGCCGTTGCCGCCGCCGAATCCGCCGCCGCCGAAGCTCATGCCTGTCGAATTCGAGGTCACGATTGAGCTTACTTCGACTGTATCGCTCTGACTGCCTGCGGTCAGCGTGTATTTGCCTGTGGTCAGGTCTGCACTTGAGAATACCGCGCTCTGCCAGCTCTTCGCCGACGTGAATGTGAATATCACCTTTCCGCTTTCGTCGGTCACGGTGAATTCCGTGCCTGCTTCCGCGGTCGAGGAGAAGTTATGCAGTATGCTGTACTGCGTCGAGGTCTCGCCGAATCCGACTTCCATGCCCTGCGCACCAAGCGCCACGATGGTGCCGCCCGTTATCTGCGCCGTACTTCCGAAGTCGCCGAAGTCGAGTGCGCCGTTGCCGCCGTTGGTCGGACCGTCCACGCAGATGACACCGCCTGTCACGTACAGGTCGCCGTTCGAGTCGAGACCGTCGCCGTTAGCGTTGACGTATACCGTGCCGCCCGAGATGGTCAGCTTGTAGCTTCCGCCGTCGGAGGTGTTGAAGCTGTCTCTGCCCATGCGGTCAGCCGAACCTGTGTCACTGCCGCCTGCCGCGTTGAAGCCGTCGTCCGACGAGGTGACCTTCACGTCGCCGCCCGAAACGGTGATGTTCAGACCTTCGATGCCCTCATAGCTCTTCTGAATGTCCACCGTGCCGCCTGCTATTTCAAGGTCGCTGCCTGCGTGGATACCGTCGTCGCCCGAGTTTGCGGTCAGCGTGCCGCCGCTGATGTAGACGCTGCCGTCCGAGTGTACCGAGTCGTCCGAGCTGTTGATGGTGATGCTGCCGCCTGCGACCTCTATCGCCTTGCCTGCCTTCAGCGCCTTCGCCGAATCGGAAGATCCGCTGTCGGCGGAAGTCTTCGAGGAAGACGTGTCCGAAGTCTGCGTGATGGCTGCGGTCTCCACGGCGGTATTTCCGTTTCCGCCGCCGAACCCGTCGGGAGGTGTCATGCCATCGGGAGGAGTCTTGCCGTCGAACCCGTCGGGAGGAGTCATACCGTCGGGAGGAGTCATGCCGTTAGGAGGAATCTTGCCGTCAGACCCGTCGGGAGGTGTAAAGTCGCCCTTGTCCCAGTTTCCCCAGCCGCCGTTGGGCTGACCGTCGGACTTCATGCTGGCGTTTGCCGAGCCGCCGCCCGTGGTGATGTCGAGGGTCCCGTCCTCGATGCGGAGCGTAGTCTCAGCCTGAATGCCGTCGCCTGCCGAGCTGATAACTACGGTACCGCCCGTTACTGCGATGAAGCCCTTTGTCTCGTCCTCGTCGTTGGTTGCCGCGATGCCGTTCGAGCCTGCGGTGATGTTTATCGTGCCGCCGCCTATCTTCACGTCATCCTTCGCCTTGATGCCCGACGAAGCCGCGTCAACGGTGATGTCGCCGCCCGTGATGACCAGTTCGTCCTTGCAGACGATGCCGTGCTTGTATTTGCCGTTGACGGTCAGAGTACCGCCGCCGTTGATGGTGAGGTCGGACCGCGAGAATATTGCCGCGTCGGTGTTGTCGTCGTCACCTGTCAGCGTGTAGGAACTGCCGTCGGTAAAGCTGTTTTCCGTGCCTTCGTTCACGGTCAGCGTGACCTTATTCGCCTTGTCAACGAGGAGTGCGGCGTGGGTGTCGTTCGTAACGGTCACGCCGTTGAGCACGAGCTTGATCTCACTGCCCTTGCTCTTAACGTATATCTGACCCTTGAAGCTGCCCGAGAGGACATAGGTGCCTGCTTCCGAGATGGTGAGCACCCCGTCGGAGATCTCCGCGCCCGAGCCGTTTATCTCGGCATCGGAGCCGCTGAGTGCGATGGCAGTGGAGTCGGTCTCTTCGTAGCCCACGTCCTTGTCCTCGGCGGAAACGGAAATGTCTTCCTGAGAGAGGGAGGATACCGAAATATCGTTTGAAGCCGCCGCATTGGTCTTCTGTGTCAGTCCCGAGTTATCGTCAGCCGCGGAGCAACCCGCGAAGCTCACTGTCATTATCGCCGCCAGAGCAGCTGCTGTTATCTTCATTTTTTTCATATAGGATCTTCCTTTCATTTTTAAATTTACCCCATTTTGTTTTTCGACCTGCTTACAGAGTTTGCAAGCAGGTCGGAAAAAATAATGATAAGGGAGAGTTTTTGATAGGTCTTTGTTTATCAGAGTCTGTCGCTGTTGGTGACAGGTCTGCCGCAGGCGATCTCAAGGTTGCCGTTGCGCTCACGCAGCTCGTCGATCATCTGCTTTTCCTGAGAAGGATCTTTAAGGGTTATGGTGTAGCTCAGTTTGTAGAGGCTGCCCATGTTGGAGGTCTTTACCTCGTCGAGGGAATTGCTCGCGGTGTACTTCTCGAATATATCCGAGAACGCGCCGCTGTAGTCGAGGGATTCGGGGATGGTGATCTTCAGCGTCTTTTCCTCGGAAGCCTTTCCGCCGAGTGCGGTCAGAGCCATGCTCACCGCGCAGATGACTGCCGTGAAGATGATAGCCGCAAGAAGGTGCTGGGTAGCGGTGGCGAGACCTGCCGCCATCGCGAGGAATATCGCGCATATCTCCTTAGCCGAGCCGGGTGCGGAGCGGAATCTTACCAGTCCGAACGCGCCCATTACCGCCACGCCCGTTCCGACGTCGCCGTTGACCAGCATGATGACCATCTGAACGATAGCGGGCAGGAGAGTAAGGGTCATCGCGAAGCCCTTGGAGGTCTTTTCGCCTCTGCCGAACACGTAGGCGATGACTGCGCCTATCAGCAGCGAGACTGCCGTGCATATCAGCATAGTGCTGAGTGTGAGAGAACCTGTCGAGAATTTGAACAGGCTCGAAATATCCGAAGTAAAGTAATTCATGGTCGTTTCCTCTTTCTGTATATTACTATATGTGATATTTTCCGATATGTCCTGTTAAGGGCTGTGTCGGCGTTCAGATCGCCGTCTTGTACCGCTTAGGGTTTGAGGTGGTCTTTTCAGCCGAAAGACCGTCTCTGCCGTTAAGTCTGTTCTCGATCATCAGCGTGGTGTAAGCCTTGCCGTACTTCGAGAAGGACGAGGGGAATATTTTCAGGTCGTCTAAGATATGCGAAAGCCACAGCGGCATCGCGTTGGGAATCTTTATCTCCATAAGTCTCTGACCGTCTTTAAGGAGTTCTCTGCCGTAGATACCGTTTCTGAGGTCGAGGTCGTAGCCGCGGTAGATTATCCTGTCGTCGAAAGTTATGCGGAGGTTCGGGTCCTCGATACCCGAGTAAGCGAGTCTGTGGTAGCTTATCAGCATTCTCGGCGCGAGACCCTCGTAGACCCTGAACGCATATCTGAGTTCATTTTCTATCTGGGGGTTATTTTCCCTGACCTTCTCGCCGTCGATGAATCTCAGCACCTCATTGAGTTCCATGAAAGTCCTGCGTTTGTAGACGATGCCCTTGTACTTTCTCTTATACTCAAGGAACGCTGTGCTGTCGCCTGTCGGAACGCCGTATGTACGGAGTCTGACCTTTTCCTTGAACACGGGTTTATCGAGGGAAGCGCGTATCAGTCTGTAGTCGGGAGTATCGTAATATACGCTCATTATATCGCTCTCGAAGTACCTGTCCTTTTTCATATATTCATCGAGTCTTGCACTCAGCCGCTCGAACTGTTCCTTAGTAAGGAGGTATTTCTTTTCTGTTCTTTTGAACACTTCCTGTGCCATATTCATTCACCCTTTCGTGTGTCGGTCGTTTTGTCTGTTCCTTGTTTCTGTAATCAATTATATATGCCGTAACTTAAATGAACCTTATATTATCCTTTAAGTTTACTTTAAACCGAAATTTTGTACAGTTGCACTAATTGTCGGCTTTGTTTACACTTTGATTTGTTGATTTTACATATCATTCAGAAGAAATGCGCTTGATGCGAAGATATGAAACCTTGCTTTTTGGCGTTGATGCAGAGGTTTTGCACATAAAAATCCGCATTTTATGAGTTAATTATATCATATTACACAATTGTATTAAGCGGCATATTATTAACATTATGAAAAGATTTTCGCGGTTTCGGGGTGGTCGGGGGTGTTTCGCCTTGCGGCGAAATCGGTCTTTGGCTCGAATCGCTTCGCTCTCTCGCCAAAATAAAATCGGCAAATCTGTGTGTTTTCGGGGGATGGTTTGGGGGTTTTGCTTTGTGCTTTTTTGGGTGGGGTGTCGGGATTTGCCGATTTTATGGGTGGGGTTTTTCGGGGTGTTTGTGATGGGGTTTGGTTTGTTGCGCCTTTGGCGCAAATTGGAGCTCTGCTCCAAACCTCGCCAGAGGGGACCCTTTGAAAAGGGTCTCCCTCTGGACTCCCTCCTAAACTTTTTTGGTCTCTGGCGAGGACGGGGCGGGTGTGTGGGTTTTCTTATAAAAAATGCTCCTCTGGGACAGAGGAGCATTTCTTTTTAGCGTATTGTTATTTCTGCGGCTGAGGTGGCGGGGAGTTTTACTGTCAGTTTGCCGTCTTTCAGTTCTGCGGTATGGGGCTTTATCGTTACCGCTTCGGGGGCTTCAAAGGTATTATGGTCATGTGCGTCGCCCGTCAGCAGTCTCACACTTACTTCCTTGCCCTCAAAACCAACGATATCACAGCTTATCTCGGCTTCTTCTTTAAGCGAAACGTTCGCGGCGGTTATCGTCATGACGCCGTCCTTCAACGATGCGGAACTTGTTATCATCGGGATATTCTTTCCCTCGCAGAGGTCCTCGTTCTCCGACCAGCAGTATACACACTCGCCGTCCTGATGGTTCTTGAACAGGTCGAAGATGTGGTAGGTCGGCGTTTTCACCAGCTTGTCGCCCTCGGTCAGGACTATCGCCTGAAGCACGTTGCAGACCTGCGCGATGTTCGCCATCTTCACGCGGTCGCAGTGGCGGTTGAAGATGTTCAGCGAGACAGCCGCGACCATAGCGTCGCGCATCGTGTTCTGCTGATAGAGGAATCCGGGGTTCGTGCCCTTCTCGACGTCGTACCATGTGCCCCACTCGTCAACGATGAGCCCGATATTTCCGTCGGGGTCGTAGCGGTTCATTATCTCGGCGTGACGGGTGATGAGCGATTCGGTGAAGTTGGTGGTCGCCAGCAGTGTGTAGTAATCCTCGTCGTCGAATTCCACCGCAAAGCCCTTGTTGTTCCAGTCGGGTATCGAGTAGAAGTGGAGCGATATGCCGTTTGCCTGCCAGCGGTGGTCGTGGAAGAGTCTCTTCATGATGGTCTCTGTCCAGTCGTAGTCGCTGCTGTTGGGACCGCAGGCTATCTTGTACAGCTGATTTCCGTTGTAGTTCTTGCAGAAGCTGGCGTACTGTCTGTACACTTCCGCGTAGTATTCGGGGCTCATGTTGCCGCCGCATCCCCAGTTCTCGTTGCCGATGCCGAGGTATTTCAGTTTCCAGGGTTTTTCTCTGCCGTTCTCGCGGCGAAGGTCAGCCATCGGGGAAACGCCCTCGAAGGTCATGTACTCCACCCATTCGGAAAGCTCTCTGACCGTGCCGCTGCCCACGTTGCCCGAGATGTAGGGTTCGCAGCCCACCAGCTCGCAGAGCTCCATGAACTCGTGAGTGCCGAAGCTGTTGTCTTCGGTGACGCCGCCCCAGTTGGTGTTCACCATCTTTGCGCGTTTCGATTTTTCTCCGATGCCGTTCTTCCAGTGATATTCGTCCGCGAAGCATCCGCCGGGCCAGCGCAGTACGGGCAGGCGGATGTTCCTGAATGCCTCGACGATATCGGTGCGGATGCCGTGGATATTCGGGACAGGGCTGTTCTCTCCGACGTAGATGCCGTTGTAGATGCATCTTCCGAGATGTTCGGAGAAGTGGCCGTATATCTCGCGGTTGATGTGCCCGATCTTATCACAGGCGTTTATTACCATTTTGAAATTTTTCATGCTGTTGTTTCCTTTCATGCGACATGGAGTTGAGAGATCGTGTTATCCTGCGTTTGGGCAGGCGAAAAATACCTTGCGGTAGAAGTCCTCGGTCATTTCTCTGCCGAAGGACTTTATGAACATTTCGGTAGAAACGCCGCCGTCGCCCAGCAGTCTTTCGACGTATGCGTTAGTGGCGGCCTGCTGTGCGTCTCTGTCGGCGTCGGAAGCTCTTCCTGCTTTTTCGGCGGCACCGAGGTAGATGTCGAGGGCTCTTCTGACCAGAGCCGCTCCGCGCTCGTCCTTTGCGGCGGGGAATTCCTTGTGCATTATGAGGGAGCTTTCGGACTTGAGCCATTCGCCGCTCTCGGCTTTCTTCGGTTTCTCGTCCGCAAGGTCAGAGAATTCATCGCGCAGCACGGACAGTTCGGAGACCACCTGACGGTACTCTTCCGTTTCGGTGTCGCCCACAAGGTCGTAGAACTCAACGATGAACTTGCGCTTTCCCATGATGTATATGAGGTCGAGGGACATGAGCGGAACATTGACTCCGCAGGGGGTCAGCACGAAGGAGCACATCTGCATCGGCTTCATCTTCGTGGTCATGACCGCAAGGTTCCCGAGACCTTCGATATCGTACTGATCGACATGGAACTTCATCAGCGGGTTCATTTTCAGGTCGGAAAACTTGCCCGCGTCGAGCTGTCTGACGCTGTAGCGGCTCTTCAGGGCAGTCAGCCCGTAGTCAAGGCTGCCGTACATATTTTTCGTATTCGCTTCGGTGCGGAAAAGATGTCTGCCTGCCGCATAAGCTCCCGCGGCTGCTGCCGTTCCGCCGATGATACCTTTGATTACTGTTCCTCTCATGATAATGTTCCTTCCCACAATGATACAGGCCGTGTCCGAACACGGACCGCTCAGTAAATTATACCATATTGACAAACAGGATTCAATACTATATAATACTATTATAGTTACTAATCCTACGATTTTGAGGTGAGAAAATGATACGTCTCAACGCGCTCGGAATGGATACCCAGCATTCGGCGGATTTCTGCATCGACCGCCCCGAGGGTTCGGGTGACAGGCTGCTGATAATATTCAAGACCGACGCTCTGCTCACGCTGAACGGTTCCGAACAGCCCGTCCGACCCGACAGCGCCGTCATCTTCGACAGGGGAGAGCCGCAGTTCTACCGACCGTCGGGGGGCAGGTATATCAATCATTTCCTGCACTTCGACACCGATGACGAAAGCGAGCTTGAAGGGGTGTCGTTCGGCAGACTGCTGACCCCCGACACCATCGCCGAGGCCGAGACCCTCATGAGGATGCTCAGCCGCGAACAGCTCTCACGGTCGGAAAAGCGCGAGCGTTACATATCCCGCCTTATCGAGATGCTGCTGCTGAAACTCTCCGAGCCGCCCGTTGACCGCCGCGAGGAACGCATGATACATCACTCGGCGGTGCTCAACGAGCTGAGGGCGCAGATGTACAGCAGCCCTGCACAGTTCGGGTCGGTGGCGTCCCTTGCCGAGCGCGTGAACCTTTCGCCGTCGCACTTTCAGCAGCTTTACCGTATGCAGTTCGGCATAAGCTGCTATGAGGATCTTCTGACCGCGAGGATACGCACGGCGCAGTACTACCTCAGCAGCACTTCGCTGACCGTCGGCGAGATAGCGCGGCTGTGCGGCTATGCGAATACGGCGTGCTTCCTGCACCGCTTCAAGGACAGAACGGGCATGACCCCAAGCGGATACAGGCGCTCGGGAGCGCGGCGGGTGGATGAAAACAGTACTTGACTTTTTTGCAATATCTGTGGTATAATATAATACAACTCGAAAAAGGGAGGAATCGTTATGGCAAAGCAGCTGCACGAATCGGGAGAGGATTATCTGGAAACTATCCTTATTCTCCGTCATAAACAGGGCGAAGTGCGCTCAATAGACGTCGTTCACGAGATGGAGCTTTCAAAGCCGAGCGTCAGCCGTGCCATGGGCATCCTGCGCGAAGGCGGGTTCATCAATATCGACGGCGGCGGATATATCACCCTGACCGAAGCGGGTCAGCAGGTGGCGGAGACCATTTATGAGCGTCACCGTTTCTTCACCGAATGGCTCGTAAGTCTCGGTGTCAGCGAAGAGACCGCGGCGGAGGACGCCTGCCGTCTCGAACACGACATCAGCGCCGAGAGCTTCGCAAAGATAAAGGAGTTCATCGAGAAGAACAAGTGATGATAAAAAAATCAAGGAGTGCCGCAGGGCACTCCTTTTTGTTTTCAGTGTTTCATTCTTTCGCGGAGCCGTTTGTAATCGGGACAGCAGGTGGATACCAGTCTCCAGAAATTCTCGCTGTGATCCATGTATTTCAGATGGCACAGCTCGTGTATCACCACGTAGTCGATGCACTCCTGTTCAAAGCAGACGACCCCGACGTTTATCGAGATACTGCCGTTTGAAGAGCAGCTCCCCCACCTCGAAGTCATTTTCTTGAAGGTGATCTTCTTCGGTCGGAGCCCGAGCCGCTGGGTGTAGGTCTCGAACGCCTTCATCACGCATTTTTCGCAGATGCCGTACACGTACCGCGAGAACAACCGTTCCGCGTCGGCGCGGGTCATGGTCTTTGCCACGTAGACCGTCAGCGTATCGCCCTCGGTCTCGGGTTCGCGGTATTCGGCGCTCTCGGCTATCCGCAGGGTATATTTCCTGCCGAGCAGTGACAGCACCTCGCCGTCCTCGAAGCTCTTCGGCAGGCGTGAGCGTTCGCTGTGGCTGCCGAGTTTATCGCGTATCCATTTTTCGTGGGAGCGTATCAGCCGTTCCGCGTCGGAAGGCTTGCCGCTCAGCGGAAGTCTCACCGTCACAACGCCGTCGCGGATGTTCAGGTAAGCGTTCGACCGCTTTCCGATGTCGAGCAGGTAGTCGAGCGTACCGCTCTCAAGCTCTATCGTACACAGCTTTTTCATCAGCCGAGGTAGCCGTACCAAACGTAGCCGTCGTAGCCGATATAGTTGATGTGAACATACTCGCTGCCTGCGGGTCTGTCGATAACTGTAACTTCCTCGCCTGCCGCGATGGAGAGTATCGGGTCAGCGTTCTCGTCGCCTGCGGAGCGCAGGTAAGCGGTCTGGGTAAGGTAAGCGACCTCGCCCGAAACTACGGAAGAGGTATCGTCGTGGCTGCTCGAATCGCTGACGGATGCGGAGTCGAGGGAAGCTGCGCTCTCATCGATTATCTTTCCGCCCTCGGAAGAGCTGTCCTCGGAAGTTTCGGAGACCGTCTGTGCCACCGAGCTGGAAGAGCCCTTCGTACCCGTGAACACCTCATCGGTAACGTTGCTGTCGTTGGACGGGAAGAGGCTTTTCGCGAGTATCAGTACAACGCACACCACGAAAACTCCTACTACTATTATCGCGGCTATCCCTGCGAGGGTTATCCTCTCGGCGGGTCCGCTGCTTCTGTCGTTAAAACTGCTCATTTTATCAGATCCTTCTCATGACGGATGTCAGATTCCTATGCCGTCAATATAATAACTCATTATATATTATAACCGATTTTTCCGATTTTGTCAACACAATAAAACAATAACCCCGAAATTTTTCATATTTCACCCTTTTGTTTTCACAATACGGCGTGTTGTCGGTCAGGCGTGTACGAATGACGCGTTACATAAAGTTTACAATCGTTTAATAAACGGTATATAACTTTTTTGGCGAAATAACAGTCTATTATTATAAAGATCTGTTTTAGCAGACTATTATAGATAATGGACCGAAGGAAGGATGCAGAATATGAAACGTAAATTATTTTGTGAGATCTCTCCGCTCACATACGCTATCTCGGAGAAGAAATGTGTGGCGATGCGTGCCGTAAAGAACATTTTTGACGCTCACAGCTTTGCAAAGACCAGGTCTGAGGAAAAGCTCGAATATGTCATCTACAAGCACAATTCGCTGATAAGACGCAGGCTCGGCAACGTGAATATGCTTCTTCAGGAGAACAAGGCGGTGAACCTTTCGCTCTCCGCGCCGAAGGTGAACAAGGTGCTCATCCGTCCCGGCGAGACCTTTTCGTTCTGGTATCTGGTGGGCAGTCTTTCCGAAAAGGACGGCTACCGTGAGGGTCTGACGATATTCTCCGACCATCCCTCGTCGGGCATAGGCGGCGGAATGTGCCAGATGACTAACCTCATCCACTGGATGATACTGCACTCCGAGCTTACCATCACCGAGCATCATCACCACGACCAGATAGACCTGTTCCCCGATTTCAACCGCACCATCCCCTTCGGGACGGGTACGAGCATAATGTTCAACTATCTCGACTACCGTTTCCGCAACGACACCGACATTACATATCAGCTCATCATCTATACGACCGACGAGTATCTCTGCGGAGAGCTGAGGGCGGACAAGCGCCAGAGATACAAGTACCATATCGAGGCGGAGAACGTGTTTTTCTCGCGTGAGGACGGCGTAGTCTACCGCAACGGCGATGTCTACAGGATAAAGGTAGACCGCGTGACGGGCGACCACACTTCAAAGGAGCTTATCCGTCACAATCATGCAAGGGTATGCTATGACACCGACGGACTGGAGATAAGGGAGTCCGCCGCCGTCTGATACGGCTGTCGGGCAAAAATGAAGCATCGGACACCTCTGTGATGTCCGATGCTTTTTTGTTTGCAGATTATTGTCACTTTAATCCTGCTCTTGACCTGTACCACTTGCGGACGAGTTTTCCGCTCTCGGTAAGAGCGCTCTCGCCTGCGGGGATGTTCGAGAGGTTGGTACCCGACTTGAATGCGGAAGCTGTCTCAGCCTTTCCGCAGGCAGACCAGTTGATGTAGCCCACGTTCTTCGAGTCGAGAAGTTTCAGCCAGGTCTGTGTCTCGGTGGTGTTTACGTTGCCTGCGCCCTTTGCGTTGCAGGTACCGAACTCGGAAACGAGTATCGGCAGACCCTTGTTGTAGCAGTTGGTGAAGCGGTCTCTGAGCCACTGCTTGTGGGTGTCGGCGTAGAAGTGCAGCGAGTAAACGATGTTGGTGTCGCTGAGTCTGCTGTTGACAACCTTGTCGATGTCCTGCGACCAGTTGGTAGTGCCCACGATGATTATCGCGTTCTTGTCATACTTTCTGATAGCGCTGACAACGGCGGTGGCATAAGGCTTCACGTTATTTGTCCAGGTGATGCCTGTGCCGTTGGGTTCGTTGCATATCTCGTAGATGACGTTCTCGTTGTTCTTGTACTTCTGAGCCATCTCGGTGAAGAATGCCACAGCCTCGTCCTTGTGCTTCAGCGGGTCGCCGTCGTTGAGGATATGCCAGTCGATGACGGCATACATACCGAGGGAGGTAGCGTTCGCAACGCCCGTGTTGACCTTGTTCTTTGCCTGAGTAGCGTAGCCCTTGGTGTAGCCGCCCCATTCCTCGGTGTACATGGCGAGGCGGATGGTGTTCACGCCCCAGTCATCGCGCAGGGTCTTGAGGGAAGCGGTGGAAGTGATGTTCGAGAAATCCTCCCACATGAGACCGTGGGTGGACATACCTCTTATCTGGAACTTCTGACCGTTCTTGTTGACGATATTTGCGCCCGAGACTTTGAGTCTGCCGTTCACCGCCACGGGGGTAGTGCCAGTTGACTGCTTCGGAGTGGTGAAGCCGACCTGCTTTGAACCGCCGATGTAGGATTTGCCGTCCGCCGAGATGTAGGCGTTGACCCTGTAAAGGTAGGTGGTGTTGGCGGTAAGTCCCGTGAGGGTCTCCGACAGGGTGGCGGCGGAAGCTATGGTCTTCTTTATCTCCCATCTGCTCTTGGACTTGTTGTAGGCGTAGATCTTGTAGCCCGTCGCACCGTTCGTTTTCGACCATGTGAGCTTTGCGGAAGTCGCGGTCACCGACGAAGCCGATGCCGAAGCTATGGCTCCCGGGGTGATGATGAACGAAGCCGAAGCCGTGCCCGAGTAATTGCCCTTGCCCGTAACGACGACGGTGGCCTTGCCCGGGTTCTTGTTGTTTGTGTATTTGAGTGTGTAGTCGGTATTGCGTGTGAGTTTTGTAGTGCCGTCCATGACTATGACCTGCGGTACTCTTTCCTTGCCGTTGTAAGCAAATTTGGTCGTCTTGACTGTTACTGTGCAGCTTGAGATAGCCTTTGCCTGCTGTATAACGGAAGCGTGAGCTGTCATTGGCGGTAAGCTGC
Organism: Ruminococcus sp. YE71; assembly: GCF_900119155.1. Lineage (GTDB taxonomy): Bacteria > Bacillota > Clostridia > Oscillospirales > Ruminococcaceae > YE71. The sequence continues at coordinate 135,336 of NZ_FPIR01000003.1, read as the reverse complement.
CGCCCGAAAGAGTCTCGCCTGCCGAGCCTATCATAAGCGCAGCCGCGAGCAGTGATACTGCCGCCGCTATCGGTTTCTTAAATCTGAACATCATATCAACCTCCAATGGTCTTTATAATGTCATCTCCTTTTACTGTATTTATTTCCTTTTGTACTTTTCCAGTATCGCCATCGGTTCTCCGATCATGTCGATAGCTTCGCGAAGGGTCTTCGCGATATTCTCGCGGTCGGAGCTTTCGAGCATCTGCTTTGCCTGACCGAGTGTCTCTCTGCCGAGCTCCGCCTGATAGCGGTAGATGCTGTCCAGCTGTTCGAGCGCCTTTATCTCCAGATCCTGATATACCGACTTTATGTCCTTGACGATATTGCCTCTGATGTCGTCGTAGTTTTCGAGGGCTATGTCGATGATGTCGGTCTGCTTCTTGCGTCCGAGGATGTTGCTGAATGCCGACATGGTAGCAGGCGGGAAAGTCTCGGAAGTGCCGAACAGCTTCACGCCCATCACCTGTTTTGTGACCTTCTTGCCCAGCGAGCGCATTATCCTGTCCACCGAAGTGACCTGCGTCACCTGCGAAAGATCCTCGATACCGAGCTTCTTCGCAAGCTGTCTGCTCATCTTGTCCACCTGCTCGTTGAGCCTGTCGCGGTGATGTTCTATGCAGGTGCGGTAAGCCTCGCCCACCTTTTCCATGAGGTAGGAGTAGAAGTATTTCTCTATCTCTTCGGGCGGGTAGATGTCCTCGCCGTTCTCGTCCTTCTCGCGCAGTTCGAGGATGCTCTTTCTGAGCTTCGCGAAGAATTCGTACATCCATGTCTCGGCTTCCTGCTGCATCTCTGTGACAGTCAGCTTCAGAACGGGCTTGCAGTTTTCGAGAGCGGCTTCGAGCTGTGAGCATTCGTCGTCGAAGTCCTTTGCCTTGTCTTCGAGCTTTTTGTAGTCGAGCTCCGCCATCTCCGCGAACATATGCAGTTTCGCGGAAGTCTCGTTCGCCATATCATCCAGCATGGTCAGCACTCTGTCTGTGCGGATGATGTCCTTTTTCAGGATGATGTCCCTCTGGAGCGACATCTCGAACTGCATGAACTGCGTTTCGTAGAAGTCTCTCGTACCCTTGTCGGGTGGACGGCGCTTGCCGAGCTTGCGTGCGAGCTCGTCTGCGGCGCTGATGCCGTAAACGAAGGAGTTCGGAACTATCTTCTCGCTCAGCACGTTGAATCGCTTGAGTATCTTGTCAACATCCTGACGGGTGTTGAGTGCGTCTATCATGTTGACCAGCACATACAGCATACCGAATCTTCTCGGCTGGACGTGTCCCGCGAGGAACAGCTGTTCCGACTCCGAGAAGGGGAGCAGGCAGTTGGCGGCGTACATGATGGCGTCGGCGTTGATAAGGTATTTCGTCACCTGTCTGTCAAGGTCGTCGAGGTCGGAAAGACCCGGTGTATCGACGATGCGTATCTCCTTTAAGATAGGCGCGTTGTCGTGTATCTCGATATAGTCCACCTTTGAGGGGAGCATTTTCATGATGCGTTCGAGCCTGTCGCGTGTGATGTCGTACATCTGCATCGGCACGCGCTGACCGTTTTCGAGCACTGCCCAGGCGTCCTGAACGTCGCCGTAGGAGATCTCGTTTATCGTGTAGGTCTCGGGAGAAACGGACGAAGGCGCGATCTCGCGTCCAAGAAGAGCGTTGATTATCGTGCTCTTTCCGCGTTTGAAGTCGCCGAGTATCACGAGTGTGAACGGTTCGTCGCAGCGCTTGTCGATAAGCGCGTTCCAGTCTGCAAGACCTTCTGTGAAATCCCTGCCCATTATCGAGCCGAGTTCCTTGTCCGCGGAGAGCTTTTTGAAGATCTCCCTGATCTTTTCTATATCGCGGTGGGCTGCGGTGTTATTGAGTTCTGTCATATTCCCTGCCCTCCCGATAGTATGATATTCGAGCGGACATCACACACCTGACCTGTGCTGGTGTGTACGTCGGGAGCTTCGATATCCCTCCTCCACCTGAACAGCGAATCGCAGCTGAGGAACTCTGCCGAAGCGAGCACTCTGCGTTCGAGCTCTGTGAGGGACGGGTCATGCTGCAATCCTCTTGCAGCGATGGTATGGTTCCTGTCGAGCAGTCTTTCGAGCTTCACGCGGTCGAGATTCGGGTTGCTCCTTCCGAAGAAGTCCACATATTCCTTCTGCATGATGCCGCAGAATATCTCGACAAAGCGTCCCGGGCGCGACATACATATCATGCCTGCGCGGTCGGCTGTCACGTCGGCGTATCTCACCCAGTCGATAAGGGTCGCGACCACCTGACTGTTGACAGCGCCCTTGTAGCTCCGCTCGGACGGTTTGAATGTGTTCTTGTTGTAGTTAAGGTAAGTGAACGCCCAGCTGTATACGCAGTGGTTGTTCTGTATCCTGCCGCATTCGCTGCCGATGAGCAGTTCGAGCTCATCCGTGTTGCACATATCCAGCAGCGGCTTTGTGATGATTATGCAGGGTTCGAGAACATCGCTCGCGATCGAGTAGATCAGCGGCTTCTCCAAATCCTTGCGCACCAGTACGATCGGCTGATTGAGCTCCAGCCTTTCGCAGCAGCGCTTCAGTATATCATAGATCTCGGGATATTTCAGCGAACCTGCCTGCTCGCACTTGAAGAAGAGCAGTTTGGCCTCTGCCGCGATATCCGTCGTATTGATCGCCTTTGAGAGCTTTCCCCAGCCCGAAAGCCCTATGAGTTTCTGTCGGATAGCAAAATCCGAGTCGAACGCATAGTCGAGCTGACCGTCGATAACATGGTTCTGAAAGGAACGTGTATAAGCATTCAGATAGCTGCGGAAGCCTGTATCTATAGACAAAAGCGGATTGACCGGTAAAACAGTCTCACTCATGCTTTGTATCCTCCTTGTTTATTAGCTGTTTGCAGTCTGCACCTGTGCTTCGTTCGTTTCTGCTACCGCCTTTCTGACTGCGTAAGCATCGGCAACTATGGAGCTTGCCTTCTGTGCTATGTTATGCAGTCTGTCCATCTCGCGCTCGGAAACGTCGTTCTTCTCGTTTTTGAGCGCATTGAGGTTGTCGAGAGTCTCCTGAGTATCGCGCAGGATTATCTCGGTCTCTTCTTCTATGCGTGCTTTCAGACCGTCGAATGCAGAGTAAACCTGACGGCGGACGGTCTCGGTAAAATCATTGGTAAGTCGCATCTCGTGGAACTGCTTGCGCACCTGGGTCTTGAAGTTGGTCTTATACTTGTCGATACGCTCGTTGAGGAGCAGCTTGTCGATGGCAAGACCCGACACGAAGGTACCTGCAAGACCTGCCACGGCCATCAGCGAAAGTGCGATAGGCCATGCGGGGGACAGTGCGAGTATCGCCGTGAAGAATATCGACGAGAAGCTGACAAGACCCGTGAATCCGCCGAGGAGCGCACCCTTCACGCCCGCCTCACGGAAGCCGAGGAATGCCGCGCCCACGCCGAAGGAACCCAGTACGGCGCCGATGCCTTTGTCGGCGGCAGTGCCGTTCTTCGAGATCTTCTCGGGGAGGATGAACATACGCTGTATCTTGGTAACGGACGCAAAGAACTCGTCCTCGAACGCCTGCAAGCGCTCAGCCTCACAGCTGACAGCGATGTTGATGGAATTCTGTATCTGCTCGCAGATTATCTGTGCTCTGTCCTGGATACCGTCGCGGATGCGCTCGGTGAGCTTTGCGGTAACTATCTTCAGCTGGTCGCGCTTGAAGTCGCTGCTCGACATCGGGTAAGCGTCGATGACCTTCATGGCCGCTTCCTCGATGTTGTCCCAGTAGCTGTCCAGCACGGGTTTCAGGTCGTCGAACACCTGATTTGCGGCGTTGTTGATCTTTACGAACTCCATGCGCTTCTTGTTGCGGATGTCGTCTATCTCCTCGATAGCCGCGTCGTAGCGCTCCATGAACTCGTCGTTCGCCATCATGAGGGCGTTCTCCTGCATTACAACAGAGCGCAGAATCTCCGTACCCGAATTCGTGATCTTGTTCGCGAGTATCTGGAGAGTGATAGCGCCGCGCTCCTTGGTCAGCAGAGTTTCGAGGGCGCGTTCAAACTCGGGGAAGTTTGAATCCTCAAGCAGACCCTGATCCTCGATCTTCTTTGCGGTGAGGGCGCGTTTTGCGTACACGCCGATAACTCTCGGTGTGCCGATCTTGCGCTTGTAAACGGCGAACTCTCTCGAATCCTCGCCCATGACAGCCTTAGCCTTGTCCATGACGTACTTTGTGATACGTGTGCGGACGGTCTCGACTATCTTGTTCTCGTCGTCGGGCGAGAATGTGCCGAAGCAGTTTACCACGAAGATGATGCGTCCCACGTCGGAAGTCAGCATCTTCTTCTCAAGGAAGTCCTTCTCGAACTGTGAGAAGGGGCTGTTTGCACTGATAACAAATACCGCCGCGTCTATCTTCGGCAGTATCGAGAGTGTCACGTTGGTCATCTGCTCGTCGTCGTTCAGACCCGGAGTGTCGATGATGTCAACGTTGTTGCGGCAGAAGTCGGTATCGTAGTAAACGGTAGCTTCCTTTACTGTCTCGGCAACCTCCTCCGACTCCATGGTGAGCTTTGTGACGTAGTTTTCGAGCTGGTCGATATCTACGCGCTCCGACCTGCCGTCCTTGTACTCCACCTGAACGAAGGGCTCTTCCGAGTAGGTGACGCGGTTGAGCGTGGCAGTTGCGGGCAGTACGTCCGCAGGCAGTACGTCCTGTCCGAGCATAGCATTGATGAGCGTGGATTTGCCGCGCTTGAACTCGCCGACTATAGCTACCTCAAAGTGCTCGTCGGCTGATTTTTCGATAGTCTCGCGGATAGAATCCGCAGTGTTCGACAGGGATATCTCCTCGCTCAAGTTCAGAAGCTGTTTAAGATCCTCTGTCAGAGACGCGACCGTTTCCTTGTAGGAAGAATAGGTCGTATAGTTTATCATTTTCTCTGTCTGCTCCATCTGGCGACCTCCGATTTTACTAAAATGTATTTTTATCTGACGTTTAGAAAAATGAAGCTCGCTCCATTCTCTCCTAAGCGAAAAATGTACACAATCATTTTTTCGCATTTCATACATAATTAATTATAGCACGCATTTAAACATTCCGTCAATAGTTTAATCAGAAAGGGACAATAAAATTGCCCCTTTGCACAAAGAATTATCCTTTTTTTTGAACAATTGAGCAACGCGCCCCTCATTACAGCTCGGGGATAAGGGCTGAGCGGCAGACTATCTCTCTGCCGTCCGCGGCTGTGAAGCCGACCTCGCGGCAGCAGAGCGCCAGTGTGCCGCCGCCGTTTCCGTACAGGCTGTCTCCGCGGAGGGGATGCCCGATGTGAGCCATGTGTACCCGTATCTGATGGGTGCGCCCCGTCAGCAGGGTGAAGTCGCACCGTGCGGAGCTGCCGTTCTCCTCGGTCACGTCGTAGAGCGTCACCGAGGGCTTGCCGTCGCCGCGGACGCAGCGGATGATGACCGACTCCCGTTCCCGTGCGATGGGGGCGTCTATCCGACCCGACTTCGGTTCGGGGACCCCTTCGCAGACTCCGCAGTATATCTTGCGGACGGTCTTTGCCGCCGTGAGTGCCGCGTGGGCATCCTTTGCGACGATGACGCAGCCCGAAGTCTCGCGGTCGAGGCGGTTGACGCTTCGGAAGGTCAGCCCCCCGCAGTGCGCCGCGAACAGGTTTGAGAGCGCGTCGCCGCGGTGTCCGTGGGATTCGTGGGTCGGCATCCCCGAGGGCTTGTCGAACACGATGATGTGCCCGTCCTCGTAGAGGATGTCGGCTCTGAGGTCGGGATTCGGGTCGGGGGACGTGCTGTCGGCGCGTTCGAGGGTTATGACCTGACCCTCGCGGCAGACATCCACCGTCCGTGCGTGTTCTCCGTCGAGAAGTATGCCGCCCTCAGTGCGTTTCAGCGAAGTTACCTGCCGTCTCGACCAGCCGTTCTGACGGAGTATCTCTCCCAGCTGTCTGCCCGACTGTTCGGCGGTGACGGTGAGGGTGTATCTCATTTGTTATACAGCCCGAGCAGCTTGTCGAAGATGCGGTCGGCGGCGTCGAGCTTGGACATCTTCTCCAGCTCTGTGGTGCCGTCGGCGGTTATCAGCGTGATGACGTTGGTGTCCGTGCCGAAACCCGCGCCCTCGGTGCGGAGACTGTTGGCGCAGACCATATCAAGACCCTTTTTCGTCAGCTTGGCGGTGGAGTTCGCGATGAGGTCGTCCGTTTCCATCGAGAAGCCGCAGAGCAGCTGTTTTCTGCCCTCGGGACGGTGGGAACCGAGGTAGCCGATGATGTCCTTCGTGCGTTTCAGCGGTATCGACATATCGCCGTCCGACTTCTTTATCTTGCTGTCGGCGGTAGTCTCGGGGGTGTAGTCCGCCACTGCCGCCGCCTTTACGATGATGTCGCATTCGGGAGCGCGTTCGGTCACGGCATTGAACATCTCCTCGGCGCTCTTTACCCTGACCACGTTCACGAAGGGCGGCATGGGCTCGGTGCAGCTGCCTGCCACGAGGGTCACATCCGCTCCGCGCATGGACGCGGCTTTTGCAAGGGCGATGCCCATCTTGCCCGTGGAGTGGTTGGTGATGTAGCGCACGGGGTCGATGGCTTCCATGGTGGCGCCTGCCGTGCAGAGGACCTTCATGCCGCTCATATCCTTCGGCTTTGCGATCTCATGAATGATGCAGTCGAGGAGCACGCTGATGTCGGGCAGCTTGCCGTCACCGATGTCGCGGTTTGCGAGCATACCGTTTATCGGGTCGATGATGCCGTAGCCGTGACGGCGGAGTTTTTCGATGTTCTCCTGAACGATCGGGTTGTGGAACATATTGTGGTTCATGGCAGGTGCGATGAGCTTTTTGCAGGGGCACGCCATGACTGTGGTGGTCAGCATATCGTCCGCGATGCCGTTCGCTATCTTGCCGATGACGTTTGCCGAAGCTGGTGCGACGAGCACGATGTCGGCAGCCTTCGCCAGCGCGACGTGCTCGACGCTGTACTGGAACGAGCGGTCGAAGGTGTCGATAAGGCAGGTATGCTGAGTGAGCGTTTCAAATGTTATGGGGTTTATGAACTGAGTCGCGTTCTGCGTCATGAGAACGTGTACGTCGGCGTGCATCTTGGTCAGCTCGCGGGCGCAGTCAGCCATTTTGTAAGCGGCGATACTTCCCGTAACGCCGATGAGGACGGTCTTTCCTTTAAGCATGGTGGGTTCTCCTTACAGTCGTTTTTGTATGGATGTATGGTCAACACATCTATTATAACACATCGCGGACGGGATTTCCATAGTTTTTATGAAAAAAATCATTTGTTTAAATCACAAACTAAATAATTGAAAAATCATTACATTATCACGGGGCTTTCACCTGCCTGCTGAAATTTTCACAGCCCTTTGTGAAAGCGTATAAAATGATTTGTACAGCTTGACGAAAAAACACCCCCTTGCTTGACGTTCATGGCAAAATGCGGTATAATTAATTACAATATGGTAACTAAAAGGTTACTATGCGGAATACATTTTTGAGTCAAAAAAAAGGAGAGTCGTTATGAACGCATTCGGCAGAAGATATACGTTCAAGAGACTGGCGGCGGCCGTTATGGCTGTTACCGTGTCTGCGTCGGCGTTCGGAATGAGCGGCATCAAAGATAAAACAAAGCTCTCGCCGGCAGTTGCGGTCGCTTCGGCTGATGATGACGAGAACGCTGCCTACGAAAAACAGTTGAAGGAGCTTGAAGCAAAGAAGGCTGAGCTCGATAAGAAGATAGCTGCGGCAGGCAGCGATATTAAGGGTCAGCAGGAAAAGCTCGACGCGGTCAACGAAAAGGCTGCTACCATAAAGAAGAAGATAGACAAGGTCTCGAAGAAGGCTTCGCAGCTCGAAGACGAGATGTGCGACCTTGACGCGGAGATGCGCGCCACAAAGTTCGAGCTCGAAAAGAGCGAGGAGGACATCACCAAGGGTCTCGGCGAGTTCAAGGACAGGCTCCGCGTTATGTATGTCGCAGGCAGCGGCACTTATCCCGAGGTGCTTCTCAGCGCGGAGAGCTTCTACGACGTGCTGATGCGCGTGGAGCTCGTGAAGCGTGTGGCTGCGCACGATAACGAGACTATCGACGAGCTGCTTGAGAAGAAGGCGAAGATAGAAGCCTATCAGGCGGAGCTTGACAGCGAGAGCGAGAAGCTCAGGACCAAGAGCGCCGAGTATGCAAAGCAGCAGAAAGACCTCGTTGAGCAGCAGGCTGAGCTCATGAAGCTGAAGCAGGAGTACGGCGACAAGATCAAGTCTCTTGAGGGCGACCTGAGCGGCTACACCAACGAAGCCGCGCTCATCGCGGACGAGTACGGCAAGGTAAGTGAGAAGGCCAAGACCACCACTACCACCACGACGACTGCCGCGACGACAACCGCCGCATCCGATACGGACGGCAAGACCACCACCACGAAGAAGACCGACGGCGACACAGGCACGGGCAAGTCCACGACCACCAAGAAGACCACGGACGATCCCGACGAGCCCAAGACCACCGATGATACGGGAAAGACATCCACCACGAAGGCGACCGAGCCCGATGTTCCGACATCGACGACCACCGAGCCGCCCCAGACCACTACCACTACGACCACTACGACAACCACTACTACCACCACAACAACGACGGTTGCCGACGATCCCGAGCCACCTGTGACCTATGATGACGACAAGGAGACGAAGCGGAGCATAGTAGTGAACTATGCGAAGGGAATGGTCGGCGGAAGTTATGTATGGGCAGGCGAGCAGTATGGAGCGACGGACTGTTCGGGGCTTGTAATGTTGTCATACAGGCAGATAGGCATATATCTGCCGCACTTTGCGGCATCGCAGGCATCGTATGGAACGAGTGTTTCGTACAGTGATCTACAGCCGGGAGATCTGGTATTCTTTGGCGGGTCGAGTTATTCGTCGATATATCATGTTGCGATGTACATAGGCGACGGCAAAATAGTACACGCGGAATCGACAGCGACGGGAATAGTCATCAGTTATCTGAGTTCGGTAGCGATGTACAACAACATCACCTGCATGAAGCGTCTGATATAAGAAATTAAGCCATAGTATTCTGACGGAAGTCGGAACGCTGTGGCTTTTTTAGTTCTAACAAACAACCCGTACACGCCAGGGCAGAAAAAAGTTTAGGAGGGAGGGAGACCCCCGCCTTAGCTGCGCACGGCTACAAAGGCTCCACCAGCAGTGACTCAGGGATAGAGTTTCCGTCCCGTCCTCGCCAGAGACTAAAAAGTTTAGGAGGGGTCTGGGGAGACCCTTTTCAAAGGGTCCCCCAGCAGGGGCTCGGGGACGGCGTCCCCGCCCAGGGAACATGGCTTTGACCCGTAAGCGCACCATCTTCCCCACAACATAAAATCGGCAAATCCCGAAAGCCCGTCCCGAAAGGCGCAACATGAAAGACTATCACAAACTCCCAAGAACACACCGATTTGCCGATTTTATTTTCGCGAGAGAGCGTAAGCGATTCGAGTGAAACACCCCATCGCGCCGAAGGTGCGACAAAACGGCGCGAGGACTACATATTTTTGCGCTGGGCTGTAGAAATCGCTGGCGCGATTTTGGGGGCTTTGCCAAAAGTCGCTTCGCTCTTTTGGCAAAATAAAATCGGCATTTCACGCTTCGAGGGTTGGTTTGAGAGCTGACTTCATGCGAAGTTCTTTTCCTCGATTCTTGGGAAATGCCGATTTTATTTTTGTGGGGGGGATGATGGCTCTCTTTCGGGTCAAAGCCATGTTCCTTTGGCGGGGACGCTGTCCCCGAGCCCCTGCTGGGAGGGACCCTTTGAAAAGGGTCTCCCCCAGACCCCCTCCTAAACTTTTTAGTCTCTGGCGAGGACGGGACGTCGGCTGCTTACTTGCAAAAAACAGTACCGCCTTGACGGTACTGCTGATTATTACATCTTCTTTGAAAACCCCTCTACAAAACTTACAGGGATACCAAACATAATGCCTGCATTCGGCTTCGTTAACTCGCCCGTTACACTCTTTATCGCGGCTTTTACTTCCTCAACTTGCTCTTCCTCAACTATCACAAAGATGGTCTTCGATTTGTGCGCTTCATCTTCGCCCGAAAGTATGCCCTTCAAAAGATGTACCATCGCGGAATTCTGGTTCAGCCTTGTCAGTGAACGCGCCATTCCCTCAGAATCGATCGCCGTTGCACCCTTGATGCCTGCGTCCGCAAGCGCTTCCATTATGCTGTCTACCAGCTCCAACTGTTTTAATACAAAAAATACTGCCTGCATTATGTATCAGTCCTTTCCGTTCATAGATTTGCCTTGTGAAATTGCTGCTTTGCCTTGCTCTGTCTCGCGAAACAGCCGCTCGTACCCACGCGAATGCGTTATCTCAATAATGTCGGTATTCGCTCGCGGGCTTTACCTGAGCCTGAACTCAGCCGCGTTCCAGTCGTCCAGACGACGGTGCTCGATGAGCTCGAAATCTTTCGATTTTATCGTTTCCAGTACTTCGTCAAGCCGCGCATCGATTATTCCCGATACCGTCAGCCTGCCCTGCGGTTTCATGAAGCAGGCGAAATACGGGCTCATGGCTATGAGTACGTCTGCAACGATGTTTGCACACACCATGTCGAATCCGCCGCCTATCTTCTCGCGCAGCCTCTCGCTCGACGTGATGTCGCCGCAGAAACAGGTGAGCGTCTCCTCGCCGAAACCGTTCTTCTCAAAGTTCTCTTTCGTGATGCGCATACTGTCGTCCGTGATGTCCACGGCTGTGACTTCCGATGCGCCCAGCAGCATCGCACCCACCGAGAGGATGCCGCTTCCGCAGCCGAGGTCGAGCACACGGTCGCCCTCGCTGATGTACTTCTCGATCATTTCAAGACAAAGACGCGTGGTGTTGTGCTGACCCGTTCCGAAACTCGAAGCAGGGTCTATCTCCAGTATCTTCCTCGTCTCGCCCTCGGGAACGTCCTCCCATGACGGCTTGATGAGCAGCTTCTCGCCGATCTCGATGGGCTTGAAATACTGCTTCCAGTTGTTCGCCCAGTCCTCGTCACGGATGCTGCCCGTGTCGATCTCCAGCCTGCCGAACCTGCCGTCCGTGTCGGCGGCTTTGAGGTCGGCTATCGCTTTCTTTACCGTTTCGAGCAGAGCCGCGCCCTCGTCGTCCTTTTGCAGATAAAGCGTGACGGTCGTCTCACAGTTTTTCAGCCCCATGAGATCGTCGTCGATGTAGTCCCAGTTGCCCGTCTTGTCGTTGAGGAACGCCTCGAAATCCTTAGCGTCCTTGATGACAAAGCCGCTGATCCCAAGCTCGGTCAGCGCTCCCGTGACCGTCTCAACACCATCAGTAGAGGTGTAAATGCTGACCTCTGCCCAATCCATATCCATCAGTCCTTTACGAAATAGTATCAAAATAATTATAACATAAAAAATATAATTTGTAAACCCCCTTCTTACTGCAAATTTAACAAAAGATTTTCCTGTGGGAAACCCGCCCCCATTCCAAAGACTTTTAATATGTCGTTTGTTTGTTGTGGTCGGGAAGAAATGCTTTCACTGTTTCATGTGATACCAACTAACAAATACGCTCAATTGGTGCGTTACGCTCTCATGAACGTCTTTTTGGCAAGGAGCAGACTATTGAAAAATAGAACCACAAACTTCCCGACCTGCACAAATTAAAGAAGAACTACCAAAAGCCAAAAAGCATTAAAAGTTTTAGGAAAGGGGTTCGCCTTAGCTGCGCACGGCAAGGGGATAACCCTTTTTTAGCCGTGCGAAGCTAAGGCGGGGGTTTTCCCCCAAGAAAAGCCTGCCATTTGTGTATATCACTCAGAAATCGGGAGAAATGTTCAAAAAATGCTTGCAATTGCGACGAAAATGTGGTACAATAGTGTTACAAGCAACGGCATCGCGGGCGGTGAGTCCGCTTTTTGGAAAGGAAGTAATGCTATGGCTAACAGGATGATCCTCAATGAGACCTCATATTTCGGTGCGGGAGTTATTACCGAGATCGTTAACGAGGCAAACAAGCGCGGCTTCAAAAAGATCCTCGTGGTCACCGACCCCGACCTGCTGGAGTTCGGCGTGACGGTCAAGGTCACGGCTCTGCTCGACGCGGCGGGGATAGATTATGAAGTATTCTCGAACGTCAAGGCGAACCCGACGGTGTTCTGTGTCAAGGCGGGGCTTGAGGCGTTCAGGGACAGCGAAGCCGATTCGATAATCGCGGTCGGCGGCGGTTCGGCGATGGACACGGCGAAGGCGATAGGCATCATCTCCTCGAACCCCGAGTTCTCGGATGTAGTCTCCCTTGAAGGCGTCGCCGACACGAAGAACCCCAGCGTGCCGATAATCGCAGTCCCCACCACTGCGGGCACAGCCGCCGAAGTCACCATCAACTACGTCATCACCGACGAGAAGAACAAGCGCAAGTTCGTCTGCGTTGACCCCCACGACATCCCCGTTGTTGCGGTGGTTGACAGCGACATGATGACCACCATGCCGAAGGGTCTGACCGCTTCGACGGGCATGGACGCGCTGACTCACGCCATCGAGGGCTACACCACTCTCGCCGCGTGGGAGCTGACCGACACCCTCCACCTCAAAGCTATCGAGATCATCGGCAGATCGCTGAGAGCCGCGGTCGCCAACGACCCCAAGGGCAGAGAGGACATGGCTCTGGGACAGTACGTCGCAGGAATGGGCTTCTCGAACGTTGGTCTGGGCGTGGTGCATGGCATGGCGCATCCGCTGGGTGCGTTCTATGACACGCCGCACGGTATCGCCAACGCGGTTCTGCTGCCGTACGTAATGGAGTACAACGCGGAGTTCACGGGGGATAAGTTCAGGCACATCGCCGAGGCTATGGGTGTTGACACGTCGGGCATGGATGAAGCCGCCTACAGAAAAGCGGCGGTGGACGCGGTGCGACAGCTGTCGAAGGATGTCGGCATCCCCGAGAAGCTGCACGAGATAGGCGTTAAGGAAGAAGACCTGCCTGCACTGGCGGAGTCGGCTTTCGCGGACGTGTGTACGGGCGGAAACCCGAGACCCTGCACCGTGGAGTCGATACTGGAGATATACAAAAAAGCCTTCTGACGAACGGGGTGAAAAAAACTGCATGATACCGCACGTTTCGGGCGAGGGCGCAATATTTTAAAAAAAGACATTTTGTTATTTCCGCACGAAAACGTTTAAATTTTGCAAAAACACTTGATTTCTCCGTGATAAAGTGTTATATTATTATCAGACGAAATACTGCTTCGAGGGGGAAGCAGGCAAGGGGTAAAGCTTGGAGCCGCAGAGCGTATTTGCTGCGGCTCTCTTTTTTTGTCATTTTTTACATAGGATGTGCTTGGGGGTATGTGGTTATTTGTGGAAGTTTTTTCGCATGGGGTATTGACCTTTGTGGGCATATGTGATATAATGAATATATGAACAATGGTTCATATAAAGCATCGAGCAGAACACGGACGGCGATACTTCCGCCCGAAGCTCGTATGACCGAACCTGCGGTTCATTGGAACTTTTCCACTTGTCAGAGGTTCACAGACCATTTGACGGGGAACGGTTTTGTTGACATATTATGTCTGAAATGTTATCCTTATTAAAGCAACAGGGTTGCGGATCAAAGATACAGACTCTCAAAGCCGCGCCCTTTTTTGATTTCATCAGGATAGCATACGCTAACTAAAAGGGAGGACGACATTATGTTTCTGGAGATATCGGGCATAAAGAAACACTTCGGCGAAGGGGAGAGCAGACAGGAGGTGCTCAAAGGCATCGACCTGAGCGTGGAAAAAGGCGAGATATGCGTGCTTCTCGGGCCTTCCGGCTCGGGCAAGAGCACACTTCTCAACATCATAGGCGGCATCGACACCGCCGATGAGGGCTACATCTCGATAAACGGCGAAAAGACCGCCGACATGAATGAAAAGGCGCTCACACGCTACCGCAGAAAGCATCTCGGATACATCTTTCAGCAGTACAACCTCATCCCGAACCTGAACATCAAGGAGAATGTTGAGGTGGGGGCATACCTCAGCGATGCGCCCCTGGATGTTGACGACCTGCTGAAGACCCTCGGACTGTACGAGCACCGCCACAAGCTGCCGAATCAGCTTTCGGGCGGTCAGCAGCAGCGCACCGCCATCGGCAGAGCGATAGTCAAGAATCCCGATATCCTTCTCTGCGACGAGCCGACGGGCGCTCTCGACTACAACACCTCGAAGGAGATACTGAAACTCATAGCCGAGGTCAACGAAAAGTACGGCAGCACCGTCATCATGGTAACTCACAACGACGCTATCAAGCTGATGGCGGACAGGGTGGTCAGACTGCGTGACGGCGTTATCCGCCACAATACCGTCAACGAGCAGAAAACTGCCGCTGCCGACCTCGAATGGTAAGGGGGTGGCGTCATGAAAAGGATGCGCGACCCGCTGCGCAGACGTGTCCTGCGCGAGCTGAGATCCGACCTGCCGAGACATCTTGTGATATTCCTCTTCTTCGCGCTGATAATCAGCGGCGCGTCGGGGTACTTCATCAGCTGCGACAGCCTTGCGAAGAGCTATGACGAGAGCTTTGAGAAGTACAACATCGAGGACGGCAACTTCGAGCTTGCCGAAAGACCCGACGAAAATATCGTCGCGGATATAGAAAAAGACGCGGACATCCGCCTGTACGAGAACTACTTCAAGCAGGAGGAGACCGAGGACTTCGAGAGCAAGCTGAGAATGTTCGGCGAACGAAACGAGGTGAACAAGGTCTGCCTGCTCTCGGGCGATATGCCGAAGGAGAAAAACGAGATAGCCATAGACCGCCTCTATGCGCAGAACCACAAGCTCGAAAAGGGCAGCACCATCCGTATCGCAGGGGGCGCGGAGCTTACCGTCAGCGGTATCGCGGCGCTTCCCGATTACTCGTCACTGTACGAGAACCCTTCCGAGCTGATATTCGACAACAAGGCTTTCGGCATCGGCGTCATGACAAAGGAGGGCTTTGAAGCCCTGCGTGACGACCACATCCACTACGTATATTCGTGGCTGTACAACAGCAAGCCAAAGGATGAGACAGAAGCAAAGGAAATGTCCGAGGAGCTCGTCAAGACCGTCTCGAAGCACGCGGTGCTGACAGGCTTCATCCCCGAGTACGTCAATCAGGCGATAGTCTTTGCAGGCGACGATATCCACGGCGACCGTGCGGGTATGTCGGTGTTTCTCTACATCACGGTCGTGATACTCGCGTTCATCACGGCTATCACCGCCGACAGCACCATACTCGCCGAATCGGGAGTCATCGGCACGCTTAGAGCCTCGGGCTACAGCAGGGGAGAGCTTCTCCGCCACTACCTGATGCCCCCGATGATAACCCTTGTATGCGGCGCCGTCGTGGGCAACATCCTCGGCTACACCCTGCTCGAAAAGTATATGGCGGATGCGTACCTCGGGACATATTCCCTCACTTCTTACGAGGTGATATTCAACCCCGAAGCACTGATCGAGACCACGGTCATCCCCTTGGCGACGATGCTCGTGATAAATATCGCCGCCCTTGCCGCGAAGCTGAAACTCTCGCCGCTGCGCTTCCTGCGCCGTGACCTGAGCCGCCGCGGAAAGAAGAAGTCCTTCAGGCTCAACACGAAGATACCGATAATGATACGCTACCGTCTGCGCATCATCTTCCAGAACCTGCCCAACTACATCACGATAGTTGTGGGTTCCTTCCTCGCCAATACGATACTTATGTTCGGAATGGTGTTCGAGCCGATGCTCGTAAACTTCCAGAACACGGTGTCTGAGAATATGCTCGCAAAGTACATCTACGTGCTGAAGGTTCCTGCCGAGACCGAAGTGCCGTCCGCCGAAAAGGCAGTCATGACCGACCTTGAGACCACCTACAAGAAATACAAGGCGGAACAGGTTTCGATATACGGCATCGAAGAGGGAAGCAGATACGTGAAAATCGGGCATGAGGGCAAGGGAGTATATCTCTCCACCGCGTATGCCGACAAGTACGGCATCTCGGAAGGGGAGTCCATCACCCTCAAAGAGAAGTACACCGACAAGGAGTACACCTTCGAGGTGGCGGGTATGTACGATTACCCTGCGACCATAGCCGTTTTCATGGACAAGACACAGTTCGGCGAGACTTTTGAGAAGGGCTCGGACATCTACTTCTCGGACGAGGAGATAACCGACATCGACGATACTCTCATCTACTCGAAGATAGGCGAATCCGACCTCACCAAGACCTCGCGCCAGCTCATGCGCTCGATGGGTTCGATGATGGTGGTATTCAAGTATTTCGGCATCGTGATGTTCATGATAGTTATCTACCTGCTTGCAAAGATAATCATCGAGAAGAACGCACGACCCATCTCGGTAGCGAAGATACTCGGCTACACCGACCGTGAGGTCAGCGGTCTGTACGTCCACTCGACGACGATAGTGGCGGTGCTGTCCATAGTGCTCACCGTGCCCCTCGCCAGCGTGATGCTTGACAAGCTGTTCAAGGTGGTGTTCATGAGCTACTCGGGCTACTTCGCCTACGACGTTTCGGTGCTCACCCTTGCCGAGACCTGCGCCATAGGCATCGCGTCCTACCTGCTCATCTCGGTGCTGCTGAACCGTAAGGTAAAGCGCGTTGACCTTGCGGAAGCGCTCAAGAACGTTGAGTAAAAACGCAAAACAAAAAGCCCCGATCAGCTCGGGGCTTTTCTTTATGTGCCGCTGACCGGGGTCGAACCGGTACGGATTTTACTCCGAGGGATTTTAAGTCCCTTGTGTCTGCCTATTCCACCACAGCGGCATAATATCAACTATAATATTATACAGTCGAAGGCAAAAAAAGTCAAGAGACTAAATATGAATTATCTGTTAAAACCAAGCAGAGCCCTTCCGCACAGATAGGACACAATCCCGAATTTGCCCTATAAATTTAATAAAAAACCACTTTTCAAAAGTCGGTTCATGTGTTATAATATAATATTATAGTGTTTTAATAAACTGTATCATCAGAACTTGCGAAAGGAAAATGAGAATGAGCGAGATACTCGATCTCGGTATCGACGTTGGCTCGACCACCGTCAAGACCGTGATACTTGAAGAAGAAAAAATTATATACTCGAAGTACGAACGCCACTTTTCAAAGGTGCGTGAGACTGTTACGGCTCAGCTTTCCCTGATAGCAGGGAAATTTCCCGGAAGAAAGTTCCGCACTGCCATAACAGGCTCGGCAGGACTCGGTATCGCGCAGGCAAGCGGCGTTGAGTTCGTGCAGGAGGTCTACTCGGCTTTCATCGCCGTGAACAAGAGCTATCCCGACACAGACGCTGTCGTTGAGCTCGGCGGCGAGGACGCGAAGATAATCTTCCTGACGGGCGGCGTTGAACAGCGAATGAACGGCTCCTGCGCAGGCGGTACGGGCGCTTTCATCGACCAGATGGCACAGCTGCTGGGCGTGACCGCGGACGAGCTGGACAGGATGGCTCTTCGCAGCGAGAAGCTCTACCCCATCGCGTCGCGCTGCGGCGTTTTCGCAAAATCGGATATACAGCCGCTGCTCAATCAGGGCGCGAAGAAAGAGGATATCGCCGCTTCGATCTTTCAGGCGGTGGTAGACCAGACCGTTTCGGGACTCGCACAGGGCAGACGCATCGAAGGCAAGGTGCTGTTTCTTGGCGGACCGCTCAGCTTCCTCAAGGGTCTGAGACACGCCTTCACAGAAACGCTGGGGCTTGACGAAGAACACGCTTTCTTCCCCGAGAACGCCCCCGTGTTCATGGCTTACGGCTCGGCGCTCCGTGCGGCAGAGATAGCAAAGCCCGAGACCATCGAGGAGACCCTCGAAAAGATAGCAAACGCAAAGACCAACGACAATATCGTTATAGGCAGGAGACTGTTCAGCGACCGTGACGAGTACGTGGAGTTCATCCACCGCCACAAGCAGTCCGACCTGAAATATGAGGACATAAAGACCTACGAGGGCGACGCTTACCTCGGTATCGACGCAGGTTCCACCACCACAAAGCTGGTGCTCATCACCCCCGACGGAAAACTGCTGTATCAGCACTACTGCTCCAGCAAGGGTCAGCCCCTCGACATCATCTCGGCAAAGCTGGAAGAGATATACCACCTCGCGAACCCGAAGCTGAACATCCGCGCTTCGGCGGTAACGGGCTACGGTGAGGAGCTCATCCGCTCGGGACTCGGCATCGACCACGGCATCGTCGAGACGGTGGCGCATTACAAGGCGGCTGAGTTCTTCTGCCCCGACGTTGACTTCATCATCGACATCGGCGGACAGGACATCAAGTGCTTCAAGATAAAGAACCACGCTATCGACTCCATCATGCTCAACGAGGCTTGCTCCTCGGGCTGCGGCTCCTTCATACAGACCTTTGCTCAGGCGATGGGATATGAGATAGCGGATTTCGCGAACCTCGGACTGTTCGCAAAGAACCCCGTAGAGCTTGGTTCGCGCTGCACCGTGTTCATGAACAGCTCGGTAAAGCAGGCGCAGAAGGACGGCGCTTCTGTTGAGGACATCTCGGCAGGTCTGTCTTCGTCCATCATCAAGAACGCGGTCTATAAGGTCATCCGTGCGAAGTCCATAGACGAGCTCGGAAAGAACATAGTCGTTCAGGGCGGCACGTTCCTCAACGACGCGGTGCTGCGTTCCTTCGAGCAGGAGCTGGGCAGGAACGTTATCCGACCCGCGATAGCAGGTCTCATGGGTGCGTTTGGCTGTGCGCTGTTCGCAAAGGAGAAGTACGAAAGGGAGCAGGCGCCCACAACGCTGCTGACTCTTGAACAGCTTCAGGACTTTGCATACCGTTCGGTGAACGCCCAGTGCAAGGGCTGCACCGCTCACTGCAACCTCACTATCATCCGCTTCAACGACGGCAGACGCTACGTTTCGGGCAACCGCTGCGAAAAGGGAGCAGGCATCAAGCTCGAAAACAAGACCGAGAATATGTTCGAGTACAAGCTGGAAAAGCTGCGTGCCTACGGCGAGATAAAGCCCACGGGCTACGTCCGTGCGAAGGTGGGCTTCCCCGTGTGCCTCAGCTGGTACGATATGCTGCCCTTCTTCCACACGCTGTTCACCGACCTTGGCTTTGAGGTGATACTCTCGGACAATTCCACCAGAGACACCTACTACAAGGGTCAGCACACCATCCCCTCGGATACCGTATGCTACCCCGCAAAGCTCGCTCACGGTCATGTGCTCGACCTGCTGGACAAGGGTGCGGACTTCATCTTCTACCCCTGCATGAGCTACAATATCGACGAGGGTCAGTCGGATAACCACTACAACTGCCCCGTAGTCGCTTACTATCCCGAACTTCTGAAAGCGAACATCCCCGAGCTGAATGACAGGAACTTCATCGCGCCATACCTCGACATCAACTACAAGCGCAACACCGCGAAGAACCTGGCGAAGGCTCTTAAAGTATACAACGTCACCGAAAAGCAGATAATGAGCGTTCTGAACGCCGCTTACTCCGAGCAGGTGCGCTTCAAGAAGCAGAACGAGCAGAAGGCGCTGGAGATAATACACGACGCACGGAGCAAGGGTCAGAACATTATCGTGCTGGCAGGCAGACCCTACCACGTTGACCCCGAGATAAACCACGGCATACATAAGCTGATAGCTTCGCTGGGCTTTGCGGTCATCACCGAGGACAGCGTCGCGAATCTGGTGAATACGCCTGCCCTCGACGTGCTCAATCAGTGGACTTACCATTCGAGACTTTACCGTGCGGCTGAGTACGTCTGCCGCAACAAGGATATGCAGCTGGTACAGCTGGTGTCCTTCGGCTGCGGTATCGACGCCGTCACCACCGACGAGGTCAGGGCGATACTCGAAGAAAAGGGCAAGCTGTATACTCAGCTGAAAATCGACGAGATAACAAACCTCGGAGCGGCAAAGATACGCCTGCGTTCGCTGGCGGCGGCTCTTGAGGAGAAGGCTAATAATTCACGTAAGGAGGCAGCATCGTTTTGAGTAAGGAGACAAAGCAGTATTCCGACCGCGTGCAGCGCACGACCTTTACCGAGGATATGAAGAAGGATTACACCATCCTCGTGCCTGATATGCTGCCGATCCATTTCAATCTGATAATCAAGGCTTACGCACACTTCGGCTTCAAGATGGAGCTGCTGACCAACCGCGAGCGCGTCGTCATCGACGAGGGTCTGAAAAACACCCACAACGATACCTGCTACCCCGCGCTGCTGGTCATCGGACAGTTCATGGAGGCGCTGAAAAGCGGCAGATACGACGTGAACAAGGTGGCTCTGCTCATCTCTCAGACGGGCGGCGGCTGCCGTGCTTCAAACTACATTTACCTGATACGCAAGGCTATCGCTACCGAGTTCCCGCAGGTCCCCGTGCTTTCGCTGAACTTCTCGGGACTTGAACCGAACCCCGCGTTCCCCATGACCGTGCCCATAATCACACGCCTTATCTACTGCGTGATGTACGGCGATATGCTCATGCTGCTGTATAACCAGTGCAAGCCCTATGAGCTCAACGCCAACTCCACCGACGAGCTCCTCGCAAGATGGGAACACCGCCTCGGCAAGCTGATGGAGGACAAGACCCGCTTCATGAAGACCAAGAGCATCTACCGCGCTATGCTGAGGGATTTCTCCGCACTGCCGCGCTCTAAGGAGAAGAAGCCGAGAGTCGGTATCGTGGGCGAGATATACGTCAAGTATTCCCCCCTCGCGAACAACGACCTGAACAGCTTTCTTATCTCTGAGGGCTGTGAGCCGAACGTGCCCGGTCTGCTGGACTTCGTGCTCTACTGCGCGTCCGACCTCATCAACGACGCAGGTCTTTACGATAAGAAGACTATGCGCACCTATGCTTACATGATAGGCTACGATGTGCTGTATAAGTTCCAGAAGGAACAGATAAAGATCATCGAAGAGCATAACAGCCGCGTAGGGTTCGAGGAGTTCTTCCCGCCCCACGACTTCGAGCATCTCCGCGAAGCTGCCGATAAGTACATGAATCAGGGCGTAAAGATGGGTGAGGGCTGGCTCATCACAGCCGAAATGGCGGCGCTCGCCGAAACGGGTACCGAGAATATTATCTGTACTCAGCCCTTCGGCTGCCTGCCTAACCACATCGTCGCAAAGGGTATGAGCCGCGTCATCAAGGAGGCCTACCCCGAAGCCAACATCGTCGCAATAGACTACGACCCCGGCGCGACCAAGGTAAACCAGGAAAACCGCATCAAACTGATGCTCGCCAACGCCCGCACCAAAACCCAACCAAAATAACCAAAAGGCACTCCTGTCAAACACGACAGAAGTGCCTTTTTTGCTTTCTACGGGGGAGGGAGAGTGCGGGTCTTCCCCTTGCCGTGCATAGCTAAGGCGAACCCCTCACTAAAACTTTTAATACTTTTTGGCTTGTGGTGCTTCTTCCTTAATTTGTACAGGTCGGGAAGAGTGGCGCTCTTGAAGCGGTGAGAGCCTATCTTACCCGCCACAACAAACAAACGATATATTAAAAGTCTTTGGAAGGGGGTCTGGGGGAGAACCTTTCTTCAGAAAGGTTTCCCCCAGCTACAAACCCGCACTGAGAACACTTGGCGGTGCAGGTGTCGCAGCCGCAGCCGCAGCCGCCTTTGCGGGAGCGTTTGACGAGGGCGCGGGCTGCGAGGATGACAGCTGCTGCTATCAGGATGGTGAGGACTATGTCGGCTGCGTTCATTTTAACCAACTCCTATCAGCATACCGATGATGTGAACGAACAGAGCTGCGAACCAGGCGCAGGCGCACTGGAGCACGACCACAGCCGCTGCCCACTTGCCGCCGAGTTCGCGCTTGATGGCGGCTATCGCGGCGACGCAGGGGGTATACAGCAGCGAGAACACCAGCAGGCACGCTGCCGAGAGGGTCGAGAGGGCGGTCTCAACGCCGCCGACGTACAGCACTTCGAGCATCGAGACTACGCTTTCCTTCGCCATGAAACCGCTTATCAGGGATACGAGTATCCTCCAGTCGCCGAGTCCGAGCGGCTTCATAATGGGTGCAAGAGCGCCTGCCGTCATGGCGAGGATGCTCTTTTCGGGATCGGCGGTCAGGCTGAGGCGCATATCGAAGCTCTTGAGGAACCACACCGCTACCGACGCGATGAGTATGACCGAGAACGCCCTTTGCAGGAAGTCCTTCGCCTTCTCCCAGAGGAGCTGTGCCACGTTTCGTGCGGCAGGCATACGGTAGTTCGGCAGTTCCATCACGAAGGGGACTGCTTCGCCTTTGAATACCGTGCCTTTGTAGATCAGCGCCGCGGCTATGCCCGACAGGATGCCCAGCAGGTAGAGCCCCACCATGATGACCCCGCCCTTTCGGGGGAAGAACGCGTTCACGAAGAATGCGTAGATAGGCAGTTTCGCGGTGCAGCTCATGAAGGGGGTGAGCAGTATCGTCATTTTACGGTCGCGCTCGGAAGGCAGGGTGCGGGTCGCCATGACCGCAGGCACCGAGCATCCGAAACCGATGAGCATCGGCACGATGCTTCGCCCCGAAAGACCGATCTTTCTCAGCAGCTTATCCATGAAGAACGCCACTCGCGCTATGTAGCCGCTGTCTTCGAGCATCGACAGGAAGAAGAACAGCGTGACGATGATCGGCATGAAGCTGATAACGCCGCCCACGCCCTTGAAGATGCCTTCGATTATCAGTCCGTGCAGGACTTCGTTCACGCCCATGTTCGTCAGCGACTTGTCGGCGGCGGCGGTGAGCTTGTCAACGCCCGTTTCGATAAGCCCCTGGAGCCACGCACCAATGACGTTGAAGGTCAGGAAAAAGACTGCCGCCATTATCCCGATGAACGCGGGGATAGCTGTATATTTGCCCGTCAGCACGCGGTCGATGCGGCGGCTGCGGATGTGCTCCTTGCTCTCCGAGGGCTTTGTGAGCGTCTCCTCGCAGAGCCGCTGAATGAACGAGAACCTCATGTCCGCAATGGCGGCGCTTCGGTCGAGACCGCGCTCCTTTTCCATCTGGGTGATGATGTGTTCGAGGGTCTCGAACTCGTTCTGGTCGAGTTTCAGCGCCGCGATGACGGGCGGGTCGTCCTCGATGACCTTGCTTGCCGCGAAACGTATCGGAAGCCCGACCTTCTCGGCGTGGTCTTCTATCAGGTGCGAGATGCCGTGCAGGCAGCGGTGTACCGCGCCGCCGTTGGCGGACTTGTCGCAGAAATCCTGACGCACAGGGCGCTCCTGATACTGTGCGATGTGCAGCGCGTGGCTGATGAGCTCGTCAACGCCCTCATTCTTCGCCGCCGATATGGGAACGACAGGCACGCCGAGCTGTATCTCCAGCTCGTTCACGTCGATGCTGCCGCCGTTTGAGGTGAGTTCGTCCATCATGTTCAGAGCCACGACCATGGGGATGTCCATGTCCAGCAGCTGCATCGTGAGGTAAAGGTTTCGCTCGATGTTGGTGACGTCCACGATGTTGATGATGGCGTGGGGCTTTTCGTCCAGCACGAAGCTGCGCGATACCACCTCTTCACTTGTGAAGGGCGACATGGAGTAGATGCCCGGCAGGTCGGTGACGAGGGTGTTCGGGTGACCCTTTATCTCGCCGTCCTTGCGGTCAACGGTGACTCCGGGGAAGTTGCCGACGTGCTGTTTCGAGCCCGTGAGCTTGTTGAACAGAGTGGTCTTTCCGCAGTTCTGATTTCCCACCAGCGCAAAACGTATCACCGTGCCGTCTGGCAGGGGGTCGCCGTCGTCCTTTGCGTGGAAACGTCCGCCCTCGCCGAGACCCGGATGCTCCTTCTTCCTGCGAGGCAAAGTCTGCTTCTCCGTTGCTTGCTTTGCCTCGATGGGACAGACTTCTATCTGCTCTGCATCCGCAAGCCGAAGGGTCAGCTCGTAGCCCCTCAGCCGAAGCTCGATGGGGTCGCCCATCGGCGCGTATTTCACGACGGTGACTTCTGTGTCTGGGATGAGTCCCATGTCGAGAAAGTGCTGCCTCAGCGCACCGTCGCCGCCGAGCCTTTCTATTTTCACGCTCTCGCCAAGAGCGGTGTCCTTTAGTGTCTGCATATCGTATCTCCAATTTGATGGTTTGTGCGGGTGTATCTGCGGGTTTTAACCGGGGGAAACCCTTTTGAAAAAGGGTTCTCCCCCGGACCCCTTTCCTAAAACTTTTAATATGTTGTTCGTTTGTTGTGGTCGGGAAGATAGTCCCTTGACATTTCAAGAGATGACTTCTGACAGATACGTTCAAATGGTGCGTTACGCTCTATCGAACGTCTTTTTGGCAAGGGGAGGACTCTTTTTCAAAAGGGTCTCCCCCAATATAACCCGCAGACAAGGTACAAAATTGTCAGTAAAGCTCAGGCAGTTTGTCGAGGGTCACGGCGTGGGGGTCGCTGTAGACGCGCCTGAGGGTGTCCGAGTCGGTGTATTCTTCCGACAGGCAGAACTCCTTTGACCAGGTCATGTAGCTTGCCCAGCCGATATTTTCGCGGCAGACGGCGGCGACGTCGGGCAGGGTGCCTGTTTCGCCGATGATGACGGGCTTTTTCGCGTCGGTCACCTTCACGAGCTCGTGATACATTTCGGCGCAGCTGGTGTGGCTGTGCTTTTCGGGGTACATATCTCGGGAAATGACATCTACGCAGTCGTCCCCAGGGTAGAAACTGCCGTCGGCGGCGTTCCACACCCAGATAAGATTCCCCAGCCGATGCACCTTCGTGAACCGTTCAAACATCAGGCGGTAGAGCTCTTTTGCGGTATCCGCGCCCTTCGCTCCCCACCAGAACCAAGTTCCGTCGCACTCGTGGAAGGGTCTCCAGAGGATGGGTATCTTCCTGTCGCGGAAGGGGCGGAGCAGTCCTGCCATAACGTCCAGGTCGGCGAGGAGCGCTGCGTTTTCGGGGGTGCCGATGATGACCGCCTGCGAAGCGTCGAAGTCGGTGTTCTCGGTGAAGAACGACTTCGACCGTCCGCCCAGCGGCGAGAACCAGTGCCATGTGAAGGTTATGAGCCCTTTTTTGTCCGCCCATTCCCATGCGCGTTTCAGCGTGCCGAAGTTCTCTTCGACCTCGGTCATGCACTCGGCGTCGGTGTCGAGATAGTTGATGTTCGGCGAGTAGGAGAGCAGCTCGAACCCGAGGAGCGCGGGCAGTTTCCCCGTCGCGTCCTCGATGCGGTGGAGCTCTTCCATCGCCATTGTCTGAGTGTGCTGACCCGTCAGGACTTTTTCGCAGGTGATGTCCGAAAGGTATTTCAGTACGTTCCTGACGCACTGCTGAGCGTTCGGGTCGCATGGGGTGAATATCTTGCCGCTCATGTGCGCCCCCTTTCGGAAAGCTGTCCCAGCATCTGTTCGATGGTCTTCTTGTCGGCGAGACCGTCGGAAAAGGCGGTTGCTCCGCCTGCCGCAGTGCCGAGACGCAGGGCGTAGCCGTAATCGACGGTCATCGCCTCGTCCCGGTTTTCCTGCGAGAGAACGCCCGCCATGAAGCCCGCGACCATCGAATCGCCTGCCCCGACAGAGTTCCTGACCGTGCCTTTGCAGACTCCGCAGCGGTGGGACGCGCCGTACTCGTCGATCAGCAGAGCACCGTCGCCCGCCATCGAGACAAGCACGTTCACAGCGCCCATCTCGCGGAGCTTTTTCGCGAAGACCTCGGCTTCGTCGGCGTTCGTGAGCTTCAAGCCGAACATATCGCCCAGCTCGGCGAGGTTCGGCTTGACGAGGAAGGGCTTGTATTTCAGCACATTCAGCAGCAGTTTGCCCGAAGCGTCCACCGCGGTGCGGACCTTCCTGTCCGAAAGTTTCGCGAGGATGCGCTCGTAGATGTCGGCAGGCAGGGAGGGCGGCACGCTACCTGCAAGGATGAGGGTGTCGCCGTCGGTGAGCCTGCCGAGCTTTGCGAACAGCTCATCCAGCGCTTCCGCACTGATGTCGGGACCCTGACCGTTGAGCTCGGTCTCGGAATCGGCTTTGATCTTGACGTTGATGCGCGAATTGCCGCTTGCGAGCCGCACGAAATCGGTGTCGAGCCCCATCTCTTCAAGTCCGCGCCCGATAGCCTCCCCCGTGAAGCCTGCCACGAAACCGAGGGCTACGGAAGGCAGGCCGAGCTCCTTCAGCACCGCCGAAACGTTGATGCCCTTGCCTCCGAAAAACATATTTTCGCCCTTTGAACGGTTGGTCTCACCGAGCGTGAACGCGTCGGTATGCACCACATAGTCGATCGCAGGGTTGAAAGTCACAGTATAGATCATAAATTACCTCCGTATGATCGCCGTTGCCTTGAAAAAAAGGCCTCCGTTCTCTATTATATCACAACAGTCCTGAATTGTAAAGACGAAAAAAGCAGCAGGACGGTTTCCCGTGCCTGCTGCCCATGCGGAGGTATGTATGTTCTCAGCTCTTGTGATTTCTGTGGTAGGTGTGTGCGTAAACCGCCGCGAATGCAACGCATACAACGAACAGTGTTACGAAAAATACATTCATGAGCTTGTCCGTGCCGTTCACTCTGAAGATGTCGAGCCCCGTTACGAGCTTCATCTCACCTGTGATGGCGTTGGTCGTGCTCATGCCGCATACAAAGAAATCGATGTACATCTCAAGGATGACTACCGCGAGAGCGGATACCGAGGAAACCGCACCCTTCATGAATGCCTCACGGAACGGGAGCCTGTCGAGTTTTCTCAGTACTACTATATAGCTCAGCTGGAATATCAGGAGAGCGGCAGTACAAAGTGCTGCGGCAAGGTCGCCGATGTGGTTCATCAGTGCGAAGATCAGCGCGTAAAGGCCGAACGAAAGCGGGTAAACTATTCCAAGGATGCTGTGTTTTTCGGTCGTTGTGTTCTGCATTGTGCTCACCTTGTTCCTTTCAGTATAAATTGTGTCCGAAATCGTTTAAGAAGAGCCATATGATTTGACATATATGCTACTCCTTCATGCCAATAATATTATACATGAAAGTAAAGCCGAAATCAAGAGAGTATATTAACATCTCACAAAACCCCGTATTTTCTACATTTCTGACATATCGCGACATTTCGATTTGTTAGTTATGACTAATCGGACTAAAAGTGTATATTTTTGCGCAAAGTTGCACAGAAAACGTTTTCTGCCGCCCGACATGGCGCAAACGGTTGAAAACACAGGAAAATCTCTTGTAAACGTTTACTATCAAAATCAGGTGCGATTTTTGCGCAGAATGTTTACTTTGAAGTAACATATTTGTCATATATCTTGCCTGTGGCCGTTTGGTGTAACAATATTAACCTAAAACGTTTACGCTGGCCATTCGCTGACCTTCGGATAAATTATGCTTGACAATCGGCAAGGGCTGTGCTATAATCCTAACAAAGGCGGTGAGCGTTATGAAAAAAGAGCTGACAGCTGTTCTTGTTGCGGCAGTGACGCTATTGTGCGGCTGTACGCCGAAAAAGTCCGCACCCGAGCTGACCGACGGCGAGCTGAACGTGTACATTTTCGACGCTGGGAAGGCGGACGCTGCGATGATATATACCGACACTCATGCGGTGCTCATCGACTGCGGCGAAAAGGGTTTCGGAAAAGAAATTCTGGAATTTATGGAACAAAATGACATCTCGGCGCTCGACTGCATGATAATCACGCACTTTGACAAAGACCACGTCGGCGGTGCGGCAAAGATACTCGGTTCGGTGAAGGTCGGGCAGGTCATTCAGAGCAACAGCCCGAAGGAGAGCGGCGAGTACGAACGCTATATCGAGCGTCTTGACGAGTGCGGCATCACCCCCGTGACGGTTCGGGAGCCGCTTGAACTGAACTTCGGCGATGTGAAGTACACCATCGACCCGCCCGAAAAAGAGACCTACGACCGCGACCCGAGCAACAATTCTTCCCTCATCACAACGGTGGAGGCAGGGGATTGCCATCTGCTTTTCGCAGGGGACGCGAAGGACGAGCGCATGGCGGAGTTCATATCCGACAACAAGACCGACTATGACTTCCTAAAGGTGCCCTACCACGGCCACTACCAGTACGGCCTCGACAGCTTCGTCAAAAACGTGGACCCCGAGTACGCCGTCATAACCTGCTCGGTCAAAGAACCCGAAGACGCCAAGACCACTGCCGTCCTCAAACAGGCAGGCGCCAAGGTCTTCCTCACCCGCAAAGCCGCAGTCAAACTGACCTGCAACGGCAGCAAACTCGACGCTGAGTACGTTAAGACTTCATGAGTGCGGGATCTGCCGGGGGCAACCCGCCTTAGCTGCGCACGGCAAGGGGATAACCCTTTTTCAAAAGGGTTTCCCCAAAGAAAACCTCACGGAGAACATTCTTTACAAATGTGTTGTTTTGTGGTATAATTGTAGGGGCGACCATACCGAGAGGGAGGATGAGCATGAGTTCACCGTTAGCCGACAAGATACGTCCGGCGACGCTTGATGATGTTGTGGGGCAGCGCGACCTGTTAGGGGAGGGCAGACCTCTGCGGCGGATAATCGAGGGCGGGCGCATCCCGAACATGATATTCTACGGCCCGTCTGGCGTAGGCAAGACCACTGTTGCGCGAATCGTCGCGGAAAACGCGGGGATGACGCTGTACAAGCTCAACGGCACGTCCGCATCGACAGCCGACATAAAGCAGGTCATCGCCGATTCGCAGAGTCTTTTCGGGTCGAACGGCGTGCTGCTCTATCTGGACGAGATACAGTACATGAACAAGAAACAGCAGCAGAGCCTGCTGGAATACATCGAGGACGGTTCGATAACGCTTATCTCCTCGACCACCGAGAACCCGTATTTCTACGTGTACAATGCGATAATCAGCCGTTCGACGGTGTTCGAGTTCAAGCCTGTGGAGCCCGAGGATGTCGTGCCCGCGCTTGAGAGAGCCTTTCGGCTTTTCGGGGAGGAACTTGGCACGAAGCTGTCAATCGAGGACGGCGTGTGCGGGCATATCGCCCACGGCTGCGGCGGCGATGTCCGCAAGTCGATAAACACCGCCGAGCTTTGCGTGATGTCCTCTTACGGGGGCAAGGTCACCCTTGACACGGCGAAGCAGCTGACCCAGCGGAGCAATATGCGCTACGACCGCAACGGCGACCAGCACTACGACATTCTTTCCGCCCTGCAAAAGTCGATACGCGGTTCGGACGAGAATGCGGCGATACATTATGCGGCGCGGCTTATCGAGGCGGGGGACATCATCTCGCTGTCGAGGCGGCTTCTGGTCATCGCGTCGGAGGACGTGGGGCTCGCGTATCCGCAGGCTGTCCCGATAGTCAAGGCGTGCGTTGACAGCGCGATGCAGCTGGGACTTCCCGAAGCGAGGATACCTCTTGCCGAAGCGGTCATCCTGCTCGCCACCGCGCCGAAGTCGAACTCGGCTTACAAGGCGATAGCGGCAGCCCTTGACGACCTGCAAACGGCAGGTGCGCTGGATTTCCCGAGACACTTGCAGAACAAGCACTTCGACGGCGAGGAAGCGGCGGTCAGGGGGCAGCACTACCTCTATCCCCACGACTTCCCGAACCACTGGGTCGAGCAGCAGTACCTGCCCGACGCGCTGGCGGGACACGTCTACTACAGCTACGGCGAGAACAAGACCGAGCAGGCTGCGAAGGCTTACTGGGAGCGCATCAAGGGGAGAAACGGTGACAAATAAGTGACGAAATATCATACTTGACTGTATACAAAAGGAGGGACTGACATGACCGAAAACGGTTTTGAACTGAGCAGCCAAAACGGAGGAAAGCTCACTGCGCTGAAATGCGGCGGAGATTCCGCGGCGTTCGTGATAACCGAGGTGGATTGCAGCGACGAAGAGCTCGCGGAGCTTGTCGGCGAAACGGAGCGCACCGCACGGGAAAAAGGCAGCGGTATGCTGCTTGCCGCCTGCGACAAGGCGCGCTTTGAAAAGCTCGGTTACACGGGGAGTTTCTGCGGCGTGATGTACGACGGGTTCGAGGAACTCTACGACAAGGTAGTGATAAAGCGTTTCGGCGAGCAGCCCTACAGCCTTGAATTCGTTCCGCTGCCCGACGAGGTCACGAAGGCGCACTACACCGTCGTGCAGAAGAGCGGCACCGATTTCGACGAGAAGGCGCTGTTCAGAGCCGCTTTCACGGCGAGGTCGAAACTGCGGCTCGCACAGACGCGAAGGATACTCTTCATGATGGTGGCGGTGATGCTCATGGCGGCGTTTTTCCGTCCGCAGATGATGATGGTCTCGGGCGCGGGACTGCTCATCATCGGCGATATGTACTGGAAGGCGTACAAGCTCTCGAAGAAGATCGCGGAGAGCGGCGGCTACCGAAACGAGGTCATCCTGCTTGAGGAAGGCATCGTGGAATATATGCCCGAAAAACCCTCGATGACCTACTTTTTTTACACGAATATCAGGGAGGTCTACGTGAAAAAGGACTTCGTCTACATAGAGTGCGGAGGCGGCAGAAAGGGCGGTCTGTACATCGGATTTCACGATGAAGCCGAAAAACGCGCTATTACGGATCTTTTGGAGAAGAAGAAAATACAGGCAAAGAAAAATCGGACGTAACTGTCCGATTTTTTGTTCTCTTTGTCGAATTATGCGCTGTTACTATTATAATAGTATAAAACATATGTTCGATAAGATTGATTAACTATGAATAAATTCTGTTCGCACTAGAAACAGATGACAATTTATGGTATGTGTACATAAAAACGTACTGTTAAAATATACTTTTTCAGTCGAATTCGGTGACCACCGTCTTGGTGCAGCAGTCGGGATTGTACTGCCATCTTCCGATGTGTCCCGAGGTGATGTAGTAGTCGAACGCCGACGCAGGCGCCCTGCCCTGAATGACATCGACTATGGTGAGTTTTACCTTCATGCGGTCGGGTCGGATAGCCTTGATGCCCACCGAAACGCTCTGCCCCTGTTCGATGCCTGGGCGAAGCTCGGAGAGCCCCGCAAGGTTCGGCGCTATCTCGATGAAGATGCCGTAGCTCTCCACCGAGCGCACGACCCCCGGCACGGTCGCCCCTACCTCGAAGCGCTCGGCGTTCTGCTCCCATGTGCCGAGAAGTTCGCGGTGAGACAGGCATATCCTGCCGCCGTCGATGCTTTTCACCACCGCGAAAATGTTCTGTCCGTTGTAGAAGCGGTCGTTCGGGTGGGAGATGCGCGAGACCGAAATGGCGTCGATCGGAATCAGCGAGGGTATGCCGCACCCGATGTCCACGAACGCCCCGAAGGGTTCCATGTGGGTGACGCGCGCAGGGATGACGTCGCCCACGCGAAGACTGCTGATGTACTCGTCGAGACAGCGGCGCTGCACCCGTTCGCGGGAAAGTATGTAGAGCGGCAGACCGTTTTCCTCGCGGATGTCGGTCACGACGAAGCAGACGGGCTTGTTTACCCGTGAGAGGAGCGCGATGTCGCGGACGGTGCCTTCGCGGATGCCGACCGCGCCCTCTTCGCGTGGGATGATGCCTTTCGCGTGGGGGATGTCAACGAAAAGGTCGTGGGACGCGCCGCACATCAGCGCGTGCGACTCAAGCACCGTGCCCTCCTCCATCGCCTGCCGCATGAGCTCGGGAGAAGCAAGAGTCCTCGCGCAGGCTTTTTCCGTACACAGCTTTCCTTCGGGGTAGTATCTCTGCATTTTTATGCCTCTTTCTCCGCAGAAAAGCCGACCGCAAAACCCATCGACCCCAACCTGCGGCATTATTTTTTCTCCCTCACCCCGCTCGCGTGCCTTTGTGCCTGCTCTTTGTCTTGGTGTCTGCGGATACTATTGGGGGAAACCCTTTTGAAAAAGGGTTCTCCCCCAAACCCCTTTCCTAAAACTTCTGATGTTTTTTTTTGGCAAGGGGTATCATTCTTCCCGAGAAAGTACAGATTCGGAAGTTTGCAGTTCTTTCTGAAACGAGCATACCCCTTGCCAAAAAAATATTAAAAGTCTTTGGAAGGGGGTCCGGGGGAGAACCTTTCTTCAGAAAGGTTTCCTCCGGTAATACCCGCAGTCACTAAGATAAAACGCAGACGCAGAGGCACGCGAGCGGGGGCGGGAGCTTGATAAAAAATCGCTGTATCGCGTGTTTTTTTGCTCTGATCTAACTATATGCGGGGGGATCGGGAGTTATGACTTGGGGGTGAAAATAGCGGGTTTTTGCGTGGATGTTGCATAAAAGTTCCGCATGATGGTAATAAGATTAGTCGAAATCGCCAAATATTTTTTTATTTGCTTGACAAAATGACGAATTGATGTTACAATGACGTAGTAAATTGTAACCGACCCGTAACCATTCGGGAAAAGTGTTACAAAAGGCAACAAAAAATTTTAAATTTCAGAAAGGTCGTGAGTCAGCTCCTCAGTCCGCAAGACAAATATCGGACGGAACGCGCAAGAAAAATAAAAGCGCAGGGAGCAAATTGCATGGGTAATAACGAGATCAAGAACGTGATGAAAAGAACATTTACAGCAGCTATGGCTGTTGCTATGATCGCTGTCTTTGCGGCAGAGACACAGATGGGCGCTTCGGCAGCCGAGGCTGTGGACGAGACCGAGAGCGTAGTTTACGCGGATCGCAGTGAATCGGCTGCTGATGAGACTGTCAGCGAGAATGCCGACGAGACTGTTGACGAGACCGAAGCCGCAGAGCTCGGTGTTGACGGCCCCAACATGATTATTGTCAGAAGAAAATACGTTTCGGTCGATAAGGTAAAGCTCAGAGGCGAAATAAAGTACAACAACGGCGAAACTCATCCCTGGGGCGCTCAGACGAACTCCCTCAAGATCAGATGGAACGCTGTAGACAGAGTTGACAACTACGAAGTATGGGCATACGGCGGTCAGTACACCAAGTGGACCAAGGTAAAGACCCTTGCTTCCGACAAGCTCGCTTTCACCGTTAAGAATCTTTACAGAGATACCCAGTACAAGTTCAAGGTAAGAGCATCCTATTCGGGCTGCTACGGCGCATACTCGGATGTTCAGACCCTCAAGACCGCAAGAATAGATTTCGACAAGGCAGGCTGGGAAGCTATGTGCCGCATCGTTTACCACGAGGTCGGCGGTGTTAACGACAAGATGTGGAACGAGCCTATCGTTCACGTTGCAGACTGCATCGTAAACCAGTATGAGGGTGCGAAGTACCTCAACGACCCGATCTGGGCTCCCTACTACAAGAACTACACCAGCATCCAGAACATCATCTACTACAGCGGCGGATTCATGAGCGATGCAGGTCTTGCTTATGACGGCGCGACCTACGCAAACACTACCGAGCTGGTAAGAAACGCTGTATACGGTGCTGTTTACGACAAGATCAAGGTAGACAACATCCCGCACGACAGAAAAGTATTCTTCTGGTGCAACACCTACTACTATCCTTCGAGCTACAAGGTAGCCTATGCCTACAAGATCCCGTGGGGCGGTTACTTCGCTATCTGGAGAGAGTACTGGGGCTGATAACCCGAAAAGATAAATATGCAGCATACCGAGAGCATCGGTGTGCTGCTTTTTTGCTCTTCATAACAGGGGATACAGTCGGTATCACGGGGGTGGGAAGCGGTGCATATTTTTTCCAAAAGGTTGACAAGCATGGGTTTGTGTAGTATAATATATTAGAATGCACTATTGCGCTCACAAAGCCGCAGAGGAGGGGATGACATGAAAATACAGACCGATTTTTCGGGTGAGGAACGTCAGCAGGAGGGGCTTGTTTTTCTCAGGCAGTACACCGCTTCGCACGCCGAAAAGTTCGGAGTGCCGCCTCTCTGCATGGTACACTCCTTCGGCTGTCAGCAGAACGTCAGCGACGGCGAACGTCTGCTCGGCGCACTTTCCGAGGCAGGCTTCGAGCCCACCGAGGACTACAGGCTGGCACAGCTCATCATCTTCAACACCTGCGCGGTGCGTGAGAACGCCGAGGACAAGGTGAGGGGTGTGCTGGGCGACCTGAAGAAGTTCAAGGAACAGCGCCCCGATGTGATACTCGGCATCTGCGGATGTATGGCGCAGGAGGAAAAGAGCGCGAAAAAACTGCTGGAGACCTACGGACAGATAGACCTTATCTTCGGTACCTTCGCGACGGGTGAGCTTTACGCGATGCTCGCCGAGGTCATCCGCTCCAGGACGCGCATCTTCAATATCGAGGAGAAGCCCTCCGACCCCGACGCGCCCTTCACTCAGCTGAGAAAAAGCAGCTTTTCGGCGTTCCTGCCGATAATGTACGGCTGCAACAATTTCTGCACCTACTGCATCGTGCCCTACGTCAGGGGCAGGGAGCGCAGCCGCAGCCCCGAGTCGGTGGAAGCCGAAGTCAGGGAGCTTGTGGGAAAGGGCTACAAGGAGATATTCCTGCTGGGACAGAACGTGAACAGCTACAGCTACGGTTTCCCCGCACTTCTCAGACGGCTCAACGCCATCGAGGGGGATTTCCGCATACGCTTCATGTCCAGCCACCCGAAGGACGCCACCAATGAACTTATCGACGCGATACTTGAGTGCGACAAGGTCTGCAAGCATCTGCACCTTGCGCTGCAATCGGGCAGCGACAGAGTGCTCAGAGCCATGAACCGCAGATATACTCATGAGGACTACATGAAGATAGTCGATTACGCGAGAGAGAAGCGCCCCGATTTTTCCTTCTCCACCGACATCATCGTGGGATTCCCCGGGGAGACCTACGAGGAATTCTGTGAGACGAAGGAGTTTGTCAAGCGGGTGAAGTTCGATAACATATATTCGTTCGTATACTCGCCGCGCTCGGGAACGAAGGCGGCGGAGCTCGACGACCCCGTCAGCGAAAAGCAGAAGGGTCTGTGGCTCAGAGAGCTGCTGCTCGAAAACCGCGAGGTCGCGTCGGAATGGATGCGGCGGTTCGTGGGTAAGACCTGCCGCGTGCTGGTCGATGGCAAGGGCAAGGAGGACGGCACGCTCACGGGCAAGAACGACGAGAATATCATCGTGAATTTCGCGGGGGA
This sequence comes from Ruminococcus sp. YE71, assembly GCF_900119155.1. Classification (GTDB taxonomy): domain Bacteria; phylum Bacillota; class Clostridia; order Oscillospirales; family Ruminococcaceae; genus YE71. The sequence continues at coordinate 100,333 of NZ_FPIR01000003.1, read as the reverse complement.
CGAGAGCCTTATCGGGGGATTCTGTGATGTGAAGATAACCGACGCCATGAACTGGGCGGTGAAAGGAGAGCTGGTCTGAATGGAGATAAAGATACCTGTCCGTCACGAAACGGGCGATTTTCCCGCAGTCGGCATAAAGGGCGGCACGGGCGAATTCGTCATGAGGGCGGATCGCAGTATGATAACTTACGTGCATAACGGCACGGAGATAACGGTCTACGAAGTCAGCGAGGACGAGCTTGACAAGCTGACCGCTCACTACGACGAGGAGTGGAGACTGACAGAGGTCACCTTCGGGGACAGGCTGGTGTTCATAAACTACGCCGACGACAGCGCTGCATGGTCTGCGATACGCGACCTTGCGGACGAGAACGGAAAGCGCGTGGCTGCACAGGTGGCGGCGACAGAGGGCAAGGTCGGCAGAGTGTTCGTCGAGTATCACAAGGATGCCGAGGGCTTTGATTTCGGCGCGATAGTCGCTCCCGAAAAGGAGCTGTGTCAGGTCGCGGCGAGGTCTGAGGACGAGGACTGCATCAACATGAGCGGCGAGTACAGCCACGAAAACAAGATATGCGCCGACAACGCACGCTTCTCGGTTATGCTCCGCTGTCTGCCAAAGGGCATGAGCATCGGGCTGATGGGAATGAGCGTCGAGATAATGACCGAAGCGGTGCGCTCGGCGTGTGACGAGCTGGACAAGGCGGAGGACTTTGACTTTATAGCGGAGGAATACGACTGATGCCGACGGACGGGCTTGAAGTAAGACACAACGAGCTGACTGCCGAGCAGTTCATCGAGCTGTGGGAGACGGTCTGGGGCGACGGACCGCCGCTCGAACAGACGCGGCTCGCGATGGAGCACACGCTTTTCCGTGTGTCCGTGTTCGACGGCGGCAGGATAGTCGCGATGGCAAGGACGATAGGCGATATGGGACTTGACTACTACATCAAGGATGTGGTGGTGCGCCCCGAATATCAGGGAAAAGGCATCGGAAGGCTGCTGATAAACGAGATATTCGGGTTTATCGGAGCGAACGGCATCAGTGGAACGAATGTTTTTGTCGAGCTCGCGGCAGCGCCCGATAAGATACCGTTCTATGAAAAATTCGGCTTCGATACGAATGATTCGCAGCGGCTTAAACTTATGTATAATATCAGGTAAAAAATCAAAAGGAGTAAAGTAAAATGACCATTATCGAAATGACAAGAGAATTAGGCAGAGCTATCCAGTGCGACGAGAGATACGTCAAGATGCAGGCTGCTGCCGCAAAGACCGACACAGACGCCGATGTTCAGAAGAAGATCGGCGAGTTCAATATGCTCAGACGCGACCTCAGCCTCGAAATGGCTAAGGAGGACAAGGACGGCGAGCGCCTGACCCAGCTCGACAACGACATCAGAGCCGTGTACGACGAGATAATGGCTATGCCCGTTATGGAGGAGTTCAACGCAGCAAAGGAAGAGTTCGACAAGCTGGTAAAGAGCGTCAACTTCATCATCGCGACCGCTGCCGAGGGCGGCGACCCGACCACATGCCCCGAGACCGCACCTACCTGCTCGGGCAGCTGCGCGACCTGCGGCGGCTGCGGCTGAGTCCTCGGGCGGACAGCCCGATGCCCTCGCACAAAAATCTCAGATAAAAGATAGTTTGTGCGGCTCGGGGTCATCAGGAGTGAGATATTGTAATGCGTAAGTGCGTTTCAGATAAGAGATGAGAGATCAGGGATATTGTGTCCGCTGTGCGGACGCATCCTTGTCTTTTTCCGATTTTTTATTTTTGTAAGATTATCCGAAGAAGAAGGAGCTGACGACTAATTGTTGCCCGAAATTGATGAGAGCAGGCTTTCGCCGGGTATGCAGCAGTGGCTCGCGGTGAAGAAACAGTACCCGAAGCACATTCTGCTGTACCGTATAGGCGATTTCTATGAGATGTTCTTTGAGGACGCGGTGAGGGTGTCGAGCGAGTTACAGCTCGTGCTGACAGGCAAGGACTGCGGTCTTGACGAACGCGCTCCCATGTGCGGCATACCGCATCACGCCGCAGACGTGTACATCAAGAAGCTCGTTGACAAGAACTACATGGTGGCGGTCTGCGAACAGACCGAAGACCCCGCACAGGCAAAGGGTCTTGTAAAGCGCGAGGTGGTAAGGGTGCTGACACCGGGCACTATCACCGACGGCGACCTTCTTGACGAGGATTCAAACAACTACATCTGCTCGTTCTATTCCCGCGGCGACGAGTGCGCACTGGCTTTCGCCGACGTTTCCACGGGCGAGGCAAGGCTCTACAGCTTTTCGGGCAAGGAGATGACCGACCGCTCCATAAGCGAGCTCTCGCGTTTCATGCCGAGCGAACTGCTCATCAACGAGGGCTTTCTTGCCATGCGCGAGGTCAGCACCTTCGTGAGAAAGACGCTGAAGACCACCGTTCAGCTGCTGGACGAGAACGACTTCCTGCCCGAGCTGCACGCCGACGAAGCCGCCGCACAGTTTGAAGCGGCGAGCATCGAGGAGATGGGCGTCAACCCCATGTCCGTCGAAGCGTATTCACTCTGCGGACTCATGGGCTACATCCATGCGACACAGCTCGCGCTGGTGAAGAGGTTCACAAGGCTGATAAAGGACGGCGGCGAACCCGTCATGACGATAGGCTTCACCGCACGCCGCAATCTTGAGCTGACCGAAACGCTCCGCACCAAGGAGAAGAAGGGCTCGCTCCTGTGGGTGCTGGACAAGACCAAGACTTCGATGGGACGCAGGCTTATCCGCAAGTACCTGGAACAGCCCCTCGTAAACCCGACGGCGATCATGGACAGGCAGAACGCCGTCGAAGCGCTGACCAAAGACCCCGTGACGCTGGGGGACATCACCGCGCAGTTGCAGGGCATCTACGACATCGAGCGCCTGATGACGAGGGTCATGTATCAGACCGCCACGCCGAGAGACCTGAAATCCCTTTCGCTGACGGCGCTGAAACTCCCCGCGCTGAAAGAACTGCTCGGGAACGTTCCCTGCAAGCTGATAGATTCGCTGGCAAGGAGGATGTCCACCCTCGAACCCATCTCGAACCTCATCGAGAACGCTCTCGTTGACGAACCGCCCGTTCAGTTAAAGGACGGCGGCGTCATCCGCGACGGCTACAACGACGAACTGGACGGTCTGCGCGGCATAATCGCAGGCGGACAGGACATCATCTCCGACATCGAGGCGAGAGAGCGCGAGCGGACGGGCATCAAGAGCCTGAAGGTCAGCTACAACCGCGTGTTCGGCTACTACATCGAGGTCACGAGGACGAACCTTGCCCTCGTGCCAGACAGCTACATCAAAAAGCAGACCCTCAAAAACTGCGAGCGCTTCATCACCGAGGAGCTGAAAATAGCCGAGAACTCGATACTCGGCGCGTCGGAAAAGGTCGTGAGCCTTGAGACCGAGATATTCTCCGAGATACGCAAGGCGATAGCGCTCCAGCTCGATACCGTTCAGCAGACCGCCGATTCGGTGGCGGCGATAGACGTGCTCTGTTCGTTTGCGAACATCGCGGTGGCGAACGGCTACGTCAAGCCCGAGATAGCCATCGACGGCGTTATCGACATCAAGGACGGCAGACACCCCGTGGTCGAGCTCATGCAGACCGAAGAGGTGTTCGTGCCGAACGACTGCTACCTCGACCTGACCGACAACCGAATGACAATAATCACGGGCCCGAATATGTCGGGTAAATCCACCTACATGAGACAGACTGCGCTCATTACGCTGATGGCGCAGATAGGCAGTTTCGTGCCTGCGTCCTCGGCGAAGATATCGGTGGTCGATCAGATATTCACCCGTATCGGCGCGTCGGACGACCTGACTTCGGGTCAGTCCACCTTCATGGTGGAGATGAGCGAGGTGGCGGACATCGTGAAGCACGCCACAAAGCAGAGCCTTGTCATCCTCGACGAGGTTGGACGAGGAACTTCGACCTTCGACGGCATCAGCATCGCGCAGTCGGTGTGCGAGTACATCTGCTCCCAGAAGGGTCTGGGCTGCAAGACGCTGTTCGCAACGCACTATCACGAGCTCATCGACCTTGAAGGTCAGCTGAAAGGCGTGAAGAACTGCTCGATAGCCGTCAAGCGCAAGGGCGACGACATCAGGTTCCTGCGAAAGATAGTCAGGGGCGGAGCGGACGACAGCTTCGGTATCGAAGTAGCGAAGCTGGCAGGTCTGCCGCCGAAGATAATCACGAGGGCGAAGGAACTGCTCAAGGACATGGAGAGCGAAGCCGCCGCCGTCAGACCCGCAAAGCAGGACGACAGTCAGATGTCCTTCGACGCCATCGGAGACAGCGTGGTGAAGCAGAAACTGCGCGAAACGAACATCGGTGAGATGGACGACACGGAGCTCCGCGAGTTCGTGACCGAGCTGTACAAGTACCTGTAAACAGATAGGAGATGAGAAAAAATGCCGCAGATAAATCTGCTCGACAAGGAAGTTTATGAGCTGATAGCCGCAGGTGAGGTGATAGAGCGCCCTGCTTCGATAGTCAAGGAGCTTATCGAGAACGCCATCGACGCCGATGCGTCCTCCGTCACTGTCGAGATAAAGAACGGCGGCAGGAGTTTTCTCAGGGTGGCGGACAACGGCGTCGGCATCGCCTACGAGGACGTGCCGAAGGCTTTTCTGCGCCACGCCACCAGCAAGGTCGCCGAGAAAGCCGACCTTGAACACATCATGACCATGGGATTCCGCGGCGAGGCGCTGGCTTCGGTGTGCGCGGTGGCAAGGGTCGAGATGTTCACAAGACTGCGCGGCGAGATGTTCGGCACTCACTACGAGATAGCCGCTTCGGAACAGAAGACCTACGACGTGACGGGCTGTCCCGAGGGTACGAGCGTCATCGTCCGCGACCTGTTCTACAACGTGCCCGCACGTCTGAAATTCCTCAAAAAAGACGCGACGGAAGCCAACCGCATACAGGAGCTTATGAGCCGCCTTGCGGTGTCCCATCCCGACATCAGCTTCAAGCTGATACGCGACAATAAGCCCGTGTTCGTGACGGCAGGCGACGGAAAGCTCTATTCCGCGATATACTCCGTATTCGGGCGCGACTTCGCGAAGGGACTTCTGCCCGTCAGCTACGAGAGGGGCAGTTTCAGCGCCGAGGGCTATGTCTCGAAACCCCTCGACGCACGCACCAACAGGAAATTTCAGGTGTTCTATGTCAACGGCAGATATGTCCACTCGGAGGTCTGCTCACAGGCGCTTGAAGAAGCCTACAAGAGCCGCATCATGATAGGCAGGTTCCCAATGTGCGTGATGAAGCTCACGCTTCCGCCCGATATGCTGGACGTCAACGTTCACCCTGCCAAGACAGAGGTGAGGTTCTCGGACAACAGGTTCGTGTACGACTCGGTGTACTTCGCGGCGCGGCAGGCTCTCGAAGAGCAGGACAAGCCCACGCGGCTGACCATCGACAGGCAGAAGCGCTTCTCGGACAGCGAGCTTTACGCTGACAACACCCCGAAGGCGGAGCAGATGGTCTTTTCCGTTCCCGAGGAGCCCGAGATAGCGGTGCCCGTTTACAATCAGCCCGCAGCCGCAAAGCCCGACACCTCGGGCGATGACCTGTTCCTGAAATCGCTTGACACAAAGCAGGTCAGCGCGGTCAAGCCGATCCCCTACGACGAGATAGGCTTTTCCGAACAGCCCAAGGGTGGCAGTCTTGACGACGATGAATTCGTGAAAATGCTCGACGGGCTGAACGCCGCGGCAAAGGCTGCCGAGGAGGAAGAGCTCCCCCTGCCGCCCGTTACGGACGAGCCGCAGGAGAGCGTGCCGCAGGCGGCGGACGTGCCCGAAACGGCTGACGAAGGCGCTTCGGACTCGGCGGATATGCTCGACAAGCCCGTCAGCGCGGACGAGCCTGTTCAGCAGGAAACGCTGCTTGAGAATTTCAGCTTCGTGACGGCGGAGGACATGAAACAGCGCCGCCCCGTCAGGATAGACCCCATCCCCGAGAGCGAACAGCCGAAGCCGAAGGAAAAGCCCCGCGTGATAGGCGAGCTTTTCAAGACCTACATCGTGACGCAGGTGGGCGATCAGATGGTGCTCATCGACAAGCACGCCGCCCACGAACGCCACATCTACGAGCAGATACGCTTCGACGCAAGGACGGTCACGGCGCAGATGCTCCTCGAACCGATAATGGTTATGCTGTCATTTGATGAGTACGACGCGGTGTCGGCGAACTTAGAGCGCATCGAAAAGCTCGGCTTCGTTATCGAGCCCGACGTCGCGCCTGCGGTGGCGGTGAAGGCTCTGCCTCAGCTGCTCAAACAGTACAACCCCACCGAGATGATAGTCGAGATAGCCCAGAAGCTGATAACAGGCGGAAGTGCTATGCCCCAGCTTTACGATGACATATACCGCTCGATGGCGTGCAAGGCGGCCGTCAAAGCCCACGACGACAACACTATCGAGGAATTGCAGCACCTGGCAGAGCTGGTCTACGAAGAAGACCTGCGCTACTGCCCCCACGGCAGACCCGTGCGCCTCGAAATGAGCGAGTACGAGATAGAAAAACACTTCAGACGAATAGTGTGACGCAGACTGCGGACGGTGCTGACTGCGGTTTTACTGGGGGAAACCTTTCTGAAGAAAGGTTCTCCCCCAGACCCCCTTCCAAAGACTTTTAATATGTCGTTTGTTGGGTGTGGTCGGGAAGATAGACTATCACCGCTTCAAAAGTGACTATCTGAAAAAATTCCGCAAATGAGGCGTAAAACACTATCGAACGTCTTTTTGGCAAGGGACGCACAATTGAAGAGTAGAATCACCATCTTCCCGACCAACACGAACTAAGAAAGAATCACCCAAAAGCCAAAAAGTATTAAAAGTTTTAGGAAAGGGGTTTGGGGGATAACCCTTTTTCAAAAGGGTTTCCCCCAAGAGCACCCGCGGTTTTATAAAGAGAGAGATAAGGACGTGAACATGGCAGAAAGAAAAATACCCCTGCTTGTGATCGGCGGGCCTACGGCTTCGGGCAAGACTGCGCTTTCGGTGGAGCTTGCAAAGAAGCTCGGCGGCGAGGTGGTCTGTGCCGACTCGATGCAGGTGTATAAGGATTTTCAGATAATCACGGCGAGGGTCACCGAGGAGGAGATGCAGGGAGTCCCGCATCATCTGACAGGATTTTTGCCGCTGGAGAAGAGCTTTTCGGTGGCAGAGTGGGCTGACATGGCAAGAGCCTGCATCGCGGACATACATTCGCGTGGGAAACTGCCGATAGTCTGCGGAGGGACGGGGCTGTACATCAGCACGCTTCTCGACAACATCGTGTTCGAGGACAGGGGCGCCGACCCCGAGCGCCGCGGACAGCTGGAAAAATTCGCCGAGGAGAACGGACGGCACGCGCTCTGGGAAAAGCTCAGCGCTCTCGACCCCGAAGCCGCCGCCGAGATACATGAGAACAACGTCAAGCGTGTGGTGAGAGCCATAGAGGTCTGTGAGAGCACGGGTCGGGGATTCTACGAACAGAGACGTCAGAACCTGAAGGGCGACAGTCCCTATGACGCTTTTGTGCTGACGATAGGCTTTGAGGACAGAGGCGATCTCTACGACCGCGTGAACAGGCGCGTCGGGGTCATGCTCGAAGAGGGCATGGTGGACGAGGCAAGACGGGTCTATGAGAACAGCGACCCTGCCACCGCTTATCAGGCGATAGGCTACAAGGAGCTCATCCCCTACCTTAGAGGAGAGAAGCCGCTGGAAGAATGTGCCGAAAATATCCGCCTCGGAACACGGCACTACGCCAAAAGACAGCTCACATGGTTCCGCAGGATCGACGGTATTACGACGGTTTTCTTCCCGAAGGACGGGGATAATAAAATTTTTTATGAAAATGTGGAAAAATCTATAGCCAAATCGGTTTTTTTGTGTTATAATAAAAGATGAATATCCGAAAAGTCGGATATTGTATAAAAAAATAAAAAATATAAGAAGCAAACATTTCAAGAAAAGGTAATTTCTTAAGGAGTGACTAAGGATGAACAAGAATCTCAATTTACAGGACATTTTTCTGAATCAGGCAAGAAAAGAAAAGGTGCTCGTTACGATGATACTCGTGAACGGTTACCAGTTCAAGGGCGTTGTAAAGGGCTTTGACAGCTACGTCGTTATCCTCGACTGCGAGGGTAAGCAGAACGTGGTATACAAGCACGCTATCTCCACCATCGTCCCGACCCGTGCGATAAACATCCTCGACAGCGCGGACAAGGGCTGACAGAGAGCGTTCCGACAGGAAAGAAGGGAAAGTATAAAAGCGTATGAGATCGGGTCTGTTCAATAAGATCACCACGAGAGTTCTTATACTGCTTATCACGGTGCTGTTTGTTCTTATCATAGGCGGACAGGTGTACCGCTATGTGAACGACCGTCACGATACTATGGAGGCTGCGCTCTGCACCATCAATGAGGACATTTCCTTTGAGGGCGTCATCATCAGGAACGAGCGCGAGATCGACTACGGCGGCGAGGGCGTTATCAGCTATACCTACCCCGACGGGAGCAAGGTCTCGAAGGGGGATGTTGTGGCGAAGATCTTTTCAAATACCGATGAGGCTTACGCCGAAAGGAAGCTCGAAAAGGTCACGAACGAGATAGCTCAGCTCGAAAAGGCTCAGAGCCCGGGCACTATCGACTACGTTCAGCCCGAATCCATAAACAAGAAGATCGACGAGTATTACAAACAGCTCATCGTCTGCTCGAACAGCGGCGATTACGAGGGCTTTGCCGAGCAGAAGCAAAACATCTCGCTGGTGCTCAATATCTATAACATAATCTCGGGGATATCCGCGAATTACGACGGAAGGATAGCTCTTCTGAACAAGGATGCGGAATATCTTCAGGCACAGGCAAATAAGGTCAGGGACAGCATTACGGCAAACGAGACGGGGTATTTCGTTTCCTTCTGCGACGGCTATGAGTCGAGACTTGACAAGAATAAAGCCATGACGCTCACTCAGGGTGAGATAGAAGAGATAATCAACGGCGCACCTGCCGTGCGTCAGGGTGTCTCGAAAAACGCGATAGGCAAAATGTTCGATGACTATACCTGCCTGATAGCAGGCGTCATCGACGACGACAAGAGAGTGACGGAGGACGCAAAGCTCGAACTGATGCTCGATGCGTCCAATAAGACTTATTCCGTTAAGGTCGTGTCGGTAAGAAAGGCTGACGAAGAGGGCAAATCCGTCGTGATACTGTCCTGCGACAGCCTTGACGAAAATATCTGCACACAGCGTGTGCAGGCTATGCAGCTGATATTCGATGAGTACAGCGGCATAATGGTGCCCTCGTCCGCGATAAGGTTCAAGGACGGACAGAAGGGCGTTTACGTCATACTCGGCGAGAATATCACCTTCAAGAAGATCGATGAGATCTACAACGGCGACGGTTTCGTTATCTCGAGAAACACCGCCGAGGAGGATCACCTGCTGCTGTATGACCAGATCCTGCTGGAGGTGGTGAGTGAAGAAGATGTACAGTCAGAATCGATTCCCGAAGCTGATGATCCCGACGGATCCGAGATATCCGCAGACAGCGGACAATCTGAGGGAGATAGCTGAAAGGGCAGGAGAAGCGGCGGCTAAGTACCGCAGTTCCGATGAAACGGTACAGATCATGGCAGTGACCAAAACGGTCGAGCCTGATAAGATAAACTTCGCCGTTGAATGCGGCATCACGCTGCTCGGAGAAAACAGAGTGCAGGAATTCATGTCCAAAAAGGACAGCTATGACAAACGCGCCGAGGTGCAGTTCATAGGTCACCTGCAAACCAATAAGGTCAAGTATATCATTAATGACGTTACCATGATACAGTCGGTGGACAGCCTGAAGCTCGCAAATGAGATAAACAGGCTCGCCGCTAAAAACGGCAGGGTCATGGATGTGCTGCTCGAAGTCAATATCGGCGGTGAGGAGAGCAAGAGCGGTGTTGACCGCGGCGCTCTTTTTGAACTTGCCGAACAGGCTGCGGCTCTGGAGAACATACGCCTGAGAGGTCTGATGGCGATACCGCCTATAGGCTGCGGCGAGGAAGTGTTCGCTCAGATGAGAGAGCTATATGAGGCTCTCGCGGCAAAGAAACTGCCGAACACCGATATCTCGGTGCTGTCGATGGGAATGTCGGGCGACTATGAGATGGCTATAAAGCATGGCTCGACACTCGTAAGGATAGGAACAGGGCTCTTCGGAGCAAGAGATTATTCGAGGTGATACCGCACACCACTGTACGGTCCACCTGAAAAATAACAGATACGGAGGGGTATCAGAAATGGGATTATGGCAGGGCTTTAAAAGTATGTTTGTCGGAGACGATGAGATAGACGAAGAGATCTACTCTAATTATACGCCCAAGTCGGCGGCTGCACCGCAGCCCGAACAGGCTCCGCCTCCGCAGTCCGAAAGGGCTGACCAGGAGAGGGCCGTGAGGGACGAGGCGGCTTCGGCAAGAAGATCGCAGGCTCAGGGCGGCGCTTCATCCCGCAGACAGCAGCAGACCGCTTATCAGTCGGCTGCAAGGAACGAGCGCGGCAGCGGCACAGGCGCGGGTACAGGCACAGGCACAGGCATGGGCGCTAACCGCGGAGACGGCTTCAATAATGCCGGCGGCAGAAATGACGCTTACGGCAGTCAGAGAAGAAATAACGAAAGAGAGAGTGATATCCATATGGCAACCACAGATCAGTCCTCGTTCGACCTTGTACTCGCAAGACCGAACAACTTCAAGGAAGTTGAGAAGATAGGCAACGACATCAACAACGGCAGGACCGTTATACTTAACCTCGAACTCGTTAAGAGCGAGGACGCTACCAGAATACTCGACTTTATCTGGGGCGTGGCTTTCGCAAATCAGTGCGAGATCAAGATGATGGCTCAGAAGACCTACGCTATCATCCCCGGCTCGGTGAACTTCTCGGGCGTTGACCTCGTGAGCGAGCTTGAGAACAACGGCTACAGCTTCTGATGTCACGGACAGAGCTTTCCTTTCTTCACGGACTCAGTGAAGAGGACAGCTTTATTGCAGGCAGTATCGCCGACAGGATAGAGGCGGCTGTACATAAGGACAGGAGCGGATTCACCTGCTTTCTCTCGGAGGGCAGGGCAGAGCTCGCGGTGAAGATCGCGGCTTCATACCGCTTCGGCAGATATTTGCTCTGGGGAGGATACGGGGACGCGGATCGGGTGATGCTCGGCGCGTTTTCGGATTACGAAGAGCCCGATGCGGAGAGCTTTCCCATACGGGCGCTGACTTTCAGCTTCAGAAAGCAGGACAGGCTGACCCACAGGGATGTGCTCGGCTCGCTGATGGGTCTCGGACTGACAAGAGACAGCGTCGGCGATATCCTCGTGAGCGAGGACAGGGCGGTGGTGTTCCTGACAGAGATCGCCGCTGAGACCGCAGAGCGTGAACTTGCAAAGATCGGCAGAGCAGGCATCGGCATCACACAGGGCTTCGACCCCGAGTGCCTGCCGAAAAGAGAGTTCGCCGAGATAAAGGGTACGGTCTCATCGCTGAGGGCTGACTGCGTGCTGGCGCTGGCAGTGCGGTGCTCACGCACACGCGCCGAACAGCTGATAGCTCAGGGAGCGGTCGCCGTCAGAGGAAACGAGCTTGCCTCGGGTGCGAAAAAGCTCGCCGAGGGAGATACTTTTACGGTGCGCGGTTCGGGGAAATTCATCCTCGACAGCATCGGGGGAAGTACGAAAAAGGAAAGATTATTCATCACTATCAAGAAATTTGTTTAGGAGGCTATTTACGATGCTTGAACCCGATAAGATCAGAAACAAACGCTTCGGGACTGCCAAGAACGGTCTTAATCCCGTTGACGTTACAGAGTTTCTGGCGGATTGTGCGGATGAGATAGAGCGTTTGAGAGCGCAGAATGCCGAGAATGAAGAGAAGATAAGAAAGCTTGTTGAGAAGATCAACGAGTACCGCGACGACGAGGAAGCTATCAAGTCGGCGATGATACACGCCCAGAAGGAATCGAACAAGCTGATAAACGACGCCAAGGCCAAGGCGAGAGACCTTATCGACTCGGCTAAGACCGAACAGGTGAGACTTCAGGAGACCAACTCCGAAGAGATCGAACGCATCAAGAAAGAGCATCACGCCAACGTTGACGCTCTTCTCAAACAGCTCAAGGAAGAGACTTCTGCCGAGATCGAGAGCATCAAGGCTGAACTTACCGCTGAGCAGATAGAGCTCGCAAGAGCAAAGGCTGAGACCACATACTTCAAGAGCACCCTGCTCGACCTGTATACTCAGCAGATAAAGCTCATCACCGAAGTGCCCGAGATGTCCGATGAGGAGCTCGATGAGTATGAGACACAGTACGGCGAGTACTACGATGATGAAGAGTACTACGAGGACGACGAGGAATACTACGACGAGGAGCAGGCGGCTCTCGACGAGGAAGCCGAGAAGCAGAAGCACTACGATGAGGTCATCAATACCGCTTCCTTCACTCCCGTTATAAATCTGCCCACCAATACGTCGGAGCTGCGCTTTGGCAGAAACTCCGCCGATGAAAAGCGCTGATGTTCATAGCATCGCTCATTATTGCGGCTGTATCGGTGGTCATCGACCAGCTGATAAAGCTGTATATCAACTCGAATTTCGGGCTGAATGAGGTCAAAAAGTTCATCCCCCATGTGCTCAGCATAACCCACATCCGCAACACGGGTGCGGCATGGAGCATGATGGCGGGCAAGACATGGTTCCTTATCGCGCTGCCCTGCGTCGTCATAGCGCTGGCGGTGTGGTATATGTACCGCAACCGTCACGGCTCGAAACTCTGCCTTATCTCGCTGGGTCTCATACTCGGCGGCGGTATCGGCAACCTTATTGACCGCGTGAGGATGCACGAGGTCATAGATTACCTGAAATGCGAACTGTTCAACTTCCCGATATTCAACTTCGCGGATATCTGCGTGGTCATCGGGGCAGTCCTGTTCTGCGTGTATATGTTCTTCTTCGACGAATCGCCGAAGAAGGAGAAGAAAACGGAGAAGAGCGATGGCGAGTGAGCGTTTTGAACTGCTCGCGGATGAACAGAGCGCAGGGATGCGGCTCGACAAATGGCTCGCTTTGCAGCTGCCCGAACTTTCGCGTTCGCGGATAGAAGGGCTTATAGCTGAGGGGGCGGTCACGGTCAACGGCGGCAAAGCGTCAAAAAGCATGAAGCTCAGACGCGATGACACGGTCACGGGCGAGATACCCGAACCACAGGAGCTTACCGCCGAACCCCAGGATATACCCGTCGAGATAGTGTACGAGGACGAACAGCTCCTCGTGGTAAACAAGCCGAAGGGAATGGTGGTGCATCCCGCCGCAGGAAACCCCGACGGCACACTTGTCAACGCGCTGATGTTCCACTGCAAGGGACGGCTGTCGTCGATAAACGGCGTGGTGCGCCCCGGGATAGTTCACCGCATCGACAAGCTGACCAGCGGACTTCTCATGGTCGCAAAGACCGATGAGGCTCACCGCTGTCTCGCAGAGCAGATAAAAGAACACAGCTTCACGAGGGAATACAACGCGATAGTCTGCGGCGCTTTCGCCCCCGAAAACGGCACTATCGACGCGCCCATCGGAAGAAGCAGATACGACAGGAAAAAAATGTGCGTCACCGAGCAGAACTCAAAAAACGCCGTTACGCACTACGAAACTATAGAACGCTTCAAGGGCTATTCTTGGGTGAAGTTCACGCTGGAAACGGGCAGGACTCACCAGATAAGAGTACACAGCGCCTACAAGGGACACGCAGTCCTCGGCGATGACGTGTACGGCAAACCCTATAAAGGCATCGAGGGACAGTGCCTTCACGCAAAGAAGATAGGCTTTGTCCACCCCGACGGCAGGTATATGGAGTTCGACTCCGAACTGCCGCAGTATTTTCAGAAGATTCTTGAGGAATTGAGGAAATAATTTGTTTGAAGATATCTCAAAGGTACTGCTCATAACCGATATGGACGGCACCTTTCTCCCTGCGAGCAAGATACCCTCTCCCGAAAACATCGCGGCTGTCGAGCGTCTGATGAACGCCGGCGGCAGGTTTTCGATAGCGACGGGCAGGAGCTTGCAGGCTTCTATGCTTTATTTTGACATGGTGAGGGTGAACTGCCCGATAATCATGTGCAACGGCGGCATGGTATACGACCTTGCCGAGAAAAAACAGATATTTGACGTGTATCTTCCCGACAGCGCAAGGGAGCTGACGAAACAGCTTCTCGCCATGCATCCTGAGGTCGGGTGCGAGTGCCTGCCGATAGAGGGCGTGTACGTTCCGCAGATGACCGAGATGGAGCGTGCGCACTGCGGCATCTGTCAGGTGACGCCTGTGGAGTGCCCTGTGGACGAGATACCGAAGAACTGGTATAAGGTGCTGTTTGCGCGTGAGCCCGAGCATCTGCATGAGATAATCGGCAGTGTGGACAAGGTGCGCGAGTATTATCCCGAGATAGATTTTGTCATTTCGGCGCCGATGTACTATGAGATGCTCCCGAAGAATATTTCAAAGGGGTATGCGTTAAAAGAGCTGAAAAAGGCCTGCGGTATGGAAGACTTCACAGTCGTAGCGGCAGGCGATTATAATAATGACATCGAGATGCTCCGAGAGGCGGATGTGGGCATATGCCCGTCGAATGCCGCCGCGGACGTAAAAGCTGCTGCCGATATAGAATTGGACGTATCCTGTGAGGAAAGTGCGATAGCCGCAGCAGTAGAATATATATTCCAAAAAGTAACTGAAACGAAGAAAAAATAACCACAATAGTCTCGTGAGCGCCAAAGGCGCAACTCCCCACCATCACACAAAAACAAACCAAGCCAACAATTTGCGACCCGAAAACGATCTCCCATTAAAAGTTTACGGTAACAAATTCAATATAATATTTGGAGGTATAAAACCTATGGATGCTACGCTGAAAAAACAGCTTGAGATCACAGCCTGCAAGGTAAGACTGGGCATTCTCGAAGGCGTGTTCAACGCCAAGTCGGGACACCCGGGCGGCTCACTTTCGATCGCAGATACGCTTACCTATCTTTACTACAACAAAATGAACGTTGACCCGAAGAACCCCGACGATCCCAAGAGAGACCGCTTCGTTCTTTCCAAGGGTCACACCGCTCCCGCTTTATATTCCGTACTTGCCCAGAAGGGATATTTCAGCACTGAGGAGCTCAAGAGCCTGCGCCACATCGGTGCTATGCTCCAGGGTCACCCCTGCATCCACATCCCCGGTGTGGATATGTCCTCGGGTTCGCTGGGACAGGGTATCTCTGTTGCCTGCGGTATGGCTCTTTCGGCTAAGATATCGAACGAAAACTACAAGGTATACACCGTTCTCGGTGACGGCGAGATCCAGGAGGGTCAGGTATGGGAGGCTGCTATGTTCGCAGCTCACTATAAGCTCGATAACCTGACCGCAGTCGTTGACAACAACGGTCTCCAGATCGACGGCAGAGTTTCCGATGTTATGTCCCCGTATCCTATCGTTGACAAGTTCAAGGCGTTCGGCTGGCACGTTATCGAGTGCGACGCTCACGACTTTGACGCTATCGACAAGGCTTTTGCCGAGGCTGCAAGCATCTCCGGCAAGCCTGTGGCTATCATTCAGAAGAGCATCAAGGGTAAGGGCGTTTCCTTCATGGAGGACAACGTATCGTGGCACGGCGCTGCACCCAACGCTGAGCAGTACGCACAGGCAAAGAGCGAGCTCGAAGCACAGCTCGCCGCACTTGAAGCGTGAGAAAGGAACGGTGAGTAAAAATGGCTGATGTAAAGAAGATAGCTACCCGTGAAAGCTACGGCAACGCTCTTGCCGAGCTGGGTGATAAGTATGAAAACCTGTACGTTCTCGACGCAGACCTTGCTGCCGCTACCAAGACAGGCATCTTCAAGAAGAAGTTCCCCGAGCGCCACTTCGACTGCGGTATCGCTGAGGCTAACATGATGGGCGTTGCGGCAGGTCTTGCGGCTACCGGCAAGATACCCTTCGCTTCCACCTTTGCGATGTTCGCGGCAGGACGCGCTTTCGAGATCGTGCGCAACTCTATCGGTTATCCCCACCTGAACGTCAAGATCGGCGCTACCCACGCAGGTATCTCCGTTGGTGAGGACGGCGCTACCCACCAGTGCTGCGAGGATATCGCTCTGATGCGCACCATCCCGGGTATGACCGTTATCAACCCCGCTGACGACGTTGAGGCAAGAGCCGCAGTTGAGGCTGCTATCAAGTATGTGGGTCCCGTTTACATGAGATTCGGCAGACTGGCAGTGCCCGTTTTCAATGACGCTGCTACCTATAAGTTCGAGATCGGCAAGGGCGTCAAGCTCAGGGACGGCAAGGACGTTACCATCATCGCAAGCGGTCTGATGGTAGCTGAGGCTATCGAGGCTGCAAAGACACTTGCCGACAAGGGCATCGACGCTGAGGTCATCAACATCCACACCATCAAGCCTATCGACGCTGAACTCATCGCTGCTACCGCTCAGAAGACTGGCAAGGTAGTCACCGTTGAGGAGCACAGCATCATCGGCGGACTCGGTTCGGCAGTTTGCGACGTGCTCGCAGAGACCTGCCCCACCAAGGTCAGGAAGATCGGCGTGAACGACGAGTTCGGTCACTCGGGTCCCGCAGTTGACCTGCTCAAGGAGTTCGGTCTGTGCGCTGACAACATCGTAAAGACCGTTGAGGACTTCGTGAAGTAAGCTCTTTAGCTGATAAGCATCCATCGGCAGTGTTTTCGGACGCTGCCGATTTTTTTCACGCATTCGCAGGCAGCCGCTTATCATGTAAAGGGAGGCGATGCTATGCGGACGGACAGATGCAGCAGGTCGGTGACGGTGTCTTACATACTTTGCGGAGCGGTGGCGGCGGCAGCGCTGCTGTGCGCGGCGGTGTACGCGCAGATGCTCGCACACACTCGGGAAGTCCTCGGGTTCGAGGTCAGGCAGGACGCCAACAGGGTCATCGCCGAGGCGGTGAACAGGGCGGTGGGAGATGACGCGGGAGAATGTATCGTCATCAGCCGCGACAGAGAAGGTAACGTCACTTCCGCCGAGACCGACGCTGCCGCGGTGAACATCCTTGAGAACAGACTCAAAAGCGAGATAAACGCCGCGCTCTCGGAGCTGTACAACAGCGAGGTCGGCGTGCCAGTCGGGACGCTGACGGGTTTTGCGCCGCTGGTCGGAAAGGGTCACAGGCTCAGGATAGGGCTCGAACAGCACGGGACGGCGGACGTGAAGCTCGAAAGCGAGTTCTCCACCGCAGGCGTGAACCAGACCCGATGTCGGCTGACGCTGGCGATAAACGTCGAGATACTGGCGGTGCTGGGCGGCAGACCGCAGACGGTGACGGTCACTGACGAGTATATCGTGTCGGATACGGTGATAGTCGGCAGACCGCTTTTCGGGGCGGGAAACTGACGGAAAATTAAAATTCCATCTTGAAATTATGAAAAAAATATGATATAATATAAGGTGAGAGGATGTGACAGCGGCATGGAAAGACCGAGATTTAAAGTCGATTCCCGCGTGACAGAAGAACAGCTTCGGCGAGGGATACGCACGGGACAGCGCCGATGGGCGGCGTGGGTGTTCGCGGCGGTGTGCCTTTGTGCCGCGGCATTCGCGCTGTATAAGATATTCACCCTCGACAGTTTCGACGATATGTACATATGGATAGTCTGCCTGCTGGTGGGCGGATTCGCGGCTTACCCTGCATTCACCGCAGGCAGGCGGCAGGAAAATCAGATATGCTCCGAGGTGTTCGGGTCTGGTGATAAAGAGCTTCGGCAAAGCATACGATTCTATGAGGACAGGATAGTGTTCTCGGACGGGGGCGGCAGGAACGAGACGATAACTTATCCGAACGTTCAGAAGGTCCCCGAGCTGGACGACCTCGTTACCATAGTCGCAGGCAACCGCGCACGGGTGTTCATGAACAGAGCGGATATGCCAGACGGCGTCCTCGACTTTCTATGCGGAAAAATGAAACAGCAGAGCAGTGCGTGAGAGTCGGCAGAAAGTACGGTATATTGCAGAAAACTTTGCGATACGTGTGTGATTTTTTTGTTACGAATGTGAAATCGTTCTGAAAAACAGGCATTTTGCCTTGACTTTTCGGCGGTTTGTAGTAAAATATAATTAGTACGTTGTTTAGATGAATTATACAAAAAGGAGAACATAAATTGAGCAAGAAGAACAAAAAGAAAAAGCTCTCCGCTGATGTGGAGAAAACAGAAACGACCGCCGCCGAAACTGTTGAAAACACAGCGGAAGAGAAGGCGGAGACTGCTGAAAAGGCCTCGTCCGAAGCCGTGGCGGAGAAGACAGATAACACCTCGGCGGCGGCGAAAAAGCCGGGATTTTTCGGCAGGATAAAGGATCTCATCGTGAACAATTCCGTATTCCTGGTGTTCGTCATAACGCTCGTTATCGACTCGCTGGTGCTCAGGCTGTTCACGGTGCGCTTCGGCGACGCCGCAAACACCGCCGACATGGTGAAGGCTGTCGTAAAGCCGATGCTCGCGGACTTCACGGCCGTCATCGTCATTGGCACCGTAGGATTCCTGTTCAGGAAGCAGAAGGCGCGATTCGCGTATCTCATGACCTGGACGGTGATATTCTCGATACTCGCCACGGGCAACTCGATATTCTACCGCAACTACAAGTCGTTCCTTTCGGTGTCGCAGGCTTCGACCGCGTCACAGCTGGGCGGCGTTATGGACGCTGTTGCGAACATCGTCAGACCCAAGGACTTCCTGCTGCTGCTGCCGATGGTATTCGTTGCGCTGACTTACATACTTCTCAAGAAAAAGCGCGGCAAGGCTTACACCATGCAGAAACAGAGCAAGGCTGTGCTCTCGGGCTACGCAGGCTCGGCGCTGATACTCGCGCTGGGAAGCGGACTCGTCTTCTCCACCATGCTCACAAAGACCGACTGTTCAAGACTTGTGAAGCAGTGGAACAGAGAGTCGGTAATGTCCAGCTTCGGTATGTACGTTTACCAGATAAGCGACGCTGTCAGCTCGGTACACGCTAAGGTCAACATGATGTTCGGCTACGAGGAGAGCAAGAAGAAGTTCGACGAGTTCTTTGAATCGAAGAACGACTCCGAGAACACGGGCAAGGTAACTCCCGTCAAGGAGAAGAAAAAGACCAAGGAAAAGGCTAACGAATACTCCGATATATTCAAGGGCAAGAACGTACTGGTCATCCACTGTGAGAGTATGCAGCAGTTCTGTCTCGACACCTACTTCAACGGCGAGCCCGTTGCGCCGAATCTTCAGAAGCTGGCCAAGGAAGGCCTGTACTTCTCGAACTTCTACGCACAGGAGTCGGTGGGCACGAGCTCGGACAGTGAGTTCACCCTCGCGACTTCGCTGATGCCCGCGTCGAGCGGTACGGTAGCCGTAAACTACTGGGACAGAGACTACGTGACCATGCAGAAGAAGTTCAAGGAGCAGGGCTACTACGTTTTCTCCATGCACGGCAACAACGGTTCCTACTGGAACAGACTCAACCTGCACTCGTCCCTCGGATACGACAGGCTCTATAACTACACCACCGACTTCGAGATAGACGAGACGATAGGCCTCGGACTTTCCGATAAGTCCTTCTTCCGTCAGCTCGTTCCGAAGATAAAGGAGATCAACGGCGCCTACAGCAACTGGTACGGCGCACTGCTGATGCTCACCAACCACACCCCCTTCACCGATATCGAGCGCGTGAGCGACTTCGACGTCAGCTTCCGCTTCAAGCAGTACAACGAGGAAACGGGTATGTACGAAGAGGTACGCCGCAGCTTCCTCAACGGCAAGAAGCTGGGCAGCTACTTCAAGAGCGCCCACTACGCCGACGAGGCTCTCGGTCAGCTGATGACCGACCTTGACGCGGCAGGTCTGCTGGACAATACCGTTCTGGTGCTCTACGGCGACCACGACGCGAAGATCAAGGAAGACCAGTACGAATACTACTTCAACTACAACCCCTTCACCGATGAGGTGCTGACCGAGGACGACCCCGGTTACATCCCCGTTGACGACTTCTACTACAACCTCAACCGCAAGACCCCCTTCATCATCTGGTCGAAGGACGGCGGCTATGAGCCGAAGGAGATAAAGACCGTGATGGGTATGTACGATATCCAGCCGACTATCGGAAATATGTTCGGATGGTCGAACAACTACGCGCTCGGTCACGACATCTTCTCGATAGCCGAGGGCGAAGAGAATATCGTTATCTTCCCGAACGGCAACTTCATGACCGACAGCGTTTACTACGACGCTCAGAAGGAGACCTACTTCGACCATAAGGATTACGTGAACGTTGCGGCGGTGGCTTCCTGCAATCAGGAATACAAGGACGACCCGATACCCATGTACAACGACGAGAAACACGGTCTGTACAAGTTTGCGGAGAATGATTACTCAGCCGCGAACGCCGCGCTCCATAAGAACGACGGAGTCGTTGACGACCAGTATATCAGGGTCAGGGCGGAATACGCTTCCGACTGCATCGAGGTATCGAACTCGATAATCTACTACGACCTTATCGACAAGATACAGGACGGCAGCTTCCGAGAGCAGATACCTACCGACGAGTCCAGCTCGGCTGCCGATATACCCTTTACTCCGCCGACTGTTGCCGACAGAAAACGGCCGATGGCGGCATGACGGGAAACTCACAGCGGTGATGATATGAACAAAGTGAAATTATCCACGCTCCCCATCGCGAAGGGGAGCACCACAGAGGTGACGCTGGCGGTTGCGTCCTACAAGAACTGCGGCGTCGCGAAGAACGGCAAGCCCTACATCGACATCACGGTGATGGACGGCGAGGCTATGGTCAGCGGCAAGGCGTTCAGCATTACGGCAGAGGAGCTTGAGGGCATTTCGGTGCGCGAGGGCTCGGTCATAAGCGCGAAGGTCGAGGTATCGGATTTCAACGGCAGGAGCTACACCTTCTCGGACATAAGGCTCGAAAGCAACGACAGCTCGGCACTCGTTCAGCTGGTGCCGATGCCCCCTCACGACCCCGAGAAAATGTACGCCGAGATACTGAAGATGATACGCCACTCCGCCGACAAGACCGCCGAACAGAGATGCGGTGCAAGGAGCGGCCTCGGCGAGTTCGTCTGCGCGTTTCTTGAAGCGAACAAGGCGGATTACATAAAGTCCTCCGCGGCGCTGAAGATGCACCACGACCTCCGCAGCGGTCTCGTTTATCACAGCTTCCGCATGGCGATGGCTGCCATCTGCATGACGAAGGTCTACAGCGCACTGGATGCCGAGCTTCTTGTGAGCGCGGCTGCGATACACGACATCGGCAAGCTCCGCTCGATGACCACAAGCGAGCTGGGGATGGCGGCTTACACCTCCGACGGGGTGCTGTTCGAGCACCTGCTGCTCGGTATCGAGATGCTCAACGAGTTCAGGCTGACCTACGAGGGCGAGCTTGAAGAGGAAGCGTACAGGCTGCTCAAACACCTGATAGCTTCACACCACGGCAAGAAGGAATTCGACGCGATAACGCTGCCCGCTGTTCCCGAAGCGCTGGTGCTGAGCATGATAGACGACCTCGACGCGAAAATGTATATGTATGAAAAGAATATCGCACAGCTTGAGCCGGGTGCTATCTCGGATAAGAACCGCCTGATAGGTACGAGCTTCTACAGACCCGACCGCGGCTGAGGGATTTTTCTCTGAAAGCTATTGCGTTTTTCGGGAGAGTGTGATATAATAGTAAAGGACACTCGTTCGGAGGTGAATTTACAATGCAGCATTTTAATCTTGAGAACGGTCAGCTTCTGAAGAACGGCGCACCGATCCTGACTGATTTTGACGAGGTGAAGATCTACAGCCACATCTGTGTGATCTTCCGCAAGGGATTGTCTCTGCTGACCATTTCGATCGCAGATATCGCTATGGGCAGATTTGAGATCATTGACGACACAGGATTCTCGAAGCAGCTCCTGCTGACTCAGACAAGTTCAAAGATCGTATGATAGAAAACCTCTCCCCGTCGGAGAGGTTTTTATCTGAAACGAAAAGTGCGGCGAAAAGGAGCGGAAAAGATCATGTACGGGGATAATGTCGGGATGACAGGGTGTACGCCGCCCTGAGGACTGCGTTTGTTTTCGCGGTATCACGGTGTTTTCGGGCTGCGCTATGGCTCATATTTACACAATATCCATTGATTTCCCGAGGATAGCGTGCTATAATAGCAATGTATGTATTCACGAAATAAACGGAGGAAAATATGACAGAACTCGAAAAAGAAATAAACAGACGGCGAACCTTCGCCATCATCTCTCACCCTGACGCAGGTAAGACGACACTTACCGAGAAGTTCCTGCTGTACGGCGGTGCTATCGCACAGGCAGGCGCTGTAAAGGGCAAGAAAAACTCCCGTCACGCAGTTTCCGACTGGATGGAGATAGAAAAGCAGAGAGGTATCTCGGTAACGTCCTCGGTAATGCAGTTCAAGTACGCCGACCACGTTATCAACATCCTCGACACTCCCGGTCATCAGGACTTCTCGGAGGATACCTACCGTACACTTATGGCGGCTGACTCGGCGGTCATGGTCATCGACGCTTCAAAGGGTGTCGAGAACCAGACCAGAAAGCTGTTCAAGGTCTGCGCCATGAGACACATCCCGATATTCACGTTCATCAACAAGCTCGACCGTGAGGCGAGGAACCCCTTCGACCTCATCGACGAGATCGAGAACGAGCTTGGTATGCCCACCTGCCCCATCAACTGGCCGATCGGCTCGGGCAAGGATTTCAAGGGCGTGTTCGACAGAAACAGCCGCCGCGTTATATGGTTCGACCCGACGGGCGGCAGCCACAAGGTCAGCGCGAACGAGGCTGACCTGTCCGACCCCGCACTCGCTGACATACTAGGCGACACCAACTACGAGACTCTGCGCGACGACATCGAGCTTCTCGACGGCGCGTCGGACGAGCTCGACCTCGAAGCGGTACACAGCGGAAGACTTTCGCCCGTGTTCTTCGGTTCGGCGCTGACGAATTTCGGTGTTGAGCCGTTCCTCGAAAAGTTCCTGCAAATGACGCCGCCGCCGATGCCGCGAACCTCTACCGAGGGAGTCATCGACCCGTTCTCGCCCGATTTTTCGGCGTTCGTGTTCAAGATACAGGCGAACATGAACAAGGCGCACCGCGACCGCATCACGTTCCTGCGTGTCTGCTCGGGCAAGTTCGACAAGGAGATGGACGTACTGCACGTTCAGGGCGGCAAGAAGATGCGTCTGTCGCAGCCGCAGCAGATCATGGCTCAGGAGCGTGAGATCATTGACGAAGCGTATGCAGGCGACATCATCGGCGTGTTCGACCCCGGCATTTTCTCGATCGGCGACACGGTCTGCGCACCATCGAAGAAGTTCATGTTCGAGGGCATCCCGACGTTTGCGCCCGAGCATTTCATGCGTTACCGCTCGAAGGACACGATGAAGCGCAAGCAGTTTGTGAAGGGCATCACGCAGATAGCGCAGGAAGGTGCGATACAGATCTTCCGCGAGCCGCTGCTGGGCATGGAGGAAGTCATTGTCGGCGTTGTCGGCGTGCTCCAGTTCGACGTATTTGAGTACCGCATGAAGAACGAGTACGGTGTGGACATGATAAAGGAAGGCTTGGGATATTCGTACATCAGATGGATAGACAAGTCGCCTGCCGAGCCGAAGGATCTGAAGCTGAGTTCCGACACGAAGGTAGTGAATGACATGAGGGAGCGTCCGTTGTTACTTTTCACGAGCGAGTGGAACATCCGCTGGGCGCTTGAGAGAAATGAGGGACTTGAGCTGAGCGAATTCAGCAGAGGAGAATTACAGTAACCCAACCCACGTCCCGTCCTCGCCAGGGCAGAAAAAAGTTTAGGAGGGAGGGAGACCCCCGCCTTAGCTGCGCACGGCTACAAAGGCTCCCAAAACAGTGACTCAGGGACAGAGTCTCCGTCCCGTCCTCGCCAGAGACTCAAAAAGTTTAGGAGGGGTCTGGGGAGACCCTTTTCAAAGGGTCCCCCAGCAGGGGCTCGGGGACAGCGTCCCCGCCCTGGGAACATAGCTTTGAAGCCAAAGCGCACAAACGCCCCGACCAAAAATAAAATCGGCATTTCCCGAAAACCCGAGGAAAAGAACTCAACATGAAAGACGAGTTCAAACAAACCCTCGAAGCGTGAAATGCCGATTTTATTTTGCCAAAAGAGCGAAGCGACTTTTGGCAAAGCCCCCAAAATCGCGCCAGCGATTTCTCCGAACTGCACAAACCGAGTGCTTTGAGATGTAGCTTTGTCGCACCTTCGGTGCGATGGGGTGTTTCACTCGAATCGCTTGCGCTCTCTCGCGAAAATAAAATCGGCAAATCTATTGTTCTTTAGAGAAAGGCGCGGACTTTTGGGTCTGCGCCTTTTTGGATGTTTGGTTCGGGATTTGCCGATTTTATGTTGGTGGGGGGATGTTGGTGCGCTTTGGCTTCAAAGCCTTATTCCCTTGGCGGGGACGCCGTCCCCGAGCCCCTGCTGGGGGACCCTTTGAAAAGGGTCTCCCCAGACCCCTCCTAAACTTTTTGAGTCTCTGGCGAGGTCGGGACGTTGTTGCTTTTTGCAAAAAAAGCGGTGCTCTTTACGAACACCGCTTGGTTTTACGTATTTCTGTTGTTCATTACTATATACAGCGTCTTCATCACGATTCCAAGGTCGGTGATGATAGACCTGTCCATAATGTACTTCCTGTCACAATACTCGCTCATCTCTGTCGAAAGCGAATTCTTTCCGTTTACCTGCCAGTAACACGAAAGCCCGGGCTTTACCAGCAGTCTGTCAGCTGTCAGCTGCTCCTGCTCCCTCGGGATGAACGGACGCGGCCCGATAAACGACATCTCGCCTTTCAGTATGTTCAGCAGCTGCGGCAGCTCGTCGATCGAAGAACTGCGGATGAACTTGCCCAGCTTGCCCAGCACCCTCGGATCCTGCCTGATCTTGAAGTTGCAGCCCTCAGATTCGTTACGCGCCATCAGCGCCGCTTTCGCACTCTCCGCATTCTTGTACATCGAACGCATCTTGTAAATGCGGAAATGCTTGCCGTTTTTGCCGACTCTGTCCTGCGAGAAGAACGGGTTGCCGGGGTCGCGGATCATTATCATAGCCGCCGTTATCATTATAACAGGCGACAGCAGTATCAGCGCCGTCAGCGACAGGATGATGTCGAAAAGTCTCTTCGCGCCTTCGTAAAGCGGCTTTTCTTCATACACGAAATCGAGCGGAGGAACTGTATCATCATGCTTCTTCGCCCTCGTCATGAGTATCTCGGCGCGCTGCTCGGTCTCGGGCAGGCGTCTTATGGCTGTCTGCGGCATTGGTATCACCTCAAAAAAACACTTCGCTGCTTGTCCTGTACACCAAAGAATTGCTGTCGTGTCTTGCCGTAAACGGTTCGACAGTCACGTAAACCCTGCGTTACAGTGCTTACCTTTTTATTATATCATATAGCAAAAGAAATGTCAACAAAAAAGTGATTGGGAAATTATACAGAATGTCGTGCTTTTTGGGCTTGATTTTTTGCACGGGATGTGGTATAATGTGATTATGGGAATCGGTTTCATAAGGGGGTTTCATATGAACATATCAGAGTTCGCAGAGATCGCGGGTGTCTCCAGGTCGGCTGTCAGCAGATACTTCAATAACGGCTACCTCAGTGACGACAAACGCGAACTTATCGAAAAAGCCATTGAACAGACGGGCTACGCCCCGAATATCACCGCCAGATCGTCGAAAAAGCGCGTGACAAAGCTGGTCGGGGTCATCATCCCGAAGCTGTCGAGCGAGAGCTGCGCGAGGGTGGTCGAGGGCATCAGCGATGTGCTCGAAGCCGAGGGCTACGAGCTGCTGCTGGTCAACACTGCCAACGACTACAAGCGTGAGGTGGCGTCGCTCGACCTGTTCCACAACAACCGCGTTGACGGCGTTATCCTGTTGGCGACCATATTCACCGAACTGCATATGTCGGTGCTGAAAAAGATGAGGGTGCCCGTGGTGATAGTCGGCCAGGAGCTGAGCGGTTTCAACTGCGTGTGCCACAACGACTACGGCGCGGCTTACGCACTGACTTCGCTCATGCTCGGGAAAGGCGCGAAAAAGCCTGCATTTATCGGCGTTACGCTTGAAGACCTCGCGGCAGGGAAGGCTCGGCGTGACGGCTTCGACGCGGCTGTGAGGGATGCAGGTCTCACGGTCGATCCGCACTTCTTTGAGACCGCACAGTTCAACATGGACTCGGGCTACGAAAAGGCGAAGCACCTGCTTTCGGGCAGGAGCAGACCCGACTGCATCTTCTGCGCCACCGATACCATCGCGCTGGGTGCAGTCCTCTACTGCCGTGAGTCGGGCATCAGGATACCAGAGGATATCATGATGTGCTCGGTGGGCGACAGCAAGTTCGGCAGGGTGTCCGCCCCCTCGCTGACCACGGCGCACTTTCACTACAAGACTTCGGGCATCAATGCCGCGGAGCTTCTGCTGAGAGACCTGCGCCACGGCGACGGGGTGAGCAGGACGCTTCGGCTCGACTATACTGTTATCGAGAGAGAAAGTACGCTATTTAGCGACTTTTGACAAAAGTGAGTATGAAACTGTGTGAAACCAACTGAATGAAAGTGTGAAATTCTCGCAGTCCGTCAATAGACATTTCAGGAATAGTGTGTTATAATCTATTTAAGATACAAATCCGATGCTGGGCGTAAGACCGCATCGAGACCGCGACCTTTTTAAGGAGTTGATTTTATGGATTACAACAAGTGCGCGTATGAGATACTTACCGCTATAGGCGGCAAGACCAATATTGTAAGCGCAGCCCATTGTGCAACGAGACTGAGACTCGTTATTGCAGACAACAGCAAGGTGCAGAAAAAAGCGCTCGATAACGTTGAAGGCGTTAAGGGTGTCTTCGAGGCTGCGGGTCAGCTTCAGGTCATCATCGGCACCGGCACGGTAAACAAGGTCTATGACGAGTTCATCAAGCTCTCGGGCGTGGAAGCTGCCTCGAAGGATGACGCATCGGCTGTAGCTGCGGCAAAAGGTCCGTTCTACAAGCGTGCGATAAAGACCATCGGCGACATCTTCGTTCCTATCATCCCCGCCATCGTGGCTACGGGTCTTCTCTGCGGACTGCTGGGCGGTCTGTCGAAGGCTTTCCCGGAAATGGCAGGTTCGCATCTCTTCGGGCTGCTGGACATCTTCTCCAATGCAGCTCTCACATTCCTCCCGATACTCATCGCGGTCAGCGCGGCGAAGATATTCGGCGGCAACATCTACCTCGGCGCGGTCATCGGTATGATAATGATCCACCCGAGTCTCATCAATGCATGGTCGGCAGCAGGCGCTGAGACCTCGACCCTCTGGTCCTGGTTCGGTCTCTGGAATATACAGAACACGGGCTATCAGGGTCACGTTATCCCCGTAGTCATCTCTGTCCTCCTCATGTCGAAGCTGGAAAAATGGCTTCACAAGAGAGTTCCCGAGGTCATCGACCTGTTCGTTACTCCGCTCGTTACCGTACTCGTTACAGGCTTCTTTACCATGACCGTTATCGGTCCTGTATTCTCGCAGCTTGAGACATGGGTACTCAGCGGAGCAAAGGCACTTATCGCTATCCCCTTCGGCGTCGGCGCATTCCTCATGGGCGGCGCTTACGCACCTACCGTTGTTGCAGGCGTTCACCATATGTACAATGCCATCGAGCTTGCGATGCTCGCTGACGACGGAAAGAACACCTGGATGCCTATCGCTACCGCTGCAAACGTTGCACAGGGCGCGGCTGCACTCGCAGTAGCATTCAAGACCAAGCAGCAGAAGATCAAGTCGCTGGCACTTCCCGCATCCCTTTCCGCATTCCTCGGCATCACCGAGCCCGCAATCTTCGGTGTAAACGTTCGTTTCGTAAAGCCCCTTATCGCTGGTATGATAGGCGGCGCGTGCGGCGCGGCTGCGGCTTCGCTGACAGGCGTTTACGCTACCGCTAACGGCGTTACAGGCGTATTCGGATTCCTTATCACTACCGAGACTTTCGTCGGCTATCTGCTCACCTTCATCATCGCGGCTGTAGTAGCTTTCGTGATCTCTTATTTCCTGTATCAGGACGAAGAGGACGACGTTGACCACAAGATAGAAAAGAACGCGGCTTATACCGCAGGCAGACAATTTGACGACACTATCGTATACTCTCCGCTTTGCGGCAAGGCTATCGCTATGGCAGACGTTCCCGATGAGACCTTCGCGACCGAAGTTCTCGGAAAGGGCGCAGCAGTTGAGCCTATCGACGGTAAGGTAGTTGCTCCCGCTGACGGCATAGTTACAATGCTGTTCGATACTCACCACGCTGTAGGCCTCACCCTTGACAACGGCATGGAGATGCTCATACACATCGGCATCAATACCGTTGAACTCAACGGCGAAGGCTACACTGCTCACGTTGGCGACGGCGAACGCTTCAAGAGAGGTCAGACTCTCATCAGCTTCGACAAGGATCTCATCGAGAGCAAGGGCTATAAGACCATCACTCCCGTTATCATCACCAATGCAGACGATTATTCGGATATTTCGCTCATGGCAGACGGACACGTTGATCTGCTCGACGAACTTATCAGCACCACCAAGTGAACATCTGCGGCAGGCCGTAAACCAGCTTCAATACGCAAAATGTAATACCGATTCTTGAATAATAACGGCAGCCGCGGACAAACCTCTGAACAGGCGGAAGCAGTGAAGCGAAACTTCCGCCGCCGCAGGGGTCACAACAGCTAAAGGACTGATGCCCCATGAAAAATGACTGGAGACAAAAGCTCCATTTAGAACCGAAAAGCGGATGGCTCAACGACCCCAACGGTCTGAGCTTCTTTAACGGCGAATATCACATTTACTTCCAGTACTCTCCCGAAAGCGCATACGGCAGCGGCGGCAAATGCTGGGGCCACTGGTCGGGCAAAGACCTGATTCACCTGCGCTTCACGGGAGCAGTGATGCGTCCCGACCATCCCGATGACCGCAGCGGAGTTTACTCGGGCTGCGGTTTCGTAAAGGACGGGCTGCTGAACCTCTTCTATACGGGCAACGTCAAGGAAGAGGGCGACCACGACTATATCACCTCGGGGCGCGGCGCGAACGTTATCCGCGTCACCACTGCCGACGGCGTGACCATGAGCGAAAAACAGACGCTCCTCAGAAACGCCGACTACCCCGACTACTGCTCCTGCCATGTCCGCGACCCGAAGGTCTGGGAAGAGGACGGAGTTTACCGCATGGTGCTCGGCGCGAGGACTCTTGACGACAAGGGCTGCGTGCTGTTCTACCGCTCGGACGACCTGACTGACTGGTCATTTGACTACGAGCTGTCCGTCCCCGACTTCGGCTATATGTGGGAGTGCCCCGATGTCATCGACGTCGGCGGAAAACGCTTCCTCGGCATCTCGCCCCAAGGTATGCCCCACGGCGAGACCGAACACCAGAACGTCTACAGCTCGGGCTATTTCAGATACGACGACACTCTCCGTGACTTCGAGGAGTGGGACTACGGTTTCGACTTCTACGCGCCCCAGAGCTTCATCGCTCCCGACGGCAGGGGGCAGGGCAGCAGGGTGCTGCTCATCGGCTGGATGGGCATCGGCGACATCCCCTACTCGAACCCGACTGCCGAACTCGGGTGGCAGCACTGCCTGACCTTCCCGAGAGAGCTGACGCTCCGTGAGGACGGCGGCATCTGTCAGCGCCCCGTATGGGAGCTGAACGGCAGAAAAGGCAGCCCCGCCGAACTGAAGGACGGCGGAATGGTCACGACAGAGCTTCCGTTCTACTTCGCGTCGCTCTCGCCGTGTGAGAGGTTCACACTCGACCTTGGCGGTGTGCTGAAACTTTCCTACGGGGACGGCATCTTCACGATGCGGTTCACCGACATGGAAGTCAGCGGCGGCAGAGATGTCCGCCGTGTGAAGCTCGGAAAGTTCACGGGCATGGAGATGATAGCGGATATGTCCTCAGTGGAGGTCTATCTGAACGGCGGCGAAAAGGTAATGAGCACGCGGTTCTATCCGCGTGAGACCGCACTCGCGCTGACGGCGCAGGGAACAGGCGGAAGCGTTTATCCGCTTGCAGCTATGGAGGTGAAAGCCGATGTCTAATGATATGATAGTGGCGATAGGCGAAGCCCTCATCGACTTCATACCCGACAAGACGGGATGTTCGTTCGATGAGGTCGGCGCGTTTTCGCCGAAGGTCGGCGGAGCACCGACCAATGTATGCGGAGCTTTCGCAAGGCTCGGCGGCAGGGCAAGGCTCCTGACCCAGCTGGGCGACGACCCCTTCGGCCACAAGATACTCCGCGAGCTGGAAGGCTGCGGCATCGACATCAGCTGCGTGAGCCTTACCGACAAGGCGAACACCGCGCTGGCGTTCGTGAGCCTTGAAGCGGACGGCGGCAGGACTTTTTCCTTCTACCGCAAGCCGTCGGCGGATATGCTCTACGCCCCCGAAAAGGTGCGCGGGGAATACTTCGACGGCGCATACGCCCTGCATTTTTGCAGCGTTGACCTGGGTGACTTCCCCATGAGGGAGGCGCACATGGCGGCGATAACCGCCGCACGCAGCAGGGGAGCGCTGGTCAGCTTCGACCCGAACCTGCGCTTTCAGCTGTGGGACAGCCGCGAGGCGCTGAAACAGACGGTCACGAGCTTCATCCCGCTGGCGGATATAGTCAAGGTCTCGGACGAGGAGCTTGAATTCATCACGGGAAAAACGGCTGTCGAGGACGCGCTCCCGAAGCTGTTCACGGGCAGCGTGAAGCTGGTGGTCTACACCTGCGGCAGCGGCGGCGCTTATGCGTTCACGAAGAAGGCGTCGGCGTTCGCGGAGGGCAAAAAGGTCAGGGCAGTCGATACCACGGGCGCAGGCGACGGCTTCATCGGGTCGTTCCTGTGGAAGCTCTGTCAGATGGGTATCGGCAGCGAAAAGCTCGCGGACGTGAGCGACGCTCAGCTGAGGACAGCACTCGGCTTCTCGAACGAGTTCTGCTCGATAAGCGTGCAGTCGGCAGGGGCGATAGCATCCTACCCCGACATCAGAGACTACGAACCATAACTGTTCATCAGAGAGCAGATATTTTATACACGAAAGGAAGATGTATCATGAAAACATTCACCTACACTATCAAGGACGCAAACGGCATCCACGCAAGACCCGCAGGCAATCTCGGCAAGCTCGTAAAAGGCTTCGCGGACACCAAGGTCACCGTCACAAAGGGCGAAAAGACCGTTGACGTAACGAAGCTCATGATGCTCATGGGACTCGGCGTAAAGTGCGGCGATACCGTTACTTTCAACATCGAGGGCGGCGATGAGGTCGCGGCTGCAAGAGCGGTCGAGGAGTTCATGTCGGCAAATCTTTGATATAAAGGAGGCGGCGGACTTATGAAAAAGTTTCAGGGCAAGGGCGTTTACGGTGCGATAGCTGTAGGCAGCGTTTCTGTGTTCAAGCGGCAGGAGGCTCAGGTCCGCCGCGTTCATATCGATGATACCGCTGCCGAGCTTGAACGGCTCGAAAACGCCAAGGCACAGGCGATATCACAGCTCTCGGAGATATACGAGAAGGCGCTGAAAGAAGTGGGCGAGACCCACGCGCAGATCTTCGAGATACACATGATGATGATCGAGGACGACGACTACAACGACTCGATAAAGAGCATCATCGAGACCCAGTCGGTCAACGCGGAGTACGCGGTGGCTGTGACTTCCGACAACTTCGCCGATATGTTTGCTTCGATGGACGACGCCTATATGCAGGCGCGTTCTGCTGACGTGCGCGACATCTCGAACCGCGTTATCGCGTGTCTTTCGGGCGGCGGCGCAGGCGGTGCGGCGGCATTCGACAAGATGATCGTGTGCGCCGACGACCTCGCTCCCAGCGAGACAGTGTCCCTCGATAAGGACAAGGTGCTGGCGTTCGTGACGGCGTTCGGTTCGTCCAACTCCCACACGGCGATACTGGCGAGAAACATGAACATTCCTGCGGTCATCAGCGTCGGCGAGGATTTCCTCGCGCAGATAAAGGACGGCGACAGGATGATAGTTGACGGTCACACGGGCACGGTCATCCTCGACCCCGACGATGAGACCGTAAAGACCTGCCTCGACAGGCAGGCACAGGACGCCCGCAAGAAAGCTCTCCTACAGGAGCTCAAGGGCAAGGAAAACGTCACAAAGGACGGCACTCACATCAAGATATTCGCGAACATCGGCGGCGTTGACGGCATCGGCGCGGTGCTTGCGAACGACGCGGGCGGCATCGGACTTTTCCGAAGCGAGTTCCTCTATCTTGAAAGCAGCGACTACCCCGACGAGGAACAGCAGTTCGCGGCTTACAAGCGGGTGCTCGAAAGCATGGCAGGCAAGAAGGTCATCATCCGCACCCTCGACATCGGCGCGGACAAGCAGATCGACTACTTCAAGCTGGACAAGGAGGACAATCCCGCCCTCGGTTTCCGCGCGATACGCATCTGCCTGACCCGACCCGAGATATTCAAAACGCAGCTGAGAGCCCTCTACCGCGCGTCGGCATACGGCGACCTCGGCATCATGTTCCCGATGATAACCGGCGTTCCCGAAGTCGAGAAGTGCCTCGCTGCCTGCGAGGAAGCGAAGAAGGAACTCGCGGCTGAGGGCATCCCGTTCAGCGATAAGGTTGAGGTGGGCATCATGATCGAGACCCCCGCCGCCGCCGTGATAAGCGACAGGCTCGCACCGATGGTGGACTTCTTCTCGGTGGGCACCAACGACCTCACCCAGTACACCCTCGCCTGCGACCGCCAGAACGCAAAGCTCGAAGCCTTCGTGGATACCCACCACGAAGCGATTCTGCGACTCATTGAGATGGCGGCAAAGAACGCCCACGCGCACGGCGCATGGATCGGCATCTGCGGCGAACTCGCAGCCGATACCTCGCTGACCGAAGCGTTCCTCAGAATGGGCATCGACGAACTCAGCGTCTCCGCCCCGTTTGTCCTCCCCCTCAGAGAACAAGTAAGAAATATTGACCTCTCCAAATAATACACAAACCAAAAGCCCCGCCGCGGCAGTCTCTTGCCGCGGCGGGGGGCTTTTTCGGTGGGAGTGCGGGTTTGTAGTCGGAAAGATAGACTATCACCGCTTCAAGAGTGACTATCTGATAAATTCCGCAATTGAAGCGTTATCCACTATCGAACGTCTTTTTGGCAAGTGCGAACTATATAACAGTAGAACCACGATCTTCCCAATCAATACAAAATAGTGAAGAAGCACCACAAGCCAAAAAGCATTAAAAGTCTTTGGAAATGGGTTTGGGGGATAACCTTTCTTCAGAAAGGTTTCCCCCAAGACAAGACCTGCACTAATGAAAAATCAAAGCACTATCCCGTTGAGTTTGCAGAGGGCGCGAGCGGTCTCGACGGAGTCAACGCCTGTAGCGTTTTTGATGGGTGCGAACTCGTGTTCGCGGATGACCTCGTAAGGCAGGCAGGTGTCGAGCTGGTGTATCATGTCGAGCACGAGCTGCTCGAACTTGAAGCCGTTGGGGGCTTCGGGCTTAACGAGGTCGCCGTTTTCGTCGATGTAGGGTATCTTCTTCTCGACCACATGGAGGGGCATTTTGTCGTCAGCGACAGCTTCGAGCGCCGACACGCGGAAGAGATAGTTCAGGATAACTCCGTAGTTGTAGGCAGGGTCGCCGTTTGCGTCCTTAGCGTTCATCATCTCATCGGAGAGCTCGTAGTACTCAACGATAGAGGGCTTGCCGTCTTCGAGACACATAACGCCCACGCGCTCGTCGGGGGCAGCCTTGCGGACGACCTTCGCGCCCACCGAAACGTCAGCGAGGATAGTCGCGCCGATGAATGCGGGGTCGCAGATGCGCTGGAGAACGTTGTCCACGCCGAAGATGTTTATCCACTCGATGCCCTCGTCCTTGAACAGGTGTCCGAGGCCTGCTTTCAGGAGCGAGGAGTACCAGCCCGCGTTGCCGTTGGGCGAGGTGGAGAGGTGGTCGGGAGCTTCGAGGTAGATCTTGCCGTTACGGTCGCAGGCAGGAGCCATATCCTGTGTGAAGAAGCTGATCTTGTCCTCGCGGTAGCCGAAGAAATCGTGTTCCTTGAGGAACTTGACGCTGGCATCGTTGTTCTTCTCGCTGGTCATGATGAAAAGTCTGATCCAGGTGCCTGTTTCCTTAACGACGTCCAGCAGGTTCTCGATTATGCGCTGGAAGATGTAGACGTGCTTTGTCTCGCCGATGTCGTACATACCCTTGGGGTTGTCCGAGCCGAGACGTGTGCCCATGCCGCCTGCCAGCAGGAGAGCGGCGGTCTTGCCTTCCTTGATGGCCTTAATGCCTTCTGTGCGGAACTCGTCCTCGCGGCGGACTATCTCATCGCGCTGCATAGCGGCGAGGGGAGAGAACACACCTCTGCCGTCGTTCTTGCCGAAGTCGGCGATATGGGAGATCATGCCGAAGTCGGTCTTTTCGATCTGTGCGAGAAGTGCAGACTTGCTCTCGTCGGAGAGGGTGTCATAGTATTTCAGCAGGTGCTCCTGACCGAAGTCTGCGAGTTTTTTCTGTGCGTTTTCAAGTGTCATAGTGTTATCCTCCTTTTTTTGCGTGTGAACATATTCTATTATATCATATTTTAACGCGGATTTCAAGCGGTTTTGAATAAAATATGCACGGTATGAATGAAAAGTGCTTTAAATTCATGATATTTGTCAGAAACTATTGATTTGTATCGTATATTATGGTATAATAATAAAGAATATAAGAAATTCTTGTGAACGTTCATTTAAGGCAAAAGGATGGTGATACAATGAAAGACAGCGGTATCGACAAGGAGATGCACTTTTTATCTCACCTTGTGACAATAATCACCATGACGGTCTTTTCGGGGGTGCTTATCCTGCTGGACATCATCCTTGACTGGGAAAAATGGATGATACCCGTTATAATCGCAGGCCTGCTGCTGTGTCTCAGTGTACACATCTCGGGCAAAGGCTCGGGCAGGACGCGGATATACTGCTACGCGGTGTTCCTCATTTTCGAGACGTTTTACTATGCCGTGAGCATCAACACCCTCTACGACAGCACCGCGCTGATCGTGATAATGGTGTTCATTTTCTCCATGTCGGGGGAACGGTTCCTTGTGGCGGTCACTACCTGCGGCGGACTTGCGGGCATGATACTTCATCTGCTGATAGCAGGCGGTGAGGGCAAACTGAAACTCGACGCGTCGAACATCGTCAGGTCGGCGTGGCAGTTCCTGCTCATAGTGCTGGGGGCAGTGCTTGCGGACAGGATGTCCTCGGCATGGTTCAACACCGAAAAGCAGTACCGACACAGGATAGACGACATCCTCGAAGAGAACGAGAGGGCGAACAACTTCCTCGCCAACGTTTCCCACGAGATACGCACGCCCGTCAACGCCGTGATGGGTCTTGCGTCCATCATGGAAAAAGAGGATGTTCCCGAGCGTTTCAGGGGGAACGTTTCGGCTATCGCAGAGGCAGGCCACCGCGTCGCCGACCAGGTGGGCGACATCATGGACTACACCGAGATAGACATGAAGAAGCTGGCGGTCAGCAGGGAACGGTACACGATAAACTCGGTGGTGGGCGATATAATCACACAGCTTAGGTTCACCGAGGACTACGGGCTCGACCTTGTGGTAGACCTTTCCCCCGACGTGCCTGCCGAGCTTATCGGCGACTGCGGCAAGATAAAGAAGATCCTCCGACACCTCATCACGAACGGCTTCAAGTTCACGAGGTCGGGCGGCGTGAGGGTGCGTATCTGCACCAAGAAGCGCGATTACGGCATCAACCTCATCCTTGAGGTGACGGATACGGGCATCGGGATGTCGGGCAGTGAGATAGAGCACATCTACGAGAAATTCTATCAGGCGGATTCGGGACGTTCGAGGACTGCGGGCGGTCTCGGTCTCGGCATACCCATCGTGAACGGCCTTGCGAGGGCGATGGACGGCTTCGTGCATATCGAGAGCGCTCCCGAGGAGGGAACGGTCGTGAGGGTCAGCATACCGCAGGAGATCTCTGACGGCTCGCCCTGCATCACCGTCGCCAACAGGGACAGCGTGCTGGCGGCAGGCTTCTTCGGATTTCTGACCACGAAAGAACCCCGCGTCAAGGAGTTCTACATGGAGATGATAACCAACTTCGTCACTAAGACCGACGTGTCCTTCCGCAGGGTCAGCTCTCTCGGCGAACTCGAAAGGCTCGTGGTGAACAGCAGTATCACACACCTGTTCGTCGGCACGGGGGAGTATATCGAGAACAAGGACTATATCGACCTGCTCGCGGCGGAGATGAACGTGGTTCTCATCGAGGACAGGGATTTCCGAGGCGAGGTCGGCGAAAACATCGCCGTGCTGAGAAAGCCATTCAGCGGCGCACAGCTGGCGAACTATCTGGAGATGACCTACGTCAGCAGTCCGAAGGCGGAGAAGGAGCGTATGTTCTGCCCCGACATCAGGGTTCTGGCGGTGGATGACGAACCCATGAACCTGCACGTCGCAAAGGGCATATTCGAGACTTACTGTATGCGCGTTTCCACAGCGCTCAGCGGCGCGGAAGCAATAGAGATGTGCATGGCGGACGATTTCGACATCATCTTCATGGATCACATGATGCCCGAGATGGACGGCGTCGAGACCGCGAAGCGCATACGGCAGAGCGCAGGCAGGCTCGGCAGGGACATCTGCATAGTCGCGCTCACCGCCAACGTGAGCAGTTCGGCTAAGGATATGTTCCTGTCCGAGGGGTTCGACGCGTTCCTGCCGAAGCCCATCGACCTGATGGAGCTCGACAGGGTGCTGAAACGTGTGCTGCCGCGCTCGGCGATAGTTTACGACCCGCTTTCGGCTGACAGCGGCGATGATACCGAACCGCCTGTCCCTGCCGACCCCTACCGTGCGCTTCGGGAGTTCGGGGTGGACATCGGAGAGGGCATGGGCTACTGTCAGAACGATGAGGGTTTCTACCGCGAGATACTCGCGGAATTTGCGGACAGGAGAGAGGAAAAGCTCGGCAAACTGAACGGTTATTTTGCGGACAAGGCGCTGAAAGACTACGCCATCCGTGTTCATTCGATAAAGAGCACAGCCAAGACCATCGGCGCGGACGCGCTGTCCGAGTCGGCAAAGCGGCTCGAAGCGGCGGCGAAGTCGGGAGACGAACGCTTCATCGCGGAGAACCATGAGGCGTTTGCAAAGGACTACGGCAGGCTCTTGCAGCTAATAAACGAACTGACGGGAGACAGCAAGGAGGCTTGACTTATGAGAAAGCTCATCAATGCGGTACTTGATGAAAAGCGCTCGATGAATGAGCGTATTTTCCTGCTGCTCGGAACTCTCGGGCTGACGGCGATGCTCGCCATAATCGTGGTGGGCATACTCACCCGTGAGGATCAGTACGACCTGCTGACCCTTGTGGTGAGCTTCGTTATATTCGTGCTTCTCATGTTCATCGGCATCAGGACGCGGAAGTACAACGTCATTTCGGGCGTTATCTCGGTGTTCATGATAATCCTGCTGCTGCCGCTGACCTTTTTCTCGGGCGGCGGCATATACGGCGGCTCGCCGCTGTGGTTCGTGTTCTGCACGCTGTTTATCAGCATGATAATGGAGGGCAGGTTCAAGTATTTCCTGCTCATCACCAACGCGATAGTCGCGGCAGCCTGCTACATCGTCGCCTACGAAGTGCCCTCGCTGATGACCGAGCACAACGACAAGACGGCGTTCATCGACTCTTTCATCTCGATGGTGTTTGTCGGCACGATGCTGAGCTTCATCGTCGGGTTCGAGATACACACTCTCCGCCGCGAAAAGGAGCGTTCGGAGGAACAGAGCAGGAAGATAGAGGAACTGAACAAGGCTCAGAACCGCTTCTTCTCCAGCATGAGCCACGAGATACGCACGCCGATAAACACGATAATAGGACTCAACGAGATGATACTGCGCGAGGATATCTCCGAGGAGGTAGCCGACGACGCGAAGAACATCCGTTCGGCGTCGAAGATACTGCTCTCGCTGATAAACGACATCCTCGATATGTCGAAGATGGAGTCGGGCAGGATGGAGATCGTCCCCGTTGTATACGACGTGGGAAAAATGCTCACCGACATCGTGAACATGGTCTCGGTAATGGCGGACGCGAAGGGTCTGCGCTTTATCGTGGACGTTGACCCCACCATGCCCTCACAGCTGCTGTCGGACGAGGTGCGCATAAAGCAGATAGTCATAAACCTGCTGAACAACGCGGTGAAATACACTCGGGCAGGCAGCGTGAAATTCTCGGTACACTGCCGCAGGACGGGCACGGGCAAGGCGCTCGTGACCTACTCGGTGGAGGACACGGGCATCGGTATCCGCAAGGAGAACATTCCCCACCTTTTCGACGCCTTCAGGCGTGTGGACGAGGAAAAGAACAGGTCGATCGAAGGCACGGGTCTCGGACTGTCGATAGTGAAGCAGCTGGTAGACCTGCTGGGCGGCGAGATCTCCGTCAACAGTATCTACACAAAAGGCTCGGCATTTGCGGTCACGCTGGAACAGGAGACGGTGGACGACAAAGAGCTGGGCGTGTTCAGCACGGGACGTTTCAGGACGTCGGGAAGTTCCGTCCTCGGCGGTGAGAGCTTTGAAGCCCCGAGAGCGAGAGTGCTCATAGTGGACGACAACCGCGCAAATCTCATGGTGGCGGAAAAGCTGCTGCGCAGGACGAAGGTGCAGACCGATACCGCCGAGAGCGGCGAGGAATGTCTGCGGCTCACGCTGATAAACCATTACGACGCTATATTCATGGATCACATGATGCCCGTCATGGACGGCATCGAATGTATGAACGCGGTGAGGGCGCAGTCGGGCGGTCTATGCCGAGAAACGCCGATGGTGGTGCTGACCGCGAATGCGGGCAGTGAGGACAGGCTGCTCTATCAGCGGTCGGGGTTCGATGCGTATCTGCTCAAGCCCATAGATGCCGCCGTCCTCGAAGAAACGCTGCTGAACGTCCTGCCCGATGAGCTCGTGAAGATAAAGGGCGTGGGCGTCACGCGGTATGAGACAGGGGAGTTCATACGCAGCTCTAAGCGGAAAGTCCCGCTTCTCATCACCACCGACAGCGTTGCGGATCTGCCGAAAAAACTGCTGGACACCTACGACATACCTGTGATACCTTATAAAGTATACACGGACACAGGTCTGTTCGACGACAATCTTGAGACCGACGGCGATGTGCTCATCCGCTGTATGGAAGAGGAAAAGACGGTCGTCAGGAGCGACTGCCCTTCGGTGCAGGACTATGAGGAATTCTTCGCCGAGCAGCTCTCACGTGCTCAGCACATCATACATATAACCATCTCCAAGCGTGCCAGCGGCGGTTTCGCCAACGCCTGCGAAGCGGCGCTGGCGTTCTACAACGTGAACGTGGTGGATTCGGGGCATCTGTCGAGCGGTACTGGTCTGCTGGTGCTGGATGCGGTCATGCAGATGAAGCAGACCCCCTTCGCCGACGCCGAGGAGCTGAAAAACAGCATCGAGCTGATGCGCGGCACGATACAGACCAGCTTCATCCTGCGGGATACCGAGTATATCTGCCGCAGCGGAAGACTGTCGGAGCGGATGAACAGGCTTTGCAACGCGTTCATGGTGCATCCCGTCATCGTCATGAAGGACAGCTCCATGAACGTAGGGCGCGTCATTTTCGGCAGCCGCAAGAGGTCTCACCGAAAGTACATCAGGCGCACGCTCAGGCGTTCGGGCAGCATCAGCAGGGACACCCTCTTCATAACCTACGCGGGCATGAGGACGGATGAGATAGAAGAGATAAGGGACATGGTCTCGGAATACGTGAGCTTTGACAACGTGTATTTGCAGAAGGCGTCGCCTGCGATATGCGCCAACTGCGGCGCAGGCACCTTCGGACTGATGTTTGCGAGGAAATAGCCATGAAAGGTATGATACTGTATTTTGATATATGCGCCGTACCTGTGTACCTTATAATAATCGTCACGACGCTTTTCCGCGGCATGACGAAGGGCAGGTCGAACAGGCTGTACCTTGCGGTGGCGAGCCTTTCCTTCGCCGCCGACCTGTGCGAGCTTGTGGAGCAGTTCGCGTTTTACGGCTACACGCTGAATATGGGTTTCGTCGTCTGGGTGAAGATGTCGGAGTACCTTTACTTCATCACGCGCAACGCCGTGAACGTCGCCTATCTTTTCTTTGTTATCTCCATGACAAAGACCTGGTACAAGATAAAGCCCTTCTGGAAGAAGCTGCTGCTTCTGCTGCCCTACCTTGTGGTGATCTCGATGCTCGCCATGAACGAGGCTACGGGCTGTGTGTTCACGGTGAACGATGAGGACGGCTATGTGAGAGGTTCGCTGATACTGCTGGTGTACGCTATGGCTGCCTGCTATCTTCTGGTGGGAACGACCTACCTTGTCCTGCACAGGTACACCCTCGACAGGGGAGCGTGGTACTCGCTGATGGCGATGTACTTTATAAATGTGGGTTCAGTAATGTTCCAGCTTGTCTATCCCCACTATCTCATCGAGTCCTTTGCGACCTCGCTGACGGTGCTGTTCGTGGTGCTGTTCGTACAGCGTCCCGAATTGCAGGTGGACATGAGTTCGGGACTGCCTGCCTACAGGGCGTTCTGCAACGAGATGGGAAAGATAAAGGTCACGGGTCACGACACGCAGATAGTCATAGTGAATATCCGGAACGCCGCCGAGATGAGAAGTTACCTGAAGGAAGCCTACTACGCCTATCTGCACGTTATCGACGGCGAGATACGCGTCTTTGCGCGGCGCGAGAAGGTGCCGTATGAGCTGTACTTTGAAGAGCCGGGCACCTTCTACATCATACTCGACGACGAGAAGTACAACCCCGTGCAGGCTGTCCCCGAACTGCGCGACC
Source organism: Ruminococcus sp. YE71 (assembly GCF_900119155.1). Lineage (GTDB taxonomy): Bacteria > Bacillota > Clostridia > Oscillospirales > Ruminococcaceae > YE71. The sequence goes on along the minus strand of NZ_FPIR01000003.1, from coordinate 59,268 downwards.
GTGTTAGGAAGAACAGCAACGAGATCTTCGAGCTGGGCGCGACCCCGAACACCCGCGTGGTGACGGTGACCTTCCCGAAGGAGATAGACAGCCTTGACGAGCTGCTGCGGTTCGGACACAACTTCTCAAGGTTTGCCGATTACAGCCGCGTGTTCAGCCGCGCTACTGACATCACCTAAAAGCGCTCCTACCAGATAGAGGCACACCTTGACGAGATACTCAACCGCGCCATGACTTCGGGCGGACTGAGCGTCAGGTATCAGCCCATACGGTCGGTGAGCGAGGGGCGGTTCGTTTCGGCGGAAGCCGTCATCGCCCTTTCCGACGAGGTGTACGGCGACATCGACTCGGAGCTGCTGATAACGGCGGCGGAGGAGCGCGGTCTGAGCGTCTGTCTCGGCAGCCGCGTGCTCGAAGAGGTGTTCGGGTTCGCAGGGAGCGAGACCTTCAGGAGGACGGGACTTTCGCAGATATACGTGGGGCTGTCGGTCACCCAGTGTATGCGAATGGAGCTGACCGATATAATCTGGAATCTCCGCGAACGCTCGATGACTGCGCCCCAGCACATCGCGTTCATTATAAGGGAATCCTCATACGAGAACATGAGCCGTGTGTTCAACGAGAACCTGAAAAAGCTGTCCGCGCAGGGCTACACCCTTGTGCTGGATGGTTTCGGACACGGCTACTCGAACGTCCAGCGGCTGCTGGATATGCCTGTCAGGGTGGCGAGGCTCGATAAGAACATCGTGCGTTCGGCAGGTTCGGGCGGCGGCAGAGCGATACTTCGCGGCATGATAGAGATGGTGAAGGACATCCCCCTCGAAGTGATGGCGCAGGGCGCCGACGATGAAGATACCGCAAATATGCTCTCGGAAATGGACTGCGGTCTGATACAGGGGCAGTTCTATTCGGGGCCGCTCACGAAGGATGAGCTTGAAGAAATAACAGTAGGTCACAGACATAACGACTGACCTGAAAGGATGAAATAAATGGCTGAAAGAATACTTGACTGGGACAAATATATCGAAAAGGCTGCCGAGGTCTGCGCAGACGGCATCGTAATGCTAAAAAACGACAACGGCGCACTGCCTGTTTCGCGGGATGATACCATCGCGGTGTTCGGGCGCATACAGCTCGATTACTACAAGAGCGGAACGGGTTCGGGCGGCATGGTGAATGTTTCAAAGGTGACGGGTGTCATCGACGGGCTCGAAGAACTCGGCGCGAAGCTCGACACCGAGCTTCTTGAGACCTACCGCAGCTGGACGGCAGAGAATCCCTTCGAGCTGGGTGAGAGCTGGGGCGGCGAGCCCTGGTCGCAGAAGGAGATGCCCCTGACCGACGAGCTTGTGAGCGCCGCCGCTTCGCGTTCGGATACGGCGGTGGTCATCATCGGGCGCACGGCAGGCGAGGAACAGGACAACACCGCCGACGAAGGTTCGTTCCTGCTGTCGCAGGGGGAGCGGGATATGCTCGCCGCCGTGAGAAAGCACTTCAGGACCATGACTGTTCTGCTCAACGTGGGCAATACTATAGATATGAGCTTTGTGGACGACTACAGCCCCGACGCGGTGCTGTACATCTGGCAGGGCGGCATGACGGGCGGACTCGGCGCGGCGAAGGTCATCCTCGGCGACGTTTCCCCAAGCGGCAGACTGCCCGACACCATCGCATATTCCATCACCGACCACCCGTCCGACAGATTCTTCTACGGCAGGGAACGGGACGTCTACGGCGAGGACATCTTCGTGGGCTACCGCTACTTCGAGACCTTCGCGAAGGACATGGTGCGCTATCCCTTCGGTTACGGGCTGTCCTACACCGATTTCGCGGTGAAGGCTTCGGGCAGCTTCGACGAAGCCGAGGGTATCGTCACCATCACCGCCGAGGTCACGAACAGGGGCAGTTTCGGTGGCAAGCATTCGGTGCTCGTCTACTGCGCCGCGCCGCAGGGCAGTCTCGGCAAGCCCGCCAAGGTGCTGTGCGGCTTTGACAAGACGGCGACCCTCGCCCCCGACGAGAGCGAGACCCTTACTATTATAATACCCGTCAGTGCCTTCGCGTCCTATGACGACAGCGGCGCTTCGGGACACCACTATGCGTGGCTGCTCGAAAAGGGCTGCTATCGGTTCTATGTGGGCGGCGACGTTCGCAGTGCGCCCGAAGTGTTCGAGTTCGAGATCTTTGAGGACGTTGTGACGGAACAACTGAAACAGGCGCTCGCACCTGTCACGGGATTCGAGAGGATGGTGGGCGGCGGTGACGAGCCGCGCTTTGAAGCCGTACCCCTCTCGCAGATCGACGAGACTGCCGAGCGTGAAGCCGCCCTTCCCGACGAGATAACGCCGACCGAAGGCAGTCTCACCCTCGCGGACGCGGTGAACGGCAGCTGCACCCTCGACGAGTTCGTGGCACAGCTTTCGGACGACGACCTCTGCTGTCTTGTCCGCGGCGAGGGTATGTGCTCACCGAAGGTCACCCCCGGTACTGCGGCGGCTTTCGGCGGCGTGTCCGAGAGCCTTTCGGGGAAAGGAGTACCCTGCGGATGCTGTTCCGACGGCCCTTCGGGAATGAGACTCGACTGCGGCACAAAGGCGTTCAGCCTGCCGAACGGAACGCTCATAGCTTCCACCTTCGACAGGAAGCTCACCGAGGAGCTGTTCGGGTTCACGGGTCTTGAGATGACGGCGAACAATGTTGACTGCCTGCTCGGCCCGGGAATGAACATCCACCGTCACCCCCTCAACGGCAGGAACTTCGAGTACTTCTCCGAGGATCCGTTCCTCACGGGGCATATCGCCGCCGCCGAGCTGAAAGGTCTGCACGGCGCAGGCGTCGAGGGCACGATAAAGCATTTCTGCGCCAACAATCAGGAGACGAACCGCCGCATCATCGACAGTGCGGTCTCCGAGAGAGCCCTTCGGGAGATATATCTGCGGGGCTTCGAGATAGCCGTCAGGGAAGGCGGCGCACGCTCGATAATGACCACCTACGGACAGGTGAACGGTCTCTGGACGGCAGGCAGCTTCGGGCTGAACACCTCGATACTCCGCGGCGAGTGGGGCTTCGACGGGTTCGTCATGACCGACTGGTGGGCTGACATCAACCGCCGCGGCTGCGCTCCCGACAAGCAGGATCTGGCGGCGATGGTCTCGGCGCAGAACGATGTTTATATGGTATGCGCCGACAGCGAACACAACCCCGATAACCTGAAGGCGTCCCTTGCGGACGGCAGTCTGAAACGCTGCGAACTTCAGCGCTCGGCGAAGAACATCCTGAGTTTCCTCATGACCACCCACGCGATGGAGCGGATGACGGGGACAGGCGACACCGTGAAGGTGATAAACAAGCCCGACGACGGCGGCAGCGAGAACGTGGGCAACGAGGTCTTCGACCTCGACGGAAAGGCGGTCATCGACCTGACCTCGGTAAAGACGGGCAGGAACAGCGAGTACTCCTTCACCTTCGACGTGCGGAAAACGGGTATGCACAGGTTCACCCTCACGGCAAGCTCGAAGTCGAGCAAGACCGCACAGATGAACGTCACCATCTACAGTCTCGGAACGGCGGTCGCCACATTCACATATAATGGTACTGACGGCGAACCCGTGTCGTTCACTTCGGGGGACGTTCCGCTCTTCTCGCGGTATTCGATAATAAGGCTGCATTTCAGTCTCGGCGGTCTTGACCTCATCAGTCTTGAAGCTGAAAATGTTCAGCCGTTCTGATAAAAACAAAATGTTAATAATATCTGCTGGAATTCCGCTGATGCTCTGTGCTATAATAAAAAGGTATGGAGCAGGCGGATGACCTGCTGACGGCTTGTACACAACAGGAGGTGAACAGAGTGACTAACGGCGACAGTTCAGGGTCAAACGGACGACCGCGAAGATGTTTTATCACAGCGAACAGGGCTCGTTACGTCACCTTATTTGTTGTGATATGATATTTTTGCGCCCGTATCGTCAGACCTTCGATACGGGATTTTTGTGCCCATTTGTCCCTCACGCCAATTGAGAGATCAATGAAACGGAGGACTAACCAATGGAAAACAAGGAGATCACAGCTTCTGAGGGAATGGCTGTAAAGCCCGCCTACACCGAGGAGCTGACAAGTATCATCAGGAGCAACGACACCCCCAAGTCGATAATGAACAGGCTTGAGGATTATCACGGAAGCGATATCGCCGATGTTATCGGGACGCTCACCGTGCAGGAGCGCAAGAAATTCTACCGCGTGTGCGGTACGGAGATGCTTGCGGATATTTTCGAGTACTTCGACGAGGACGAGGCAGGCGGATACCTCAACGAGATGGAGATACGCAAGGCGGCGGCTGTAGTCGAGAAGCTCGACACCGACACCGCTGTGGAGATACTCCGATGTATCGGCAAGGATAAGCGCACCGTCATTATCGACCTGCTTTCGGCGGATATCAAAAAGGAGATACAGCTGATAGCATCCTTCGACGAGGACGAGATAGGAAGCCGTATGACCACCAACTGCATCATCATCCGCGAGGGTATGACCATAAAGCAGTCGATGAACGAGCTTATCCGTCAGGCGGAGGAGAACGACAATATCACTACGCTGTTCGTGGTGGATGAGGATAATGAGTTCTGCGGAGCGGTAGACCTGAAGGATCTTATAACCGCACGCAGCGGCAGACCCCTCGATGAGCTTGTGGTGGCTTCGTTCCCGTATGTCTACGCGAACGAGCAGACGGCTGACTGTATCGAGAAGCTGAAGGACTATTCGGAGAGCATCATACCCGTGCTGGACGATTCAAACAAACTGCTCGGAGTCATCACATCGCAGAACATCATCGAGGCTGTCGATGACGAGATGGGCGACGACTACGCGAAGTTCGCAGGTCTGACCTCGGAGGAAGACCTGAACGAGACCACGAAGCAGAGCATGAAAAAGCGTATGCCGTGGCTGCTGGTACTTCTCGGGCTTGGCATCGTGGTGTCATCGGTGGTAGGCGCCTTCGAGAAGGTGGTGGCGCAGCTGACGCTCATCATGGCGTTCCAGTCGCTGATACTCGACATGGCGGGTAACGTCGGCACCCAGTCGCTGGCGGTGACGATACGTGTGCTCACCGACGAGAACCTGTCGTTCAAGCAGAAGGGCAGACTGGTGTCGAAGGAGATGCGGGTCGGACTCTGCAACGGACTGCTGCTGGGGAGCATATCATTCGTGCTGATAGGGCTGTATATCATGCTGTTCAAGCATCGGACGGCGCTGTTTTCGTTTGCGGTGTCGGGCTGCATCGGGCTTTCGCTGATGATAGCCATGCTCATATCGAGCGCGGTGGGCACGCTGATACCGCTCTTCTTTAAAAAGATAAAGGTAGACCCTGCGGTAGCGTCGGGGCCGCTGATAACTACGGTCAATGACCTTGTGGCGGTGGTCTCGTACTACGGGATGAGCTGGGTACTGCTGCTGAATGTATTGCATCTGGCATAAAAATAGCACTGATACTGAACGTATCAGTGCTATTTTGTTTTATCTTTTTAGTAATTCGGCTGTTTTTTTTTGTTTCCGTGGCGTAATAATTTCGCATAGTGTTTTATAAAAACTGTTCACAGTTGTGCAACCTCAACAAATTTCTATATTATCTTCAAAAAAATTCAAAAAACCCTTGCAATTTTGAAAAGCCTGTGCTATAATGTTAAACATAAGGAATACAGAAAGTTAACACTTAATGAATTCCAAGAAACGCCTTCAAAATTCTATGTCGTGTCTATATTATATAAATGATTTAGTCAAACCGATATGGAAATATTTGAAAGCAAAGGCGTTACAATTCGGTTAACAAGCGAGCCAATGTGGGATGATTATCCACTTTGAGTCCGCTAAAAATTTTCATTTCTATACAAGGAGGAAATTACAATGACTAAAAACACTATGAAACGCACACTGGCAGGTTTGACCGCAGTACTCAGCCTTGCAGGCTCCGTTCCCGCATCAGTGATCGCAAACGCACAGGACCTTGAATTAGGTCAGCTGATTCAGAATACGCAGGAAGAAAACGTTCAGCTTGAAGACTTTGAGTGGGCAAGTGATTATTCCACTGCTACCGCAAAGTTCAGCGACGGTTCTTCTATCACTACAGCAGCTACTAAGACGATCCTCGTGGATGGTCCCTGCGATGAAGGAAGAAAAGTACAGTATTCTGTAACCATTAGTTACAAGGGTATTACTGTAGATAAGACCCAGGTCGTAGATTTTACCGAGCATAACTGGGAATTAGTAGAATGGCACTGGCTCCAGAATAACATCGCAGTAGCTACCGTTAAGTGCAGCGAGTGCGGCGAAGAAAAGGGTGTCGTTGCTGTTATCACTACTGAGATCGTTGAAGCGACCTGCGAAGAGCCCGGTTCTGTAACCACTGTTGCAACCGCTACTATCGATGGTCAGGAATTCATCGACAAGAAGACCAGCATCACCGAGCCGATAGGTCATGAGTGGGTAGATGCTTCTCAGTATTCATATACCTGGGTACAGGATGAGAAGGGCAACTATACAGGCTGTACTGCAAAGCGTGCTTGTAAGCATGACGCAAGCCACGTTGACAGCTGCGAAGCTGAGTTAAGCTATGAAGTTATCCTTGCGCCTACTATCAAGAATAAGGGCGTCGGCAGATATACCGCTAAGTTCTCCGACAGCGTATTTGAGACTCAGTATAAGACTGTAGAGATCGCTGCTGAGAATCCTAAGTATGCTGCAGCAGTTTACACCTGGTCTGATGACAATTCCCAGTGTACCGCTTTCGCTGACTGCTTAAATGGTACTGACGAGGATGATATCATTGAAGTTGTAGATACTACTTCTGAAGTGACCCTTGATCCTACCTGCACCGAAAAGGGTAAGACAACTTATACAGCAGAGTTCACGAACAATCTGTTCACAACTAAGACCAAGGAAGTTGATAACATCGACGCTCTCGGTCACGACTACGGCGAGCCTAATTGGGATTGGGATGAGGATGAAGACGGCAATCCCGTTGCGACTGCAATCTTCACCTGCAGCCGCGGCGACAGCGTAGTTGAAGTAGAAGATAATAATGTTACTGTTCTGGTTACCAAGAAGCCGACTTGCGAAGCAGAGGGTCAGACAGTTTACACTGCTGAGGTTACATTCGGCGGCAAGACGTACAACGACACCAAGATCGTTACTACCGATCCGATCGGCCACAACTGGAAGGCACAGTTCTTCTGGGGCGACGACAATACCGCTGTTGCACTTATTTCCTGCACAAACTGCGGTGAGTGCGAGGCTCGTGTTGCTGATATCAAGGTCACCAGAGTAGAACCTACCTGCACCTCTGAAGGCAAGATCACCTACACCGCTTATGCATACGTTGGCGACGAGGAGTTCTCCGACGAGGTATCCTATAAGATCGAGAAGCTGCCTCATGAGTACGGCGAAGCTCAGTACACATGGACTAAGGACGAAGAGAATGACACCTACACCTGCAAGGCAGTTCTCGGCTGCATACACTGTGACGATGAGATCACTGAAGATGGTAAGGTATCTTACGAAGTAAAGGTTGAGCCGACCGTTTCCTCCAAGGGCGTTGGCGTATACACCGCTACATTCGATAACGAAGTATTCACCACTTCTACTTATGAAGTTGCTATCGCTACCATCAAGGCTAACTACGGCGATCCCGTATACGAGTGGTCTGAGGACTACAGCACCTGCACCGCTACCAGAAAGTGCCTGAACGGTACTGCTGCTGACGATATCGTTGAGAAGGCTGACGCTACTTCCGAGATCACCAGAGAAGCTACCTGCGGCGCTAAGGGTCAGATAACCTATACCGCAGTATTCAAGGACACCGATGACTTCGAGGTTCAGACCAAGACTGTTGACAATATCGACACTCTGCCTCACACCATGGGCGAGCCTATCTGGAGCTGGGTACAGAACGGCAGAACTTACACCGCAACTGTTAAGACCATCTGCTCCGTATGCGGCGACGTTGAGACTTATCCTTCTGAAGTTACCTCGTCTCTCGCAGGCGGTATCGTAACCTACACTGCTACCGCTACTATCGACGGCACTGTTTACACCTCTACTCTGAACGTATCCGCACAGCTGGTTTACAAGAACCCTGTTGTTACTTACGAGAAGGGCGACGAGTGCGTTAAGCTGAAGTGGAACGAAGTTGATGGCGCTGAGTCTTATGCAGTATTCGGCTACATCAGCGGCAAGTGGCAGTCTCTTGCACAGGGCAACACCACCTCTTACGTTCTGAAAAACCTCACTCCCGGTCAGGAGTACAAGGTTGCTGTAATCGCAAGATTCAACGGCGTATGGAACACCAGCGATATGTCTAACGCTATCACTGTAACTCCTAACGCTACTTCCAATAAGTATCCGACAGCTACTGCACAGGTACAGGGCAGCGCATTCAAGCTCGACTGGACCGCAGTTCCGAACGCTCAGGCTTATGCAATTGGTTACTACACCGCCGGTAAGTGGAGGGTTCTGCAGCAGGTTAGCGGAACTACCACCACCTTCGTTAAGACCAAGGTTCCCGCAGGTTCTTACAAGGTAGTAGTAGTTGCTAAGGTAGGCGGCAACTGGGATACTTCCAACCTCAACCAGAGAGCTACCACTGTTACTATCAAGTAATGAGATCCACTTAAAGATCTATAATGACTGACTGACTGGTCGGCAGTTTCTTCGGAGACTGCCGACCTTTCTTATCAGCGGAAAAAGCACCGCTGCCGATTGACTTTGTCACGACAGTTTGTTATAATAATGGTAACATCCGCGGTTTTGCACAGGACAGGAGGATACAGTATGAAGCTGCTGATAGCCGAAGATGAAATGGCGCTCAATGAAGTCATCACCAAGAAGCTCAGACAGGAGGGCTTCGGGGTGGACAGCTGTTCCGACGGCGGCGAAGCCCTCGAACGGCTGCTCTACACCGACTACGACCTTGCAGTGCTCGATATCATGATGCCCGTACTCAGCGGTACACAGGTGGTCTCGAAACTTCGGGCTGAGGGGAAGAACACGCCCGTCATTTTCCTGACGGCGAAGGATACCGTCAGCGACAGGGTGACAGGGCTGAACATCGGCGCGAACGACTATATCGTCAAGCCGTTTTCCTTTGATGAACTCATCGCACGGATCATGGCGGTGATGCGGACGGTCTCGGGAAACGTGTCGAACAGGATAACCCTCGGGGAGCTGTGCCTCGACACGGGGAGCCACATCATCACGCTCGGCGGCAGCGAGATAACCCTCACGGGAAAGGAGTACGACCTGCTTGAGTACCTGATGATGAACAAGGGGCATATCCTCAGCAAGGCGAAGATACTGAGCCATGTGTGGGGATACGACTACGAGGGCGGCGACAAGATCGTTGAGGTCTACATGAACTATCTCCGCAAGAAGATCGATGCAGGCAGGGAGAAAAAGCTCATACACACTGTCAGGGGCATCGGCTACGTCATGAAGGAGGAAGCATGAAGCGCGTCTCGATAAAACTGAAGCTGTCGCTGTGGTTTACGCTGATACTGACGGTCATCTGCGTTATCATGCTCCTGCTGATGCTCGGCATCTACCACAGGACCGACAGGGAACTGCTGATGCAGACGCTGACCAGCACCGTTGACAAGACCGCCTCGAAGCTGCGAACCGACAGAAGGTTTCAGAAGGACGTCATGGACGGCAGGCTCGATGACGGCGATTTTTACGAAGAGGACGTACAGATCATGATCCTTGACGAGCACGGCAGGCATATCGCAGGGCTGTTTCTCTACGAGGAGCTGGACGAAAAAACGCTTGCAGGGACGGGAAAAGCTGTTCGGGTGGAGCTCGACGGCAAGGGGTTCTACTGCTGTGACAAGCGCGTTCACGTCATCCACAGCGACGATCTTTATGTCCGCGGTCTGATCGCGGCGGAGGACGATCTCCCCGGGAGCCTGATGAGCCACAGCAGGATACTCATCGCGATGCCGCTTTTGCTGGCGCTGGCGTTCGGGGGCGGGTATCTTATCACGGGGCGGCTTCTGCGTCCCGTCAGGAGCATCCGCAAGACCGCCGAGGAGATACGGGTCAGCGGCGACCTTGCCAAACGCATCGAAACGAACGGCAGTGGCGACGAGCTTGACGAGCTCTCGCAGACGATCAACGCCATGTTCGACAAGCTGGAGAATGATTTCGACGCGCAGAAGCAGTTCACCTCAAACGCGTCTCACGAGCTTCGGACGCCCGTTTCGGTGATACTCGCCCAGTGCGAATACGGCTTCGACCACGCGGACAACGCCGAGGAACTGCTGGAGGTCATCACTTCCGTGCAGGAGCAGGGGTACAGGATGTCGGGGCTGATACGTTCGCTGCTGATGTTCACGAGGATAGAGCAGGGTACGGAGCGCTACCCGAAAGCCGAGACCGACCTGTCGGAGCTGGTGCGTTCGGTCTGCGCCGATATGCGGATAATCGCCGACAAGAACATAACCGTCAGCGAGGAACTTGCGCCCGTGACCGCCTGCGTCAACCGTGAGATGTTCACACTGCTGACCGTCAACCTGATACAGAACGCGGTGCGCTACGGAAAGGAAAACGGCAGCGTGAGGGTGAAGCTGAGCGGCGATGACGAAACTGCGGTGCTTTCGGTGGAGGACGACGGTATCGGCATCGCGGCGGAAGACCTGCCGCACATCTGGGAGCGGTTTTACCGTTCGGACAGGTCGCGCAGCTCGAAGGGGCTCGGTCTCGGGCTCGCACTCGTGAAGCAGATAGCGGGATTCCACGGCGGAACGGCTGAAGCCGAGAGCCGCGAGGGGGTCGGCAGCCGCTTTACGGTGACTATAAGAAAAAATTGAAAGTTATGTGAAAATGCTTTTTTCTAACCTGTTTCTAACTTTGGTATTGTATACTTTAGTTGCAGGGAAGAAAAAAGCATTTTTGTTATCGGGGGGCGATACCATGACTTTCAGGAAAATAGCACTGATACCTGCGTATAAACCTTGCAAAGAACTCATCGGGACGGTCAGAGAGCTGCACTCCTGCGGCTTCGAGATCGTGGTGGTGAACGACGGCAGCGGCGAGGAGTTTTCGCCCGTGTTCCGCACTGTGGAAGACTTTGCTTCGGTCGTCGTACACGATGTCAACCGCGGCAAGGGCGAGGCGCTCAAAACGGGCATGGCTCATATCAGATCGAATTTCGAGCCGCCCTATATCGTCGTGACCGCGGACGCGGACGGTCAGCACAAGACCGAGGATATAATCCGCACCTGCGAGAAAGCCGCACAGTGCCCCGACTCCCTCGTGCTCGGCAGCAGGCGTTTCGACAAGGACGTCCCCCTGCGGAGCAGATTCGGCAACTCGGTCACGCGGACGGTTTACCGCCTGACTTCGGGCGTGAAGATTTACGACACACAGACGGGTCTTCGGGCGTTCAGCGACAGGCTCATCGGCGAGATGCTGTCGGTCACGGGCAGCCGCTACGAGTACGAGATGAACGTCCTCATGGAGATGCCGAGACGCAGCATACCCATCCGTGAGGTCACGATACAGACCGTCTACCTCGACGGCAACTCCTCCTCCCACTTCAACACCGTGAAGGATTCCTTCCGCATCTACAGGGAGATTTTCAGGTACTCGGCGTCCTCCTTCATCAGCTTCGTCGCGGACTACGGGCTGTTCTGCCTGCTGTCGGTGCTGACGGGGTCGGCGGTGGTCTCGAACATCGCGGCGAGGGTTTGCAGCAGCGTGCTGAACTTCAACCTGAACCGTAAATTCGTGTTCCGTTCGGAAGGCAGAGTCGGGACTTCGGCGGTGAAATATTTCACCCTCGCCGCCGTGATACTCGCGCTAAACACGCTGATACTGAAAACACTGTCCGCCGTCGGGGTCAACACCTACGCGGCGAAACTCGTGACCGAGACGGTGCTGTTTCTGTTCAGCTACATCATCCAGCACACATTCGTTTTCAGAAAGGAGCGTGCATCCGCATGAAGAAATATCTCTGGGCAGGCTGTTTCGGACTTGCGCTGACCGCGTTCACGGCGTATATCTCGCTGGACACCTTCGTGCTGAGGAGCACCTATCAGACTAACGCCGACACGATAAATACCACTATGTTTGAATCGCTGAAGGAGAGCGCCGACGCTTCGCAGGGGATGACTGAGGAAAATTCCGCCGACAGCGAACTTACCGCCGCAGATGGCGGCACCTCCGACGATGAGACCCGCGACACGGTGACGAACGGCCGTCAGAGATCCTCGGACGGTCAGTCGAACAGCAGGAGACACAGCCGCAGTACCGCGGCCGATGACGAGGACGACAGCAGTCCGGAGACCTCGGCGGCTGAGACCGAGACCGAAACTGTCTCTTCGGACAGCAGTTATCGGGACGAAAACATCAGCATCACCCTGACGGAATACTATCAGAACGACACGAAGATATACGTCGCAGACGTTCAGCTGACCTCGGCTGAGTATCTCAAGACTGCTTTTGCGGACGATACCTACGGCAAGAACGTCACCGACAAGACCTCTTCCATAGCGGCATCGAATAACGCCATTCTTGCGGTGAACGGCGACTACTACGGCGCTCGTGAGCGGGGCTATGTGATACGAAACGGCGTCGTTTACCGCGACACCCCGAGTGATTCCGACCTGCTGTGCATCTATGCCAACGGCACGATGAAGGTCATGAGCCAGAGCGAGTACACGGCTGACGAGCTGGTCGGTCAGGGCGTTTGGCAGGCGCTCGCGTTCGGTCCGGGGCTTGTGGAGAACGGCAGCGTGACCGTCTCGGAGAACGATGAGGTCGGCAAAGCGATGGCGAGCAATCCCCGCACCGCCATCGGCATCGTGTCGGAGAACCACTATCTGTTCGTGGTGTCCGACGGCAGAACGAGCGAGAGCGCGGGTCTGTCGCTGTATCAGCTGGCGCAGTTCATGAAGTCCCTCGGCGCCGAGACAGCCTACAACCTCGACGGCGGCGGTTCCTCGACCATGTACTTCAACGGTCAGGTGATAAACAACCCCACGACCAGCGGCAGGATAAAGGAAAGGGGAGTGAGCGACATTGTATACATCGGATAAGAGTGCGCTGAAAAACTGCATCGGGCATATCTGCGTATCGCTGTTTCTGGCACTGTTCGGAGCGATATACGAGAGGTACAGCCACGAGGTCTACTCGTATTATATGATATATGCGTTCGCGATACCGCTGTTGTTCGGTGCGCTGCCTTTCGGCATAGCGGCGCTGAAAAACGCCGTCCCCTCACGCGCGGTGATAAACCTATGGAACTCCGCCATAGCCGCGTTCTCGGTGGGGAGCCTCTTCAAAGGCGTTCTCGACATATACGGCTCGACCAACCGCCTCCTGACCGTCTACCCGATAGTCGGAGCATCAATGGCAGCCGCCGCAGCCGCCGCCTTCGCCATCGGAAAACTAAAACGCACCAAAACTCCCTCGCCCAAATAAAAACAAAACCGGCAAAGACAGTCTTGCCGGTTTTTGTTGCGTGCTGTTTTCTTTTGGGAAACCCGTAGCCAGCCTACTGACCAAGTTTTTTGGCGGATTCTTTTTCTATGAGTTCGCCGCTGATGGTGAGGGTGACGGGTTTGGTGTCGGGGGTCTCGAAGCGGTCGGTGATGAGTTTTACTGCCGAGGCCGCCATTTGTTTGGAGTCAACGTTTATGGTGGTTATGGCGGGGCGGCAGACCTCTGATATGAGGTAGTTGTCGTAGCCCACGACGGAGACGTCATCGGGCACCGAGAGCCCCTTTGCCTCCAGCTGTCTTATAGCGTGGTAAGCCGCCTCGTCGCAGTTGCAGACGAAGGCAGTCGGCAGTTTCTCGGGGAACGCTATCTCGATGAAATCGCGGTCGCAGCGGTCGTCGAGCGTCCATTCGGGGCGCACGGTGAGCCCGTTTTCGAGCATCGCCTTCATGTAGCCCATATAGCGGTCGAAGATGCTCGAAGTCGCTTTGACCGTGCCGATGAAGCCGATGTCTTTGTGACCCATTCTGATGAGATACGAAGCCAGTTCGTAGCCGCCGCCGTAGCCGTTGGTGATGACCGAATCGAGCCCCGAATCCGCGAGATAGTAGTCAAGCAGCAGAAGCGGCGAGATGCGCTTTTTGAGTTCGGCGACATACTCTGCGTTCAGCTGTCCGAGGGAGATAAGTGCGCTGACCTTTGCTTCGGTGATGAGCTGAGGCATCACGAGCTCGTCCTCATTTTTCTGCGGGAGCATTTCGATAAGGCAGAAATAGTTCTGCTCGCCGAGCTTGCCCACCAGGTCGTTGTAGAGCGCCCAGTAGAACGAACCGTTCGGCTGCATGAACTTCTCTGGGATGATAACGCCCACCATGCGGTTGTTTTTGTCCGCAGTTTCGGAGCGCACGGGAACGTAGCCCATCTGCTGAGCAGTCTCCTTTATGCGGCGGCGGAGCTCATCACTCATGCCCTTCTTGTCAGCGAGAGCTTTCGAGACGGTGACGGTGCTCGTTCCGCACGCTTTAGCTATATCGTTAAGTGTGACCTGCTTGCTCATTTGTACCTCCGAAGCGTTTTTTTTACGTACTGCACCGCAATATCTGTGCAGTCATGCCTTTATTTAATTTTATCTCTTTTCCCTCGTTTTGTCAAGTGCTTTTTGTATAATTGAGGTTAATTTTGTTCTGTTCGGAAGATTAATTTATTCTGACGAATCCTCGGGAATGTGGGTCGCCTGTATAAAAAAATGTCAAATATTGTGAAATTGTTGCCAAATATTGCGGTATTTGGTGCCTGTTGATTGACATACTTTTTAAGCTGTGGTATAATTTAAATGCAGAATCTTTAGGAGGTTGATCGACCATGAGAGGAAAATTGTTAAAAAAGGTCTCCGCCTGTGCCCTGTGCGCGGCTTTGACCTGCTCATCCCTGCCGAGCGCAGTATATGCGGTCACGGCTGACACAAACGCAAACGTAAAGTTCGCATCTTCCGCAAAGTTCGCATCTTCGGGCAGCGGTGCGTTCTCGACCGACTTTGAGGACGGCGATGTTTCGATGTTCTCGAAGCGCGGTGACAGCGATACTTCTGTCATCAAGGCGGTAACGGACGATAATGCGCCGAGCGGCAAGACGGTAATGTCCGTATCGGGACGCAGCAAAAGCTGGAACGGCCCTTCGTTCGCGCTGAACGGCGTGCTCGAACCGAACGTGAAGTATGACATCTCGGTGAAGGTAAAGGCGGCGTGGTACAACACCGTTTGCATCTCGCTCCAGCACACCCCGGGCGGTTCAAATGAACCGCAGTACACCAACCTTGTGAAGGGCATCTCGCAGGGCGATTATGTTGAGCTGAACGCCAGCTTCTCATACGGCTCCGAGGAGAAGGATGTCTCCGTCTATATCGAAACATGGGGCGATGCCAACGACCTCTGGATAGATGACTTCACTATCTCCGCTTCCCCGAACAATATGGACCCCGATGCGCCTTCGCTCAAGAACGTGTACGGCGATATGTTCAAGTTCGGAACCGCCACCACTGTTTCCGAACTGGCTCCCGACTCGACCAAGGAGCTCATCTGCAAGCACTTCAACAGCCTTACCGCAGGTAACGAGCTCAAGCCCGAGAGCGTTCTCGACAGAGCCGCCAGCGTGGCACTTGCTGAAAAAGGCGACGATGAGAACCCGCAGGTATCCCTTGAGACCGCAAAGCCCATCCTTGAATTCGCACGCAAGAACCATATCCCCATGAGAGGTCACGTTCTTGTCTGGCACCAGCAGACTCCTATCTGGTTCTTCAAGGAAAACTACGACCCCGACGGCGAATGGGTATCCAAGGAAAAGATGCTCAGACGTATGGAGAACTACATCAAGAACGTATTTGAGGCTATCGAGAAGGATTACTCCGACATCGACTTCTATGCGTGGGACGTTGTGAACGAGTGCCTTGACGATTCAGGCGCACCCAGAAAGCCGGGCTTCCCCAGCGATTCAAACACTCAGGTATCTCCGTGGGTGCAGATCTTCGGCGACAACTCCTTCATCAAGCCCGCATTCGAGTTCGCGAAGAAGTACGCTCCCGCAGGATGCAAGCTCTACTACAACGACTACAACGAGTATATGCAGAAGAGCACCGCGATCGTTGACCTCTGCGCGGAGATCAACTCCGACGGTCACTATATCGACGGTATCGGTATGCAGTCGCACCTCAACGCCACCAACAACGGCGGTGCTGATCCGTTCCCGAGCGTGGCTACCTACAGAAAGGCTCTCGAAAAGTTCAGCAAGACGGGTCTCGACATTCAGGTGACCGAGCTCGACGTGACTGTCAACGACAAGAAGTTCGATCTTCAGGCGCAGTATTACAGCGACATCATGGACGCTATCGTTGAGTACAAGGACTACATTTCCGCAGTTGTCGTATGGGGCACCACCGATGACCTCAGCTGGAGAGCCGACCGCGATCCGCTCCTTTTCAACAGCGATTACTCCGTAAAGCCCTGCTTCGAGTCTATCGTTGACGGCATCGAGTACACCGAGCCTGTTGAGTCCGCTATACTGTACGGCGATGCAAACTGCGACAATGTTGTTGATATGGCTGACGTTCTGCTGATAATGCAGTCAGTTCAGGCTCCCGACAAGTACACCATCAGCGATCAGGGCAAGCTCGCAGCCGATGTTGACGGCAAGGCAGGTCTCACCGCTGACGATGCGGCAGCTGTTCAGAAGTATCTGATCGGAACCGTAAATAAGCTCCCGCTCTGACCTGTGCAAACACTGATCTGATAAAAGAATCCCCCCGAAGCGTTAAGATGACCGCTTCGGGGGGATAGTTTTGTGCCGAACTTGTAAGCCGATATGATCGGTGCTCTGATTTCCGCAGATCCGTGATAATCGGCTGAGCGAAAGTATTTATATGCGGCGGTCCGTATGGAAAATTTCAACCATATCGAAAACCTGTAACATGGTATCGATAACCGATAACAGGTAATCAGGTGTTTGACTATTTGAAAATGATGGTGTATAATGTACCCGTAAGTTGGATGACTTACCAAAAAAATACACAAGAAAAGGGATAACGACATGAACAAAGCAGTAAAAATCATACTCTGTATCATAGGTGCGGTGATCGTGCTTATCGGCGGGTTCTGCTTGTGGTGGTACAGGGGAGTTGATCTTGAGAAAAGGTACAAGGGCGTGTTCGACAAGGCGTTCGACGGCAGCTACAACATGACGGTAACAGACAGCGGCACCTATTCCGCCCCGACCGCTCTTATCAAGCTGCCCGAAAGGTACAAGGATTACGACGTGCAGTACTTCGACAAGGACGGCAACGAAAGACACTTCATGATATCGAGCAGGATCGGTCTTGCAGGCACACCGCGTGAAATACTAAGCGTCGCGTTCAACCGCAGCAGATATTTTGATATGTTCTTAAAAGAGCAGCTTGAATCGCAGTCGTCGCAAATATTCTTAGATCAGATCTCCGGGAAGCTCCCCGGGTATTTCGGTGATACTGTCGAGCCGAATGCCAAGAACTATATGGATCATTGCCGCAGATACAATGGAGAAGGCGTTGATTTTTCCGTTGTCGCAATTGATGAGACCTGCTTTGTGCTGTATGACAAGGCGATCAACTCCATAGTTTTCCCTAAGGAGTGCAGGGAAGATATAAGCAGGTCGGTCTCGCCCGATACCTGCCTCGAACTGTCAAAGCAGGATATCAGCAGCTATGCCAACAATAAGAACGCATATCTTAGTGTGACTGTTAAACTCACTGATACTGATACGATCGGCAAGGCAGAGGATTATAAGGACAAAACGGAGAAATTCATTTTGGATTACCGCGCACTTTCGGATTTTGGCGGTAACTGTCTGTACAGAATTATTAAGAACACAGACCCCGATGACGACAGCAATAATGAACTTCTGTACAGTGAAGAAATTCTTCTCGGCGAAAAGTCAGATGCCGAAGAGTATATTACGGCACTAAAGAAAACGATCAAACTCTGAAATATAAATAACTGAAAAAGGAAGGATAAACTATGAAAACGGGAATCAAGGTACTTATCGGCGCGGCGGCTGTGGCGGCGGTCGTTTCGGGAGTAGGTATAGCAAAAATACACAAGGGTGTGGATATCGGTACGGAGTACACTGAACTGCTCGATGCGGCGTTCGACGGGAACTACACCATCACCCTTGAAGACAGCGGCACATATTTCAGCAACAGCCGTTCCCTCATCAGGATACCTGTCAAATACCACTCCTACACCGTGGAATACACCGATGTTGACGGCAAAAAAAGAGAATTAAGGCTTTCCGATAAAGACTTCGTAGATACGGGAAACAGACGTCTCATCGACTGCGTTCTGAAGCGCGATGATTTTGCCGACAACGAGGTCGAGTTTGAGCTTCAGCTTGAATCGGATAAACTGTTCAAGGAGCAGATGAGCGAGCTGATACCGCAGTATTTCGGTGATGACCTCAAAAAGGGCGACATGATAAACAATGTTTACACCGCTGACGGCTATGAGATCGATATCATCCCGACAGGTCTCGGGACTGATCTGGCGGTTCGCCGCAGCAGCGACAGCACGTTCTACTTTACGGATAGCGCCAGATCGCTGCTCACAAGCTACGTTTCGCCTGACAGCTGCAACGTGCTCGCAAAGCAGGACATCAAGAGCTATGCCAACACCAAGACCTCGGCATTCGAGATCGAGATAGTCATAACCGATGAGAAGAACGCCGACAGCGAAGATCTGAAGAACAAGGCCGAAGCACTGCTTGCCGACTATGCCGCACTTTCGGACTTCGGCGGCAACTACGGCTGCGTCATCGGCACCAAGGAAAATCCGGGTTTAGGCATCTTCGACGAGGTGCTGTTTGAAAAGTACGTCTTTGACGGAAAAGAGGTTGAAGGTGGCTATGTTGACTTTTATGACGAGCTCAAAAATATCAATGGTATCGACTTGAAATAATGCACAAGTCCGATACCGATTCGGACGAATAGCAGAAAGGCCTGACCTCACGCGGTCGGGTCTTTTTTATGTCAGAATGGATCCGTCACTCGGGTCAGTCCGTGTTTTTCCGACAAATACCTGTCGGGAAGCAGGATGATAGTGGACAAAATGAATGTGTTTTGTGTAATATTTTTATATATGTTGACATCATCATAAAAGTGTGATATAATGATAATTGTTAAAAGCTCAAACAAATACTGACCTATACTAAGGAGGCAAATTGCAATGAATCATCGTATCGGCCGAAAAGCCGCCGCAGGCATACTGTGTCTGGGGCTCGTCTGCCAGAATGCAGGGCTTATCCCTGTTTCAGCGGCTTCTGGAACTGTGACCATCAACGAGGTCTGCTCGAAAAACACGACCATAGCCGCACCCGACGGCAACTTCTACGACTGGGTAGAGCTGTACAACGCAGGCGACTCTGTTGTTGACCTGTCGGGCTGGGGACTTTCCGACAAGGCGACAAAGCCTTTCAAGTTCAAGATACCCGACGGCACTAAGATCGGTGCGAAGTCATATCTTGTCATCTACTGTGACAGCACGGCAGGGGCGGCGGACACTTCTATCGCGCCCTTCGGAATGTCGGGTTCGGGCGAGACTCTCACTCTCTCCGATGCAAACGGCAACGCCGCTGATACCCTGACTTTCGGTTCGATAGCTTCCGATACTTCCTACGGACAGTATCCCGACGGCAGCGGCAATTTCTTTGACCTCGCCTGCACCCCGGGCAACGCAAATGCTGCTCCCGAGGGTTCGGCGGCTGTGGCTGTTCCCGAGTTCACTCTTGAGAGCGGTTACTACAATGCGGGTGAGACTGTTTCGATACAGGTACCTGCGGGCACGACGGTCTATTATACCACCGACGGCACCGTGCCAACGGCATCTTCGCAGAAGTACACAGCGCCCTTTACCCTCAGCGACGTGTCCTCCAACGCAAACAAACTCAGCGCCGAGAGAAATATCTCCACATACGGCTACAATCCCCCCTCTTCGCCTGTTGACAAAGCGAACATCATCCGCGCAGTCGCAGTCGATGCGTCGGGCAGAGTGAGCGATGTCATAACCCGAACATATTTCGTCGGCAAGACTAATTCGGGCTACTACAAGGATATGAAGGTCGTTTCCATCGTTACCGACCCCGATAATCTTTTCAATTATGACACGGGCATCTACGTTCTGGGCAGGCACTATGATGAGGACAATACCTCCACAGGCATTCCGGGCTGGGGCGGCCCGGGAGGATTCGGCTTCAAGCAGGCATGGGAGATGGAAGCGAACTACACCCAGTCGGGCAGGGAGTGGGAGCGTCCTGCTGCCATGACCGTTTTCGACAAGGGTGAGAAGGTCATTGACCAGAACGTGGGCATACGCATCAAGGGCGGCGCTTCGCGTCACAACGCCCAGAAGAGCTTCAATATCTATGCAAGACTTGACTACGGCGCTCCCGAAATGACCTACGATTTCTTTGACGGGACTTCCGTTAAGGCAAAGAACGGCAAGACTGTCAAGAGCTACACCAAGATCTCTCTCCGCGACGGCGGCAACGATAACAACAACGCTATCTTCCGTGATTCGCTCAACCAGAGCCTTGTAGCTGACCGTGACTGCGGTCATCAGGCTATGAGCGAGTGCATCGTCTTCATCGACGGCGAATTCTGGGGCATCTATCAGATATGCGAAAAGCTGGACAACGCTTACATAAGCGACCACTACGGCGTCAAGAAGAGCGATGTGGCTATGATAAAGGAAGGCGAGGTCGAGGAAGGTTCGGACGCCGATCTTCAGGACTGGAATGCCCTCTTGCAGGGTGCCGCGAACGGCAGTCTCAGCTACGAACAGATCTGCGAAAAGATAGATATTCAGAGCTTTATGGACTATTTCGCCGCACAGATCTACTGGTCTAATCAGGACTGGCCGAAGCGCAACATAGCTTCGTGGCGCTCGAATACCATCGACAGTTCTAATCCCTATGCGGACGGCAAGTGGCGCATGATCTTCTTTGATACCGAGTACGGTCAGGGTCTCTACAACAGCCAGAACACTACCGCGAATTACGATAATTTCACCCGTCTGGCACAGGATGATAACGACGTGAGCAAGATGTTCACGGCTCTGCTCAAAAACGATCAGTTCGCCAAAGACTTCGCCCGTACCATGATGGATCTTGCAAACTACAACTTCCGACCCGACAGGGTAGCGGAGAAGGCGAAGTACTATTCCGACAATTTCAGTCAGCAGGCAGCCGATACCTTCAAGCGTTTCGGTTCGAGCAATAACGCCCAGTCGTATCTGAACCAGTGGAACACCATCGTGAACTTCTACAGACAGCGCTTTGATCCCCTCGAGAGGACCATGCGTCAGGCGATAAAGCTCTCCGCCGAACCTGCGACCCTCACCGTAGAGAACAGCAGCGATTCGGGCGAGATACAGCTCAACACCCTGAAGCTCGGCGCGATAGACAGCTGGTCGGGCAAGTATCACAAGGATTACGACCTCACTCTGACAGCCGCACCCAAGGAAGGCGCTGCCTTCGACCACTGGGAGATCAGCGGTGCTCAGCTGACAGGCGGCACAAAGAATTCCGAAACGATAACTGTAAAGATCACAAGCTCGGGCGCCACTGTCAAGGCTGTTTACGGCGGACAGAACCAAAAGATCGATTATCCCACAAACATCAAGGTGAATTACGATACGCAGAATCATCGTGTACAGCTTATCTGGGACAAGGTAGAGGGCGCTGACAAGTACTGCGTAGGTGTTTACCAGGCAGGCAAGTGGAGGATCCTGAATTCCAACCTTACTACCAACAGCTATGTAAGTCCCAAGAACCTGACTCCCGGCAAGCAGTACAAGGTCGCTGTTGCCGCAAGAGTCAACGGTAATTGGAATACCACCGATCCTATCAAGAATGCTGTGACTGTAACGATCAAGTGATCCGCAGATCCACTGTACCGTAAAGAATTAAGATCACAGCGATAAACAAACTCATAACGCAAAAAATATCAGCGCAGGCTTGAACGGCTTGCGCTGTTTTTTTGCGTTATGAGCGGATCGTCAGTCGCCGACTTTCTGAACCAGAAGATCGTATGTGCCGTCGGCGTTTTCGGTGAGTTTGAGGATCTTGTGACCCTCTTCCTTGATACTTCTCGGCACGTTCTGAACGGGTTCGCCGTCGTTCATCCTGATCCGGAGTATCTGACCGTCGTCAAGCTCCTCAAGTGCGATCTTTGCCTTCACAAAGGTCGTGGGGCAGACAACGTCGGTGATATCCACCTTGTCGTCGATCTTAATGTCTCCCATTTTCGTCACTCTCCTTTTTTATGCGTTGTTGTAAGCGTCAAGAATATACTCGCGGAATTTGTCGGCACCGACACGGTCGATCGTGAATCTGAAACGCTCGCTCGGGTTGGCGTTGTCGTTGAAGAAGCTGATCGCCGCGTCACATACTGCCATGAGCTTATCGTGATCGTCGATAAATGGCAGGATGGTCTCACCCGTGCTGATGCTGTTGCCGAACAGCCCTCCGAAGCTGACGATATACCCGTGTACGGTATCCCAAGCTTCGGTCGGGCAGGACTTGAAGCATCTGCCGCAGAAATTGCACTTCGACTCGTCGAGAACGATCTTCCCGTCCTCCTGGGTGAGGGCACCGTTTCTGCACGCCTTTACGCACACTCCGCAGTTGATGCAGTCAGCCTCACGCCATGCGACCCTGATGCCGCCCTTGATGCCGAGATCGTTCTCTTCGGCTTTCAGGCAGTTGTTCTGACAGCCCGTGATACCGAACTTGAACTTGTGGGGGAGCTCTCTTGCGAAGTATCTGTCGTCAAGCTCCTTTGCGAGCGAATAGGTGTCGATACAGCCGCTCGGACAGATCTCGCTGCCCTGACAGGCGGTGACTGTGCGCACTCTGGGGCCGCAGACACCCGGCTCGACGCCGCCTTCCGCAAGCGCCGCCTTCACCTCGCTGATATCGTCCAGCTTGACGAACGGTATCTCAACGCTCTGGCGCGAGGTCAGATGAACGTGACCGTCACCGTATTTCTTTGCCACATCCGCGATGACCGCGAGCTGTTCGGCGGTGACATTTCCGCCCACCACCCGAAGCCTCAGCGAGAAGTTGTTCTTCTGCTTCTGGCGCATAAAGCCGCCCTTTTTTAACGATGCGTAATCTACTGCCATTTTTTATCCTCCGTTTCTGATATTGAATGCTTCTATCACTTCGCAGGTGTAAGCTATGTCCTCATCGGTATGAGCGTCGCTTACGAACATTGCTTCAAACTGCGATGGTGCCGCATAAATGCCGTTCCCGAGCAGGTGCCTGTAAAAGGCAGCGTACCTGTCCGTGCCGCAGGTCTTTGCCGTGACGAAGTCCGTGACCCGATTCTCGGTGAAAAATACCGTCATCAGCGAGCCTGCACGGTTGACGTTGAAGCCGCTGTCCCTCAGCGTGCGTTCGAGACGGGCGCTTTTCCGTCCGAGACGGTCATAGATATCCTTGTCCTCTTCGAGCCTTCTGAGCTGTGCGTTGCCTGCCGCCACCGCGACGGGATTGCCCGAGAGCGTCCCTGCCTGATAGACCGAGCCGACGGGAGCCACACACTCCATCACCTCGCGTTTTCCGCCGTATGCGGCAAGAGGCATACCGCCACCGACTATCTTTCCGAGCGCGGTCAGGTCGGGCGTTATCCCGAACAAGCCCTGCGCTCCCCCGAGCCCGAGCCTGAAACCCGTTATCACCTCGTCGAAGATGAGCAGACTGTCGTGCTCCGCGGTGATATCCCGCAGACCTTGCAGGAAACCATCCTTCGGGAGCACAACCCCCATGTTCGCCGCGACGGGCTCAACGATGACCGCCGCGATGTCATCGCCGTACTGTTTAAAAAGCCTTTTCACAGCGGTAAGGTCGTTGTAGGGCGCAAGCAGGGTATAGTCGGTGATGCCCTTCGGAACGCCCGCGCTGTCGGGGAGCGCTCCCGTGAGCAGCCCCGAGCCGCCCTTGACGAGCAGACCGTCGGAGTGACCGTGATAGCAGCCCTCGAACTTCAGGATGCGATTGCGCGACGTATATCCGCGTGCTGCACGAACCGCGCTCATCACCGCTTCTGTCCCCGAGCTGACCAGGCGAACCATCTCCACCGAGGGGACATTTCGGCAGATGCGTTCGGCAAGCTCTATCTCGCCTGCGTGACACGCGCCGTAGGTCAGCCCCCTTTCGCACGCCGAAGTCACCGCCGAGATGATATCGGGGTGTGCGTGCCCGAGAATGTTCGGCCCCCACGAGCAGACGTAGTCGATAAAGCTGTTTTGATCGGCATCGAAAATGCGGCTGCCCTCAGCGCGGTCGATGAACAGCGGAACGCACCCGACGTTTTTACACGCACGGACGGGGCTGTTCACCCCTCCCGGCATGAGGCCGAGCGCTCTTTCGTAGAGCCTTGCGGAAGTTTCAGTGTTCATCGCTGCTCCTCCAGCCATTTCGCGGCGTCAAGGGCGTGATAGGTGATGATGATATCCGCACCCGCACGCCTTATCGAGGTGAGGTTTTCGAGCACGATGCGTTTTTCGTCGATCCAGCCTGCCTGCGCCGCAGCTTTTACCATCGAGTATTCGCCGCTGACATTGTAAGCCGCGATGGGCAGCCCGAAGCGTTCCCTTGCCCTGCTCAGAACGTCAAGGTAGGCAAGCGCAGGCTTCACCATCACGATGTCGGCGCCCTCGGAGATGTCATCCTCGATCTCGCGGAGAGCCTCCCTGCCGTTGGCGGGATCCATCTGGTAGCTGCGCCTGTCTCCGAAGCAGGGCGCTGAATCGGCAGCGTCCCGGAAAGGGGAGTAGTAGCCCGACGCGAATTTCGCGCTGTAGGACATGATCGGGACATTTTTCAGCCCTTCTTCGTCGAGGGCTTCCCGTATCGCCGCAACTCTGCCGTCCATCATATCCGACGGTGCGATGATATCCGCGCCTGCCTTCGCGAAGCTGACCGCAGCCCTTGCAAGCAGCGGCAGCGTTTCGTCGTTAAGTATCTCGCTGCCGTGAACTACTCCGCAGTGACCGTGATCGGTGTATTCGCAGAGACACACGTCGGCGATCACGAGCAGTTCGGGGTAGTTGTTCCTGATGAAGCGTATCGCCTGCTGAGTCACGCCGTTTTCATCGTAAGCGGAGGTCGCCAGCGCGTCCTTGTGCTTCGGGATGCCGAAGAGCAGCACTC
Source organism: Ruminococcus sp. YE71 (assembly GCF_900119155.1). Classification (GTDB taxonomy): domain Bacteria; phylum Bacillota; class Clostridia; order Oscillospirales; family Ruminococcaceae; genus YE71. Next base: position 34,056 of record NZ_FPIR01000003.1, on the reverse strand, counting down.
CTGCTATCCCCGAGTCACTGGCCTCGCCGATCACCTCGCCGAGCCTGTCGGGAGAATATCTGAACACCCCGGGCATCGAGTCGATGGGGGCTTTTATGCCGCTGCCTTCCTCGACAAACACGGGGTAGATGAGCGATGAAACGCCGATCGAGGTCTCGCGCACGAGACTCCGCAGGCGTTCGTCCGACCTCAGCCGTCTGAATCTTTTCATTGTATTTCCTCCATGATCGCTTTTATTATCCCCTCGGCAGACCGCTCTTCTGCGGTGATGACCCTGTTTGATGAGCAGGCTCTGAAAGCGTCTGCCGTCAGCTCGCCGATGCAGACCGCCGTCGTTTTCGGGCTGAGACTGCTGCTGCTGAAAAAGCACTCCACCCCCGAGGGGCTTGCGAACACGATGAAGTCGGTGCGTATCTCGCCGACGGTGCTTTCTCCGTCAACGTCATATATCCGAAGGTCGGCGAAGGGGATGTTGTTTTCGGCGAGTATATCGGTGAGCGTCTGCGAACCTCTTTTGGCACGCAGGATGAGCACTCTGCCCCTCTCGTTTCGTGAAACGATCTCTCGCGCAAGCATTTCTCCGCTGCCTGCCGAGACAAGCGAGGGGATGAGTCCGAAGGAGCGCAGATATTCATCAGCCGCGCCGCCCGACACCGCTATCCCGATACTGCCGAGACTGCGGATGTCCAGCTCCAGTGCCCTCATCCTTCCGAGAAATATCTTCGCACCGCAGACACTGGTGAACATGAGCAGACTGTAGCTGCCGATATTTTTCAGAGCGGTATCGAGCGCCGTGGTATCGGCGGCATGTGCGTGCAGGACTGCCGCTGTACGCACCGACGCGCCGAGCCCCGACAGTCCTGCCGTCAGCTTCTGCACGAAATGCTCTGTCCCTGTGACGGCGACCGTGACCCCGTGGAGCGGCAGCTGTTCCGTTCCCGAAAGCTCGTATGCCGCAGTTTTCCCGACCACGAAAACAGCAGGTGTTTCAAGTCTTGCGGCGGTCACTTTTGCGGCAATATCCGAAAGACAGCCGCGGATCGTGGTCTGTTCGGGGGAGCCTGCCTTCGAGATGACTGCGGCAGGAGTTTCGGAAGGCATACCTCCGTCGGTGAGCGAACCTGCGATCTTCCAAATATTCGACAGCCCCATCAGAAATACCAGAGTGCCGTCAAGGAAAGCGTACTTCGACGCGTTTTGCAGCCCCTCCGCGGTGTGGGCGGTTATCACATGGAAGCTGCGCGCCGTACCCCTGTGGGTAACAGGTATGCCCGCAAGCTCGGGCGCGGCTATGCAGGAGGATACCCCCGGCACGACCGAGTAGGGGATATGGTTCCGTTCGAGGATCAGCGCTTCCTCGCCGCCCCTTCCGAAAACGAAAGGGTCGCCGCCCTTGAGCCGCACGACGGTTTTCCCCTCCGAGGCTTTTTTCACAAGTATCTCGTTGATCTTTTCCTGAGACTCGCTGTGCCTGCCTGCGCGTTTCCCGACCGCGACCTTTTCGGCACGGGGAGCCTCGATAAGTATTTCGGGGTCGATAAGTGCGTCGTACACCACCGTGTCACAGCGGTTCAGCAGAGCCTGCGCTTTGAGCGTTAAAAGCTCTCTGCCGCCGCAGCCTGCTCCCACAAGATAGACCATTCCGTTCACAGCTGTTTCACCAGACCTTCCGCAAGCTCACGATACTCATTCACGTCGCCCTCTGCCGTCACCGAAGCACCGCCGTTGCTGACCGACAGAACGAGCCTGCCGTCCTTAACATAAGAATACGCCCCGATCGGCTGCGAACAGTCGCCGCCCAGCAGCTCCAGCACATACCTTTCGGTATTGAAGCTGACGAACGTTTCGGCGTCGTTTACTCTGTCGAGTATCTCCGTCAGCTCACCTGCGCGGCTCTCGGCTGCGATTATCGCCTGACACGGCGCAGGCAGGAATCTGTCGGCAGGTAGTATCTCGCAGCCGAGTTCGCTGTCGTCGATAGTCAGCAGCCCCAGACGTTCGAGCCCCGCCGCCGCGAGGATTATAGCGTCGTATTTCCCTGAGCGCAGTTTTTCGATACGGGTGTCAATGTTGCCCCGAATATCCAGAAACCGCGGTACTGTCGCTGGAAAGAGCCGCGTGAATCCCGACCGCCTTCTGACGCTCGATGTGCCTATCTTCGGGTTCCTGAAGGTGTAGTCGATGCCCTTGCGGTAGATTATGACATCCCTCGGGTCAGCGCGTCTGAGCACGCAGCGGATCTCGTTCCCTGCGAGGAGCGCGGTCGGCAGATCCTTTGCGCTGTGAACGGCAAGGTCTATATCGCCCTCGGCGAGCGCTTTTTCTATCTCAGCCGCGAACACTCCCGCGCCGCCAAGCTCTGCGATCGGCTTTTCCTTAACTATATCGCCTTTGGTCTTTATGACCACTGTCTCACATTCGATGTCGGGAAAACGAGATCTGACGGCAGTCTTTACAAGCTCGGTCTGTGCGAGTGCGAGCCTGCTCCCGCGCGTGCCGATCCTTATCTTATTTATCATGCTTTATCCTTTCGATGATATCGCTTATTGTCTGTTCATCGGGCGGCGTTTCGGATGAAAAATACAGCCCGAGGATCTGCTCTGCCGCCTTTGCCCTGCCGCTCTCGCTGTCAAGCTCGGTCAGGATACGTTTGCGAGCCTTTTTGATGAACTTTTCGGCTGAAAGTGTGCGCTCGTCAAGCAGCATCTCGACCCTTTCACGAAGGTATTTCGAGAAGGACGGCGCACTGCCTGAGCTGCTTATCCCCACCGAGATATCTCCCCTCAGTATCAGCGACGGGAAGATAAATCCGCAGTATTGCAGGTCGTCAACGCAGTTGATGAGTATCCCGCGCTCGGTGCAGAGCCTGCTGACATGATGGTTGAGCTGTCTGTCGTCAGACGCGGCTATGCAGAGAAACACTCCGTCAAGGTCGCTGCCGCGAAAGGGACGGCGCACAGCTTTGACCCCGAGCCCTTCGAGCTCGGGGCAGATATTCGGCGCTACGACGGTGACGGCAGGCTCGTATGCCGACAGCTTCCGAGCCTTGCGGAGCGCCACCTTTCCGCCGCCGACAATAAGGCATTTCTTATCCTTGATGTCGATAAAAAAAGGAAAATAACCCATGTCACATCTCCGTAAGTATGTTCAGCACCGACTCGAACCCCGAAGCGTCGAGCCCTTTTTTCAGCGCAAAAACGATCCCCCGCGGATCTGTACTCATAAGCTCCTCGGCGGATCTCAGATAGGGTTCGTTCCAGTGAAAGAGCAGCTCTTTCAGAAGGCGGTCGGTCTCACGGCTTATCATCAGCGCGGCTGCACGGGCGCTGTCCTCCCTTGCGGTGTTGTTTTGCTTCGCGAGCCTGCCGATATCATCGATGCCGATGAGCTGCGAGCCCTCATAGCCGCTGAGACTTCGGTCAATGTCAGCAGGGACAGCAAGGTCGATATACGTCCTTTTTCCGCTGATGCCGTGCGACTTGATATCATGAAGCGTCACCGTGTAGTGAGGGCTCGAAGTTGCGCTTATCACACAGCCGCAGGCGGCTATCTCGCGGTATCTGTCGTCGTAGTCCACCACGTTCACTCTCTTGTCGAGGCAGATATCCGTCCCGTGATTCCGAGAGGTCGCCGATACCGTGACGTTTTTGTGCGCAAGCAGATTTTTCAGAACGGAAGAGCCGATGCTGCCGCTTGCACCGATCACCAGCACCCTGACATTCTCCCCGAGAGCCGCCGCCGTATTTGCCGCGATGGTCGCGGTGGAGATGGGTATCTGTGAGATGAATGTCTCCGACCGTATCTTCCTGCCGCAGGCAAGGGCACTCTGAAAGCAGCGGTTCAGCTCATAACCTGCCGAACCGCATGATACCGCGAGCTTGTAGGCATTCCGTGTCTGGTGAAGTATCTCGTCCTCACCGAGCACCATGGAATTTATCCCGCCCGCAACGTTGAAAAGATGAGTCACCGCTGCTTCATTAAGGTAAACGTCGGTATGCGGCAGCAGCTCCTCGGAGGATACGCCGCTGAACTCGGACAGCAGCCCGACAGCGGAGGCCTTGCCGTCACCGCAGTAGTAGACCTCGGTTCTGCTGCAAGTGCAGAGTATCACGCTTTGCAGTCCCGTGTCGGTCAGCCGCCCGAGCATGGTGCGGAGAATATCCTCCGCGAATGCGAGCCGCCCCCGAAGCGCTGCCGACGCTGTCCGATAGCTGATGCTCACACACCCTATCTCAGAAACATTCCGCATCGTCACACTTCCTTCGGGGCGGTGTCATCAGAGCAGTTTCCTGACAGCATCATCGACCTTGTCTTTTTCGGTGAACAGAGCGGTGGAGTAGTACCTGTCACCGCTGTCGGGCAGCAGCACCACGATGGTCTTGCCCTTGTTTTCGGGACGCTTTGCCAGCTGTATACCTGCATAGAGCGCCGCACCCGAAGAAATGCCCACAAGTATGCCTTCCTTCGCCGCCGCGATCTTTGAGGTCGAAAATGCATCCTCATTATCGACTGCGATTATCTCGTTGTAGATCTTCTCGTTGAGCGTTTTCGGAACAAATCCCGCGCCGATGCCCTGTATCTTGTGAGGACCTGCCGTACCCTTTGAGAGAACGGGCGAACCCGACGGCTCCACCGCTATGATCTTCACCTTGGGGTCACGGGACTTGAGGTATTCGCCCACACCGCTTATGGTTCCGCCTGTGCCGACGCCTGCCACGAAGTAGTCTACCTTTCCGTCGGTATCCGCCCAGATCTCGGGGCCTGTGGTCTGCTTGTGTATCTCGGGATTTGCAGGGTTCTCAAACTGCTCGGGGATGAAGCTGTTTTCTATCTCCTCCGCGAGTTCGGAAGCCTTTGCGATTGCGCCCTTCATTCCCTTCGGTCCCGCGGTGAGGACTATCTCGGCTCCGTAGGCTTTGAGGATGTTCCTGCGTTCAACGCTCATAGTTTCGGGCATGGTCAGGATGACGCGGTAGCCCTTCACAGCCGCTATCGAAGCAAGCCCGATGCCCGTGTTTCCCGAAGTCGGCTCGATAATGACCGTGTCCTTGTTCAGCCTGCCGTTCTTCTCGGCGTCCTCGATCATCGCCTTTGCGATCCTGTCCTTGACGCTGCCTGCGGGATTGAGATACTCCAGCTTCAGGACGAGCTTCGCCTCAAGTCCGAGTGCTTCTTCGATCCTTTTTGCCTCGATGAGGGGGGTGTTGCCGATAAGTTCCGCTGCGCTGTCATAGATCTTTGACATAATATTTTCCTCCGTTCCTGATATATCCCTCTGCCGTTCCCGACGGGGATATCATATCTGAAAATCGTAGTTCGGCGGCATCCTGTATTTCGCAGGCGTGAGCCCGAACTTTTTTGTGAACAGCCGTGAGAAGTAGCTGTTGTCCTTGTAACCGAGCCGCTGAGCGACCTCAGTGATGCTGAGGTCGGTGTTCGTCAGCAGGCGTGCCGCTCTTTTGAGCTTTACTGTGTTTATGTATTCGACAAACCGTATCCCGGTCTGAGCAAGAAATACCGTGCTGAGATATGTGGTGTTGATGTGCAGCTGTGCCGACAGGGTCTTCTGCCGCAGGTCGCTCTCGGGATAGTTGAGGATGGTGCTGATGACCGTTTCGAGCTGTTCGTTGTGGTGAGGGTAAAGCTCGCAGAAGTCGGTGAACAGCGAGCTGATCTTTTCAGTGCTCAGATCGAAAAGATCGCGGGCAGGCTGTTTCGGCGTTGATTCGCATATCCCGCCGATATACAGTTCGAGCCAGCGGTATCTGTCGGAGAGCTCCTGACGGATATTCCTGTAGAACCTGTCGAGCTTGTCGGACAGGACGGTCAGCTCCTTGGTCTCGGCGAGAAGCTCCTGCAATATGCTCTGAAAGTGGCTGTAGAACCCCTTGTCGCGTTTGTAGAAATGCTCTTTCAGCTGTTCAAGAGCGACCATGTCCCTGATCTCGCCGACCTCAAGCTCGTTTTCGGCGCGGGTCAGCATGGAGTGTATCTGTGAAAGGTCGAAGGGGAGCGTGATATAGTCGTAGGCTCCGAAAATTATCCCCTGCCTTGCGATCTCGAAGTCGCCCTCACGACTGCACAGCACGACGCGGAGCTTCTTCACGCGGCGTGTTCTCTGAAGTATCTCCAGACCTGTCTCCGTGTCTGCGATTATCAGCTCGTACCCGAAAAGCTCGCCCTCGGAAATACAGCCCGTGTTTTCCGATATCTCGAAGCAGTTCGCCGTCTTCCAGACGCTGAGAGAGCGCAGTTCTCTTTCAAGCACAGGGTCGTCCATAAGCATTATGACACGATACACTGCGCTACCCCCTTTTTTAAGCATACCGTTATTAACTATTCCGATAAAGATATATAAAATTGTTTTATAGCAAAAATATATGATTATATATTTTCTGTATAGCATTATACACCGAGTACTATCAATTGTCAAACAAAAAATTCGATAACGTTGTCACGGGATCGGTTGGTCATATCTTATCCGTTCTGATCTTTTCAGAGGTCTCTATCTGAACTATCTTGCCGTTCTGGATTATAAGACTCACCGAACCGAATCTGATCCGCCTGAGATAATTTGTCAGCAGTTCAAAGATCTCGTCGGGGATCTCGGGAGCCTCATTTTTCTTTTCGGACATTTGTGTCACCTCGCAATTATCTGGAAAATTTAGTGTATTATAGCATGAGAATTATTTTACTGTCAATGGGAAAAAATTTTATATTTTTTTGGCTTATGTATGCAAAACAGGCTGAAATATGTGATTTTCTCAATTCATATCTGAAAAGTAGGGATAATACACACAAAAATATTTTTGCATTGTACAGAGCTACTGTTCAAATATACAAAATAAAAAAAATCTATTGACAAACGTAAAGGAATAAAATATAATTATAGCACAACAATTTTATTTCTGATAATTCCTATCGAATTACAAGACGATGCTGACCGGACAACCGGAGGCTGTATCTGACGGAGGATCATCCGCCAAGTACAGCCTTTTTTGTTTTTTGAGAAAGGGTGAGGTATCATGCGCATCCCGGGAGGGTCGGCGGGCGGGCTGATCCGCTGTTGAAGTTTTGTTTGCAGTAAAGTATGGAAAGAAAAGTATGAGAAAAGAGGTCATTGACATGAAAAAGAAAATGAGGATCGCAGCAGCACTGCTTACGCCTGTGATCGCGGCGGCGGCGCTTTCGTCCTGCGGTGATTCGGGCTCGGCAGAGAACAAGGACGGCACAATAACTCTCACGAACGTCTCCTACGACCCGACAAGAGAGCTCTACGCCGCATACAACAAAGCCTTCGCAAAGCACTACAAGGAAAAGACAGGCAAGGACATCACCATCACTCAGTCTCACGGCGGTTCGGGCAAGCAGGCTCTTGAGGTCGCAAACGGTCTCGAAGCCGATGTGGTGACTCTCGCACTGGAGTACGACGTTAAGGAAGTCCAGAAGGCAGGGCTTATCGAGGACGGGTGGATCAGTGAATTCCCCAACGATTCCGCACCCTATACCTCGACCATCGTCTTTCTCGTGAGAAAGGGCAACCCCAAGAACATCCACGACTGGGACGACCTGATAAGGGACGACATCGGCATCATCACCCCCAACCCCAAGACTTCGGGCGGTGCAAGATGGAATTATCTTGCGGCATGGGCGTATGCCGAGAAGCTCTACAACAACGACGAGGCTCAGGTGAAGGAGTTCATCAAGAAGCTGTTCGGCAACGTGCTCGTTCTCGACTCGGGTGCGAGAGGCGCTACCACCACCTTCGTTGAGAACGGACAGGGCGATGTTCTGCTGGCGTGGGAGAATGAGGCGTATCTTTCGCTCAAGGACGCTCCCGACGACTATGAGATAATCTCGCCCAGCATCTCGATACTGGCACAGCCTTCGGTAGCGATAGTTGACGAGGTCGTTGATGACAGAGGTTCAAGGGAAGCCGCTGAGGAATATCTGAACTACCTGTATTCGGACGAAGCCCAGAGGATCGAGGGAGATAATTACTACCGTCCCACCAACCCCGATATCCTCAAGGAGTACAGCGGCGTTTTCGATCTTGATATGGTGCTTGTGACCATCAACGATTTCGGCGGCTGGGATGAAGCCTTCGCAAAGCACTTTGCGGACGGCGGCGTGTTCGACCAGATCTACGAAGACAACTGATACACATATCAACATTTGGAGAGAAGTTATGAAAGAAAAGGGCAAAAGAGTTATACCCGGTCTCGGGCTCTCGCTGGGAGTTACCATCACTATGCTGAGCGTTATCGTGATAATACCCTTAGCTTCGCTGGCAGTCTTTACTGCAAGGCTCACACCGGGTAAATTTATAGACGTCATCACAAACAGAAGGGTGCTCGCCGCTTTTGAGGTGAGCTTCATCACGGCGTTCATCGCGTCGCTGATAAATGCTGTGATGGGTGTGATACTCGCGTGGGTCCTCGTGAGATATGAGTTCCCGGGGCGCAGGATCATCGACGGCATGATAGAGCTTCCCTTCGCGCTGCCGACTGCCGTTGCAGGCATATCGCTGACAGCGCTGACCTCAGACAAGGGCTGGATAGGCAGGATATTCGACCACATAGGAGTAAAGATAGCGTATACCAGAATAGGTATAACCTTTGCCCTTGTGTTCGTGGGGATACCCTTTGTCGTCAGAGCTGTTCAGCCCGTGCTCGAAAAGCTCGACGGCTCTTACGAAGAAGCGGCAGGAGTCATGGGTGCGAGCCGGGCGGTCATATTCCGCAAGGTGATCTTCCCAGAGATAAGACCTGCGGTGTTCACGGGCTTCGGGCTTGCGCTGGGACGCTGCATCGGAGAGTACGGCAGCGTTGTATTCATCGCGGGTAATCAGCCCTACAAGACAGAGATAACCCCCCTCATCATTATGGCAAAGCTACAGGAATATGATTACGCCAGCGCATCGGCGATAGCGCTCGTGATGCTGGTGTTCTCATTCACCTTGCTCTTTGCGGTGAATCTGATACAGGTGAGGAACACAAAGATACTGAAAGGAGGAAGGTAGTATGGCAGAAGCGGTTTTATCCCCCGTAAAGCAGAGACCCGAAAAAAAGCGCAGGACATCATCGTCCGACAGCGCACGGACAGCACGCCCCGACCTTATCCATGAGGACGGCGCAGGTTCAAAGGCAGTAAGGTTATTTCTCATCGGGCTGAGCTTTCTGTTCATTTTCGTCATGATGATACTGCCGCTGGCGACGGTCATCAAGGAAGCATTAAAGCAGGGCTGGGCAGCGTATCAGGCTGCCGTCACTGATGAGTATACCAAGAGCGCGATAATGCTCACGCTTCTTGCGACCTTCTCGGCACTTGCGATAAACACGGTATTCGGGCTGTTCGCCGCGTGGGCGATAACGAAGTTCCATTTCAAGGGAAAGAAGCTGCTCACAACGCTCATCGACATCCCCGTCACGGTATCTCCTATAATCGCAGGACTTATCTTTGTGCTGGTGTTCGGCAGGCAGAGTTTTCTGTACCCTTATCTGAAGGACGCCGGGATACAGATCGTCTATGCAGTACCCGGAGTTATCTTAGCGACGGTCTTCGTGACCTTCCCGTTCATTTCGAGGGAGCTGATACCCGTGCTCGAAGCGCAGGGTACAGATGAGGAGGAAGCTGCCGCACTGATGGGTGCGAGCGGCTGGTCGATCTTCACGAAGGTGACGTTCCCGCATATCAAGTGGGCGTTTCTCTACGGAGTGGTGCTGTGTACCGCAAGAGCGATGGGAGAATTCGGCGCGGTATCGGTGCTCTCGGGGCATCTTAGAGGAAAGACCAACACACTTCCGCTGTATGTCGAGGTGCTGTTCCAGGGATTTGAATGGGTGCCTGCATTCGCGGTATCTTCGATACTGGTGATAATGGCGGTGGTCATCCTCGTTGCAAGAAATATCTTCGAGCATAACGCAAAGACCGGATCGGGAGGTGTCTGATTTATGGCATATGTAGAGCTGAAAAACATTAACAAAAGCTACGGCGATTTCAAGGCCTCGGATGATGTCAGCTTCGGCATCGAAAAGGGAAAGCTCATCGGTCTGCTGGGTCCCTCGGGAAGCGGAAAAACGACCATCCTGAGGATGATAGCAGGTCTTGAGACCCCCGACAGCGGCGATATCATCATCGACGGCAAGGTGGTCAACGGCATCCCCGCAAGCAAGCGGGGGATAGGCTTCGTGTTCCAGAATTACGCGCTGTTTCGGTATATGACGGTGTTCGATAACGTGGCGTTCGGGCTGAAATACGGGCCTTACGCACAGAAGGACAAAAAGTATATCCAGACCCGCGTCAACGAGCTTCTCGAACTGGTGGGTCTTGCAGGACTCGGAAGCAGGTACCCCAGTCAGCTGTCGGGCGGTCAGAGACAGCGAGTGGCTTTCGCAAGGGCGCTTGCCCCGAATCCCTATCTGCTCCTGCTGGATGAGCCCTTTGCCGCGATTGACGCAAAGGTCAGACAGGAACTGCGCAGCTGGCTAAAGCAGATAATCGAAAAACTCGGCATCACCAGCATTTTTGTAACTCACGATCAGGATGAGGCGATCGAGGTCGCCGACGAGATAATCATCACCAACAACGGCAGGATCGAGCAGATGGGCACGCCCATCGAGATCTACCGCGACCCTCAGACGGCATTCACCGCCGCGTTCTTCGGGCAGACGGGGTATCTTGAGGACTACAGGCAGTTCAAGTGCTTTGAACCTGTGGGCAGCATCGACAAGGCGATAGTCCGTCCCGAGTTCGTAAAGCTGACCAAGAAAAACGAGTATCAGAAGTTCAAGTCGTCGGCAGAGGAGGCAACGGTCGAGCGGGTGTCCTTCCGAGGGAACTACATCGAAGTGGGGGTTGAATCCCACGGTTCGCATTTTGTTGCGAGGAGAGAGCTTGAGCAGGAGCTTGTCAGCGTGGGAGAAAAGGTCGATGTGTTCATCTACCGCATCTTCGTCACGAAGGACAACAAGGCTTACCTGCTCAAAAACAGCTCGCTCAGAGAAGAATCTGTGGTCATCTGACCGATTGGAGTTTACTATATGGAAACCAGACGGCTGAAAACCGATATACTTATCATTGGCGGCGGTACGGCAGGCTGTTACGCGGCGCTCACCATCGCGGAGAACTCGGACGCGCAGGTCATCATCTGCGAGAAGGCGCACATAAAGCGTTCGGGGTGTCTTGCGGCGGGGGTGAACGCCCTCAACGCCTATATAACCGAGGGAAAAACTCCGCAGTATTATGTTGATTACGCCAAACGTGACGCGGCAGGCATCGTCCGTGACGACCTGCTGCTGACCATGTCCGAAAAACTCAACGATGTAACAGAACGGCTTGAAAAGCTCGGGCTCGTGATATTAAAGGACGAAAACGGAAAGTACGTCACACGCGGCGACCGCAATCTCAAGATCAACGGCGAGAATATCAAGCCCCTGCTTGCGGATGCGGTGGGAACGCTTAAAAACACGACCGTTCTGAACCGGGTGAATATAACCGATCTTGCCCTGTCGGACGGGAGGGTCGCGGGTGCCTACGGCATCGGCATCGAGGATGATGTTTTCTATGCGATCGAGGCATCGGCGGTGCTTATCGCAACGGGAGGTGCGGCAGGTCTGTACAAGCCGAACAATCCCGGGTTCTCGCGTCACAAGATGTGGTATCCGCCCTTCAATACCGGCGCTGGATTTGCGATGGGCATAAAAGCCGGTGCAGAGATGACGACCTTTGAGATGCGCTTCATTGCCCTAAGATGCAAGGACACCATAGCCCCCACGGGAACTCTTGCGCAGGGAGTCGGTGCGAAGCAGGTGAATTCTCTCGGGGAGATCTATGAGACCCGGTACGGACTGACCACCTCCGAGCGTGTCTACGGTACCGTTCGTGAAAACGCTGATGGCAGAGGTCCCTGCTATCTGCGGACTGAGGGGATCACAAAAGAGCAGGATGATTCGCTGCTGAGGGCTTACCTGAACATGGCACCCTCCCAGACCCTCAAATGGATTGAAAGCGGTCTTTCCCCGTCGCAGCAGAATGTTGAGATCGAGGGTACAGAGCCGTATATCGTCGGCGGTCACACGGCTTCGGGATTCTGGGTGGACACTCACAGAGCCACTACCGTAAAGGGTCTGTACGCCGCAGGCGATGTGGCAGGCGGCTGTCCCCAGAAGTACGTCACGGGAGCGCTTGCAGAGGGCGAGATCGCGGCTCTTTCGATGGTGGGGTATATCGCCGAGAACGGTCCGTCCGCCATTGGTGAAAGCGATATCGATGCTCATCTTGCGGAGATAGCGAGATTCACGGGAGAGGGCGGTGCCGTTTACAGCACCGAACAGCTTGAGGAAGCCATGCAGACGGTCATGGACAGCTATGCAGGCGGGATAAAGACGGGCTATCGCTTCAATGAAAAGCAACTCGATATCGCCGAGCAGAAGATAAGTCAGCTGGTGACGCTCTCGGATACGCTCAGGGCTTCGGACACGCAGGAGCTTATGTACATCTACGAGCTCAGAGAGCGGCTGACGGTCTGCCTTTCGGTCATCGCGCATCTTAGGGCGAGGAAGGAGACAAGGTGGCACAGCTTTGCCGAAAACCTTGACTATCCCGATAAGAGCGAGCTTTACGGAAGAAAATTCGTCAATTCAGTGTATGAGGACGGCAGGATAAGGATCATCCTCCGTGATATCACCGAAGGGGGTGGGGTCTATGAGCATAGCGATAAGCAGTGAAAAATGCATCGGCTGCGGACGCTGCAAAACGGTATGTCCAGGCTCGCTGATAAAGCTGAATGACGACGGAAAGGCATACATCAAGTACCCGAAGGACTGCTGGGGCTGCACCTCATGCATAAAGGAATGCCCTGTATATGCCATAAGGTTCTATCTTGGCGCGGATATCGGCGGAGCAGGAAGTCTTGTTCACACCGAGCCCGACGGTGATATCCTCAGATGGGTCATCGACAGACCCGACGGAAGCAGGACGGAGATAGACATCGACCGAAGAGAATCCAATAAGTATTAGGAGGAAATTGTAAATGAGTGAGCTGTCGCATCTGGATGAGCTTGAAGCGGAAGCGATATACATTATAAGAGAGGTGGCTGCGGAATGCGAGCGTCCCGTGATGCTGTACTCTATCGGCAAGGACAGCTCGGTGATGCTGCATCTTGCGATGAAAGCCTTTTATCCCGAAAAACCGCCGTTCCCTTTTCTTCATATCGACACCACATGGAAGTTTAAGGACATGATAAAATTCCGTGACGACGAGGCGGAAAGGCTCGGAATCGAAATGCTGGTCTACACCAACGAGGAGGGCGTAAGGCAGGGGATAAATCCCTTCGAGCACGGCGCTGCATACACCGACATCATGAAAACTCAGGCGCTCAAGCAGGCGCTGAACAAATACGGCTTCACCGCGGCGTTCGGCGGCGGTAGGCGTGACGAGGAAAAGTCACGAGCAAAGGAACGCATCTTCTCATTCAGAAACAGCGCTCACGCATGGGATCCGAAAAATCAGAGACCCGAAATGTGGAAGCTTTACAACACGAAGATCAACAAGGGCGAGAGCATCAGAGTGTTCCCGATATCCAACTGGACGGAAAAGGATATCTGGCAGTATATCCAGCGCGAGAACATACCGATCGTGCCGCTTTATTTTGCTGCCGAACGCCCCGTTGTCGAGCGTGACGGGAATATCATCATGGTGGACGACGACCGTCTGCTGCTTCACGAGGGCGAAGTCCCTGTGATAAAGTCGGTGAGGTTCCGCACGCTCGGCTGCTATCCTCTTACAGGAGGCATCGAATCGACAGCGTCAACACTTGACGAGATCATCGAGGAAACGCTCAGCGCGGTGTCCTCGGAACGCACTTCGCGAGTGATCGACAATGAGGCTGCGGGAAGCATGGAAAGACGTAAGAGAGAGGGGTATTTCTGATGAAGGGACTTCTGAAATTCATTACCTGCGGCAGCGTTGACGACGGAAAAAGCACGCTCATAGGGCATATCCTCTATGATGCGAAGCTAATCTACGCCGATCAGGAAAAGGCACTGGAGCTTGACAGCAAGGTCGGCAGCCGCGAGGGCGAGATAGATTATTCGCTGCTGCTGGACGGGCTCATGGCAGAGCGTGAGCAGGGGATAACGATCGACGTGGCTTACCGCTACTTCACCACCGACAACCGCAGTTTCATCGTCGCGGACACCCCCGGTCACGAGGAATACACCAGAAACATGGCGGTAGGCGCGAGCTTCGCGGAGCTTGCGGTCATACTCATCGACGCTTCGCAGGGTGTGCTGGTGCAGACCCGCAGGCACGCAAGGATATGCAAGCTCATGGGCATAAGGCACTTTGTCTTTGCGGTGAACAAGATGGATCTGGCGGACTACAGTCAGGAGCGCTTCGGCGAGATAGAAGGGCAGATCGGCAAGCTGAAAAGCGAGCTCCATCTCCACGACATCAAGGTCATCCCCCTTTCGGCGACCGCAGGCGACAATGTGACGGTTCATTCGGAGAGGATGCCGTGGTATCGTGGAGAGACCCTGCTGGAGTACCTCGAAAGGGTCGAGATAAAGGACGACGACGAGCAGGGGTTCTACCTGCCCGTGCAGAGGGTCTGCCGCCCGAACCACACCTTCAGAGGTTTCCAGGGGCAGGTCGAATCGGGTAAGGTCAGCGTCGGGGACGAACTGACGATACTCCCCGGCAGAGAAAAGGTCAGGGTGAAGGAGCTCCTCGTGGGCGACAGGCAGAGCGGCAGCGCCGAAAAGGGTCAGCCTGTGACGATCTGTCTTGACCGTGAGGTGGACGTTTCACGCGGAAGCGTGCTGGTCAGCGGAACAGACCTTGCGGTCTACAAACGGCTGACCGTCTCGCTTCTGTGGATGTCGGACGACGAGCTGAAGGTCGGCGAGGAATATCTGATAAAGCTGGGTACGAAGACCATCACGGGTGTGGTCTCGGAGGTGAAGTATTCGATCGACGTGAACAGCGGTGAAAAGCTGCGCGGTCAGACGGTGGGTAAGAATGTCCTCGCGGTCGTTGACATCGTGACTTCCGAGCCTGTTCCTGCCGACAAATTCGAGTACCACCGCACCCTCGGCGAGCTGATACTCATCGACAGAGTGACCAACATGACCTCGGCCTGCGGCGTCGTAAAGGAGCTTCACGAGAAGTCGGGCGAGTTCTCCAACAGAGCGTCGTTCAGCTTCAATGGACTTGAAGCCCGCGGTGATATCTTCGAGGAATTCTGCTATTCGCCCGAGAGCTTCGGAGTGCTGAAATACAGGACGGTGGGCAGGACCTACACGGTCGGTGACAGGATACCCGTCAAGGGCGAGAGCTACCATTATCCCGACAGCTTCGACATAATCGTGCTGAGGGACAGCGTTTCGGTGGAGATAAGAGACAGCATCATCACCGCCATAAGACCTCTTGACGAGTATGTTTACACGGGGCAGCCCGTGGTCAACGGCAGAGGTTTTGAGGCGCTTGTTGATTCGGCGGAGAGCTTTTCCGAGTTTATCGGCGAATACCGCAAGACCGACGGTTCCCACAAATTCTTTGAGAAGTGGCTGAGATTCGGCACTTACAGAAATATTATTTTCGGCAAGTGAGCGTTCGGGAATGCCACCTGATATAATTTAGTTCAATTTGTTTTCCAAACACATGAAAATTATTATATGGGATATTGACTTTTATTAATGTTTGTGATATACTATACTAAGTTGATATGGAATATCAACTTAGTATGTATGAGGAGAGGTTTCTGTATGAGCACTTTTGAACAGACTGTCAGCGGTATCGTTAACGATCTGCTGGACGATTATGAAAATGAAAAAAGCGGTGAAGAGCTCAGGATCTTCAACCATCCCGACAAAGAAGTCATCATCGATATCCTCGGAAGCCTGAGGAAGATCATTTTCCCCGGGTATTTCAGAAACAGATCTATCAAGGTCTACACGCTGAAAAACAACCTCTCCATGCTGATCGAGGACGTTATCTTCAAGCTGACAAAGCAGATAACCATCGTCCTCGACGACGGCGAGACTGACAATTCCGAGGTGCTGGACAAGGCACGCGAGATCTCGCTGGCGTTCATCAAGCGCCTGCGCACCATCCGCGAATACATCCTCACCGACGTTCAGGCGGCGTTCGACGGCGACCCTGCGGCGTACAGCGAGGACGAGATAATCTATTCCTACCCCGGTCTGTTCGCTATACTGGTCAACAGGATAGCCCACGAGCTGTTCCTGCTGAACGTGCCGATAATCCCGAGAATGATGACCGAGTATGCCCACAACGAAACGGGCATCGACATCCACCCCGGTGCCACCATCGGCAAGTATTTCTTCATCGACCACGGCACGGGCATCGTTATCGGCGAGACAACCGTCATCGGAAATAACGTAAAGATCTATCAGGGCGTGACGCTGGGTGCCCTTTCAACGAGGGGCGGACAGGCTCTAAAGAGCAAGAAGCGCCACCCCACCATCGAGGATAATGTCACCATCTACTCGGGTGCGTCGATACTCGGCGGAAACACCGTCATCGGCAAGGACGTTGTTATCGGAGGTAACGCGTTCATC
The DNA here is from genome assembly GCF_900119155.1 of Ruminococcus sp. YE71. Classification (GTDB taxonomy): domain Bacteria; phylum Bacillota; class Clostridia; order Oscillospirales; family Ruminococcaceae; genus YE71. The sequence continues at coordinate 17,472 of NZ_FPIR01000003.1, read as the reverse complement.
ACCCATTCGGTGCCCGATGGTGCCAAGGTGAGCGTCAAGAATCAGGAACTCAGGTTCAATTACGACGCTTCGCACCCTGTTGAGAGGGTCAATATCGAAGAGGATACTTCTTGGTTTTATATAATATAACCAAATCATGGCAGAGATCTCCGTGCGTTTATTGTGCATACAAATCAAAGTGCGTTAAAACATATTGACTTTATAGGATATTAGTGATAAAATATAGTTATCCTATAGGAATTATGTATCATGTAACGCGAAAAGGAGGCTCTGCTTTGCTCGATCTGATCGGAAACACCCCCTTGCTTCGGCTGAAAGGGGAGAACGTCCCAAAGGACGTAAGGATCTACGGAAAGGCTGAATTCTTGAATATCAGCGGCTCGGTCAAAGACAGGGCTGCAACAGCTATGATCGCTGCGGGGATACGCAGCGGCGCTCTTAAAAAGGGAATGACGATAATCGACGCTACCAGCGGAAACACGGGGATCGCGCTCGCAAGGATAGGCGCGGCTTTGGGGTACGAGGTGGCGCTGTGCATCCCCGAAAACGCATCGCAGGAACGGATAAAGATGATGAGGGCTTACGGCGCGAGGATAATCCTCACGAGTGCTCTTGAGGGGAACGAGGGAGCTTATTCAGAGGCGCAGAGGATAGTCTCCGAAGCACCCGATAAGTACTTTTACCCCGATCAGTTCACCAACCCCGAGAACTGGAAGGCTCACTACTTCGGCACTGCTGCCGAGATAATAAGCCAGACCTCGGGCGAGATAACCCATTTCGTTTCGGGCGTGGGAACGGGCGGTACCTTCATGGGCTGCGCCAAAAAGCTCAAGGAATTCAATGAGCGCATCAGGACCATAGCTGTTACTCCCGATTCGCCGTTCCACGGCATCGAGGGCATCAAGCACTACACGGGCATCACGGCGGAGGGCTTCTACGACGCGGCTTTTGAAGACGAACGCATCGAGGTCACAACCGAGGAGGCTTACTCCCAGACAAGGCGGCTCGCTCAGAGCGAGGGGCTGCTGGTGGGTGTGAGCACGGGCGCAAACGTCGCGGCGGCTCTCAGGACGGCTGAAAAAGCGCCGTCGGGCTCGGTGATAGTCACGGTGCTGTGCGATGCGGGTGACAGATACCTTTCGGGAAATATATGGGAAAAAGTCTAAGGCAATACTGCACAACCATTGTGCGTCAGATGCAAGCAGATGACGTGCAAAGGCGAAGCCGGTGGTTGCGCGGTGTTGCCTTAATTAGGTCGAGGTGGAAAAAATAATGGCAGTTACAGTTGTTATACCGACCACCCTCAGGCTGTTCACGGAACACAGGTCTGAGGTGGAGCTTGAGGGCTCAACGGTCGGCGAGGTGCTGACGCTTTTGTCGGAGGAATACCCTCAGACGAAAAAAGCTCTGTTCGACGAGGAAGGTCAGCTCAGAGCATTCGTAAATGTATTTGTAAATGATGAAAATATAAGGGATCTGAATGATTTCGATACCGAGCTCAAAAGCGGCGACGAGGTCATCCTTATCCCCGCTATCGCAGGCGGCTCGGGCGTGGAAAGCGTTCTGGGCGACAGAAAAGGCGAGAAGCTCACAAACGATGAGATCACTCGCTACAGCCGTCACCTGCTTTTGCAGGAGATAGGCGTGAAGGGTCAGAAAAGGCTGAAAGAGGCGAAAGTCCTGATCGTCGGCGCGGGCGGTCTCGGAACGCCGCTGGTGCAGTACCTTGCGGCGGCAGGCGTGGGAACTATCGGCATCATTGATTTTGACGAGGTGGAGGAATCGAACCTTCAGCGTCAGGTGATGCACGGCACACGCGATATCGGCAGACCGAAGGTCGCGTCCGCAAAGGACAGCGTCAGGCAGATAAATCCGCTCGTAAAGGTGGTCACCTATAACCAGCGGCTGACTGCCGACAACGCCGAGGAGATCATCTCCGAATACGACGTTGTGGCTGACGCTTCCGACAACTACCCCACGAGATACCTCGTGAACGACACCTGCGTGCTGCTCGGCAAGCCCGATGTTTTCGGCGCTATGTACCAGTTCGAGGGTCAGGTGGCGGTCTACTATGCGAAGCACGGTCCCTGCTACAGATGTATGTACCCTGCGCCCCCTCCTGCGGGACTTGTACCGTCCTGCGCGATGGGTGGAGTTGTGGGAGTCCTTCCGGGTGTTATCGGCACCTTGCAGGCGAATGAGGTGATAAAGCTCATCGTCGGCGGCGGAAAGAACCTCATCGGCAGGGTAGTGAGCTTCGACGCGTGGAACCTCAAATGGCGTGAGCTCAAGATCCACAAGGACGACAGGTGCCCCATCTGCGGCAAGAACCGCACCATCACCGAGATCGAGGACTACGACTACGAGGACTTCTGCGGACTGACACAGCAGCGCGAGGAGGAAGAGAAGGTCGAGGGCATCGAGCCGAAGGAGCTGAAACGCCGTATCGACGAGGGCGAGAAGGTCACGATAGTGGACGTCCGCGAACCTCACGAGAGGGCGATAGCCAAGTTCCCCGAGGCGGTGGTGATACCGATCGGACAGCTTGAAAGGCGTCAGAACGAGCTTGACGATACGGTGGATACCGTGTTCGTCTGCAAGGAGGGCAAGAGGAGCATACTTGCCGTGAACACGCTTCGCGAAGCAGGGTATAAGGGCCCGCTCTTCAACCTGCGAGGCGGTACGAACGCATGGGCAGCAGAAGTAGACAAGGACTTCCCCGTTTACTGATATACGAGCATTCCCGTCCCCGATAGATCTGCTCATCTATAAATAGTGGAAAAAAGGAAAACCCGTTTCCTTTTAACATATACTAATATTTGGAGGTCATAACTATGGCTAAGGAAAACACAAATGACAAGATCGTTGCTCTTGGCAAAAAGGCAGCGTATAACCTTGCGGACGTCAACAAGACCAGACCGCAGTACGGTGCGCTTACACCCAAGTGGGTGACAAAGGTACTCGAGTTCAAGGGACTCGATTCGGGTATTTACAGGATCAACAGAGTCAAGGAGGGCGACACTCCGCTGGACGTTCTTTGCAGCGTTGAGAAGAAGTCGGATATCATCCCCCAGGGCTACGTTGAGTACGAGGAGAACCCCAGAGAGCTTCAGCTGGCTTCCATTTCCACTATCATCAACGTAGATACCGCAGTTGCTGACGTTTACAGCTCGCCCTACGATCAGGTTAAGGAGCAGCTCGACCTCGCTATCGAGAGCCTTCGCGAGCGTCAGGAGAGCCAGCTCATCAACAACGATGACTACGGTCTGCTCAAGAACGTTCCCGATTCCCAGCGCATCCAGACCAGAAACGGCGCTCCCACTCCCGACGACCTCGACGAGCTCATCTCCAAGGTATGGAAGGAGCCTTCCTTCTTCCTCGCTCACCCCAGAGCTATCGCTGCTTTCGAGAGAGAATGCACCAAGAGAGGCGTTCCCCCTGTAACTGCAAACATCGCAGGCGGCACCTTCATCTGCTGGAGAGGAATCCCGATCATACCCACCGACAAGCTGCTTGTTGACGGTCTGAAGAACCCCAAGAGCCAGAGCGGCAAGACCAATATCCTGCTCGTCCGCACAGGTGAGGCTAAGAGAGGCGTTATCGGTCTGTTCCAGCGCAACATGAAGAATGAACAGTCCAGAGGTCTTTCGGTTCGTTTCAGAGGTATCGATGATAAGGGCGTTGCTTCTTACCTGCTTTCACTCTACTGCTCGGCAGCTATCCTCGCAGACGATGCGATCGCCGTTCTTGAGGATGTCGAGGTAGGTGAATACTATGACTACGACTAATTTCGGACTCCCGACAGAGTTTCAGCTTGAGTCGCTGGCGAACTCGCTGTTCCCCGACCTTGACCCCGAACGCTGTGCTGAGGGCATCGCAAATCTCGCGACAAGCGGCGATACTTCGGTCATCTACGACGCAGCGGCAAAGGCGGAAAGCTACGCAGGCGGTGTGAACTACTTTACCTCCGCCGAGCAGGCAGCTTCGGGCTACGGCAGCTTTTCGGAGCTCGAACGCATCGCCAACGAGTACAACGGCGGCGGTTTCGGCGATTATGAAGCTGTTGCTGACAGCTTCGGCGCTTCGCCTGCTGTCGGTGCAGGCAGGGAATATGCGGCTCACGATACATATACCGTACCGCAGGAGCAGCCGACTCCCGAAGGCGTTTCGCCTTATGTGGGCTCTGCACAGTCCTACGTTCAGCCCGAAGGCTACACCGCTGCAAATGTACCCGGCGTGTCCGAGGTAGAGAGCGTCGGTCAGGAACAGCCTGCACAGACAGGTTATTCTCCCGTTGTTCTCTCGCAGACGCAGGCTGACAGCTACGCTCCCAAGACCGCTCCGAGCACCGTTTCGGCCGAGACCAGGAAGGCTGAAAGCGACAACAGTCACATCATCGTCGGCACCAAAACTCTCGCGCAGATCAGGGACGACTTCCCTATCCTGAAAGAGAAGATCAACGGTCACGACCTTGTGTGGCTCGATAACGGCGCTACTACTCAGCGCCCGCAGGCGGTAATCGACAGGCTGAAGTACTACTACGAGCACGAGAACTCCAACGTTCACAGAGGTGCGCATGAGCTTGCGGCGCGTTCGACTGACGCTTACGAGAACGCAAGACAGATCACCGCCGACTTCATCGGCGCTCCCTCGAAGGACAATATCGTGTTCGTGAGAGGCACCACCGAGGCTATCAACCTTGTGGCGAACGCTTACGTCAAGCCGCTCCTGAAACCCGGCGACGAGATCATCCTCACCATGCTCGAACACCACGCTAATATCGTTCCGTGGCAGCTGGTCTGTGAGGAGACCGGCGCGGTCATCAAGGTGGTCCCTGTCGATCAGACAGGTCAGATCATCATTTCCGAGTACGAGAAGCTGTTCACAAGACGCACCAAGTTCGTCTCGGCGACTCACGTTTCAAACGCTCTCGGTACTGTTACTCCTGTTGAGGAGATCGTGGCTATCGCACACGCTCACGGCGTAAGAACGCTCATCGACGGTGCGCAGTCTATCGCGCATATCCCGATAAACGTTTCGGCGCTGGACACCGACTTCTTCGTGTTCTCGGGTCATAAGATCTTCGCTCCGACAGGTATCGGCGCGGTATACGGCAAGAAGGACGTTCTCGATGCTGCAAGACCCTATCACGGCGGCGGCAACATGATAAAGGACGTGACCTTCGAGCGTACCATCTATAATCCCGCTCCGAACAAGTTCGAGGCTGGCACGGGCAGCATCGCCGACGCGGTGGGTCTGGGCGCGGCGCTCGAATACCTGAACTCCATCGGCATGGCTGAGGTCAACCGTCACGAGCACGAGCTCCTCGTCTACGCGATGAAGGAGATGCGCAAGATCAACGGTCTGCACCTCATCGGCACGGCGACCAACAAGGCAAGCGTGCTTTCGTTCGTGCTGGACGGTGTGGACAACGAGGCGGTAGGTCAGAGACTGAACGAGCTCGGCATCGCAGTCCGCACGGGTCATCACTGTGCGCAGCCGATACTGAGACATTTCGGACTTGAAGGCACAGTACGTCCGACGCTGGCTCTGTACAACTCCTTCGGAGACATTGACAGACTTGTTGAAGGCATCAGAAGCCTGACTTAAAAATAAAAAATCAGCGACCGGGGGCGGCGCACGCCGTCCCTATGGGGCTGATCTTACGAAGATCGTGGTGATACTCATGAAATTCAATACTTCGCTGCTGCATGGCGCAGAGACCAATAACGGCCTTGGGGCGACTATAATGCCTGTGTATCAGGTCAGCGCGTTCGCATACGATTCGGCTGAACAGCTTGAAAAGGTGTTCAATAACAAGGCTCCGGGATTTTCTTATTCAAGGGCAGGCAACCCGACGGTTGATGCATTTGAAAAGAGGATCGCGGCTCTCGAAGGGGGCATCGGTGCGGTCGCGTGTTCGTCGGGAATGGCGGCGATAACGGCGGCGCTTCTGAACATTCTCCGCGCAGGCGACGAGGTGCTGGTCAGCACAGGGCTGTTCGGTGGAACGATCGACCTGTTCAAGGATCTGGAAGCGTTCGGCATAACGGCGCGGTTCCTCGACGCGATAACATACGACAGCGTGTGTTCGGCGGCGACCGACAAAACAAGAGCAGTTTTCACCGAGCTTATCGGCAACCCGAAGCTCGACGTTGTGGATATAAAAAGCGTCTCGAAGGCGTGCAAGGAGCACGGCATACCGCTGATAGTTGACAGCACGACCGCGACTCCCTGCCTTATCCATCCGCTGGAGCACGGCGCCGACATCGTGATACATTCCTCATCGAAGTACATCAACGGCGGGGGCAATTCCATCAGCGGTGTGATCGTTGACGGCGGAAAGTTCAAGTGGGACGCGGAGAAGTTCCCCGACTTTGCCGAGTTCAGAAAGTTCGGACCCTTCGCATTCCTGTCGAAGCTGAGGAACAGCATCTGGCGGAACACGGGCGGATGCCTTGCACCGTTCAACGCCTACATGAACCTAGTCGGGCTCGAAACGCTCGGGCTGAGGATGGAGCGGTGCTGTTCAAATGCGCTTGAACTCGCGGAGTTTTTCGGGACGCTCGACGGGATAACCGTCAACTATCCGGGTCTGAAAAGCTCGCCGTATTATGAGGTGGTCCGAAACGAGCTTTCGGGCAAGGGCGGCGCTATCGTCACCATCCGCGCAGGGAGCAGGGAGAGGGCATTTCAGCTGATAAACTCGCTGAAATATGCGTCCATCGCTACAAATATCGGCGACGTGCGCACCCTCGTCATCCACCCCGCAAGCACCATCTACACTCACAGCACAGAGCAACAGAAAACAAGCGCAGGCGTTTTCGACGACACGATACGCATTAGCGTTGGAATTGAAGATATCGAAGACCTGAAAGAGGACTTCGCGCAGGCTGTCCGCAGCCTGGAAAAAGGAGGAAATGATAATGGCTGATTTCAATATCACCGACTCGATAGATATAACCGATGTGAACTGCCCGATCACCTTCGTCAAGGCGAAGATCGCGCTGGAGGAGCTGGACGACGGCGACATCCTGTCGATACGGCTCAACGACGGCGAGCCCGTTCAGAACGTGCCGAAGAGCATCAAGGAAGAGGGTCACGAGGTACTTGACCTTTCCGAGAACGGCGACGGAACTTTCACTCTCATCGTGAAAAAGGTGGGTGACTGATATGCCCGCAAGGATCGGAAAGGACGAATTCGCGTCGGAGGTGCTGGGGTCGGAGATCCCGGTGCTCGCGGACTTTTACTCGGACAGCTGCGTGCCCTGCAAGCGAATGTCGCCCATCCTGAGCAAGCTCGAGACCGAGTACGAGGGCAGGGTCAAGGTCGTCAAGGTCAACGCGAACTTCGAGCCGGAGCTGGCAGAGGAGTACGGCGTGCAGTCGGCGCCGACGTTCATATTCTTCAATCAGGGCAAAGAAGCCGAGCGCATCACGGGTGCGGTGAAAAAGGAAGCACTCACGGCGGTCATTGAAAAACTTTTATAAGGAGAGACACCACATGATTATCACAGTTGCAGGAGTAAAAAAGGAAGTCAAGGACGGCATCACCGTGGCACAGCTGGTCATCGACGAGAATGTCGAGACACCGCAGTATGTGACCGTCACCGTCAACGACGATTTTGTCGAGAACAGCCAGCTTGAGAGCACGGTTCTGCACGAGGGCGACACGGTAGAGTTTCTGTACTTCATGGGAGGCGGTCAGTAATGGCATTCACGAACGAACAGATAGAGCGTTACTCGCGCCACATCATCCTCAAAGAGGTCGGCGCGAAGGGGCAGAAGAAGCTGCTGAACGCTAAGGTGCTGATAATCGGCGCGGGCGGACTGGGTGCCCCTGCGGCTATGTACCTGGCGGCGGCAGGTATCGGTACTATCGGCATCGCGGACGCTGACGAGGTAGATCTGTCCAATCTCCAGCGCCAGATCATCCACCAGACAAAGGACGTGGGCAAGCCGAAGGTCGAGTCTGCGAAGGAGACTATGGAGGCGATGAACCCCGACGTGAAGGTCATCACCTACCACGAGTTCATCACCAGCGAGAACATCCTCGATATCATCAAGGATTATGACTTCGTCATCGACGGCACGGATAATTTCCCCGCGAAGTTCCTGATAAACGACGCCTGCGTCATGGCGAAAAAGCCGTTCTCGCACGCGGGTATCATCCGTTTTCAGGGTCAGCTGATGACCTATGTTCCGGGTCAGGGCCCCTGCTACCGCTGTGTATTCAAGGAGCCGCCCCCGAAGGATGCAGTTCCGACCTGCAAGCAGGCAGGCGTTATCGGCGCGATGGGCGGTGTTATCGGAAGTTTGCAGGCGATGGAAGCGGTCAAGTACATCCTTGGTGTCGGCGACCTGCTGACGGGCTATCTGCTGACCTACGACGCGCTGAAAATGCAGTTCAGAAAGGTGAAGCTCCCGAGCGACACCCACAGCTGTGCAGTCTGCGGCGATAACCCGACCATCACCGAGCTTATCGACTACGAGCAGGCAGAATGTGACGGTGTCGGCTTATGATTACACTGAAAAAAGCAGATTTCGATAAGATACTCGCCCACGCGCAGAGCGAAGCGCCCATCGAGGCGTGCGGACTCATCGCGGGCGAACTGGACGGCGAGGACAAGATCGTCAAGAAGGTGTATATCCTCACCAACGTTGACCACGCGGAGGAGCACTTCACCCTCGACCCGAAGGAACAGCTGGCGGCGATAAAGGACATGAGAGCGAACGGGCTGACCCCGCTGGGCAACTGGCACTCGCACCCCGTCTCGCCGTCGAGACCGTCGGAGGAGGACAAGCGCCTCGCCTACGACAGCAGCGCAAGCTACATGATCCTCTCGCTGATGGACGACGTGCCTGTGCTCAACTCCTTCCATATCGAGGGGGACAAGGCGGAAAAGGAACAGCTGGTCATCGAATAATAACACATAAGGGCTATGCCATCCGTGAGACGAGGCATAGCCCTTGGTTTATTTCGTTTTGAAAACAAGCAGAGCAACAGACGAGATCGCCTGCAAAGCTATTTTACAGTGATGACGAACTCTATCCCGTCGCCGCTGCTGCGAGCCGAGATGCCCCAGCCGTGCAGTTCGATGATATCCTTCGCGAGCGCGAGCCCGATGCCTGTGCTGCCGTTTTTGCCTGTGTAAAAGCGCTCGAAGATATGCCCGACCTCCTCGTCGGTCAGCTGCGCCGAATCGTTGGCGATCGTGACCGTCCTTCCGTCGAAGCGTATCTCAAGGCGGCTTCGGGCGTACTTCACAGCGTTGGTCAGCAGGTTGGAGACCGCCATGTCGAGACGGTCGGGGTCTGCGCTGACCGTGCCTTCCGCCAGCTCGAGCGTCACCTCAAGCCCCCTGCTCATGACCGCGCCTTCGAGTGGCATCAGGCAGTTCTCGATGAACTCACCGAGCCGCAGCGGCTCCTTTTCGAGCGTCATCGCGCCGCTTTCGAGCTTGGATATCATGAGGATATCCTCGACGAGCCTGCTCATTTTCTCCGTCTGGGACGCGATCACCAGACCTGTCTTTTTGTAGTCGGTTATGACGCCCGTCCCGATGCCCTCCGCGTAGCCGCGTATCGCCGTCAGCGGAGTTTTCAGCTCGTGTGAGGTGTTCTCGAAGAAGCGCTTCTGCGACAGCTGGTTCTGTTCGAGCCGTCTGCCGATCAGATAGCCCTCAACGCTCCCGACCGCGCAGATGACCGCCGCCGCCGCAAGAAAGAATATGTTCATGTTGCGGATCATTTTGAGTTCGCCGGTCACGTCCACATATCCGATGACGCTTATCTCTCCGTTGGGCAGCTTTGTACCGTCGGGCAATTCGTCGCAGGCCGCCGAACCTTCGGCGATATTCGTCTCGGTGATGACCGTGTTTTCGCCGTCGTAGACGACCTCAAACGCGTTCGCGAGCAGCGTGTCGGTGCAGACATAGTAGGTGTGCCCTCCGATGGTGAGCTTTTCCGCACCTTTCGGCGGGTCCTTACGGCAGGCTTCGGCGATCGCCTTTTCGGCTTCGGAAGAAAAGCGGCTGCCCGAGATATCCTGGAAACCGTTCGGCAGCTCGATCACGGACGGTATGTACAAAAGCTGCTGATCTATCGGCGCAGGCTGCACCGCCGTCCCCACCGACTCACGGGCGTTGCGGTCGATCTGACGGCGCATCAGCAGGTTGAACAGCAGGAGTATCAGCATCAGCGTCATCAGCACCGAGCCGCCCACCAGCAGCGCGATCTTGTACCTGACCTTTTTCATCTGCCGTCTCCGTTCTCAAGCTTGTAGCCGTAGCCCCAGACTGCGGAGATCCTCACGCTGCTGCGGGCTTCTTTCAGCTTGCGGCGTATCCGCCTGACCGTTTCGTCGGTGACGCGGGTCTCGATATCATCGTTGTCGATGCCCCACACCCTGTCGAGCAGGTCGTTCCTCGCGACAGCCTTGCCGGGCTGCTCGATAAGACACTCCATCAGCGCAAATTCCGTGACCGTCAGCCCCAGCGGAGTTCCGCCGCAGGTCACGTCATGCAGCGAGTGCGAAAGCGTGATATCCCCGAAGCTGAAGCTGTCGGCGGCAGTCACCGCTGTCCCGACGCGCCGTAGCATCGCCTTGATCTTCACCACCAGCAGCGACGGCGAGAACGGCTTTATCAGATAATCGTCACCGCCCTGCATATACCCGCGCATCTGATCCGATTCGCTTTCCTTTGCGGTAAGGATGATTATGGGAATGTCCGATATCCGCCGCAGCTCACGGCAGACGGTCAGACCGTCTCTGCCCGGCATCATGATGTCGAGCACCGCAAGGTCGCAGGGCACTTCCGCGAAGCGTTCGAGCAGCGCGTCGCCCGTCCCGAACGTCTCGACCGTGAAGCCTGCGTTTTCAAGGAACTCCTTCTGAACGTCGAGGATATCCCTTTCGTCGTCTGCCGCGTATATCAGCTTTCCCATAATTTCCCTCCTGCCCCGCTCCGCTCAATGCGAAGCAGAGCGTTTTCTGCTTACTTTACAGGTGCTTCGACCGTCTCGGAGCCGTCATAATCGACAGCGTAGACGCCGATATTTGCAAGCTCCTCGTCGGTCATGCCCTCGGTGTCGATCGTGTAATACTCTGCCGCTTCGCCGCCATCGACGAAGCCGCCGTCCGCGTCGATCTCGGTCACGGTGATGCCGAGCTTTGCGAGATTCTCTTCGGTAAGCTCCGCGTCGGTCATGCCCTCGGCGTCGATCTTGTAATAATCTACTGTCTCACCGTTAGCGGCGATGCCGCCGTCTGCATCGATCTTGGTCACGGTGATGCCGAGCTTTGCAAGCTCCTCTTCGGTAAGCTCTTCGTCGTTCTCATCGGTCGCGACCTCGCACTCCTGAGCGTCGTCGGTGACGTACACCTCAGCGACCTCGGTGCGGTCGTCAGTCACGGGAGTCTCGATCTTCTGCTCCTCGGGTGCGGTCTCCTGCTCTTTGGAGCTGTCCGCCGATACCGAGAGCGTCACCATCAGCGAAGCCGCAAGCACTGCGGTAAGTCCTGCCTGTACGAATCTGTTTTTCTTTGTCATAAAAATGACCTCCTTAAAATATGATATGTTTTCAAGCCGTTTCGTTTTCTCCTTGGCTTGATATAATGATATCACATTTCGGAGGTCATTTCCGCGGAAAACTGTCAGAAAAATGTCACAAAAGTGTAATGGCGCAGTTTCCACAGAATTTTATCTTGGTCTGGCTGAGCGGCGGATGCTTCTTGTACTTCTCGCTCAGGATCATCTCGAACATTTCAGCAAGCTGAGACCCAATATCAATTTTATCATATCAGCACGGTATTGTCAAGCAATATGCACAAAGAAACAGCGGAGACCGACTGTCAGTCTCCGCTGTATCCGTTTTTCTTTTGTTTGTCAATGAAATGTGGTATAAAAGGGAATGCAATAGGCAGAAATATAAATAGCTGTTACAACAAGGATGACAAATTAGTAGAGCAGGGTATATGGAAATTATGTATAAAGGACTAAATGACTATTGACTTTTTGAAAACGATATGTTATGCTTTTACTATAATCGCTTGTGTAATATGGTGTTTTTGTTGAAAATGAACAACGAGGTGAATCAATGTTTACAGCGCATATCAGTACGGACGGTACTCGAAGGCAATCGGTGTCCGAGCACAGCATAAACGCTGCAAAGCTTGCAGAAAGCTTTCTTGGATCTGTGGGACTGTCCTCTACGGGAAAACTCGCAGGGCTGCTGCATGACGGCGGGAAACTCACTCAGAAGTTCGATGATTATATCAATGGTATATCCGACGCTCGGCGTGGTGAGATAGACCATAGTTATGCCGGTGCTAAATATCTGATTTATGAGATACTTAAAGAAGGCGGCGGTATAGAGAAAGCAGCCGCAGCTCTTATCGCACATACGATCATCTCACATCATGCGATACATGACTGGATAGACGATCACGATGATGATTATTTCACAAAGCGTATATCCAAGACCGACTGCTACAAAGAGGTTTCGGTAAATATCAAAGAAATGCTCGCCGGAGCAGACCTTGACGCACTATTTAAAAAGGCTTCTGATGAAATATGTTCTATTATCCGAAAGCTGAAAACTGATGAAAAAGAATGGGCATTTTATATCGGTATGCTCGAACGTCTTATTGAGTCGGCGCTCATAGATGCTGACCGTACCGATACGGCTGATTTTATGTCGGGAAGAAAAACGGCATATACAAGCGACAATGTTCTTCTCTGGTCGGAAATGAACGAGTGTATGGATGCCAGACTGAACAGCTTTGAAAGCATTCAAAACAGTCTGCCGCAAAGAGAACGGAGCATTTCTGACAGAAGGAGAAGAATTTCCGACAAATGTGCAGATTTTGCCGGACATAAGGTGGGTGCCTGTCGTCTGACAGTGCCGACAGGCGGTGGAAAAACTCTTTCATCGCTGAGATTTGCAATAAAGCAATGTCAGAATTTTAATATGGACAGGATCTTCTACATTGCACCGTTTATGTCGATACTTGAACAGAACAGTGATATTATACGTTCGCTTGCAGGCGATGATAACTTTCTGGAGCATCATTCAAATATCCTTGCGGAGATTGACGACGAGAATGAATATAACGAATATCAGCTCCACACCGAACGCTGGGACAAGCCTGTTATTGCAACGACTATGGTGCAGTTCCTGAATTCGCTTTTTTCAGATAATACCTCTTCGGTAAGGAGAATGCACAGGCTTTGTAATTCGGTGATAATTATAGACGAGGTGCAGTCCGTACCGATAAAATGCGTATATCTGTTCAGTCTTGCCGTGAATTTTCTGACAAAAGCCTGCGGATGTGCAGTGGTATTATGCTCCGCAACTCAGCCGACATTTGACAAAAACAAGCATAAGCTGATGCTTGATGATATGCCTGATATGATACCCGACTATCAGGACGATTTTGCTTTTTTCAAGCGTACTGAGCTGATAAATGCCGTCAAAACGCATGGTTTTGATGACGATGAAGCTGCACAGTTCTGTTATGAGAAATTCAGGGAAAACGGCGATCTTCTCTTTGTTGTCAATACTAAATCTGAAGCACTTCGGTTTTATGGGATGCTCAAAGAAAAAGCCGGGAATGAAGCGTATATCATACATCTGAGCACGAATATGTGTCCTGCTCACCGCAAAAAGCGTATAGGAACCCTGCGAAGATTCCTGAAAAAACGTAAGCCGGTAATATGCGTGACGACGCAGCTTATCGAAGCGGGGGTTGATATCTCATTCCGATGCGTCATCAGAACGCTTGCAGGCATGGACAATGCGGCGCAGGCGGCAGGCAGATGCAACCGCAACGGTGAAAATGAGGGTCTGTGTCCTGTATATCTCATTGACCTGAAAGGCGAAAATCTCGGAAGTCTCAGTGAAATGAAAAACGCACAGGATATATCGCGTCAGATACTCCGGTATAATAACGATGACCTGTTATCCGCAAAAATTCAGAGTGCATATTTTGAAAGGCTGTATAACGATCACGGAGAGAAAATGGCATATATTACCGCAAAGAACAGTGCTTCACTGCTGGAATTGCTATCTCTCAACAAGGATAAGTATTCAGCCTGCGGACAGCCTAAGCCGGACAAATATATGGCTCAGGCGTTCAAAACAGCAGGCTCGCTTTTCAAGGTCATAGACAGCAACACCCGTAACGTGATAGTACCATATAACAAGACGGCAAAAAGTATTATCGCCAGGCTGAATTCAGATATTTCTGCCGAAGACTTCAAAGTTCTGCTTAGAAAAGCCCAGAAATACTCAGTTAGCATATATTCTGGAATGGAGAGAAAGCTCAGCGATTCAGGTGCGGTAGATATCATAAGTATCTTTAATTGTGAGATAGCTGTTCTGAAGGGTGAGTTTTACAGTACGGAGTATGGTGTGACAGCTGAGGGTTCCGAGCGGGAACTGCTTATGTACTGAATTAACGGAGGTGAAGTGAATGCAAATACACAGAAATACAGTCGAGTTTGTGGTATATGGCAAAAACGCATTGTTTTCCGACGTTCTGACAAGGGCAGGCGGAGAGAAAACAAGCTACCCGATACCAACATACGAAGCGTTGAAGGGTATCATGCACAGCATATACTGGAAGCCGACGATCGTGTGGTATATTAGTGCTGTTCGGATAATGAAGCCTATTAAAACAGTCCGCAAGGGTGTGCGTCCGATAAAGTATGGCGGCGGCAACGATCTTGCCTACTACAGCTATCTTGAAGATGTCTGCTATCAGGTCAGGGCACATTTTGAGTGGAACCTCAACCGTCCCGAGCTTGAACAGGACAGGAACGAACACAAGCACCACAATATCGCAAAGCGTATGATCGAACGAGGCGGCAGGCGAGATATTTTCTTAGGCACAAGGGAATGTCAGGGATATGTAGAGCCGTGTGTGTTCGGTGAAGGTGAGGGTGCTTATGACAGTATTGATATGACCTTCGGACTTATGTATGAGGCTATGATATATCCCGATGAAGCCGAAAAAGACGAGGACAGAGGACAGCTTACAGTATGTCTCGGTCAGCCTGTGATGAAAAACGGTATTATTGAGTTTTCAAGACCTTCAGATATGCCGTTCAAGCGGCACATACGCAAAATGGAGATGAAAAAGTTCGGAAAAGAGCATGACAATTTCATCGGTCTTGAAGAGTTTGCGGGAGGTGATGATATTGAGCTGGACGAATGAGCTGTATAAGGTCTATGAGCTTGCAGTAGGAACGGAAGCGGCAGAAGGTGAGACCCCTTTGCTGCCGATATCGCATTCGACGGCAAACGCACAGATAGAGATCACTATTGATGAGAACGGGGAGTTTGTTTCGGCGGCTGTTGTGAATAAAGAAGATGCTGTGACCATTATCCCTGTTACGGAAGATTCCGGAACGAGAAGCAGCGGTATCGCTCCGATGCCGCTTGCAGATAAACTGGTTTATATCGCAGGTGATTACCCCTTATATGCAAAAGGTAAGCGTTCTGATAACAGCGAGTATTATTCGGCATATATGGAACAGCTTGAAAAATGGTGTGAAAGTACACATTCTCATCCTGCGGTCAAAGCGGTATATGACTATCTTCTGAAAAAGGAACTTATGGCCGACCTTGTCAAAAGCGGTGTTATCATACTTGACGAGAATACAAATAAGTTTTCTGAAAAGGTAAAGTATGCAAATATATCGCAGGAGGACAGCTTTGTAAGGTTTATCGTGCTGTCGGAAAATGATGTTTGCAGAACATGGCTCGACAAGTCGTTATATGACAGTTTTATTGATTTCTATTCTTGCCGTGATGCAAATACAGAACTTTGCTATATTACAGGTGAGCAAGATAAAGTGACTTATAAGCTGCCAAACAAAATCCGCAACTCCGGTGACAAGGCAAAACTTATCTCGTCAAATGATGACAGCGGATTCACCTATCGCGGACGCTTTGCAAACAAAGAGCAAGCCTTATCCGTAGGTTATGAGTTCTCGCAGAAAATGCACAATGCACTGAAATGGCTTATAGGCAGACAGGGTATGTACTTTGATACATTGACGCTTGTGACATGGCAAAGCTCACTTGCTGAACTTCCGTCTGTTACAAAAAGTGCATGGGATCTTGATGACGATGAAGAACAAAAAGAGGATTATGACCCTAAACGTTATTTTTCCGAGCGACTTGCAGCGCTGATGCTGGGATATAAGAAGAAGTTCAATGACGGCGATAAGGTCATGGTCATGGGACTTGATGCTGCAACTACAGGAAGATTATCGGTAGCAATATATACAGAGCTTGACGGTTCGGTTTTTCTTGACAATCTGCAAAAATGGCACGAACAGACCGCATGGCTGAGATTAAACAGCAAAAAGAAGCACAGCGAAGTCAACTCCTTCGGGTTCTATGATATTGCAAACTGCGCTTTTGGTACAGAGCAAAGCGGGAAGCTCGAATGTGACAAAAAGCTGCTGCGTGATACAGTGCTGAGACTTCTGCCGTGTACCGTCGAGGGTAAGAGGCTGCCGAGCGATATTGTGACCGCACTTTGCAATAGAGCATCAAAGCCGCTCGATTATGAACAGAAGTATAACCATGATAGAATTGTTGAGACTGCCTGCGGTATGATACGCAAGGCTCAGCTTGATTCCGGAAATAATAAAAAGTATTATAAAGGAGAGATCACAATGGCATATGACCCTAATTGCACCGACAGAAGCTATCTTTTCGGCTGCCTGCTGGCGATAGCTGACAAAGCCGAAAGCGATACCTACGGAAAAGACGAAAAACGCATAACCAACGCACGCCGCTACTGGAGCGCATTTTCGTCAAGACCTTATCAGACATGGCAGACCATAGAAGAAAAGCTGGAACCATATTTCGAAAAGGATAAGGGTGTAATGGTGAGATACACCAAGCATCTCAATGAGATCATGGGAAAGATGTCTCTTGATGATTTCAAAGATAACACCAAGCTGTCGCCAATGTATCTGATAGGTTTCCATCACTATAACGCTCTGCTCTGGGCTGGAAAGAGCAATAATGACGAAGAAAATGAGGAGGAATAAACAATGTCTGCACTTGAAAACAAGATAGATTTTTCGGTCATTATAACCGCTAAAAACGCAAACCCGAACGGCGATCCCTTAAACGGCAACCGCCCCCGTGAGAACTATGACGGATTCGGTGAGATCTCGGATGTGTGCATAAAGCGCAAGATACGCAACCGCCTTCAGGACATGGGCGAGAAGATATTCGTGCAGTCTGATGACAGGTGCGATGACGGGTTTGGAAGTCTGAAACTTCGTGCTGATAACAATGAAAATCTTAAGAGTTTGGGTAAAAAACCGAACAGAGATGAGTATTATAACACGGCTTGTGCAGAGTGGATAGATGTAAGAAGTTTCGGACAGGTATTTGCTTTTAATGATAGTGATAAAAAGGGCGAAGGATTGTCCATAGCAGTAA
>NZ_FPIR01000010.1:25671-138785 GCF_900119155.1 Ruminococcus sp. YE71 | reverse complement strand
CGAATCGAGATCATGCTTGTCATAAATCTCACGGAGCATTTCGCTGAATGTTTCTCTTGCCGCTATATCCATCGGGTCGTAGCGGCTGGCAAGAGTGCCCATCAGCACCTCCAGCGGATTCTTGAAACTGAGCAGATAGTCAGCCGCATCATCGAGAATACAGGATTCAATATTCGTTCTGATGAACTTGACGGCTGCTATCTGTTCGGCGTTCTCAATCAGCTCATCGGCTGTCATGTCCCACCAGATCTCACGCATGGATTCGTATTCAAGGTTTATCTTTTTCAGCAGCTTATCGATCGCAGTCATGCTCTCACCTCACTATCTTCCCCCAGCCGCTCCGAACAGTGCCGCCTTATAGGGCGGTGCAATGACCACCAGCAAATACCTTTCGTTGCCGCAGCGATACAGACACGTTCCTCGCTCAGGAAACTTGATTAGATCGAACTCGGACGGTTCAAGCTGCAAGGTGTCGATGAACGGTTCGGCGGCGATATTGCCGGGATTGAAGAGAAAATGGTGGGTCGGTATGCTGAACAGCGGTTTTGTGAACTCCTTTATCTCCGGTAATAAGAAATCCTCAATGTTCTGCGAAGCGAGAATGAACGATGATTCCTTTTTGCGGACACGCTTCATGCCGTTGCGGATATATTCTATCGCCGTCAAGTTGGTGAGAAATAAATATAGCTCATCAACAGCCGCCACCGTGTTTCCCTTGCCCAAAAGCTGATTGCTCATGTAGCTGAGAATATTAAACAGCAGCGTATCTTTCAGCCGCTTGTTTGTGTCCATAAGACCCTTGACCCCGAAACACACAAACTCGCCGTCCTTGATATTTGTATGACCATTGAAGTATTTCGATTCCGCACCCTTGCACATACTATGAAGACCGAGACAGATATTTTGCAACATATCCTCGGTGTAAATGTGCTTCACTTCCTTGTCGAACGCCATGAACTCCTTTTCGATGAGGTCGTAAAGGTCGCTCATTATCGGATAGTCCTCGTCAGTCAGCGTGTCAAGGTCGGTCATATCATCAATGCCGAAACGTGCATATAGCTTTATGAGCATGATCTCGATAGTGTCAATTTCCGCGTCGGTGAAGTCCTTGTACGCCCTGAAAAAATCCTTGAGGTAGCTTATGTGCTGACTCAGCTTTGTGACCTTTTTGAACGCTTCGGGACTGTCACAGCCGCCCCTTTCACCATCCGTCCACGCTTTCGGTTCAAGGGGATTTATCATAAACTCACCCGACATCATGTCGATATAAGTTCCGCCGAGATTGCGGCACAAGTCCTCATATTCATGCTCGGGGTCGAGAACAAGAACACTTTTTCCTGCTTCACGGTTGTTGCAGAGCAGCAACTTCATGAGGTAGCTTTTGCCCTGACCGCTGTTGCCGAGAATCAGAACATTTGAGTTGGTCTTGTCCTCAGTACGTCTGTCGAAATCCACAAGCACATTGCTGCCGTACTTATCTCTCCCGAGGTAAAAGCCGTGTTCATCGGTCTTGCCGGAATAATTCAGCGGATACATATTTGCAACACTCGAAGCCGGCAGCACCCTTTCAAACTGACTTGCAAACGAATTGCTGCCCGTAGGAAGTGCAGACAAGAACGCTTCCTTCTGCCGGAGTATCAGCCTGTCTACACTTATTTTGGAGCGTGTCAACTCCATCTGTATATCCGACTGTAACTCTTTCAGCTTGTCCTCAGAAGTTGCCCTAAGCTCGATAAACACAGCACAATGCAGTAGCGGTTCTTTATTTCTGCGAAGCTCGGAAATCAGCTCCACCACATCATTTATATTGTCCTGTGCCTTGATGTTCTCGTTCACATCGCTCACAGTGGTCATCATGTGATTCTTCCGCATCGACTGCTGAACGATCTTCCGCTGCTCCATGCTGTCAACAAGACGGTTGTAAATGCGGAGTGTCACGCCGTTGCGGTCGGCAAGGTGTGCGAGTATCGCTGTTTCTTCAGTGCTCGGCGGATACTCGGTAATCGCCCAGCATGACTTGTAATAATTGCCGCAAATATAGTGGTCGGAATAAAAACGCAGTATCCCCGGCACAGCCCTGTCGATGAATTTCTTTGTGCTGATGATCTCCTGCTGTTCCTCGGTCAGATCTCTCTTTTTCTTCATACAGTCGCCTCCATGTCAAAGTAGTTTTCGCCCTCAATGTCGGGTATCTCATCGCCAGTGATAGACGTTCCGAAGTAGAGTGCAAGCATTCTTTTGATCTCAGATTTGCTCATTCGTCTGGCAGAAAACCCATGCTCAGAAAGCGTTTTGTCAACACGGCTTACAATGTTGAATATCTGCTCCGGCTTCTCCCTGCGGAAACGCACCGCAAACATGAACTGTCTCGCCGAGGACATTTCAAGCTGAATCTCATCGAGAAAATCGTGGTCTGCCTGCAACAGCTTTCTCACCGCTTCGTTCTGTTCGGTCTGAAGCCGCTTGCTGATATACCACTTGTTGTCATCGAAACGTTCAGCACTGTCTGTTGCGATAATTTCAAGGTCGGGTATCACCGACAGCACCATCATGAGATTATGCACCTTGCTCTCGATATTTTCAGCAGACAATACGCTGATATTCGTCGGCTCGACCGAGAAAAAGACCAACTCTGCCTTGTCCGTTTTTACGCCATAATTAGTAAAGCGTTCAAGCCCGATGAGAGCCTGAACGCCGTTCTTTTTCTTCTTCATTTATCCGTCCTCCTTTAGCTGCCAGCGGAACTCCTGCTGTGTCAGCAGAAAGTATTTTACTGCGTTGATGATATAGTCCATGACCGATGATTCGTCAGCGCGAAGGCTCAGAAACGCATAGCACAGCGTCACCGCCGCCGGGATAATGTTCCACAGCTCCGCGACCACCGCAACAGATGCCACGATGCCAACGCATATTATAATAAAATCTCGAACGCTCCAGAACCACAGCTTTACACTGGATTTCAGGTTTTCGGGGTAGATATAGGTCTTTATTTTTCATCACTCCTAAAAAAAAATAAGCAGCCGACATTTCTGCCGACTGCACAAAATCATGAAGCTATCTCGAAGTTCTTGAGAAGCTGTTCTTCAGAAAACTTAGCCTGACCGCCGTCCGTCCAGTCAACGAATATCTGGTCGAAATCATCGATATAAACTATCGTTGCGGTGGAACCTATCGGGGTCTTTCCGTCAATATCTTTTATCAGCGTTATCATACTGCCGACTGTTATCTTGTCCATTTTCATACCTCCCGAAAAGTGCTTGCTGCTGAACACAGCTTTATTATTATACTACTTTGCGGAGATGGTGTCAAGATGAATTTGCAAACTCACTTTGCCGCCTTTGCCAGACTGACAGCCTTGCTTCCGAGACTGACCGTCTGGCTTATGCTCATCATATTGACCTTTACGCTCGTTTCGAGACCGTACATCTGAGCTACCCTCGGCACCTCCGTTGCAGACAGGCACAGACCTATTGCGATAAGCGGATGCGCCGTGTAGGTCAGCAGTCCGAGGTACAAAATCGTTGTCTGCAAAAATGTCGTAAGGCAGGTCGCTATCACCTGCTTGCACCAGCCGTAGAAACCGTCCGTGAACCCTCTCGGAACGCCGAACATATACAGACTCCCGACCGCGATCTGACACAGCAGAATGCCACCACGTTTGATGTTTGCAAAGACGATTTTCACTGTGCAGTACCCTATGAGGATAATGAACACGAGGTTGAACAGTGTCGCATTTCCGCTGAGTTCCAGAAGAACGAGTTTTGCGGTCGTCGAAATATCAGAAGACATCGCTCCCGTGAAAGCACTCACAAGGTCGCCGGCAAATGACCCTTGCAAATGACAACAGAGAGCATACAATTTCGGCGGAATATCTGCAAAAAGATACGCCGCCATGAATCCCTTGAAAATGTTTATCGCCGTGTTCTTGATATTCGCACCGCCGTTTTCATACGCCACCGCACAGTCGAACACAGCGACCACAAATCCGCAGATAAAGAGAATCTGCCCCATTGAAGCGAAAAGTGATATGAACGTCTGCACCCACGCAAGTGTGAAAATGTTGCTTGTGGTGGAGTTGATAAACTCGAAAAAGTCGGAGAAGCACCCATAGACTGTTTCAAACAGCCACGAAAACATCATGTCCCATACCGCTTCGGTGACCGCCGAAGCCGCCGAGCCGACCGTGTTTCCCCACAAACTTGAAATGCTCTCTCCGATCCAATCGACAGCATCGCCTATCCAGTCAAACACTATGCACCGCCCCCTTTGCCAGAAATATCTGTCAGCTTGTAGAGGTTGGAGCTTATGCCGCCGCTTGTGCGGATACGCTGTTTTTTCTCTATCAGACCGCACTTTTCAAGGTCATTCAACGCCCTGAATACCGTGCGTCTGCTGAGGCTGAGGTCAAGCGCTATCGTTTTTGCCGACGGAAAGCATTCGCCTTTTTTGTTTGCCCTGTCGCACAGATAACAGTAAACCGTTACCGCCCTGTGCGGCAGACCAAGATCGTAGATCCGTCTTGCTACTATCAATCTATCAATCCCCCTAACTTCCGGTTTTTATTGGTCTGCCACGTTTCTCCGCAAAGCTGCCGTCCTCGGGACAATATTCGTCAGGCGGCTCCGGCTTTGCCTGCGGATATTTCTGCTCAATGCCGGCGGTCTTGTAGGCATGATGCAGCCTTACAATTCAGGAGGAACTTCCTGTATTGCTGAGTTCCAGAACTGCACAGTTGAAAAGATCAATGTCAACGGGCATTATGCAGGCGGTTTTTACGGCGGTAAATGGTTCAGCGGAAATAATACATATGTTCCGTATCAAATTACTCTGGATAAATGTCAGATGGTCGGTGATACAAGCACAAATAATACCATCAAAGGAAACTCCGTGAGAGATGCCAATGGTTACGCAGGCGGATTCCTTGGGTGCGGTAATGTTTATACAAACGGCTCGCCAAATATTACCATCAAGGACTGCAAAGTACAAAATTACACAATAACTTCGACAGCATACACAGATGGAAAAAAAGGTTATGTCGGCGGCTTTATCGGCTATACCGGTTCATCTGTAGAATCTAGCTCAATAACCTGTTATATCCATGACAGCTCTGTTGAGGATTGCACTATCGGAGCAAGCGGCAACTATGCCGGCGGTGCGATCGGTCAGGTCTATAGGAGAAGTCCTAACAGCACAAACAAAATTCTCGGTTACAACATCAAGCTTGATGATGTTACGCTCGGCGGTGCTAATAACGGTGCCTGGATCGGGCATTTGGGAGAAACAAAAGCCAATATTACCACATCGATTCAGTTCACAGGGCTTGGCATCTATGGAAAGAATTATGCAAGAAATATTGGAAACTGGTCTGATGCAGACAACCGTACAAACACTAAAGCCTCCTTCGTTTTCGCCGATTACGAAGGCACCTGTGAAAACATGACATCAAGTAGTGCGGGCTACTCAACCTTTAATGCAAGCTTAGAGACCAATGTTGAGATGCCAAAGTATCCCTATGTCAATGTTAATCCGCAGTCGGCGCTGGGTCCTGATGAAGTCATCTCGGGTGACGGTGCTGTGCTTTACGGTTCTGTGGTCACAGGTTTCACGGGAACCGGCAAAAATACAATGGCAGCAAGGATACATTCTGAAATAGGTAATTCGGGTGCGACAAAACAGTATTATAATACTTACGTTGATACCCCTATTACCGGCGCTAATACAATCGATTACTACATGAACCGCTCGATAACTGATGAAGGTAACCGAATCTCAACCTTTGCTACCGAGCGTGGTATGAGTGCAGGAGATCTTGCGGCAGCAGGCTTTGAAAATTTTGCTGTTCTTGTAATAGCGACTGCCGCTGAAACTGAAACGACCAATCTCATCAACCGCTATATACAGCTTGTAACGAACACCACAAATGATTATGCCGCCGGAAGTGAAGACGGATATTTCAATGTGGATATCCAGACCTGCGAATATGATAACGGCAGCTTCAGCATCGATACTGATGCAACGGCTCACGGTCTGACGAACAACAACAAAAAGTTCCAGCTCAACAATGATCATGCTGATTCTCTGAGCGGAACCTTTACCCTGCTTGACATTCAGTTCATGGATCCGATGAAACCAATTGTCAAGAACAACGCGGGCGAAATAACTGATACAGGTAAAATTGCTTACCATTTATATGTTCCAGTATATACCGTCAGAGAGATGGCTGTTAATTTCTATGCTTCTGCAAAAACAGGAGCGTATTCAGTAGCGTATCCGGGAACAAATCAGTACCAGAGTCTCATTGATGAATGTGTCACAGAGCAGGCAAATACCCCTGACATTCACAGAAAACGTAAACACGCTGATACACTGGATACCTGGGTAACACAATACATTCGTTATGAATATCGTGATCTTGACATTAATGCACTTCTGAATTCCGGAAATGTTAAGTGGAACTATAATAAGACCATCGATTTTGAAACAATGACCAACGGTAACGATAAAAAGCGGCTGCCTGACGGAACATTTATGGTTTTAGTTGACCCGAACGGTGACTCTGACAGGGTTTACTATACAACAGCTGACCCGACAAATCTTACCCACTATACAATTCCCGACAGTAATGACGGAACAAAGAATTGCTGGAG
Source organism: Ruminococcus sp. YE71 (assembly GCF_900119155.1). Lineage (GTDB taxonomy): Bacteria > Bacillota > Clostridia > Oscillospirales > Ruminococcaceae > YE71. The sequence goes on along the minus strand of NZ_FPIR01000010.1, from coordinate 132,138 downwards.
AGTACCGCTTACAGCATTCAAAGCCGAAGATTATGACGGAAACGATGCTAACAATGTTCCGTTCAGTGTGCCTACGCTCAATGATGTTATTGCATCAAAGATAGAGCCGAAAAATGCTTCTGGAGCGGGCTGGTACCGAAAGCTGTCACCTACTGCCCAGCAGCTTGAAAGCGGGAATTTTGAGTATGATGTTTATACCATAGAAAACGGTGTAAAACAGTACTATGAGTTCACAGAGGCTAAAAACGGAGCTTATAATCTATCGGTAAGCGGCTCAGTCTATGAGGATTATTATATCAGCGTAAAGGTTCCGCACAATACTGTTGTTACTGCTACAGATGTATATTTCTACCAGATCAAACTACAATCTGAAAGATTACAGATAAGCGATATTTCCGGCAGCAATACGTCACCTAAAGCTGCTGGTATAACTCAGCAGAATGAATTCCAGATCCTTATTGCAGACCTGTTCGATCAGTCGGGTACAATGGTCGTCAAACCTGATGTCCAGCAAATAACAACAACAAATCATAAAATAAATGCTAAGGTGTCAACGGTAGTAACACCTAAAAACTCGACAGCCATTTACTATCTGAATGGTGATGAGTTCTTCCATTCGTTCTACATCACTTTGATCCGTACAAGTTCAAACGGTATAGAGAGTGATATCAAAGCATTGAGTACTTCGGATATAACAGCAACGTATAAGATCAATAACGGCACAGCTTCTGAGTGTAGCAATATTGATCTGAATCTGGAGGCGAATTATATCAACGTTCATACAACATCAGCCGAAGAGTCCTCGAATCTTATTGCTTATCTGAGAACGACCGGAAGCTTTACGATCAGTGCTGATATAGAGATGGACTTCGATCCGGATGAGCTTCAGGATGAGTTCCCGAAAAGAACTACCGGAGAAGAGTACGGTGTAAACGTAAGAGCAGCGTCCAATATCGCTTATGAAAGCAATGCGCTGGTCAACGCGAGCATGACCTATTCATATCCGATCGATGGACATAACTATTACATCGAAACTGTGAAGAGGGCTACACTGACTTACGGGCCAAAGACTGATGAAATCGACACGATCTACGATGAAATTGGCTATAACAGTAAAAACCAGACAACATTGGGTGTAAATGGATTGTCCGCGAATGAGGCATCGCGTACAGATATGCCGGTAAATACGGAAGCATTCTATAATGTTCAGTCCATTACTGATTCAGACATGGCTGTGGCTAAGGTGCTTAAACTGACGCTGAAGCTTGAAAAGAAAACTGATTCGTCAGGCTCACCTGTCAGCAACGTTGATTATGTACCGATAACCAGTATTCAGAATTATATCAACGGAAGCTTTACGTTCAGGTCAAAGGATGCGGAAGCCATAGCTTTGGCAACTGGATCAACGATAACAGTATATCTTGATGTCAGTGAATGTGAGCATACGGGTAAGATCTTCGATATTGACATCTTATTCAATGCCAAGTCCGGAGGAAGCTTTATAGAATATGCAAACTATAAGGTCGATCTTAAAGCCGAGCTCTACAGAACTGCGATAGTAGAAGGCGGAGTGATTACCGGTGTTGATAACGAGTCTGTTATTACAAGCAGTCCGGCAGAAAACTACCTGATCTATACAAACGCAAAAATCTGTCCTGAGTTCATACAGATTCAGCAGGAGGAAGCTGAACCGTAAGCATCACAGCACACGTCCCAGAGCCGAGAGCTACGCTCTCGGCTCTGATCATAATCAAAGGAGAATAAACCTATACCCGAACTCACCCACAAGAAAATGCGAATTGCGAAACTATCGTGTTGACCCTACAAAAATCGAGACCCTGACGGAAATACCATCCCGGCAGGGTCTTGTGCATTCATCGCCTTTAATTATCTTATCAACATACTCGATCATATCCTTGCACACTCACTCCATACCATCCATTCACACTCACAAAAAAATAACTTCAACATATATTTTTTTAATAAATCCGTAATACCTATTGCAAAATCAAGTAAAATATAGTATAATAAATATATCACCAAAGCAATTCCCGTCAACAGGAGAGACCAATGGATACTAACAACAGAAACGAACAGCTTGATGAACGGCTGAAAGACGTCGATCAGGCTGATCTTGAAGCGTTTATTCAAAAACGCCTTGATGAAGAACAGAACAAAAATGAGACTGCTTCGGCAACTCTGAGACTTGAGTCGCTGGGGATTCTCGGCAATCTGCTGATAATTTTCGTGCTCGGATTGTTTATCGTGTCGCCGCTGATACAGCTGATAGTTCGCGTCGTGACCGATAACAGCGATAAGATCCTGCTGGTATCATCGCTGACTGTCAAGCGGTATCAGTGGACTATCCGCAACATCAACCGACTTGCAAGATTCACAGCGGTGCTGACTTACCTGTGGATAATTCTCTACGCTGTCTCGAAGCGCATCGAAAGCAGGCGGCACGGAGTCGCTGTAAAAAAATCCGAACTCACGGTGGGGGAGAGAATATCGAAGTGCGTGCCGTTCATCGTGTTCGTGATGTTCGTTGTCAGCATAATCGCCGTGACCAGGATACGCGGCGCGAACGAATATGACCTCACGGGTCACCCGTATATGTATGAGAGCATTTTCAGCTACATAACTTATCCGCTGGTGTATTTTTTCTGCGGAATGATGCTGTTTGATGAACGCCTGAGAAAATTTCTGCTGTATGTCCTGCTTTTTTCGGGACTGCCGCTGAACATTCTCGCTCTCGTCGATAAGTGGGTGACTCCCGTCAAGTACTACACAAGCACGGGCGTTTCACCCTGCGCTGTCTTCCACAACTCGAACCATTACGGCTACTATCTGGCGATAACGGTCATTACGGGCGCACTGATGTTCGTCTATGAGAAAAAGCTGTGGCTGAGGATAGTCTCGGCGGTCTCGGCGGTCATCGCAAATATCGTGATGATAATGAACAACACCCTCGGCGCGTATCTTGCGACGCTGTTTATCTTCATCCTGTTTATCATCTACTGCTTCGCGTTCGTCAAGGAGAACAAGAAAGAATCGCTCATCATCCTCGGCGTTTTCATTCTCATAACTGTTGTGATGAGGTTCTTTTATTCGTCGCTGATGTCGAGCTTCCTGACGCTGTTCGGCGACATCAACATGATAATCGAAGACCCACTCGAAGCCGATTCGGCAGGTTCGTCGCGCTGGAGACTCTGGAAGGGGACTGTGGAACACATGGGCGAGAGCCCGTTCCTCGGTTTCGGCGTTGAGGGACTTCTCAACACCTACGGCGTGGGCACGCCCCACAATGAATTCCTGCAATATGCGGAGTTTTTCGGGATACAGACAAGTCTGCTGTACATCATAGCCTGCTCGATGATACTGCTGAGGGTGTTCTTCAGCCACAAGACGCTTGACAAGACCTCTATGATATGCTTTTTTGTGAGTCTGGGCTATCTTGCAAGCTCGTTCTTCGGAGTGGCTATCTACTACACAACGCCGTTTATCTACATTTTCCTCGGGCTTACCTATGCGGAATACTTCAAAAAAGGCAAGCCGAAAGCTGCAAAAACCGAATGATGGATAAAGAAAACTCCTTTTCCCGCGGCTGCGGGAAGAGGAGTTTTTTTGTGATATTTTATAGTATATCAAAAATTTAACCTCGTTTTCTAAAAGTAAGTTTGATTTTTTTACATTGACACAAAAAAACTAAATAAAATTTAAAATGCCTTAAAACCCTCTTGATTTATGCGTAAAACAGGTGTATAATATAAGATGGTATGAAAAAAGCGGCGATCATTATTATTTTGGGGGATCCGCCGCGTCATACCAATAGAAAGAATAACATTAGAAATTGGAGGTATCTAAAATGAAAGGGTTATTCAAACGTGCAGGTTCGGCAGTAATGTCGGCGGCTTTGATCTGCACAATGCCGTTCACATCGGTCTCGCAGGTCGTGACTGCGGTCGATAACACCGAGATCGACGAGGACGAGTACTACACCATCAACAGCTATAACAAGGATGATATAGTTTTTGATGAGGAAGGCGCAGTTGTCAAGGGACACGCTTACTGTCTCGATTACAAGTGCCACACTCCCGCGGGTCAGAAGTTCAAAGCCTGCAAGCTCTCGGAGCTCACTACACTTGAGAAGGAAGTTACCGAGGGCGGTAAGACCTATACTTACACCCGCAATTACACCGACGCAGTCAAGAACAGACTGCTGAAGATCGTTATCGCGGATGACCAGATCAAGGCTTACGCCAAGACCCTCAACGCCGACACTGCAAGGGCAAATATCATCAGCAAGAAGAAGAACCTCAAATCTGAGGAAGCCATGAAGGAAGACTGGAACAAACTGCTGAATGAAGCTCCCCAGTATCTTGTCTGGGCGTGCGTTCATGACGATTCCGAGTGGGCAAACTGGGTGACGGATAAAGATCAGGAAGGTCATGCCGATTTCTACTGCTTCAAGGAAACATCAAATACGGGCTACGGATATGAATCTGATTCGCCGCTGACCGATGAGGATTCCCTGTGGAGCGTTTACTTCAAGCCCCTCATCGAATATATCGACAACGAGATCGAGGATTACTACTACGAGGGCTACGACGGTTACGTGTTCAACGGTCCGAAGGATCACCAGTCGATGATCTGCGGCGCCTTCAAGAGGGGCGATTTCGATATCAGCAAGGTATCCATAACCAACGGCAATGAGCTGAGCGGCGCCGAGCTGACAGTTACATACAACGGCGAAGGTGCCGATCTTTCGGGCGTTTCGCTGATACGCAACGGTTATCCCGTTGAATGCACCATCAGCGAGGACGGAAAGTCACTGACCTTCGTTTCGGGTAAATATCCGACGACTCTGAGCGGTCTGCCCGAGGGCGATTACACCCTGACGGAAGTTGCACCGCCGAACACCTACTCCTGCGCTGAGGACATCGACTTCCACATCAACGCGGACGGCACTCACTCGGTCAACGGCGCTGATAAGGTGACTAACAGGATCGTTATGGTAGACAAGCCGCTTGCAGTTCAGGTGACGAAGCTCGATTTCGACACGGGCGACGAGCTTGACGGTGCGGAGTTCGCGCTGTACTACGGTTCCGATTTTGACGAGATGACGGGCGAGCTTGCAGAGGGCGTTACGCCGATCGAAACATGGATAAGCGGCGGCGACGTTGATGAGTACGGCAACTCTGTCTCCCACGTTATCGGCAGTCTGACGGCTGACACCGAGTATGTTATCCGCGAGACATCCGCTCCCGAATATTACACCGTATGCCCCGACATCCACTTCACCGTGGATATCAACAATGTGGTTTACGTAGACGGCAAGGGCTCCGCTGGCGGCGAGATCGTCATCAATGACAAGATCAGCACTGTGGGCATCAGCAAGAAGGACATCGCGAACGAGAACGAGCTCGAAAACGCGGTCCTGACCCTGACGGGCGACGCTGACTGGGATTTCGTTATGAGCAAATTCACTCAGGATGATATCGAGAAGTACGGCATCACCTTCGATGTGGAGATCAACGGTATCACCTGGACTTCCGCCGACGAGGAGCTGTACGTAAAGGGTCTCAAATTCGATACCGATTACGTTCTTACCGAGAAGGGCGCTCCCGACGGCTACGAGTATACCGATGACATCACTTTCAGCCTGACAGACAGCTTAAACGGCTACGCCGACGTGAACGTGAAAACGAAAGACGGCGAGAGCGTGAGCGCAGACGGTATCGTGTCGATGTTCGACGCGGCTACCGACATTACCGTTCAGAAGGTGGATGCCGAGACAGGCAAGCCAATCAACAGCGACGCAGTGTTCGAGGTGCTCAAGGGCGAGGAGATCGTCTGCGAGATAACCGTTAACGGTTCGCTGGAGATCCAGGGACTTTTCGATACGCTGACCGAGTACACTCTCCACGAAAAGACCGCTCCCGATGGCTACGATGTGGCTGAGGATATCAAGTTCACGCTGGATACCGACGGAACCGTCATCATCGACGGCAAGGACACCGATGCTAAGGTGCTCTACGTTGAGGATGCAAAGCTCACAGCCGACGATTCCTCTTCGGACACCGACTCCGACAACAGCTCCAAGGCTGACAACGACAGCAGCAGTAATGGCAGCGGCACCGACGGCGATTCTTCGTCGAGCAGCAGCTCGTCGAGCAGTTCCACAACCTCGAAGGGCACAGGCACTTCTTCCACCACAGGCGGCAGCAGCGACGGCAACCCTGCAACGGGTCTCGGCAAGACAGCAGCTCCAATCCTGCTGATAATTGCGGCAGCCGCAGTCATCCGCAAAAAGAACAGCTGATGACGCAGCCGTAAAAACGCATAAATCAAGGCACTTTTGTCGATACTATGACAAAAGTGCCTTTTCGTTTGCCGTGTGAAAGGTCAGAAATTCATATGTGTGCTGTCGGATGCGTTTATCAGGTCGATGATGTCCTGATTCGTGAAGCCGATGCGGTGCGCTTCTTCGAGCATCCTGCGGACGTGGTTCTCGTAGAAATCCGACCTGCGCTCCTCGGTCAGCTGCCAGCAGGCGCCGCTGCACACGAACATCCCGAGACCTCGCTTCTTGTAGACGATGTTCTTTGCGACCAGCTGTTCCATAGCTTTCAGAACCGTTGCGGGATTGACGCCGAACGCCGCCGCGACTTCGTTTGTGGATGGAAGACGCCCTTCCTCGGGGAGCTCGCGGGAGATTATCAGGTCTTCATAATACCTTACGAGCTGTGCATAGATAGGTTCATGACCGCTGAGCTTGAATTTCATACGTATACCTCAATCCTGTATATGTGTAGTGGTTATGTACTTATGTAACTAAGTATATCACAAAAGCCCGAAAAAGTCAAGTCCTATCATCATATTATGATATCAGAGGAGTTTTTTTAGAAAAAAATAGGGGTCAAAACGACGCTAACACGATATTTTCCGCGTTTTTTTATCGCCATAAATTACAATTTCAATTTTCGGTAAAAGGCGTTTTTTGGTCGAGTATACAAAATTTGCGTATATGACGTAAAAACGCTGTTTTTGCATTTGACAAACCGTGTAAAATAGTATATAATTATGTCATGAAAGTTTATTAATTATTTATTAAGACTTATGATAGGGGTCTAATAAAAGCAGATCATTTCGGAGGAATTAGTATGAAAAAGTCAGAACTGTTAGCCGCGATCGCCGAGAAGGGCGGTTTTTCCAAGAAAGAAGCTGAGGTAATGCTCAAGCTGTTTACCGAGACTGTGACCGACGCTCTCGCAAAGGGTGAGAAGGTCTCCGTATCGGGCTTCGGTGTTTTCAATGTTACCGAGCGTGCCGCAAGAGACACCATCAACCCGAACACCAAGAAGCTTTCGCATATACCTGCAAGAAAGGCTCCCGTATTCAAGGCTTCTAAGGCTTTGAAGGAAGCTGTTGATAAAAAATAATAGGAGGATACGAACATGGCTGTTAAAAAGACCGCCGCAAAGGCTGCCGAGGAAGTAAAGAACACCGCAGAGAAGGCTGTTACAGAGGTTAAGTCCACTGCAAAGAAGACCGCTACCGCTGCTAAGTCTACTGCAAAGAAGACTACAGAAAAGGCTAAGAAGGTCGCTGAGAAGGCATCTGCTGTTAAGTCTGTAGAGGCTGTCAAAGTCCAGTTCTCCGGAGCAGAGTACGATGTTGCTGCTGTTGTAGCTGCTGCTAAAGCGGACTACAAGAAGGACAACAAGGCTGCGATCAAGTCCATCAGCGTTTATATCAAGCCTGAGGATTCTGCTGCTTACTACGTTGTAAATGACAGCGTTAACGGTAAGGTAGACCTTTAATAAATAGACAACAGTAAAAGAATATTGAATTTTTTACGGCTGCATGGTCTTTTGACTGTGCAGTCATTTTTTGTGTGAAAATTTAGAAATATGTTTACTGTTCGGTAATTACATATTGTCTGTTTATATGATATAATATAAATAGTATAAAGTATATATAACTTGTCCGTATGGAAACAATGGAAAGAGGAAATATGATACGTTAAAGGAGTTGATCTTATGCGCTTTTTTACCGTTTGTATCATACTGGGCTCGTTCGTTCTTGTATTTGGTTCGCTCATCACGCTGCTGGTGACGAAGCTGGCGCACAGACAGCTGAAACTTCCCGTTGCCGCGCTTATCGCGGTGTTCATCGGGGCTCTGCCCATCGTAACGTTGTCGGCAGTGGTCAGCTCGAAGTCCTACAAGCCCGACATCACCGCGCTGACCGCACTCGAAACCACACCTGCTGTCAGGGTCACGAGGGTCTCGCACGGGTGGTATTTTGACGGGAGCGGCAGAGAAAAGGCGCTGGTGTTTTATCCCGGGGCGTTCGTGGACGAGAGGTCGTATGCACCGCTGATGCAGCGGCTCGCGAGGGGCGGGATCGACTGCTTTCTGGCAGATATGCCGTTCAACGTCGCCTTCTTCGATACCGACTGCGCCGAACGCTTCATGAGAAATTACAACTACCGCGAGTGGTATATCAGCGGTCACTCGCTGGGCGGAGTCGTGGCTTCGATGTACGGCTCGGAACACTCGGAGGACATCGCGGGGCTGGTGATGCTCGCGTCCTACGCCACTCAGCCTGTTGACAACAGTGTGCCGCTTCTGTCGGTCTACGGCAGCAACGACGAGGTCATCATGTGGAACAACTTCGAGGACTACCGCGCCAACTACCCCGAAAAACACCGCGAGGTCGAGGTTCGCGGCGGCAATCACTCCTATTTCGGCTGCTACGGCGAACAGGAGGGCGACGGCGCCGCCGAGATAACCGCCGAACAGCAGCAGAAAGAGACCGCGAAGGCAATCATCGAATTTGTCTCTTGACATTTTCTGTGAATGTGCTATACTATATGTAGGCAGCATCGTACTACGCTGTACGGTGCTGCCTTTTCGTTACCCATGTTACTTTTGTGTTGCCGGGAAGATTGTAGTTTTATAGTTTGCGCCATGCCAAAAAGACGTTCATGAGTGCAGAAAAGTCGTGAGAGTCTATCTCCACGACCACAACTAACGAACGACATATTAAAAGTCTTTGGAAAGGGGTCTGGGGGAGAACCTTTCTTCAGAAAGGTTTCCCCCAGTAAAAACCCGCAGTCAGCACCACGCCCCCCCGGCACACTTTTGTAAATAGGCAGTTTTCTTTTTTGGACATATGGAGGTTCAGAATGATTATCGACATTTCGCAGGAGGTCTTTTCCTGCAAGGTCTTCCCGGGCGACCCTCAGCCTGTGCGCGAGGTCAAGCTCAGCATTTCCGACGGTGCGGTCTGCAATCTGACGGCCTTTTCGATGTGCGCTCACAACGGCACTCACGTTGACGCGCCCTACCATTTCATCAACGACGGCAAAACCATCGACAGCGTCCCCCTCGACAGCTTTGTGGGCGACTGCTGCGTAGTGAAGCGCTCGGGCGAGATACACGCCGAGGATGCCGAGGACATTCTTTGCGAGGCTAAGGGTGTGGGCGCGGCGGAGCGCATCCTGCTCGCTGGAAAGCTGACGGTCTGTGCCGACGCTGCCGAGGTCTTCGCTGCGGCAGGCGTCAAGCTGCTCGGCAACGAATCGCAGACGGTCGGCCCCGAAGAAGCCCCGATGGAAGTGCATCTTATCCTGCTGGGCGCAGGGGTCGTGCTGCTCGAAGGCATCGTGCTCGACGGGGTCGAGGAGGGGCGCTATACTCTCTGTGCCGCTCCGCTGAATCTCGGCGGCGCGGACGGTTCGCCCTGCCGTGCGATACTTATGAGATGACGCGCCATGAGATTTGAAAAAGCGTCATTGGACGATATCGGCACCCTTACCGAGCTCAGAGCCGCCTATCTGCTGGACGACCACGGCGAGATACCCGAGGAGGAGCTTGGCGTTCTGCGGCTGAGACTGCTCGACTATTTCCGTGCTCACCTCGGCCGCGATATGACCGCGTTCGTTGCCCGCGAGGGTGACGAGATCGCCGCCTGCTGCCTTCTTCTCACCGTCGAGAAGCCGCCCTCCCCTTCGTTCCCGAGGGGGAGAGTCGGCGTGGTGTTCAACGTCTACACCCGCCCCGAATACCGCAGACAGGGCGCCGCACGCAGGCTCATGGAGCTCCTTCTCGACGATGCCGAAGAACAGCAGCTCGACCACGTCGAACTCAAAGCAACAGACGCAGGCTACCACCTCTACCGCTCCCTCGGCTTCGAGGACACCGCCTCGGAATACCACGAAATGAAATTTTTTTTCTAAACCTGTAATATTCCTCCTCCGTTTTACGTCATAATAATCAAAGGGCATCAACCGCCCTGAAAAACACCTTCGGGTTGTGTGACTTGGGGGAGACCCTTTTGAAAAAGGGTCTTCCCCCAAACCCCCTCACTAAAACTTTTAATACTTTTTGGCAAGGGGAGATATTCTTCCAAAGATAGAGTTGGTTGGAAAGATTGTGGTTCTCTTGTTAGATAGTGAGCCCCTTGCCAAAAAGACGTTCATGATTGCAAAAAAATGCGGTGAGAGACTATTTTTCCGAACACATCCGACTTTCAACATCTTAAAAGTCTTTGGAAAAGGGTCTGGGGAAGAACGTTTCTTCTAACCGTGCGAAGCTAAGACGGGTTTCACCAGCTAAACCCGCACTCATGAGGATAAATAGCAAAACCCAAGAAGGGCAAGGAGACAAAAATGGAGGAGATCGTTATGAAAAGAAGATTTATTGCAGGTATGGCAGCGGCGGCGCTGGCGTTTGCGGGATGCGGAAGTGTTGCGGAGACGGCGGAGAGCGCAGGCAAGTCGGCGAGTGGTTCTGTGAGCGCGTCTGAGAGCAGGATATCGGCTGAGGTTTTGAAGGCTGACACTTCGTCGAGCAGCGTCACGGCAGCCAATTCGGACGGGTTCACCAAGGGTGCGGCGAATTTCTCGGCGGAGATGTTCAAGCACGTCATGGCGGAGCAGGGAAGTGAGAACGTGCTGATCTCGCCCGAGTCGGTGCTGATGTGCATGGGCATGGTCGCAAATGGCGCTGAGGGCGAGACTCTCGACGAGCTGACTAAGACCCTCATCGGCGGCGACCTCGACACGCTCAACAGCGGTGCGAAGGAGCTGTTCAAAAATCAGAACGCCCCCGAGCTCAAAGAGCTGTTCAACATGAGCTGCGCGAATTCCGCGTGGATTCAAAACGGTCTGAACGTCGAGCCGAATTATCTCAACACCGTCGCGGACGTTTTCGGCGCGGATACCGTGCTGACCCCGATGGACTCTTCGACCGTGGACGACATCAACATCTGGTGCAGCGACAAGACCAACGGCATGATTGACAAAATGCTGACTCCCGAAAGCATCGACGCCAATACGAGGATGGTGCTTATCAACGCGGTCTGCTTTGAAGCGGAGTGGCAGGAGCAGTACGAGGACTACCAGTGCGAGAACGGCATATTCCGCGCCGCTGACGGCTCCGAGAAGGACGTCACCATGCTCCACAGTACCGAGTCGCAGTACGTAGAGGACGGAAGTGCCACGGGCTTTGTGAAGTACTACGACGGCGGCTATGCGTTCATGGCGGTGCTGCCGAACGAGGGCACCAGCGTTTCCGACTATGCGGCTTCGATGACTGGCGACACGTTGACCTCGCTTTTCGAGAACCGTTCCTACGAATACGATGTTGACTGCAAGCTGCCCGAGTTCACCTACGACTGGGGTTCTGACATCAAGAAAACCCTTGCGGACATGGGCATTAAACGCGCGTTTGACGACAGCGCGGCACAGTTCGGCGGTATGACGAAGGATGCCGATCTGTTTATCAGCAAGGTCATCCACAAGACGCACATCGAGCTTGACCGAAACGGCACAAGAGCCGCGGCAGTCACGGCGGCTTTCGCGGACGAAGCCTGTGCACTGCCCGAGGAGCGCGAGACCAAGCAGGTCTATCTCGACCGCCCGTTTATCTACACGATAATCGACACCCAGAACAACATCCCCGTCTTCATCGGCTGTGTAAACGACATCAGATGAAAAAAGGAGCATATTCAGAAGGTCGCGATTAATAAGTAATTCAGCAGAGACTTCCGATACTAAGTGTCGGAAGTCTCTTTGCGTTTGATCCGACAGGCTGCCAATAGTGGCTAAAATCGGTTTGCGGTGCCGGCTGCGGGTACTCTTGGGGGAGCCCCCCTAACTAAAACTTTTTATACTTTTTGGCTTTTTGGTTGTTATTCCTTACATTGTGCAAGTCGGGATGATTGAGGTTTTATTTTTTACTGCCCCTTGCCCCAAAGACGTTCATGAGATCGTAACGCACCGTTGAGCGTATTCGTAAGATTGAATCTCATGAAATGTAGAGAGTCTATCTTCCCGAACACAAATAACGAACGACATATTAAAAGTCTTTGGAAAGGGGTCTGGGGGAGAACCTTTCTTCAGAAAGGTTTCCCCCAGTAAAACCCGCAGGCAACTTTAATTATGTACGCGAAGTGCTGCTTGGCACGGGCAGCGGACGGGTGAGCAGCTCACATTTTTCGTCCGCGCAAGCCCGCGCCGTATTTGGCCGAAAGAATGCTCATACTCTCCGCGGTGCTGTCCGCACCAAGCAGCACTCCGCCCGGGTCAGCTTCGCGCTTCGAGCATATCCTGCTCCTTGAAAAAGAGCGAGATACACCAGATGGCGCTGATACCTACGAGCACATAGATCACTCGGCTAAGCACAGCCGCCTGTCCGCCGAAAATGAACGCCACAAGATCGAACTGGAAGATGCCAAGCAGCCCCCAGTTTACGCCGCCGATGATCAGCAGCAGTAAAGCTATCCTGTCAAGCACTTTTATCACCTGCCTTACGTTGATGAGCTTATTATGCCCGTCCGACGGCGGTTTATTCGCTGTCACATTTTTCATAAAGCGGCATAAAATGCTATTAAAAGCATTTTTATGTAAAATGAGGTATGTTTATGAACGGTGTACTTTTTGCGGCGCTCGGAACGGGCTTTACTTTTTCGATGACGACTCTTGGCGCGGCGGCTGTGTTCGTGTTCCGAAAGTCCCGACCATCCGACCGACTCAACCGTTGTTCGCTGGGTTTTGCGGCAGGGGTGATGATCGCGGCTTCGGTGTGGAGCCTGCTCATCCCCGCCATCGACAAGGCGGAACAGCTGGGACGGATCGGCTGGGTGCCTGCGGCAGGCGGTTTCTCGCTGGGGGTGGCGTTCCTGATGCTGCTCGATAAGCTGCTGCCTGCGTTTCATGCAGGCGCAGACCGTCCCGAGGGTGTCCGAAAGAGCCTCGGACACACGGCGATGCTCATCTTCGCCATAACCCTTCACAACATCCCCGAGGGGATGGCTGTGGGAGTGGCGTTCGCTCTGGCGGCACGTCAGAACAGCGGCGTTCTGCTGGCGTCTGCGACCGCGCTGGCGATCGGCATGGGGATACAGAACTTCCCCGAAGGCGCGGCGATCTCCCTGCCGCTGGTGCAGTCGGGCATGAAAAAGAGCAGGGCGTTCGTCTGGGGGATGCTGTCGGGTCTGGTCGAGCCTGTGACGGGCATCCTGACCGTGTTCGTGGCAGGCACAGCCGAACAGCTGCTGCCCTGGCTGCTGAGCTTTGCGGCTGGCGCGATGCTCTACGTGGTAGTGGAAGAGCTCATCCCCGAAGCGAAGCTCGCAGGTTCGCACGTCGGGACTTTCGGCACGATGTCGGGATTTCTCATTATGATGATACTCGACGTGGCACTCGGATGAATACAAAAAAACACCCTCATCCCGAAATTGATCGGAATGAGGGATTATTTTTGTACAGCTGGAAGCGGTTCAGTCCTCGTGCATAACTGCAACAGCGACGCCGTTTATCAGCCCTATATACGCTCCGCAGACCGCAAAGTACACCTCACGGCGGATGCCGCAGAGGAGACACACAGTCCCGAAGCCGAGTATGAACACAAGCACGCTCGCAAGCTGCACCGCCGCCTTGTGCGTTCTGAGGAACGTCAGCCTGTCGGCGAGTCGCCCCGTGAATGCGAACCTGCGTTCAGCGAGCAGATACGCAGACTGTACAGCCGCCGTCGGCAGCCCCATCCACAGTATCAGCCCGAAAAGTTCATTCATTAAAGAACTCTTACCTTAACAACGCCGTCGATAGCCTTGATAGCGTCGATGTCAGCAGAACCTGTAACGTCGAGCATGGTGCAGCTCCAGTCCTTCTTGGACTTGTTTACCATGTTCTCGATGTTTGCGCCCTTGTCAGCAACTGCGGTAGTGATCTGCGAGATCAGAGCAGGAACGTTCTTGTGGAGCACGCAAACGAGGGAGTCGCCTGTCTTTGCAAGCTCGATGTTCGGGAAGTTCACGCTGTTGAGGATAGCGCCTTTCTCGATGTAAGCGATGAGCTCGTTAGCAGCCATAACAGCGCAGTTATCCTCGCTCTCCTCAGTGGAAGCACCGAGGTGGGGGATAGCTACAACGCCGTCAACGCCGAGAACTTCGTCGCTCGGGAAGTCAACAACGTATCTTGCGACCTTGCCGCTGCCTAGAGCCTCAACGATAGCAGCACCGTTTACCAGCTCGCCGCGGGCGAAGTTCAGGATGCGAACGCCGTCCTTGCAGAGTGCGAGAGTATCCTTGTTGATGGTATCCTTGGTGTCAGCGTTGAACGGCAGGTGGAGCGAGATGTAGTCGCTCTCAGCGTAGATGTCGTTGATGTTAGCGGTAACCTTTACCTGGGGCTTGAGGTTCAGAGCAGCGTTTACGGACAGGAACGGGTCGTAGCCGATAACGTTCATGCCGAGGGAAATAGCGATGTTAGCGAGCTTGCCGCCGATAGCGCCGAGACCGATAAGACCGAGGGTCTTTCCTGCGATCTCACAGCCTGCGTAGTTGGACTTGCCTTTCTCAACGAGCTTGCCAACTTCGTCGCCCTTGCCCTTGAGGGTCTTAGCCCACTCGATAGCCTCGGGGATCTTTCTGGAAGCGAGGAGCAGACCGCAAACAGCGAGCTCCTTAACAGCGTTAGCGTTAGCACCTGGGGTGTTGAAAACAACGATACCCTGCTCAGCGCACTTGTCAACGGGGATGTTGTTTACGCCTGCGCCTGCTCTTGCGATAGCGAGCAGATCAGCGCCGAACTCCATGTCGTGCATCTTAGCCGAACGAACCATGATTCCGGTAGGGTTCTCTACAGCATCGCCTACAGTGTACTTGCCGTCGAAGATGGAAGTACCGCAGGCAGCGATCTTGTTAAGTGTAAGGATATTATACATTTTACTTCGTACCTTTCTTATAGATTATTCATCAAAATCATTGATGGGTGTGATGACGGGTTTTCCGTCGCGGCCGAGCAGGGGAGTGAGCCCGCCTGCGTAGCCTTCTGCAATAAAGAGGTAGTTGATACCTGTCTCGCGGTCAACATAGATCTCCTTTGCAACAAGACTGCCTTCGCCAAAAACCTTGACAAAGCGTTTGTTATCATTTTTTGCCATATCATTCACCTCAATGATTAACGGGAGTAACGATGGGCTTGCCGTTGGCATCGACCATTACGGAAAGACCCGCACCGGCTCCGCTTCCTCTTGCGTAGAGGTAGTTTACGCCTGTAATAATGTCAACAAGCACTTTGATCTCTTCAAAGTAGTTATCGGTGCCGTTAGATTCGGTAACGATAAAGCGCTTTGCAGCGTCTGCGTTTTTGTTAAAATCAAGCTCCATACAGTCACAGCCTTTCATTAAAAGTTTGGATTATAAGCTCAAAAGAGCAGACAGACGTTTTGCCGCCGCCTGCTCTCATGAGAAAAATTTACAATTGAAAACGAGTCAAGAAAAGATTACGAGTTCTCAGCCTCGAACTTCTTCATGAACTCAACGAGCTTTTCAACGCCCTCGATAGGCATAGCGTTATAGATGGAAGCTCTCATACCGCCAACGGTTCTGTGACCCTTGAGGTTCTCGAAGCCTGCTGCCTTAGCCTCAGCAACGAACTTCTTGTCGAGCTCCTCGTTGCCGGTGATGAAAGGAACGTTCATGAGCGAGCGGTCCTTCTTCTCAACAGTGCCCTTGAAGAGCTTGCTCTCGTCGAGGAAGTCATACAGGATCTTAGCCTTCTTCTCGTTGTGAGCCTTCATGCCCTCAAGACCGCCCATCTTCTTGATCCACTTGAATACCTTGCCGCAGATGTAGATGCCGTAGCAGGGAGGAGTGTTGTAGAGCGAGTCGTTGTCAGCCTGGATCTTCCAGTCGCACATAGTCGGGGTCTGCTTGAATGCAGGGCCGTCAGCGATGAGATCCTCACGAACGATGATGATCTGAACGCCTGCAGGGCCAACGTTCTTCTGAACGCCGCCGTAAACAACGCCGTACTTGGAAACATCAACAGGCTCGGACAGGAAGCAGCTGGAAAGGTCAGCTACGAGCTCGTGACCCTTGGTGTTCGGCAGCTGCCAGAACTTGGTACCGTAGATGGTGTTGTTCTCGCAGATGTAAACGTAGTCTGCATCCTCGGGGATGTCGAGGTCGGAGCAGTCGGGGATATAGGAGAAAGTCTTGTCAGCGGAGGAAGCAACTCTTACTACCTCGCCGTACTTCTCAGCCTCAGCAGCAGCCTTCTTAGCCCACTGACCGGTGATGATGTAAGCAGCCTTGCCGTTCTTCATCAGGTTCATCGGAACCTCAGCGAATACGAGGGAAGCGCCGCCCTGTACGAAGATGACCTTGTAGTTGTCGGGGATGTTCATCAGATCGCGGAGATCCTTCTCTGCGTCCTTGATGATCTCGTCATAAGCCTTGGAGCGATGACTCATCTCCATAACGCTCATGCCGGTGCCCTTGTAATCGAGCATCTCGTCTGCGGCTTCCTTGAGAACTTCCTCGGGAAGTACAGCAGGACCTGCACTGAAATTGTAAACTCTGCCCATTGTAAAAACCTCCATGTATAATTTAACATAGTGTATATTTGATCGGCAATATATATGACCGATAATACCATATTATATTATAATACTTTTCCTCGCTAAAGTCAATACCTTTTCCACAAAAATCTGCAAGTCGGGAAATAAAATTATGCAAAATTGGCAGACGGGGGCTCTGTAGTTATATTTTATGCAGATTTGATGAATTTCGCCCTCGGTTTTGTGCATTTAGAAAAATTTCTAAATAGCTCTTGACAAACGAAATAAAATGTGGTATTATCTATTTAGAGAGAATTCTAAATAGAAATTCCTCAATAATGCGAAAGGAGAGTGAGAATATGGGATTCCCCGAGACTTTCAAGGCGCTGGCTGACCCTGCGCGGCGTGAGATACTCATGATGCTCAGAAACGGCAGGATGTCGGCAGGCGATATTTCCGAGCGGTTCGATATGACGGGCGCTACTGTCTCATACCATCTCAAACAGCTCAAAAAGGCAGAGCTCGTCTACGAAACGAGGGAAAAGAACTTTATATATTACACGCTTAACACCTCGGTATTCGAGGAGATAATGATGTGGGCGGCACAGTTCGCAAACATCTCAGGAGAAAAGGAGGAACAACATGATGAAGAAGATCAGACTGACTAAGCTCGACGTTTCCACCGCCCTGCTGACGCTGGGTTCGGTCATCCCGGGCGCTGCGGTATACGGCAGACTTCCCGAAAAGATTGCTACGCACTTCAACATCAACAATCAGCCCGACGGCTGGTCGGGAAAGGCTTTCGCGGTGTTCGGCATCCCGCTCATCATGACCGCGATGCACCTGCTCGTCTGCCTGCTCTCAAACTCAGATGAGCGTCTCGGACAGTCCCACAAGGTGAACACAGTCGTGCGTTTCATAGTACCCGTAATGGCATTCACGGTCGAGACGATCATGGTACTCTACGCGCTGGGCAGACTGACGAACATCGGTACTGTTACGCTGTGCCTTCTCGCAGTGCTGATGATAGTTCTTGGCAACTATATGCCCAAGTCCCGTCCGAACAAATTCTTCGGGGTAAGAACACCCAAGACCCTCTCTGACGAGGCGGTCTGGAACAAGGTACACAGATTCACGGGATACGTTATGATGATAGCAGGCATCGTTCTGATGATACTTGCACTGATGGATCTGTTTATCCCCGCGCTGATCGTTATGACAGTCGCGATACTGATCCCGCTTATCTACACCGCAGTTATCTGAACAAAAACGACCGCAGAGGAGTGAACTTCTGCGGTCGTTGACTTTATTCTCCGAGAGCCGAGAGGTCTGAGGGTTCGTACCTGTTGTGACCTTTCAGGCTCTTTTTGTATTTCCAGCAGGTTATCGCGTCGGCGAGCAGTCTGCCCTTGTTGTCCGCGAAAAAATCTCGGATGTAGGTGTTGTACTCGAACTGCCTGCCGATGTCTGTTCCGCCGTTCTTTTTCACGGCGAGTATGGCGTGATAAGCCTCAACAGCCTCGGCGTAGGTCTTTCCCGCGTTCGCTTTGAGCCATTTCTGGAACGGCACGTTGAACGAGAACGACCTGCCTATCTGTTCCCTGAAAAAAGCGCGGTGCTTTTCCGAGCAGACGATATTCTCTTCGATGATGCTGTCGGGTGACAGCTCGTGACCGTCCGTGCGCCTGTTTTTTGCGCGGACGGGAGCAGGGGAGAGCACTTCGCCCGTCGCGAGGAAGTGCGCTATCCGTTCGGTGAGTTCGGTCTTGCCGCCCGAAACGGGCAGTCCGTTTTCCCTGCAAAAGGCGGTCAGTTCGTCTTTGAGGTAGTAGTATTCACGGAACGTTTCGGCGCTTAGCCCTTTTCCGAGCTTTGGTCTGTCAGCCATGGTATCACTGCTCACTTATCCATCTTCATCGAAATATCGAACGCCTGAACGGAGTGTGTCAGTGCGCCGAGGGAGATGATGTCAACGCCTGTCTTTGCGATGGCGGCGATGCGTTCCTCGGTCACGTTGCCCGAGGCTTCGAGCTTTGCTCTGCCTGCGGTCATCTTCACGGCTTCGGTCATTTCCTCGATGGACATATTGTCCAGCATGATTATCTCACAACCCACTTCGAGAGCCTCGCGCAGGCTGTCGAGATTATCCACCTCGACCTCTATCTTGACGGTGTGACCCATCTTCTCGCGCAGGGCGTTGACCGCTCCCGTTATGGAACCGTAGGCGTCAAGGTGCGTGTCTTTGAGCATCGCACAGTCGGAGAGGTTGTAGCGGTGATTGCGTCCACCGCCCACCGTTACCGCGTACTTCTGGAAAATGCGCAGACCGGGGAGAGTCTTTCTCGTATCGGCAACAGTCGCGTTCGTGCCCTCGATGAGCTTCACGCACTTGTTTGTTGCCGTAGCGATGCCCGACATATGCTGCAAAATATTCAGCGCCGTGCGTTCGCCCTTGAGCAGGGCACGTGTGTGGGCGGTGATGCGTGCGATGATGTCGCCCTTTTTCACCTGCTCGCCGTCCTTGATAAGCACCTCAAAGGATGCGGTCGGGTCAAGAAGTGTGAACACCCTCAGCGCAATCTCGATGCCGCAGAGCACGCCGTCAGCCTTTGCGACGTAGCGGGCGGTGTTTATCTTGTCCTCGGGGATGAGGTAGTCGGTGGTAACGTCGATGTAGTTGATGTCCTCGGCGAGTGCCAATTTTATCATGTCGTCTATCTGAAATTGCATCAGTCTCATATTTTTTCTCCTTTATTTTCCTGCGGCTCAGTCCCTCTGTCGAATGTCATTTGTATATCAAGAAAAGCAGGGTAGCCGTCATGTTTTTTTAGCCGCTTGTCACGAATGGAATACGCCGCCGCTATGCTGATGTTGAACGCCAGCGGTATTGCAAACCGCAGGTCGAGTATCAGCAGCAGAGCCGAAAAAGCTGCCGCCGCAATATAGTTTTTCTTGACAAGTGCAAGTAGGATGAACGCCGCCGCATACGCAAGCAGTATCCCTGCACCGAGAGCAGGCTTTTCAAAAACCTTTTCGGCTTCTGCGGCAGAGAATACGCCTGTCAGCAAAGGGTCGGTTATGACAAACGCCTCCTCCAGCAGCTTCATACGCTTGCTTTCTGCACGGCATTCGGTCATTTCTCTGTTGTATGCTTCCACCGAGCGGCTGACGCTTTCGGGCGTGTCGGCGTAGATCGTAATGCGTTTTGTACGCTTGGCTTCTGTAAAGCGGTCCATGTGTTATTTATTATTCCTCGTCAATATCGTAGTCCTCGTAAATGCCTTCGATCACATGATCCTCTATCCACTTTGCAAGATCAAGCTCACTCAGCGGAGGGCGGCTTTCGCAGTCGCAGCGGATAAGCCTGCCGTTTTCGTCCGAAACGATGTAGCAGCCGTCACCGATAAGCCAGCCGAGGTTGAGCCAGCCGTCAGGAACACCTTTTACGCCCTCGATGACCTTGATCTTTTCAAGCGGATAGACATTGAAGTTCCAGCAGTGCTCAAAGCCGTTGGACATTCTGAGAAAATCCTTTATCTCATCAGGCAGGCGTTTTCCGTGAGATGTTTCCCATGCGGAAATTTCCTCCTCCGTGGCAGGTGAGTGAAGCCTGTCGGTCAGACCTGCTTTTTCAAGGACGTTTTTAAGTCTATCAAGTATCTCTTTCATATCACATTATTCTTCATCAGGTTTGTCGAAGATAGGCATATTCGGGATGTCGGCACTTTCCGAGCAGATAGCATACGCCTCTTTCAGGATTATGTGCGCACAGGTCGCAAGGCTCCTCGCTTCGACGTAGTCGCGGTCGATGATGAATCTGCCCTCGTCCAGCGTCTTGACTATCTCGCTTACCTCTTCGAGTCCCTTTCCGAGTCCTTCGACGTTCGGGATGACGAAGTAGTCCTCCTGCATGATCTTGCGTATCTTTCTGCGGAAGCCCTCGGGCATCTTCGGTGCGCCCTCATGCAGGTCGAACTCGTATTCCGCGAAGCCTTCGGGAGCGTTCTTTGCCTTCTCGTTGATGTCGCCTGCCGCTCTGCGGGAGAAAACGTGTGCTTCGAGCAGCGAGTTGGACGCAAGACGGTTGTTGCCGTGAACGCCCGTGCAGCTGCATTCACCGCAGGCGTAGAGGTTCTCGATGTCGGTGCGTGCGTAGGTGTCCACCTTGATGCCGCCCATCAGGTAGTGCTGGCAGGGGAATATCGGGATGTAGTCCTTCGTCATGTCGATGCCCTGTGCGAGCAGGTTTTTGTATATCATCGGGAAGCGGCCGCGTATGAAATCGGGGTCCTTGTGGGTGATGTCGAGGAAGAACTCATCGCTGTCCACGCGCTTGCTCTCGAAGATTATCGAGTGGGATACCACATCACGGGGCGCAAGTTCAAGACGCTTGTCGTACAGGTGCATGAAACGTTCGCCCTTGCAGTTTCTGAGGTACGCGCCCTCGCCGCGGACTGCCTCGGAGATGAGGAAGCACTCGCGGGTGTGGCGGTTGTTGAATGCGGTGGGGTGGAACTGGATGTAGCTGAGGTTCTTTATCTCCGCACCCAGTCTGTACGCCATAGCGATGCCGTCGCCCGTAGCGATAGCGGAGTTGGTGGTGTACATATACACTCTTCCGATGCCGCCTGTCGCGAGTATCGAGAAGTGGCAGTTCACCGTCTCGAAGCTGCCGTCAGCCATCTTCACGAGGTAGGAAAAACCCGTTTCGGTCTTGGCCATATCGCAGACAAGAGCGTTCTCCCATATCTCCACGTTGGGCAGAGCCTGAACGGTGCGGAGCAGGGTAGTCTCTATCTCGAAGCCCGTAGCGTCGGCGTGGTGGAAGATGCGGTGTTTGCCGTGACCGCCTTCGAGGGTACGGTGGTAGTCGCCGTCCGCCTGCTTGTCGAATTCAGCGCCCAGCTCGATGAGCTTTCCGATGTCGGTCTGCGCCTCGGTAACGAGAACTTCGGTAGCTTCTGGGTCGTTCTCATAGCCGCCTGCCACGAAAGTGTCGTGCTTGTGGAACTCGGGGGAATCGTCGGGGGAGTTGTACACGCCTGCGATGCCGCCCTGCGCCAGCGCGGAATTGCAGAGAGTGAGCTCACGCTTTGCGATGACGAGCACTTTAAGATCGCGGCTGAGGTTATACGCACCGTACAGACCTGCCGCACCTGCGCCTGCTATAACTACATCATAATTTTTCATAAAAATCATTCCTTTACTTACCGCCGCCGTTATTCGGGCTTCTGGCGGTAATATTTGCTGGGGCGGTGAGCGTCACCCGAGGTCATCTTGTTGGTGTCCTCGATGAGCGGTGCGATCTTGCGCCTGAAGTTCGCCTTATAAAGCGGCTTTCCGAGCAGTATCTCGTATACTCTTTGCAGCTGCGGAAGCGTGAATTCCTCCGGCAGGAATTCAAAGGCTATGCGTGTGTATTCGGTCTTGTTCTTGATGCGTTCCCGACCGTAGGCTATCATCTCGCGGTGGTCGAATGCGATCGGCGTATCGGAGCTCAGCAGTTCCTCAACATCGTAGAGCGCGGTAGCCGAAGTCCGTTCCCCCGCGTTGAGGGTGATGCGTTCCGAATCGACCAGCGAGAGGTACGAGACTGAGATTATCCTGCTTCTGGGGTCGCGTTCAAGGCTTCCCCAGGTGTACAGCTGTTCAAAGTAGATGCCCTTGAGCCCTGCCTCTTCCGCGACGCCGCGCTGTGCGGCCGCGTCGAGCGTTTCGCCCTGTCGGACGAACACTCCCGGTAGGGCGAGCTGACCCTTGAACGGTTCTTCGCCGCGCTGTACGAGCACGAGTTTCAATCGGTCGTCCTTGATCGTGAACACCAGGAGATCGACCGCGATCATCGGCTTTTCAAATCCAGACATTACCAATATCTCCCTCCTTAGTTTCAATGTATTACTTTCTTTAATACTATGATAGTATATCATAGCTACTATGTCAATAGCATTTCGGAATATGTCGATTTATTTCGTATGTATGCACAATAATGTTGCATGATATTGTATGATATGACGACTTAGTTTTAAATCAGAAATAAGTGTGGGCACAAAAAAAGCTCCCGTGCTTTTCACACGGGAGCGGAATGATCTGAGGAAATATCAGATACCAACAACAGGAGCTACAGCGTTACCGCCGTTGAGCTTAACGTTGCGCATTACGTTATCCATCTTTACGAGGAGAGAGGAAACGTTGAGGCAGTCACCGGGGAGGTAGTGGTAAACACTGCCCGAAGCGGTGAGCTGAGTACCGATATTGAATACGTTGTAGTAACCCGACATGGTCTGGAGAACTCTCTCTGCGATACGCTGAGTCTGAGCGTCGGGAACGTCGCTGTTGAAGATGAAGCAGAACTCATTACCGGTGATGTTGTAGATCTCGGCGATGTCGCCATACTCTTCCTTGAGCTTTTCAGCTACGGTAACGAGATACTCGTCGCCGAAGTCGTAACCGTACATATCGTTGATGCTGCGGAAGTTATCAAGGTCGAATACTGCGATATTGAACTGATCCTTCTCAAGTCTGTCGGTAAGATCGTTATCAAGAGCATAACGGTTCTTCATACCTGTAAGGATGTTGGTAAGAGCGATCTCGCCCACCTTCTGACGCTGAGTCTGGAGCTTTGTATCGATCTCTTCGAGCATCTGAGCACGTCTTTCGAGAGCTGCCTGCTGTCTCTTTGTGATAAGAGCAACGAGTACGATACCTGCTTCCGCTACTACCCAAACGATAGTCATGATTACGAGGATCATGAGCCATGTATAGCGGTTGTATTCGATCTGCTGCTGCTGCGACTTCTTACCGAGGTCGATAGAAGCCGAAAGCATTTCGGATGCGTTGGTCTGGAGAGGGTGTACCTCCTGGATGTATGTAGCCTTTACAGTCGAAGCTTCCATAGTGGCGAACTTGTCCTGATAGGTGTACATTTTCGAGTGGTAAGCATCAACGAATGCCATAGCGGCCTTAAAACGTCTGAGCTCCATTTCGGACTCATGGTCGAGCTTGAGGTACTCTTCACGAGCATTGTTGATGTCAACGAACTCCTTACTGATGTCGTTGGTAAGGGTATCGCGGTTACCGATTCCCGACACGAGCATCAGAACGTTACGGTTTACGGAAGCAAGGTTGTCGTTGATGGTCGAAACGTAAGTCATCGAGTTAACGATGTTGTTTCTTACTTTTTCGTTGGTGTTGTACAGTCTGTTAACGAGGAAGATATTGATGAATGTTACGACGAACATAAGGATACCCGCGAATATGTAAACTCGCGCGTTAAAACTGTTATTAGCTGATTTGTTCTTTGCCATTTTCTGCCGACCTCCTTACAGTGCACTTCTCGGGTCAAGCAGAAGCTTAACATCAGTTTCTTCGATGTTCTGCATCGTTACGTATGTCGCACCACTATCGATAGACTCATAAACGTTTTCATCCCTGAGTGCCTTATCAGCGTATCTTACACCGAGGTAGCCCATGTTGTAAGGCGACTGAACGATAAGACCGGAAATAGTACCGTTTTTGAGGTATTCGATCTCGGCGGTATCGGAGTTGAATCCTACAACGAGGATCTTGCCCTTCTTGCCTGCTTCGTTTACGGCGTCGCAGATACCGAGGGTGGAGTTTGTGTTTGTACCGTAAAGAACTACGAGGTCGCTGTTCTTCGAGATAAGCTCGGCAGCCTTCTGCTTAGCTATCTCACGGTCGTTGTCACAGTGAACGGGTTCAGCGATCTTGAGGCCCGATTCCTGAAGGACCTGGCTCTTGAATGCTGCATATTTTGTAGGATCGCCGGAAGGGATACCATTATCGTATGCGTCTGCGAGTGCAGTGTCCTTATATGCCTCCTGGAATGCATCTTCCGACATTGCCTTAACTTTTACGTTCTTCCATGTGTTGAAAAGAACGCTGACAAATTCGGTGTCGAATCCTTCGATACGCTCAAGGGCTGTCGAGGATTTTTCACCGTGTCCGACGATGCCGATAGTGCCGTTCTCGAAATCGGTACGGTTGCTGAGGATGGTCGCGATCTGTCTTGCTGCGATGTTTCCGCAGGAGAGGTTATCCGATGCGATACAGGACAGTCTGTCGTTGAAATCCTTTACGTCGGAGTTGATGGTGATGATCTTGATGCCCTGGCCGGAAGCCTTTTTGAGAGCGGTGT
The DNA here is from genome assembly GCF_900119155.1 of Ruminococcus sp. YE71. GTDB lineage: Bacteria > Bacillota > Clostridia > Oscillospirales > Ruminococcaceae > YE71. The sequence goes on along the minus strand of NZ_FPIR01000010.1, from coordinate 107,127 downwards.
TGAGCTCGGTAGTGCTGTTGGGAGCTACGATGATAGCCTTAACACCCTCGGATATAGCCTGATTGATGAAGCCGATCTGCTCATCGATACTGGACTCCTGTGCAGCGCAGTTATATATGATATCATAACCGATCTCTTCGCCTGCGTCCTCAGCGCCCATTTTTACATAGTCCCAGAACGATACGCCCTGTGCCTTGCAGATAACGGCGATCTTGCCGTTATTTTCTGCCTCTTCTTTCTTGCCGCAGCCGCCGAAAGAGGTAGCTGTTGTCAGTGCAAGAGAGACTGCAAGCATTCTTTTAAGAATGCTGCCTGTTTTTCTGTTCATACATGAACCCTCCTTATTAATTAGAGTCTTTCCGCATATCCCTCAGTTTTATGCAGAACCATAAATAAGACCCATGATCTGCGGAGAAAGCACTCAAAGAGTTCTTGACCGCAGCGACGTACGGATATCCAAACCATTATCCGCACATACTCATAATATAATTTTATCACATTATAATCAAAATTTCAAGTAAGAAGTCTTGTTCAGAATGATGATTTTTTTTGTAAGATTTAACGAATATCTATAGAATAGATACAAAATGGAATATTATTCCAGCTAAAATCGTTGTATTTGGCTATTTTTATGCATTTCAGCCTGTTTATGCTCTGTGACAGCTGTGTGAAAACAGATCCCGATTGTGCTAAAATATTCCAAAAAGCAATTTTAATATGACATTTTTTCAATCAGTACTTGACAATTTTACGAATTGGTGTTATACTATAGTATAAGTAAGTTATTATCGGTCTTTGAACTAAGACCGCATATGCTTTTTTCTGTATTGTAAGAATTTATTTTTTTATGTCAGGAGAGTTGATTATGCAGTGCGAAAACTGCCACGCAGAGCTTCCCGAGGGCGCAGTTTCCTGTCCCGAATGCGGAGCACCGGTTCCTCAGAATGTTGAGGGCTTTGATAATACTATCGAGATCCAGCAGCTCATGAAAAAGATGGTCGATGAGAACGGCGCGGAAGTGCTTACCAACACCGGAAAGCTCGTTGCGTTCGTTAATGATTGTCTGCCTGAATACGATAAAGAACGCAGGCTGCTCGAAAATATGCTCAAGGCAGGTGTCCTCAAGAACATCCTCGATGAGAGCGACCAGAAGATCGCTGTCATGAGAGCCAAGAGCTATATGCTTTCGGAATGTTTCGTTTCCGAGACCGCAGCGGAGTTCGTTCTCCTTGTATTCACTTATATGCTCGGCTGGGTGTACGAGCCTAACATCACAGGTTCCTCCCCCGAGAAGGAGATCGTACAGGTAGAGGAGAAGGAAAAGAAGAAGAAGATCACCGAGCTCGATATCGAGATGAACGTGTTCGTTCCGACTTCTGCCGCCAAGTACAGACTCGCAGGCAATATTGTTATCCCCGACGGTATAACAAAGATCGACAATTTCTGCTTCGACGGCTTCGGTTTCATGAAAACGATAAAGCTGCCGGAGACTTTGCTGTGCATAGGCGATTACGCCTTCACAGGATGTAAGAGACTCAAGGGCGTAGACCTTCCCGAGTCCCTCAAGATAATCAGCCAGGGCGCGTTCAGCCAGTGCGTTAAGCTCCAGGTCATCAAGCTGCCTAAGGGCATCTTCGAGATCGGCGACCACACCTTTGAATTCTGCGAGAGCCTTGAGGTGGTAGAAGTTCCGCCTACGGTCAGCAGTATCGGCGCTCAGGCATTCCTCGGCTGTGAAAAGCTCAGGAGACTGTTCCTCCCCGAAAGCGTAAAGTTCATTGACGAAAACGCTTTCTCGTACTGCCCCGATCTTACGATCCGCTGCTACGAGAACTCTTATGTACACAAATATTGCATGACTCACCGCATCAAGGTCGAGACGGTCGAGACAGGCAAGGCTCTCAGAGGAAAGAAACATCTTGAACTTTGAGACCGCTCTATATTAATATAGTATATTTTTTAGTAAGGTACAGGAAGGATGAATTAAATGATCGAACTGAAGATAGGTCAAGAGATCGAGATGGAATTTGGCGGCAAGGCAAAGGTCATCAAGGCTCTCGGTGCCGGCGGTCAGGGTATCGTTTACCTCGTTGAGTTCAACGGTACCAAATGGGCACTGAAATGGTACGATGTCGATAAGATGAGAAGACCGAAGGAATTTCGCAGGAATATCCAGCAGAATATCACCGACGGCGCTCCCTCGAATAAGTTCCTCTGGCCGAAATATCTCACAAAAGAACGTACTGACGGTGCATTCGGCTACCTCATGGAGCTCAAGCCCGACAGCTTTGATACGTTCGTTGATATTCTCAACACCTATAAGCTCGTTATCGACCCGCTTACGGGCAGAGCTACCAAAAAGGCAGTAAGGTTCTCAAGCCTTTACGCAATGGTGACTACCGTCATCAATATAGTAAACGCTTTCCGTCAGCTCCACAGAGTCGGAAAGTCCTATCAGGACTTGAACGACGGCGGTTTCTTTATCAACACCGATACGGGCGCAGTACTCGTCTGCGACTGCGATAACATCGCTCCCGACGGCTCGAACTTCGGTATCGGCGGTAAGCCGGGCTACATGGCTCCCGAAGTTGTAAGAGGTATCGCTAAGCCTAACGTTCAGACGGATAAGTATTCGCTCGCAGTTGTTCTTTTCAAACTGCTGTTCAGAGGCGACCCGATGGAAGGCGAAAAGGTCGTTAAGGACGTCTGCCTGACAGAGTCCAGCGAGCTCAAGCACTACGGTCAGAACGCCGTGTTCGTGTATGACCCGAACGACGCTTCCAACCGCCCCGTAAGAGGTATCCACGATAACGTGATTAAGTTCTGGAGACTTTACCCCGATTACATCAGAGAGGCTTTCATCACCTCCTTTACTTCGGGTATCTCTGATCCTAATAAGCGTATAATCGAGAATGAGTGGCAGAAACTGTTCATAAGACTTCGCTCCGAGATAATCATGTGCGGCTGCGGCAGAACAAACTTCACCTCGATGTACGAGAAGCCGAATGAAAAGACTTACCGCTGCCCCAGATGCGGCATGGAATTCGCAACACTGGGCTTCAATAACCGCGAGTACAGGATGCCGCTGTATGTGGGCTGCCGCTTCTATGAATGCGAGATCGACCCCAACTCGGATGACTTCCTGAACATCGCAGGAGAGCTTGTTGAGAATAAGCTCAAGCCCGGAGTTCTGGGAATAAAGAACTGCTCGGACAAGTCCTGGAGGGCTAAGATGCCTAACGGTCAGATGGCGGATATCGCCCCCGGTAAGGGCTTCCCGATCTGGCAGGGACTCGAGATAGAGTTCGGCGGCGGAGTAGTCGCAAAGATTTAAAGACCGCAAATGGTTTTAATAGAAAGGGAGTATCTAACTTATGAGTAACGAAAATACAAAGGGCTTCGACAGTATGCTCGATTTTGATGATGATGACCCCCTGAACGCTACCGGTGTTTCGAGAAAAAGTCTTGTAATCTTTTTCATGATCGATACTTCGGGAAGCATGAAGGGTAAGAAAATGGGTGAGCTCAACACCGTTATGGAAGAGCTTATCCCCGAGATCAGAAGAGTTGGTGAGGCTGATACCGATGTTAAGATCGCAGTTCTGACCTTCTCCACAGGCGTTTCGTGGATGTACTCCGCTCCTATCTCCATCGAGGAGTTCGAGTGGGCAAGGCTCCGCGCTGACGGCGTTACCAGCATGGGCGCTGCTTTCAAGGAGCTTTCGGCAAGAATGTCGAGAAACGGCTTCCTGAACTCGCCTTCGCTTTCCTTCGCACCTGTTATCTTCCTTATGACAGACGGTTATCCTTCCGATGACTATAAGGCAGGACTCAAGGCTCTTCAGTCCAACAGCTGGTATAAGTACGCTCTGAAGGCTGCACTCGGTATCGGTAACGAGGCTAACGACGATATGCTCGCTGAATTCACAGGCGCTAAGGATACCGTTGTTCACGCTTACTCGGGTGGACAGCTCGCTCAGATGATCAAGATCGTAGCAGTAACCGCATCTCAGATCGGTTCCAAGTCTATGACTCTCTCTGATGAGACTAACACGGAGCTTAACGAGGAGGACGTATTCGCTGCTAAGCAGAAGATGCTCGGTCAGCAGATACAGGAGCTTGTAAGTCAGGACGACTCCGCCGATGTCGGCTTCGATACGGGCTGGTAAACAGACCGTTATCCGAAGATTTAGGGAGGTAAAAGGAATATGTACACCGGTTTCAGCCGTTCCGTAATGGGCGCAAGCCATGAAGCCAAAGGTACCGTGTGCCAGGACAGTTCGGCATATAAGGTCGGAAACGGCTTTGCTGTATGCGTTGTGGCAGACGGACACGGAAGCAAAAAACATTTCCGCAGCAATATCGGCTCGAAGTCGGCGGTAGAAGCTACTATCGAGACTATCGAAAGGTTCTATGCCGACCCTGCTGCGTTCGAGGCTGAGTTTCCCGAGCATCACAAGAGAATAATCAGGAATATCGAAAAGCAGATCATAACGACCTGGAACCAGAAGGTCAATAAGCATCACGAGGAAAATCCCGTGACCCCCGAGGAAAGAAGCAAGTTCACTGACGAGGAGTTCGAGAAGATACCCGTCGAATCCTACTACGGTACCACGCTTATCGCGGCTATCGCAGGAAACGGCTACATCTTCGGTATACAGATCGGTGACGGAAGCCTCGTGGCAGTGCTTGACAGCGGTGAGACAATGCTCCCGATGGAGTATGAGGAGTCTAACCCCGCTAACATCACTTCTTCGATGTGTAATACCAACGCGGCAAAAATGTTCGAGAGCTTCTATATCGAGAACAAGAAACTGCTCGCGCTGTTCGCATCGACCGACGGTCTTTATACATCGTTCGGAAGTGAATACGATTTCCTTGATTATCACACGATACTTACAAGCCAGCTTGTGAATCTCAAGGAATTCGAGCCTGCGATCGAGAGAAATCTCGTAAAACGTTCGCACTTCGGTACTGAGGATGATATCTCACTCTCGTGCGTGTGCGACTCTGAGCTTATTGCAGCTCAGCTTGAAACTTTACAACAGAAGATAGCTGATAATAAGGAACACGCTCAGGCAAGAAAAGCAAGACGTATCCGCAGGAATACCTGATCGGGTATGCTTATAAATTTTTAGGACATATTTTTGTTGATAGGGAGAGGTTTTTATGGAAACTAAAAAGAAGCAAAATACTTATTTGATCTTGATCGTGGGAGCGCTTATCTACATCCTGCTGATCGCGTTCAACGCAAGAAGCACTGCAAGCGCTGCCCGCGGAGCTGCTCAGGCGGGCGAAGGTGCTCCTGAAACAAGCGTTTCACAGACTGAGGAAGATCAGGGCGACGCTCCTGCAAAACAGGGCGGTCCCAAAACTAACGGTCTGAACGGTGTTATCGGACAGATACAGGTCGTTGTGGCTGTTTCGCTCGTACTTCTTTGCAAGAAACTCGGATTCCTGACCGTATCGGTACTCTGCGGCACAAACGCATTGTTCGTGCTGTTTACACAGGTGCTCAGCGGTAAGAACCCGGGAGCATTGCCGGGCGTTGTGGTTTCGGCACTGTCAATAGTCATCTGTTTCATCATCTACTTCTACGTAAGCAGAACCGAGAAGATGACCGCTGAACTTACCGAGAGCTACCAGCAGGCTATTGAGCAGACCCGCATTATCGAGGAGAAGGATGAGACTCTCAAGTTCCTCGCTTACTACGACAGACTTACTCAGATGCCTAACAGACAGTCCTACATGGACGAGCTCGACGGACGCATCAACAGCAACTCCAGCTGTACAGTTATCTACTGCGATATCGATGATTTCAAGCAGATCAACGATAACTTTGGTCACAATATCGGTGACGAACTGCTTATCAAGTATTCCGAGAAGCTTCAGGAATACTGCGGAAGTGAGATCTTTGCCGCAAAGATAGGCGGAGATGAATTCGGCTTTATCCTCGGCGCAGGTTACAACGGCGAGGACATTATAAATGTAGTGAACGGAATCGCTAACATTTTTGGTACACAGGTAGATATCCGAGGCGACGTTTTCGCACTTACTGCGAGCTACGGCGCTGCGACCTTTCCGAACGATTCGAGAAGCTCCGAGGATCTTTTCCGCTGTGCTGAGACCGCGATGTTCACTGCGAAAGCACAGGGCAAGCGTCAGCTCTGTTTCTACCAGAGATATTCTGGATGACGCAAAAATCCATGAAAGGAAATTCGGTGTAAATTATGGAAATCAATTCTTTGTACACTACCGCGATGGAGTACGCACAGAAAATCAAGGACGAAAAGCCTGCATTTCTGGTTGATTCCGACGCCTACCTCTGCCTGATCGTTACTGACAGCGACAAGCTCGTTGCAGGGGTTTCGGGTATCAGAGTCGTAGACGGAAATGTAGAAACTGTTGCAGCTGATTTTCAGTCTATCGCTTCACTGATTTTTGAGTTCAGAGCTGTTGCCAAGCAGATGATCGTTATCTCGTTTGACGATTTCAGCATCGTTCAGCCAGGAACTCAGGCAATCGAACTTCTCGTTCAGTCTAACGCACTTAACAGCGAGTGCGAGATCGCAACTGCTTCTGATTCCGCTGTAAAGGCAGGCGAGCTGAGAGATCAGAACGCTACCGCCGTTGCGGACGCAAATGAGTTCAGCGGCGAAGACGACTTTATGAGCGGTTTCGATGATGACGGTTCGGCAGCAGCTGCACCTGCTTCCGAGGAGGCTCCCGCAGATGATGCTGCGGCTGCACCTCAGGTAGGCGGTTCGGTAGAGTTCGCTAACGGCTTCACCGTTGACGAGTCCAACCCGTTCTATGAGCCCCCCGCATCCGATCAGCCCCAGTCTAACGTTCAGACCATCAACAACGGCGGTCAGGGTCAGCAGGGTGTAAATGTTATGTATAATCAGCCTCAGGACGCTGTTCAGCAGGGTGCCGCAGGCTTCAATCCTTACGGTCAGCAGCAGGGCTATCCTCAGCAGCAGGGCGGCTTCCAGCAGGGTTATCCCCAGCAGGGCGGCTATCCTCAGCAGGGCGGCTATCCCCAGCAGGGTTACCCGCAGCAGGGCTATCCTCAGCAGGGCTATCCTCAGCAGGGCTACCCCCAGCAGGGCGGCTATCAGCAGCAGGGTTACCCGCAGCAGGGCTATCCTCAGCAGGGCTATCCTCAGCAGGGTTACCCCCAGCAGGGCGGCTATCAGCAGCAGGGTTATCCCCAGCAGCAGGGCTACCCGATGGGCGGCGGAGCAGCTCCTTACACCGGAGCTCACACTCAGAGCGCTTATCACACCTCCGTTCAGGCAGGCGGCGTTTTCCAGCAGAGCCAGCAGTTCTCTCAGAGCGTGAGCGCGAGTGTTCCAGGCGGCGCTGCATTCAAGAGAAGACTTGCTTCCTTCGTTGATGACGATGACGATAATACTTCGCAGATGATCGAAGAAGAGCTTCACGGCGGTGCTCCTTCTAAGGCTGACCTGCTCAAGCAGGCTAAGCAGGCTAAGAAGGTCTCGAAGAACAATTCCGCGTTCAGAAAGAGATAATCACATCGGATTTCAGACTGCGCAGTCAATGGCTGCGCAGTTTTTTTATGCGCAAAATCAAACTATGCTGACAGAAACGAACACAAAAAAAAGAAAGCCATACGGAACTTGCCCGTATGGCTTTGACTATGCTTATTAGTATTACTTGAACGCGATGCCCCAGTTTGTGCTGACCTTCTGATACAGCTTCAGCTTTACGTTCTTCTTCTGAGAATTGTAAAGGAACATAGAAGCCGCAACGCCTGCGATAGAAAGAACGACAGCAACAATAACACCTACTGTGCCCTTGATGATAAGAGCAAGTATAATCGCAACAACAACTACGCCCAGAATGATAGGCAGACAGAAGTTTGCGAAAGAGCGGTTATTAACTTTGATGTAGTGAAGGATCTCCTTCTGGCTGAAGGACTCATAGTAACGAGCGATAAAGGTATCAGGTCTTGCCCACTGGCAGAATTCCTTTACACCCGCAAATCTGATGGAAAAGTCCTGTCCTGTGTCGGTCACACGATAATCTACAACGACGCCGTCGTCGATCTCCTTAGTTCCCATGATATGAACTAATGTTCCTGCCTTGACCTGATTGCTCAAGCTCTTGGTAACAAGAAACTTTCTGTCAACAGCTTCGTCAATACTATTGAGCATATACGTCATAATGATCTTCCCTTCCTGATATATAAAATACTGTTCGTCTGACACGACAGTCATAGTTCTTATATAATATTATAACACGTTTTTTCCGAAAATGCAAGTTTATTTTAGGATTTTTTTAAATATACCCATAGAAAAAGTGTAAAAAAAATGATATAAAAATATCGTTTAAGTATAAATCATGCACAAATCGGAGGTTCGATTTTAGAACATTCGGCATAATATTACAGGTAGTATATATATTATATCATAATTCGCCGTCTTTGTCAATGCTCTTTTAGAACAAAGTTAACAAAAATATTTTATGATAAGATACCCTTGATAAATATCTCAAGTCCGATGCCGATGAGAATAATTCCGCCGAGGATCGTCGCCTTTCCGCTGAGCTTTGTGCCGAAGGTCTTGCCGATACGCACGCCCGTCAGACTGATGCCGAAGGTCACGACGGCGATGAGCAGAGAACAGACGAGCGCCATCACAAACCCGTAGTCCGAGATGGTGAAGCCCACAGACAGCGCGTCGATAGAGGTCGCGATGCCCTGCGTGAGCAGCGCGGCAGGGGTGAGCCTTGCGACTTTGCTGTCCTCGTCGCCGCCTTTGATACCCTCTTTGAGCATACTGCCGCCTATCCAGCAGAGCAGGATCAGTGCGATCCACGGAATCAGCACGCGGAAGCTCTTGAACAGCTCGGCGGCGGTACAGACTACGAACCACCCGATCAGCGGCATGAGCCCCTGAAACGCACCGAACGTCCCCGCGATAGACATGGACTTTAAACGGCGCATTTTCGGCTCGTTGAGGCCGTTCGCAAGCGATACCGAGAACGCGTCCATGGCGAGCCCGACTCCGAGCAGCAGACTGTTGACAAAAAATACAGCAGAAAATCTCACAAAAAATTCCTCCAACAAAAAAAGTCATGACGCAAAGCCATGACAGTCAGAAGGGTATATTACGACCGTGCATAGCTTTAACATCTATGCACAAGTCTCGCAATTCAAAGCAAGCCAGACGTTCCAAACGCCAGTATGTTGACTTGCTGCTCACCGAGCCTGCTACTCCCTTGTACAAACCTTATTATACCATAACCATCGGGGCTTGTCAACCCGATTATAGAAATTTAACAATCCCCGATGGCTTGGTTTTTTCTGACATAAGTGAGTATTTATTCAGAACAAATCTCATGAAATGGTCAACATCAAACTTCTAAATCTACTCAAAATTCTTCAAATATTAAAAGTCTTTGGAAAGGGATCCGCCTTAGCTTCGCACGGCAAGGGGAGAAAAGCACACTCAATGCAGCCCCGTGCGGTACTCGCCGGGCGTGCAGCCCTCGTGGCGTTTGAAGAGCTTGCAGAAGTAGCCTGCCGTGCAGAAGCCTGTTTCGACCGCGATGTCCTCGACGGGCTTTTCGGTGGTGATGAGCTGCTCCTTGGCGGCTTTGATGCGGCATTTCGCGATGTATTCGGTGGGACGGCAGTTCATCGACTTGCGGAACAGGCGGCAGAGGTGCTGCTTGGACACGCCCGAGACGTTGCACAGATCATCCATCGTGATCTTCTCGCTGAAATGTCCGTTGATGTAGTCGATAGCGCGGACGAGGGGTGCGGAGGGCTTGGACTGCTCCTCTTCGCCCGAGATGATGCGGTAGAACTCAATCAGAAAATCGTAGAGCAGCGCCGATGCGCGGTAGTTTCCGAAAATGCTGTCGGCGGTCAGCGTCTCGTGGATGCGGTTGAGGATGCGTTCAAGGCGCGAAACGTCGCCGAGCTTAAACACTTTCGGCGTCGTGAGCTCCATCGTTTCCAGCATATTGTAGAAGCCGTCGCCGCCGCCTGCGACCCAGTAGGTGTCCCACACATCGCCGTTCGTGTAGTACTCGTGGGGGTAGCCCTTGGGCAGAAAGAATCCGCAGTTCGGGTTGATGCGGTACTCAACGCCGTCAACGATGAGTGTGCCGCTGCCCTTGGTGCAGAAAATTATCTGAGGGTGATAGTAGCCCTCGTTGCGGATGACGTGGTATTGAAACAGGTTGTGGCCTGCTGTGAACAGATATATCGGCAGTCTTGTTTCGCCGCCGACGATCGGGAAATCTGAAAAATACATATTCTCCTCCTATATCCTCTTGACCTTCTGCCATTTTTTCTTTCCGCTCCAGTAGTCGGGCGGGTCGCGGTAAACTGCTGTGAGCTTCGGCGCTGCGATGATGTATGCAGCACTCTTGACCCCAAGCACGCAGGCAGCCATTATCTTTGCGAGTTTTCTGTAATCTGCGGCACGTTTTTCGAGGTCGGCTATCTGTGCGGCTTCGATCTCGGGCGTTGTGTTTCTGATCTGTGCGTCCTTGACTGCGTAGGCGAGGGAGTTGTCGATGATGGGTATCAGCTTGCTGAGCAGAAAGCCCATATCAGCCGCCGTGAACGCGACTAGTACCGCCGCGAACAGCAGATAGAACATCTTTTCCCTGCCGTCTTTCAGATGCCACTCGTACCTTCGCAGTACGTTCGTGTGGTGAACCGCCATCCACAGGCAGAAAGCGCAGGTGGCGGCCGCGAACAACACTGGCAGAACGATGAACCATACCGTCTGCGAACTTTCGTGGTCGATAGTCACGCGGTCAAAGGCTGTTTGCAGCAGCAGGTTTGAAAGCACCGTGAAGCCCCCTGCGAAGATCGCCATCCTGCCGTAAAATCTTCCTGTGAATCTCATCTGATATTGTTGTCCTCAATTGTGTCTCGTCTGTATTCCGTACCGACCGAAAGCGGTGCCTGCGGTCGGCGGACTTCGCGAAAACGCTTGTCCTTGATTAATTATACCATATTGCGCACGTTTTTTCAAGTGTCGTAATCGTTTACCTCAGAAAAATCGCAGAAAGTTACCGAAAAATCTGTTCCCGCCACCAGCTGAACGGGCTGTCCTCCGTCAAGTTCGGCGGCGTAGTGCTGACCGTAGAGCTCGCCTTCGGTGCGGTGCTTAACGCATCGGTCGAGAACCGCCGCGGTGAGTCGGACCGGTGAAGCCTGCAAAATGTCCTCGTGGGGCGTGGTGAAGCTCAGCTCACCCGAACGGATGGTCATGTTCTCGCCCGTGATGTGGAAGCTGACACCCTCGACGGTCTCGGGGGCGGTCATGACGATGTCCCAGCCATTTGCGGAGCGGGTCATCTCGGCGGTGCAGGCGAAATCGCCGTCGGTCATCTCGGCGGTTACCGAGAAATTCTCGGGCAGAGGACGGTCGGGGTCGGCGGACTTTGCGCCGCAGGAGCAGAGCATGACTGCCGCAGCGCAGACGAACGGACAAACGCAGGTTATCTTCATAGTGTACCTCCAAAAAAATCCCCCTCGGATGAGGGGGAGAGTTCGGTTCACAAGACCATGAGCGAATGCCGCAGTTCCGCGATGATGTCGGTGGCGGTAACAGCCGCGGGCGAGCTGCCCTCGCAGAGAAGTTCGGCGGTGCGTCCCATGATGTACGAGCCGAGCCTGCACGCGGTCTCAAGCGGTACGCCCTGCGCCGCCATCGAGCCTGTCAGTCCTGCCAGCATATCGCCTGAGCCGCCCTTCGCCAGCGCGGAGCAGCCGAAGTTCGAGACGCGGCAGCTGCCCTCCGAGAAGGTCAGCGTCGTGCTGTCCTTTGCGTGGACGGTGACGCCGTACTTCGCCGAAAGTTCCAGCCCAAGCGCGTAGCGGTCGGCGGAAGCCTGCGCCGCAGTTACGCCGCAGAGCCGTGCCAGCTCGCCGATGTGCGGAGTGAGCAACACCTCACAGTTCTTGTCCCTCAGTACATCTATATTCTTCGCCAGCTGATTTATTCCGTCTGCGTCGATAATAAGCGGTATTTCGAGGTTTTTCACAAGTCCCTCGACGACTGCCGCCGTGCCCTCGGTCTGCCCGAGTCCGCAGCCGATGACCGCGGCGGTGCAGTTCTTCGCGTGGGCGAGGAGTATCGGCAGGGCGTCGGCGGTGATGAAGCCGTCCTCATCGCAGGGCAGGGGAGTGTAGACGCACTCGGGAGCCGTGCCTGCAATGGTGCGGATGACCTCCTTCGGGGCGGCGAGTTCGGTGATGCCGCAGCCGCTTCGGAGGGCAGCCCTCGACGCTATCGCCGCCGCGCCGATGTAGCTCTCACAGCCGCAGACCATCAGCAGCCGACCGAAAGTGCCCTTGTGGCTGTGTTCTGGTCGGAGGGGGAGTGCGCGGTGCAGGTCGTAGGCGAGTGGCTCGGTAATGCGAGTCGGGTCGGCGAGCCGTTCTTCCCACCCCGCGGGGATGCCGATGCTGCGGACGGTGACTTCGCCGCAGAAAGCCCTCGCAGGTTTCAGGCACATACCCAGCTTCGCCGCGTGGAAGGTCACGGTGTGAGCGCATCTCAGCGTTCCCACGGCGGCCTGACCCGTCATGCAGTTGACGCCGCTGGGGCAGTCGCAGGCGATGAGCTTCGCCCCCGAATCCTGTATCCTGCCGAAGAGCTCTTTCAGTTCCGTACTGAGTTCGCCGTGGAATCCCGTGCCGAACACACAGTCGATAATAAAGTCGGCTTTGAAGAGTTCGTCATCCGTCTCGCGGCGGATATCCATCCCCTCGCAAAGCGTAAATGCGCGTTTTGCAAGGTCTGTCTTTGGCTCGCCCAGCAGGTAGACGGTGACCTTGAGGCCGTTTTCTTCAAGCTGACGGGCGCAGACGAAGCCGTCGCCGCCGTTGTTTCCGCTGCCGCAGAGCACAGCCGCCCTGACGGGCTCAGCGCTGTCCGAGCTGGCGAGGGTGTACACACAGTCCGCCAGCGCCTCGCCCGCGTTGTTCATCAGATCCCAAAGCGAAACGCCGAGTTCAGCGCTTGCTGACTCGGCATTTTTCATCTGCTGCGGAGTAAGTATCCTATCCATACTATCAGTCCTTTTCTAACACGCAGAACGCCTGCGCGTAGTCATGTTCGTGGGAAATGGAGATGTGGACGGTGAGCCCCTCGGCGGCTTTTGCGGCGTTGCCCGTCAGTTCGAGATAGGGTTCGCCGTTTTCGCCGTGCAGCACGCTCACCTCGTCGAGCGAGAAACCCGAAACGCCAGTGTGCAGAGCCTTTCCGAAGGCTTCCTTGGCAGCCCACGCACCTGCCATGCTCTCGCAGGGGTCGCGCATCCCGTCAAAGCGCTGACGTTCCTGTTCGGAAAACGCGCGTCTGACGAAGTGTTCCTTTTCGGCAGCCCGCCTCATCCTCGCGATCTCGGTGATGTCGCAGCCGATACCGTAGATCACAGTTTGTTCCTTGCGTTTCTCGGGGCACTTGTCATGATGAGATCCATCAGCTCGGTGCTCGGGGTGAAGAGCAGGACGGTCTTGCCGTGATCCTTGTGATCGAATCTGAGGAAAAAGTCGGTGAGCTCGGGATTGTTCGCGGTCGCCTGCACAACAGTCTCATCGCCGCCCACAGCAAAATCCTCGTCTATTCTGCCGTACTCGGTGACCTTTGTCATGTCAACGGTGCAGAGACGCTTGCGGGATGCCTGATTGGTGATCTTGTCGATGTCGAGATCCTTGTTGGTGAGGGCGTATTCGTACTCGACGAAGAACTTTGTCACCAGCTTCCAGCCGCCCCAGCCGCAGCCGAGGGCGAGTATCACGCTGATGCTCCGCAGAGCCGTCCCCAGAAGCAGTCCGATGAACGAGAAGCCGAGAGCCACCGCTCCCACCATGATGAACAGTATGCTCAGCCTCTCACGGGTGCCTATCTCTTTTTTGACGATGAATTCCTTGAAAACGTCCATTTATCTTTATGCTCCTGTCGTTTCAGTTTTCTGCTTTTTTCTTCGGGAAGAGCCTGTTCAGAGCCTCGTAGCTCCATATCAGACCGATGGTGAAGTAGAAGTAGGGGGTCGAGCAGACCGAGGTGGTGTTGAACATCGACTGGATGAAGAAGCAGAGGAACGCGGTGAAAGCGCCGATGCCGACCGCCTTGTCAGCCTTGCCGGTGCAGGCGGCTTTCAGCAGTCTGCAAGCCTTGCCGAAGGTCAGGATGATGATCGCAAGGTAGATGACCGCGCCGATTGCGCCGCGTGTGATGGCGGTATCGAATACCTCATTGTAGGTGCGGTCGGTCTCCATGCCGTAGCCGTTCATGTACATAGCTCCCCAGTTGTCGGGACCCACGCCTATCACGGGGTACTCCTTGAACACGAGAGTGCCGTCATACCAGAGGGCGGAATAGATGCTGTCATCGTGCTCGGTATGGGCATTGAAGGCGATACCGAGACGCTCGAAGGAGTCGGTAAAGATTATCTGTTCGTTGCTCATGCGGAAGTTGTCGGTAAGAACTATGCCTGCCGCGATGCAGCCTGCTGCCGCCAGTGCCAGTGCAGAGGTGATGACAGCGGTCTTGCCGCTCTTTGAAGCGGCGGAGGTGATGAGGGTGACAAGCAGCACGCAGCCCACTCCCAGCATAGCGGGGAAGGTCTGGGTCACGATGGCAGCGCCGCTCATGATGCCTGTGCAGATGAGGCAGACGATGCGCGAAGCGGTCTTGTCGGTATGAGCCGCCTTGTTGACTGCAAAGGCTGATGCGATGGTGAGCATAGCCGCAAGAGCGAAAGGCGAGCAGGTGAAGCCGTCGGCGGCGTAGGAAGCGTCGTAAGCGGCGTAAGCGTTGAAGTACTCGGCGACGCGCACGCTGGACTTGTAGCCGAGGAACAGGTAGTTATAGTAGCTGGGAATCCACTTCGAGAGAGCGGGGATGCTCTGAAGGATGCCCATGACGGCGTTGACGGTGCCGATGCCGATAACGGTATTGGCGGCGCGGCGTCTCCAGTCAGCGTCGGTAAGGCAGATGCCGATGGTGAAGAATCCGAGGTAGCCCACGAGGGATACAAGACCTTCATCGCGGTCGAGGTATCCGTAGAAAGCCGTTCCGCGGTCGGCAGATGCGATAGTCGAGATCACCGATGAAACGAGCGACAGCGCGAAGAGCAGCAGCGCCTTATTCCTGCCGATGACGACCTCTCTCTTTACGCAGGCTATCATGAAAATAAGCATCCCGATGAAGCCCGACGCGATGAGCAGGGTCATGATGAGGAAGATGAGCGTCTCGTTGTTTTCTGTCCTGAGCATCATGTAGTCGCTGCCTGTGCCCACAGCCTTCGAGATGTAGTAAGGCACGCTGGACAGCGCCACGAGGAGCATAGCGATGATGCTGTAGATACCGCAGAGCTTATGTGTTCCCTCGGGGGTCATATTAACGATGAAGTCGGAATTTCCGCTCGAACCGAACAGATGTTTATGTTCGGCGTGGGTATCTGTTTTTGCGCTGTAAGTAGCGCTTTTCTTTGCCATATTCAATTCACTCCTGTCGGATAAATCAAATGAAAAGAGCGGACTTATGTCCGCCCTTAACTTTTTTTACTTTGCGTATTCAACGACGCGGCTTTCGCGAATAAGATTGATCTTGATCTGTCCCGGATAATTCATCTCGTTTTCGATCTTCTTAGCGATCTCTCTTGCTACGATCACCATTTTTTCGTCATTGAGCTTTTCGGGCTTGATCATAACTCTGACCTCTCTGCCTGCCTGGATAGCGTAAGTCTTTTCTACGCCGTCAAACGAGGAGCAGATCTCTTCGAGTTTTTCAAGTCTCTTGATGTAGTTTTCGTAATTCTCGCTTCGTGCGCCCGGTCTTGCCGCCGAAATAGCGTCAGCCGCCTGTACAAGAGCTGCCACAACGGTGCGTGTTTCAACGTCGCCGTGGTGAGCCTCGATAGCGTGGATCACTTCGGGAGATTCCTTATATCTCTTGCAGACATCAACGCCTATCTGAACGTGAGAACCTTCGATCTCGTAGCTCAGGGCCTTACCCACGTCGTGCAGGAGACCTGCGCGTCTTGCAAGGTTAGCGTCAACGCCCAGCTCGGACGCCATCATTCCTGCCAGGTGCGAAACCTCGATCGAGTGATCGAGAACATTCTGGCGATAGCTTGTCCTGTAGCGGAGTCTGCCTATCAGCTTCACGAGTTCGTGATTAAGTCCGTGAACGTTTGTTTCCATCACGGCTCTCTCACCCTCCTGCTTGATCCTGTGTTCAACCTCGCGTCTTGCCTTATCGACCATCTCCTCGATACGAGTAGGATGGATCCTGCCGTCTGCGATAAGTTTTTCGAGTGCTATGCGAGCGATCTCGCGGCGCACCTGATCGAAGCACGAAACTGTGATAGCCTCGGGCGTATCGTCGATAATAAGGTCGGCTCCCGTCAGGGTCTCGATCGCGCGGATATTTCTGCCTTCGCGTCCTATGATTCGACCCTTCATGTCATCGTTGGGAAGTGTTACCACCGAAACTGCGGCTTCGGATACCTGATCTGCGGCGCAGCGTGCGATCGCGAGAGAGATGTACTGTCTTGCCTTTGCCTCGCAGTCTTCCTTGACCTGTGCCTCGTAAGCCGATACCCTTACGGCCTTTTCGTGAGTAAGTTCGTCGTCGAGGCTTGCGAGCAGGTACTCCTTAGCCTGATCGACGGTGAACTGAGAGATCCTTTCAAGTTCTGCCTGCTGGCTTTCCTTGATCTTCTCAGCTTCGGCTATCTTATCGTCTGCCTTTTTGAGCTTTGACTGGAGCTGATCCTCCTTACGCTCAAGGGAGTTCATCTTCTTATCGAGAGATTCCTCCTTCTGATTCAGACGGCGTTCCTGTCTGGACACTTCGCCGCGGCGTTCCTTGATCTCCTTTTCAGCTTCCTGGCGCTGTTTGTTGATCTGGTCGTTTGCCTCAACGAGTTTTTCCTTCTTGATGTACTCAGCGTTTTTCTGAGCCTCGGCGAGCAGTCTTTCGGCTTCCTTTTCGGCTGAACCTATTGCTGCCTCGGCTGTAGTACGGCGGTATTCGACACCCTTGCTGAAGCCCTGCTTATAGAATATGTAACCGGCTGCGGCTGCGCCGATAACAAGCATGGCGAAACAGAGTGCTACTACACCAAATGTTCCCATTGTATAGCCTTCCTCCTTCTCTGAAAGCACGGAACACATCTGAGCTTTGTTTTCTGCGGTATCCGCGCGTTTTTTTCGCGTTTACGGATCGCTCTGTTTCAAAGTCTTAATGTTCCGCTCATATGAAATTTTAAAGATACAAGCATTTTTATTTTATCAAAACGTAAACGCCGTCAAGGTCTGACCTGCGGCACGATATTTTAAAAAACATAATGCATAATTTAATTGTACAATATTTTCCTGCGTTTGTCAAGGTATTTTTTCTACTTTTAATAAAAAATCCAAAAATAATTGCGGGGGTGTTTTGCGGGGGTTCTTGCCGGTTTTTCGGGTGGTTTTGGGGGTGTGGGTCTATTGCCGCTCTTGGCGAGCGGCTCGGGGGTTTGGCTCGAATCGCTTGCGCTCTCTCGCCAAAATAAAATAGGCAAATCATATGTGTTCTTGATAATGTGTTTGGGTCTTTTGGTTTGCGACTTTTTTGGCGTTTTCTCGGGATTTGCCGATTTTATGTTCGGGCGTACGCTTTTTTTTGGGGGGCTTTTTCGCCTTTGGCGAAATCGAGAGTTTCACTCTCGGGCTCTTGACCAAAGGCTGCCGCCTCTGGACTCTGCCAAGCGCGGTGGCGCTTGACCCACGGGATCGAAGCTCATTTGTTTTGGTCTTTTATTTTGAGCTCGGAAGGGGCGTTAGCTCATTGAGGTTATGATCTCGTTGGCTTTTGCGTAGATCTCGCGGGGGTCTGTGCCTATGTTGAATTCGCCGCGTTCATACAGGACTTTACCTGCACACATCGTCAGCATCACATTCTGCTTACTGCCGCTATATACTATATTATTCGCGATCGAATTCAGCGGCTGCATATTCGGCTGATTCAGGTCGATGATGATGAGGTCTGCCTGCTTGCCCTCAGCAAGGTTATCGCAGTCCTCAAGTCCCATCGCGTGCGCCGAACCTGTCGTCGCAGCTTCCAGCACCCACTGGGCAGGGCACGCCGCCGCGTCGTCCAGTTTCAGCTTCTGGAGCGCGGTCATGAGGAACATCTCGCGGAACATATCGAGGCAGTTATTGGAGGAAGGTCCGTCGGTGCCGACCGCCAGTTTCACGCCTGCGTCGTGCATCTTCACGATGGGTGCGATACCGCTCGCCAGCTTTGAATTCGA
This sequence comes from Ruminococcus sp. YE71, assembly GCF_900119155.1. Classification (GTDB taxonomy): domain Bacteria; phylum Bacillota; class Clostridia; order Oscillospirales; family Ruminococcaceae; genus YE71. The sequence continues at coordinate 88,824 of NZ_FPIR01000010.1, read as the reverse complement.
GCCCGGGCAGGTGACCGCGTACAGCCCTCTGTCGCGGAAAATGCTGATGTCGTTATCCGACAGGTGAACGCAGTGGAAGCTGCTTCCTCCGAACTCGAACAGCCCCAGACTGTCGAACAGTTCGGTCGGGGTCTTGCCGTATTTTTCAATACACTCGCGGACTTCCTTGGCGGTCTCGGAGTTGTGGGTGGAGACGCCCTGACGGTATTTCTTCGCGAGTTCGGCCATGCCTTCGAGCAGTTCGTAGCTTGCGGTGTACTCGGCGTGGAAACCGAGTCTGTAGCTGATGAGGGGGCTGATGCCGTTGAATTTCTGCATATAGCCGTCGAGCCTGTCGAGGTTCGAGGGTTCGCCCGCTATCGAGCCGCAGAGCACTGTGCGGAAACCGCTCTCGATGTTGGCTTTCACGTAAGCGTCGGGCTCGAAATACATATCGAAGGAGGCTGTCACGCCGCTTGTGAGGTATTCGAGGATCGCCAGCTTTGAGAGCCAGTAGATGTGGTCGCCCGTCAGCTTCGCTTCCATCGGGAAAATTTTGTTGAAAAGCCATTCCTGAAGCGGGAGGTCGTCGGCGTAGGAGCGCAGGAAGGTCATCGCAGAGTGGGTGTGCGCGTTCTTGAAGGAGGGCATCACGAGTCCGCCGTCAGCGTCGATCTCGCGCTCAAACCGCGTGTCTGCGAACTTTTTCGCGTCTGGCTGACCGACGAATGCGACCTTGTCACCCTCTGTCCAAACCTCGCCCTTTTCGATAGCTATGCCGTCTGTCATGGGCATTACGAGTGCATTTTTGATCCTTATCATATATATCACCGTTTTCTAAAAATAATTTTTATATTTCTATTATAACAGGTTATCTTTGCGTTGTCAAGAAACGGTTACGGATTTGGTTACAAAGAAATTACAGTGGGGGTGAAAATACGGACTTTTCAACAGCCTTTTGAAAGCTGTTGAATCAAAATAGTGTTTATTTGCATGGGTTTTTAACAGTTTCAACAGCTTTTTCAACATTATTTGGATCATTCAAAGAGTTTCTCAACTGTACGAATATTTGGCTGTAACTCTTTCGTAACCGTGAGGTTACATGGCATTTTCTGTGCGAAAAAATTGGTTTTTGGGCAAAAACACGCTGAAAACGCCGATTTTCTGTACTTTTAGAAAATTGTTCACACTTTCGGAAGGTTTTCAACTGTCCCTGTAGGGGGACTTTAAACTGTTGTTTGAAAACCCTGATGTTTAAAAAAGCGTTTATAGCGTGAGTTTTTAACAGTTTCAACAGGGTTTTCAACATTTTTTTGCGTTTGGAGCCGATTTTTTCAACAGTCCAAATATTTTCCTGTAACTTTTCTGTAATAAAATCCGCCCGAGGCGGCAGGACAGTGGATTTATTATGCCAGTCTCTATTTTTCGTTAAGAAACGGTTAAATGCTTGACATTTCCGCCTCTCGGGTGTATAATTATGAGGAACGATTATACACTAATTTACACTATAATGAAAGAAAGTTGCGAAAAGAGAAAAGAGATTTATGGAAAAGGTCTCAAGAATTGCAGATAAGTTCACCGCCTTCAAGAGAAAACTCACCTTCACACAGTACCTCGTCTGGGGGTATCTGCTGCTGATACTGGTCGGGGCGCTGGTACTTATGTTTCCCGTAAGCTCGCGAGAGCGGCAGTTCACCAACTACCTGGAGTGCTGTTACACCGCGACTTCCGCCCTAAGCGGTACGGGTCTGATGCTTTACGATGTGTACACCCACTGGTCGCTTTTCGGGCAGGCTGTGATACTCGTCATCATCCAGATAGGCGGTATCGGTTTCATGTCGATGGCGATATTCGCTCTGTCATTCACGAGCAGGAAAATAGGTCTGAAACAACGCGTTACCATGCGCGAATCGGTCAGCGGGATCAACAGCGGCGGCATCGTCAAGATGACGCGCTTCATCCTTGAGGGTACTATCATCTTTGAGGGTGTGGGCACGCTGCTGCTCGCTTTCCACTACGTGCCGAAGCTGGGGCTCGGGCTGGGCGTTTTCTACGCGCTCTTCCACTCCATCTCGGCGTTCTGTACGGCAGGTATCGACCTGATGGGCAGATTCGAGCCCGGCAGCTCGATGATAACCGTCCGCACCGACCTGCTGGTGAACCTCACGCTGATAATCCTGCTGAACATCGGCGGTATCGGCTACCTGACCTGGGACGACATCAGGACTAACAAGCTGCACTTTAAAAAGTACCGCCTGCAAAGCAAGATAATCCTTGTGATAACGCTCATTTTCTACATTGTGGGACTTCTCGTGATGCTGTTTCTTGAGTGGAACAACACCCTTCGCGACCTTGACCACATCGGCGATAAGGTGCTCGTGTCCTCGATGCTTGTGACCTCGGGACGCGACGCGGGCTTTGCGCCGCTGGTCTGCGCCGAACTGAAGCCCGCAACTATCATGATGATGCTTGTGTTCATGTTCGTGGGCGGAGCTCCCGGCTCGACTGCCTGCGGTATCAAGACCACTACTTTTACAGTCATGGTCATGACCATCGTCAGCGTGTTCAGAAAGCGCAAGAGCGTTGAGCTGTTCGGGCGGCGTATCGACGAGGAAACGGTCAGAAACGCTTGCTGCGTGACTACCCTGTATCTTATCGTGGTGACGGTCAGCGCAATATTTATCACGGCTATCGACGGTCTCGACCTCACGCCTGTGGTGTTCGAGCTGGTGTCGGCGATAAGCTCCTGCGGTCTGTCGATGGGCATCTCGTCCCAGATGTCCCACTGGTCGGTGTTCATCGTGACGCTCGTGATGTTCTTCGGCCGAATCGGCGGTCTGACTTTCATCGTCTCGCTCGCAGGAAGCGGCGTCCACGCAAGATCCCAGCTCCCCGAAGAAAAAATAATGGTAGGTTGATATGCTACGGCTGTAGAACGTCTTCACCATTTTGTGTTGGTCGTCTACTCATAGATAGCTTCTGCCTGCAAAAAGACGTTCAATGGTGGTTAACGCATCATTGTGTGTGTTTTTCAGACGGTCTCTCTTGAAATGTCAAGGGACTATCTTACCGACCACAACAAACGAACAACATATTAAAAGTCTTTGGAAGGGGGGCCGGGGGAGAACCTTTCTTCAGAAAGGTTTCCCCCGGCTAATACCCGCACAAAGTAAATAAACTTAATGGAGGAAAGTGAAATGGCTCGTTCATTTCTTATTGTCGGACTCGGAAGGTTCGGCAAGCATATGGCAAAAACATTGACAAAGCAGAATAACGAGGTGCTCGCTATCGACATCAACGAGGACCGCGTGAACGACGCGCTCAAATACGTCACTGACGCGCAGATAGGCGACGCTACCGACCCTCAGTTCGTTGAGGAGCTGGGCGTGAACAACTTCGACGTCTGCATCGTGGCGATAGGCGATAACTTCCAGAGCTCGCTGGAGACCACCTGCCTGCTGAAGGAGATGGGTGCGCACTACGTTTTCGCGCGTGCGAGCCGCGATATTCATAAGAAATTCCTGCTGAGAAACGGCGCGGATGAGGTCATCTATACCGAGCGCGAGACTGCGGAGCGCTTTGCGATGCGTTTCGGGTCGGAGGGTATCTTCGACTACTTCAAGCTCAGCGACGACTACGCGCTTTACGAGGTCAACGTGCCCGAAAGCTGGTACGGCAAGACTATCATCGAGCAGAACGTCCGTCAGAAGTACAACGTAAACGTTCTGGCGATAAAGTCCGACCGTCAGTTCGACGCTCTGCCTGGCCCCGACCACCGTTTCGCTCAGGGCGAGAAGATACTCGTTCTCGGCACGAAGGAGTCCATCAAGAAGCTGCTCAAGTAATAAAACAAGCCTGCCGTTCACGGACGACAGGCTTTCATGTTTCTAAGACCGCAAAAAACCTGCCGCTCCGAAAGGAACGACAGGCTGTTTTTTTATTCCGATACCTTAAACCTTACGCTTATCTCAATGGTGCTGCCATCGAGCGATGCCGCCACCTCGGCGTTCTGCTTTTCTGCGAGTATCCTGACGATGTAGAGCCCCAGCCCTGCACCTCCGCCGCTGCGCGAACTGTCGGCGCGGTAGCTGCGGTCGAACAATCGTTCGGTGTCGGGGATACTGCCGCTGACGCTGTTTGCGAAGCGGACGCAGCCGTCCTCTGTAACGGCGAGTTTCAGGTCGCCGTCCGAGTATTTCAGCGCGTTGCCGAGAAGATTGCCGAGCATACGCCCGAGCATCTGCGGGTCGGCGCTGATAAAGACCGATTTTGAGGGGAGCGAGATCTCGGGCTCGATTCCTGCCATCCGTATCCTGCCCTCATTTTCGAGTATGAACTCCATCATCGCGGAGGTCAGGTCGATGCGTCTGAGGCGGATAGGCTCGGTGCTGCTTTCGAGCACTGCGAGCTCGAAAAAGCGGTCGGTCATTTCTTTCAGCGTCTCGGTCTTTTCGAGACAGGTGTCAAGGTAGTCTTTCAGCTCACCCGTGAGCGCACCCGAGCGCTCGATAAGCTGTAGGTCGCCTTTTATGACTGCAAGCGGCGTTCTGATGTCGTGAGCGATGTCGGACACCGACCGTCTGAGGCTTTGTTCGGCAGCCTCGGCTTCAAATTTGAGCTGTTTCTGGCGGTCGAGCGAGCGGTTTATCGCAGCCGCAAGCTCTATGAGGTCGTCGTCGATAAGCTGTACTCTCACCTGACGGTCGTAACCCATTTCACGGGCACGGTCGATCTCGAGAGCCAGTTTTCTCAGCTGCCGCTTGAGCAAAAAGGTCTTTCGGAGCATTTACCGTCTATTATTCTGCGGTTGCAGCGTCAGACTCGATGCCGAAGCTAGCAGCAATATCGTTGGTGAATGATTCCATATCGAACTCGGTGTACTCGTCAACCTTCTTCAGGAAGAGCTGAGTAACGTCGCTGCTGTCCTCAGAGGTGAAGAGCAGGTAGCCCTCGGAAGTGATAACGCCCTTGAGGGTCTCGCCGTCGGAATCAACGGTGATGCCGTTGGAATCGTACTTCCAGGTCAGAGTGGTAACGTCGGGAGCCGAAGCGTCAGCGCCGGAAAGGCTTGCAACTTCGCCTGTACCGTCAGCCTTGATCTCGATGTGGATCATAGCGTAGAGAGGCATACCCATGATGGAGTCGTAAGCTGCGCCCTCAGCGCCCATGCAGTAGCACTCCCACTTGCCTACGAAGTCAGCCTCAGCAGAGTCAGCAGCGTCGGTTGCAGGCATAGTTACCTCATTGAACATAGCGGAAAGATCCATGGAATCGTCAGCGGTGCTGGTTACAGCCTCTTCGGAAGAAGCGTCGTCAGCGGAAGCGTCAGCAGAAGCGTCGCCTGTCTCTTCGGAAGAAGTGTCAGCAGCGGCATCCTCGGAGCTTGCCTCTTCCTTGGTCTCTTCCTTGGACTCAGCAGCTGCGGAAGTGGTCTTGGAATCCTTGTCTTCGTCCTTATCTTCCTTTTCGCCGCAGCCAACGAAAGCGGTCACTGCGAAAGTAAGAGCTGCGAGAAATGCGATAGACTTTTTCAGTTTCATAGTTTTAGTCTCCTTAACAATATCAAAAATTACCGTCCCTATATCGGACATTTACATAATAGCATATTTGAGTTTTTTTGTCAAGATATTATCAATCTTTTAACAAACACTTCGTTAATACTGTTTAAAAACAGTGAAAAAAAGGGCTATAATCTGTAGTTTTTAACTCTGAAATTCTGCAATATCGTCATTTTCACGACTGCCGCCCGATGTGAAAATAGCACCGCAGCCGAGCCTGACTGCGGTGCCGTTCTCACTCTTTCATACGGTATCCGATGCCCCATACCGTTTCGATGCAATCGTCGCCCAGCGCCTTTCTCAGCTTCGACCGAAGATTGCTCATGTGAACATTTATAGTGTTGTCTTCACAGTAATACTGCTGTTCCCACACCAGCTCGTACAGTTCCGCCTTCGAGCGGACGCGCTTGGGCTGTTCAATGAATAACCTCAGCAGCGTCAGTTCCTTCGCTGTCAGCGTCAGCGGTCTGCCGTCGGCTTCTGCGCGGTTCTCCTCGGTGAAAAATCTCAGCCGTCCGAAAGCGATGACGCTTTTCTGCTTCGCCGCGCCGCTTCTTCTCAGCTGCACCTCGACCCTGACCAGCACCTCGTCCAGATCGAAGGGCTTGATGATGTAGTCGTCCGCGCCCATCCTCAGCATTTCGAGCTTTGTCTCCATCATGCTTTTGGCGGAGATGACGATGACGGGCACATCCGAACGCTCCCTCAGCTCGGCGATCAGCGTGCCGCCGTCCTTGTAGGGGAGCATCAGATCCATCAGCACCAGATCGGGCTGTTCCTCGCGCAGCATTATCGACGCTCTGCCGCCGTCAAGGGCGCTTATCGTCTCATAGCCGTTCGATTCGAGCAGTTCGGTGAGTATCCTGCTTATCTCGCTGTCGTCCTCGATGACCGCGATCTTCGGCATACTATCACTCCTTACTCCGCTTTGATGGTGAGTTCGCCGTTCTCCTCGCCGATGAATACCATGCCAACGGCGCCTTCGCCCTTCTCGACGATCATCTCGCTGAGCTTATCCTCGATCTCGGTGCGGATAACGCGTCGGATGTCTCTGCCGCCCAGCTTCTTGCCGTAAGCCTTGTGAGCGATGACCTTGAGGGCTTCCTCGCTCCAGCCTGTGGTGATGGCGCGTTCTTCGAGGGCTTCCTTCATCTCGGTGAGCATCAGCCCGGCGATCTTCGCGTAGTTGTCCTCGGTCAGCGGCGAGAATACCACCACTTCGTCGATACGTCCGAGGAATTCGGGGCGCAGGAACTCGCCCAGTGCCTTCATAGCTCTGTCGCGGCTGATCTCCGCATCGGTCTTGTTGAAGCCGACGCCCGTCTCCTTCGAGGTGGATCCTGCGTTGGAGGTCATAACGATAACGGTGTTCTTGAAGCTGACAAGCCTGCCCTGTGCGTCGTGAATCTCGCCCTCGTCGAGTATCTGGAGCAGGATGTTCATGACGTCGGGGTGAGCCTTTTCGATCTCATCGAAGAGCACCACGCTGTAGGGTCTGCGGCGTATCTTTTCGGTGAGCTGTCCTGCCTCGTCGAAGCCCACGTATCCCGGAGGCGAACCGATGAGCTTGGAGACGCTGTGGCGCTCCATATATTCGGACATATCGACCCTGATGAGGGGTTCGTTCTCGTCAAAAAGTGTCTCGCCAAGCACCTTTACAAGCTCGGTCTTGCCGACGCCCGTAGGTCCCACGAAGATGAAGGACGCAGGTCTGATGCGCTTCGAAAGGTGGACTCTGCTTCTTCTGACTGCGGCACAGACAGCGCTGACAGCCGCATCCTGACCGATAACGCGGTCGGAGAGCGCCTTCGGGAGCTGACGGATCTTCGCGTACTCGGTCTCCTCGATCTTGTTGGCAGGGATACCCGTCCACACCTCGATAACGTGTGCGAGGTCGGACTCGGTGACTTCTGTCGCATCGGCTTCCGCCTTGAACTTGTCGAGCTGTTCCTTGAGGGTGAGCACCTTCATTTTCTGCTCGCCTATCTTCTCGTAATCGGGAGCGTCCTCGCCCTCAAGCTCGGTCAGCGCTTCCTCGGCTTCCGAGTAGTCCACGTTGGTCTGCTTGAAGCCCTCGATAGCCTTGCTTCTGATAGCCGCGTAAGCGCAGGCTTCATCCAGCAGGTCGATAGCCTTGTCGGGCAGGAAGCGGTCGGTGATATATCTTTCCGAGAGGATTGCGCACTCGCGGGCGATATTCTCGGGAACTCTGATGCTGTGGTGCTGTTCGTAGTATTTCTTGATACCGTCCAGCATGAGGACGGTATCGGCTACGGTCGGTTCCTTGACGGTGACGGGCTGGAAGCGTCTTTCAAGCGCCGCGTCCTTCTCGATGTACTTGCGGTACTCTTTGAAGGTAGTCGCGCCGATGACCTGTACCTCGCCTCTGGAAAGTGCGGGTTTCAGGATGTTCGAGGCGTTCATGCTGCCCTCGGAGTCGCCTGTGCCGACTATCGAATGAACATCGTCGATGAAGAGGATGACATTTCCGAGCTTCTTGACCTCGTCGATGAGACCCTTCATACGGCTCTCAAACTGACCGCGGAACTGTGTTCCTGCGACGAGTGCCGCCATATCCAGCAGGTAGACCCTCTTGTTTCTGAGGTCGAAGGGAACCTCGCCTGCCTGTATCTTCTGAGCAATACCCTCTGCGATAGCGGTCTTGCCGACACCCGGTTCACCGATAAGGCAGGGATTGTTCTTCTGGCGGCGCGAGAGTATCTGTATAACGCGGTCGATCTCGCGTTCTCTGCCGATAACGGGGTCAAGTTCGGAGTTCTCGGCCTTTTCGGAGAGATTTGTGCAGTAAGTCGGGAGAAATTTCAGCTTCGGCTCACGCTTGGGCGCGGACTTGGGCTGTTTTTTCTCGGTCTTGTTTGTTTTCGGAGCGTCCTCATCCGCCAGTTCGGCAGGGAGGTCATCGCTTTCCTGTTTAGGCTTTTTGACGCCGCCGAGCATTTTCTCAACGTTGCCCATAAGGTCGCTGAAAAGTTCGGGCAGGGTATTCGAGCCGCCCTGTTCAAAGGAGTCGCCGTCGTCGAGGAGTTCGGAGGTCAGGTTCTCCATTTCCTCGATATCCTCGTCGGTCAGACCCATTCTTTTTATATATTCATCTATCTGGGGAATACCTGCCTGTTTGGCGCAGACGATACAGAGTCTTTTGTTTCCGCCTTCGTTAGGGGGTGTATCGCCGTTCTGGTTCATCTGGGAGATGAACACTACGGCAGGTCTTTTTCCGCAATTGGTACACATCAACATTACATATCCCTCTTTTCCGGATTTTTTCGGGGCAGGGGAGTCTGCCCGATGCAAGTGCTTTTATTAGCTTATAATATTTTATTATACACCAAATACGTTGATTTTTCAAGTGTTTTCACAGTATTTTCATCTGAGGGAGCGACACGTTTTTTGTTTCGCTTTTGGCGAAAACGAGAGTTTCACTCTTGCGCTCTTGACCAAGGGTTTCTGCCCCCGTAACCTGACCGACGCGGTGGCATCGGTCCCGCTCGGACTCCGGCGAACACGCTTCATTTGGCGGGGGGATATAATAAAACCCCGATCTCTCGGGGTTTTTCTTAATCTTCGTCATCGTCGTCGTATTCAAACTCTCTCGATGTTTTCGAGGCGTTCTTACGTACTTTTCTCACAAAGAAGAAGTGTATTATTATCGTCAGGATGAACAGACACACGCCGATCAGCAGGACGATATACTGGAAGATGATGATATTATCCAGCATGGCTTTCAGTGTGGCAGTCACGCTCTGATATATGTTCGTGTTCCTGATTATGAACGAGTCGAAATAGTTCGTCTTTTTCAGGTACAGCGAGGGTATCAGCAGCACCGCGGAGCTGCACATCAGCGCTGTTCCGAGCCAGTAGGGCAGATCTCTCGGGTGCTTGATATCCGTGATGATTATCAGCAGCAGGAAGAATATCGAAGCCACGCCCGTACACAGCATGAGGAATCCCACATATCTTGAGTACTTATGGCACTTGGGAGCGACCGCACCGCTTGAGAACTGATGGAGCATCAGGACATCGACCTTCGCTTCGATCTGTTCGTGAGACACCTTGATGGTATTGTCGAGCAGTTTCTGGTACTGTGCGTCCCTTTCGATGCCGTTTTCATCGGAGTAGTTCTCGATGTAGCTTGTGATGCTCTGGTCGATAGTGGAGAAATCGTACTCTATCTGAGGCTTTGCGGCGTTAGGGTCGGTAAGGTACGCGATAGAATCCTTGATATTCTTTTCAGCGCACTGCTGAAGATATGCAGGGTCGAGGGTGTCGATGAACACCTCGGCGGGGATACCTGTCGGCATCGCGAACTGTGTGAAAGTCTCGCTGAGGTCGTCGTAGATGACCTGACCGATATTCTCATCGTTGACAGCTGTCAGGTAGATATCTGACTTGAAAAGAACGTTCTGCGTGAACCACGAGCACTCGAACCCGATAAGCGAGATGACTTCAAGTATCGTCAGCAGAAGGATGAATGGGTAGTGATACAGACGTTTCATTCCTTCACCTCTTTCCATTCACGCTTCACGCAGTCGCAGATGACTGCGAGGCGGTATTCACTCATACCGAGTCTGCCGTTGTTCCAGCAGGTATACATGGTAAGGATGTCCCTGTCGCAGGGGCGGATATAGGTGAGGTCGCTCTGATGGAACACCTCGATATCGGATACCACGTAAGTCAGCTTGCAGTAAGAAGTTTCGAGAGTCACCTCATCGCCGACCTTGCAGTTAGGCAGGTGGTAGAAGGAGGTATGGTTATGACCTGCGATAACGACATTTCCCTCATGTCCGATGTAGACCGAGCCGTTATACCAGCCTGCGCCCCAGGTCAGGACGTCGTCGGTAGTACCGCTGTAGACCTTGATATCCTTCATTCCGGCGTTCTTGCAGTTGATAGTCGCGTAGTAATCGCCGTAGTAGGGGTAGATCATGGTATGGGTCTGCCCTGTTTCGTCGTCCTTGATATCTTTTGTTTGCAGGGGAGCGTCATCATCGCGGTATTTATTGAGTGTGCGGATGCTTTTGCTCTCAGCCTCATGCTGTTCAACGTCGAACACAAGGCGCAGATAGGGCTTTGCGTAGGAGTAAGGTTTAGCGAGACCGAGCAGCAATGTACTGCACACGATTATCAATATCAAAAAAGGTGTAAGGACAAAAGTGAATGCCCTTAACACCTTGTTCGACGAAGAATGTTTTTGATGATGACTCCTTGCTGCGGTTTTTGCAGAAGGTCTGTTCATAAAATCACTCCGAAATGTTCTTTTGTTTAGAGCTTATGCTCTGTTCTTTCTGGAAACGATAACTGCGCCGGTAGCAGCGAGCACGAGAGCTACGCCTGCGAATGCAACAGCGTTTCCTGCGCCGGTCTCAGCAGCCTCAGCACCTGTGCCTGCAACAGCAGAGGTAGTAGTAGTCTGTGTGCCGGAACCGTCCTTCATCTTAGCGGATACGTTGTAGTGAGCCTTGTCAGCCTTGGTAACAGTTACCTCAACGTTGTACTTAGCACCGAGTGCTACGAGGTCGTTGATGATAGCCTGCTTGTCATCCTCGCTCCAGGTCTTACCGATCTGGATCTTCTCATCCTCAGTGAGGTCGCCGGGCTTCTTGTTGAACAGCTCGGTAGCCTTAGGTGCAACGTACTTGTCAGATACAGCCTTCATGTCAGCGATCATATCGTCGTACTGAGCAGCAGTGAACTTGGAAGCGTTAGGCTCGAGGAAGTTCGACAGCTCCTGAACGTTGTGAGACTGAACGCCGCAGTCCTTAGCAGCCTGTACAGCTTCCTGCCAGGTAGCTGCGGAAGCCGAGATGCCCATTGTAGCAGCGATTGCAGCTGCAAATGCGGATGCAGTTAAAACCTTTGTGAATTTCATAATATTTTCCTCCCAAAAAATAATATCTGATATGCTTATTCTATCACACAAATTTACGGAATGCAACAGTTTTGATAACAATTTGCTCACTTTTGTAGGCTTGTACATCATTCAACCTGTCGATTTTCGATTTTTTGTGCAAACTATATATCTGATTCGTTAACATCTGCATCCGTCTCACTACTACAAAGACGCTGCGGCGTTGACGAAAAATGATATCATGTTAAGCGAGCCGACCTGTAAGCCGAGTTTTGTCGAGTACGGCAATCTATCTTGGCTGTACGTTGCCGCACAGCTCCAGCCGCCTACAGCGTATGCTCTGACGAGCAGCCATTGAACATACCACTGCCATTGGCGTTGCATCGGGTAAGGTTTACATGGCAGCGTCATCACTGACGCTCCGGTGAGCTCTTACCTCGCCTTTCCACCCTTACCTTCTATACAGAAGGCGGTATATTTCTGTTGCACTGGCTCGGAGGTCGCCCTCGGTTGACGTTATCAACTACCCTGCTCTGCGATGCTCGGACTTTCCTCAGTGTGCTGATGCACACCGCTGCCGTACAGCCAACTCGCTGTATTTTATTATAGCACATTACGAAATCGTTGTCAATAGGTTTTTTCAAAAAAAGTATTCCAAATTATTGCATATCTTCCGCCGATTTTCAGGCTTTATGCGGGGACGGGAATGAATCATTTTCACGTTTTCGATTCATCGCGGACGGCACTTTTTGCATTTTTGTTAGGTGAAATGTCTATATTAGGTCAAAAAACGCGGTTTTGTATGTGAAATATCATGATTTTTTTGCAAGATTTAGATTAAACACTTGCAAAATTGCTGTTCTTGGTATATAATATAGTAGCACTGTAAAATCAGATTATCAGCAATCAGTATGATGGAGGAATTGGTACAATGAGACCGCAGGAAATGACTAAGCAGGAGCTCGCAGCATTCAAGGCAGAGGCTCTGAAACAGTATGAGGACTACAAGGCACTGGGACTTTCGCTGAACATGGCGAGAGGAAAGCCCGGCGCTGAACAGCTGGCACTGTCGGCAGGACTGCTCGACTGCCTGACCGCGGCGGATTTCGCGGAGACTGACAAGAACATATTCAACTATGGCGGACTGGACGGCATCAAGGAGGCTAAGGAGCTCTTCGCACCGATGCTGGGACTTTCCCCCGAGAATGTCATCGTGTTCGGCAACTCAAGCCTGAACATCATGTATGACTGCATCTCGCGCTGCTACACCTTCGGCGCAGGCAAGGGTCTTACCCCCTGGAAGGACTGCGGCAAGGTAAAGTGGCTCTGCCCCGTGCCCGGCTACGACAGACACTTCGCTATCACCGAGCTGTTCGGCTTCGAGATGATAAACGTTCCCGTTGACGAGAACGGCCCCGATATGGACATGATAGAGCGTCTGGTGGCTGAGGACGAGAGCATCAAGGGTATCTGGTGCGTTCCGATGTACGCTAACCCCACAGGCATCACCTACTCGGACGAGACTGTAAGACGTATGGCAGCTCTCAAGCCCGCAGCTAAGGATTTCCGCATCTTCTGGGATAACGCTTACTGCATCCACCACCTGACCGACACCCCCGACAAGCTGCTGAACCTCTACGACGAGCTCGCAAAGAACGGCAGCGAGGACATGGTATATATGTTCGCTTCCACCTCTAAGGTGACCTTCCCCGGAAGCGGCGTTGCGGTAATGGGCGCATCTAAGGCGAACCTCGACTTCGTGAAGTCCACCATGACCATCCAGACCATCGGTCACGACAAGCTCAATATGCTCAGACACGTCCGCTTCTTCGGCGGCAAGTTCGAGAACGTTACCGCTCATATGCAGAAGCACCGCGCTGTTCTTGAGCCGAGATTCAAGGTAGTCGTTGACACCCTTGAGCGCGAGCTGGGCGGCACAGGCATGGGTTCGTGGCACAGCCCCAACGGCGGTTACTTCGTAAGCTTCAACGGCATGAACGGCACCGCAAAGCGCATCGTTCAGCTGTGCAAGGAGGCAGGCGTTACCCTGACAGGCGCAGGCGCTACCTTCCCCTACGGCAAGGATCCCGACGACAAGAACATCCGCATCGCACCGACTTTCCCCTCTGTTGAGGAGCTCCAGAAGGCTATGGACATCTTCGTTCTGGCTGTCAAGCTGGCATCTGCGGAAGTTCTGGGCGCATGATAAAGTAAACCAAACTCCATTAAGAATATAGCAAAACATAAGGCGGACAGCGTGAAAACTGTCCGCTTTGTGTTTGTACGGGAAAGCTCTGCGGGGGCAAAAAAAGAGAGTGCCGAAGCACTCTCCGATAAACATCTGAAAAACAGTATCCTGTCAGCCTTTGTGGCTCGCAATCTCTTCGATGGCGCAATTGAGAAGGTAGTCCTGACCGTCCGCGAATATCGCCTGAATGGCTTTGCTGTCGAGGGGTATCTTCACGCCTGTGTCGTCGGTGGACTGTCTGTCTTTGCCCGAGTCGATGAAGATGCTGCCGTCCCTGTCCAGCATTACAGAGCCTGAGTAGTTGAGGGTCCCCTCTGTGAGCTGCTTGCTGCACACGCCCTGTGCGGAGCCGTTGGGACCCGTGAAGCCCATGACGGTCACGTTGTCAAAACTGCTCATGACCTTCGTGAGATGGTCGGAAGCCGAAGCGCTGTGGTCGTTCACCAGCAGGACTATCCTGCCGTTTTCGCCGAGGATGTTGTCGCCGCTGAACACTATGTCGTCGTCGGGGAGATAGCCGCCCTTTCCGTCGGTGGCGTAGCAGCCCTTCTTGTCGTCCCAGAGGGCGTTGGTGACGTAGTAATGCTCGCCCTCGGGTGCGAACAGCGACGCTATCGCCTCGGTCATGTCTCCCGAACCGCCGCCGTTGGATCGGATGTCGATGATGATATCCGTGACGCCTTCGTCCATCATAGTGCGCACCTTGTCGCGGAGTTCGAGCTTCATGCCTGTGTGGTTGTCCTTGGATGCCGATACGCTGTCGTAGACCATCGACTTTACGCGGAGAACGGCGGTGGTGTCATTTATCTTCGTGACTGACATATGAGCCGCTTCGTAGCCCTGATAGAGCTTTTTGCCCATTTCTTCAAAACGGTCGTAGTAGCAGCCTCCGAGCTTCGGGAGCGTGACAGTCTGCTCCGAACCGTCGTCTGCTATGAAAGTCAGCTCGGCAGTGTCTCCGCCCGTGCCTGCGGCGAACATACCCTTGTGGAATTCGGCGTTGTCGGCGTCGGGGATGTTTTCCATCTGCGCGAGGGTGGAGCGTTCGTCTGCCTTGTCGGGTGTCTCGCCGTTCCAGCTGATGATTTGCGTGCCGAGATGGATGCCCTTGTTTGCCAGCGAATCGTCAACGTTCACCGCCGTGAAGGAACCGTCCGAGAGTTTCAGTATGACAAGTCCGTAGTCGTTGCCGCCTGCACGCTTGCAGGCTTCACGCACGGTGTCTTCATCATTCGGAGCGTAGCCCACATGACCGTCGTGGAACTCGGCGCAGAAACGCGCCCATGCGATGTAGTTCTCCACTTCGTCGCGGTCTTTGTCGGCTTTGCGGAACTCGGGGATGTACTTTTCATAGAGCGCATCGAAGTCGATGTCCTTGTGCTGAGTCAGGGGATAGTATAACCTCATGGAGCTGACAGCCTTTTTGAAATCCCCCGTGAAGTCGTGCCTTGCGCGGTAAGCGTCCGACAGCAGACAGCAGGGGACTGATATAAGCATCACTGCCGCGCAGACCGCCGAGGTTATCCTGCGGCTCTTCACGTCCTCGCGGAAGAAGCCTGCCGCAAGCCCTGCGCATCCGAGATACGCGCCTGCCATGAGCGGCTCAAAGCCGATGTTCAGCATGATGACCAGGGCGGTGACAGAGGGTATGAGCCAGCAGAGCTTGCTCAGTGAGCTGATGTTCTTTTCCGATCTTACCGCAAAGCGTTCGAGGAGCAGACATTGTGCCACCCCAAGAGCGATAAGCAATACATCCTGATATATCATTGTGCCGCCCCCTTATCTCAGATCGTCGCGGCGGAAAAAGCTGTAGCCGAGTATAAGATAGACCGCTGTCATGATGAGCGAGACTGCGGTTATCTGCACGGCGTCACCTGCCGCCACGAATGGTTCGCTTATCATGCGGTTTTCACCGTGAAGTGCGAATGTGTAGAAATAGTGCATATTATTAATGGTACTCATGCTCGAGAGACCCGTGAGCAGATTGCTGTACTTCACAGGCGTTTCGCCCTTTGCGATGTTTTCCAGCACCAGCAAGCCGTAATATATCCCCACCACAGCGGCAGGCTTCTTGATGATACAGCATACGAAGATGTAGAACGAGCCGATGCGGAGGAATATCGGGATAGTCAGCAGGATGCGCTGTAACAGTCCTGCCGCCGTTATCTCGTATCCCCACTCGTCGCTGAGCAGGACTGCGGTCACATACATTATTATATACTGCGCCATTGTGAAGAACAGTGCGACCGACAGTGAGGGTATCGCTCTGCCGAAGAAAGCGTCGCGCCGAAGCGTTCCCGAGGAAAGCTCGTGGTTTATCGTTCTGTCGGAGAGGTCGTTGCCGCATACGATAGCCGTGACTATCACCATGAGCATCATCATAAAGGTTGAGATGATAGAAAACAGCATGGCGCATATCTCCGAACCGCGCAGATGTTCTCTGCCGCCGTTTCCCCATATCGCCAATGCGAACAGCACCGTCATGACCGAAAAGCCGATGAATATGGTGCGCAGGACATTCGTGTGCCGCGCCTGAAAAAGCTGTGCTCTGATTATGTTTTTCATATCCGCCACCTCACTTTATATCACGCCTGCGGAACACCGCAAAGCCGAGGATGAGATATAACGCAGTCATCCCGATGCAGACCGCCGCACAGGACGCGCCGTCGGAGAATGTGAGCATACTCTTCACTATCTGAATATCCTCGCCGTTCTTGTAGCCGATGCCGATGTTCGATACGTCGAGGAATTTCTGCATCGCCGTTGCGGAGAAGAAATAGCCCGCTTTCTTGTCGAGCCCCAGCGAAGCGCTCTCCTGCATTATCATCACGATGATGAGCTCCGTCTGACCGATGATGAAACCGATGACGGTCGTGGTTTTCCAGTCCATCAGCAGGAAGGTCAGCATGGTGTACATAGCCGAGAGCCGCACGACGGTGATGAGGGTGCAGAAAGCGCGTCTGAGAGCGCCGCCCACCGTCATCATATCTCCCCAGCCTGCAAAAGCGGCAACTATGGCTGTAGGCACTATCATGAGGAAAGCGCAGGTGACTGCCGACCAGAACACGCCCACGATGAACCTTGCGAAGAACACCTGTGAACGCTTCACGCCATCGAGAAGCTCGTAGTTCATGGTGCGGTCGGTCATGTCGCATCCGCAGATGCGGGCGGTGTAGAGCAGTGTGAGCATATTCAGCAGGAAAGGGAAGCCGTCCGCGGAGATGACCGCGAAATAGCTCGCCGAAAACTGCGCTGTACTGCTGTCGGCCGCACTGATAAGGTCGATGCCGACGTAGATGATGAGCATCACGAAGATGATGTAGTAGGTCACATTGTCACGAAGCATCTGATACTGCTGTGCTTTTATCAGGTTGAACATCATCATCACCTACCAGTTCCATGTAATATTGTTCGAGATCTGCTTCCTTCATGAACAGCTCGGTCGGGGTCACGCCGTTCTCGAACAGCGTTCTTGAGATCTTTGCGGTGTCGTCAAGGCCCTCATAGAGCCGCACCCTGCCGTCCTTTTCCACCTCGAAACTCTCGAAGCCGAGCTTGTTGCGGAGTATGGCAGGCACAAGGCTGTCGTTGTCGGTGCGGATGCAGTACTGTTCACTGCACTGTTTTTTCAGCTCCTCAGCCGAAAGACGCTTCACCAGCTCGCCGTGACGGATGAACAGGTAGTCGGTGCAGAGCAGTGACAGCTCGGAGAGGATGTGGGAGGAGATAACGATGGTTATGTGCTCCTCGCGGTTGAGTTTCAGGAGCAGTTCGCGTATCTCCACGATGCCCTCGGGGTCGAGGCCGTTTATCGGCTCGTCCAGCACCATGACCTCGGGCTTCGACATGAGCGCCGCCGCGATGCCGAGACGCTGTTTCATACCCAGCGAGAAGTTCTTGACGGGTTTCCTGCCCGTGTCTCTGAGCCCTGCTATCTCCAGCACCTCGCCGATGCGTGCCTTGTCGGGAATGCCCTTTTGCAGGCGGAGCTTTTCAAGGTTCTCTGCCGCGGTCATGTTCTGTTTCGCGTAGGGCGTCTCGATGATGAAGCTCATGCGGCTTCGGGAGTGTGCGAGCCCGCTCTCCGTTGTCTCGCCGAACAGTTCGATACTGCCCTCGGTGGGGAGTATCAGTCCGCCCACGGCTTTCATGATGGTGGTCTTTCCTGCGCCGTTAGGCCCGACGAGACCGCATATCATCCCTTTCCCGACGCTGAACGAAACGTTTTTCAGCACGCGGCTTTTCTTGTACTGCTTGCTCAGGTCGTTGACGCTGATGAGTACTTCGTTCATATCACATTCCTCCTTGTTTGCGTTTGGGTATTGTTCTATGATACCATGATAACACCCGTTCTTAAAGAAACTCTAAAGATATTTAAGATTTACAGAATGTTCATATTTTGACCAAGCTTGATTTTTTTCGTCGGATGTGATATAATAGTCATGTTCCCGCTGACGAAGCGGCGGGACGATGTAAAAATACACCATTATAATAAGGAGACAGATATGTTTAAAAGATACCGCGACCTGTTCGCAAGGCAGCTTGCGATAGAGCTGAACTGTGAGCCAGGGGATTTTTTCAGGGCTGACGACCTGCTTACCGAGTCTGCCGCAAATGAGGGCAGGCGTGTTTACATCAGCAAGAAGCCGTTTTTGCAGATGACGACTTTCGGCGGGAACATCGTCATCACCGCCGACCCTGTGCTGCACGGGTATCTGCGCGGATTCATGGGGGGAGAGACCCACGGTCACTGGCTTTTTTCCGTCCCGAACTTCGTGAAGCTCAACGCCGAGCTGAACAAATACGGCTACGAACTTACCCAGACCCACCATATGCTCCTGCCTTACCGCGACGTTCAGCCCCGCGGCGACCTGAAAGTGAAGTGGTTTTTCGACGATGAGATTCTGCCGTTCTACGGCGACAAGCGTTTCGGGAACGCGCTCTGCCCCGAACCCACCGCCGAGCGTCCCGACAGGATAGCTGTCTGCGCCTACGACGGTGACACTATCATGGGCATGGCGGGCTGTTCCGAGGACGCGCCGTACCTGCTTCAGATAGGCATCGACGTGAGTCCCGAGTACCGTTCCCGCGGCATCGGCACGGCACTTGTCACGATGCTGAAAAACAAGATAATCGAGCGCGGCGAGCTGCCGTTCTACGGCTCCGCGATGGGCAACTACCATTCTCAGGCCATCGCCGTCAACAGCGGCTTCAAGCCTGCGTGGATAGACATCGAAGCGGTGAAGATAAAGAGTGAATAACACAAGTGTCCGATTTTAAGGATAGATTCGTTTTTTTCTTTGTGGCACTTGACAGAGCTCTGTTTTTGTGGTATAATATTCTGGCAGGCTTTGCAGGACATAGCTCTGCGGAATAAAGCCGGTGTGATGGAATTGGCAGACGTGACGGACTCAAAATCCGTTGGTAGCAATACCGTGCGGGTTCGACCCCCGCCACCGGCACCATTATGATCGCAGGTTCTTAGATGGAGCCTGCGTTTTTTTCATTTTCTTCATCTTCATCGTCGCCGAGGACTCTTGCAATGGTTTCCGCCGAAGAAATCCGTGACGAATAATCGAGATGACTGTAAAAATTCGCTGTTACGTTAAATGTCGAGTGCCCGAGCTAATCCTGGATGGCTTTCATGGACTCTCCGTTTGCAAGCAAAAGACTGGCACAACTGTAGCGCAGATCATGGAACCGCAGTTTCCTGAGACCATATTTCTTGACCATGTTTTTGAAATGGTCGCTGACGAAGTTCGGCGTGATCAGCTTGCCGTATGCGTCACGGCACACAAAGCCTTCGTAGGTTCTGTCAAAGTCGGATTTCAGGAGTTTAGAGTACATTTCCTCTTTCTGCTGTTCAATGAGCATCCGTTCGATATGCGGAATCAGAGGGAGCGTTCTCACGCTTGCTTCTGTTTTTAGCGTAAACTCATCAGAGAACTCGGCGGCGTGAATATCACCCTGTCGAAAGTTGTAAATCATATCAATCATTGTAAGCACCCTTTCGGTAATTATTTAGCTAATGTTTCCTTGAAAACTTCTTTACCGCAACTGTCCTAAGCAGCCTGGTTTGTGACAATATTTCTCCGCAGCATATTTCGGAAACACCGCTGATATAATAATGTTTTCTCTTGACTTAGCTAAAAAAACAATATATAATAGTATTATAGGCAAATATCGGAAACTTCCAAAAAGGAGATCGATAAATATGACAAACAGGATTGTAAAGCATACAGTCGCAGGGGTTATGGCGTTAGCGCTTACGGCAGGCTGCCTGACGGGGACTGCCGTGACGTGGAAAAGCTTCGGGATGACCTCACTGACTGCAAGCGCAAACTCTGAAAAGTTCTACCTGAGCTACTGGAGTTACCGTGAGCTTGACGACGGCACCATTGAGATCACCGCCTTTACCGGAGATTCTTCAGGGTGCTATATCCCGGCGGAGATCAACGGCAAAACTGTCACTCGCATCCGTGCCAATGCTTTTCAGTTTGGCATGAGAAATCTTACAACGATCTCGATACCCTCGACTGTCACGAATATCGACGAAGGGGCGTTTGATTACTGCCAGTTTCTGTCGAAGATCAATGTTGACAGCCAAAATGAATACTACTCGTCAATAGACGGCGTGCTGTACGACAAGGCTCAGACTAAGGTCATCTTCTGTCCGCGAAGCAGCGGACGCAGTGTTACTCTTCCCGATACCATAACGACCATCTGCGATAGGGCTTTTGGATCTGCACCTGTAAAAGGTGTTTTGAAGATCCCCGCTTCGGTCACAAGCATCGGCGAACACGCTTTCTACGGCTGCGGGTTCAGCAGCTATGAGGTAGATGAAAACAATCCGAATTACTCCTCTGCTGACGGTATGCTGTACAACAAGGATCAGACCGTGCTGATACAGTGCCCGAAAACGAAAGCAGAGCTGTCGTTCCCGCAGACCCTTACGGTCATAGGCGAAGGTGCGTTCTACAACAACAGCAAACTTCAAAATCTGGTCATCCCCAACGGCGTAACAAGCATCGGTGATGAGGCTTTTGGATCGGCAAGCGCACTTGTCAGCATCAGCATCCCCGAAAGCGTGACCGAGATCAGCAGCACGGCTTTCAGTAATAATCAGCAGCTTGGCAGCATAGAGGTGGACAGTGCAAATCCCGTGTTCAGCTCGGAAAACGGAGCGCTGTACAACAAGGACAAGACCACCGTAATCAAATGGACGTACACCCAGACTTCGGCAGTCATCCCCGATGGCGTAACAGCTATCGGCGAACACGCTTTTGAACTGAACAGAAAGCTGAGGTCTGTCACCATCCCCGACAGCGTGAAAAGCATCGGCGATCGGGCGTTCGCAAAGTGCTATAATCTTAGCAGCGTAACAACAATATCAGCAAATGTTGAAAATATAGGGTTCCAGGCTTTCTTCAACTGCAACACGCTCTCGACCCTTGACGTTGACAGCGAGAACCCGAATTACAGCTCTATTAACGGCGTGTTGTACAACAAGGAAAAGACCGTGCTGATACAGTGCCCCAGACAGCAGAAAAGCATAACTATCCCCGACACCGTAACGGAGATCGAAGATTACGCATTATACTATTGTAGTAATCTTACCAGTGTAGTTTTACCCGACGGCGTTACGAGGATCGGCAATTCAGCATTTTATTACTGTCAAAAGCTGGCTTCGGTAGAAATACCGTCGAGCGTCAGGGAGATAGGAGCGTCTGCGTTCGCTTCGACTGCGATGAAAGAGTTCGTATTTCCCGAGGGTCTGGAAAAGCTCGGACAGTACGCGCTCGCAAACAATCCTCTTACTCTTGTGGCGCTTCCGCTCAGCATACAGGAGATAGGCGAAGGCTGCATCACTTACTGCTCAAAGATCACTTACCCCGGAAGCATCTCGCGCTGGGAAAAGGTTGACCTTTCACCCGGCAATAAAGCGATAAACAATGCTAACCTCGGACACCGTAATCCGACTCCTTCTGTTAAGAAAGGCAATTATTGCATAAGGCTCAGCTGGAGCGAGAGAAGTGCCGCGGAGGAATACGGCATTGTCACTTACGATCAGGGCAGGTGGCGTATCGTCGCAACAGTCCCTGCTGACACCCGCGAATATACGATCCGCGGACTCAAGACAGGCGAACACTACTGGGTAGGTCTGATAACAAAATTCAACGGCGAATGGGAGACGCAGTTCAGACGCAGATATGTCACCCCTCTCGCTTCTGTCAGCCATCCCGACACAACTGTGGAGACAGAAGGAAACGCTCTCAGACTTAAATGGAAGGCAGTACCGTCAGCCGAGTCCTACGGCATCGCCTGCTATCAGGGCGGCAGATGGCGCATATTAAGGAGCGAGATCCCCGCCGACACTACGGTCTTTACGATGAAAAACGTCCCTTCGGGTACATACAAGGCTGTGGTTCTGGCGAAGATGTTCGGCGAGTGGGATCTTTCCGATCTTCAGAGCCGTATAGTTGAGATAGAGATCAAGTAAAACACTTGCACAGGCTCGGTGCTTTTTACGAGGTAAAAAAATGCTTTTCGTTCAGTAGGCACGAGGGACAGATACAAAAACAATAACGAGCTGCTGCATTTTATCCGTATTTTTAAGGAAGAAGATCGGTACAGGATAATATACAACAACAGATATGCCGATCACGAATACAGACAGCTTCTTGATCTCAGATAAAATAACAGCCCGTTTCGCGGTGAGGCGAGACGGGCTGTAATCGTATGCTGATATGAATATTATGTTCGGATCAGTTGACTGTAATGGTCACTGTCCTGCTGTTTAAGTTTGTGGTATCCCACTTGCCGTCGGTCTTCGCAATAACTGCGAGTTCGTAAGTGCCCGACGGGACTTTCGATATCGAGAACTCGGTCTCCGAAGCGGAGAGCTGTTTCAGTATCTTCCACTTGCCGCCGACCTTGCAGCCGACAGCGTAGCCCTCGGCATCCGAGATCGCATCCCATTCGAGGGAGACCGAATTGCCGTAGATGAACGAAGATACCTTCGGGTAGATATCCCCCGGCTTGACCCTGATCGCGTTTGTGACGTCGGTATACCATCTGCTGCCGATCTTTGCGATAACGGCGACATTGTAGTGCTTGCCGCCTGTAAGTCCCTTGAACGTATATGATGTGGTGCCGACCTCTGCGGCCTTCTGCCACTTGCCGTTGACATAAGCGAAAACAGCGTACCTGTCAGCGCCGATGATCTTATCCCAGTTGAGTGTGACTTCACCCTTGCCCTTTGTGTAGGTGACGACAGGGGTCAGGGTGCGGACAGGGGCAAGGAAGGTAAATGCGTTGTTCACCTTGTTCCACTGAGCCGCAGTTCCGAGATAATAGATCTCCTTCAGCTTAGAGTCATACGAAAATGCGGTTTCTTCTATTGTCTCGACTCCTCCGGGAATGATGAGCTTGGCCAGATCATTTATGCCTGCAAACGAGTTGGCGCTGACCGTTTTAAGCCCTTTCGGGAGCTTTAATTCGGTGACATTTTTGCAGGAGTAAAATGCATATTTGTCAATAGTCGTAATGCTGTCGGCAAGCAGTATTTTTTTTCATCGAGGTGCAGCCGTAGAAAGCATGATCCGCGATCGTCTTGACGCCTTCGGAGAACTTTACGCCCTCAAGACCCGAGCATTCAAAAAATGCACGGCTGCCGATGCTTTCTACGTTTCCGGGGAATACCACGCTCTGAAGAGCTGTACAATGATAAAAAGCATTTTCGTCGATGCTTTTTACGCTGTCTGGGATAGTTATCGTTTTTAGGGAGGTGCACTGCTCGAAGACCCATCCGGCAATAGAAGTGAGATTTGCAGGGAGACGTATCCCCGCAATAGCGGTCTCTCTGAAAGCACCATTGCCGATAGTTTCCTCGCTGTCGGGTATTGTGATCGACGAAAGATTCTTGCACTGACTAAACGCACCGACGCCGATCTCCGTAACACCTTCGGGGATAGTGATCTTTTTCAGTGCGGTGCAGTACATGAAAAGTCCTTTGCTGAGGCTTGTGAGACTGTCGGAGAGGACAACGTTCTCAAGGCTGCCGCATTGGTAGAAAGCATATTCGCCGATGCTCGTTATGTTGCTTGGGATCTTGACCGATTTAAGACCATCACACATACTGAAAGCATTTTTACCGATGCTTGTGATCTTATCGTTCATGGGTAAATTTGTAAATCCCGTACAACCGCTGAAAGTACCGTCGCTTATCTCTGTGACGCCATCGGGGATGGTGAGCTTCGTAAGGCTCTTACAACCCGAGAAGGCATAATTGCCGATGTCGGTAAGGTTTTTGGGAAGGTCAACATCAGTGAGCTTCGCGCATCCTAAAAAAGCATTTTCGCCGATAGAGGTGACGCTTTCAGGCAGAACGATACCTTTAAGGTTCTCACAGCCTTTGAAGATGTCGTGGCCGATAGAACTCAGATTTTTTGAAAGCGTCACGCTCGTGAGATTTGTGCATTTCTCGAATGCACCGCCTGTTATTTCTTAGACACTGTCGGGGACGATGATCTTTGTAGCCGTTTCATTGTCATTATATAAACACGGCCCGAGCACCCTGACGGGCAAGTCGTCGATCTCGGACGGAACAGTGATCTCAGCCTCCGAGCCGTAGTACACCAGCAGTTCAGCGAAATGAGAACCACCGACAAAGTGCTCCTGATACAGATAGTCTCCTGATCTGACGGGCATCAGAGCACTTGCGGTTATCGCAGTGTCTCCGAAAGACGTTCCGACATTTGTGCTTGCAGGGCAGGTAACCTGCGACGCAAAGCACAGCGAGCACACCCGAGAGTGTGCGTTTCATTACGTTTTTCATATTAATTCTCCCTGTTCGTTTATTTTTTTATCAAGCTGTTTTCAGCTTATAGAACATTATATCACATATTCTTCTCGATTGCAAGTCTGTCTGCTGTCGCAAGGGGCGATCGCTCAGAACACATATTCGTCGAGTGAGTTTATGACGGTCACACCCTGAATATCAGCGTTTCCGTTTCTCGAAAGATATATCGGCGTGATACCGACGGCTTTTGCGCCCTCCACATCAGATGTGACCGAATCTCCGATGTGTACAGCTTCGTCGTGTCTGACGCCTGCGGTTCTGAGCGCTTCCTCGAAGATAGCCCTGTGGGGCTTGCAGGCTCTGACCGTTTCGGCAGAAATGATACCTGTCGGGCGGATACCTTTCAGCCGAAAGGATTCTTCAAGATAGCACAGATCGTCGTTGGAGATAACATAGACGGGAAGTGCGGCTCTCTCGAAAAACGGCTTAACATCATCAAAAAGCGGCGCGTGTACCCATATCCTGCGCCATATCTCATGCATGAGATCGAGGTCGCCTTTCAGACCGCAGTTTTCCGTGCAGTATTTCAGTATCTTATCGACCCTCACGTCATTCCCTGCGAAATTCTCACCATAGCTTTCCGCTTCGATCTCTTTCACCTTGCTCCACACTATCCGAAGGACTTCCTTCGGGTCTTTGACATCGCTGTGTGCTATGAAGTATTTCAGCAGTTCTCTTGTATTGGGTTCATCTTCCATGACCATTGTTCCTGTGTAATCCATAAAGATCGCTTTTATCATCCGTTTTCTCCTTTCGGGCTCTGCTGACGGCATCTTTTGCAGAGTGCCTTGCCGCCGATATTTCTTACAGAAAAAGGCTGCCGATGAAATACCGACAGCCTTTTCGCTGATCTTTGATCTCTGCAAAGCCGCTGTTTCATATAATTATAGCACAAACAGCGTTTCAAGTCAATAATATTATCATCCGTGCGTCATTCCCTGTTTTTCAGCACCTCAGCAGGCGTGATGCGGCTGAGCTTTCTTGTCAGCATAGCACTGCTCACGAAGTATATCACCAGTACCGCGGCGTATATGATAACGTACAGGTACGGCGGGAACGTCAGCACCATCGAGCAGGCGATGTTCGGGATAAAGCTCGGGTAGATGCAGTCCATGAGGAATTTCGCAAGGGGGATGCAGATAAGCGCTCCTATCGACACGATCGTCAGATTGCCGTTGAGATACAGGCTGCGCACCTCTTTCGGGCGGTAGCCGAATATCTTTATCAGCGAGATGCCGAAGGAACTGCGGTCGATCATCACGCCCATCATCAGATACATGACCACGATGAAAATGACTGTTCCCGCGATCAGCAGCATCGAGATCAGCGAGCCCATCTGCTCCACGAACACGCCCGAACTTTTTTCGATGTCGGCTTTGCTCGTGACGCTGTACAGCCTGCCTGCGTCAATGTCGAGCTTCTCAGCGGAGTAGACGGCGTTGAAGTAGTCCTCATCCTCGCCGAAAAGCTCACGCATCGAATCGATGTCCATGAAGATCGTGAACCCCGGGGAGTACTGCGCAACGTCCATCACGGTGAAGCTGTAGTCCTGTTCGGCTGCGGAATCGGTGAAGGTCACCCTGTCGCCCTTCTTGTAGCCGTAGCGCTCCGCGAGGGAGTTGTTGATGACCGCCTTGTTCCTGCCCTTTTCGGGGCGTGCGTCAAAGTACCTGCTGTCCTCGTTGAGCCCGATGACCGTCACGTCGAGGGTGTAGCCCATGCAGTCGGTGGTGAGGGTCTTGACGAACGCGCTCTCGCCGCCCTTCGGCACTTCGTTCTCGGGGTACTTGTAGAGGTACATATAGGAGTAGTCGGTGTCGGCAACGTTGTCGCGCTTGACAGCCTCGCACATCACCATGCAGTCGAGACCCAGCATCACCACAAGCAGCGAAACCAGCATCCCGAACACAACGGTTATCGCCGAGCGCAGTTCGCGCACCATCTGTCTGATGCGGAACATGGTGATGAAGCTCTTCGCCCTGACGCTGAACCTGCGGTAGTTGGACGCGCTCTGCTCGTTCTTGATGAGCGACAGCGCCGTGCGTGAGAGCTTCTTGTTGATGACCAGCGCGTTGACTATCGCCGAGATGACGGGCGGCAGCACCAGTCCGTAGACAAGCAGATATGGCGCGTAGTAAATGTCATACTGCGGCAGCGAGAAATAGCCGTAGCTGTCCTTTAGCTGCATACCGATGCCTATCGGCGAGAATCCAAGCGCCGTGCCGACCGCTCCGCCGAAAAATGCTACGATGGTCGGCAGGGTGATGTAGTGCCTGAGCAGGTCTTTCTTCTTCACGCCCAGCGAATACAGCGCACCGATGACAGGCGCTTCGCTCTCGACGCGGTGAACGACAAACACCGAGATGACATATCCGAACAGGATCAGGATTATGACGCCTGCCACCAGACCTGCGTTCTTGTCCATCACCACGTCACCTGCGGCGGATTCAATGCGCTCGTTGTCGCCGCGCGGGACAAACGAGATGAGGTTCTCCATATCGACCTTGAACACCTCGTCGAGCAGTTCGTTCATGCCGTCCTGCATATCGGTGATACCGCTGTGAAGCTCCTTCGCGCCGTCGGTCAGCTCTTTGATGCCGAGCGCCGAAACGCCGTCCGCAAGTCTCTCCGAACCGTCCGCAAGGTCGGTCATGCCGTCCTCGATCTCATAGCGCTTTGAAAGCTCCTCGTCGATCATCTCGCGGAAATACTTGTCCTCCACCTTCGTGTAGTCAAGCTCGACCGACTTGATCTTCTCTTTGAGGTCGTCATTGGTCACGCCCTCGCCCAGCTTGTAGGCGTAGACGTACTCCTCCGCAGGCAGACCGCCGCCCGAACGCACATTCTCATAGCACTCATCGGTCACGAAGATCAGCCCGAAATACCTCGACTGCACCGCCGTGTCGGAAAACTTAGCTTTCGGCTGGTCGTAGTCGGGAACACAGCCGATACCCGTCACCTCAAATTCGTGACCGCCCGCAGTTATGCTGTCGCCGACCTTCAGACCGTTGACCGCCGCGTAGCGCTTCTCAACGACGCACTCGCCGTCAGCTTCCGCAAGCCGTCCCTCGTCGAGTATCAGCTTGTCGATGCTCTCGCGGTTCTTGAACATTCTGAGCTTTGTATCGGCATCGACCGTTAGGTCGGTGTAAAACTCGGGCTGTATCTCCGTGCCGTCCTTTGTCAGCGTATCGAGTTCATCATCGTTCAGCGGCAGGAACACAGTGAAAAATCCGTCCTCGGTGTTGAACACGTCGCGCTTTTCCGCCGCGCCGTGAAGCACCGTTTCCGCCGAGCCCACGACCCCGATGACCAGAAAAATTCCCATGGCGATGACCAGTATCAGCGCAAGATACCGTCCCCACCCTGCCCGAAGATCGCGGGGCAGACGCTTTCTGAGCACTCTGTTCATCACAAATCCTCCAGTTCGGCGGCGGGGACGCGGGTCTCGTTCGCGTAGTCTTTCTTTATCATGCCGTCCTTGACGATAATGACCTTGTGAACCATGTTCTTGATGGAGTTGTTGTGGGTGACGATCAGCATCGTCGTGCCGTATTTGGCGTTGATCTTTTCGAGAAGTATCAGGATGTCGCGGCTGGTCTTTGAATCCAGCGCACCCGTCGGCTCGTCGCAGAGCAGCAGCTTAGGGTTCTTGATGAGCGCTCTTGCAATAGCGCACCGCTGCTGCTGACCGCCCGAAAGCTGCGAGGGGAACTTGTTCTGATGCTCGGTCAGCCCCAGCACATCAAGCAGCTCGTCCATGTCGAGGGGCGACGGTGTGAGGTAGGCGCAGACCTGAATGTTCTCGCGCACGGTGAGGTTCGGCACGAGGTTGTAGAACTGGAAGATGAACCCGAGGTAGTCGCGGCGGTAGTCGGAAAGCTCAGCGGGTTTCAGCCCGAATATCTCCTTGCCGTCCACCTTCACCGACCCCGAATCCATGCTGTCGAGTCCGCCGATGCAGTTGAGCAGCGTGGATTTTCCCGAGCCGCTTGTGCCCTGGATAACGCACATCTGCCCCTTTTCCACAGCCGTGCTGACACCCTTCAGCACCTGAATGTAGCTGGTGTCCTTGCCGTAGCTTTTCTTCACATCCGATATTTCAAGAAACATTTTCGTTTCTCCTTTCAAAAAAGTTAGACTAAGCTAACCGTATTCCAAAATATAACGCGGCGAACCGCATCATACTTCATTTTCAAGCGAATACTCCATCCACGCCTTGATGAGCATATCCATCACAGGTCTGATGAAGTGAAGTGCGCTCTCCTTGTCCCGTTCGTGCTGCATCATGTGGAGGAAGGCGTTCACCTGCATATGGGTGAGCCAGTGGAGCATCTGTCGGTTGACCCGCTTTCCCGGCATGACGGCGGCGTATTTTGCGGCGAGCTCGATATAGATCGCGTCAAGCCTGTCGATGATGCCGTCGAGAAAACCCTCGTACTTCGAGCCTGCCGAGCGGTCAAGAAGTATCGTCATCTCGTCATAGTGGTCGTAGATGACGTTTACGAGCGCTTCCGTTAAAGCGTCGTGGTCGCCGTCCTGCTGTTGATAGACCGAGAAGTCGCTCTCGGTGTCCTCGGAAAAATGCTGCTCCAGCACTTCCGTCAGCTGACCGAGGGCTTCACCCACGACCCCCTCGAAGAGACCGTTCTTGTCCCCGAAGAAGAAGTAAACCGCACCTGTTGTCAGCCCCGCGTCGGAGGTTATTTTCCGAAGCGACGCTTTCGCGAAGCCTTTTTCGAGGAACTCACGCCTTGCGCACTCGATGAGCTTTTTGCGGCTCTCATTGTTGTCTGAATTTCTTTCGGGCATATCTCTTTCTCCTTTGATAACGGCGTTACGTAACAATGTTATTTTAACTCAAAATACTCCGTTTGTCAAGATGTTCCATGAAGATTTGTCTGTTTTTACAGTTTGCAGCCGAAATTCAACTTGCTTGCGTAATATTTATACAAAAAACAAGCGGACTGTCAGAATGGCAGTCCGCTTATGGTATCTATCTGATGTTTTTTATTGCGGTAATGTTCGCAGGCACGCCTCACTGAACAGGGTTGTTTACAACGCCCACAAACAGCGGAAGTCCCGAATCACTCATGATCTCAAAAATGAACGGTCTGTCCAGTATGAATTCCGCGTTTTCATCGGGCATAACACCTCCGGAATAAATCGCGACAGTCATCGAAGCCGCCTTGCAGCCTTCCTCGTCGATGGTGACACGGCTGTCCTGCTCGGCCTTGCTGAGGAAGATACTGTCCGTGTCCGTCAGGGGAGTGAAATCTGACTTGTTTGCGTCGAAGATGTTCGTGATGCCCATCGAATTCAGTCCGTCGCGCAGGTCTATCTTCGAGCAGACGTCGAACTTCGGGACAGACAGGGTGACATTCACGAACTTGCCGTTCTCGTAGTTGTCGTCTGAGTTGAGCATCAGCTCCTTTGCCTGAGCGTCGTTCAGGATGTCGGCGGGAGTATACCCCTCGTCGGGAAGTATCAGCTTCATGTGGCCGTTGTTTTCGAGCGACAGGCTGACCGAGGAAAAATGGTCTCCCCGGTAGTAATACATATCACGTTGGTCGTTCATGAAGTCGCAATTGATGTCGCCGCCGACAGCGTGGAAAACAGCCTGCTCGGTTTCTTCGGGCGAGAACTGATCTATCCATTTTCCGCTGTAATTCACGGTAGAAGCCAGCGTCATTATCATTCCGGGGTCGAGCTTTAAGTTTGCGACCTGATCGCTGAGAAGTCCGTCGGTCTGGGTGTTGAGCCAGTCGCCGAACATCTTGTTGTACTCCGCCGAGGCGGGGTCGCCTGCGTACACGGATGAATAGTAGGTATCGGCAAGCCTGTTCACGGTGTCCGACTTGTACTCGGCGCTGCTGTTTGTCCACAGGGAAGTGGCAAGAACGCATTTCGCCATGCCGTCGTCCGAATAGTTTGCCTGCCAGATAGACTTAGAATGCGACCTTAGAGTTTCAATGTCGCTCTGAGCGAGCGCGTCGAGTATCTGCTGTCTGCTTTCGCCGTCGGTTATCTCCGCCGACATACCCAGCGCCATGTACAGGCTGAGCGGGGAGTAAACATAGTTCTCACCGTTCGAGCTGTTCAGAAACGCCTTGGTGCTGTTCAGGAAAAAGGTATCGAACCCGTCCTGATAGCCCTCGGGCTGATCTTTGAGAGCCGATCGTGCGTTGTTCCATTCCTCGATCGCAGGTTCTAATTCATTCCAGTTAGTAATTTTGGTTTCATCGGGGTACTGCGGCATTTCGGGATAGACCGCCTCCGCAAGAAGCTCTGCGACCTTGTTCCCGATGACGACAGACGGCGCCTTGTCCTGTGCCGAAGCGTTCGCCGAGCCGTTCGATGACTCGGTGGGTACGGTCTTGCCCACGGGAGTTTTCGGGAGAATGGTCACGCAGGCGAACACCGCCGCCGCACAAACGCCGCCCAGCGCCGTCCATTTGAGTACGCTGTTCTTTTTCTTTTTTGCTGTCAGTTCGGGCACGAGTCTTTCATCGGTATCACCGATAACATCGAGAAGTATTTCTTTATTTTTCATACGCCTACACCTTCCTGTTCTAAATAGTCTTTCAGTTTGTTCCTTACGCGCTGTAATATCATTTTTACAGCTCCTTCTGACATATTGTTCCGTTTTGCTATCTCGGCGACGGGCATCATGTACCAGTAACGCAGGAGGAATAGCTTTCTGTTTTTTTCGGGAAGACTGTGCAGAAAGACGTCAATGAGCTCTTTTAACGCTATCCTGTCCTCTATGGGGCTCTCTTCGCCGATGCATTCTCCCAGTTCGTCAAGACAGAGCGCTGTCTGTCCGCCGCCGAACTTCTGTGACCTGTCCCTGCGGTATCTGTCTATTGCAAGGTTACGGGTTATCCTGCCGAGGAAAACAGCCAGACGGCTCGGCTTTTCGGGCGGCATGGCGTTCCATGCCCGAAACCAGGTGTCGTTGACACATTCCTCGGAATCCTCCGCTGAATGAAGGATATTGTTCGCAATGGCAGAACAGTAGCCGCCGTATTTGTTTCTGCTCTCATGGATTGCCGACTCTTTTCTCTGCCAGTAGAGTTCTATTATCTGAAGATCTTCCATAATGTACCTCCTTGTTGTCTCCTTCACCCTTACAGACGAGATCAATATCGCTTAGGTAACGGTCATCTGAAAAATTTTTCAAAAAAATTTTTATCGCGTTTTCCAAAGTCCTTTTGTGCGTATTTATCGGTCCTGCCATTCTTAATTGACCGCTCTCGCGCTGTCAGCCACGTCTTTTGGGCAATGGGGAGAACCTTTCTTCAGAAAGGTTTCCCTCAGGAAATAAGCTGTTTTGGTCATTGAACGTCGTGACCGAGCAGTTTTTTGTAGCTTCGGTCGATGCCGATGGCGCCGAGGGGGGCGGTTATGATGATCGCCAGCACCGCCGCCGAGAGTACGATCTTTCCGCAGGGCAGACCCAGCGACATCGGCACCGAGCCGATCGCCGCCTGCACCGTGGCTTTCGGGAGATATGCTATGACGCAGAAGGCTCGTTCACGCGTGTTCAGCTCGGTTCCGATCAGACACAGGCACACTCCGACCGCCCTGAATGCCAGCGCTATGAAGATCATCGCCAGCGCCGATGCGCCTGCCGTCAGGGTGTACCGCACATCGACGGCGGCTCCCACAAGCACGAACAGCAGGACTTCCGCGCCGATCCACAGCTTGCCGAACTTCTCCGACAGCCCTGCGGAAACGCTCCGCTCCGCTTTCAGCTTCACCACGCAG
The DNA here is from genome assembly GCF_900119155.1 of Ruminococcus sp. YE71. GTDB lineage: Bacteria > Bacillota > Clostridia > Oscillospirales > Ruminococcaceae > YE71. The sequence goes on along the minus strand of NZ_FPIR01000010.1, from coordinate 56,542 downwards.
GCCATAGCGACCACCGCAAGCAGTCCCGATACCGCCGCATAAGGCTTCACGAGCGTTTCTATGCTCATCAGCAGGAAGGCGGTGCCGAGCAGGATGATGACTTTTTTGCTGCTGCGGATATTGTGTCCGCGCCGAAAGGCTTTCTCGAAGATCAGATACAGCAGAGCCCCCACCGCCGCTCCCAGAAGTACGCCGAGCACAATGGAAACGGGGATGTTCAGGAAGTCGGCCGCCCGTGCGGTGCCGCCCTGCGCCATCGTCACGAAGGTCGAGAACAGCACGATCACGAAAATGTCATCGCAGGAAGCTCCCGCAAGTATCATCTGGGGGATGCTTTTCTGCGTGCCCCATCTATCTTCGATCAGCTTCACCATTCGCGGCACCACAACCGCAGGAGACACCGCGCTCAGCACAGCACCCATGACGGCGGCTTCGATGCGGTCCACACCGAGCAGCAGCGGAGCGAACACCACATACCCGATGATCTCAAAGCAGGCGGGGACGAAGGACATCAGCACCGCAGGTCTGCCGACCTTTTTCAGGTCGGAGAGGTCGAGCGAAAGTCCTGCCTTCACAAGTATGATGATGAGCGCGATCTGCCGAAGCTCCGACGAGAGCCCGAGTATCGACGGGTCGAGCAGGTCGAGGACGTAGGGACTGACCGTGATACCGACGGCGAGCATACCGATGATGCGGGGCAGGCCGATCCTTTCAGATATGGCAGCGGCGGAGAGCCCTACAAGAAAAATTATCGCAAGTGACAGCAGCATAAAATACCTCCTGACAAATAAAAAAGCCGACAACGGTTGCGTAGGAACGCAGAAGTCATCAGCTTTGAAAGCGGTTTCACAGGCTCGCTCGGAGCCGTATGCGGGAGAACATCATTCCCGATATGAGATTTTCTTCTACTATTATAGCACATCTGCGGCGGATTGTCAATCACTATCCGCAGGCGGACTGTCCGTCGGGGTCACAGCAGTACGAACTCATCATCGTTTATGGTGACAAGCTCGGGCTCGGGGCCGATGAACTCCCTGCACATACGTATCTCGCGGAAGCCCCTGAGGTTGTAGTGGCAGAGCACGTATTTGTCGGTGAGCCCGAGGGCTGAAAAATCGCCGTCGGTAATAAAAATGTTGTCGTCGAAGTTCCTGATATATCCGACATCAGGGCAGGCAAGGCAGGCACCTGCCGAAAAGCCGATGTAATCCGCCCCGTCGGAGACTTGCTGTCTGATGAAGCTGTCAAGCCCGTACTTTCTCACAAGATGCAGCAGGGTGAAGGTGTTGCCGCCCGTAACGACGATATATCTGAATTTCTGCTCCCTGACAGCGTCGGGCTCGTTTTCGTCAAAGACGGTGATGTTTTCGGGGAGAAAGCCCTGTGAAACGGCACATTCTTTCTCGAAACTGCCGTTCTCGGCAGCCGACGAACCGCCCGCGAGGGGGATGATGAGCATTATGCCTGTGCGGTCGGGAAGAAGCCCGCTGATTTTTGTTCGGGTGAGCGGATGGCTGAATCCGTATGAACCTAATATCAACATAAAAATACCTCCGATACTTGCAAAAAACCGACAGCCTCCGAAGAAGCTGTCGGAATATTTTTTATGCGGAAAGCGGATATTACTTGGAAATAGTAACAGTGAACGCTCTCTTGTTCAGGTTGCTGATATCCCATTCGCCGTTGATCTTAGCGCCGACTACCAGCTTGTAGGTGCCTGCGGGGACCTTGGTCTTGGTGTAGCTGAGGACGTTGCCCTGAGCGAGGATCTTCCACTTGCCTGCGGAGTAGTAAGCAACGCAGTACTTGTCTGCGCCATCAACTGCGCTCCAGCTGAGCTTCAGAGTGTCGCCCTGTACCGAAGAGGTGGCAACGGGGTACTTGGGAGTGCCGGAATCGGGGGTAACGATGATAGAGTTGGAATAATCGGTGTTCCAGCTGCCGTCAGCCTTAACGATAACGGCTACCTCGTAGTTGGTGCCTGCTTTAAGGTTTTTCAGAACGTAGGAAGTGCTTGTAGTCTCATCGACCTTTGTCCAGCTGCCGTTTACCTTCTGATAAACTGCGTACATCTCAGCGCCGCTTACTGCGCCCCAGCTAAGGGTAACGCTGCCATTTCCTGCTGTGTAGGTAACAGTAGGATTGCTGACAGGTGTGGGAGGCTGCTGCTGACCGTTTACGATCGTGCCGTTGTCAAGGTTGCTGCCCTCGGTGGAAGCGTACTTGGAGTAGAAGTCGTTCAGCGAGACGCCGTTCTTGCCGAGTGCCACCTTGTGGTCGAGACCGATGAACTTCTTGGTCTTCTGGGTCTTCCAGATAGCGGGGTAGTAGTAATCCTCATACTTGGTCTTATCCCAGTTGATGTTAGTCTTGCCGACTATCTTGCCCGATGCGTCGGTGGTAGTGCCGAAGGAAATATCCTTCCACAGACCGCCTGTATCGCCCGAGTCGTCGTTGAGGCACCAGAAGGTGTGGTTGATGTGGTGCTTTATCATGTAGTCGCGGAGCAGTCCGAGCCACTTCTCGTTGTCGGGGTTAACGCCGAGCGTGCCGCCCCACTCGCCGATGAGAAGCGGATACATATCCTTGTCATTGATGTAAGCCCAGGTATCGTACCAGTAGTCGTCAAGCAGGGTCTGCTCGGTGAAATCCTTGTGGAACCAGGGCTGGTCGCTTACTACAGGACCGTAGTCGTGCGGAGAGTAAACGATCTGGCTTGTGCCTGCCTTGGGCAGTACGGGGTACTTGGCTACGCCGCGGAGGTTGCCGCCCCACCATGCGCCGTGACCCTCGAAGCCTTCAACACCCTCGATGAGGATGAGTGCGTTCTTGTTCTTTGCGAGGATAGCGTCTGCGCAGTCCTCAGCAGCCTTCTTCCAGTTGTTGGGAGCGTCGGAGTTGTCCCAGATAGCGTCAACAGGACCGCCGCCGTAGGTGCTGTGAGGCTCATTCTTCAGGTCGAAACCGATAAGGGTATCGTCGCCCTTGTAGTAATCAGCGCACCATGCAAGTGTGTCGATCCAGACCTGAGTGGTAACTTCAACTTCCTTGCCGTTGCGTGCGGTAAAGCTCTTGCCGTACCAGATACCGTAGTTATGACCCGAGTTATTGGATTCGGGGCTGTGGATGTCGATGAAGCACTTTACGCCGTACTTCTTGCACTTGGTGAGAAGCACATCGAAAAGCTCCTGGCTGTTTACGACCTCGCCGTTATCCTTGATAAGGTCAATGTTGAACGGGTAGCTGGGGTCGTTGTTGGGGTTGATGCTCTTGATGGGGTCGGGATCGCCGATCATCCAGTTGTAGAGCAGCTCGGTCGAAACGGGAAGTCTGAGAACGTTTACACCGTGATCTGCAATATCCTTTACCAGGTCGTCGATGTCGCCGCTCCAGAGATAGTGAGGCGAGCACTCGGTGCAGTTGAAGCCGAACCAGTTAGCACCTGTGAGCCATACTTCGTTGCCATCCTTGTCGTAAAGACGGCTTCCCTTAGCGTGCAGCCAGTCATCGTTGCCGTCTGCAACAACGCGTCCCGAAGCAGCTGCGGTAGCTGCGCTCGATGTCAGAGCTGCCGAGAAGCACGGTACTGCGCCCGAAACTGCGAGTGCTGCGATAGAAGCAGCGGCAGTCATCCTTTTGAAAAATCTGTTCATTTAAAAATCCACCTCTCCCGGATACCCTGCTTTAAGGTATCCAAATTGCCGTGCGGATGCCGATTCTTCCTCGGTCGGCATCCGCTTTTGAATATATTAAATATTGTAACTATATTGTATCATTCATTCTGTAAATTGTCAATAGAGATATTGTAAACTTTCGGCAAAAACAGGAGCAATATTTATGATTTTTTATTAAAAATACCCCGCGTACCGTGAGCGCGGATCAAAAAATTTTTTTAGAAAAAGTATTGACAAACTTCGATATATGTGATATAATATTGATGATCTTCGATATGAGGTGAGATTATGGAACTGACAAACAAACAGATCACAGTAATTTTCAAGGCTCTCTGCGACGAGAACAGAGTGCAGATATTCCGTCTGCTGCAAAAAGGGGAGCGCTGCGCCTGTGAGCTTCTTGAGGCGATGCAGCTCAGTCAGCCGACCCTTTCGCATCACATGAAGATACTCACCGACAGCGGACTCGTTGTCGGCAGGAAAGAGGGCAGATGGATGCACTACTCCATCTCGGAAGAGGGCGTAAGGATCGCTCTCGGCTGCATTGAGGAACTGACGACGGTCAGCGGCGGCGGGGAAGAGTGCTGCTGCTGTAAATGATTTTTGGAGGACAGCTATGGGACACGCTGAGACCGCAGGTGAATTGTTTTCAAAGAGGTATTACTGCTCGCAGGCTGTGCTTGCCGCTTTTGCCGAAGAACTCGGGATGACGAGGGATGAGGCTCTGAGGGTCAGCGCCTGTTTCGGAGGCGGGATGTGCAAGGCGGAGGTCTGCGGTGCCTGCACAGGTGCGCTGATGGTGCTGGGTCTGAGGTACGGTATGCACACCGACGGCGACTTTGAGTCGCAGAAGAGGGCAGACGGATATGCGGCGAGGTTCCTTGAGGATTTTGCCGCCGAGAATGGTTCGTACATCTGCCGCGAGCTTCTTGACTGCGACATCTCGTGCGATGAGGGGAAGGCGTTAGCCCGTCAGAACGGGCTCTTTTCGACCCTCTGTCCGAAGCTGATCGAGAGCGCAGTGCTTCTCACCGAAAAACTGCTCCGAGAGTGAAAAAAAGCCGTGTTCAGCACGGCTGTTATCTTGGAGTTGACATTGAAAGATTTGAATTTATGAATATATCTGAGTGATGAAAATGGAACAGACGAAGAACAGCGGCATCAGCGTGTTTCAGCGGTATCTGACGGTATGGGTGGCGCTGTGCATGGCGGCAGGGGTGCTGATCGGGAAATTTCTGCCGCAGCTGCCCGAATTTTTGGACAGATTCGAGTACGCAGGCATCTCCGTGCCGATGGCGGTGCTGATATGGCTGATGATAACCCCCATGATGATGAAGGTGGATTTCAGGAGCATCAGGAACGTCGGCAGAGAGCCGAAAGGATTGCTGGTAACATGGGCGGTCAACTGGCTGCTGAAGCCGTTCTCTATGTATCTGGTGTCGAGCCTGTTTTTCAGGGTAGTGTTCAGGGGGCTCATCCCGTCCGAACTCGCCACGGGGTATCTTGCAGGGGCGGTGCTGCTGGGTGCTGCTCCCTGCACGGCGATGGTGTTCGTGTGGAGTACACTGACAAAGGGCGACCCTGCCTACACGGTGGTGCAGGTCGCCACCAACGACCTTATCATACTCGTGGCGTTCGTGCCGATTGTAAGGCTCCTGCTGGGTGTCTCGGATGTGAAAGTCCCGATGGCGACGCTGTTCATCTCGGTGGTGCTGTTCGTGGTGATACCGCTGGCGCTGGGGATAATCACGCGGCTGGCCGTCATGAAGGCGAAAGGCGCGGATTATTTCACGAACACATTCCTGCACAGATTCGACGGCATCACTACAGTCGGACTTCTGCTGACTCTGGTGCTGATCTTCTCATTCCAGGGGAAAGTCATCCTTGAAGACCCTCTGCACATCCTGCTGATAGCACTGCCGCTGATTTTGCAGACATTCTTCATCTTCTGCGCGGCGTACTTTGTCTGCATGGCACTGAAACTGCCGCATAATATCGCCGCACCCGCGGGTCTGATCGGCGCTTCAAACTTTTTCGAGCTGGCGGTCGCGGTGGCAGCGGCGCTGTTTGGGACGTCGTCGCCTGCGGCTCTTGCCACGACGGTAGGCGTGCTGACCGAAGTCCCCGTGATGCTGATGCTGTGCAGATTCGCAAACAAGACAAGATCACGATTCCCAAGCTGACCGCGGTATCTGTCTTACTCACAAAAGAATTGTCTGACCCGAAATTCAGATAGATGAAAAAACGACCAATGTAAAGGAGTTTGTTGACTATGAAAGAAATGCAGATCTTTGAGCCTGCCCTGTGCTGTGAAACAGGCGTTTGCGGAGCGAGCGTCGATCCCGAGCTGCTGCGCATCACCACCATGCTCGACCGCCTGAAAAAGAACGGCGTGACCGTCAGACGCTTCAACCTCAACAGTACGCCGCTGGAGTTTATCACCAATCAGACGGTGAACGCCTTTATCAACAAAAAAGGCGCTGAGGCTCTGCCCGTTGTGCTGGTGGACGGCAGCATCGTCATCGAGGGCAGATACCCCTCAAACACCGAACTTCTCGACCTGCTGGAACTGCCTGCTTCGGCACTTCTTCCGCAGGACTTCGGCGGAAATAACGGTGGCTGCTGCTGTTCGGGAAGCGGAGGAGGATGCTGCTGATGAGCGTTTTTGACCCTATCAGAACGATAAAGACAAAATACGTCTTTTTCACGGGGAAGGGCGGCGTCGGGAAGACTTCCGCCGCCTGCGCCGCCGCCGTATCACTCGCCGACAGCGGTAAAAAAGTCCTGCTCATCAGCACCGACCCCGCTTCAAACCTACAGGATGTGTTCGCGATGGAGCTTGACAACAAGGGCGTTGAGATACCCGATGTGCCGAACCTCACCGCCGCGAACCTCGACCCTCTCACCGCGGCTGCCGAATACCGCGAGAGCGTCATCGCGCCTTTCCGCGGAAAACTGCCCGACAGCGTTATCGCCAATATGGAAGAACAGCTCTCGGGTTCGTGTACCGTGGAGATAGCCGCTTTCAACGAGTTCTCGGGCTTCATCACCAACGATGAGATACGCGGCCGCTACGACTGCATAATTTTCGATACCGCCCCCACGGGACACACGCTGAGGATGCTTCAGCTCCCGTCGGCGTGGAGCAGTTTCATCAGCGAGAGCACCCACGGAGCTTCCTGTCTCGGACAGCTTTCGGGTCTTGAGTCCAAAAAAGCGGTCTACAAGCAGGCGGTGGAGACCCTCGCCGACGGTTCGATGACCACCCTCATCCTCGTGACCCGCCCCGAAGATTCGCCGCTGAAAGAAGCCGCGAGAGCGAGCGCCGAACTCAGCGAGCTGGGCATCGTGAATCAGTTCCTTGTGATAAACGGCGTGCTCGGTCAGCACGACGACAGCGTTTCCGACAGCCTGTACGCAAAACAGCAGAAAGCCCTCGGCGCCATGCCCGAACGGCTGAGGGAGCTTTCGGTCTTCACCATTCCGCTTCGTGCATACAACGTCGCGGGGATAGGCAACATCCGCGCTCTGCTCAGCAGTGACAGCGGCACCTGCACTCAGACGTCGTCCGAAGGGACGGCGGCAAAGCGCCTGTCCGACCTGGTGGAACACCTCGCGGAACGGCACAGGAAGGTCATCTTCACCATGGGCAAGGGCGGCGTCGGAAAGACCACCGTTGCGGCGGCTGTGGCGCTGGGACTGGCGCAGAAAGGGCTGAAAGTCCATCTGACTACCACCGACCCTGCGGCACATCTGAAATACGTCATCAGCGGCGGCGGAAACCTTACCATGAGCAGCATCGACGAGAAAGCCGAGCTGAAAAAGTATCAGACCGAGGTGCTGGACAAAGCCCGTGAGAGCGGTATGGCAGACTCCGACCTTGCCTACATCGAGGAAGACCTTCGGTCGCCGTGTACGCAGGAGATAGCGGTATTCCGCGCATTCGCGGAGATAGTTGGGAAGGCGGATGACGGTATAGTCGTCATCGACACTGCCCCCACCGGTCACACCCTGCTCCTGCTGGAATCCACCCAAAGCTACAACAGGGAGATACAGCGCACGAAGGGCGAGACTCCCGAATCGGTCAGACAGCTGCTACCACGTCTGCGGTCGGAGGAGACCGAGGTCATCATTGTGACCCTGCCCGAAGCTACGCCCGTCTACGAAGCCGAACGTCTGGAGGACGACCTGAACAGGGCTGACATCCGCGCACAGTGGTGGGTGATAAATTCCTCGTTCAGCGCCGCCGAGATAACCAACGGAATGCTCCGCGCAAAGGCGGCGAACGAGGCGGAGTGGATAGACCGCATCAGCCGCCGCACCAACGGCAGTTTCGCACTGGTGAAGTGGCAGACCGAGGAGGTCAGGGGAGATACGCTCCTGAAACTCTGAAAATACCGATACGCACAAAAGCACGCCTTTCTCTTGAAGAAAGACGTGCTTTGTATATAGGTAACGATCACGTAGAGTTCGGTTATCTGTCCCTCATGCGAACACTTCGTCGAAGGCTTCGCGGAGGTCGTTTATGAGGTCGTCGGCGTTTTCGAGACCTGCGGAAATGCGCACCAGATCATCCTCGATGCCTGCCTTTCTGCGGTGGTCGTCGTCGAGCTCGGCGTGGGTGGTCTTTGGCGAATTGACGATGAGCGAGCGGACGTCGCCGATGTTGACATGGTAGGAGAAGTATTTCAGATGCCTGATGAACCTGTCCAGCTGTTCCTCCGTGCCCCCGAATCCGAAGGACAGCAGATAGCCTGCGCCTTTCGGAAAGTACTTCGCGGCGAGCTCCTTGTAGGGGCTGTCCGATGCGGTGGGGTATTTCACGAATCTGACCTCTTTGCGTGTTTCGAGGAATGCGGCGATCTTTTCGGCGTTGCGTGTCTGCTTTTCCACGCGCTCCGAGATGGTGGAAAGACCCTGTATCACAAGGTAGGCTTCAAACGGTCCAAGCGCCGCTCCGATGAACTCCAGATAGTACGCCCTCAGATGGATGCCGAGGGGGCCTTTCGGGTCAACATCGTATGCCGAACGGCGGTTCCCGAGGCGGTCCTTTATCTTGTAGGAGGGCTCGTAGAACTGCGGATACTTTTCGCGGCTGTACTCAAAATTTCCGCTTTCGAGCACAGCACCCGCGATGGCGTTGCCGTGACCGCCGAGGGCTTTTGTCGCCGAGTAGATGACGATGTCCGCGCCGTGCTTTATGGGGTTGAGAAGGAACGGGGTCGCCACCGTGTTGTCCACGATGAGCGGTATTCCGTGACGGTGTGCTATCTCTGCAAGCGCCTCGATGTCGTAGAGCTCCGCGTTAGGATTGCTGATAGTTTCGATGTAGATGCCGCGGGTCTTGTCGTCTATCTCGGCTTCATAGGATGCAGGGTCGTTCCTGTCGGCGACGAACTTTATGTGCGAGCCGAATCTCGGGAAGAAGTGCGAGAACGCGTCCTCGCTTCCGCCGTAGATGGAATTGCTCGCGATGATGTTCCCGCCGCCCTCTGTCAGTGCGAGTATCGTGTAGGAGATAGCCGCCATGCCCGAGGAGAGCGCCAGTGCCGAATACGCGCCGTCCAGTGCTTTCAGCCGTTCTTCGAGGACTGCGGAAGTCGGGTTGCCGACCCTTGTGTATATCGCGTCGTCCGATTCAAGCGCCCAGATGGATTCCGCTCTGTCGAGACTTCCCAGCTCGAAAGCGGCGGTCTGGTATATCGGCACGTTCACCGAGTTGTTATGCTCGGCAGGGTCGTAGCCTGCCCTTATCCTTAGTGTATCAAAATCAGCCATTTCTCTTGCTCCTTTATGAAATGTGTCTCAGACATGAGGTGAAGTGTTCGCCGTCGGCTCTGACAAGTCCGCAGGCGCCCTTATCGCAGATACCGCTGCTGAATTCGGCGCATCGTGATGAGAACCTGCATCCCGTCGGTACTTCGATTATACTCGGAATATCCTCGGCGCGGTGAACGGTCTTTCGCACCTCGTCGGGGTCGGTCTTCGACCTCGAATCAAGCAGCAGCTTCGTGTAGGGGTGCAGGGGCTTGTCGAACAGCGCACGGGAAGGGGAGAGCTCCATTATCTTCCCGAGGTACAGCACGGCGACCCTGTCGCATATCTTCTCCACAACGTTCAGGTCGTGGGAGATGAAGATGATGGTGATGCCCAGCTGTTTTCTCAGCCGCAGCAGCAGTTTCAGTATCTCGTTCTGGATGGAAACGTCCAGTGCCGACACCGCCTCGTCCGCGATGAGTATCTTCGGACGTATCAGCAGCGCACGGCAGATGGCAAACCTTTGCAGCTGACCGCCGCTGAGGTCGCGGGGGTATCTTTCCGCCATGCTGTCGGTCAGTCCCATGTAGCCCATCAGCTCGCTCACGCGGCTTTCGTATTCATCCTTTGCCAGCTTGTGTACCTTCGCGGTCTCGGTCAGCGAATGCTTTATGGTGTAGTGGGGATTGAAGGACGCCTGTGGGTTCTGGAAGATCATCTGAATGTTCTCAGAAAGCTCCGCCGCCGACATCTTTTCCGTGTCCCTGCCGTTTACCGTGACTTTTCCGCTGCGGTCCTTTATCAGCGAGAGGATGCCGCGGCTGAGAGTGGTCTTTCCGCTGCCGCTCTCGCCCACGATGCCGAATATCTCATTCTCCTCGACCTCGAAGCTGACGTCGTCAACGATGGTGAGCTTTCCGCGGCTCTTCGAGTTTTTTCTGAATCTGAGGGTCAGCCCCTCTACGGTCAGTACAGCCATTTCAAGCCCCCCTTCTTTCCGTAAAATGACATTCCGCGAAATGGTCGTCGCTGACGTATCTCAGCGGCGGCTTCTCGCGGAAGCAGATGTCCTGTGCGTATTTGCACTTGTAGGCGTAGGCACATCCGCCGTGTTTTTCGCCCGACTTCGGCTGAGGTGCGGGATCTGCGTCCTCATCGCCGCTGTTGAGTTCGTACTTGATGTTCTTTATAAGCTCCTCGGTGTAGGGGTGTCTCGGCGAATGGAATATCTCCGAAACGGTGCCGCTCTCAGCCACATGGCCTGCGTACATCACCGTGACCGTATCGCATATCTCCGCCACCACACCGAAATTGTGGGTGATGCAGAGTATCGACAGGCCTTTTTCGTCCCTCAGCTTTTTCAGGAGTTCCAGCACTCTCGCCTGCATAGTCACGTCGAGAGCGGTGGTCGCTTCGTCGGCGATGAGCACCTTCGGGTCGCAGGAGACCGACATGGCTATCATGGCACGCTGTAACATTCCGCCGCTGAATTCGTGGGGATACTGTGCCGCGCGTTTCTCACCGGGGGTGACGCCGACGCTTTCAAGGAGCTCCACAGCCTTCGCGTACGCTTCCTTCTTCGGCAGCTTGCTGTGGGCGCGGATGCCCTCGGCTATCTGCTCGCCGATGGTGAACAGGCTGTCGAAGGAAGTCATCGGGTTCTGGAAAACGTAGGCTATCTGACTGCCGCGGAGTTTTCTCATGTCGCCCTCTTTGATGGTGAGGATGTCGGTGTCCCCGAAACGGATGCTCCCCGAATAACGGGTGTACCTCTCGTCGTGAAGTCTCATGACCGATTTCGCCGTGACCGTCTTTCCGCATCCGCTCTCGCCCACGATGCCGTGTATCTCGCCTTCTTTAAGGTCTATCCTCACGCCGCGGACGAGCTGCACCATGCCGTTCTCGGTGAGCATCTCGACGTTCAGGCCGCGTATCTTCAGGATCTCATCACTCATGTGATGTCACCGCCTTTTTGAACACAGGTGTGAAGTGGTGCCTGTGGAAGCCGTGACGCAGGTCTTTTCCGCGTCTGAGTGGTCTGATGTTCTTTACGTTCGGGTCGATGTACGCCATTATCTCGCCGCTCAGGAGATTCAGCGCGAGCACCGCCGCCACGATGAGTATGCCCGGGATGAGTGCCTGTACGGTGTGGGTCATGATGAACTGCTGTCCGTCGGAGAGGATGTAGCCCCAGTCAGCCTGCGGCGGCTGGACACCCAGACCGAGGAAGCTGAGTCCCGCTAGGTCGAGGATGGCGTATGCAAGGTCGAGGGTCAGCTCTGCGATGATGGTGCTGACGCAGTTGGGGAGGATCTGTAGGAACAGTATCCTCGCGCTGCTGTAGCCCAGCACTCGTGAAGCCTCAACGTAGGTCTTGTTCTTTTCGATGATGGTCAGCGAGCGGGTCAGCCTTGATATCATCGGGATGTAGATGACACCGAGAGCGATGATGCCTGCCGTTATGCCCTTGCCGATGATGCTCATTAGAACGAACGCCAGCAGGATAGACGGGCAGGCGAGGATGATGCTCCAGATGTTGTTTATCACAGTGTCGGCTTTTCCGCCGTAGTAGCCCATGAATAGCCCTGCGGGTATGCCCGTCACCACCGATATGAGCACCACTGCCAGCGCACTCAGCAGGGTTGTCCTGCCGCCGAAAAGCACTCTCGAAAGTATGTCTCTTCCCACCTTGTCGGTGCCGAGAAGATGACTTGAGGATACGCCGCTGAGCTTCTGTGTAAGGTCGAGCTGCTCGGGCTCATAGGGTGCAAGCAGCGGCGCTGCTGCCGAGGCTGCCACTATCACCGCCAGTATGACGGCGGAAATGACGAATACGGGCGTGAACAGTTTTCTGTTCTTTTTTATAATGTCATGCATAAGCACCCTCCTGTTCTTTTATCCTCGGGTCGATGACCGCGTAGAGGATATTGGTTATAAGATCTGCTGCGAGAAAAACTGCTATCACTATCAGTGAGACTCCCTGAACGACCGATATGTCGCCCACGGTCACGCCCTGCACGATGAGCTTTCCGAGCCCGGGGAATGAGAAGATGTTCTCCACCAGCACACATCCGACTATCATCGCGCCGAACTGTATGCCCGAGACGGTTATTACGGGGATGATTGCGTTTTTCAGCGCGTGTCTGAAAATTATCGTTCCCTCGCCGAGTCCCTTTGCCCGAAGCGCGGGCACGTAGTCCGAGCTGAGCTGTTCTATCATGCTGCTGCGGGTTATCTTAGTGATGAGCGCCACCTGATGCGCCGCCATCACAGCCGCGGGCAGAGCCAGCCTTTGCAGGTATTCGCCGAAGTTCGCGTAGCTGCCCGTGTAGGAATACCCGGGGAAATTCTTGCTGACCACGAGTATCACCAGTATGCTCATGAGGAACACGGGCACCGCGAACATCAGCAGCGTTACGGTGAGTATCAGCTTGTCGATGAGCGTGCCGCGCTTTACCGCCGACCACACGCCCAGCAGTATCGCCAGCGGCTGCGAGATGAGAAAGCTCAGGACCGCCAGCCCCACCGTTACGGGGGCGTATTTCAGTATCAGACTGCTGACGGTGGTCTTGTACTTCACGCTCTCGCCGAAGTCGCCTGCCGAGATGTTTTTCAGCCAGAATACATACTGCATGGGCACCGATTTGTCGAGGTCGTATTTTTCCAGTCTGCTCTGATAGGCTTCCTCAGACATCCTGCCGCCGCTCTGGGTGGCGAGCACGGGATTTATCCCCGACGCCTTCACCATCAGGAAGATGAACACGGTGGCCGCCAGCATAACGGGTATCAGCCCGAGTACTTTTTTCAGTATGTATCTGCTCATGATAAATTTCAGCTCTTTTCGTTGGTATCAGTTCTTGGCTTTTTTCACGTCCTTGAAGTGAACGTTGTAAAGCATCATGTTTGAGAATTTGTAATCGAGTCTCTTGTTGACTGCGATGTTTCTGTAGGGGCTGACAACAGGCACGTCTGGTATCTCGTCCGAAAGGATGGTGAGGGACTTCTTGATGATCTCGTCTCTCTCCTCGCCCTCAGCCGCCGACTGCTGCTGCATCAGCTTGTCGAACTCGGGGTTGTTGTACTCAAACCAGTTTGAGCCGCCCGCTCCGTTGTTTGTGGAGACGAACATGGGCTGTATCGCTCCAACAGGGTCGGGATAGTCCGAACCCCATGCGGTGTACAGAAGCTCATATGTTCTGGTCTCGGAACCGCCGTATCTCTGGGTGAGCAGGTCGGCGTGGGTGAGACCCTCAAGGGTGATGTTGATGCCTATCTGAGCCAGATCCTGCTGTATTGCAAGCACCACCGACTCGCCCTCGCTGGAAAGCTCGTAGCTGAGGGTGGCGTCAAAACCATTGGGGACAGAGGACTTCGCCAGATATTCCTTCGCCTTTTCAGGGTCGTAGCTGTATTCATCCAGCGAGTCGAAGAATGCGTTCCACTCGGGGGTGTCGGGCTCGATAGTCCTCTCGAAGGGGAGCGACTTTCCGTAAACACCGAACTTGTTGTTGTAGAGCGCCTCTGCCAGCGACTTCTTGTCGATGGCGTAAGCGACAGCCTTTCTGACGTTCACATCGTCAAAGGGCTTCTTCGTGGTGTTGAAGGATACGAAGTAGGTGAGGAACATATCAACGGAGTCGATGTTGACGTTCTCGTAGTTCTCGACTTCCTTCAGCGAATCAGGAGAAAGTGAGAAGGCGATGTCCACCTGACCCGACTCCAGCGAGAGCTTCGTCACCGACTCGTCGGGGATGTTCTTGTAGACCAGCTTGTTGAAGTCGAGGGACAGATCCTTGTCCCAGTACTGTTCGTTTGCGGTGAGGACTATCTCCTCGCCCGGCTCCCACTCGCTCACAACGTAGGGACCGCTTCCGATGATGCCGCCCTGCGCTGTGCCGAAGTCCTCGGCGTGCTCCTCAAAGTACGCCTTCTCAATGACAAGTCCTGCCGATGTGGAGAGGGAATTCTGCCACATGGAATCGGGAGCCTTGAGCTTGACGGTAACTTCGTAGTCGCCCGTCTTTTCGATGGTGTCCACGTTATCGAACATCCATGCCAGCTCCGAGGGGTTCGAGGTGTCTCTGTGCCTTTCCAGCGAGAACACAACGTCGTCAGCCGTCAGCTTGTTGCCGTCGGAGAATGTCACGTCGTCGCGTATCTTGTAGATGTAGGTGGTCTGGTCGGGATGTTCGTAGCTTTCTGCGAGGAACGGCTGTACCTGATTGTTGCTGTCAAACTCGAAGAGTCCCTCCGCCACCTGCATGAGGATGGCGTCCGCCTGGTCGGAGTAGCCGTGTATCGGATCGACGACGCTCAGCTCGTCGGTGACGGCGATGGTTATGGTATCTTCACTTTCTGCCGAACCGCCGTTTCCGCCTGCGGTCTTGTCCGAAGCTGCTGTAGAGCTGCATCCCGTGAGCGCACCTGCTGTCAGAAGAAGTGCGGTGACGGATGATAATATCTTTTTCATATTCTTTCTCCTTGTTTTTTTACTGTCAGGTCCTGTAGGTCGAAAGGACGCCGTTGTATATCTCTTCGATAACTCTGAGACCGCCGTTGTAGCCGATGTAGGTGCAGTTGAGCACCAGACGGTAGGTCAGCGGGATGTTCAGCAGGAGCAGGTCTGCGTCATGTTCTTTTGCGTAGTGGCTCTCCCATGCGGAGCCGAGTATGATGAACCTGTTCTTGTGGTCGTCCTTGTCTATTTCGAGTAGTATCTTCTCGCCGTCGGTCTCGAATACGGGGGTCACGCTCCTGTATTCGGAGATGTTGTTCAGTTCTTCAGTCACGAGCTTTTGGAACTTCTCGGGGGTATTGTCCGAGATGAACACTCCCGAGGGGAGTATGCCGAGCTCGTTCACGAGGAACTTCGACATCCCGACTGCGTAGGAAGAATCCAGCACCGAGTAAAATCGCCTCGGTATATTGTACTTGAATTCGAGGATGAAGTCCGCCATTCGTTCGAGGTAGATGTAGAAGCGTTCCTCTTCTTTCTTGATGAACTGTTCGGTGAGCTTCTTGTCGGCGCCCACAGCGTCGGCTACCCTGCGAAGGAAATCGCTCGTCTGTTCTCCGCCTACGGGGAAGTAGGGGAAGTGCAGATAGGGCGTGCCGTACTTTCTTTCGAGGTGCTTTGCTATCTTCACCCCTGTCCATGCGTCAGCCACGATGTTTAGCTGTGCGTTTGGGATGGTCTTCCATTCATCCAGTCCGCCCGAACGGGAACCGAACAGGATGTTCACCTTCAGCCCGATGCCTTCGAGTATGCGTTTGAGCTCTTCGAGGTTGCCTTCCCAGTAGGGGTCCTGGTCGGGGATGGAAGAAAAGACGTTCACCAGTCCCTTTTCCACGCCCTCTCCGACGCGGTACTTGTCAACGTACTGGTCGATGATGGCGTTGACCACCGTGCTGTGGCTCGAATAGTTGTTGCTCTTGAATCCGCCCGTTTCGGCGTAGACCACGGGCTTTCCCTCTTCCTGATACCTTTCGGCAACACTTGCGATGTCGTCGCCGATGATGTCCGAGGTACATCCCGTCAGCACCACGAACAGGTCGCCGTCAAGCACCTTGAAGGAAGAGCGTATCAGTTCGTCCAGCTTGTTTACGCCGCCGAACACGACTTCCTTGCTTCCTGCGTTGGTACATGGGATCGAACCGCCGCCCACATAGGACTGCCCCTGTCCGAGAAGCCCGTGTACCTTGAAGGCGCATCCCGGACCCGAGTGGACTATCGGGACAGCGCGGGTTATGGCAAGCACCGTCTGCTGTGCGCCGAGAGCGCAGGTGTATTTTGGATGTGAGATGAAATTGCTCATTTGCTGCCGCCTCCTATCGTGAATGTATCCACGGACTGTTCAAGCCACCATTTTGTATAGGGCATTCGCGCGTGTTTTTGCAGATTCTTCGTGAACTCGATGGTATCGAGGGTCTCAAGTATCTTCTCGGCGTAATTCAGGATGCCCTTATAGCCGAAAGCGAACTGCTCGTCGTCCATTATGAAGGTCGGCAGACCCAGCTTTGCGCCCCAGACCACTATGCCGGGGTGACGGGCTATGAGGATGTCAACGTCGATCTTGTTGAGGACGTTGACTATCTCGAAAATCTGCTTGTTGCAGACGCGGTAATTGGGGATGTTGCCGTACATCTCAACGGTGTTCGCAAGGGCGTCGGATTCGGTGTTGCCGTTGTCGTAGAAGGCGTCGTGGTGATACACCGACGCACCAACCAGCGTCATGCCGAGATCCTGTATCAGCGAGGAGAGGGAGTGTCCGAATGCCGCTCCTGCGGTGACGTAAGCTCTCTTGCCGCTGAGCTTTTCCCTGTACTCGTTCAGCTTCGGCTCTATCTCGCGGTGGCGGCGCTCGATTATCTCCTCGACCTGTTCTTCGCGGTCAAGGACTCTTCCGAGCTCGCGCATCCATCTGTCGGTGCCCTTGATGCCGAACGCGGGTGCGAACTTGATCTCGGGAACGCCGTACAGCTGTTCGAGCGCCGCCCCGAGGTAGGAACCCAGTGTCGAGCATATCTGGATAGTAGCGGCGGCTTCCGAGATGTATTCCAGCTCCTCGTAGGTAGCGTAGGGGACGATGTACTGTGCTTCGTAGCCCAGCTCGTTCAGCAGGTCGTCGAATATCCTGCTGCCCCAGAAGTTTATGATATTTACCTTGTTTGTCTTTTTTCTCGTGGGCTTCACGATGCCTTTGAGCACCGAGTGGAACGCCGCGTCGAAACCGCTCGTCCACAGCTTTGAACGAAAGCCCTCACAGATACAGGGTGTCACGGGGATGCCGAACTCTCTGCTCAGCTCGTCCGCTGCCGCACCCACGTCGTCGCCGATGATGCCCGATGCGCATGAGGTGGTGATGAATATCGCCTTCGGCTTCTCCCGTGCGAATATCTCGCGGGCTGCCTCCTTCAGCTTTTCGATGCCGCCGAAGATAGTGTTCTTCTCCAGCAGGTCGGTGGAATAGAATCTGCCGTTGTAATCGGTGATACCGAAGTCGCTCAGTCCGACGCGGTTGATGAAATCAAAGGACTGGAAATCGCTTGCGCATCCGATGGGCGCGTGATTGATGACTACCACCCCTCGTATTCCCGACAGCTGACAGAAGGCGTTGCCCGATCCGCAGCCCGTGCTCTGGCTGAAAGCTCTGCCCTTGTCCTTCAGAGTGCCGCACTGCGACAGCTCCACCAGCTCGGCGGCGGTACCGCTGAAATTCGTCACCGAACCGAGTCTGACCTCTCTTATAGTCACCTCGGGGAGCTCGATGTTAATTGCAGGTACCTTGGTTTTGACTGTTTGAACCATTCGATCATTTCCTTTCACTTTCGTGCGTGAACTTTTGACAGTCCGTTTTTTCAAACGGAACATATCCGATGTGATAATTATATTTCAGACCGCAGAATAAGTCAAAGGAAAAACCCGATAACGTTATCGTGAGACCGCCGCCGCCGTCAGCAGTCGGGACTGTACGGGAACATCGCATTTTTTCACAAATTGTCGGGCTTTGGCAACTCTGCAAGAATGAAAGAAAAAAGTTCATATATTCTTATTCAAGATACCTAAACGCAGAAAGTATAAATCTATTCTATCTTGCAATATAACAATTATAGGCGAAATTTATACCTGAAAATAACGGCAACGTTTTCATGAAAAAAACACTGTGAGACCGCGGTTTCACAGTGTGGGGCAGGGAAGACGTGCATAAAACGAAGCAGTTATACGATTACGTTATCATGTGACCGTTTCACAATAGATTTTGCCTATATATAAATATATGCCGCACCTATGTGACATTCGGCGCGGCACTTATCCTCGGTGGGAGAAAAGGTCTGTGTTGGATGTACGTTGTGTAAATAACATATTAAGTCTATTGACTAACTATGATTATGATGCTATAATAATCATATAAAATGTAAGGAGTGCAAGTGAAAATGGAAATGGAGATCCCGAACAACATAGAACTTTCGGTGGTCAGGAAGTTCCGCCGCACCATCTGGTCAAGATTCCTCAAAGGCATCAAGGAATACGACCTGATACAGGAGGGCGACAAGATAGCCGTCTGTATCTCGGGCGGCAAGGATTCGATGCTGATGGCCATGTGTATGAAGCGTCTGCAAAGATACTCGAAGGTGCCGTTCGAGGTGGTGTTCCTCGTTATGAACCCGGGCTACAACGAGATAAACTACCAGAAAATAAAGGAAAATGCCCTTCTGCTGGACATCCCGATACAAGTATTTGAAACACAGATATTCGACGCGGTGGCGAAGGTCGATCAGCACCCCTGCTACCTCTGTGCAAGGATGCGCCGCGGCTACCTCTACAAGACCGCGAAGGAGATGGGCTGCAACAAGATAGCCCTCGGACACCACTTCGACGACGTTATCGAGACCATCCTCATGGGTATGCTCTACGGTTCGCAGGTGCAGACGATGATGCCGAAAATACACAGCGAAAACTACGAGGGGATGCAGCTCATCCGTCCAATGTACATGGTGCGCGAAGCCGACATCATCGCGTGGAGACAGTACAACGACCTGCAATTTATCCAGTGCGCATGCCGCTTCACCGAGAACTGCACCATGTGCGACAACGGCGGCGGCGGTTCAAAACGTCAGGAGATAAAGACACTCCTGAAACAGCTTCGCGCGGTGAATCCCTCGGTGGATATAAATATATTCCGCAGCGTCGAGAACGTCAACCTGCAAACGATAATCTCCTACCATCTCGGCGACGAGTACCATCATTTTCTCGACGATTACGATGGGGAAAGGCGGCAGAAATGAGCACGATCTACCTCGATTATTCCGCCGACACGCCCCCCGACGAGAGGGTGCTCTCGGTGTATGCGCAGTCGGCGAGGGCGTTCTTTGCGAACCCGAATTCGGCGCACAGCTTCGGCGCTTCGGCAAAGCAGATAGTCGATAACTCCCTCACGAAAACGGCGGAACTGCTCGGCGTTTCGTCTGATGAGCTTATCCTGACCAGCGGCGCCAGCGAGGCGAACAACCTTGCGGTCAAGGGCATCGCATGGGCGAACCGTCGCCGCGGAAAGCACATTGTCTCGACCTTTCTCGAACACAGCTCGGTGAGCGGTGCGCTGACATATTTGCAGGAACAGGGCTGGGAGATCGACCTCGTGGACATCCTGCCGAACGGCAAGGTGGATATCGAGCACCTGAAAAGGCTCCTGCGCACGGATACGGTGCTCTGTGCGGTCTGCGCGGTGGACAGCGAGCTCGGAACTGTCCAGCCTGTCGCCGAGATAGCCGAAGCGGTGAGCATCCACCCGAATTGCAGGCTGCACGTCGATATGACGCAGGCGGTCGGGAAGATACCCATCGACCTGACGGGCGTCCACACGGCGAGTTTTGCGCCTCACAAGTTCTACGGGCTGAAGGGTAGCGGAGTGCTCTACAAGGCCAAAGGCACGGTGGTCGAGCCGCTTATCCACGGCGGCGCGAGCACTACGATCTACAGGAGCGGCACCCCCGATGCGCCCGCAGCGGCGGCGTTATCGACTGCGCTTGAGCTTGCATTCAGGGAGCGGGAAGAGCGTTTCAGCCGCGTGAAGGCGCTGAACGGCAGGATCCGCGCCCACTTCGAGGGGAACAAGAAGGTGACGGTGAACAGTCCCGATGACGCCGTCCCCCACATCCTGAACCTGTCGGTCAGCGGCATCAAGGGCGAGGAAATGCGCCGCCTGCTGGACGAAAGGGGAGTCTGCGTGTCGGTGAAGTCCGCCTGCTCGGTGGCGAATACCCCGTCAAGAGCGGTGATGGCGGTCTCCCGCGACCGCAAACGCGCCCTCACTTCCTGGCGTATAAGCCTCTCCCACCTGACCACCGACGCCGAAGTTGACCGCTTCCTTTCTGTTCTTGACTCTGTTTTGAACTGCTGACGTGGGGAGAGTGCGGGTCTTGCTGGGGGGGGGAACATTTCCAAAGTCTTTTAATATGTCGTTCGTTAGACGTGGTTGGAAAGATAGGCTATCACCATTTCAAGAGATACCATCTGAACATCTTATGTAGGGTGGGGGCTTGCCCCCGCCTTTTTTATGCGCACACATCATGTTATGGACTCTTTTCTGTTTTTGGTGATATGGGTGAAGTTCACTTTTTGGTTTACTGTATCTACTCACAAAATATACGGCAAATGTTTGTAGAAAATTCACAAAAAAGCTGTCGGATCAATAAATTATAAGAAATAACCTGAAATGTTGAACCAACTGTGATATTATCGTTAACGTGGAAAAAACGTTGCCGTTCGGTAATAGTTTTTTCTGATGAGTACAGTAAATGAAGTGCAGAGCGCTTCAAAAAAATCTATACAAGGGTGGAATTCTTATGACGCAAAATGTTATGAAACGGACTCTCGCGGGTCTGACGGCTCTTCTGAGCGTGACGGGCAATATCCCTGCGGTCGTGGGAACGACAGGGCTGTTTGCCGAAACGGCTATCGTTGTGAGCGCGGATGAGTTACAGTAAAATACCGTAAATATCACAGATCTGAAAGGCGGCAGCGGTGCGTTTGATATTACTAAGGCAATACCGCACGACCATTGTGCGTCAGATGCGCCGCACCAGCGAAGCTGGTGCCACAGATTTTTCGTCAGATTGTCTAAATTCGACGCAGGCTTGCTGACGCAAGTCAAGGAGAATTTGGGCAATATGACGGAATAATATGTGTATCAAGCTTATGCTTGATACGGCATATGACGTGCAAAGGCGCGAGCCGGTGGTTGTGCGGTGTTGCCCTAAAGAAGGCTTTAATTTCTTAGGAGACAGCTGTGATTCAGACGGCTTGAATTTCGGCTATACCTCTGCTTTGGGTGACGTTTCTGTGACCATCACAGCACCAACGGGCACTTCAATAAAAAAGTAGAATTTACGACGTCGTATGATGGAAATGACTCGGTAGGCTATACCAAAGCTTCCGTGGGAAAAGTAAGTGTTTCGGGAAACAAGGTCGCAATCTCCGATATAAACAACGACAGTGTTACTATCTCAAATCCTGTCAATGGATTTAGATGGATCCGGTTCAATGCTGTAAAGATAACATATTATGTTCTGCCGGAGTTTTCGGGAAGCTTCAATAAGGTTAACGATGTGAGCACAGTAACAGCGGACAGTATCGGCAAAATTGACCCCGATACAGCAAAGAACTGGCTGATCTACTATATTAATACGATCAAGGCTGCGGACCCCGATCCCAACGGTTTTCGTGATTTCTTCTTTAAATATAAAGGTAAATACTATTATGAATGTGTAAGTTCTTCAGGTTTTAATTCTGATTACTTCAGAAGTTCAGATTTCAAATGGGGTATTGCCGATACCGAAGCATCTGCTTTTGAAGATATGCAATCGTGGGACGATGACGGTGACAGGATATTCATATGGGACAACACACCGGTACAGTCTGTCACTAAGGTCACCCTTACCGATGAAAACACCACCGTCACAATGGCAAATAATTCCGCAAGGGTAATATCTGTTGTTGCCGATGAAAAAACACTGACGACTGCCGATTACACCGTTAAATACAAGAACTCTGACGGCATAAATACCACCAGACCTACCAAACCTGGCAATTACACCGCTATTATCAAGGGTAATGGCAATTATAAGGGCAGTGTAGAGAAGAAGTTCACTATTGCGGTGAATACGACGGAAATGAGCGAAACTATCGATGTGACTTCAGGCGAAACGCGGACTACTCAGACCTATAATGGCAGAAAATGCTCGGTGATGGGCTATAATCATGACGGAGATGGTATTGCAGTTAGTTCTGATTATTACGGTGAAAACCGTGTTTTGACCGTAAATGCCGCACAGGGCTATAAGATAACGAAGGTCGAGTATACTATCGACTGGCTGAATCCGGCGCTGACCTTAGATAAATTGAAGATCTCTGACGGAATACTGTCCTCTGAGAATTTTGCAAACTATGGTGTTATTTTCGCAGACATACTTGATGGAGATGTAAATGAGCTTGTATTAAGTGATACCAAAGTACCTATGGTAAATATCAGATCTGTCAAGGTATATTATGAAAATACACAGCCTATCACCCTTACAGATGAAAACACCACCGTCACAATGGCAGAAAACTCCGCAAAGGTCGAATCCGTTGTTGTCGGCGAAGCAACATTGACGGCTGACGAATACACCGTTTCATACAAGAACGCTGACGGTACAGATCTTTCATCCGCTCCGACCAAAGGCGGCTCGTATATCGCTGTTATCACGGGTAAGTGGGATTATGTGGGGTCTGTGACGAAGCCCTTCACTTTCGTTTCATACGAAAAGACCGATGCCAAGACTGCTACCTACACCGAGGACGGCAACATAGAGTACTACACAGGCTCTGACGGCAAACTCTACACCGACGATCAGGGTACTTTGCTCACCGACCGCAACAACGACAACAAGGTCGATCCCGACGACACCATCGTCAGCGCTCTCGGTCACAGCTGGAACGCTCCGACCTTTGAGCGGACTGAGACCGCAAACGGCTACACAGCCACTGCGACATGCACCTGCAAGACCGAAAAGTCTCACACCGAGACGGTTGACGCAACCGTTACTGCTTCTGTCACCACGAACCCCACCTGCACCGAAAAGGGCGTCAAGACCTATACCGCAAAGGTGACGATCGACGGCGTAGAGTACACGGAGGATAAGTCGGTCGATATCGCAGCTCTCGGTCACGACTGGAACTCTCCGACCTTTGAGTGGACTGAGACCGCAAACGGCTACACAGCCACTGCGACATGCACCTGCAAGACCGAAAAGTCTCACACCGAGACGGTTGACGCAACCGTTACTGCTTCTGTCACCACGAACCCCACCTGCACCGAAAAGGGCGTCAAGACCTATACCGCAAAGGTGACGATCGACGGCGTAGAGTACACAGAGGACAAGCAGGTCGATGCTGACCCGATCGGCCACGAATGGTCCGCTCCTACATACACATGGTCGTGGGTAAAGGCTACTGGCGAGTGGAAGTGTACCGCTAAGCGCACCTGCTCTAATGATGAGACTCACATCGAGACAGAGACCGCGACCGTAACAAGCAAGATCACCACTCCCGCAGAGCCCACATACGTTGCAGACGGTAAGACCGTTTACCTCGCGACCGTTAAGTTCGGCGACAAGACTTATACCAACACCAGAACAGTCGCTATCGATAAGCTGACTTATACCGCTCCGACCGTGACATTCGAGAAGGGCGAGAACGCTGTCAAGCTGAACTGGACAAAGATCAAGGGCGCT
Organism: Ruminococcus sp. YE71; assembly: GCF_900119155.1. Taxonomy (GTDB): domain Bacteria; phylum Bacillota; class Clostridia; order Oscillospirales; family Ruminococcaceae; genus YE71. The sequence continues at coordinate 32,837 of NZ_FPIR01000010.1, read as the reverse complement.
GAGAGCTATGCAGTAGTTGCATACGTAAACGGCAGCTGGGAAAAGCTCGCTGAGGGCAATACCGATACTTATACCATCAAGAACCTCACCGCAGGCAAGTGGAAGCTCCTCGCTCAGACCACAGCAAAAGAGACCACATTCACCAAGACCAAGGTTCCCGCAGGCTCCTATAAGGTAGTCGTAGGCGCTAAGATCAACGGCGAATGGGATATCAGCAATCTCAACCAGAGAGCTGTTACAGTTACTATCAAGTAAGACTTCACCTCATCCAAGTAGTCATAAGAACCTTAAAGATCGGCAGCCCCTTCGGGGGCTGTTGGTCTTTTTTGTCCGAACACAAAAAAAGGACTGCCCTTGAGCAGTCCCTTTTTATGTACTGTTTAATATCAGAATCCGAGGATCTTCTTGAAGCTCTCAGCGAGCTTTCTTTCCTGAGCATCGGCTGCCTCACGGGTCTCGCCGATGGTGGTGTAGTAAGCCTTTATCTTCGGCTCGGTACCGGACGGACGGATGATGACCGAAGCGTCCTGTTCGAGTCTGAACGCAAGAACATCGCTCTTGGGCAGCTCGATGGGAGTTACCTTGCCGTCAGCGATATTGGTCTCGGTGGAAGCGAGGTAATCGCCGAACTTCTCTACCTTGAGTCCGCCGATCTCGGCAGGGGTATTCGTTCTGAGGTCGGACATTATCTCCTTCATGCGCTCCATACCGCTTGCGCCCTCGCATACGAAGGACTCCTGAGAGTGCTTGTAGTTGCCGTATTTAGCGTACATTTTGTCTCTTGCGTCGAGGAGCGAGATGCCCTTGGTGCGGTAGAACGCAGCCATTTCGCAGATGAGCATGGAAGCCACAACAGCGTCCTTATCGCGGACATACGAGCCCGAAAGGTAGCCGTAGCTCTCCTCGAAACCGAAGATATATCTGTCAGCCTCACCGTCAGCCTCAAGGAAGCCAATCTGTTCGCCGATGAACTTGAAGCCTGTGAGAACTTCGCGAAGCTCAACGCCGTACTCCTCAGCCATCTTCTTGCAGATGTCGGTGGAAACGATGGTCTTTACCGCAACAGGTCTTTCGGGCATGGTGCCGAGAGCCTTTCTTTCGGAGCAAACATACTCCATCAGCAGAGCGCCTGTCTCGTTGCCCGAGAACAGAACGTAGTCACCGTCGGGAGAAGGAACTGCGATACCTACTCTGTCGCAGTCGGGGTCGGTCGCCAGCAGCAGGTCGGGCTTCACGGTCTCACAGAGTTTCAGACCGTAAGCGAGAGCCTCCTTGATCTCGGGGTTCGGGAAGGGGCAGGTGGGGAAATTGCCGTCGGGGTTCTCCTGCTCGGGAACTACGGTAACTTCCTTGACGCCGATCTGCTTGAGGATAGCGCGGACGGGCTTGTTGCCTGTGCCGTTGAGCGGGGTGTAAACGACCTTCAGACCGCTGTCAGCCACGAGGTCGGTGTGGATGCCCTGCTTTCTTACCTCGTCGAGGTAATCGTTGATGCACTTGTCGTCGATGTAAACGATCTTGCCCTCAGCAACTGCCTTGTCGAAGTCAGCTACCTTTGCGCCGCCGAACATGGGAACTTCGCCGATCTTGCCGATAACGGTGTTCGCAACGTCGAGGGTGATCTGGCAGCCGTCAGAACCGTATACCTTGTAGCCGTTGTACTTGGCGGGGTTGTGGGAAGCGGTCACCATGATACCTGCCGAGCAGCCGAAGTAGCGTACAGCGTAGCTGAGCATCGGGGTGGGCATAAGCTCCTTGTAGATGTAGACCTTGATGCCGTTCGCAACGAGGACGCTTGCAGCAGCCTTTGCGAAAACATCGGACTTGATGCGCGAATCGTAGGAGATAGCCACCGAGCCGTTCTCGAAATCGCCGTTTACGTAGTCCGCAAGACCCTGGGTAGCGCGTCTTACGGTGTATATGTTCATTCTGTATGCGCCTGCGCCGATAACGCCGCGGAGTCCGCCCGTACCGAACTCAAGGTTGCGGTAGAAACGGTCGATGATAGCCTCTTCGTCGCCCGCAATGCTTTTCAGCTCTGCGGAAAGGTCAGCATCTTCGGTAGCGTTTGCGCACCAAAGCTCATAAAGTGCCTTGATCTCATCTGTCATAAAATATCACCTCATAAAAAAATAACGGTCTGAAAGCTGATGAAGCTTCGTCTCACTCTAAATTATATCATATTTACCAGAGTAATTCCAGTATGTTCGTGACATTTAACAATTTGTTCACGATTTTCAATAATCAGCATAATGATAACGTTTAAATAAACACAAATAAATATATGAAATCACTGAGACCAGTACTTCTTATCGAGCGTTCTGTAGCCTGTCGCTTCGATGATGTGTTTCGTGTCGATGACATCGCTCCTGTCGAGGTCGGCTATCGTCCTTGCCACCTTCAGCACCTTGTCGTAGGCGCGTGCCGACATCCCGTAAGCCTCGAACACCCGTCTGAGGGCGGTCTTTGCGCTGTCGGTCATGACGCAGACCTCTGACATCATATCGGGGGTGAGCTTTGCGTTGCAGGTGACGGGTGTGCCCTCGTAACGCCTGTTCTGTATGTCACGCGCCGCCTGCACTCTCTCTCGTATGGCTTCGGAGGGTTCGGCTTTCCTGCCCGAGGACAGATCCTCGAACTCAACCGAGGCGGCTTCGACGTTGATGTCTATCCTGTCGAGCATCGGCCCCGATATCTTCGAGAGGTAGGTCTCGACCTTCTTGCGGTTGCAGGTGCATTTTCGTGTAGGATGGCCGTAGTAGCCGCAGGGGCAGGGGTTCATGGCGGCGACCAGCATGAACGACGAGGGATATGTCACCGAACCTGCCGCGCGGGAGATGGTCACCTTGCCGTCCTCAAGGGGCTGACGCAGTATCTCAAGAGCGTTGCGGCTGAACTCGGGAAGCTCGTCGAGAAACAGAACGCCGTTGTGGGCAAGGGAGATCTCGCCCGGGCGCGGTACGCTGCCGCCGCCCGAAAGTCCTGCCGTTGAGACGGTGTGGTGGGGCGAACGGAAGGGTCTCTCGGAAACGAGGGGATGCTTCGGGTCTATCTCACCCGCCACAGAGTAGACGTTCGTCGCGGCTATCGCTTCCTCGAAGGTCATCCTCGGGAGTATGGAGGGCAGCGCCTTTGCGAGCATTGATTTGCCCGAACCCGGCGGCCCGATGAGCAGCGCATTGTGACCGCCGCTCGCCGCCACTTCGAGTGCGCGTTTTGCAAGCTCCTGCCCCTTGATGTCACAGAAATCGGCGGTGTGTTTCAGCTCCTCGTCCGCGGGTGTGTATTTCGGCTGAACGGTCAGCCTGCCGCCTATGGAGAAGTGCTCTATCATCTGCCGCAGGCAGTTCACCCCGTAGACGTTCACACCGTCCACCACCGAAGCCTCGGCAGCGTTTTCCTCGGGGACGTAGATGTCGGTGATGCCCTGCTCTCTTGCGAGGATGGTCATCGGCAGCACTCCGCGGACGCCCCTGACCTCGCCGCCCAGCGACACCTCGCCGATGAATGCCGACCGCTCGGTATCGCAGCCGCGTATCCAGCCCTGTGTCATGGCTATCGCCATCGCGATGGAGAGATCGTGGACGGTGCCTGTTTTCTTCACGTCGGCAGGAGCGAGGTTAACGATGACGCGTTCCTCGGGGAAGCTCAGCTTTGAAGAGCGGAAGGCGCTCTTCATACGCTCGCGGCACTCACGCACCGCGGCGTCGGCGAGACCGATTATCTGGAAATCGGGCAGATCCTTACTCGTCTCTATCTCGGCTGTGACGGGGAAAGCGTTGAGTCCCGTCAGCCCGAAGCTCTTTATCTTGAAGAACAAGCGCAAGCCCTCCTAATGATACGTTTTTTTGTACAATTAAAGATTGGAATCCAGGAATGTGAGTATATCCGCATATACCTCTTCCTTGTTAAGCTCGTTGAGCAGTTCGTGGCGTGCGCCCTCGTAGAGCTTCATCGAAGCGTCGCAGCAGTATTCGCACATCCTGTTGTAGACGTTCTTCACGCCTTCTCCGTAGCTGCCAACGGGGTCTTCCGTACCAGCCACGAGCAGCATCGGAATGTCCTTCGGCAGGTGGGAGTACCACTTGTCATCCGAAACGTAGTACAGCACCGAAGCCATGTTCATATAGCCGTTGACGGTGAAACGGTAATTGCAGAGCGGGTCTTCGGAGTACTTCGCGACTATCTCCTCGTCGCGGCTGACCCATTCGTAGCCCGTTTTCGCGTCCTTGATGCGGTCGTTGTACTTGCCGAAGCAGATGGCATCCAACAGTTTGCTGGTACACTGGTCGCCCTTGACGCGCTTTATCGCCTCAGCCTGTGTGAGCATGATGGTGATAGCCGCTTTGCCGAAGGTCTTTTCCTTGCCCGAGAGCATATTGAACAGCTTCTTGCCCATGTTCTGAGCAGACTGACCGCCGAGGCTCTTGTCTATCTCGTCCTCAATCTCCTCCGCCTTCGTGAAGCCCTTTGAGGTGACGTTCTTCACCTCGGACTCGAAGCCGTCGGCAGTACCCATGAAGATGTAGCCGTTGCAGGCTCTTGCGTGCTTGACGGCGTAAGCTCTCGCCATGAAGCTGCCCATGCTATGTCCGAGCAGGAAATAGGGCGTGTCGGGATATTCTTCCTTCATCAGCTTTGTCAGGCGGAACATATCGTTAACGACCATCTGCCAGCCGTTTTCGGGCGCGAAATAACCCAGCTCGGCAGGGGAATCCACGGTGCGTCCGTGACCGATATGGTCGTTGCCGCACACCACATAGCCATTGTCCGCGAGCCGGCTCATGAAGTCGCGGTAGCGGTCGATATATTCACACATTCCGTGGGCTATCTGTAAAATTCCCTTTGGCTCGCCGTCGGGACGCACAACGATGTAGTAGCACTGATGCAGCCCGTCCGAGCTCGCGAATCTCTTTTCTTCAAATTCTCTCATTGTAAAGACACCTCTTTCTGTTGTCCTGCCATATCTGTCTGTGCATCATTTTCCAATGTAAGGATACACTACATTAATTGTACCACATTCTCGCTAAAAAATCAAGTCCCACCCTCACAAACCGCGCATCTTCAAGCACTTTGCAGCTCTTAGTGACCGCTTGCAAACTATTTTGGTCAACAAACGGTCAACTCTTAAGCTGCTGCAAGTTATTTCAACCTGCGTTTAACATATCTTTTCACAAGCTATCAGCCCGTTTTGCGCTTGGGCATTTTCGGTATAGCCTTGGTTACGACCTCACAGCAATGACGGTCATTGTCTTTGAGGGTATGACTGTAGGTACGAAGCGTTACATCAGGTCGGGAGTGTCCTGCCCTCTTTGCCGCCTCGGGTATGCTTATGCCGTTCTGAAGCTGTAAGCTGATCGCTGTGTGTCTGAACTGATGAGGGTGTATTCGCGAGAGATGGTTTTTATCCGTAAAGTGCTTCAGCCAGTTTCTCGCTGTGCTGGGGCTCATAAAATATCCGGGGTTGGATATTTGATCGTAGGTATCACGAATATCGACGTACCGAACCAGCTTATTTCTTTTCTTCGTGAGCCTTTCTTTCATGTCCGAAATCTTTGACATAAGGCTTTCGTTCTTCCTTTTGAGCATAATTCTATCGGCTTGTGTCATGATATTATTTTCGTATACTGCTGTTCTGTATGTTTGCAGGCGAGCAAATTCTTCGGCGGACAAATCGGTTCTATTGGTATTAGCGAAATAATAGTCCGACTGCTCAATGAGCGTTTGCACCCTTTCTTGCTCCAAAAGAACGGCAGAATACTCCTCATGCTCCTTTTTGATCTCCGCGGAGAGCTTAATAATTCTGTTTTTCAGATCGCTTATCGAGCTTATATGATCCCAGTTCATGACCGCGATCTGCGCAGAAAGGCGGTAACAGTCAAGATCGTTATCCGTTCCATACGGACGCTCGGTATCATACCTGCGCGGCACTTTTCTTCTTTCATCGGCAAGAATACGGACATCGCCTAATACGTCAATATATGCACGCTCGATCTCTGTATTAGTGAAATGCAGATTGTCAATATTTCCGACCGCTCGCCAAAGAATTCTCGCTTTAAGCGATTCTTCGGTGTAGTCCTCGCCTAATGTTTTCAGACGGACAGAACGTTTCTTCCCAGGGGCTGTTACAGAGATATATTTCCCGCGATTAATGATGAACCTGCGCCTTTCAAGCGCGGCAAGCAGTTCTTCTACCGTATTTACCGTAGGCAGCAGATCGTCGATTTCATTACGGATACATTCCTTCCACGAGGTGCCGTTCTTCTGCTGCTCCCATTCGTAGTGCGAGATCGACCTACCCTCACCCTCAAAGTTTAGCGCGGGCGTAACGCCGAACATTCTGCATACCTCGTTGGACTTCTCGCGGACAAAGTGCAGCGACCGCATATTAGCATTATACTTGTGCCCGGTCAGCGAATAAGTATTTATTGCGAAGTGAGCATGGACGTGCGACTTGTCGGTGTGAACGGCTATGACCGCTTGGACATCTTTTCCAAACGCCTTTATCACAAGGGTCTTGGCTATCTTGAAAGCAAGCTCAGGTGAAACGTTCTCGGAATCGGCAAAGCTCATGATGTAGTGAATGGTCTTGACATGGGCGCGACCTTTCTTGGGCTTGGGGCTGTCGAATCTGTGACCGCTGTACTGCTCGTAAACCGCTTTCATCTGCAAATACGCCTCGTAAGGGTCGGTGGTGCAGTTGAGCGAGGTCGTGTAATGCAGCTGCTCGGTCTTATCGGCGTTCAGAATGTAGCTCAGATTATCCTGAACGGTGCTGTGAACACAGACGTGCTTGACATACGGCGTAAGTGCTCTACCTCCTCCCGCAACTTTTCTACATCGGCAGCATAAATGCAGTTCGTTTCGTTTGCCTTCTTCGCCACCTGATTGATATTGTGAGAAATAATACGCATTCCGTTAAATAGGGGCGCGAGTTCTTTGGCGTCATAAAACAGGGCGGGCTCCCGCACCGCCATTTGTCTGATGAAAGCGGTTGTATTGGTATTATACTAAACGACCTGATGTTGTTTAGTACAAAACAAACGCCCAGAAAACAGGCGTTTGAATAAAATGTCGGTATGGTACTGCTTTGATTTGAAAGGAGTTACTATGGCAAAGCAGACCATGGGACGAAATTCGTCCTACAATGCAGGAATTTACGTCCG
>NZ_FPIR01000010.1:0-25661 GCF_900119155.1 Ruminococcus sp. YE71 | reverse complement strand
CTCTCGCAGGAGGATATGAGAGCCGGCGAATCCCTGTCAATAGAAAACCAGAAACTTATCCTCACCAAGTATGTCAAGGAGCAAGGTTGGAATCTTGTGGATACCTACGTCGATGATGGTTGGAGCGGTACTGATTTCGACAGACCTGCGGTGCAGAGATTGCTGTCCGATGCTCAGTCGGGAAAGATCAACCTTATCATTTGCAAAGACCTCAGCCGTTTCGGTCGTAATTATATTGAGGTCGGCAGATATGTGGATTACATTTTTCCAAGTTACAATATCCGCTTCATCGCTCTGAACGACAATGTGGATACTGCAAGCAAGGATACCTCCGCACTTGACATGATGCCTATCGTGAATTTGTTCAATGAGTGGCACGCTGCTTCTACGAGCAAGAAGATCAAGGCTGTCATCGAAGCCAATGCAAAGGCTGGCAAGTACCGCACGACCTGCGCTCCGTTCGGGTACACGAAAGGCGATGATCCGAATCATCTGCCTGTGATCGATCCCGATGCCGCACCTATCGTTCGCAACATCTTTGAAATGCGGGCAAGCGGAATATCTCCGCATCACATTGCTGATAAGCTCAATGAGGACGGCGTACCGATCCCCTCGGACTATTACTATGCAAAGCTTGGCAAGCCTAATCCTCGCCGCACAAGGCATATGTGGAGTCCGGAATCCGTCAGGCAGATACTTCACAACTACACCTATCTCGGACATCTTGTTCAGCTCCGCACCAGAACGGTCAGCTATAAGAATCATAAGGTCATCAAAAATGACGAGAAAGATATGATCGTTGTGAAAAATACGCACGAAGCTATTGTTTCTCAGGAGCTTTGGGACAGAGTGCGTGAGATGGAGCAGTCGGTATCGCAGGGCAAGCGTAACAGCAGTGGCTATGTTGCTAACCTCAGTGGACTTATTTACTGTCAGGACTGCGGAAACAAAGTCCGCCTTGCGTGGAACAACACCACGAACGGCAGTAAGAAAAAGCCGAGAAAGTATCTTCGCCACAATTACAACTGCACCTCTTACATGAAGTTTGGCAAGCGTTATTGTCCCAGCCACTACATCAAAATGCAAGATATGGACGCTATTGTGCTTGAAGATATTCGCAGTCTCGCTCAGCTTGTTGTAGAGGACGAGGAAAAGACAAAGGCGGAATTCCTCGCTCGCAAGGCAAAGCGCCACGAAGAGCAGTATTCCGTTGACACCAATAAGCTCACAGAGGGCAGATACCGCTTGCAGGAACTTGACACGCTGATCCAGAATATCTATGAGGACAAAGTCCTCGGCAAGGTATCTGAGGACGTGGCGATGAAGCTGATAGCGAAGTATGAGACCGAACAGAAAGAGCTGTCCGCAGAAGTTGCTGACCTTGAAGAAAAGTTCTCAACGATCAGGCAGGACGAAGAAGATGTAGCCCTGTTCATGGAGCGACTGAGAAAGTACACCGATGTGCAGGAGCTTACCCGTGAGATGTGTCTGGAGCTTATCGAGTATATCACCCTTGATGCCTATGTGGAAGGGCAGCCCCGTGATATTTATATCTACTACAAGCTGCTTGATGAACCGCTCAAGGACAAGAGAAGCCTGTTTTAAGGCGCATTTACGTTATTTATCAACCATACGAAGTGTGTTACCATTTGGCAAAGGGACTACTTTGAACACCTATACTCATATCAGATTTGAGGACGCTGAGCGTGAAATGAAGCGAGTAGCAGGCATAAAAACAGCCTGAGTTTTACCACAATTTTACCACAGATGAAGTCAAAAATATGAGAAAATATGAGAAGATTTGAGATAATATGAACAAAATCAGCTTTGCGGCAATAATACCCCAAATGCCGAAAATGCCTGTATTTACGGCGTTTCAGAGGAGAGTAAAAATATGATAAAAATCTGTTTCGTCTGCCACTAACATAGTGAACGATAAAATCACGGATCTCCTCCTGTGTCAGCACTGTTTCTTCTTTCTTTTTCATAGTAAACCTCCTTTGTATTCAGCTTAACTCGCACTGAATTCACGCTGTGGCTCTTATCAATAAATATACCATAGATCCCGATCTGAGTCAATAAGCTGTTCAAGCAATTCTTCGTCTATTTCTATTTTTATTTCTTCCATTATTATGATCCGCTTTGATTAAATGTTATCTATTCTTCACTTCAGGTTTGCAGATAAAATATCCAAGTTTTCCGTCAAAAGCACAATAGTATATAGGGATATAATGCTTTTCTGTTAATGGCTTGCAAATAGCACTCGAGCAAAAAAGTCAGCAATATGCAAAAATTTCCTGTTAAGCTCTTGACTACACACACTCGAGAGTTTCACCCGTTAGAATTTGCCCGTCGGGCGAACAAGTAAGAGGCCTCAACGCGAGACCTCTTTTTGCCTCCTCTATCCGATCGTTTTCTCTGTATTTTCCTAAATATTTTAGGTCAATCATTTTTTCACTTTCTGAATAATTTTTCTCTGAATTATTATTCAGAAAGAAGAGCTGCTTTTATATCATTATTATCATTGGGTGTCAAGTAGATGTATGATCGTTATTGTCAAATTCGCAGTTTTGATATTTATATCAGCAGCATACGAAACCACACGATATACTGCTTACCTTCACAAGTCAGTATCTTAACAATTCGTTGTATGCCTCTATAGCGTATCTGTCAGTCATTCCAGATATGAAATCTATTATCGCCTGCGCGTAGATCTGCTTTGTTTCAAGACATCCGTATATCTTTTCATTATCATAGCGCTTATACTTGCCGAGTACATTTCCAAGTAATTCAGGAGACAGATATTTATCAAGATGGTCTAAGAAATCAGGTATCAGCATTGGAAAAAGTTTTCTCATATTCAACAGGTTCTTTATGGTATCTGCGCCCAAATACGTGTCTATAAGTATATCATATATCGCCCTGATCACAGTACTTACATACTTTTTATATCTATCAAACTTTTTGTTTTTGTATATCTTTTCATAATTGAACCGTTTTATCTCATTTAACATCTCATTATAGTCTTCACCAAGCATTATTCCAGTATCCGGCGAGCTGGTTTCACAGATACTTACAATAAAATCATGTATTATTACTGTAGTGTTGATGGTCGATTCTCCATATCGTCTCGCAATTCTACCGAGTTCTCTGAGTTCATGCACTCCGATAAAGCCTAATCTGACCGCATCTTCAATATCCCTTCCGAGATATGCTATCTTATCTGATATCTTAACAACAAAGCCCTCCCAGGTGTACGGCTGATACTCGCCCGAAGTACTGAAAATATTAAGATCGATCGCATCGGAACGAGGTCGGATACCATTTTCATCGACCTCACCGCAATGAGATAGCAAGATCTGATTCCGAATACTCTATCAGTCCTGCCGCATCTACCCATTTGTATTCCGTCGTTTCAGTTTCCAGAAGAACAACTGTGTTCTTTGGGCAATCGAAGGTCGCAGTAAAACAGTATACCAGACTATGACTTTTATCGCTGAATGCTATGTTTATCAGTTCAAGTTTTTCCACCGTAAGACCTGTTTCTTCAAACAACTCACGCCTTGCACATTCTTCGGCATTTTCACCCTGCAACGCAGAACCTCCCGCACCTGCTTCCCAGTATCCGGGGTAAACATCTTTGCTGGTATGTCTTTTACACAGAAGAAAAGTACCGTCCCTATGCTGTACCAGTACATCACTCACCAGATGGTAACGACCCATTGGTATCTCAAGAAAATTTCCGTGTCTGCGTTCCCAGACTTCTCCCGTTCTGTTCCCTTTGCGGTCATACAGATCCCACAATTCCATGGCAGATCCTCCTTTGTCAATACTGGTTTTATATCCTGATACTCATATCAGTCCGATGCATTTACTACCGCTGACTGAACTGTATCTCCATTCTTCAAATAGGCATCAAGCAGCTGCTGAAGCATTCTGTCACGGTCGAAAAGAAGTCGGTCAAGCTTATCAAGCTGCTTTTCAAGCAGGGATATGGAACGTTCATATGCTTTTCTGCGCTCCTCATATATCGCCAGTCGCTTATCAAATTCTTCCTGCTTGCTTTCAAGCTGTACAAGAAGATCATCTATCTGACGATTGCGCTCTTTCAGCATCTGCTTCAGAGCAATAAGATCATCCGAGGAATAATCATCACCATAAACATCTATAAGCGCTTCATATATCGGTGCAATGGACTGATAATGAAAATTCTTTTCCTCAGAACCGTCAGCAAAAATGTCATACATTGTTCTCGGAGATACATAACCGCCGTGATCGGCTACTATATCCTGTATCTGCGGAATAGACATACCGTGCTGATTTTTTATCTCTTTGATCGTTTTGATCCTTTGTCTTAATGTTCTTTCCATAAACTATCCTTTCAAAAACTTGCAGGAAACTTGCAAGATCATTTCATTGAATAATACCCAGTAATCCTGTATAATTAATCATACGGCTGCGTATTTCACCTATGGGATGTACAACTTACTCATTAAAAATTAATATGACTATCCCTTTAGCACACCAACTAAAAATGCGGTAAACAAAAGGATAATTGAGCGCCCCATATCTTTCCCCCGCCTGCGGCGGGGGAAAGATATACGCCAAGAACCTTAAGTTCTGTATAGCCGCTGTTTTTGTGGTGTGTCAGCGGGATAACCACAAAAATTAATATGTATGTTATTTTACCATATTTGAAGTACTTTGTCAAATATGATCATTTATGCACTTGATGCAATATTGGATCAATGTAAAAATATTAAGGAAGGTTTGGATGAAGTATGATCATTGAAGAAAAAGAAGAACTGCTGGCGACAAAGCTTGCAGACAGATTAAAGAAAGAAAATATAAATGCTGTTGCAAATGGTAATGTACTCAAAGTGCAGGACTATACATTCGTACTGCAAAGTTCAAATGAACAGCCCATACACTGTGGGGTTAGGTACGAAATGCCTTCCGGATACGGTGAGGAGACACTCTACAGCTACATAAAAATGACTGTTTCTACCCCGTTGGAAAGAAAAATAGAAGATATGACAATAGATACCATACTTTCCCTGGGAATATCCCGTGCACTGAAAGGATATCTGTATCTTGCCGAATCGATAGTAATGTGTGTTGTAAAACCGGATAAGCTTTATTGTCTGAGCAAGGATGTTTATCCTGAGATCGCTCAAAAATACGGCGTTGATATGTCCTGCGTAGAACGAAGCATACGCCACGCCATAACCAAAGCCTATTCAGAGGACCCGACACCAATGCGTTCAATGTTCAGAAGACCGATACAACGCCCAAAATGTCAGGAACTGATAGCTGAATGTGCAGATACTATCAGGCGTATGTTTTATTGAGATCGAAAAAGCAGAAAAAGCCGGGCGTTCAGGAAGCACCAATTTGGACGCACACGACTCACCCCAAAATTCTGTGTAAACACAAAATAGTGCAATAGAAAAGTGTATGATGAGACCGATCGTGAAAGCAGTCGGTCTTATCTGCATATTAAGAGATACTGGCAGTTCGTGAAGATTGAGGCATGTTTGAGCTGAACGAGAAGTACAAGGATTTCCCCGAGCGTGTCTCGGAATATGAGATCGACGGGAAGAAGTACATCGTTCACAGCCGTTTCGTCGGAGAGAAAAATATCGACGAAGTGATCGGCAGGCTCGCTTTTGAAAGAGCCTTAAAAGAAACACTGGCGTAATTTTGTCGGCAAGGCATTGACTATACTGGCATTTTGCGCTATACTGAAGATGTCGGTATGGTACTGCTTTGATTTGAAAGGAGTTATAATGGCAAAGCAGACCATGGGACGAAATTCGTCCTACAATGCAGGAATTTACGTCCGCCTCTCGCAGGAGGATATGAGAGCCGGCGAATCCCTGTCAATAGAAAACCAGAAACTTATCCTCACCAAGTATGTCAAGGAGCAAGGTTGGAATCTCGTTGATACCTACGTCGATGACGGTTGGAGCGGTACGGACTTCGACAGACCTGCGGTGCAGAGATTGCTGTCCGATGCGCAGTCTGGAAAGATCAATCTTATCATCTGTAAAGACCTGTCCCGTTTCGGTCGTAATTACATCGAGGTCGGCAGATATGTGGACTACATTTTTCCAAGTTACAATATCCGCTTCATTGCCTGAACGATAATGTGGATACTGCAAGCAAGGATACCTCCGCACTTGATATGATGCCGATCGTCAACTTATTTAATGAGTGGCACGCCGCTTCGACGAGTAAGAAGATCAAGGCAGTTATTGAAGCCAATGCAAAGGCTGGCAAGTACCGCACGACCTGCGCTCCGTTCGGTTACACGAAAGGCGATGATCCGAATCATCTGCCTGTGATCGATCCCGATGCAGCACCTATCGTCCGCAATATCTTTGAAATGCGGGCAAGCGGAATAAGTCCGCGCCACATCGCTGACAAGCTCAATGAGGACGGTGTGTCGATTGCACAGCTTGTAGTAGAGGACGAGGAAAAGGCAAAAGCGGAGTTTCTCGCACGCAAGGCGAAGCACCACGAGGAGCAGTATTCCGTTGACACCAAGAGGCTGACAGAGGGCAGATACCGCTTGCAGGAGCTTGACACACTGATCCAGAACATCTACGAGGACAAAGTCCTCGGCAAGGTTTCTGAGGTCGTAGCGATGAAGCTCATAGCGAAATATGAAGCCGAGCAGAAGAAGCTGTCTGAGGAAGTTGAGGAGCTTGAAGCAAAGTTTGCTACGATCAGGCAGGACGAAGAAGATGTTGCACTGTTCATGGAGCGCCTGAGAAAATACACCGATGTGCAGGAGCTTACCCGTGAGATGTGTTTGGAGCTTATCGAGTATATTACACTCGATGCCTATGTTGAGGGGCAGCCCCGTGATATTTATATCTACTACAAGCTGCTCGATGAACCGTTGAAAGACAAAAGAAGCCTGTTTTAGGGCGTATTTACGATATTTATCAATCATGCGAAAGCGTGTTACTATTTGGCAAGGGGACAACGGCAAACTATTACAGTCATCTTGATTTTCATTCAAAGAAAGAATCGGCTGAAACAATTGCAAGACTGTTGGACGGCAACGAGGGCAACGAGAAGGAAGATAAGGATACGGACAATCCGTAAATGGTAGAATACAGCAAGCACTTAGCTTTGTGGATTCAGGGACTTTGAGTGCCGAATGAGAAAACCATTGAAAAAATGGTAGACAAAATGGTAGATAAAGCCTGAAAACCAACAAGCATCAAAGCTAAAAACCGTGTAATATCGTTGTTTTACAGCAAAATAGTGTGGTAGATTTTCCATTCAATCCAACTAACACGGTATATCACGGCAGCGTGGTATTTGACATAGACTCGGCGCAACTTGCGGAAAACGCGATAAAGCTCGAAGGCGAATATGAAGGCAAGCCGATAACAGTCAGGATAAGTCCATTGGAAATAAGGGTTTTGGGGCAAGATGAAAAATATCCTTTTGATGATAAAGAACCGACTTTGGAGATCATTTATAAGGACGGCAGCTGCGAATCTCTGCGATATTCCGGCGGAGGCTGGGGAGGAACCAACCGAGAAATGAAATGGGACGTTTCCTTTGCCGACAACGAACCGATAGACATAAGCGCTGTTGAAGCCATTGTGTTCGACGGCGTGAAGGTCGAAGTAAAATAAGCCGCTTTGCACCGAAGCGATAGAAATATAACAAAAATACAGCAGTCCCGACGGAGCTCTCTGTCGGGACTGTTCTTGTATTATTACCGATTGTACAAGGATTTTAGCCAATTAAACCCCAGCTTTTCCTCGCACTGAATCGAAATGGAATAAGGATTTGCCGTTTTATCGTGGATAACTCTCAGTGCCGTTTATCTTCAGAACTCTATGCGTGAGAGATACTATAATAGCGGCTTGGTGAGTTCAAGTATCAGCTGCGCTCCCACACGCATACCCTTTGCAAATTCATATCGCTGCGCAAGCGAAGTCACAGCTATTTGCGCGTCCTGATACTCTTCAAAAAACTCGGCGCACTCGGGGAG
Source organism: Ruminococcus sp. YE71 (assembly GCF_900119155.1). GTDB lineage: Bacteria > Bacillota > Clostridia > Oscillospirales > Ruminococcaceae > YE71. Next base: position 17,641 of record NZ_FPIR01000010.1, on the reverse strand, counting down.
GCGGGTAAGAAGCTGTTTTTCGGCTTCACAAACCCTGTCAACAGCCGACATGTATTCATCACTCAAGCTGCTGTTGTCGGTTGTGCGGAAATAATCGCTGTAATAGATCAGATCAATAATACTTTTCATAAAGCATCTCTCCTTATTATTTTGATTACGATATATTCCGCTGTCTTAGCCTATGGCGGACAACTTTTGGTCAACTATTATATTGAAACTTGCGTCAAGTCGAACAAAAGTGTCTTGCTACGTGTTCGAGTAAAATGCGTGATTGCGCGGGTTTTGGACGATATATAGCAAATTAGCTTAGGACGGGGTTGGTGGGGATTTTAATACCACATTTACCACAAAAAATCAATAGCCGAGCGGCACTTTTTTGCCGAAATCTACGAGGAAAACGCGCCTGACGCATTTTTCTGCGCCCGTTTTGTAACTTGCCTGTAATCGCCGTAATCATTTGTTATTGCGCTGTAGTCTAAGTTTCACAGTTCTATCAACTTCGGCAAATATTTTTTACACATACCGCGATTATAATGTAATTGCGGCGGAATAACGCCGTTTTGAGGAATATGAAATATCATTTCGCTCAGAGAGAAAAAACAGAGCGAAAGAAAGGAAGTGACAGTATGTTTTGCAAAAGATGCGGAAAAGAACACCCCGACTCGGACGGCACCGTATTCTGCCCCGAGTGCGAGAAGATAGTCTACGGCACATCGGGCTCCTCGGCGCACGGGTACGAAAGCGAGCGCTCGGTCAAGATCAACGCAGGGATATACAAGCTCCTGTGCATCTGCATGGGTCTCTGCCTCGTGGCGGGTTCGGTCGTGTGGGCGGCTCTGTTCATGCGCGACAGGATGGACAGCGGCAACCGCTCGGGAACGGTCATCGCGGCTTCGGCTGACGAAGAACCGCAGCTTGCAGAGCCTGCCGCCGCTCCTGCGGAGGGTACAAAGGCAAAAACGACAACAACAACGACCACGACTACTACCACCACGACCACAACGACTACCACCGACCCCTACAAGCAGACCGTAACGCCGAAATTTCTCGACCTGTACGGGATGATGTACGTCATAGTCGATGAACTCCCCGTGAGGATAGGCCCCGGTTACGATTACGAGCGGCTGAGCGTCAAAGTTCCCTCGGGAACAGCTCTCGCGATACACGCCGAACAGCTCGACCCAAAATCGGGTGAGACCTGGAGCTACATAAACTACGACAATGCCGACGGCTGGGTGCCGAAATCCATGCTCTCGGCAAAGAACCCCACCGTTACCACCGTTCTACCCGACGATTACTACTACGGCAGCGACCGCTACGAACTCACCGTAAAGCGCATGGGCGGTCTGAATCTCTACGCAGGCCCGGGCGAAGGCTACGAAGTCATCATGAAGCTGGACGAAGGCACCTCCGTAAAGCGTGAGGGCTACAACTATTTCAGCGTCAAGTGGTGCTACGTCAGCGTCGGCGAACAGTACGGCTGGATAATGACCTACGACGGCGACTGGTTCAACCCCACCTGTGAGTGACAGCAGGAAAGGCGCGGCCCCGCCGCTTATCAACGAACTCATCTTCACCTACAATACAGTAAACAAAACAGCCGCTCGGGTCAGTGCCCGGGCGGCTGCTTGTTTTCAGTTGTCGCTGTTCACGTAATAGGTGCCGAAGACCACCTTTCCGGAATCGCTGTTGTTGATCGGGTGCGGATACTGCCCGATATGACCATTCTCGTCGATATACTGGATGAAAAACTCCATATTCTTATAGTCGATCACCCCGAGATACACAAAGCCTGTCGTGATACCAATGTCATGCATCGAATTGAACAGGAACGCATCGCCCTTCTTGTCGGGCGCTTTCGTAAGCGATAAGCTCAGACCGAGCGTTTCGTCACCCTCTGCATCCCTGAACTCGCCGTTCTTCATGACCTCCTCGAACGACACACCTTCGACCTCTCTGTCCGCGAGATAGACCGCAGCAGCATTGTAGGCGGTCTTTGCGTTGGTGTTGCTGGAGACGGTGTAGGTGTTCGTGTCCATCCTTTCCCTGATCTCATCGAGGGTCATGCCCTTGACCTCGTTTTCCTCGATGCTGAAGTTGTCGATCATGATACCCACTTCGCCGTCGATGATCCAAGCGTGGACTTCATCGAAGATGTACTCCCAGTCGCCGCAGGCAACTACCATGTCAAGCTCCATGAACACGCCGCGCTCGTTTGAGGCATACTCGTCTATCTCGATGCCGTAGATCGCGCTGTCGTCGTGGACGTAGCGGTAGTTTGCGTAGTCCTTCGCAAAATCTTCGGGAACAGCTTCGGAAACTTCTTTTTCATCCTCAATGCCGCCGAAGTTATAATTGTACGCCGAATATTCGTTCATCAGGTCTGTTTTGCTGTAATCATCAGCGGTCATACTGTCTGTCTTTTCTTTCATCATCTCGATGACCGCGCTCAGAAGATCGCTTTCGTTCTCGTTTCCTGATGAGCTGTACTGACTTTCGAGTTTGCTGATCTCATCCTGCATCACGTCGGAGATGGTCAGCAGCGGAATGTAATAGACCGACAGCTCGGCGTCGGGGAGATCGTTGTATTCGTCTTTCGCAATTATTTCAAGGCCGTTTGAGTTGACCAGCTTTTTAAAATTCAGGGAGTTGATATAACCATCCGCATCGCGGTCGATGATGCAGTTATACTGTTCGATCGCTTTCTCCATCACAAGGCAGAGTACATCGGTGTCGTAGGCATCATTGTCATCGCTCTGATATTTGTCCACTATCAGGAGATTCGACTCGTTGACGAAGCCGCTTGCCGCAGGAATGGCGGCGGCAGGCTTGCTGTTCCCGCCGGAGTCGTCCTTGCTCTCCTCCGTGCTTTCCGTATTGCCGTCATCGGAGCCCTCCTCGGAAGAGGTATCCTCCGAGCTTTCCTCACCGCGGCTCTCGGAAGTTTTCTCCTCACTGCCGCCCGATTTTTCGTCATCGATCTTTCCGCAGCCGACAGCTGCAAAAGCCATCGAGAATGCGATAAGTCCTGCAATTATTTTTTTCATAGTGTTTCTCCTTTCAGATATATCTCATTTGTCTCAGAAAATGATCCCGACAGCCGCCGTGATCGCCGCAAGGATCAGGAATATTAACCCGAAACCTGTAACTGCCATACAGATCCCCCCCCTTAAAATAATTTTAACATTTAAAGTATAACATATAAATAAAAACAAGTCAATTCCCTTCGATGCAAAAATGACACTTCTCAACCAAAAAGTGACAATCGTCATCCGTCATGGCTGCGCAAAAATAAAGACTTCCGCGAGGGAAGTCTTTTCGGGTGTCATGCTTTGGAGTGAGCGATCTTCTTTGATATTGCGGGGTTTTTCAGTATGAAGAATGCCGCTACAGAGGTCGTCACCAGCTCTACCAGATTGTATGAGTTGTAGCACGCGCTGTAAAGCGTCTTGTGACGTGCAAAGAACTCGCCCCACGCAGCCGCGTACTCGCCGTAGCAGATAACGCCGCTGATAAAATGGCAGAAAAACTTCACGAGCAGAACCGCCGCAATGGAAAGCGACTGTTTTAAGGGCGTTTTAGCCTTGAACAGTCCTGCAAGACCCAGGCAGGTGAACGGGATGAAATAGTCGAACAGGATGCTTATCGCAAGCATCGTTTTGGTCGGAAGCCATCCGAGGAGACCCTCGGAGATGCCCTGGAAAAACATGAACAGCGACAGAACGAAGCCTGCCCCGAGACCCGCCTTCCAGCCGTTTCGGATGCCGTATACCGTTATCGGCAGCAGCGACAGCAGGGTTATCGAACCGCCTTGCGGCAGAGCGAACAGCTTTACAAAGCTGAGGGCGAATGAGAGTGCCACCATTACCGCACCCTCGACCAGCATGAGCGTTTTTTTGTTCTTCATAATAAAAAGACCGCCTTTCATACGCAGGCGGACCGTCGAACACACATCAACAAACAAAAAACACGTCCGAAGGTTCAGACGTGCGTAAAGACATAGTCATGTAGCTCAGCATGGCTTGCTCCCTACGACGGTGTTGACCGACAGGTTCAAAGGGTCGGGCTTTCGCTCCTCTCAACCGCCTTGACGACAGTTCCCCTGCAAAAAAATATACTATTTTAAGCCGTAATAATTGTATCACGCCGCCGCCCTCTTGTCAATAGGTCATATGAAAATAATCTCTTAAAATTTATTGTAGATTCTGCGCGAAATCGCTTTGAATTTGATTTATAGTCAAAATTATTAAAAAACTCTTGACAACACTGCAAGGTTATGTTATAATTGTAAATGTATATAGGAGGGGGCATTACGCCCTATATTAATTTGACGAAGGATTTGTTGGAATATGACAGAGCTTGAACGCATAGAACAGGCGGAGGAGTATTACAGACGATATCTCCAGAAAGAAGAAGCCATCGTTCAGAACCGTGAAAATCAGGAGTACATCACAAAGTACATCCATGAGGATACTTTCGTTACCGCAAGCTTCAACCTGAAGGATAAGCTCACGAAAGGCATAGGCGTCTCGGCAGCCGCAGGACTTGTGCTGTTTTTCCTGGTGCTCATCGCGACACATCTGCTCCCCGCGCTCGTGCTGGGACTTTTCGTTGGAGTCGGAGGAACTATCTTCTTCTCTTCGCTGTACAAGTACCGCCTTGATGCAGAGCTGCAGCATCAGCATGAAGTCAACGAGGGTATCGCCGAACAGATACAGATACTCAAAGAAAGAGAACCTCAGCTTATCGCCGAGAAGGATGCTTTCGCAGAAGGCCTCGAAAAGCGCGTGACTTTCATCTCGCTTTCGGAAATGAAGTATCTGGGCGAGCTCAGAAATTTTATTGAGAGCGGCGAGGCAGAGACCTGTGAGGACGCGACAATGCTCCTCGAACAGAAGATGCTGTTTGAACAGTTCAACCTCATCATGGAGAATACCGAGATCGAAAAGACTTACACCGACGCCGAGAACAAGGCTCGCTTCGGTGACCCCATCAAGCAGATAAACGAAAAGAACAAGAAGTCTTTGAAAGAAAAGCTGTTCGGAAAGAAAAAGAAGAAATAATACCCGAGCCGCACTTTGGCGAGTGCGGCTTTTTTATTGAGGAGGAAAAGATGAAAAAGATAGCGGCGGCATTTGCCGCAGTGATTATGGCGGTTTCGGTAACCGCCTGCTCGGCGAAGGGTGAGGATAACGGCTCTTCGGCGGTCAAGACCGAGGCGCAGACGAGCGCTTCCGATGAGAGCAAGGCAGAGAACAGCTCGAAAACAGAGCTTAACGTCGAGACTCTTGACAACAGCGAATGTACCGAGCTTATCGATTGCATCAAGACACAGCTTCAGGCTGCGAAGGACGGCGACTACGAGAGCTTCAAGAAGGCGATGTCCTATGACCTGATGGCTGAGCTTGCGGCAGAACAGATGGGCGACACCAGCGCCGAACTCATGACCGAGGAACAGTCGGACGAGATGATAATGAAACTGTTTGACATGATCTCGCAGACCGCAGGCAGCTACGACGGCGAGCTCGATGATCTGGTGGTGCAGGCCGATAAGGAACAGGTGTACAGCGTCAGTGTGTACTCGGTGTCATTTATGGCAGGAGGGGCGAAGTACTACGCCTTCGCGTACTCGAAGGATGGCAGATACGGCGCGGCTCTCGAAAATGACGTCAGCATCAATAAGCCTATGGAGGAGAAAGTCCAGGGCATCGCCGACAACAACGCACGAATAATCGGAAACGCTGCCGAAGCTGCGGCGGAGAAGTTCGGCAAGCTGGCGGACGGCAGCTACACCTTCGACATCAGAGAGCTCGCGGCTATAGAGTCGCCCGACAACGCACTCGACGCGATAAAGTCGGCAGTCGCAGAGAGTTTCGCTTTCGACCCGAGCGTGAACGAGGGACAGATGTTCCTGCTCATAAAGAACGGCAAGGTCTACGCCCAGTGGAAGAGCCCCGACGAAGAACAGCCCATAATCGGCGAATACCCCGCTCACGAGGGAGACTACACACCCATCTGGCAGCAGCCCGATACTGCCGGCCGCTGACAGCCGTGTGTCCCCGCGATGCCCTCATGTGTCGCCGATGTATACACAAAAACCTCACAAAAGACCATCCGAGGATATAAAAAGGATACATCACGACAATATAATGATACTTGTAAGGAGCCGATACGACAGACGTAAAGGCGCGAGCCGGTGGTTGTGCGGTGTTGCCTTAAAATATATTTGATGGAGGTATCATTATGAAAATGACAAGAGGATTTATCGCAGGAATGGCAGCTATGACTATAGCACTTTCTTTCGCAGGATGCGGAAGCGTCAGCGACACTGAGGAGATCGCCAAGGAGGTAGCAGAGGCTCCCGCAAACGCGGCGGCGGCAGTTACCAATACCTACGACGTCAAGACCGCAGACCCCGACGACCCCGATGCGGCTGTAAAGAACAACATCTACTTACAGCTGGCGGCGGCACAGCACAACGACAAGGAGACCTATGCCGAGGCTATGGACAGAGATTTTCTGTCGAAGGTCGTCGAGAGCTCCTATGGCGAAAAGCTCGATGACGAGACATGGAACGACCTGTTCTCGGAGTCGTGGGACGGTGTACACGACGAGATGAAGAACGTCAAGGGCGATTACACCATCGATAACTACACCATTCAGACCGACCTGACCGAGACCTTCGACAACGGAAAGATAGACTGCTTCTCGTTCACCATCAAGGGCGACGACTTCGAGATAGGATTTGTCGGAAGCGTTTTTGAGTTCGACGGCAAGACTTCGGCTTACCTGAACGTCGGCGCTCCCGAAGACGAGATGTACAGCGCACAGCTCGGAAACTCCAAGACCGCATGGAACGCGGCGTGTGAGTTCTGCTGTGAGAACGAAGTTCCCGACGGTGAGTATTTCTTCGACGTTACTGCACCGACCGACGACCCAATTGCTCAGAGCATCAGCAAGATGTTCACCGAAGTGGAAGTTGACGGCTTCATCGATGTTGTCGTTGTGGACGGTCAGCCCGTAGCCGCACGCTGGACAAAGAACGCCGACGACGAGGGCGAGTTCTATCCCAATACCGACGAGGATAACAGCGCTGAGATGAGCACCGACGTTCAGCTTGCAAACTCCAAGACCATGTGGAACGCGGCGGCTCAGACCTGCTACGAGAATGAGATAGCTGACGGCGAGTACTTCTTCGACCTGAAGAACCCCACCGACGACGTTATCGCACAGAAGATAAGCGAGATATTCGCGGACGTTGACATCACGGGCTTTGTTTACGTGGATGTAAAGGACGGTCAGCCTGTTTCCGCACGCTGGACAAAGAATGAGAATGACGAGGGTAAGAGCTACCCGACCGCAGAGGAGAAAGCCGACATTACAGAAGAATAATATAAGGGGGCAGAAAATGCTCCCGTGAAAGGAGCATTTCATGAAACATAAAAAGATAAAGTTACTGCCTTCACTGCTGGCGGCGGCTCTGATACTGATGATGAGCGGCTGCGGCAGCACCCCTGATGACAGCGGAAACGAACGCAGTTCATCGGAGGCAAACGAACAAAAGGAACAGCTGACCGCGGCGGCAATACTCGACAGAGTGGCCGCAAGCGGGAAAGCCGAAAGGATGACGGTCCGCGCCGATCTCGGGAGCGAGGATTTCAACAGTGTGTGTGAAAAGCTCTACGGCGTGAAAGCCGAGTCACTCACCGACGGCGGCATAATCTTCGAGGAATCGGGGCAGTATGCCGATGAGGTCTCGGTGCTCAAGGGTGCAGACGAGAGCGTTCTCAAAGACCGCGCTGCTCAGCGTGCGCAGGTCTACGAGGGCTACGCACCCGCCGAAGCGGAAAAGGCTCAGAAAGCCGAGGTATTCACCTATGAGGGCTTCACTATCCTTGTCATCTCGGACAACGCTGCGGATATAAAGAAAGATATAACTTCAATGTAAAAAAAGGCCGATATCGGAACGCATCCGATATCGGTCGTTTTTTTTGTACAGTTAGCTGATCGGCTCAGTAGAATCGTTTCTTCAGATACCTGATGCCGATAAGTATACCCGACAGCACAACGAGCGCCGCCACCACGATGACCACGATTATCACGGGGGTTATCGTGCGCTTGTCGGTCTTGATCTTGCTGATAAGGGAATTGAGATCCTTCTTGTTGTTCTCCTTGACCTGTATCTCGTCAGCACCGTCGTGCTTTTCGGCTTTTACGTTGTAGCCGTCAACGTTCTTGACATAGCTGAGGTCGCCCGCCGAATCGGGGAGCTGAATGGTGATATTGTCAAGGTAGAGCACTGCGCCATCGGTCTTGCCCGTCACGGGTATGTCGAAGATGACCCTTGTTGCGCCCGCTTCCAGAGGGAGCGAGTATGTGCCCATGGTATTGTACTTGTTCACGTTGTCCTCAAGGACGCTGTCGCAGGTGAGGGTCGCGAACTTGTCTGTCACACGAACGTCATTGTCGTCCGCGCCGTAAACGAACACGCTCTTGCCCAGCAGAGTGTAGCTGTCCGACTCGGTCATCCTGTAGGCGAAGCTGAAAAAGCATCCGTCGAAGGACGGCAGTCCGAAGTCCTCGGCATACAGCGCCAGACCCACGATGGAGTAGCTGTCACTGTCCTCACGCTCGGGAGCGTTCTCCATCAGCGGAGTGTTGCTCGTGCCCACCGAAACGCCCGACATGGCAAGGAAGCCGCTCACCGACTTTGATGCGGAGATGCACAGCGAACGCCCCTGATAGAACACATCGGTCTCATTCTTGAATTTCAGACCCGCCTTATCGCCGTCGCGAGTCATATGCAGATAGCTTTTGTAGCTGTCCGAATCGAAGGAAAGGGCAGGTTCACGCTCGGCTGTGAGTTTGTCTGCTTCGTAGCCCTCGGCAACGACAGGTTCTTTCTTTTCTTCTTTTTTCTCATCCTTATCCGCGAAAGCTGACGTACCCATCCCGATGGCGAGTGCGCAGGCTGCAAGCAGTGAAGTAAGTCTTTTCAATAACATAATTACCGTTCTCCTTCCTCAGAGTGGATTTTGTATTTATATTTTACTATATAATCACAGCTTTGTCAAGAAACAAAAACTACATTTTTAATTTTTATTATAAATTTTTAATGTATTACAGATGAATAATCAGACACGGCAGCAGCTTTCGGTGATTGTGGAATTTGCACATTTTAATCTACATACGCGAAACAAAATACTTATAAGTAGGTCATTGATTTTTTCGGTATATTATGGTATCATTATAATTGTCGGTTTATGCCATATGGACAGGGGGAGTTGCTTTGTCATTTGATAAGCGTGCGCTGAAGCACGGCATGAAATACATCTTGCAGAGAACTCTTCTGCCGCTGTGGTTCCGTTCGGGAATGGGTAAGAAGCCCGAGAAACGAACGGTAATATTTGCCGACTCAAACTGCACCGAGCCACCCGAATCTATGCTGCCACTCATGGCAGAGCTGGAAAGACGCGGTTTTGATGTGAAGCCTATGTTCTGCGACTTCAGCAGGACGGGGCTTGCAGGACAGCTGGGGTTTATGCGGCGGTTCATGAAGGCATATGCGTCGGCAGGGGGCGTTGTGGTCTGCAACTACTTCGTGCCGCTGCACGGCTGCACAAAACGTCCGCAGACAAGGGTCGTTCAGCTGTGGCACTCCTGCGGCGCGGGAAAGAAGTTCGGATGGGCTGCCAAGGACGATATACCGCCCGATTTCAGGGGCAGCGTCGCGAAGAACATCGACCTCGTGACCGTCAGCTCGGAAGAGTGCGTACAGGTTTTTGAAGAGGCTTTCCGACTGAAAAAAGGCGTCGCAAAGGCGACGGGCGTCAGCCGCACCGACCTGCTTCTCGATGAAGGCTACCGCGCCGAATGCCGCGCAAAGCTCAGACGCCTGCACCCCGAGACTGACGGCAAAAAGCTGATACTCTACCTGCCAACTTTCCGCGGCGGCGCTTCGGACGCGCAGACACAGGGGCATGAAGCCGTGATGCGGCTCAAGACCTCGCTTGAAGGCTGTTTCACCGCGGTGAGGATGCACCCGAGAGTGAAGGACGGCATCTGCGACCTGGCTGACATGACCACGAATGAGCTGCTCTGCTGCGCGGATATGCTCATCACCGACTACAGCTCGGCTCTGTTCGAGTTCACGCTGATGGACAAGCCGATGGTGCTGTGGTGCCCCGACCTGGACGACTACATTGAAAAACGCGATATGTACCTGGATATCCGCCGCGATATGCCATGCCCCGTCATCACCGACGAGGGTGAGCTCAAAAACGCCGTGACGGAAGAGCTCGAAAAGAGCGACATGGGCGCATACGCCGATTTCAGAACGAAATATATGTCCGCCTGCGACGGCAAAGCCACCGAACGCATCGCGGATTTCCTGACAAAAGGGAGATAAGGAGACACGATAATATATGTCAACTACAAGATCGAATTATTTCTACACGACCAAAGGCGGTAAAAGCACAGGCGTGGGAATGATATTCGCCGAGCACATGGGTCAGTGGAAAAAAATACTGCACCTTGCGATCAACCACCTCAAAAGCACATACAAAGGCGCACTGCTCGGTCCTGCGTGGGCGATAGTAAAGCCTTCGTTCACGCTGTTCATACTGTGGTTCGCGTTCGCCGTGGGACTGAGAGGTTCGGGAACGGTGAACGGCTACCCGAGATTCTTCTTCATGCTGACCGGCTACGTGCCGTGGTTCTACATCAGCGATGCTATCCTCAACGGCGCACGTTCGATACGGCACAACAAGCAGTACGTCACGAAGCTGAGCTTCCCGATGTCGAACATCATGACTTTCACGAACCTGTCGTCACTTTTCATACATTTCATCCTTGTGGCGATAATGTATATCGTGCTCATCATCAAGGGCTTTGCGCCGAGCATATACAATCTGCAATTCTTTTTCTACTGTCCGCTGATGTTCCTTTTCTTCTGGATACTGAGCTGGACGACCGCACCGATGGCGGCATTCAGCAAGGATTTCGAGAACCTTGTCAGCTCCATCATGACGGGGCTGTTCTGGCTGTCGGGCATTGTGTGGGACACGGTGAAAGTCAAGAATCCCATCATCCGCAAGAGTCTGTATCTGAACCCGATAAACTATTTCATCAACGGATACCGCAGAACATTCCTGTACGGTCAGCCGCTCATTGATAAGGAGAATCTGCTTGAGACCGCGATAATGTTTGGCGAGATGATAATCCTGATACTGATAGGCAGCCACTTCTACCGTAAGCTGCGCAAACTCATCCCCGACGTACTGTAAAAAAGGTGTCCATTTCGCAGACGGATCAGAAATAATCAGAGCCCCTGCAAAACGCACTTTCCGAGCTCAAAATGAAGGACCCGCACAAACGAGGAGCGTATCAGTGGGTCCAGCGCCACCGCGCTGGTCAGAGTCCAGAGGCGGAAGCCTTTGGTCAAGAGCACGAGAGTGAAACTCTCGATTGCGCCAAAGGCGCAACAAAAAGCACACCAACCAACAAACATCATAAAATCGGCAAATCCCGAAAAACCGTCCCGAAAGGCGCGCCCCGACAGCTTCAGCCCAACGAAAAAGAACACACGATTTGCCGATTTTATTTTGGCGAGAGAGCGCAAGCGATTCGAGCCAAACACCCAATTTCGCCAAAGGCGAAACACTCCCAAACACAACCCAAAAGCCAAGACCTCAAACCCATAACAAGGAGACCGTATATGAGCGAAAACACAGAGCAGAAAACGGCAGAAAAAGAAGAAAAGACAGAAAAAACAGAACAGCCCCCCGAGACTGCCCCTGCCGAAAAGCCTGTTAAAGAGTTGAATTCAGACCTCGAAGCGATCGACCTCGACGACTTCCCCGAGCCCGATTACAACGCCGAACCTGCCGTGGAATTCAATAACGTCGTCAAGAGCTACTATCTATATAAGAGCGATAAGGCACGCTTCAAGGCGATGTTCACAGGCAATAAGGGCATCGAACAGCACAGCGCTCTCAACGGCGTGAATTTCACTATCTACCCTGGTGAGTCGGTGGGATTCGTCGGAAGAAACGGCGCGGGCAAATCCACGATACTTAAACTTATCACGGGCGTCAGCTTCCCGACAAGCGGCGATATCACCGTCCGCGGTAAGGTCGCGGCTCTGCTTGAACTGACAGCAGGCTTCTCACCCGAAATGACGGGCAGGGAAAATATCTACATGAAGGGTCTGCTGCTCGGTCTCTCCGAACAGGATATCGCTGAGGTCGAGGACGATATCATCGAATTCTCCGAGCTCGATGAGTATATCGACCAGCCCGTGCGCACCTACTCCAGCGGTATGAAAATGCGCCTCGGCTTCGCTATCAATATCAGCATCAAACCCGAAGTCCTCGTTATCGATGAGGCGCTCAGTGTCGGCGACGCTCGCTTCAAGAAAAAATGCCGCGCCGCTATCAAAGATCTTATCCGCTCGGGCGTGACCGTGCTCTTCGTGTCTCATTCCACCGACGCGCTCACGACTACCTGCAACCGCGCTATCTACCTCAAAGGCGGTAAGGTCGAGTATGACGGCACTGTGCTCGACGCTCTCGAAATGTATAACAAGGACGTCGAAGAGATACGCCGCAAAAAACGCGAGAAAAACCTTAAAAATAAACGCATCGCTGAGGCTCGCCTTGAACAGCTCCGCCAGATACGCGACAAAAAACTGGCAGCCGAAGCCGAGAAAAACGAAAATCCTCAGGATGATACCGAAAAAAAAGCCGAAAATGCTGAAAATTCAGAAAATTCTTGAACTTTGGAAGAACTTTCAATGCATTATCACAAAACTATCACATTCGAGAGGTAGAATGAGTACAGAAAAAGTTACAGCACCACAGGTGCAGGGCACTCAGGGTGCATAACTTAAACCGAACCACATATTATTTTTCTCCATCATATTTACTGTAAAGCAAAAAGCCGTCTTGGATAAAGACGGCTTTTTGCTTTAGTTTTTCTTTTTGGGGTAGAGAGTCTATTGGGGGAAACCCTTTTAAAAAAGGGTTCTCCCCCAAACCCCTTTCCTAAAATTTTTAATACTTTTTGGCTTGTGGGTGTTTCTTACCTACTTTGTGTTTATCGGAAAGATCGTGGTTCTTTTCTTCAATTGTATGCCCCTTGCCAAAAAGACGGTCAAGGGTTGTTGACATTTCAGTTGGCGATATTCGGTCACATTGAGACATGGGCGATTAGATATGAGATAGCAAAAAAAGCGGCGGGAGCAAGCCCCCGCCATGCAGTCAGACATTTTCTCTTGAAATGGTGATAGTCTATCTTCCAAATCACATCTATCAAACGACAATATTAAAAGTCTTTGGAATGTGGGCCGCCTTAGCTATTCACGGCAAGGGAAGAAGCTTTCTTCAAGCCGTGCGCAGCTAAGGCGGACGTGCGCAGCTAAGGCGGACGTCCGCAGCTAAAGCGGGTTTCCTCAAGTTAAGTCAACACTCACTCCCCGAAGATCTCGTCGTACTGTTCTTCGGCGAAGGATTCGGGCTGTCTGCCCTCGTAGATGAGTTTTATGAGGGCTATGAAAGCGTGTCTGAAGTCGGGGAGTTCGAGGATAGGGTCGAGGTCTTCGCCGTTGTTGCGGACGACGGTGAAAACGCCGTCGTTGCAGAAGACCTCCATGCATCCGAAACCTGCGCCGAGGAATCTCAGGGAGCGCGGTCTGCCTTTGAACGGGTGTTCGGCGATGACCGCTTCGGCGGCGGCGGCGAGGTCGGCGGCTTTGTCGGCCTCTTCGGGGGTCATATTGCGGAGTTTTTCAAGCTGTTCGTAGGTCATCTTCGGATATCCTCATCAAGGGGTTCGAGCTGTGCGAGATCGTAGGGCGTTTTCTGATAAACGCAGTAATTGAGCCAGTTCGCGTAGAACAGGTTCGCGGAGCAGCACCAGTTGAAGCGCGGCTTGGCGTTCACGCTGCCGTAGGGGAAATAGTGGCGGGGCTTGAATGGGTCGAGGCCCTTGTTGAGGTCGCGCTCGTACTCGCCTGCGAGGGTATCGCGGTCGTATTCCCAGTGGCCCAGCAGGAATATCCTGCGGTGGGACAGGTCGGAAAGAACGTGCAGACCTGCCTCATTCGACTCTGCGAGTATCTCCAGTTCCTCTATCTTCTCCACGTCCTCGCGGCGGATCTCGGTATTGCGGGAGTGGGGGCAGAAGAAGGTATCTCCGAAGCCCTTCATCAGCGGGTGGCTGTGGTCGAGTGTCTTGTGCAGGAACACGCCCGACATTTTGCGCTTGAGCAGGTGCTTCGGCACGCCGAAGTGGTAATAAAGCCCTGCCATCGCGCCCCAGCAGATGTGGATGGTCGAGTAAACGCTCCGCTTGCTCCATTCAAATACCTCGCAAAGCTCATCCCAGTAGTCTACATCCTCGTAATCGATGGTCTCGACGGGTGCGCCCGTGATGATAAAGCCGTCGTAGCGGTTCTCCTTTATCTCGTCAAAGTTCTTGTAGAATTTGAGCATATGCTCCTGCGGAGTATTTTTCGAGACATGGCTGGTCTGCACAAGGTCGATATCGACGTGCAGGGGAGTGTTCGACAGCAGTCTGAGGAGCTGTGTTTCGGTCACGATCTTATTCGGCATAAGGTTAAGGATGGCGATCTTCAGTGCGCGGATATCCTGATGTTCTGCGCGGTCATCGGGGATTACGAAGATATTCTCCTCTTCGAGCGTGGAAAATGCGGGGAGATTATTCGGTATCTGGATGGGCATTTTTTTAGACCTCTCTTTTCTGTACTATCATTACATTATACCATTTTTCTCGCTGAAAAGCAAGTATAAGGGAGTCATTTAATCTATATTTTACAAATTATATCCAAATTCGGGAACTCACGTAACATCTCCTGCAAGGCGCGTGCGGATTTTTTTGCGTAAAAAAGCCCGAAAGACCATTGATTTTTTATTCTCTATAGTGTATAATAAATGTACGATCTTGATACATGAGGAGGATACTTATGCCAAATCCATTTCTCCCTCTCTGGGAATACATCCCCGACGGCGAGCCGAGAGTTTTCGGCGACCGCGTCTACATCTACGGTTCGCACGACCGTGCGGCTTCGGCGGAATTCTGCGACCACAAGCTGAAAGTCTGGTCGGCGCCCATCGATGACCTCAACAATTGGCAGTGCCACGGCGACAGCTTCCGCACCAAGGACGGCGGTGAACGTCCTGCCGATACCGACTGGACACGCAATCTCTGTTTCGCACCCGACGTTGTCGAGAAGGACGGGAAGTACTATCTCTACTCCTACATCGTCGGCGCAAAGGGCGCGGTAGGCGTTTCCGACAAGCCCGAAGGTCCGTTCAGATGTCTCGGTCAGTACATCTATGATGAGGATACGAAGGTCGGCGATGACGGAATCTTCAACGACGCGGGCGTACTTGTGGACGACGACGGCAGAGTTTACGTCTACTACGGTTTCACCGAGTCGAACATGAACGAGCTCGATCCTGCCGATATGCGCACCGTCATCAAGGGAAGCTACAAGCGTCCCGTTATCGGCGACAGCGAGGACATCCCCGAAGACCGCCGATTCTTCGAGGCGAGCTCGCCCCGAAAGATAAACGGCACTTACTATCTTATCTACTCCCCGAGGAAGGGCAGCCGCCTTGCCTACGCGACTTCCGACAGCCCCACGGGACCTTTCACCTACCGCGGCTACATCATCGACAACGGCGTTGATTATCCTGCGGGAAACGACCACGGTTCGGTCATGTGCATCAATGGTCAGTGGTATGTTTTCTACCACCGCATGACGAACGGTTCGATAAGCTCGCGCCGCGCCTGTGTCGAGCGAATCGAGATACTTGAGGACGGCACGATACCGCCCGTTGAGATGACCTCCCTCGGCTTCGAGAAGTCGCTCGACCCGTACAGACAGACCCCTGCCGAGATAGCCTGCGTGCTGACGGGCGGATGCTTCGTCACCGAGAGGGATATCTTCACACGACCCGTTGTCGGCATCAAGGACGGCTGTGTTCTCGGGTACAAGTACTTCGACTTCGGCGACGACTACACGGGCGACAGCATGACCGCGGCGTTCAAGGTGCGCGGTACGGGCATGAACAGCCGCCTGCATATCCGCATCGACGACCGCGCAGGCGAGGATATCGGCGTGGCGGAGATAGGCACTTCCGACGGCGTCTACAGGACGAAGGTGAAGAACGTCACGGGCAGGCACGCAGTGTATCTCGTGGCTGACGACAAGCTCGACAAGGAAGACTGGATGACGCACTTCTTCGAGGGCAGAGCCCTCTTCGAGCTCGAAGAGTTCGTGTTCATGAAGTAAAAAAAGAACGCTCCCACGGCTTTGACAGTGAGAGCGTTCTTTTTCTATATTTGGGGGATCATAGAAGAGTTCACAATAAATAACGCGCCAGTTGTCATCACGCGTTGTTTATGGTTTATATTATTATTATAATAGATATTCTGCAAAAAGTCAACTGTTTTACAAAAAATTATCCAATTGTTTACATCTCCTGCGCCCCTTTGACGTGGCTTCAAAACGTTAATGAGCGGGGGTCTTGTCGGGGGAGGATCTCTTCGGGATCTGCTGACGAGGGTGAAGTTCTCTTTTCGCGCCACTGTATCTAATCATAAATAAACAGGTTAATGTTTGTAGAATATTCACAAAAAAGCTGTTAAAATAATAAATTATTAAGAAAACGCTTGAAATATTGAACCTATTGTGATATAATTGTTAACACGAGGGAAAACATTACCAAACGGTAATAGTTTTCTAACAAGTACAGCTAAAGAAGTGCAGAGCGCTTCAAAAAAATCTGAATAAGGAGGAATTCTTATGAAACGATCTTGGAAAAGAGTAACAGCAGGTATCATGGCACTGTCGATGGTGACAGGCTCGGTGCCTTTTGAGCCTATTTCGCAGGCGGTAACAAGTATGACAGCTGTCACGGCGAGTGCGGACGAAACGCTGTATTCTGTGGGTGCGGGCGGAAGCGCTGATTGTGGAAGTCTGTATATGGATTATGATGATGAGGAATTAGAATACACTCTGAGAGTAACGGTTAATGAAGGATATGAATTTGTTAAAATTACTGCTTGGGATGAGAATTTAGGAGATGAAGTAGAATATACAAATGGTGACCATGTTGATGCCACAACAGCCACTTTTCAGCACAATTTTACAGCATATTTCCAAAAAACCGAAGAAGAAAGCAAAATCGAACTTGACGATAACAACACCGTCATTACATTGGCTGAAAACTCCGCTGACATTGTGTCAGTAAAATACAATGGGCAAACTCTGAGTGAAAACACAGACTACTACGTTCTCTATCAACAGAATTACGCCCAAATTGCCAAGCCCACCGCGCCCGGCGTTTACCAAGTTGCAATCGCCGGTATGGGCGGCTATACCGGTTGGGTGTTTAAGACGTTCTCGATTGCATCGACCAAAACCACCCTCACCGCCGAAAACACCACCGTCACAATGGCAGACAACTCCGCTGAGATTGAATCGGTAGTTGTCGGCGAGACCACGCTTTCGGCGACCACAGACTACACCGTTTCCTACAAGCAGGGCGAGACCGACCTCGAATCAGCACCCACCGAACCCGGCACTTACACCGCTGTTATCACGGGTACGGGT
>NZ_FPIR01000024.1 GCF_900119155.1 Ruminococcus sp. YE71 | reverse complement strand
GTTGTTCAGTTCTGCCGATCTCTCAAAAAACTTCAATGCCTTTGCTATATCTGATTTTGTTCCTTTTCCGTCACGGTACATCTGCCCGATTTTATACAGCAGGTTATCATCGGCAGCATCCGTTTCCATATTGAGAAAGCCTTGAAGTGCTTCTTTATAGCATTTTTGCGCTTTTTCATCATCCTTATCAACATACTGTCCCCGGCTGTACATCTGACCAAGTGCGAATGCCGCATACGGCATTCCTTGCTGATATGATCTTTCATACCATTCAAAGGCTTTCTGAAAATCTTGTTCAACTCCGGTGCCGTAATAATACATATTGGCAAGCGAAAACTGTGCATACTTGTTGTTCTGATTAGCAGAACGTTCAAACCAATCATGCGCTTCAATGTAATCTGTTTCTGTTCCAAGTCCGTACTGATACATTTTGCCTATCCGGTACTGTAAGTACGGCTTTTGCTTGTCCGCTGTCTTTTCAAGTTCCCTAAAAGCAGTCAGCGCAAGTTCATAATACTGATAAGATTTTGTTTCGTCTTTTGTTCCGAGCTTTTCAGTCGAGTACAGCTTACCAAGTGCAAAAGTCGCAAGGGCATTTCCTTTGCCACTCTCAGCAAGCAATATTTTTTCGGCTGTTTTTATATCATCGGCTGTCGAATCTCTGTTGTAGATGATCTTCTGAGCCTTTTTATATTCTTTCGACCAATCGAGTTTATATCCTTTTCTGTTATCGCTGATATTTTGTTTTTCATGTTCAGTCTTTTCATATTCATAGGTGTAGCTCTCATCAACCGGATCACTATCCTCCGGGATAGGAACATTTGAACGTAAATTCCTATTTTTTTCTTTTATAAGATTGGGTGCGGCAGCTTTTTTTACTTCTTCCGTCATTGTAGGTTCGTGAGCATCATCTTCGTATTTCAGCTTGTATATTTCCTGAAGCAGCTTGTTTCCGGCAGCGTTATAAAAATCTTCAATATGATTTACGGCATATTCTTCAACCGGAGTTTTTATGTCGGTTCGTTTTCCGTATAGTTCCCGATACTGTCTGCTCATATTTTCGAGCTTAGCTTTGAACTCGTCAAACTGTGCAGACAGCTCGCTGTCGCTCTCGATTATTTCATCAACACAGCGTTTGATCCTGTCACGGTACGGCAGCATTTTTGCGCGTCCGTACTGCCATGCCTTATTGGTCGGCGGCAGATCGTTCATCAGATCATTTACCTCTGCTGTCGGTGAAAACTTTTCCGTGATAGACGGCACAAGTATCTTCCGTTCGATTTCAGTAATGATCGGAGTCTGTTTCCGGGTCAGAGTGTCACTCAGAACAGTTGATTTAAGTTTTTCAAAAGCGCCGGTTTCTATCTTGTCCCTGCCCTTTCCGGAATAGGTCACTCGTCTGTCCTCACGGCGCTCTTTTTCTATTAGCTGAAAGTGTATGTGGACGTTATCCGTGTTGGTATGTATTGCCGCAATCCACACTACATTATCCGCATCGAGCTTGTCAGATTCATTTATCATAGCGGCTATCGCTTTTCGTGCGCAGTCCTTTAGCTTATCCTTATCGAGAGTTGTTCCGACTATCCAGCCGTTCTGAATGAGATAGTTGTTGTCAAAGCTGATAACGCCAAGATACTTAGGACACCCCTGTTCCATAGCTGAACGTTCAAGCTGACGAAGCTGCTGTTTTTCAGCTTCACCGAGAAGATCACTTGAAGCTGAAAACAAACCGTCAGATTTATCATCGTTACCCATGTATTCGAGATAATCGTAATACTCCGATTTCTTGTCAGCTATTCTGTTGCTGAACGCTTCGGGTCTTTCCATGTAGTCAAGATAACCGCCTATGTCCCATGTATAACGGAACGAAGTTTTAAGCACAACGGCGGGCATTATTTCCGACCTCCGAAATTCGTGCTGTCGGTTCTCAGTCTTTCTGCCTTACGACGGTAATTCTCCAACGATTTTTTCAAAAAGATGCTGCCATCGTAATTGTCGCTGTCCTCATCAGCAGAACTGAACGGAACCGAACCGTCTTGCGGGAGCGAGTAGCCTATAAAAATGTTTATCAGATCACGAAGCTGATAAACGATCTTCTCAACGTCACCGACACGAAGATCAACCTCGCGTATGGTAGAGTTTGTTTTGTCGGCTGTGTCAACAACTTTTGAAGTTGAAGTGAGCAAAAGGTTTTCAAATCTCGTCTGACCTTCCGTATAATTATACTTGATCTCACGGTCATCGTATATGCTGTCTTTCACTTCGTCGATCTCCAGTATTCCAAGTTCAACACCCTTCTGAAGAATGAAGCTGTTAAGCAGCGTCGATACCGGAATATTTTCAGACAGGCTGATCTGTTCAAGGACAGCTACTGCTTCTTTATCAAGTGTGTATGTTTTCTTTACTTTTGCCATGATAATTACTCCTCACTTTCTGTTATTTGAAATGAACAATGCCCATTAAGTCATTTGACCTAATGGGCATTGGTTTTATACCTGTTATGCTATTTTAAATCACGCCGCTGTGTCTTTGAAGTTGAACACAGCGATCTCCGTCAGAAGTCCCTCACACTTATCGAGAATAGCTTCTATCTTCTTCATCGTAGCACCTGTGAAGCTGACCTCTCCGCACTGTGAACATTTCAGGCATGGGACATTTCTGATGATAACGATACAGTTTTCCAGTTCGGTCATGTATGTTGTGACCGATTCGGTAATATCGCCTTTACAGTAAAAGCATTTCATACTTATGACCTCCTTGTCTTGTAGTCATCGAGCCATTTATCCTCCGATGGATAGTATGCTGTGATTATCCAAATATATTCACCGTCTGAACCGCAGACAACGTGCAGATAACGCTTGTTCAATGCCATGCCAAGAACAAGACAACTCGGATATGGATAATCTTCGGGATACTGTTCGATGATCTCACCGTTGTCAACCGCCGAAACAATATCACCGTATCTTATGCCGCGCACTCTGAGCCTTTGTGCGGCATGACCTGAAACGATCACATGGTCATCGTTCTTTATCATTCTTTTCAGTTCTTCAATGTCAAGCATTGCATCATTTCCTTTGGTGATTCTTTACTTTATTTTATCATAACTCTCTCTTTTTGTCAAGCAAGATATGATTCAAAAGCAAAGATTTTTAAAGCCTAAAAATCAGTATCAAACTTGCATAGACCTTGCTTTTTTCACGACACAGTTTCCACAGCTTTTAACTACAAAGTAATCATTGTTTTTGAAATTCACAGTGGTAAAAAAGTTAATGAGCATAAAGGAAGTGCAAGCACTTCTAACGAAAAAGTCCGCAGTGCGGACTTTTTTTACACTTTTGAGTGCTTGCACTTTTTTTCAAAACAGTATGTACGACCATACTTTTTAGTATGTATAGCCATACTTTCGAGTATGTACGACCATACTTTTTAGTATGTATAGCCATACTTTCGAGTATGTACGACCATACTTTTTAGTATGTATAGCCATACTTTCGAGTATGTACGACCATACTTTTTAGTATGTATAGCCATACTTTCGAGTATGTACGACCATACTTTTTAGTATGTATAGCCATACCGTTTTTTCACAGCGCAGCGATGATTTTTTCGATTTCATCGTCTGAAAAATCATTTTCAGACGACAGAATTGCAAACAATTGCTTTGAATCCATGCCGTCAACGCTGAGATTTTCAAGCTGCGGGAACAAAAAATCGTTGAGTTTTTCATTCGTTTTTGTCATTCTCACAGCGCAAATCAGTATCAGATTCATCATAGATCTGACCTCTGAACGCATATCTTTTATCTCACTTCTGAGAACAGACTGAACCACATCGGGGAGCATTTTATGCATCCCCTCACGCTGACAATCAAGGTAAACTTTCAGAATTTCATTGCAAAGCTGATTACGAGACATTCCTCTTTTATAAGACAATTCATCAATCTGCCGCAATGTTTCATCTGAAACATCTCGTATATAGATCGTGTTTCCCATTGATTTTTCACTCACTTTCATTCAATGCCGCAAGATAATCATCGGCATTTCCGTATTGTTTCAGGAACTTTTTCGACCTCTCAAAACCATTGATCGTAAACAATTCATCGACGGCATAGAGAAAGAAAAACTGTTCGTAGCTCATCGGATTTATCGAGAATAGAAACAAATTATCGGTGTTTGGCATGAGTTTTTTGCCGGATAAAATGTCAAATTCCTCAATAAATGTATTGCTTGTTTCGGCAATTCCTATCTGAAATTTTGTGTATTCATCATCGGAAAACCGTGCTGAAACTATATCTTCATACGATACATTCAGCACTTTTTTTCGTCTGCCATTGTAATAGGAAAGCCGCATTTTATCTTCGTATGCTTCAATTGACAGCATAGTCACGGCTTCTTTTTGTGCTTTTGTTTTGAAATAATAGAAGAAAAAAACTACCTGAATCACGATAAGAATGAGGAAAAGCGATGAGATTTTTTCAAGAAACGGCATCAGAAAAAGTAATAACAGTACAAGGTTTTCGCCGACTATTATTGCAATTTTCTTCTTGTTTTTTGATTCTTTTCTCAGTTTTTCTTTGAAGTGTTCTTCTATTATTTCTTCATCTTCGGGGTATTTATAGTAATAATCGTTCATGATTTTACTCCCTTTTTCTTATGAAACAGTAACCATACAGCTTGCTTTCAAACCGCCGTCAATGCTCTCACAGGTGATGATCGCCTTGCCATTTCCGACTGCTGTTATCTCTCCGTTCTCATCTACCTTAGCAATATCCTCGCGGTTACTTGACCATTTAACGGCTTTATTTGTCGCGTTTTCGGGTCCTATAACGGCATGGACAATGGTCTTGCCGCCTATACTCAGCTTAATAAGATTGCCGGGAAAATCGCTCTCGATGCTTATGGTATCAACGTGAACAACAGGCGGTTCTGTAACTTTTATAGTAGTAGTTGTTGTAGTTGTTGTTGTAGTTGTTGTGGGTGTTGTAGTAGTTGTTGTAGCCGGCGGCTCTGTCTGAACCGGCTCTGTTTCAGTTAATTTTGTTGTTTCAGTTGGTTCATTTCCACCGCCGCCGCCACCGTTTCCACCACCTCCACCGCCGCCGTTCTCGGGCTGACCGGAGTTAGTTTCAGATGATATTGTGCTTGATGATGAGCTGTCAGGCACACTTGAAAGATCAGTCAGAGCACTCAAAGATGATGATTCTATGCTTTCTTCAATGCTCTCAGATGCATCCTCACTTGATACATTTATATCTATCTCATCATAGGATTTACTGTCATCAGAATCAAGAATTGTGCTTGTTTCATCTGTCTGACTGTCATTATCATCAACTGGTTTCAGCTTCAAAAACTCATCGTATTTAAGATACTTTACGTCCTTTTTATCTATCTGAACATATATCTGTTTCTTGACTTCTTCGTGAAGCTGACCTTCAATTTCGTCGCCAAATTCATCCGTTGTTGGTGGATCACGATACTCTGGAATGACTGATTCAACAAACACTCTGACGTACATATAATCGTCGATAACACCCGCAACATGGACATATTCTGATATATCTGTACGCTCGGAAAAGCTGTATTCGGGAGCGTAAGAAGTCTTTTTTTCATGCTTTGAAAACGTCTCGAAGTCATACGGAACAGGCTTTGCTCTGTCATCTGCTCCGGCTTCTTTTATTACACTTAATGCATAAACAAACTCTTTTTTATCGGTCAGATACATAGGTTCTGTTACCTTTATTTTGTAGTTGTTCATGACTATCGGCGTATTAAGGTCGATAGTATATGAAGTGTTTTTAGCGCTTGCTCTGACGGCAGCATAGATGATAAACAGCGACAGAACAGTAAGAGTTGTGATGATAAATGTCAGATATATAGCATTACTTTTTCTTGCATTCATCATTTTTTACACCTCTGCTTTCCGCATGAGCGAGCCTATCAGATCGTCCGTGCCGTCTGCGATAATAGCATCGAGTGTGTCTGAATATCCAATTTGTAGGTTCATTCTCTTATGCATATACTCAACAAATTCTTCCTTGAAGTCAATTCTGAGCTGCTCATTTCCGCTTAGTTGATAGCCGTAATCTGCTTCATCAAGAGCGTTCGGGTTATTGTTTTCGATATACAATTCTGAGAAATAGCGGTTGAAAATCACCTGTGTATCCTCCGAATTACCCATATAAAGCAGATTCAGATCGGTCGCACGGCGCGTACAATGCAGCTTGTTGCGTGCGCTGTCAAGAGCCATAAGCATTTCACCCGGCTCAAAATCTGTTGTACTTTTCAGCTCACTTTCCGTAAACTGAGGGAAAGCCTGATGCAGAACAGGGAGTGCGGAGCTTTCCTGTTTCAGCAAAACTTTATACTGCACAAGCTGAAAAATTATCTTTATCCTGTCCGCAACTCTCCCCGATGAATTGATACCGTTGGGAAGAAAATCGAGGATAGACTGTGTTGCAAACCACAGTCCCGAAAAGTATTTTCTCGAACGGCGCACAAGTTTTTCAATGAATTCTGTACACATCGGCTTGTATTCCGAGATGAATCTGTGCGCTTCGTCGATAAGCGCGACAACATATTTGCGGTCATAAGGATTGATTATGTTGCGGTTTATTCCTCTGTTTTTGCATATCTCAGCCCACATCATCGACAATATATTGAACAGCTGTGCGTTATAGATCTTCTCGTCCATTTCCGATAATGACTTAACGTTATATACGATAAGGTCTTTATTTTCGACCTCAACGTTTGTGTAATGGTCGAATATTTCATAGCTGCCGCCCTTAGAAAGCTGTCTCAGCTTTGGCTTTAATCGGGCAAGTATTTCCTTGTCAAACTCGTTGTCTGCGGCATCATAGCGAGCATTACAGATGCTCAGAACATCGCTGAAAATAGGAAATTGTTCGTTGCTTACCGTGCTGAGATTGGTCGTGTTGTCTATGTTTTTCTGACGGTATGCTTCAAGCAAAAGGTCTGAAAGGATACGCAGTTCATCGTCCGAAGAATCGGGATTCAGTTCCGTGAAAAACGTTTGTATCCTCGATAATTCTTGCAGGAAATTCTGTTCTGCGGCTTCTTTTTCGGTCATTTCCTCTGCCGCCGCATCGACTGTGATATTAAGCTGCAAGGGGTTGATACAACTGTCCTTTGTCATACGAATTATCTGACCGCCATAGACCTTTACCATCGGAGAATACTCGTTTTCTATATCAATAACCATTATCTTGTTTCCGATAAGCAGCTGATCTTCGAGCATTGTTTTGAGAGTTATTGACTTACCGCCGCCCTTAACACCCATAGCGATCATATCAAAAGATGGTCGGCTTTTGTCTCGCGTAAAGGTGTTTAACAGCACAAGCCCTCCGGTATCTGTCTGTCCGAAGTACATTCCCATAGGGTCAATATGCTGTTGATAGTAGAACGGAAACTGCCTTGAAAATGTATCATAGAGCGGAAAAGGATTGCCGATCTTATTCGACGGCAGCACCATATTGAAGTATTCATCTATCATCAGATTGATAGGAATGAAGCCGTGAATACCGTCATCTTCAAGTATTTTACGGAGTTTTTTCAGCTTGTCATCAAGCTCATTATCTTGCTCTGCCGACAATATAAAGCGCCATGTGACCTGATATACCTGTTCATTTCCATTAACAATATTATTATAAAGCCATTGGATTTTCTCAAACTCTGTGCTATTATCCATAGCATCCGAAACATTCTGCTTAATGCTGCTCCGGCTCATAAGCTCGTCCATAGAACGCTTTATTTCGCCTTTCAGTTCCTCACGGTCACGCTTTTTTACGTCAAGCATGATGCTGACATCACTATTTTGAAGCACATAGCTTGCAACTGTAAGGTCATTAAGATTCGCCGGATAATCGTTAATTACAAACACCGAAGTATGGCAGATCCCATCAATAGTAAATCTGTCTTGTTTAAAATCTATTCGGTCAGGATAGATATACTCGTTCAAATCCGTACTGTGTTTCTTGCGAGGTTCTGAATCAACGCAAGCGGTTTTATGCAAAAGCATTTCAAGCGAATACTGATCGAGCCTTTTGATAAGTACGTCGGACATAGAACGAGAAAACATTTCCACTGAATCCTCAAGCTGTTTCTGACTATCGGCATACAGCAACAGATACGACAATCTATCTCTGTGTTCGTTGGATAATCTTTCATATTCATCAAGTCTCTGTAACAGATTATATCTGACAAAATCATCAGAGTAAGTGCTTTTATATCTGAGAAAATCCTTTTGCGTACTCAGATCGGGTACAATATCAGTGAATATATACTTGTGTTCGATCTCCAATGCGGCAGATGCCTGTGCAAAATTATTAAATACACTGCTTCGTTCTGAATCGCTGTAATGAAAAATATCTATTCCCATAATTGCTAATGCACCAACGTAATAGGTTTTCTTTTTCATCACATCGGTAAGTTTTACACATCCGTTTTCACCGCCGCTTTCAGTACGCTCGAATGTAACATAGCCGCCGGTTATCTTTGACGGATTAAGATTTTCTCCGCTTTTCTGCTTTCTTTTCTTGTTTTCTTTCCTTAGCAGCTTCACTTTGCTCTTGCCTCCTTCTGTATTCCTTGTATTCCTCACTGCTCTCTCCGTATATAGACTTAGGCTGCACAGCGTAGAATATCCAGTCCTTTAAGCCTTGAATAAACAGCTTTGTCGGGTCGGTCGGTGCTTTGAGAACACATACAATATAAACAGCACAGCTAAACAAGGTAAAAAGCAGCTTAGACCAAACTCCTTCAAAAAAGAGAGGATTTATAATCACAGCGCATATCACAATCGTCACAATAAGTCCGACGATCTTGAAGAAACTGATACTGTTATGTATCTTGTTTTCTTGTTTTGTAGATTTAGGAACAAGTCCCATAAACATTTCCTCCAATCATAAAATAATAGCCGCTCATCTCTGAACGGCTATTACTATCTATGTTTAGTTTTTGGGCTTTTTCATATTCGGGTCGAATTTCTGACGAGGTTTCTTAGAATCGGCGGGTTTGGTGCGCTTCAGATTTGTTTTACTTCCGGTAAAATCACTCGGATCATAGAAACCTCCGCTGCTTGCACCGACATCACCGAACGGGTCAAAATCAGCATAGGAACTGTCAGTATAGGCTTCGGAGAAGTATGCTTCATCAATCGGTGAAGTTGAGCTGCCGCTTGTGATAATACCGCCACCCGGCGCTTCGGCTGGAGCTGAATAAGCAGTTTGTACTGGAGCCGAATATGAAGGTGTCGGAGCATCGGAGCTGACCGGAGCAGAAGAAAATCCGGCTGTCTGTGCTGACGTGACAACAGGTTTCATTACACTCGACATCATTTTCCCTCTCGAAGTATAAACGCCGACATTCTGTAATGCACCGCCGGAGCTGTCTGTAAAGCCGCCCGAGCTGTCAGGACACGCATCGACAAGATTTCCGGCACCGTCAATACCCTTGACAGAAAGACCGCCCGATGCAAATCCTGAGCCGCCAAAAGCGATAATCTGAGATTCATTGTACAGATTTCCATCGTTGTCGATATAACCGCCGTTAGCGCCCTTAACAGGTGTCAGACCTCCGGTTGAAGATACGGCAGCCATGTTGAGTTTACCGCTGTTGCCTGTGCCGCTGTATCCCTTAACATTCGACAAAGGCTTTCCGCTATTGCTCACAAAATTGCCCGAACCGTCATCAACGGCAGATACAAGATTGCCGTTTGCATCCTCTCCAAAGAAACGAACATCAGCATTTCCGCTAACCGCTTTCCCCCCGGCTGTTGATGGTGTATCAGCGGTACTTGCTGCGGTATTACTGTCTGTGTTGCTTGTACCATTTGGTACTGCCGTGTTTGTTTCATCAATGGGCTTATGGCGTTCTCTTTGTACTGTCCGAGGGTCAAGTCCTCTCTTTCCATCACCGGAGTTATTAACTCTGTCATTCATCTGCCGTCTCGCTGGCGAACTGCCGCCCATACTTTCCGATGATGAATTATTGCTTTCTCCGGAACTGTGTTCAGCTGTTCCCGATACAGCCGATGAAGAACCTGAAACTGAATTACCGCCGCTTACTTTTGAACTTTCATTCGGAACAGCCGTGCTGCTTTCACCGCTGTCCATTATACTTTTTGCGTTATCATAGTCTTGAATCGCTCTTGCATTCTCTGAATAACCGCCTTTAAAGCCTTTACGAGCACTGCTTAATACTGGAGCATGACCCAATACAGCTCCGGCAACAGCCGCTGTTTTCCCGGCTGCTCCCTCGGCATTCTTAACGCTATTTGAAATACTCTTACCCTCTGCCGCAGCCTTTCCTACTCCTCTGCCAACAGCTCCCGCAATCTTAGAAGGAGCTTTTGCCAAACCAACGGCACCCTGAACAGCGCCCTTAGTGAGCTGTGCCGCACTTCTCAGACCCATGATCGTATTCAGACCACTCTTAACGCCGGCATCAATTCCGGTCAGCTTTACAATGAGATCGGGTCCGTCAATCACGAATTTAGCGCCTGCAAGTGTGATAAAAAGAATGACCCAAAAATTTACCATGCCGTCACTTATACTTCCGGTCCCTAAAGGGTACTTCTCATAGACAGCACTCATTACCGCAAGATAAAGCCTTAAAATGAAAATAACAGCGATATAGCAAATATTACAGCCCAACAAATTCATAATGACCTGTTTGCCCCTGCCGCTATTTGTCATATCAGTTGCAAGTGCTATCGGAGCAACGATCTGTGCAAATAAAACATCGAATAAAAGCGAAGCTAATTTGATACCTGCAAAAAGCATACAAACAGCAGTTACTATCAACATTACGAGAAGTCCCCAAAAATTATAGTGATAACGATACAAAGATTCGTTAGCATACTCTTTTCCGCCAACTAATACTGCATTTATGATCTCACCTATCTCAGCATCATCTTCATCGTATTCCGCAAGGTTTTTCCACTTAATATCATCGACGTTTTTTCCCATTACCTTTAGTTCTTTTTCTTCTTCTTTGAGTTTTTCTATTATGCCGATGTTTTCTTCAATATTAAGCCATTCCATTACGGATAAGGAATGACCTTGATACTCGATTTTCAAGGATTCAAGTGCTTGTAGTGCATCATAAATTGTAGAAGCTTGTAAAATATGTGTGCTTATCCAAGCTGGATTAACATAATAATACCAATTAGGGGGCAAGTGATTTCCAATTCTATTAGCGGAAAGCGCATTGGCTAATTTGAGACAAAGGAAATGCTGATAATTCCAAACAAAGTCAACATTATCATATTGCTTAACTTCATTCCAAGCAAGACCAAGCCCCCTTTTCCATTCAGTTCCCCATCTGATCGGTCTATAATACAGTTCTCTTTGTTCTGCTAAACTTTTACCTTCTTTTTCGGCTTCACTAACAGCATCAACATCCTCATATGCAGGTAAAAGCTCACCTGTTTCAAATATTTGATAAGCGGGATTCCATTCGTTTCCTTCTTTCTTGACAACGCAATAGATCGTAGCGCCATCATTTGCGTGTATCTTTCCACCGACCTTACAATAATATACATTACCATATTTTACTACTGTAGAATCCGATTTGTTTTCCCAAATGGTAAGATATTCAGCTATGCCGGTTTCTGTATGAGGTCCAGAGACATCGGAATACTTTGTTGACATTCTATCTATCAGTTTTAGTTTTTCCAGTTCATTCAAATCTTTATAATCGGTTTGAAAAGAATATGCATCAGTATAATAGTATTTTAAATTCTTTTTTGGTTTTTTCTCATATTCATCGGGGTCAAGAGCTTCATTGATATTTATCGTATCTACGGTGATTTTTTCAGATACAAGTGTAGGTTCATTATTATCTATGGATTCACCCATATCATATAGCTGATTTATTACGATTCTGTCTCCGAGTTTTACTTCCTGTACTGTTCCCGAACCATCATCAATACTATAATCAGCATAACCATCGAAAGCAGTATCTGCAAAACTTGTACCCTTTGTTTTCAAATCGGTAACTGTCGAGGAAAGTGCCGGCAGCGCAATTATGAGCATGGCACTGCACAGAATATTTCGCAAAAAATCACTTATCCTTGCTTTATCAGCATTCAAAAAGAGCAGTAACGTAGCAAATATCAAAGCCGCAGATGCGACAGCACCTGCAATTGGGTAGATAGTTGATTTAATATTGAATATATCCTTGATCAACTCATACAAATTCAATTCTATCAGTTTATCTATCGCTTTATCAAATCCATTTATCACATCTGCTAAAAAAGTGATTATTAGAAAACCAAACGATCTAATATGATCGAGCCAAATAGTTCGTACAGTTGCGTGTTTGGTTATCCATGCACTTAAGCTCTCCCAATCCTTTGCAAAAGCTGTTATTCCGGTTGTCAAGGATAATAATAATGAGACGAAAAAAAAAGAAAAAACACTTTTACAACTCTTTTTTCGCCCAAGTTCAACATACTTTTTCATAGTCGATCTCCTTTTTGAAGTTTTTGGGGTCTTACGCCCTTTGCAAGATACATGATTCACGCATCACACACCTTGTAAAAGGCGCACAGACCTTTCAGTATGTGCGCCTGCGTTTAAATCATGCACCAGCCGATGACATAAGTGCCGAGAGCAAATCAGGACCCGCCGCGAGTACAACTACTCCGACACCGATTGAAATCGCAAACGGCTTAGCTTTCTGTAAACCCTGCGCACCGCCTGCGATAAGTACGATAGCGAGAGCAATCACTGAGATACCGGCAATAGCAGCTGCAATGATCTTTAAAGCACCGGAGATCTCATTCAGAAACGAGGTGATGCCGCCGACATCGACCATAGGTGTGAGTACGGGGATCGCGGCAGGGGCATCACCAAGTCCTAAAGCCGAACAGGTGAGCGCATTGGTGAACATTGCGGCAAAGAGCATAACAAGCATCATGCAGAATGTCGCGAGCTTCTTGTTTTTCTTTTTCATAAGAAAAACCTCCTTTAAATATTTTTATATACCAAAACGGCACAAAGATATTTGCTCTGTGCCGTCAATTTGGTCTTTGGGGTAATAAAAACGCCCTTGCAGGTTGCAAGAGCGTTTAAACTATTATAAATATTACATCATGCTGATAATTATGATGACTTAATTATCTCCAAAACTTTCATTTTTATCTTGTCGTATTGTTATTTTACACACACCAACTAAATTACTAATCTCAAAACTGATTTCTTTATTATCCGAGTAGTAGGTGAGCTTTTCAGTTCTAAAATCTTCTTCTGTATAGTTTCTGTGATCAACAGATGGTTCTTCAGTTTTTGATTTATTCTCATAATAAATTGATGATGTAGCGGGGCGGGAATTAAAATCATTTAGCCACTTTTCAGCAGAATCGGTTATGACTTCTTCTAATTCATCAGGTTGTCCGAAAACATCAATTACTTCTTCTTTTGATGAACCAAAGGTGATCTTACCCGGTGTAGTTAAACCGATAATATAAACGGTACCGTATTCATCGTTTGTTGAGAGCATTTTTTTATATAAAAAACGAGTATTGTCAAGTTCTAATGCAGTCAAAACACTTTTATTATCCTTTGGTTGTATGTTAATATGTATGCTACCTTCTTCTCTTATAAATTCAAAATATTCAAGGGATTGAGCAGTCCCATAAGATTCAACTAAATCATCATATCCCCAACCTAAGCAATCAGACCATCCTCTGTCATATAAGTCCTTTAATGTTGTTTCGCCAAGTGTATAAACTTCATTATTCAGCACAAACTCAAGATCAGTCCAGTCGCTGCTTATCTTGACTGTTGAAGGCTCAGGTGATATACTGTCAAACTCACTATAAGTCGGCTCGCTTGCATCGCTTGATTCATCGGTGCTGGTATCGGTATCGGGGACTGTACTTGTTTCGTCAGCGACACTTTCAGATATGCTGATTGAACTAACATCGGCACTCTGAACCGATTCCGCTGTCGTTGCTTTTGTTTCTTCCTTCGATGAAGTTGCTTCGCTGTCATCAGCGCTGTTTCCGCAGGCTGTTGCGGTCAATGCGGAGATAATCAACGCTGCTGTCAGTAGTTTTT
Organism: Ruminococcus sp. YE71; assembly: GCF_900119155.1. Lineage (GTDB taxonomy): Bacteria > Bacillota > Clostridia > Oscillospirales > Ruminococcaceae > YE71. The sequence continues at coordinate 34,390 of NZ_FPIR01000024.1, read as the reverse complement.
TGCTTTTTCCTTTGTACATTTCAAAGCACTCCTTTCAAAAACTATTTACAATTTTACCACATAAATCAACAATAGTCAATACTAAAAAAACAAGTGTTGTGTAATTTGAAATTCTGCCACATGGCAGAATTATTACCGTCTGCCATATCCGCTGTTTGGCATTATTGGTATAGCATTTTCAGACTTAGTGAATTTTAAGCGAATCATCGCTTTCGATCATAATGTATTTATCATAAAATAATCTGTTGTTATGATTTTCATAATAGTATTTCAACTTTGCGAGTGTATAGATAAGCGACATTCTGAAATCATAACATATTTCATGTTCATCAAAAAAACGATGCACCCACTTCACGCCATTTGTTGACACATCATCAAATTCGATTATCTCAGATTCATTCATCCTGATGATCTTATCTTTTTCAGAATTATAATAATGACTGAAAAGCGGCGGCTTAGGAATATTATTCTTCTGACCACTTTTATTTGATTCAGGATATATCATAAAGCTAAGATTGTCAGCTTCCATATCTTTTTTTATGACCCGAATGTAATAATCCAAAAGCATTATTTTTTCATAATCATTTTCGGCTATATTCAAATATCCTAATATAGTTTCAATACTCGTAAAATACTGAATTGTCGGATCTTGTTTTTTATTTTCAAGGCTCTCACGTTCTTTTCTACGTTTACTTTGGAAAATCATCTTTCATCACGATCTTTCCCGCTTCAAGAATTGCCGCTCTTGCCCCTCTGTAAGTACAAGAGCGCACATCAATTGCTTCACTGAGTGCATATGCGGCTTTGGAATAATCACCGTTTAAATAGCATATTCTAAACTCAGTCAGAAAAGCATAAAACGAAGAATATGTCAAAAAACTTGAACGGAGCGATGAGCTGTCTGCTTCTGTGTATTTTTCACATTCATACTCGTTCAGCCTTTGAAAAAAATCCTTTAGACCCAACAGGGCTTCGTCCTGTTGTTTTTTCAAAAAAGCATTTCCGAGTATTTCATTGAACTCTCGACAGCTTTGTTCCATTCTCTTTGATATTTTATCATATTTGTTAATGAAAATCAACCCTCTTTCTGCCACATGGCAGAATTTATATCGCATATTTCTTTTTCAGCATTCTATGATTCTCTGCCACATGGCAGAAAAATCAGCGTCTGCCATATCCGCTGTTTGGCATTATTGGTATAGCATTTTCAGTTCTTGTTGTTATCTGAGGTCTGCTGTTTTGAACTTCGGTCTTGCATTTTACTATCTGTAAGCATTCATTATAGTCCTTGCCGAACCGTGGCTTGATTCTCTTACAGACATATCCAAGTTCTCTGTATTTCTCCATGAGCATCTCAGATTCACCGTTCCCGGCATCATCGTTATCAAGTGCGAACATCAGCATTGTGATATTACTGTTTCTCGAAAGATACGCTGACAATGCTTTATCAGATTTTCCCGACAGCGACAGCCGATTAACGCTGCGAATACATCTATTATCAGGCATTCGGTTTTCGCTTTCAGCTTTTCTTTTCTCAGTCATCAGAGAAAAGGTCATGTGGCTCATAAGGTCAACCGGAGCTTCAAAAATATAAAGAACGTTATTCCCGGCAGGATAACGTTCTCTGTCAGCCGATACATTGAAGCTGTATGCTTTGTCAGAACCGGCAATATTTATAGGGTGAAATTTCTTCTTTCCATTTTCGTTTTTTAGCGCGGCTATGTAAGTGTTTGTAATCTTACTCTCCGCAAAACGTGCTGTTCCACTCTCGTCGTAGCCTACAAATACACAATTATGATACTTAGCTTCTTCATATATCATTTTTTCTTTTACAAGTTCTGAAACAACAAAAGGATCAAGTTTTCTTTCATTTATAAGATATGCAAATACTCTTTTCATTTGTCCTTCGGCTTTAGGCGGCAGAACAAAATCCTTAGTCTCAGGTGCTGGTCTTATTCCATCAAGCTGCGGCGCTTTTTTGTATCCGCTTTGCCGTGGTGGTTCATCGGGTGTCCCTATCAGCTTTTGCAAGGATGATTGATAATCATATCCCTCTATATTCTCAAGCCAGTCTATGACATTTCTGCCATGAGATTTTCTTGAATTCCAGTACCATGAACGCTGATCGGGCATTACAACAAGACTGTCATGTTCTTTACAAATATACGCTGAACCTTTATTCTCGAAGGTGAACCCATACTCAGAATTAAGAAAGTCTATCATACTTGTCTGCTTGACTTGTTCAACCTCCTCCGGAAGATACTGAATATATACATTACCGTCCCATTTTGTTCTCCATCTCGGCATTTTTATCCCTCCTACTATCTTTTAAGTTTTGGTGACGGGCGAAGCGGAATCTCCTTTTTGGGCTGTTGGTATTGCTCATCCTTGTCAAGCCCCTTATCGGGGATAAGATCATCATGATCGCCAAGTTCGTTAATGCCTCTGCCTATCATAGCCGAAGCGGTATATTTTTCAACCGTAGAAATACAGCTTTCCATCATTTTCTTCTGTCCGCTTGCAGCCGCCGCGATAGCCGGTGCTTCTTTCAATGATTTCAATATCTCGTTTGGATTTTTGGAAAGCTCGGCTTGAAGTTCCGCTCCGCTCGCACTAAGCTGATAACCCGCAGCATTGAGTTTGTACATAATAATATCGGCAGTTGATGCTGTCACAAGATCTTCCATCGTATTCGATTTTATTTCATAATCTATTGCCATAGCGACAGCCTGACCAATGTTTTCAGCATAGCTGTCCTCAACCATTTTAAGCTGTGTAAGCACTTTGTCAGCAAAGCGCTCACTCCGCAGCAATTCGCCCGGATACTTCCCGATCCGCTCTGTCTGATCGAGGTACTGCATTATCTGATCGAGCATTATCTCGTCTTTCTTTTCAAGATACGCTTTGAATAATTCATCATCAGACAATTCAATAATATATTTTCGTCCGTTAATCTCGCGCTGTATTTCCATACTATCTTCCTCGCTTTTTTATCATTCGCCTTTTTACATATCCATGCTCAGCAAGCCAACTTTCAGCTTTTTCTCGGATTTCAGAAGGTACATCACTCATATCGAGAATAATAAAACAAATATTACGCCACATTTCGTTTTCATCGTCGGGAACGGTTATGCCGTACTCTTCAAAGAATCTAAGTATTATTTTCTTGTCAAAGCTGAGATATGCTTTACGCTGTGCGATAAAAAACTCGATCACAGCACTCATTTTCCGCATACCTCCTTATCTGCGATAACCTTGCTGATTACTGATTGACAGATCAACACCTTGTCGCTGACTTATTTCAGCCGCAATGCTTTTTCTTTGATATGCATTTAAAGCATAGGCTCTTGCTATAGTTTCATGCTTATTACGCTCACTGATAATGTAAAGCGCTTCGGGAGACATATCAACCTTATAAGCATCGCCGTCACTATCGACGCATTTCACAGATACCATCTGTACGTCTGATGCTTTCAGACCATTTTTGTTAATGTATTCTCTTGCATGATCGTATGACATCCAGTCGTCCACACCTTTTAAAAGCAAACTCTCAGCACTTAAAACAGGCAATTCACACAGATAACAGCCTGAAAAAACTTTGCAATTTAGTTCGCCGCCGTTTTCATGTGTTCTCTTGCCTTCTTCAATTATTTCACTCATAAAGCTATCAGTCTGCATAATATCCACCTCACTTTCTGCCACATGGCAGAAAATCATTTCCTGCCGACATTCTTTTTGCGACTATCAGACTGACTATCCTCTGATGCACTAACTGTTTCCGCACTTTTTAACAATTCCTCATACTTCTGCCTTGCTATTCCCGCCGCTATGCTGCTCTTAATTGTATGCTGATTCAGAACGTACAGCCCTTCGGGAGTAAGGTCTTTTACTCCGGGACGACCGTCATTATCGTAACACTTTACAGCGACCATATCAATACTGTCTGCTGACAGCTTGTTATCGGTCATATACATGATAGCTTCATCCCACTTTTTCCACTCGCAGCTATTCAGTTTTATTTGCTCCAAAGCAAACCGGGGATTACTCATTATGTATATCCCTTTGAACGCCGAATTTGACATTTCCGGTGTATCAGTATGCTTCTTTTCTCCATTTAAAAGAAGATCGTAAACAACATCATCGGGATCAAGGTACATCATCACAAACTCCGAATCATCATAGGTTCTTTTCAGTCTGTCCTCCAAATACTTAGGCAATTCGTAGGTACGAGGGTCATTTTTAAAGTATGCTTCAAGAATCAAAAGTTCAGATGATACTGCATCTCGTTCGTTTCTTTTCTCACGTTCATCTCCGCAGCTTATTACAAACTGTTCGCAGCGCACCTTAACATTATCATCTACACCATTTTCGGGACGAAGCAGCGATTTTCTTACGTTCTCCCAATCGGGAACATCGGTAACATCTGAATAACGACCCGGATATAGCTTTACCATATCTCCCTCAAAATGGAATTTTGTGAAAACAATATCCTGATCGCCGTGTTCCATATTTTTCTCTAATTCCTTTGAAAAAAGCTCTCTTGCAGTTTCGTAAAGGTCAAAGCGCAGACCGGGCATATCTGTACCTGTTGTCTGCAACAATAATTCTTCTGCTGCTTTTATATCCGCAGCGTCCATGCCGCTTATCTGCTCAATTCCATTCAGATAGTCATTCGCTAAAAAAACAAACCGTTCGTTTTCAAGAAGCTCAGTGATCTCATCAACAGGTACTTCCGCCGCCTTTGCAAACTCGGAACGGACAGGTTCGGTCTCAACACCAATATATTTCAAGCGTTCTTTGCAGTCAGTGAAAACTTCATCTATTATCTGCTGCTTTTTTATCTCGGCTGCATTTATTATACCTTCATTCTCGGTATTATTATTTTCAAAAGAAACATTATACTTATTTTTTGATATACAAGCAAAAACCTTTTCAGTCAGATCCTCATTACCCAGTTCATCATATATAGCCTTTTTGATGCGATTCATTTTGATCTGATCGTTCTCCCAACCATGAATGGCAGCACCGTCAAAAGCCGTAAGGATATTTCTGATCGTTTCGTCTGAGATATCGGGAACAGCTACTTTCATATCATCGCGCACCCACCAGAAAGCAAGATCATCAAACTCATCATGTATCATGTCGATAAAAGTCTGTCCGACTTCCTCATAGGACACAATGCGTTCTCTGTCAAACAAACTCAGCTTTACGCCATCTTCCGCTTTTTCCATGTGCAGCTTATAACGAGGGGTATCCCTATCATACTTATAGGTTGAGCTTGTTATGCCATCATCGCCAAAGACGATTTCTGTATCACCATTATAATCCAAAAGACCGAGTGCAAGTTCTTTTCGTATATCTTCACCATTATGAAAGCGGCGGGCTATCTCAAATACCTCCGGTTCTCCTAAATGTCCAAGTATGCTTTTTTCGCTCGGTTTATGCTTATCAATATAATTGTTCTCAAATAACGGATAAGCTAAACTTTCCCATTCATCGGAGGAAAGCGATTCCTTTGCAACAAAACGTGCAAGATCGGCTTTCATAAATTCCTCACGATCTTCCAGTGAGAAACCATACACAAGCGGAAAGTATTCCGAAAGATAATCGCCGCATTCAACGGCTATCAGATTTTCAGCTCTGCCAAGTTCATCATGATACAACGGATTAAAGCTACTATCTGTAATATTCCAATACCATGTTCTACCGTTAATATCTGCAAGATCAATATAATATGTAAATCCGTTAACTGAAATGTAATAAACTGTGTCTCTGTTCGTTTCTTCGTCAAAGGATTCTGAAAACGGCTCAAAACCGTATTCTTCAAATGGATTCTTCATTTTTTTCGCTCCTTTTTGCTGTGAAATTTCCTTTAAATACTCAGATAGGGGCTTGACATTTTTTGTCGTGTATGCTATACTAATATCAAAGCAGTAAACTGAAGTCGTTTTGGATAATTGGTATCCTATAGTCGTGAACAGTTTATCTGCTTTTTCTTTTTTTATTGCTAAAATATCTTTCTCATGTTTAAGCAAATAATTCAATAAGTTTTCTTTGCCATAAGCGCTCGTTACTTTATTAACCGTTCCTTTTGTACCTCTAAGATCAAGTGCTATCGGCACAAGTATATTATTATTTTCTTTGTTTTTTAATTCTGTGATCAAAACTAAAGTACCCTCATGTTGTCCTTTTATTACCAACAATGGGACTCTTATGGCTTTTGATAGTTGTCTTAACACATTTTCAGATATATCATGCCCCTGACTATGATGATTTACTTTATTATTGCTGTCTAACAGACAATTTTTTAAAACACTTTGCTTCACCGTTATTTTTTCTGAACTTGCTCCAAAATAATGCAATATAAGAGGAGTATGTCCCAAAGAAACCGTTTCATAATGTGGTATTTCACCACTTATAAACCTATCTATTTGTTCAGAATACAGTAGGTCATCAGCATTGTTAAGCCTCATTCTTTCTTTTTCAACATCTGTAAAATCTGACATAGCTTTTTATACCTTCAGCAATTTTGAGTTATTATTTCTAAATAGCATTTTTTTAATATACTATTTAGCATCTTTTTTTCAAAGAGCTTTATGTTTTCAATGAAAGACGCTGCCATACATAATTCTTCCCATGTCAAGAATGTATCTATCATAAAATCTTCCTTAACGTTTTCTTTTTCTATTTTCATAAAACCATAAAGATCACTTAGGATATTTGCAAGCTGTTCGGGAGAAAGACCATAATTGGGATATGCTTTGAAAAATTCATACTGGATATAAATAATCAGATATTTAGTGTATATGACACACTTATCTGAATAAATACAAATATCGCTATATGAATCAAAATGTATATTTGATAACTTAATAATCATTTTTACCACCCTATGTTAGGAGATTAATTATGAATACAAAATTTGAAGAAGCTATTTATATCAATAATAACATCAGAAAGCCGTATTCTGTTGAAGAAATAAGTGAAATGCGTAGAAATGATCTTGATCAATTTCTTAGTGTTAAAGGTTTCTTATTTTGTCCGGAGTGTAATCTACCACATCTTGCACACAATTCTTGTAATAATAAAACAGATTATTTTTCCACATATCCTAAAGATGAACATGATGAAAATTGTTCGTGTATATGTCAGAAAGCTGATCGAAAAATACTTGTTCAAGTTGACCAAGATATTAGCTTATCGAGAATTAAAAACAGACTCGAAGATTGCTTATCTTTGCTTATTAATGATAAAGCCGTTGCGAACAATCCATTTAAGGTTTTCAGAAATGAACAATTACTAAAAAAGGCAATGCCTACCAAAATAAACTATGATTCTGATTACTATATTCCGAGAAAAAGACTTACACAATACATGGATAGTGATTATGCAGACCAGTTTTACATCTTTTATGGCAAAGTTAAATTAAAATCAATATTGATTTCTGATAAATATCATCCTCACATTTTTAGAATATACCATTTCAAAGAAAATCGACTGGTTTGTTCTTTAAAATTCTCTGATAATGTCTATAATCATTTGCCTGATACGGTTAAAGCAATTAAAAATTGTAAAGATAATAATGATAATTATGTTTATTCATGCAATATAGCATTTTACACTAAAATGACAAGTTATTATAAAAAAGATTCAAGAGTAGTTGGCAATACATTTTTTGAAGGTGTCATAAATAACTCAGCAAAAATCGTTTTTCAGGATATTGTCCAAGTCAATCGACCTTAACATTTCTTCACATTCGACACCCGCATAATACTCTTTTATTTTACAGATATTTGAGTATAAATAACCATCACGTTCGTTAACTCGTTCGCTTATCAGGTCATAATAAGTATATGGATACAGATCGTCTGAATTTATCTGTGAAAAACTCAAATTTGTCCCCTCGATTATAAAACCGAATTTTGAAACCAATAATGATGTGATCTCTGATACCACCTGATTCTCGACCGCGAGTTTACCAAGCAAAATCAGCATTTCTTGTGAGTTTAATTCACCTATAATCAAATCCCCGATATGTGTATCATCAGTCACAAAATATCTATGCTTCATTCTTTACACCCCTTTGTCAACTTTTGGTTTTAAATCACATCTATCAGCGAATACTCGGTATAGTTGAAGTAAAGCAGCTCGATACGGCAGCCGAGATCATCGTCTTTTTCTTCGTGAGAAACAGCAGCGACCGGAATTATGTTTTCATGCTTTTGCATCTTCTCGATCAGCTCGATGAAAAGCCTTGTCATATCGCCGTCAAACTCGGTAAGCTCCTTGTTGTCAAATTCTATGGTGCTTTTTCTGAGAGCCAGCAGCTTGTTTGCATCGACGTATGCGCCGAGATGCTGAACGATAAGGTCTGTTTCCCTTGCAAAGCTCCTTCTTGTATCAAGAATATCAGTCAGCTTATCTATTGACAGTTCCGGTGTACAGAGAATTATCTGATCGTTCCCGGTGTTATCCGCAGTCCAGGTCTGTGATTCATCAGTTCTGCATAAGTAGTTGATATACGCTCTGACATGAGCCTTGTTTTCAAATCCTCCCTCAGCGCCAAACATCATCTTGTATTTTTCACTCATGGTGAACCATCCTTTCTGAAATGTTACAAATGTTACTTTCGTGTATTGTTTTGGTATGCCGCTTTAGAGCTGTCGAGATTAATCAGTTCTTCGAGAGCCTTTGCAGCATTTTTTGCGGTCACGGCTATCTCACCATTACCAAATTCCTGACTGTGAGCCGTTCTGAAGTATTCTTCAATAACGGAGTATTCCTTGCCTGACAGGGCTTCTTGCATATTCTGTTCAACAGTTCTCATAGGACTATAATTTCTAAGTTTCTGACCTACAATTCCTAAATTATACCCGTACCTGTTAAGTTCCTCTGCTGAGGTAGAAATTCTATCTATCAGTTTTTGCATTTTGTAATCAACTTTTGAACAGATAAAAAGCTGTCCGTCATTATCAAATGCCGAGTATCCAATATCACCGACAGATGCGTATGCAGGCAAACTCATTCCGTCATTTGTCTTGATTTCAAAACCATTTTCCCACATTTTTACCGCCATGTCCGTATCGGTTTTTTGCACACCCTCGTTTTCACGATAGCTTACATACAATGCAAATGACCGACAGTTTTCCTTGAAAAACTCAATAAGCCGCTCCGCGCTTTCACGTTTATTTATCAGCTTACCCTCGATCATGAGATCGGCAGATTCGTTTTTATAGGTTTCAAAATATCCGCTATTATCAGCATTATCAGCATACGCTGTTTGCCGGCATGAGGTATAAAGAGAATCCATAAAATGCTTTTCCGCATTCTGCGGATCATAAGCTAATGAATTCATATATTCATCATACGCGCCGCGCATATCACGCTCATATATTATCGCTTCGACCAGTTCACCTTCGCCGGAATTTGCATCCGGGTTATAGTAATTCCACATTACTCTTTCGGGCGGCATAGAATAGAACTTATCAAACCTTTCAAGTTTTTGCTTATCAAGCAGAATATCAATATCGCTCCACTCTCTCAGTTCATCATCCGAGTTGTCAAATACTATATTGTCCTTTTTTGCAAATTCAAGAGCATCCTCAACGGTTTCAAACCAAGCATCTTTTATATAATCAGCATCGCCCCATGTTTCAGTGAGCTGTCTGTCATCAGCATTTGTACTGATGACAAATCCGTCACCGTCGGGAGCAAGCGAATAAGTTATCGTCTGTTTGGCACTCTGTCTGCGCTTTTCAAGTTCATCTATCTGCTGACTTATGGACTTTACCATCGCTTCAACGAAATGCTCAGTAACTTCAAGCGTTTTCAGCAATTCTTCTTTTGATTTACTCTTTTTGTATGTTGCAATATACGGTATAGAGTTAATGTCTGTCTCATAACCTAACTGCTTACATACAAGGTATGCGGAAGATTCGGCTTGTATCTCCTGATTTTCTTTGCTTTCATTCTCAAAGGGACCACCTTTTCTGTGAAATACCGAGTGAGCCGATTCATGAACGTAAGCAAGTACCTTTTGGAGATCGCTCATGTTTGAATTTAGCGTTATCGTATTATGTTCCAGACTAAAATAACCGTCAAGACCATCTTTCAGCGGCTTGAATGTTGGTTTTATCCCGCAGACCTTTTCAATTCCGGTAAAAATAGCGTTGAACGTTTCCTCATCTATCTCACCTTGCAATGGCTTCACCAGTTCCGGCGGCTGAACACCTGTTATCTGAGAAATATCATATACCGGCATCAGCTTATATCCCGCTATCACTCTTTCAGATTTGGTTTTTGAATCCTCATTCTGATCTTTTGACTTTTCGTCATCATCCTTATCTTCGTCCTCTATCTTTTTGGTGACAGGAGCAAAAACCCATATCTTGCATTTCTCTCCGGCTGTAATATGTCCACCGAGCTTATTCCATGCTGTTTTTGAACCAACGTAAGTTGCTTCAGGATATTGCATATATATAAGCAGCTTATTCTTTGTAGAATATTTGTGAAGCTGTGCGCTGAAATTCAGGTAGTTCATAAACTCATCTGAACTGAATACATCATCGACCTTAGACAACAGTTTTTCGTAGGCTTCTTTTTTCTCGTTTTCTTTCCTCTCCCAATATTCTTTCTTTTCCTCGGCTGAAAATGATTTTTTATTCTTGCCTGTCTGAATTGTTCCTTTGATCGTTTTATCTTTATCAGAAGATACAACTGCTCTTCCATTTTTAGCTTCTATTATTCTTCTTTCACCGCGGTCACTGATTGCTGTGATCCGCTCGTTGTTAGATAAGGACTGATCTATTAACGAAGTTGCAGCATCAAGTGAAATTATGCTTTCTGTGCTTGTTCCGTTATCAGCATATTCCTTTTTCTTGATATAACCAAATTTATCAGTCTGTAATTCATACGTTCTGATCGAAGTGTCTGTATCCGATTCAACTATAATAACATTTGCCTTCTCATGATTATTCAAGTTGATCCTGATTCTCCATTTGTCCCTTAAATCAACTATCGCATCATGTTTTTCGGTGTATTCGGGTATAGTGCTCAGAAAATAGTCACGGCTGCTTATTGTTCCTACTGTTGAACTGTTCTCACGAAAATCAACAGGAATATCATGAGCCTTACAAGTCTCGATCAGATCGCTTGTAATAAGAATATCGCTATCGCTTTGAAGTTTATTTTCTTTTAAAAGAGAAAAAGCATTGTCGGCAGCGGTCATGAAAGCACCGTCATAGTCCCTTGTGCGATCATCAGTATAGCTATCATAGATAGTCTTTAATGCATCAGGCATAGACATTAGAACCGCATACTGTAACTCGATAAGCTGAGTTGTGGCTGTTCCGCGCAGCACTCCGCTTGTTGGTTCTATGCTACCTCTTTCTATCTCACCAAAGAAATCGTACTCTGAAAGATCACGCATGATAGTTCGTTCTTCATGCGAAATATCGTTATAACTTCTAAGTTCGGCAGACAGCTTTTCGTATAGCTGTACTGAATAAAAGCCGTATTGTTCCATAGTCCATAGCTCCTATTTTTTAATCCATTATTATGTCAAATCCAATACGCGGCACATACTACCGCGCATCAGACCTGACTGTTTTTATTACCTCTTTATTCTGCCGGAAGTTGTTTTCATCATCGTATCCGGCTTTTTCTGAACTTCCGTATCAGGATCATCCGCCGGACTTGCATCTTCCATAGCAAAGAATACATCATCCTCCGGAGTATCATCCATTAAGTTACTTGTTTTTTTATCGTTTGTAAGCTGCTTAGTCAAGAACTCCATTCTTTCACGCTTGGTCTTTAACTCCTCCGCATGATCGAACGGTTTCTCTACGGTTTCCTTTGCAAGCCGCAAATCGGTATTCAGCTTTTCAAGACGTTCGTTGTTCTGTTTCAGCAGCTTAGGCAAGCTGTTAGCGAATATGTTTTCAAGTCTCGTTGTATTGCCAATATTCGCCTGATCGTCATTGGTTTTAGTTCCGTAATCGGTTCTGTATTTGAAATTTCCTTGTACGCTTATCTCATACGCTGACCGCAAAGTGAACATCGTTTCACTATATACCTTACTCGGAGAAATATAGACAGGAAATCCGGAGTAGTAGCCAACGAGAACGCTTTCGTCTGCTGTTGCTGCCGCGGCTTTGGTTCGTTCCATGTATGCCGCGCATTTTTCACGTTCGTCTATCTTTACACCGTTAATCATCATCTCGAATTTTTCGGGCTTACTATCCTCAAAGCGTTTCAGATCATCGGTCTCCTTTTGAATTACAGATTCAATATTCTCAATCTGCTGCGGCAACTCATGTTTTATTTTGCGTTCAAGTTCAATTATCAGCCTATTGTGATCGCGTTCAAGTGCTTCAAGGTGTACAAGCTCATCTTTGAGTGTCAGGAACTCAGCAAGATACGGATTGTCAGTTGTGGCAATCTGCATATCCCTGAATGTCATAGCACTTTCACTAATATCAGAGATCGAGCGTGAACAAGCTATTTCGGGGTCGAGAAGCTGCTGCTGTCCCGTTTCCTTGTTTCCGAGCAGATTTGCCATGTACGCATCAAATGATCCTTTGGTAACAAGGGTGTACACGGCTACCTCTGAGTTTTCATTTCCTTGTCTCAGACCTCTGCCCTCGCCCTGTTTCTTATTTGCCGGAGTAAAGGGAAGATCAATGTTATACATAGCAACTACCTTGTTCTGAATATTAACGCCAGTACCCAGCTTCTGACGCGAACCAATTACAACTCGCTTTCTGCCGTTACGAAGATCATCGTACATGGCTTCACGCTCCTTGTCATTTTTCGGGTCGTTCGCCATACAAATTTCTTCACGCGGTATGCCTTGCGCCACAAGATCATCTCTCAGAGCATTATATGCCGAGAATCCGTTTATTTCGTTTACGCCGCGATCCAGGAATACGATCTGTACTCCCTTGCTGTCATTTTTCTTATCGTACCACTCCTTCACCAACCGTGCGCACGTTTCGAGCTTTCCGTTCGGGTCACTCGGCAGCGCCGGGTCTAAGTATCTTTGGTCTAAGCTGCAAAGGTTGGATTCATGCATTATGAGCAGCATATTATCTATATCGGGAGAAACACCGCCCGAATGTATGCGCTCTGCCCTCTCCATAAATGATTCAAGAGCCGCCTTCTGTGCTTCGCTCTGTTCACAGCTTACGATTATCTCCTTACCGCTGTAACGCTTCGGAATAATTATATTCGTTTTTTCTGTCGGAACAATGTCCGCAAATTCGTGAATCTGCATTTTAAGTTCCGGTACATTATTGAATGAGTTAGCTTGCTTTCTGAGTACAAGTCCCGAACCGCTCGGTGACGGTGCATACTTGCTCTCAATAACAACGTAAGACTTGATCCAGTCATCAGCTGTCATTATTCCGGCTTTTTGCAGTCCCTCCGGGTCACAAACGCTCATCATATTGTACCATTCAAGATGCGAATTGGTTTCCGGTGTTGCCGTTGCCAGCGTCATAAATCCGGTACCGTACTGTTCGCGCATATACCCGATCTTCATTCGGAAATCCTCAGCACGTTTTGACGGGCTGTTCTGTAATCCGGGGATATTGCCCATCTTTGTCGGCTGATACATATTTTTGAAATACAGATGATACTCATCGACGATAAGGTAGTTAAACCCGAAATCTTCAAAAGTATAGCTGTTATCTCTGTGTTTTTCCGTCAATTCCTCAAGCTGTTCTTCAAGTTTCTTTATTGCAGCTTCTATTGCCTTAATGCTGATTTTTTCTTCTGAGGTACTCCATCTGCTATCGAACTGTTCGAGATATTTACGGTACTGATCTATATTCCGGTTAAGGTAGTCGATTTGATATTCGTCACTCATCGGTATCATGCCGAATGTTTCAGGTGTCATGAAAACCACCTCGGCATCAGATGAAAGTATCGAAGCAACTGAACGCTGTCTGTTTTTCTTTGTGCTCAGATTGTCAGAAAGCACATAGATTTTCAGATTCGGATACAGCTTCTGTACCTCGTCTGCGCTCTGCTTTATTATCGACTTCGGAGACAGCCACAGAACTCTTGAAGCAAGCCCTCTCGATACTCTGTCAGCGGCTATACAGCCCATTGTGTAGGTCTTTCCGGCACCGACATCGTGTGCAAGCAGCATATTTCCGTACATCGCCCTTGCAACAGCATTCTGCTGATGCGGATAGAGCTTAATATCGGGATTCATTCCGGGGTGCGAAAGTCCTTCACCGTTATAGGTGCGCAGTACGTTACAGTTATATCTATCATTGTACAGCTTTACATACTTATCGCTCCTTTCCGGGTCATCCCATATCCATTTTTTGAAGGCAGCTTCCATCTGCTTGCCCTTTTCCTGTGCTTTTCGTGTTTCAGCTTCATTGACCACATATTTATGTGAACCGTCAGGAAGGTCAATGCGGTCATTTACTTTCAGATCACGACCGTTAAGCTGACGTACAAGTATCTCATAGCAGTCCATGCGCTTTGTGCCGTAGATAACAGTTTCAGCTTCACTTGTGCCAAATGTACGATTAACAAGTTTATACTCGCCTAATGGTGTTCTTGTAACTGTGTTCTTATAATCAACGTTTACATTCGCGTATTCTTCAATAAACTGATTGTAATCGTCTGTTTCAACTATCGGGTGTCCAAGCTGAAGAACTATTTCACCGGGCTGAAGCATTTGAGGTTGAATGCTTTCAAGTACCGAAACGTTATCATTGAATTCCGGCTCAATCGCGGCTACTAACTTCGCGGTTCTGAGTTTTTCACGAACGTCACCGGAAAGGTATTCGCTCGCTTCAACATATCCCGACAGCGGGTCATCATCCTTTATCTTAGCGGGATCTCTGTAAATTTTTCCTTTAAGAGAAGAAATAACCTCTTCAGCCGGCATTGAAGTCAGTTCCGACATATACGCAATGTCAACGCGGCACAACTTGTCGATAGACACGATCAGCGCATCCTGCGGAGTATCTACTTTCAGAACTTCAACCTCCGGTTGAATTGTTCTACGATAGAAAATAGCTGCCTTAGAATACTTTACTGTATCGTCCTCTTTTTCCTTGACTTCAAACGAACAGATCGTATTGTAATAACGGTCTGATGAAAATACTGAGTTAGCACTATCCGATAAATATCCGTACTTCTTTACGAATCTGTCATACTCAGAATTAAGCTGACTTTGCAGTTTCAGCATTTCCCGGTCGTCACAGCCGTCAGCTTCGGCTCTGATAAGTTGCATACCAATATCGCGTATCTTGCACATACCCTTGATACGTTCAAGCCTTTTACCGCTCTCTTTGCATTTTTGCATTATTTCATTGTTTCTGAAATAAACCTCGCCACTATCTATAATAGTATAGGTCTGATTAGGTATGTTCGGATCCGCTGGTATGACTTCTTCATCGCTGCCATTTTGCATTGATAGTCTTGCAAGTTCCGATTCCGTTATTCTGCCGCGGATTTTCGATACCGCTTCTTGAATTTGTTCATCAAGCGTTCCGCGTGTCGGGTCGGCAATTATGTCAATGTTCTCACTATCCTCTCCATAACGTGTGTTTTTCTTTATCGTACCAAGTATCATGTCAGGATGCTTGATAAAATACTCATTAAGCCGGAAACCATCTTCATTGTAGCCGACCTTAGTCCATTCAGGCATTATTGTTGTCATACCCTCACGCTTCTGTAAAAACAGAATGTCGGTCGCGGTATCAGTATCCGCGAACGTGCCTTTAGGCAATCTCACAGCACCAAGAAGTTCACTTCGGGCAGCAAGATAATTTCTGAATTTCTCGGTTTTCTTATCGAGCGTGAAAGTCGAAGTAACGACCGCGATAACGCCGCCGGGACGAACCTGATCTATCGACTTCGCTAAGAAATAATCGTGAATGTTAAGATTCAGCTTGTTGTACCGCTTGTCATTGACACCAAAATCACCAAACGGCACATTTCCGATTATTACATCAAAGCTGTTGTCCGAATAAGCGGTTTTCTCAAATCCCTTGATCTGAATAGCCGCTTCGGGATAAAGCTGTTTTGCGATACGTCCGGTAAGATCGTCGATCTCGATACCATAAAGCTGTGAATTGTCTTTCCAGTCAGCCGGGTACTGAGCGAAGAAATTGCCTATACCCATAGACGGTTCAAGAACGTTGCCGCCCTTGAATCCGAGATTGCCAAGCGCCGTATAGATACCATTTATGATTTCGGGGGACGAATAGTAAGCGGTAAGCATGGACGATCTTGCCGCGCTGTACTCGCTGTCTGTAAGCAGTTCTTTCAGTTTTGCATACTCATCTGCCCATGACGCATTATTTGCATCAAAAGCATCCTTTAATCCTCCCCAACCGACGTATTTTGCAAGTATCTTCTGTTCGTCGGCTGTTGCATTTCTGTTCTCAGCTTCGAGCTTTTTCAGCAGTGTGACCGCTTCATAATTCGCCGCGAAGCGTTTTCTTGCTCCGCGCTCTGTGATATTATCCGGGTCGAATACATAATTTTGAGCCTTACTCTGCGTTTTCTGCCATGTGGCAGAATTATTCGTTTCAACAGATTCCTCAATCGGTGATTGATCGTCAAACATTGACATCTGCTGATTTTCAGTAGTCTCAGTATCGCTGTAATCAGAATAGCTTACTGTCACAGTATCTTCAGCAGCTTCATTCTCAGCTTTGTTCTCTTGTATCCTTGCCGGTTCCGGGCTGTCAACAAAATGAAAACTCATCAAAACGCTGCCATCTTCAAGATGAGAAGTGTACTCGTTTCCGTTAAAAGTCCATTCAGATGCCTTGCCCCATTCCATATGACGGTCTTTTCCGTCGGGCTTTCCGTCAGCACCAAAACGCTGTGAAGTAAAACCGACCGTATTTACAGATGATATGTATCTGAGTTCGCCTACACATTGAGGACGTACACCGTGTTCACTTATCTCGAATACCATACCCGGCTTTACAGCCTTTTTGAGCTGATTCAAGTTCTTGACTGTTGGAATATCAGTCTTTTTATTCTCAGTAACCTTATTATTATCAGTAACTGTTATCGTTTGCTCTTGTTCGATTCTTCCTATGTATTCATAAAAGTCGTTATTCAGCAGCTTATCATATCCGATATTCTCAGTAGTAGCGTAGCTGCCTTTATCCGTTGTGATTGTGCATTGATCTGTGTACCATTCGAGCGCACCTGTCAGAGATACGACCTCGGAGATCTCTCCGGTCACGCGATGACGGAATCTGTCACCGACTGCCACCTTATCAGCTGTAATTGTTTTTTCTTCGATTTCGGGATAGATCTGATTGTTTTCGTTATCGAAAAGAATACCGCCGCCGTACAGGTCGATAATCTTCTTTACTTCCTCAATGTAGTTTTCGGAAGTAAACAGTGTCAGCTTGTTTCCGTCTGTTACAGTCGTACCATATGAAAGAACTGTATCCTTTATCTCGGCAAGAGAAGTCTCGTTTGCGCTGCATACAAATACGACTTCTTTGAGTGCGGAACTGTCACGCTGTTCTCTCTGAGCGCGTATAAGTTCAGCATCACCGACGTATCTATATCCGATATTATCGAGTTTGTCTTGCCATGTTCTGCTCCTGTCACTCCAAGCCGCATCGGAGAATATAGTCTGCTGACCATTATGTTCGGTAAGTTCAGCATCCTTATAGGTTCTCATCCTGACGTTTTCTTCGTTAGCTTCGACGATCTCAGCATAGACTTCATCAGTCATTACCGGCTTAAATCTGCTGTCAAGCATCTTCTGCGGCGGCAGATAGATGACATCACCGACACTAAGTTTGAATCCGTCAGTCCTGTCGTTATCTTTATCGGTTACAAGTACAACATAGCCCGCTTCACGGAGTTTGTCAATATAATCGTTCTTAGCATGGTCAGGAAAACCGCACATTTCCTTGCCTTGCTTTCGTGTCAGATACAAGCCAAGTTTTTCAGATGCTATCCTTGCTTCTTCTCCGTAAATCTCATAAAAATCACCCACTTTATAGAGCATTATGTTTCCATAGTATCTTTCAGTGATACCATTTATTTTGAGGACCTCATCGCTGAAAGCTCTTTCAGCCGGAAAATCACCTTCGATCTTCTCGATCAGCTTTGTTTCCTGATTGTAAACCGCATAACCGAGATAGCCATCAGCTAAATAATCATCGCCTGCCTTGACAGCTTCTTCGACAGACGAGTATTCCATCTTATCGTCAATACCGCCGTCAGAACCGGCATTGGTTATTACCTGATGAATCTTTTTTTCTTCTTTAAAAGAAATATTGTTTTCCTTGATATAAGCTGCTCTTGCTTCATCATCACCGTCAATTTTTACGATAATTCCATTTTCATCATAGTCGATTGCAAGGTCACAATCATTATAGTTCAGATATACACGGCTAAGTCTGTACGGCTGATTTCCAAGATTTTTGAGCCACTGCTGCACAAAATTGTTGCAGTCCTTCTGACCGACCGAGCCTTCCGTGTACTCATCATAAATGCCGAGTGCTGATTGTTCATAGCTGACTGCCGTAACTGTCTGCTTTTCATCGTCGATCTTGAAGTCGATTCGAGGGTCATACATTATATCGCTGTTCTGAACATAGTTATGCGACATAATAAGCTGAGTACCGTACCTGTCGATAACTAAATCATCAAAGCCCTCAGCAGAATAAATCTCGGAAATATGAGCGCCGCTCATAACGTCAGGATATAACTTGCACAGCGCCTTATAGTTCCTGTGAACCAAAGTGTTAGTGATCTTGACAGCTTCGGTTTCTCCCGGCTGATTGTTTTCGGTTTCTGTAAGGTCGATCTTCTCAGGCAAGAGCGTTTCAGCATCTTCATCAGCAAGCGCTTCATCACGCTGATCGCGAGAAATAAAAGCTATGCCTTTCTCATTCATTTCATCGACCCATTCATCGTGTATAAGACTCAGACGGCTGCTCTGAAGAATACCGCCAAAGGTATCAGCATCACAGTATCTCATCGTGATACCGCTCTCACTGACTTCTTCAACCTCCATAATATGATCGTCATAGCGGATAACATCACCTGCACGAAGGTCTGATGCTGACGCACTTATCAGCTTTCCGGTCATACGCTGTAAAACAACGTCTGTCCTTATTCCATAATCATTAAGTATGTCAATATTCTTCTTATATCGCCTGTTTTCATACTCCTTGTCATAATAATTGATCGTACCGTTTCTATACTGATTCTGTTCTTCAATATAGTCTTTAATATCCCACAGACAATCGCGTATTCTTTCGAGATGATCGTCACGACGAATATAAACATCATCTGCTATGAATTTCTCGACACGGCTGACATACTCTTTCCAAGAAATTGTTTTAGTGCATTCGGGCTTTGAATGAGAATAGTCGCCGCGAGTCAATGAAAACCCTTTGCTTTCATAACTAACCCAGCCGCCGCGAGTAGAACCGCCGCCCCATCCGTAGTAATTCTTAACATAATCGGCTTTTTCTTTGTCTGTATGCTCTTCTGGAAGATACGCTGCAAAGGAAAACTTCTTGCCAAAATGAGAATCTAAAATAATATCATCTATTTCATCTTCGGATACAAAATGCTCATAGGTTGGCTGATTATCAAGGCTTGAATCAAACTGTCTGCGCTCGATCTGAATATCCTTGAGCCTGTTCAGCAGCACTTGTGGCTCGTGAAAATGCCAACGCAGAATGTCGCGGTTCTGCGCATAGTCGGCAATAAACTGTTCAAGCCCGTCTATGTATTCCTGTAATGTATCCTTATTGTAAAGAGCATTTTTTATGCGCTCTGTGCTGTCGGGAAAGCCGCCTTTGAACATTTCTTCGGGAATAAAATACTGATACACCTCACTATCAGTATCCTGATTCAGATACCACAACGAAGCTGAAATATCAGTCAGTTCATTATCCTCAGCTCTGTCGATTATCTCTTTAGCGCAGAAAGTTCCGTTCATGAACATCGCTTCAATGCGTCCGGCAGCTTCTTCCCACGATATGTGTCTTGAAACGATAGCTTCGGAGCGTGTTCCTTCACCTATGGTTATACCGTTTTCATCAAATCTTGCGGTAAGCTGTACATATGCTCCATCGGATAGCGGAAAGAAGTAACCTCTGCTGTCGCGGCTTGTAACTTTGAGCCTTCCTATCTGATTTAAGGATACTATCTCTTTTGTCGGAAGATATGATACATATTTTCTCATAGTACCGCAATACTCAGCTTTGAGAAATTCTACATTATCATATTCGTTTTTATTCTTCTGATAGTAAGCGGTTATACGTTCGAGCGATTCTCTCTCGGTACTTCCGCATTTAAGAACGAAGTCGATCATTTCATCGCTTATCTCGGCTGTTGCTTTCAGATTTCTTTGAACTGTTTCTTCTTTTTTGGATTTACGACCGCCTTTTTTAGATTTTGGCTTTTCAGCGGGCAGATCTACAAAGAATGATTGCTGTTCGCCGTTATCTTCCATTTCGTCCACATCGTCATCGGCTGAGAAATAAACATCTTCTATATCGGAATCAATTTCTTCTGAATCAGATGAAATTATGCCGTTTTCAACCATGAAACTGTAAATCTCAGCGACCTCGCCCCACGGCAGATCAACTTCTTTTGTTCTTGTGAGATAGTTTCCCTCCCACAGAACTATGCCCCAATCGTAGGTTTTGTAACCATAGACATTATCACCGTCACCTAAGAATATCTGTGAAAAATCATCGTTAATGGTTTCTTTTAAAAAGGTAATGCGTTCTTCTGTGCTGTGTTCCGCCGAAAAGAATTCGTGAATATCGGCAGCAGTATTATTGAAAAACTGATCGTGCTTTAGAATCTCGTAGATAATATTCTCGTCAGTTATCACCGGCACCTCAGCAGAAGATACCTCCGCAGATTCGGCGTTCAGTTCAGCCACTTCAGGCACCGGAACAGCAGCCGGCTCGTTTTCACCGTACTCTTTGGTTATCCTCTCATATTCCTCGGTATTGAATGCAATAAGGTCATCAAAATGCAAGCCGTCAAATACGTTTCGATTCATCTGGTCGATGCTGTCGTATTGGTCGGTTTTGAAATGTCTGCCGTCTATCTCGGTTACAAGCGTAAAGTTAGTCAGATCGGCATAAACGGTCAGTTCGTGTTCAGCATCGTTGTCATCGTCAATTATGGTATAAGCAAGATCTATATGTTCAAGATGATTAAGTGTATATTTAAAGTCTAATTCTTCATTATACTCTCTGTAAACATAGTCTGCCAAATGCTTTAATGCTGTTCTTATTGCCGTAGAATTAACAAGGGGAATAGCGGTAATTTCGTTTCCGTTTACAGTTTTCAAGCTAACACCGCTTGTCGAATTAAGAAATTCGGTAACATCCTTTTCAAGCGCCGCACATTCCACAGTTTCCATAGGGTCATAATAATTGATTTTATTATCAACTCTGTTGTCATCAAACTGAATGAAGCCGTACTCATTAAGAAATACTCTGCCTACAACCTTGTTCTCGCTTGCAAACATTACAATCTCATCTATTGATGAAAGATTGATATGCAAATCGAAAGCATCAAGTGACAGAGTTGCAGAATCAAGCATTTTTCTGTATTCTGTTACGGTCATGCTGTCAACAAGCGTATTCTTGCTGTGATCGAAGCTGCGAAGCAGCTCGTTCAGATATTTTGCATCTTCATCGCTCATTTCTTCCAAACTATCAAGAGCAAAACGGATAGGCTCATGATCGTCAGTCAGAATCTCCGCAGCCGTAAAATCTCTGCCATGTGTCAGAAAACGAAGTTCTGTACGCTTTCCGTTGACATCATCATATATCTCATAAGCATTTACCAGTTCACCGCCGAACATATCCGGGAACACCTGTGCTAAAAGCATCTTGCTATCAGGTTCAGCAACCTTTGCTGTTTCTGATTCATCTTGCACAAGTTCCTTTTCACGGAAAAACTCCGGCATTTCCTTGAAGCCGAAGCTGTCACAGTAGTATGCGGTATCTTTCCCATCAACAGAAACAGCGATAACATCAGATATAGAAAGACTATGCCCTTTGAAATCGTCGGGACGATCAGTATTGAACTTTTTATAAAGTGCTTCAAGCGTAGCATTACCCTCGAACTCTCTAATCTCTCCCTCATAGACAAGTCTATAATCATTCTGACTGAGCTGTATTCCATCGCGTTTGATGGTTTCCATACTCATAAAGCGAATACCGCGATATTCGTCACCGCTTTTAAGCTGATAGATCTGATATTTGCACTTATTTTCATTATTATTCTTTTTATTTAAGTAGTCCGTCACCGTCTTTTCAAAATCATTGAGCATTTCATGTGTGCCGTCTTGCAGCAGAGCACAGAAGTTTTTGAAAAACACCGTATCGGAGAATATTCTATTATCAATGTAAAGTTCTTTTGCCATTGCAAACGAACTATCGTTTTTTCCGTATTCACAACGAACCGAAGCAGCATAACGCAGGCAGCTTTTATAAGTGTAGGCTATGCTGTCTTTGGTTTCTTCATCATAATTGCTGCACAGTTCATTGAGTTTGTCACTGTGCTTATCAAAATAATCAGAAGCAAGCTGATTTAATGCTTCCTCAATAGATACGAATTTCGTTTCATATCTTACTCTTAACATTCTGTTTATGTTATAGAGATCATTAACATCAAGTATTGGTCTTTCGGGGAGCGGAGCGCCCACTGTATCTTTATCAGAAAACAGAAATACTCCCTTTCCGTCCTCTCTGATAACCGGAATTCCGTTTGCATCGCGCTTAACTCTGCGACCGAGCACTTTCCACTCATCGGGAGCGGCAGCCATTTCTATTGACGGGTCATAATAAAAAAGCATAAGTGCATCGTTAAAACTCATTTCATTAAGTTTTATTGTAAAATCTAAGAAATCCTTAAACGATGACTTGTCAGCAATATGATTAAGTGCTTCATCATATCTTTGTTTATAGGAAACAAGCTGTGACATATAAATCCTTCTTTCTTATGTAATACAAACCGCATGACAGTTTTTAGCTGTCATGCGGCTGATTTGAATTATCCTATCGTTTAAAATTTCTTAGTTTACCTCGGCTTTGAACGCATATGCGGTCTTGATACTGTCTGCTGCTGTGCCTGTGTGTTCTGCTGTTCATTATTAAGCGCAATGCCCATTTTTGCATTAAGCTGCGCCGCAAGCTGCTGACTGAGCTTTGCATACGAACCACTATTTACGATCATTATCGCACTCTGATAGTCCTCATGGTAAGAGCCATCCTCTTTATTATACTTGAATACCTTTTCCGAAGGAGAAGAAATAATGATCGGCTTCTCGCTGTTTGGCTTTGAAGGCTTTACAAGCGAAATACTGCGGATTCCAAATTCCGGCGCACCCTCGCTGCCGCCGAGCGTAATATATGCCATGCCGACAGACTTGTCATTTTCTGAGGTCGGAGGGGTCTTTCTCGGTGTAACAGTCATTTCATTTATGTTGGAATCCACGCTTTTAAGTGCCGGGGGATCATACGACCCTCTGCTGAAATGCCTTTCGGATTTTGTCATGTGCTGATACTCGGTACATATCGCTTTGTTCAGAGCTTCCTGTGTTTCCTGTTTATAAGCAAAAAACACATCTTTTGATTCACGCCTGCCGGTTTCTTTGTCTGTACCCATAATGTGCGGCATAGACACATACAGCTTTGTCTGAACTTCTCCGGTCTGCTCATCAGTCTTATAAACTTCATAGAGCCTAATGTTGCTGACAGCAATATCAGAATCTTTCAGCAGAATACTTGCGTTAGCAAGCAATTTGCTTTTTCTTGTCTGACCTTCGCGCAGATTTTCGTCAACCTTTGCGTTGTACTGATCTACTCCGCCAGTAGTTACTGTTACTTCAAATTTCATAATGATTACTCCTTTAATTACTTGTCGTTTCCTTTGAGCTTTCCAAATTCATTTAGCATACCATTGAGACAATCTGCGCAGATATACTTACCACCGAATGAACACAAGCCGACTTCTGAATAACAGAATGAACAAACTGTTTTAAGGTACATCAGCTTAACTGCTACACCTACCAGCTTTTTACCGTCGAACAGTCTATAAAATGCAGCTGCCGGCTTTTTATCTGCGATCTCAAGATATTCGTTGTTGTTTTTCGGGTAATAACGGATTTTTCCGGTTGAAGTTAAAGTCATTTTTTTAACTTCATCTCTATCAGGTTTAGTTGGCACTAAAAAGTAATAGCTCCTCTCGTGATAACCATATAACACATCACCGGCTTTTAAACCAAGATCATCCATGAGTTTGATCGGCAGATGAGTTACCACGCTTGAAAAAGAGTTTTCCCACCCTACATAGTACGAAAATAATCCGGCATTTACAACTCGCAAAATAATTACTCCTTTTTTCTATGCAGTATCATTGATCGGAACTGACTGCACAATAAATTCAATTCCATACAGTTGCATAAGCCTTCGGCATACGCTTTTGGCAGATGCGTATGAATTATACTTCCTTGCATCTTCAATACAATCAACTGTTTCGGGAACAACTCCAGATGACAGCCGGCATTTATGTCCTGTAAAATACAAACACGGCGAGCTGTCCTTCTGCTTTAGAATCAATGCCATAAGACCACCTCCTTTCAATGACTTTTCTGCCATGTGGCATAAAAAACAACCTTTTATCAACGGCAGAACTTATATAAGGCTCTGCCGCTCATAAAAAGGCACCTGCTCTTTTAACTTTCGTTAAAGAGCAGATGCCCAAAAGGGTGATTAGCTATCTGTTATTTTGATGCTTATTTTTTTCTTTTAAAGAAAACAAGCGCACAGGCAGATGCTAAGATCACAACTGTGCCGGCTGCTGTACCCGTTGAGGGGTTAGGAGTATCAGTATTCGGCGTTCCAGTATTAGTTGTAGGCGTATCGGGCTTAGAAGAATCAGTAGGCTTATGCTCGTCCTTCATTACGACCTTCTGTACCGTGCCATCGCTGTTGACCGTGAATGTTACAGCTGTTGCGATAAGGTATCCATCAGGAGCCATTGTCTCAACAAGTGTATATGTTTCTCCGGCTTTCAGCTTACCGTAGATCTTATGTACCTCGGTCGTAGATACCCATTCGTCAATAGTGTTTCCGTCCTTATCGACCAGCTTCAGATGAGCGCCGGGAAGTTCCTTGCCCGTAGTTGCATCCTGCTTGGAGATCTCGATCTTTGTTTCCTCGTTCTTGATCTCCTTGACCGTTGTTTCAGCGTAGAAGATCTCAACTGTTTCAGGAGCAGCTACAAGATAACCGGCGGGAACAGTAGAACCAACCTCTGTTATTGTGTAAGTGCCGACAGGAATCTCACCAAACTCAGCAAGTCCCTTTTCGTCAGTTGTAGCTGTAATTGAGATTTCTCTGCCGCTGTCAGAAGTACCTTCAAGAACAAAATCAATGCCTGAAAGATTGGTCATGCCCTCAGTCTTTTTCTGAACCGAGAACGTTCCGGTTTTCTCACCATTGAAAATCTCCTTGATGGTAGTCTCAGCATAGAATACTTCGACGGTTTCCGGCTCTGCTACAAGGTAAGCTGTCGGAACAGTCTCACCGTTCTCAGTTATGGTGTAAGTGCCGACAGGAACATTGATAAATGTTACCTTACCGTTCTCGTCAGTCTTTCCGCTTACAGAGACTTCTTTTCCGTTATCGGAAGTGCCTTCAAGGATAAACTCAATACCCTCAATGTTGAACTGTCCTTCTGTTTTCTTGACTATCTCGATGCTGCCGGTTTTCAGATCATTGAAGATTTCTTTAGTAGTAGTTTCAGCATAGAAAACCTCAACGCTCTCCGGCTCGGCTACCATGTATGCAGTCGGTACGGTATCTCCGTCCTCAGTGATTACATAAGTGCCGATAGGAATGTTTTCAAAGAGTGCGATACCGTTATCATCGGTAACAGCATCGATCATGATTTCACGACCGCTGTCAGAAGTTCCTTCAAGAACGAATCTGATGCCGCCGAGATCGGTCATACCCTCAGTTGTTTTGTGAACCTCGATGCTGCCCTTCTTTTCATCGTTGTAGATCTCAACGATGCTTGTCTCGGCATACATAACGTTCACTTCAACTGCATCCGCAACAAGGTATGCGTAAGGAGCAGTCTCGCCGTCCTCAGTAATAACGTAAGTGCCTACCGGGATATGGTCAAAGTAAGCAATACCATCGTCATTAGTTACGCTCTCGATGCTTACCTCTGTACCAAAGTCAGAAGTGCCGCTCAGAGTAAACTTGATGCCGCCGAGATTGAGCATACCCTCAGTTGTCTTGTGGATTTCAACGTTGCCCTTCTTCTGAACGTCTGACATTGAAATTGTGTCGATAGAGCCGTCAGTTGAAACGATGAATGTAACATCATCAGCAAGTTCATAATTTTCGGGAGCAGATACTTCATGGAGAATGTATTCCTTGCCAGCCATAAGAACTGCGACGATCGTGTGTGCTTCTTCCGTAGAAGTCCATTCCTCGATAACGCTCATATCATCAGGATCAATGATCTGTAATACAGCACCGGCAAGTGCCTTGCCAGTATCAGCATCATACTTGGTGATCTCAATGCTTGTCGGCGTATCATACATAGTAACTATGTCAACGCTGCCATCTTCGGAAACCTTAAACTTAATATCATCTGCTACAACGTAACCGACCGGAGCAACTTCCTCATGAAGAATGTACTCCTTGCCGGCTTCGAGCATAGCCTTGACGATATGCGGCTTAGTTGTGCTTATCCACTTATCGTAGATCGCGCCAGTCTCATCAGTGACCCACATTTCAGCACCGGGCAGCTCGTCCTCGCCGGTAAGCGACTTCTTGCTGAACGATACGATAGTCGGCTTTTCAAGCATGATGATTTCATCAATGCTGCCGTCAGTAGAAACGGTAAAATAAATGTCTGCCGCAAGGGTGTAACCCTTCGGCACATCAGCTTCATGAAGTCTGTACTGGATACCGGCTTCAAGTTCAGCTTCAATGACGTAAGCATATTCAGTTGTTATCCATCCGTCGATAAGCTCGCCATTCATATTGTAAAGTTCAAGCGCAGCACCGATAACCGGATTTCCTTCATCATCGGTCTTTAGAATCTCAACGTGAGTAGGCTTGTCGTTCATTGTAATCAATGTTGCGCTGCCATCGGTCGAAACCTTGAATTTAATATCGTCTGCAAGACAGTAACCCTTCGGAGCAACTTCCTCATGCAGATAATAAGTTTTACCAACTTCGAGCATAGCCTTGACAATGTGCGGCTCGTTGGTGCTTATCCACTTATCATAGATAGTACCGTTTTCATCAGTAACCCACATTTCCGCACCGGGCAGCTCATCATCGCCGGTAAGCGACTTCTTCGAGAAAATCACAACAGTCGGCTTTTCGATCATTACTACATGATCTTTGGTTCCGTCTGTCGAAACAGTAAACGTAACATCTGCCGCAAGGTAGTAGCCCTTCGGAGCGGTTTTCTCATGCAAAGTATAAGTCAAGCCTGATTCAAGTTCAGCTTTGATCTCATACGCATACTCATCAGTTACCCACTCCTTGATTACCTCACCGTCAGGTCCGATAACCTGTAAGGTAGCACCAGGGATATTGTTGCCTTCATCGTCTTTCTTTTCAAAAAATACATCTGTCGGCTTATCCTTCATGCTTATCTTGTCGATAGTGCCGTCAGTCGATACAGTGAACATCTGATCGGGTGCTATGCAGTAGCCCTTTGGAGCAGATACCTCATGCAGTACATACTCCTTTCCGGCAATGAGCTTTGCCGCTATGACGTGTGCCTTATTCGTTGAAGTCCATTCGTCAACGACCTTTGTTCCGTCAAGAATCTGTAATACAGCACCCTTGAGCGGTTCATTTGTTTCAGAATCATACTTTGTGATACGAACCTCGGTCTGAGCATCACGCATTTCAACGTGCTGTACAGTACCGTCAAGGTTTACAGTGAACTCAACATCCTCAGCTACGGTATAGCCGTTAGGAGACTGAGTTTCACGGAGAATATAACTCTCACCGGGAACAAGTTTTCCGATGATCTTGTGTTCCTCGGAAGTCGATTCCCACTTGTCGATTATATTCTCATTCATATCAAGAACAACAAGTGTTGCTCCGGGCAGCTCGTCCTCGCCGGTAAGCGTTTTCTTGCTGACAATGATATTAGTAGGTGTGTTCTCAACGCTCTTGACAATTTCGGTGTACTCGATAGTCTTATCGGTATAATCTGCTTTGAACTTCTCGCTGTAACCGGTGTCGTAGTAGCCGGTAGGAGGTGTCTTTTCGGACAGCGTGTATTCCTTGTCTGCGTAAAGTGTGGTATTATTTACAGCAATACCATTTGCATCTGTTGTGATAGTATCAATGATCTTGTTTCCGTCAAGAATCTCAAATACAGCACCTTCAAGATACTTATTGGTTTCAGCACATTTCTTATATACTGTCAGCTTGACTTTCTGCTTATTATTCTTGCAGTGATAATCGGCAACAGCATATCTTGTGCCAGCCACAAGCATATCTGTTGTAAGTTCAAATGTCCTTACGGCATTCTTCGGCAGATAGTAAGGAGCAGCCGGGTCAGTTTCAGCAATAGAATACTTTCCAAGCGGCAGATCCTTTACAGTTGCTCTGCCGTTTTCGTCGGTAACAAGCTGAGTAAATGCTGTTGTTTCGCCGAAGCGGAACAGATCAAATTTTGCGCCCTTGATAGGTTCATTTGTGTCAGCATCAGTCTTGATTATGTTGACCTGACCAAGTATCAGTTCATTAGTAAGATCAACATTTTCTGTGCTGAACGGAGTGCCGATCTGAGTGAATGTCATTTCAATGTTCTTAGAACAACTGAAAATGTGCTTAGTATCATCCGGCACATAGCCGTCAGGAGCAGTTATTTCCTTGATATAATACTGATAAGGAACATACCTATAAGCCGTAATTCCTTCTGCCACCGTAATATCAAGTCGCTTTCCGGCGGGCAGCTTTGCAGCGAATGCGTTTACTCCGCCATTAGCCGGAATAACTTCGATCTCTTCGTCCTTGACAAACTTAGTCACACCGTCAACAACAATGTCCTCGTTTGCATATAAACCGAAAAGACCTCCGGTAATGTCATTACCGCTGTCCGCATCTTTCTTAGTAAAGGATGCTTCAATGTACTTATAAGAGTTTGTGATAACCGCAGTTGTACGAACTCCATCAGAATAGTGAGAAGTTGCACTTGTTCTCTCAGAATTGCACATATCACCGGGAAGATCATTTTCTTCAAAGACAATATCATCAGTATTTGGAATATTATTCAGTATTGCCTTTCCGAAAAGGTCGCTTTCCTTATTATAGTCAAGAAGGAAATTCGTTCCCTTTGCAGCGCTGTCCGCAAGTCCTACATAGGAATATACTCCATCGGACAGCTTTTCAGCAATAATGTATTTTCCTCCTACAATGTGCGCCTTGAAAGAGATGCGGCGGTAAACACTTGAAAGCTGATCTTCATCGTAAAGTAATTCGCCGTCAATGTCGATAACGCGCTTCTCAACGGTCGCGTTAGAAGAAACTTCCCAGTTGGATACTGGAATTGAAGCGGTCTTGCCAGCAATAATCGTGAACTGAATGTCCTCCGCAGGAGTGTAATTGTTCTCGATGCCGGAGATTTCATGCAGAATGTATGTGCCAGCAGGCAGATTTGCAATAGACAGCTTTCCATTTGCTGATACAACAAATCGAGTTGAATTTGAAACGCTCGGTGTACCATTTACCATATCAAGATAAATGAATTTTCCGTCTGTTCCCTTGCTTGCCTTAACGATCTTTGACTTATCTTCGTTATAGATCACGAAGTTGATCTCGCTTGCATCAACAGTCGAAATATCTACCGTGTGTCCGCTCTGATCGAGGAAATTCTTAGTTACGTTAAGATTGCCGCTTGTTTCCTTGTTTACGAATTTATGTGCAACAGTAAAATCAGCATTAGCATAGTCAGCAAGGCAAACGCTCCATGTTGCAGGCAGAATAAACTTAGCACCATCGTCAGCAACCGAAATAGTCTCTGTAACCTTGTATGTTATAGGAGACTTTGCATAGATCGCATTATCCGCATTTCGAGCATAGCTATAAACCGGAAGATCATTGAACTCTATCGTCCCGTTATTTTTGATCTTTGCGGACTTTGTGTAGGTTTTACCGCCGCCCTCGACAACAAACGTTACATTTGCAGCCTTTGTGCTTTCAACGTTCTTGTTGATTGTGATCGAGCCGACTTCATTATCGTCCTCAAACTCATTTACATTACTGTAATCGAGCTTGTAAACATGAGAAGAAACCTTGAATCCAGCCGGAGCTGTAAGTTCTTTAGCATAATACCCGTTTGCAGAATACGGCAGACTTAAAGAACCTGATCCATCAGCGCCAATTTCAAGCACCGCTACTCTGTTGGTATCAGACTTTGCGTTTGATTCAGAAGTATAGATACCGTAGGTGCATTTTGCATTTGCAAGAGAACTTGTGCTGCTGTATCCGGCTACAAGTGCGCTATCGGAATTGACTTTTTTGAACTCAAGATCATGATAGAATACATCATATCCGGTGACGCTCATAGCCGATGCAACCTTACCATCGTTGGCATTATCGACCATAACACCCGATATACCGTTGCGAACCGCCGAAGTCGCTTCAAGTCTCCAATGTGTGCTGCCGTTACCAGTATCTATTGTGCATTTCTCGGCAACGGACTGACTTACGCCCCACTTGCTGACAAGCTTTTCAATAACCATTTCGCGGTTTGCAAACTCGCCGAGATATATCCACGCATGATTGTTCTGCCAACCGACACTTGAACCATTAGCATAATACCCCTCGCCAAAGATTATAGAACCGGGAGCAAGTGTTTTACCATTCTCATCTTCCCAATACGGTCTGAGGATAGGCTTGTCAGTAGCATTCTTGTAAGCAGTAGTATTGGCATAATCCTCGTTGTAAACAGCGTTCTTAACCGTTTTTTCAACTTCTTCAACTGTTATTCCATTTTTGGTGCAATACCAATGGAACTGTGAAGCCGACGTGATACGCTGACTTTTAGAATCATACAGCCAATGCTCTGTGTCAACCGGAACGGGAGCCTGCCAGATATACCCGGTCGAGGACAGTCCAAGCTGTCTCATAGACCAATAGATGATACCTGTGCAGTCAACACCATACTTCTTAACATCACTTGCCGAGTAGAGTGTTCCTCCGGTTCCTACCGTCGAGGATATTTTATTGTTTCCCCACGGATCAGAAGCTCCCTTGCCGCCAAGTGTGTACTTTGTACCTAACAGCTCACAGGCTTTGGAGATAAATTCGTCACTTGTAGGAAATTCGATCTTATCCTCCGCAGCAGCCGCTGTGATCGGTACTGTCATAACAGGTAACGACGAACCAATAATTGAAAAGGCTGTCAGACCCGCCATAACGCTTGAACATATTCGTTTCGCCAGCTTAGAAAATTTAAAACTCATACGTTCAACACCTTACCTTTCTGCCTTTCGGCTAAAATTTTATTTAAACAAAAAAGCCGAGCACTTTTTATATGCTCGACTTTTTTGATTATTTTTTCTCTTTTTCTGCCATGTGGCAGAGATTTAATAGCTCCAGTGATATACTTTAGATTCTATTTGAAAAGTATAGTCTCCGGTTGCCGGATACTGATATGATTCAGTAATATCCGCATCACCGCCGTAATGCTGAACAACAAAGTAAGACGTACCATACTTATCGTTCAGTTCTACAACAGCCGCTCCTGTTGAACTGAATTGTGAACCAAGCATCAGATTTCTATGCGGAGTATCAGTAAATGGAGAATACCCACCGCCTATGTTTTCATTATTTGCGCCTACTGACGAACAAATAAGTCCATTTGGTCTAACGTGATGAAAACTTGCAAGAACAGAAAACTCGGCTGCTCTTAATGCCGCTGTATTCATAAATCTTGCGCTGATTGCAAGAGGTTGAACACCCGCAGACACTCGTTCTTGATTAACAGCATCTATAAACTCTTTTGTTTTTTCGTAATCTATTCTTACAGTCACACCATTAGTTGTTGTTTCCCAAGTCGGTGCATTTGAGTATTCCTCATCGGCATTGCCTTCTGTTTCAATTTCTTCATGCCATGTATTATTTTCAACACTATAAAATCCATAAAGTTTACTTCCATCATTGTTATATTTGTAAGGTTGAATCTGGAAACAGTAGTTTGATTCAGAAACAAGATTGCTTACCGTTGCAGTTGTTATATTCCCGTTTGGAATATCAATACCAAGTTTATAGTAATTAATGGGCCAGTTCTCAACAAAAAGAGTATCAGCACCAGCATACCAAATTTCATATCCATCACATTCAACCTGTTTCCATGTCAATGTACAACTTGTACCATTAACACTTGTTGAAGTAACATAACTTATATCCGGCGGAGTGATCTCTTGCGTTTCAGTCTGCTGATTGTTTGCCGTAGTTGTAGTAGTTGTTGTGTTCGGCTTTGCAGTTGTAGTTGTGTTTTTGGTGGTTGACTTAGTAGTAGCCTGAGTAGTATTGCCGCCCCCGCCGCCATTAGTACCGCCGCTGTTGGTAACAACAGTTGTATGTCCACCAACTGTTTTTGTTGTAGTTCCGGTCGTATTTCCCTTTTTGGTAGTAGTGGTCTTTTTGGTGGTCGAAGCAGCCTTTGTTGTACTTGAAATTGTTGTTGAAACAGGTGCAGTTGTTTCAACCG
Organism: Ruminococcus sp. YE71; assembly: GCF_900119155.1. Lineage (GTDB taxonomy): Bacteria > Bacillota > Clostridia > Oscillospirales > Ruminococcaceae > YE71. The sequence continues at coordinate 1,630 of NZ_FPIR01000024.1, read as the reverse complement.
AAGTTTCAGATTTTTCAGTTACCGGAGCAACAGTAGTTTCAACGGTTTCATCTTCATCGGAAAAATCCTCTGTGACAGTCACACTTTCAGATGAATCCGAATCATCAGTTTTTATTTTATCAGATTTCATCTTTCGCACAGCGATCAAACCGCCGAAAACGAGAATGGCAGCGGATGCACACGATATTGCCGCCGTTAGTGCTTTCTTTGTTGTCATACACTGACCTCCTTATGTAAGAAAGTTTTTCCTTATATAAAGTATAACACATTTTCAGAAACAATTAGTTAATAAACTGTAAATGTTTGACTATTATCAAATTACTTTTATAGTTGCTTTTATTTTCTTCCACGTTTCGGCTTTATTATATTATCCGTATTCTTTACATCAGAAGGTTCAGTAATTTGTTTCGTTTGCGGTTTCTCGGTCACGATCTCTATACTGCTTGCGAGTTTATTATCAAGCTCTCTTGCATATTCCCTTGCTTCTTTTTCCTTATATACTCCAAATTTGAGATCCCACTTAATTGAATCCTTGTCAAGCTGCGGTTTGACTATAACATAATATTCGTCTGTTCTGTCCTCAGAACGAATGACCGCAGTATTAACGTTCAAATCACAGAGCTTGTATATTTTCATTTCTTTAAAAGAAAAGAAAAATTCTTCATACCCCTTTTTGAGCAGCCTTTTTTCAAGTGTCATCATTCGGTTTAGCCTTTTCTGTACTGATGGATTCGACCCTTTCACCACTTATGGATTCAGCCTTTTCAGCATTTACTGTCGGCTCGGCAGCAGCTTTGTTCGGTTCAGATTCTTCCTCACCGCCGAAAACAGCCGATTTTGTCAGCAGACCTTCATACATTTCACGCACCGAGCGCGGGACACGTTTCTTGTACTCAGATTCAATTGCCGATTCAAACTCTTTTGCAAGCCTTTGCGTAATGGTTGAAAAGAAATCGTTACGCTCTGACTTGTTCTGCTGCATATAGTAGTTTATCAATTCAAACTTTCTCAGATCAAGCGCCGAGATCTCCGTTTGTTCGCCGCCTACGGAAAGTATCAGCTTGATAGAGGAATCATTAGTATCACGTTTCTTATTCTTTTGCATTTTTCAAAAACCTCCTAAACAATAAGAGAACGGTCGGATAACCGCTCTCTTATCTTTTTTATTTACTCATCAACTCTCGTTCTGCCATAAACCACATTACTTGAAATCTGATGGTCAATGTAGTTTCCCTTTTCAGTCTCCCAGCGGATCACAGCAAGCGTATCGCTGCCATCGGGTCTTGTGTGATAATACGCATTATCATAGGATTCACTAAGATTGTTGCGCATTTCAGCCGCTTCCTTGTCGATGATGCGGGGGATAACCCAATAACGCCCATTCCCTCTGAGTATCTCATACTCAGTTGGATAGAAGTCTCTTATCCACTCCTGCCACTTCTGCCCCCAATAACGAATAGGCTCTTGCATAAGCTGACGTTCTTCATCGTTAAGGCAAATATCGAAGCCGAAATTCTTTTCCATTTCTCTGAGTTCTTCATCACTCATGAATTCAATGTTATCATTATCGTTCATAGTATAACCTCCTACTATGTAATATCAAAAGTCGATGAAATCATCGAGACTGTCG
>NZ_FPIR01000027.1 GCF_900119155.1 Ruminococcus sp. YE71 | reverse complement strand
CGTATCGAGCGACCGCTGTTTTTCGTATCGAGCGACCGCTGTTTTTCGTATCGAGCGACCGCTGTTTTTCGTATCGAGCGACCGCTGTTTTTCGTGATACCGCTTCGGCTTATGCCATACCTGCGGTGATGATAGCCATTTTGTATACCTCGTCAGCGTTGCATCCGCGGGAGAGGTCGTTGATGGGAGCATTCAGACCCTGGAGGATAGGACCGTAAGCCTCATATCCGCCGAGTCTCTGAGCGATCTTGTAGCCGATGTTGCCAGCCTCGATAAGCGGGAAGATGAAGGTGTTAGCCTGACCTGCTACCTTGGAATCGGGGCACTTGGTCTTAGCTACCTCTGCCGAAACAGCAGCGTCGAACTGGAATTCGCCGTCGATGGTCAGCTCGGGGTCGATCTTTCTTGCTTCGATAACAGCGTCGTGGCTGAGCTGAACAGTGCCGCCCTTGCCCGAGCCGTAGGTCGAGAAGCTGAGAACAGCTACCTTCGGGTCGATGCCGAAGAAGTCAGCAGTTCTTGCGGTCTCAACTGCTACCTCAGCGAGCTGCTGAGCAGCGGAAAGAACAACGTTGCCTTCCTTGTCGAGCTTGTCCGAGTAGCCGAGGTTGATAGCGCAGTCGCCCATAGCGATCTTCTCTTCAACGCCGTCCTTCTCTCTGAACAGGATGAAGGAGGAGCTTACGAGGTTGGAGCCCGGCTTTGTCTTGATGAGCTGGAGAGCGGGGCGAACGGTATCAGCGGTGGAGTAGGTAGCGCCGCCGAGCAGAGCGTCAGCCTTGCCAGCCTTAACGAGCATAGTGCCGAAGTAGTTGGACTGTGCGAGAGCAGCGCGGCACTTTTCCTCGCTCATCTTGCCCTTTCTGAGCTCGAACATCTGAGCGGTGAGGGCGTCCATATCTTCATAAGTAAGGGGGTCGAGAACAGTAGCCTTGGAAACGTCGAAGCCGCCCTTGTCAGCAGCAGCCTTTACTTCGTCAGCGTTGCCGCAGAGGATAACGCCCATCAGGTCTTCCTTGAGAAGTCTGTCAGCAGCGGAAAGGATCCTTGCGTCGGTGCCCTCGGTGAATACGATAGTCTTTCTGCTTGCCTTCAGGTTAGCGAGCAGTTTGTCAAACATTGCCATATTAGTTACCTCCAAAATAAAATCATAATACCTATTATACCATGTTCTTCTCACGATTTCAAGTATATAATGGTAATTTTTTTCTTAAAAAACGGCAAAAAAACAGGGAGAACGCGGATGTCCTCCCTGTTATGTTCATAATTTCACTGCCGTTTCAGCGTCGTGGAAACCAATTAGTCTTCCTTGCGCTTCTTAGCAGCAACAGTCATTACAGCGCCTGCAACTACAGCAACTGCTGCACCGACTCCTGCGCCTGCACCTGTGTTCGATACAGCGGTGGTATCGATCTTCGACGAAGAGGTCGAAGGAGTGGAGGTAACGGAATCATAAGATTCGGTGGAAGAAGTGGACTCGGTGGAAGAAGTAGACTCGGTCGAATCGGTAGACTCGGTCGAAGAAGTAGACTCGGTAGAATCGGTCGGCTCCTTGTAATCCTTAATGATCTCTATCTGCATTGTGCCGGTACCAACGTTGTCATCAAGGAACTTGATGCCGATGCCACTGCCGGTTCTTGCGGAGCGGAGATCCTTCTCGTCGCCTGTACCGTACTGGGGCAGCTCAAGAGCCTCGCCCATGGAAGGTGCGCAAGCAAGATCCCAGAGGGACTTGGAGAATGTGCATACAGGAGCAGGTTCGCCGAGCTCGCTCTCAACATAAACGATATTGTCGCCGATTGTGGTCAAGGTATCCTCACCCTTTATCTCAAGGTTAAGAGTGGTGAGAGCGGGACGGTGCTGAGGAACGTTGATAGCGTTGTAGTCAGCATTGGTGTAATCGGGATCGAGCGGATAAGGCTCGGTGAATACGTTCTCGTCAACGTGGTACAGAACAACGCCGCCGTCAGGGAACTCCTTGGGGTTGAAGTACTTCATACCTGCATCCCACTTGTTGTTGTTGCGGACTTCAACGATGTAGTACTCACCCTCGTTTGCAGTCGGGATGATGAGGTACTTGCCCTCTTCCTCAGCAGTGGTGTAATCCTCAGCGGTAACGTCATAAACGCCCGGCTCGGAAACTATCTGCGGCTCGATCCAGCCGAGGCAGAACTTGGACATAGGATCGAAGGAGAAGGGGAGATAACCGGTCTTGTCTGCGTTGACACCCCAGGAACCGCCGTCCATTACGCTGAATCTGTTGGGGGTGTAGCCGAGCCACTCGCCCTCTTCGTTGTAGTTGATATCATAGTAGTCGAACAGACCAAGATAGTGGCCGAGCTCGTGAGCAAGGGTGCTTACGCCGTTGAGCAGCTCGTCGTCCTTGCTGAGCCATTCGCCCATGCAGATGTACTTGTTAAGGGAAACGTTGTTTACGGTCGGGTAGTCCATGAGCTCGTTGGAAACGCCCCAGTCAAAGCTGAAGGAGTGAGCCCATACGCCGCATTCGTCTTCCTTGTCGCCTGTGTAGGAAGCCTCGTTGCCTGCAACGATGATACCGATGGAAAGCTCCTCGGTCTCGATGGCGCCGTTGCCGTTTGTATCGTAGCTTGCGAAGTCTACATACTGACCAGCCTTCTCGATAGCCTCTTTGTAAGCGGTGAGCATGGAAACGTTGGCCTCGGTGCTTTCGAGTGCAGCCCAGTTCTCGTGATTGCGGTCGAGATTTACGTGAACAACGCCGTCATTAGCCTTATCAGCAGTGTTGGTATTGATGTCGCCGTCGAATTCGCTGGTCTCCTTTACGGGAGCGAAAGTGAACTTGCCGCAGGACTGATCGGTGTAGTACTGGGACAGAGAATACTCACCCTCGAAGATGGTGTTTGCCCAGTCTGTATCGTTTGCGTATTCAGCATTTTCAAAGCCGATGACAAGGATCATCAGCGGGATCTCACCTGTTACCTTGGTGGAGATGCTGGAAGCCTGCTGAAGATCAAGCTCAGGTGTACCGTTGGAGATGTCATGGCTGATATAATTTCTCATAGGAGCCCTGGCGTTTACTTTTGCCATCTTCTCCGCCTGGGGAGCAGCGGCAGGAGTGAGTGCGCTTACAGATATAGCAGCAGTCATCATCGCAGCGATGGACGAAGCAGCAAGACCTGCAAGAATGCCCTTCATTTTCATTGTGAATCATCCTTCCTCAAATTTTTTCCGTTTGATGTTTCAGACGTATAGTTTTATCGCCTCTTTAGCATTATATCACATACCTTTCACTTTGTCAAGCATCCCGTCAAATATTTATATAATTTATCCAAGTGTTTGTCGAGTTTTTGTCACAGAAATTACACGTTTTCAGGCGGCAGCGGAGCGCAAATGCTTAATCGTTTTCTGTTTTTGTGCTAATTCTACATTAAAATCATAGCAGTTTTATACGAATTGCTGAATTTTTATCACAAATCAAGCAATCATTCAAAAACTATGATATAATAAAAATGGACCGACCCGTCTGCACTCATGAAGAAGCAACGGTCGGGACTTATTTTTTCTATACGAAGGGAACATACTTATGAACAGAAGCTATGCACTGCTCGGCGGAAAGCTCGGACACACCATGTCGCCGCCGATACACAAGGCACTTTTCGACCTCAAAGGCAGGTCTTTCACCTATGACATCATCGAGCTCACCCCCGAAGCACTGGCGGAGAACACCGAACGTCTGCGCTCTCTTGCGGGCTTCAACATCACGATACCCCACAAGGTCGCCGTCATCGACATGATGGACAAACTCGACGAGACTGCGAAGCGTTACACCTCGGTCAACTGCGCCGACATGAAAGACGGCGTGCTGACAGGCTACAACACCGACTGCGTAGGCTTCCTTGAAGCGATAAAGGCGATGGGCGCTGACCTGGGCGGAAAAGTCCTGCTGGCAGGATGCGGCGGCGTAGGCAGGATGATGGCGGTGGAAGCCGCGCTTGCGGGTGCCGACCTCACCGTGGCTGTTCTTGAGAGCGATATGCCCCTCGCGGAAAAAGCCGCCGAGGACATCAGAGCCATGAAGCCCGACGCAAAGATCACCCTCTCCATTATAAATAAAGTAAAGGCAGAGCATTTCGACCTGCTGATGAACGCAACACCCGTCGGGATGTATCCCAAGACCGACGCCTGTGCCGTTTCCGACGAGCTCATCGCCGCTTCGGACGCCGTTTTCGACGTCATCTACAACCCGGGCGACACGCTTCTTCTGAAAAAAGCCAAGGCTCTCGGCAAAAAGACCTCGGGCGGTATGTCCATGCTGGTATGGCAGGCTGTCAAAGCCCACGAGATTTGGGACGGCGACAGTTACACCCGTGAGGAAGTCGCCGCGATAATCGACGAGATGCAGCGTCAGGTAGACGAGAAATTCCCCAAAGCGTGAGGTGCGGCCATGATAAAGAAAAACAAGCCCGTATATCTCTGCGGATTCATGGGCTGCGGAAAGACCACGATAGGCAGGCTGCTTGCGAAAAAGCTGGGCAAGGAGTTCATCGACCTTGACGACTACATCGAACAGCGCGAGGGCATGACCATCCCCGAGATATTTGCTCAGAAGGGCGAGCCGTATTTCAGACAGAAGGAGAGCGAAGCCCTCTCCGACCTGCCGCCGTCGGCAGGAGTTGTCGCCACAGGCGGCGGCACCCTTCTGTCCGAAGCGAACGGCGAACTTGCGCGTTCGCTGGGCACGGTGGTGTTCATCGACTGTCCCTTCGAGGTGTGCTACGGACGCATCAAGGATGACCCCCACAGACCGATAGCCGCGTCCTCGACGAAGGAACAGCTGAAGGAAAGATATGAACAGCGCAAGCCGCTGTATCAGGCTCATTCGGACTTTGCGGCAGACGGAAGCGGCACCCCGATGATGATAGTCACCGAGATACTGAAATAATAACTGCGGATACAGCCGTTCCGTGTCAGCGTGAGAAGCGTTTTCTTCTCTGCGGACACGGGACGGCTTGTTTTTTAACGATATGACAAATGTCATATCGCGGTGATTACATTTTTCACTTGAGAAAACGTTTGCGGTATGGTATCATATATACAACGAAAAAAACAACTCACACAAATGAAAGGAACGGTGGCATTATGGCACAGTCTGTCGTTAAAATAGAAAACCTCGTAAAGAGATACAAGGAGCTTATCGCTCTCGACCACTTCTCGCTGGAGATATTCGAGGGGGAGGTGTTCGGACTGCTCGGTCCAAACGGTTCGGGCAAGACCACTACCATCAACTGCCTGCTCTCGCTTCTCAGCTACGACAAGGGCGATATAGAGATATTCGGCGAGAAGATGACCCCCTCAAGCTACGACATCAAATCGAAGATAGGCGTTATCATGCAGAACGTGGCGGTGTTCGACGAGCTGACCGTATATGAGAATATCGACTACTTCTGCGGTCTGTACGTCAAGGACAAGGCGGCAAGAAAGCAGTATGTGGATGAGGCGGTGAAGTTCGTCGGGCTTGAGGAGTTCACGAAGTTCTACCCGAAGAAGCTGTCGGGCGGTCTGCTCAGACGACTGAACATCGCCTGCGGCATCGCCCACAAGCCGAAGCTCATAATCCTCGACGAGCCGACAGTAGCCGTTGACCCCCAGAGCCGAAACAAGATACTCGAAGGCATACAGGAGCTGAACAAACAGGGCGCGACGGTCATCTACACTTCCCACTACATGGAAGAGGTCGAGCAGATATGCTCACGCATCGCCATCATGGACAAGGGCAAGTGCATAGCCCTCGGCACCAAGGAAGAGCTCAAAAAGCAGATGAAGAACACCGAGACCATCACCGTCGAGGTCATGGACGTTACCGAGGCTCAGCTTGAAGACGTAAGACGGCTCGCACACGTCTATGAGGTGACTCTTGAAAACGGCAGGCTCACTGTCAAGTATTCGGGCGGCAAGCACAACCTGCTCAGACTCATGACCTATATGCAGGAGCAGGACATCCGCTTCGGAAGAGTTTATTCCGAGCTTCCTACCTTAAACGATGTGTTCCTCGAATTCACGGGCAAACAGCTGAGAGACTAAAGGAGACTTCACAATGTTCGGACATATATTCAAATATCAGATACTGAGCTCTGTTCGGAACAAGCAGGCGATGTTCTGGCGGTTCATTTTCCCGACGCTGATACTCGCGACGCTGTTTAACTTGGCGTTCGGCAGTCTGTACGAGACCACCGAGAAGATGCAGGCGATAAAGGTCGCGGTGGTGACCGAGGAAAAGAACATCTTCTTCGATCAGGTGTTCAACGCGGTGTGCGAGGGCGATGACCCGCTCTTCGACGTCGTCACCAACGACGAGGAGAAGGCGAAGGAAATGCTCCGCGACAAGGACATAATCGGCATCATCTACTGCGCCGAGGAGCCGCACCTGACCGTCGCGTCTGAGGGTACACGTCAGTCGATAATCAAGTTCTTCCTTGACCAGTACAACGTGAACCAGAAGCTCATAATGGACTTCGCAAAGAACGACCCCTCAAAGCTTCCCGACCTTATCGAGAAGATGCAGAGCGAAACGTCGGCAGTCCGCACGCGCACACTCAGCAGCGGAAACAGCGATGTGTATATCCAGTACTTCTACAATCTGATCGCGATGCAGGCGCTGTTCAGCTTTACGTCGGGTCTGGCGGTCATCTGCCGCGGTCAGGCGAACCTCTCGGAGATAGGCAAGAGAAACTGCGCATCCCCCGCGAAAAAGTGGATATGTGCTCTTGCAGGGCTCGCGAGCGAGTTTGCGCTGTCCTTCGCGGGGAGCATACTCACGGTGATCTATATCGTGTTCATACTGAAAAAGGAGATGGGCGTAAGCATTCCGGTGATGCTGCTCATCACGGCGGTCGGCTCGCTGACGGGCATCTCGATCGGGTTCTTCTTCGGCGGCATCGGCAACGCGAACGAGGAAAAGAAAACAGGCATCCTCACGGCGATAGTCATGGCGCTCTGCTTTATGAGCGGACTTATGGTCGGCACAATGCGTGCGGTCGTCGAGGAGGATATGCCGTTTTTCAACCACATAAACCCTGCCGCACTCATCACCGACTGCTTCTACTCGGTGAACACCTACGGCGTCGGCACGCGTTTTGCGACTGACATCATCACACTTTCCGTTATTTCCGTAGTTCTGACGGTCGGCGGAATGATTCTCATAAGGAGGCAGAAATATGCAAGTCTCTAAGGCGTTTTTCAAAGTGGCGCTCAAGCGTCTGCCGAGTATCATACCTTACTTTATCATATTCGTCGTGGTAGCGCTCGTGATGACGGGCAACTCGAAGGAGAATGCTGACTTTTCCTCTCAGAAGCTCGATCTGGTGGTCATCGACAACGACGACACCGAAGCGAGCCGCGAACTGAAGAAATACCTGCTCAAGGGCAACAACGAAAAGACCCTCCGCTCCGACGATGACGAGTACATTCAGGATATGCTCTATCACGAGATGATCGACAGCGTCATCACCATCGACAAGGGTTTCTCCGACAAGTTGACAACGGGCGAGACCGAAGGCTGCATCGAGGCGCTGACCGTTCCCTCGACCTTCACCTCGCAGTACTCCAATTCCATCATCGACCGCTTCGTGACTTCGGCAGAGATGTACGTCAGCACAGGCAGCGACCCTGCCGAAGCGTGCAGAAAAGCCGCCGAAATGTCCGATACGACCACGAATGTTGAGCTCAGTACCCAGAAGTCACCCCTCGGCAACGGGCTTGCCTACTACTGTCAGTACTATGCTTATATCATCATCTGCATCATCATCAACGGTCTTGCTCCGATACTGATGCGTTTCTTCTCGCTGGACATCCGCCGCAGGATAGACGTTTCTGCGCTGCCGCTCTACAAGAAGAACGCCGTCATCATCGGTGTGACGAGCGCCTTCGTGTTTGCAGTATGGATGGCTATGATGTGCATCGCTCAGGCGACATACGGCGGATTCTTCACCGAGCGCGGGATGTACTGCCTGCTCAACTCCTTCGTGCTGACGCTGGTGGTAACGGGCATCGCGCTGGTGGTATCGGTGATGTGCAAGTCCATTGACGGCATTTCGGGCATCACGAACGTTATCAGCCTCGGTATGAGCTTTCTCTGCGGCGTGTTCGTACCTGCCGACCTTCTCGGCGGCGGCGTTCTCTCGGCAGCGAGGTTCCTGCCCGTATACTGGTACATCAAGGCGAACAACATGATATGCGGACTTGCGGGCGAGGTTTACGATGCAAACGGCATTCTCAGGTCGATAGCTGTTGAACTGCTGTTCGCGGCGGCGCTGTTCACGGTGTTCATGGTGCTCAGCAAAAAGAAAATGCACGATACCGAATAAACGGCATGACAAAGACGGGCTCTGTGAGGCAGGGCTCGTCTTTTTTGTGTCCGCACCGATTGACTTTCGGGGTCTGTCCTGATATAATTAATAACAGATGAATGCGGTATACTTATCAGCAAAGTACATATGGAGTGAGTAAAAAATGAGCAGGCATATAGATTTCACTATCGAAGCCGACGGTTTCAGGGGGCGTTTCTACAAGGGATGCCGCGAAAACTGTGCGGTCATCTTTGTTGGCGGTTTCGGCATCAGCGAGATGATGAGCGTCAAGTCGTCGCAGTTTCTGCTGGAGAGCGGCTACAGCGTTATGGTGCTGGGGCTGTATCTCTGGGAAGGTCTGTCGAAAGATATGTGGCACATACCCGTGGAGTACGCCGAGCGTGCCGCCGCGTGGCTGGCGGAGAACGGTCACGGGCGGATAGCGGTAGTCGGCATCTCGACGGGGGCGGCATACGCGCTGTTATCGGCGTCGAAGCTGCCGCAGATAACCTGTGCGGTCGCAGTTTCGCCGTTCGACCATGTGATGGAAGGGGCGAGGCTGTTCGGGGAGCGGACCGGCAGGTCGGTGTATTGTTTCCGCGGCGAGGACGTTCCGTTCAGCAGGTTCACGGGGCTTGAGAATGGCTGGGGCAGACCTGTTGTGAGAGCGGCGCGGCGGCACGAGCTTGCGGATTTTTCGAGGAAGAGCTACGAATCCGCGGAACTGAGTGAGGAGTCGCGTATACGCACGGAGGACATAAACGGCGGGATACTGCTGATATGTCCCGACAACGACGAGTTTTACCCATCGGACGAAGCGGTGACGAGGATAGTTGAGTCGTTAAGGGCGAGCGGTTTCGGGCATCGGGTGAAGGCGTTGAGGTACAAGGGCGCGTCCCATGCGTTAGGGAGCTGGTGTACTGATGAAGCCGGGGTGAAGATCTTTCTGAGGACGCATCTGACAGCGGAGAGGAAGCGGCCGATAGCGTGTGCGGAAGCGCGGAGGAAGAGCACGCTTGCGATAGTAGATTTTCTGGACAGCTGGGCTGAGGAAAAGTGACAATTTGCTGAAAATTTTATAAAAGGGGTTTATTTTTAGAAAGGTTAGTATTATAATAGTAAAAGGCAAATGTATGTTCTTTTTTCGGTCAAGCCACCGTCTCCGTCGAACACGGGACGTTTGATTGATTTTTGGATTATTGGAAGGAGTTTTATAAATGTTGACAATAGAACAGCTCAGAGAGAAAAAACATATCCACTTTATCGGTATCGGTGGGTCGGGAATGTTCCCTATCGTTCAGATACTTCACTCTCAGGGCTATAATATCACAGGCTCGGATAATAATGAGACAGAGACCCTTGACCTCGTCCGCGGTATGGGTATCCCCGTGATGCTCGGTCAACGCGCCGAAAACGTCGAAGGCGCTGACCTTATCGTTTATACCGCAGCTGTCCTCGATGATAACCCCGAACTGGTGGCTGCACGCGCAAGCGGCGCTGATGTCGCTGAACGCGCCGATATGCTCGGCCTCCTGACCCGCGTTTTCTCTAACGCTATCTGCGTTACGGGTACTCACGGTAAAACTACCTGTACTTCAATGCTGACACAGATCTTCCTCGAAGCAAATGAGGATATCTCCTGCTTCATCGGCGGTAAACTGCCCGCTATCGGCGGCTCGGGACGCTACGGTAAAAGTCAGACTTTTGTCTGTGAATCCTGCGAGTTCAAGGATCACTTCCTGAAACTTACCCCCGATGTCGCGGTGATCCTTAACGTCGATGCCGACCACCTCGATTACTTCGGCTCCCTCGAAAATATTATCGCGTCGTTCAGAAAGTTCGCTTCCATGACTACTCACGAACTGGTCGTTAACGCCGACGACGCAAATACCCTCAAGGCTGTCGGGGGTCTCGATAAGCCGACTATCACTTTCGGATTCGGCGAGACGGCCGACTACCGCGCCGAGGTCATCGGGTCTAAGGGTATCACCACAAAGTTCAGGATATTCGACCACGGCGAGGATATGGGCGAGTTCGAGATAAACGTTCCGGGAAAGCATAATGTCCTCAACGCCGCTGCCGCAACTGCCGCCGCACGCAACGCAGGCGTTTCCTACGACGCTATCCGCGGCGGTCTTGCGAAGTTCGGCGGTGCTGTCCGCCGCTTCCAGAAGCTCGGCGAGGAAAAGGGCATAACCGTCGTTGACGACTACGCTCACCACCCTGCCGAGATCGCCATGACCCTCAGAGCTGCCAAGACCCTCGATTTCAGGAGAGTGTGGGCGGTGTTCCAGCCTTTCACCTACTCGCGCACCGAACTGCTTGCGGATGACTTCGCAGAGGCTTTGCAGATCGCCGATAAGGTGGTGCTCACCGACATCATGGGCAGCCGCGAGAAGAACGATCACGGTATCTACACCGATATGCTCGCCGCGAAGATTCCCGGCTGCATCTGGTTCGAGACCGACCATGCGCTCGTGGATAAGCAGACCGCCGAGCAGAAGGAGTTCAACTTCGCTCAGTGCGTTGACTACATCGCGGAGCACGCAGGCGAGGGCGACATGGTCATCACCATGGGCTGCGGCGATGTGTACAAGGCCGCAAAGCTGCTGCTGAAAAAGCTCGGCGAATGAAATGAGAGGTGCGGCATATGAAAAAGAAGCTGACAGATAACGAGCGCAAGACCTACGAGTTCATCCGAAGCCGTGTGCGTCAGGGCATTCCGCCGTCCGTCAGGGAGATATGCCTGAACTGCGGTTTCCGCTCCACCTCGACGGCTCACCGCATGGTGGCTATGCTGACTGAAAAAGGCTACCTCGAAAAAGCCGACCACCTCAACCGCGCCATCAGGCTCGCAGGGGAGAGCAGGTCGGTGAAGGTGCCGCTGATAGAAAAGACCGACCCCTCGCTGCCCCTGACGGCTGCCGAGCTGGTCGCGTGCTATATCGATGTTACACCGCCTTCCGTGACCTCGGGCGAACTGTTCGCGGTGCACGCCGCCGATGACCTCCCCGAAAAGGCTATCCTCTCGGGTGACATCGCCGTCGCCGAAACAAAGCGCACCTGCTCTGTAGGCGATGCGGCAGTCTTCGCCGACCCCGACGGCACTGTCTCAGTCCGACCCTTCTCCGAAGGCGACACCCCCCTCGGTAAAGTAACAGCCGTCATCAGATACCTCTGAGCTTACGTTTTCAGAGTGCGGGTTTGAATTGGGGGAGACCCTTTTGGAAAAGGGTCCTCCCCCAAACCCCCTCACTAAAACTTTTAATATGTCGTTTTTTGGTTCGGGTTTGGAAGATGGACTATCACCGCTTCAAGAGTATTGTTTTTGGGGTGGTTCTTCCTTACTTTGTATTGGTCGGGAAAATAGCAGTTCTTATTAAATATAGTAAAAAGACGTTCGATGGTGCATAACGCATTATTGAGCGATTCAGACGGTCTCTCTTGAAATGTTGAGAGACTATCTTCCCAACCACAACCAACGAACGACATATTAAAAGTCTTTGGAATGGGAGCCGCCTTAGCTACGCACGGCAAGGGTAGAACCTTTCTTCAGAAAGGTTTCCCCCGGCAAAACCCGCACATACTTCGATAAAAAGGAAAAGGGAAAAGAAATGCAAGTGTTTTGTACCAATTGCGGCAAGCCGCTTCGGTCGGATATGAGGATATGTCCGTACTGCGGGAAGGTCGTAAGAGAGCCTGTCGGTGAGGGCAGGCAGGCGCAGAGGAGGTCACCGCAGCGTCCGCCGCAGCAGAGGCAGAGGCAGCAGCAGGCGGCGCGTCCTGTGCAGCAGCGCAGACCTGCGGCTGCACCTGCACCTGTAAAGAAAAGACCTCAGCCCGTGCAGCAGTATGCCGAGCGGAAGGCTGAGGTGTCAGAAGCACCCGTTCCGAAGAAGAAGCATCTTCTGCCTGCGTCTGTCATGAGGAAGATATACCGTGCGCTTACTGTTGCGGTAGTGCTTACGGGGCTGTATATCTCGATATTCATGATACAGGTGTTCAGGGTCAAGACGGCGACCTATCCGTTCAAGACGAAGATGAAGCTCAGTTATTCAAGTTACGGGCAGGCCATGGACGCCTACTTTGAGGACGGGAGCTGGAGCGTCAACCCATTCATATTCACCTGTACATACAAGGGCAAGAGTATGCACGGGGAGGACTACACCATAGTCTTCTCGGCAGGCACGAAGATAAAGGTGAAAGAGATGGTCGTTGACGAGAAGGAGATAAAGAAAAACATCTTTGAAGAGAAGATGCTGGGAATGTTCATTTAGTGTTTTACAGAGAATATGGAAAGAAATAAAAAAGGCAAGATAATACGCACACTGAAAACCGTCGTCGTGTACGTTGCGACTCAGCGCACGGTCGTTATAATCGCGCTTTTCGTTCAGCTGCTGATACTGGGATTTTTATTTGTTGGGCTGTCGAAGTACTCGACGAGGGCAGTCCTCATATTCCAGCTGCTTGCTGCGATCACCGCCGTGTACATCCTGAACACCCACAGCAAGGCGGAGATGAAGCTCGGATGGCTGGTGCCGATGGTGGCTTTCCCGATATTCATGGTGGCGATATATTTCTACCTGTCGAATCAGCATTCGGCGAGGATGGTGCGAAAGCTGTACGCGGACAAGTGCGCCGCCACGAAGAAGTACCTTTCGCAGGATGAGGAGACGATACTCGCGCTGAAAGAGTGCGACGAGCAGACCTACCGCTATGCGTGCTACATGAAGGACTATGCGGGCTACCCCGTTCATCAGGGGTCGCAGGTGACCTACTTCCGTTCGGGCGAGGAAAAGTTCGAGGTGCTCAAAAACGAGCTTGAGAAGGCGAAGCACTACATCTTCATCGAGATGTTCATCGTAGACCAGGGAATGCTCTGGGACGAACTGCTGGCGATACTGAAACGCAAGGCTTCCGAGGGAGTGGACGTGCGTTTCATCTACGACGGACTTGCGTCGCAGAGCCTGCTTCCGTTCAACTACCACAAGCGGCTGTGTCAGTGGGGCATACAGACGAGGGTGTTTCAGCCCTTTGTGGCTCTGCTTTCGTCGATACAGAACAACCGCGACCACCGCAAGATAGTCGTCATCGACGGCTGCACGGGCTTTACGGGCGGCGACAATTTCGCCGACGAGTACATCAACCGCATCGAGCGTTTCGGCTACTGGAAGGACACAGCGGTGATGATAAAGGGCGAAGCGGTGTGGAATCTGACCATGATGTTCCTGCAAATGTGGGAAGTCGTGGACAGGAACGGCACGAGCGGCGGTTACGAGAGTTATCAGCCTTCGGCGCACAGGCTGGAGAAGTACAGTTCGGACGGCTTTGTGCTGGCGTACAGTGACTCGCCGCTCGACGACGAGGACGTTGGTGAGCTGACCTATCTGAACATTCTGGGCACGGCGGTGAACTACTGTTACATTTCGACGCCGTATCTTATCCTGAGCGAGGAGATGTTGGGGGCGTTAAAATTCGCGGCGAAGCGGGGAGTTGACGTTCGGATAATCGTACCCGGGATACCCGACAAGTGGTATGTAAAGTTATTGGGCGAGTATTTTTTCGATGAGCTGATGGCATCGGGAGTAAGGATATACGAGTACGACGGGTTCAACCATGCGAAGATGTTTGTATCGGACGATGAGAAAGCGGTAGTAGGGACGATAAATCTTGATTACCGCAGTTTATATCTGCATTTTGAGAATGCGTGTTTTCTGTATCGGGTAACGGCGATAAAGGATATCAAGGCTGATTTTCTTGATATGTTTGAGAATCATTGCAGGGAGCTCACGCCCGAGCGTTTTGCAGAGCGGCCGTTTTACAGAAAATTGGGAGCGGCGTTGTTAAAGATAATAGAACCGATGTTATAGAAACGAACCACCGTTCCGTGTTCGCCAGAGACTAAAAAGTTTAGGAGGGAGGGAGACCCCCGCCTTAGCTGCGCACGGCTACAAAGGCTCCCCCGGCAGGGGCTCGGGGACAGCGTCCCCGCCCAGGGAACATGGCTTTGAAGCCAAAGCGCACAAACGCCCCGACCAAAAATAAAATCGGCATTTCCCGAAAACACGAGGAAAAGAACTCAACATGAAAGACGAGTTCAAACAAACCCTCGAAGCGTGAAATGCCGATTTTATTTTGCCAAAAGAGCGAAGCGACTTTTGGCAAAGCCCCCAAAATCGCGCCAGCGATTTCTACAGCCCAACGCAAAAAAATGTAGTCCTCGCGACGTTTCTTGTCGCACCTTCGGCGCGAGGGGGTGTTTCACTCGAATCGCTTGCGCTCTCTCGCGAAAATAAAATCGGCAAATCGGTGTGTTCTTGATAGATTGAGATAATCCTTCTTTTGGAGCCTTTCGGGACGGGTTTTCGGGATTTGCCGATTTTATGTTGGTGGGGGATGTTGGTGCGCTTTGGCTTCAAAGCCTTATTCCCTTGGCGGGGACGCCGTCCCCGAGCCCCTGCTGGGGGACCCTTTGAAAAGGGTCTCCCCAGACCCCTCCTAAACTTTTTTCTGCCCTGGCGAGGACGGGACGTTTGCTATAAAAAAGAGGAGCGTCTTGCGCTCCTCTTTCCTTATGACATACATTCCTGCTTTTCACTTATTCGCATCGATCTGCCTATCTGCGACGCGATATATTCGCCCTTATCATATATATCGCCCGTCAGTCCACATAACAACAGCCCATATATATTGTCACCGCAGAACACGGGGAACGTCGCATACCCCGTCTTTACATTCGGCAGCTCGCTCCTCGAAAATAACTCGCTGATAGGACATCGCCTGCGCTCGTTCGACAACAGATACAACTCCCCCGACCTCACAACACACCTCAACAGCGCATATTCGGGGAACGGTGTCCTCTTCTCATCATCATAAATCAACGGCTTCTCATACACGTACAGCGCCGCATTGTCGATACCGAGCTTGTCAAAACTGCGGAATATGCCTTCCTTGCCTTCCGTGTCAGCCGTCGATGCCGCTATGAACTCCTGCATATTCGTCCTCAGCTTCTGATATTCCTCCTTATGTGAGGTGTTCTCTTCCGCAAGAGCACAGATGGCTTTGTCCTTCATTCTCAGAAACAGCCTGTTTATCTTGACTACCGCCGCCATCGAGTGGGACGCGTCGTTCATCCCGTCCTGCAAATGCTGTATGCTCTTCAGCAGTTTCCCAGCGTCGGTGTAGTCCATCGCGCCCTTCTCAAAGAACTTGTCTATCATCAGCCCGAGCTCTTCAAAGGTCTCCTCGCTCATGTACCTGCGTTTCATCGCAAACAGCATCCTCGACAGTATCTCGTAGAACAGCCTGCGGAGATCGACCATCTCGCGGCTGATATACTCGCTCTTGTAGCGGTAGAATATATCGTCGAACACCCTGTACACGAACGAAGGCACCACGTTCACCATCTCGAAGGTGGTATAGTCATGCATATCATACATCAGCGAAGCCCTGCCGTAAAGCCTTGTGGGCACGACAGCGGACTTCACCTCGATACCGCCCAGCATCGCAAGCAGCAGTTCGAAGGCTCTCTGCCCGAGAGAAATGCTCTCCGCACCTATGGACGTGAGAGCAGGTATCAGCTCACTGGACATACGCGTGTTATCGAAGCCGAACACCTGTATATCCCTGCCGGGAACAAGGTCTCTCTTCTTCATCGCGTCGTAGAGTCCCTTTGCCACCGCGTCGTTGACGCAGAATACCGCCTGCACGTCGGGGTTGTTGTCCAGCAGTCTGCCCGCTTCCTTCTCGCAGTTGGCGGTCATGTCAGTATGCACGAAATTCTTCTCGCGGAAGCTGATCCCGTACTCGGCGAGACAGCAGGCGAAAATAGCCTTTCGCGCCCTTGCGTCCTTGTTGTTGTCGCGTCCGCCCAGCATACACAGCTTCTTGACGCCGCCCACGTTCACAAGGTACTCGACAGCTTCGCGTATGCCCGCCTCGTTGTCGTAGTTGACGGTCACGTAGTCCTTCATATCCGAAGCCACGAACACCATCGGCTTGCTGCGGACGTTCATGTATTTGTTGCCGTGGATAATGGTATTCGCCTTGTCCCTCTCGCTGAGACTGCCGAGGTGTATGATGAATCCGTCCAGGTCGCAGGTATCCGCGAACCCGAACACGGTGTTATACACCCTTTTGTAAGCGTGCAGCCACTCGGGCTCGCTGTTCTCGATGTGCTTGCCTGGCAGCACCACTATACGTATATTGCGGTTCGCAGGTATAGCGCTGACGATGCTCTTGACGAGCTCCTTCGAGAAATCGCTGCCTATATCCTCAAGCAGCAGACCTATGATCTTTTCATTTTTTCTTCTGCTTTCAATCATAGTATCCTCCGCCTGTTACCTTGCGCCGATCTCGGGCTCGGGCTTCGAGAACAGATATCCCTGCGAGAAGTCGATGCCCATTTCCAGCAGCAGATGCTGTATGCCCTCATTCTCGACATACTCGGCGATTATCTGCACGCTGCGGTTGCTGAGCTTCTTCCAGCCCGAGATAAGTTCGATAAGGTTCGCGCTGCGGGGATCCTCCGCGCATCCTCTTATAATAGAACCGTCCAGTTTCAGGAAGTCGGAATTGATGCTGATGATATGCTGAAGGTTCGAGAAGCCGCAGCCGAAATCATCTATTGCGATAAGTCCGCCCAGTTCATGCACCTTATCCACGAACGTCATAAGCTCGTTGTAGTCGTCGATGTCCTCATTTTCAAGTATCTCGAACACGAAGTTCTCGGGGTGTTCCGCAGTCGCGAGGAACCCGTATATATATTCCGAGATATCGCGGTTCTTGATGTCCCTGATACCGATATTGATGCTGACGCTCTTGTCGGTCTCCCGTCTGAAACGGTCAAAGACTTTCTTTATCATTATCTTCGATATAGAGTCATACAGCAGTCCGTAGCACCTCGCCACGTCGAGGAAGGAGGCAGGATAGTACACCTTGCCGTTCTCGTCCTCAAGCCTCATCAGCGCCTCGTAGTGATGTATCTCCCCGAGCTTGTTGTCGTAGATGCCCTGAAAATACGGTATCACCTTATCGTGCGAGATAGCGTAGTTTATCACGTTCACCATGTGGTAGCGCTCACGGATGCTCTCCTCGTCCAGCTGTTCGGAGTTTGCGTCGCGGACGTGGAACTGAATGTTCTTCTTCGCCATCTCCACTCTGCCCGAGTAGTAAGCCTGACTAACGTTATCCACCGTGCAGTCGTCGATGACGCAGAACATCGGCACCACCGCTATATAGTCCTCGGTAGTCTCGAAAAGCTCTCTCTGAAGCTGTTCCATATCCCTGACGAAATCCGACAGTGCCACCATATAGCTCGGCGCACCCACCGCCACGTGCCAGTCCTCCAGCAGGTAGATGTTATAGCCCATCTTCCGCGAAAAGCTCAGACATTTCGAGATGTAGTTCTTCTTTGTGAGGTCTATCAGCTGCTGAGGGAACACCACCTTCATCGAGGAAGTGTTGTACACGTTTATCATGCAGATGCGGTCTATGCCCTTGAGCTGAATATCCATCTTCATGGCAGCGCCGCTCGGTATCTCGTCGCTGTCGGAGTAGAGCAGCTTCATCTCACAGTCGCGGACGAAGGCTTTCAGACTCTCGGCAGCAGCCGCGTCCTTGTTCTCCGCAAAGCGTTTCTCCACGTCGTAGAGGTAGTTGAGCAGCTCCGAATTATCCGCCACCAGCGAATCCGTGTGTGAGAACGCGAAGGGATTATATCGCTGTGCCGCAGGCTCCTCGCCCATGACCGACACCACGAACGAACAGTTCGCAAAGGTATTGCGTCCGTCCACGCAGGCTATCTCGCCCTCGGTGATACAGCCGCACATATTCGTATTCTCGTAGACAGAAAGCTCCCACTTCACGCAGTTTGCGTATATCATTGAGCGTGCGATGCAGGAGTAGCCGAAGATAGTCTCGGCCTTCTCGAAGTTCTCGACCCGTCTGAACAGCAGGCGGTTATCGGTCATTATCTTTCTGTCGTATATGAATGCGCGTTTGAGTTTCTTGCCCGCACTCACGTTGTGGTTTGCGGTTATCATCTCGCGCCTTGTGTTCTTGTCCAGGTCGGGATGCTGACTGTACTTTTCGGCGTTCTCGGGGTCATACTCATCGAAAACGTCGGAGATGCTCCTGTTGTCGTTGAAGCTGACGAGTATCGGTATATCGCTCGCATCCGAGTAGACGAAGGGGAAAAGGTTCGTGAGCTCGGGACGGCTTATCAGCTCGTCGCCGACGCCGACACGGTACTCATGTGCCGCATCCTTGCCGTCGATGGAGAGTATGCAGGTGCCGAAAGTATCGGTTATCTCCGACTCCTCACCCAGAGCCTGAACGCCCGTAGCGTAGGAAGTGAAGCTCTCGACCTCATCGCCGCTGATGGCAGCGACTATGATGCCCTTGTTCGACCAGCCGTTCTCATCGAACACGAATCCCGAAGCCAGGAACTTTCGCAGGCTTATCTCCGAGGTGTTCGCGAGACCGCCTATCATCTGTACGTGCGGGAAATAGTCGTTGCACTTGTCAACGAAGCTGTACACGTCGAGATACTTTCCCGTCAGGAAGGTCAGCATCAGCTTTGTGTCGTCGGTGATGACAGCGTCCCTGACGTTTTTGCAGAGCTCATCGGGGTCGATGGGCAGCCTGTTGTCGCCGAAGGTGGGCAGAGAGGCAGTCCTGATGCTGCCCTTTGACATCTGCGTGACCGAAACGACGCACTGATTCTGTATGAGCTTGCCCCAGCAGATGGGTGCAGACGTACTTGTGCCGAAAATGTGCGCACCGGGCACCAGCTTCGCGATGAACCTCGCCAGGTCTACCGCCTCGTCCTCAAGATGTATCGCAGTATGTATGCGGATAAGGATATCGCCCTCAGACGGGTCGAGCATGAGCTGATTGAAAGCCTCTGCGAGCCTCGTCTTTGACACATACTGGAAATTCCATGTAAACATAGCATCTCTCCTTTTTGCCGCCGCAGACATTTCGGCAGCCTTGTAAGCCTATATCAGTATCTATTATATCACATTTTAAAAATTATGTCATTAGCCATTATGGTGAAAAATACGATTTGTTAATTATCCACAAACATTCAGGACAATATTTGTCAGGTTTTCGCCTGTTATTTCTCAAGCTATTGTATAACTGCCAAAAAACAAACATCGGATTTAGGTGATATTGACTATAGAAAATCGTCAAACAAGAAACCGTAAAAGCTCGCCGTACTCCCGATATGCAACAATATGAACCTCAAAAGCTTGCCGTTTCCTACCATCTCGATAGGATAAGCAGAGCCATCTCCCATAGAAACTTCCAAAAGTTTTACGAAAAAACGCGGTTCAGTGCATTTTCGGAGTTGCTAACATCCCGTCAACAGTTTCGCGAAGGTCTGTTAACCAAATATTTATGACACATTCACTAATTTGTCGCCGCTATTTTGGAAGAACTTACAAATCGCATCCCGCATACCCTGCAATAAATCGCTTTTTGCACCGCGATGTGATATAATATATATAATGACTATAACCTTTTCACGAATAAAACGTCTTATATAAGGAGGATAGCTATGAGGACAAAAACGTCTGTGTACAGGGCGGGCATCTCGTTGGCTGTCTGCGCCGCATTGATATTATCGCTGATATGCGGACTGCCCGTCGGCAGCCGTGTCAGTGCCGAATCCGCCGTGACTGAGTCGGAAGAACATCTCACCGTTGACCCCACGGGTAAGAACGACGGCTACTCGGCTGTGCTTTACGACAACACGAACGGTCTGCCGACTTCGGAAGCAAACGCCATCACCGAAACAAAAGAGGGCTTCATCTGGATAGGCAGCTACAGCGGTCTTATCCGCTACGACGGCAATACCTTCGAGCGTATCGACTCCACCTCGGGCATCGCAAGCGTGGTGAGCCTTTACACCGACTCGAAGAACCGCCTGTGGGTCGGCACCAACGACAACGGCGCGGCCGTCATGGAAAACGGCGAATTCCGTATGTACAACAAGCACGACGGTCTGAAATCCCTGTCGGTGCGCTCGATAACCGAGGACTCGGAGGGAAGGATATACATTGCCACCACTCACGGCATGGCTATGATAGGCGATGACATGGAGCTCCACGCCATAGACGAGCCGCAGATAAACGATGAGTACGTCCGCCTGATAAAGACGGGCGCGGACGGCGTCATCTACGGCGTGACTATGAACGGCGCGGTCTTCACCATGAAGGACGGAAAGCTCACGGGCTACTACGACCCGAAAAAGCTGGGGGTAAAGGACATCCGCACCATACTCCCCGACCCCGACGACCCGCAGTACGTCTACCTCGCGAGCAAGCAGTCCGCCCTCTACCGCTGCAATCTGCAAAAAAGCTCCGCCGCCATAGAGATGAACGACCTCTCGCCGCTGGGCTACGTCAACGCCATCTGCCGCGTGGAGGACATGACCTGGGTCTGCACCGACAACGGCATCGGCTTCGTCAGAAACGGCAGGAACTTCACCCTCGACAGCATCCCCATGAACACTTCCGTTGAGAACATGATGGTGGACTATCAGGGCAACCTCTGGTTCGTGTCCTCGCAGCAGGGCGTGATGAAGATAGTGCCGAACCAGTTCTCGGACATCTACGCAAAATACGGGCTCGATGACGAGGTGGTATACTCCACCTGCATACGGGGCTACAGGCTGTTCATCGGCACGAAAAACAGCGGTCTGCGGGTCATCGACAGAAGATACGGCAAGGCTGTCGAAAAGCTGCCCATCATGGAAGCAAAGACGGCTTCGGGCGTGGAGCTCGGATACAAGGACCTGCTTGAAATACTCGGCTCGTCAAGGATACGCTCCATCATCCGCGACAGTCAGGACAGGCTGTGGATATCCGTGTTCGGAGAGAATTCGCTCGTCAGGTACGACGGCAATAACGCGCTGGTGTTCACCACCGAGGACGGTCTGCCCTCAGACCGTGTGAGGGCTGTGGCAGAGCGCAGCGACGGCAGCTTCATGGTCGCCTGCACGGGCGGTCTTGCCCTGATAAAGGACGACAAGGTGGCGGAAGTCTACGGCGAGTCCGCCGGCATCAGCAACCCCGAACTGCTCACCGCCCTCGAAGCGGACAGCGGCGATATGCTGATAGGCACCGACGGCGACGGCATCTATGTACTGGGCAGCGACAACAACACACTGCACCTCGGCACCGATTCGGGGCTCGGCTCGGACGTGGTCATGCGCATCAAGCGCGACAGGACGAGAGAGCTATACTGGATAGTCACCAGCAACTCCATCGCCTGCATGACCCCCGACTACAAGATAACCACCATATGGAAATTCCCCTACTCGAACAACTTCGATATGTACCAGAACAGCGCCGACGAGATGTGGGTGCTCAGCAGCAACGGTATATATGTAGTCCCCACCGAGGAGCTTATCCGTAACGGGGACATCTCGCCCATTTACTACGGCAGGGACAACGGTCTTTCCTGCATTTCCACCTCGAATTCCTACAGTGAGCTCACCGACAGCGGCGACCTCTACATCTCGGGCACTACGGGCATCGCGAAGGTGAACATAGAAACGCCTTTCGAGAGCGTCAGCACCATAAAGATGGCTGTTCCCTACATCGAAGCGGACGGAAAAGCAATCTACCCCGACAGCCTCGGCAGGATGATAGTGCCCTCGGACGTGAGCAAGGTCACAATTTACAGCTACGTCTACAACTACTCGCTGATGAATCCGCAGGTCACCTACTGTCTTGAAGGCTTCGACAGGAACGAGACCACCGTCAAGCGCAGCGACCTTGTGCCCATCGACTACACCAACCTCAAAGGCGGAAATTACACCTTCACCATGAGGATATCCGACTTGCAGGGACACGGCAGCAAAGAGCTCTCGATAGAGATAGTCAAGCAGAAGAATTTCTACGAGATGCTGTGGTTCAGGATACTTGAAGTCGTGATCTGTGCGGCGCTGGTCATCGGCATTTCCATGCTGATATTCCGCTACAGGACGAAGAAGTACATCAGGAAAGAACAGGAGAACAAACAGCTCATCCGCGAGATCGTTGAGGCTTTCGCGAAAGTCATAGATATGAAGGACAAATACACCAACGGTCACTCTTCGAGAGTCGCCGAGTATACGTCCATGCTGACAAAGGAACTCGGCTACAGCGAGGAGACCGTGGAGCAGTACTACAACATCGCACTGCTGCACGACATCGGCAAGGTCGGCGTTCCGCCCGAGGTGCTCAACAAGCCCGGCAAGCTCACCGACACTGAGTTCGCGATAATCAAGTCACACTCGGCACTGGGCTACAACACCCTCAAGGACATCAGCATCATGCCCGAACTCGCGATAGGCGCAGGCGCACATCACGAACGTCCCGACGGCAAGGGATACCCCAAGGGTCTGAAGGGCGAGGAGATACCGAGAGTCGCGCAGATAATCGCGGTGGCGGACACCTTCGACGCGATGTATTCCGACCGTCCCTACCGCAAGCGCATGAATTTCGAGAAGGCGGTCTCCATCGTCAGCGAAGTTCGCGGCACTCAGCTTGCCGAGGACGTAGTGGATGCGTTCCTCAGGCTGGTGGAAAAGGGCGAGTTCCGCGCTCTCGACGACAACGGCGGCGGCACCACCGAGGACATCGACAACATCCACAAGCGGCTCGCAAAACAGGAAGCAAAGAAAGAAATACAAGACGACAAAAACAAGATGGAAGAAGGCAAAAAGAAAAAATGATCCGTATTCCCGGAATATCAGCAGAAGCGCTCCGCAAGAACCATCGGCTGATCGCTGCGGCAGCGGCGGCGCTTCTGATAATCATCATCATAGCATTGGCGGCGTCCTGCTCTGACAAGAAGCCGAAGAAGAAGGAAAAGCCTGCAAGCAGCAGTCAGGTGAGCAGTTCGGCAGCCGACACCGCTGCGGCTGTGACCAGGACCGAGAGCACTGCGGGAAGCAAGCCGAAGGACATGGCAGAGCTGAAGACCAAGCTCGAAGGGATGTTGGAAAGCGAGCCCGGCGACTGGTCGGTATACATCAAAGACCTCAGCACGAACAAGACGATACTCATCAACGAGCGCACCTTCTATCCTGCGAGCACGATAAAGCTGTTTGCGATGGCGGCGGCGTACCAGCAGATATACGACGGCAAGTATGTTGAGGAGACGCTTTTCGGCGACATTTCGGCGATGGCTTCAAAGAGCAACAACGACTCATTCAACAATCTCGTATGGAATATGGGGAACGGGTACATCACCGAGTGGTGTCATGCGCACGGGTACGAGGACACATATCAATACAGTGGTCTGCGGCCAGCCGACAATGCGGACGGTCTGGACGATCCTGAGGGGCGCACGAACCAGACATCAGCGAAGGACATTGGCAGATTACTTGAGAGCATATACAAAGGCGAATGTGTATCGCCGATGTATTCAGCGCGGATGTTGAATCTATTATTAGAGCAGGAGTATCGGGATAAGATACCTGCGGGCATCCCGAACGGCTGTGCGGTAGCGAACAAGACAGGCGAGACGGATGATGTGAGTCATGATTCAGCGATAGTATCCACGCCAAACGGAGATTACATCATAGTCATCATGTGCGATCATCCCGGGAAAGCCGATGATATTTTCGGATATTTCAGCATACTCTCGCAGGAAGTGTACAGATATTTTGAGAAGTAAGAAAAGCCCCGAGGAAACTCGGGGCAAAATCATATCCACCGTCCCGTTCTCGCCAGGGCAGAAAAAAGTTTAGGAGGGAGGGAGACCCCCGCCTTAGCTGCGCACGGCTACAAAGGGTCCCTCAGCAGGGGCTCGGGGACGGCGTCCCCGCCCAGGGAATAAGGCTTTGAAGCCAAAGCGCACTAACATCCCCCCCACCAACATAAAATCGGCAAATCCCGAAGAAAACGTCCCGAAAGGCTCCAAAAGAAGGATTATCTCAATCTATTAAGAACAAACCGATTTGCCGATTTTATTTTCGCGAGAGAGCGCAAGCGATTCGAGTGAAACACCCCTCATCACGACGAAGGTGCGACAAGGCAGGAGGGCTATATATCAAAGTAATCGGTTTACGGCTGTTTCGGTATGGCTGTGGTTGTGCAGGGATGAAAGAAATCGCTGGCGCGATTTTTGGGGCTTTGCCAAAAGTCGCTTCGCTCTTTTGGCAAAATAAAATCGGCATTTCACGCTTTGAGGGTTGGTTTGAGCTACACTTTCACGCGGAGTTCTTTTCCTCGTGTTTTCGGAAAATGCCGATTTTATATTTGTGGGGGATGATGGCTCTCTTTCGGGTCAGAGCCATGTTCCCTGGGCGGGGACGCTGTCCCCGAGCCCCTGCTGGGGGACCCTTTGAAAAGGGTCTCCCCAGACCCCTCCTAAACTTTTTAGGTCTCTGGCGAGGACGGGACGGTTGCCTGGATCTGTAGTTCTTTTTCTTATTGGATTATTATACAATGTTGTATTGACAAGGTTATTAAAGTGTGTTATAATTAAAAAAGTAAATCATACATACGGTATGATAGACAAAAGGAGGAAAAAACTATGCCTTTTATCAATGTTAAAACAAATGCTCCCTTCAATAAGGGCCGCGAACTTAAACTGAAATCTGAACTCGGTGAGGCTATCTCCCTTATCCCCGGTAAAAGCGAAAGCTGGCTCATGATAGGCGTCGATCAGCAGATCATGTACTTTAAAGGAAGTAATGAACCCGCCGCTATAGCCGAAATCAGCGTCTACGGTAACCCTTCAAAAGACTCCCTCGATAAACTTACCGCAAAAGTTACCGAGATCCTCGCTGAACAGCTTACCGTTAAACCTGATAGGATCTACGTAAGCTACTTCTCAACACCAAATTGGGGCTGGAATGGCTCGAACTTCTGATGAATTTATGGAAACAGCGCTGAAAAGTGCTGTTTCTTTTTGTTTTGTTGAAAATACTATACAAATCCGACATGGTGTTTGAAATGTCTTAAAAGAAACTGTGCAAGTCTACAAACCTGAAAAACTTGTCAAAAAAGGGTTGACAAGAGTGGGATTGTTTGATATAATAATTAAGCTGACTGAGACAAACGGTACAGAAAAACGGACAACAGAACACAAATGACAGGAATGTGCAAAGCGTGTAATGAAGGACGTTTGAAAGTAAAGTAAGTCAAAGGAAAGCAAACTACCAAACTCCGTTCAAATTTAGTTAATAAAAGATTTTAAAAATCTTAATTGACAAAACAAACGAAATATGGTAAACTAAAATAGTTGACCCGCTCGTAACGAAAACGAGCAAGAAAGTAAAACATCTGAATGAGCCTAAAACTTATTCAAAAAGAGTTTACAA
>NZ_FPIR01000028.1 GCF_900119155.1 Ruminococcus sp. YE71 | reverse complement strand
CAGGCTTGCGCCCATTGTGCAATATTCCCCACTGCTGCCTCCCGTAGGAGTCTGGGCCGTGTCTCAGTCCCAATGTGGCCGTTCAACCTCTCAGTCCGGCTACTGATCGTCGCCTTGGTGGGCCGTTACCTCACCAACTAGCTAATCAGACGCGAGCTCATCTTTAAGCGATAAATCTTTGATATCAAAGTCATGCGGCTTCGATATGTTATGCGGTATTACCGACCGTTTCCAGTCGTTATTCCCCTCTTAAAGGCAGATTGCTCACGTGTTACTCACCCGTCCGCCACTGATCCGAAGTGCAAGCACCTCTTCACCGTTCGACTTGCATGTGTTAAGCGTGCCGCCAGCGTTCGTCCTGAGCCAGGATCAAACTCTTAATAAAGTTGTATCCTAATCTATCTTCCGATAGAATTATGATCTCAGAAACATTCGATTTCTTAAACCGAATTACTGACCGATTTTTAAGTCTTTTCTGACTTTCTCGTTACTTAGAGTTTCCTCAAAGTATTTCCAAGGGTTTTGTTTCGTTTAGCTGTTCAATTTTCAAGGTGCTGTAAGCTCTTTCGAGCTTCTCTCCGAAAAGTGATCTTTCAGAGCTCTCTTTCGTTTGGTTTTTGTTTCCTCTCGAAGAGTGCTCATCTATTATATCACATTTTCTTTTGTTTGTCAACCCTTTATTTTGTAAACTCTTTTTGAATAAGTTTTAGGCTCATTCAGATGTTTTACTTTCTTGCTCGTTTTCGTTACGAGCGGGTCAACTATTTTAGTTTACCATATTTCGTTCGTTTTGTCAATTAAGATTTTTAAAATCTTTTATTAACTAAATTTGAACGAAGTTTGGTAGTTTGCTTTCCTTTGACTTACTTTACTTTCAAACGTCCTTCATTACACGCTTTGCACATTCCTGTCATTCGTGTTCTGTTGTCCGTTTTTCTGTACCGTTTGTCTCAGTCAGCTTAATTATTATAGCACTAATTTCGACGCTTGTCAACACTTTTTTGCAAAAAAATCTCACTTTGTATACTTGCACAATCAAACGTACACTATTTTAGTTTTTATTATAGAAAATTATCTGAAATCCTGCATATTTTCCTGTATTTTGCCCCATAATAACCTCAGAATATTTTTTCAAAGGAGCAAAAATATGTCCTATCTCAAGAATTTTTTCAAGACCTGTGCTATCCTTTTTCTTATAATAGCGGTCATAACTTTGACAGCCCGCGCCTTTACCGACAGAAATAATATATCGGCACTCTCTTCCGTCGGCTCCCGCGGCTCTGAGGTCAAGGCTATTCAGGAAAAACTCGCCGAACGCGGCCTCTTCCACGACGACATCACAGGCTACTACGGTGAAAAGACCCGTCAGGCTGTCCTTCGCTTCCAGAAACAGCAGGGAATAGCCCAGACGGGCACAGCAGGCCCCCTCACCCTCCGCGCCCTCGGTATTACCGTCGGCTCCGTCCCCCCCGCTACAGAGTCGAATGTCTACCTTCTCGCGCGTATTATTTCGGCTGAGTCCCGCGGCGAACCCTACACGGGTCAGGTCGCAGTCGGCGCCGTTATCCTTAACCGAATCGAACACCCATCTTTCCCCGATACTCTCTCGGGCGTGATCTACCAGAACGGCGCCTTCACAGCTATCGTTGACGGTCAGTTCAATGAACCTGTCGCCGACTCCGCTTACTCCGCCGCCCGCGACGCCCTCAACGGCTGGGACCCCACAGGCGGCTGCATATACTATTATAATCCCGAAAAAACTTCCAACAAATTCATGTGGTCCCGCCCCACCGTCCTCACCATCGGCTCCCACCGCTTCTGTACTTGACATTCCTCACCATTTGTGCTATCCTTATTGTTAGTCATTTGCACTTTCGACGGGGGGAGTGCGGGTTTTCGCTGGGGGAAACCCGCCTTAGCTTCGCACGGCTAGAAGAAAGGTTCTCCCCCAGACCCCCTTCCAAAGACTTTTAATACTTTTTGGCTTTTGAGTTTCTATTCCTTGCTTTGTATTGGTCGGGAATATGGTAGTTCTTTCTAAAATTGTTACCTCTTGCCAAAAAGACCGTTCAAAGGTGGTTTACGCTTCATTCAGTGAGTAATACACATGGAGCGGCGTGTGCAATCTTTCCCTGTAATCAGACCATTACTCTATAAATGGTAATAGTCTATCTTCCAAACCACACCCAACGAACAACATATTAAAAATTTTAGGAAGGGGGTCTGGGGGAGAACCCTTTTTTAAAAGGGTTTCCCCCAGCCAAGACCCGCACTCACCAAACGTCAAAGCACTATACCCAAGGCAAAAGAGGTTCTTTATATGAAGCTGTACAAGCGAACATGGGCGGAAGTCTCGCTGGACGCTCTCGCCCACAACTACAACAGTTACCGCGAGATGCTGCACGGCACGCCCATCATGTGTGTTGTGAAGGCGTCGTGTTACGGGCACAGCGACTGTGCCGCGGCTCCTTTTTTACAGAACGAGCTTGGAGTGACGCGGTTTGCGGTCTCCAACATAGATGAAGCCATCCGACTGCGGAAGCTGGGCATCACGGGCGACATCCTTATTTTAGGCTACACGCAGCCCGACTGTGCCGCCGAGCTTGCCGAGTACGGCATCATACAGGCTACTGTAGACACCGACTATGCGAGGGCGCTCTCTGCGTGTGCGGAGAAGCCTGTGCGCTGTCACGCGGCGGTAGACACGGGCATGACGCGCATCGGCGTCCGCGGCACTCCCGAGGAGATAGCAGAGGAGCTGCTCACCCAGAGCCGTCTGCCGAACATCTCCCTCGAAGGCGCGTTCACCCACTACGCGGTCGCTGACACCATGACCGACTCCTGCCGCGAATACACCGCCGCGCAGGCTGACAAGCTCTACACGGCTGTCTCCATCGCACGCGGCAAGGGTCTCGACCTGCAAACCGTCCACAGCCTGAACTCCGCAGGCGGTCTGTTCCATTACAATGACCGCTCGGCAGTCGCACGGCTCGGCATCATCCTCTACGGTCTGAAACCCGACACAGCCCTCGACCTGCCCTTCGAGCTGAAACAGGTCATGACGCTTCGCTCTACTGTCTCGCTCGTCAAGACGATCGGGAAGGGGACTTCCGTCAGCTACGGACGTACATACACCGCTGACGCCCCCGTGAAGCTCGCCACCATCACCTGCGGCTACGCCGACGGCTACCCCCGCGCCCTCTCCAACAAGGGCGAGATACTCGTTCACGGCAGACGCTGCAAGATCGTCGGAAGAGTCTGCATGGATCAGTTCATGGTCGATGTCACAGGCGTTGACGTCAGGGCAGGCGACACCGTCACCCTCATAGGCGAGGAAAACGGCGAGGTGATAACCGCCGACGACATAGCCGAACTTACAGGCACCATCGGCTACGAGATCGTCTGCGGCATCTCCGAACGCGTCCCCCGCGCCGCTCTCAGCCACGGCAACACCGTCGGCATCTACAAACTCTGACTTCACCGGACCGCTGCACTTTTCAGCGGTCTTTTTCGTTCGTGCGGGTCGGAATTGGGGGAGACCCTTTTGAAAAAGGGTCTTCCCCCAAACCCCCTCACTAAAACTTTTAATATGTCGGTTGTTGGTTTTGGTTTTGAAGATGGTCTCTCACCGCTTCAAGTGTGTTGGGTTTTCTCTCTACTTTGTGCAGGTCAGGTAGTTTGTGGTTCTTCTTATTTACGCCTCATTTGCGGATTTTTTTAGATGGTCACTCCTGAAATGGTGATAGTCTATCTTCAAATCCACAATAAACGTCCAACATATTAAAAGTCTTTGGAAGGGGGTCTGGGGGAGAACCTTTCTTCTAGCCGTGCGTAGCTAAGGCGGACGTGCGAAGCTAAGGCGGGTTTCCCCCAGTAAAGACCCGCACTCACCCCCCTCGTATTGACAATTTCTAAACATTTTGTGACGCATTTTGATATACCCGATTTGACAAAAAAACAGGCTGGAAATTCTACATTTATTATAATGTATTCTACTTGAAATTTTGCAAAAGATGTGATATAATAGATTATGATTCGATAAAAATTGGAAACATAATATATTTACAGAAAGGAAAGGTAGAAAAAACTGTATGGATTCCTTTGGCGAAATGTTTGAAAACGTCTTGAAATACCTGTACGAGCAGCCGAACATAAGTGATGTTGGCTACAAGAACTGGCTTGCGGTGCTTGAGCCGTTCAAGCTTGAAAACAACACGGCATACCTTCTCACGAAAGACGAATTTTATAAGAAGACCACCGAAGAGATCTACGGCAAGGAGATAGCGCAGGCGTTTGAGAGCGTTTTTGGTTTCCCCGTAGACATCAAAATACTTGTACGCACGAAGGAGAGTGAGGCGAACGTAACGCCTGTTGCCACCGACGCACCTGTCGGTAAGGCTGCCCCTACCCCTTCGATCAATCAGGACAAGCTGACCTTCGACAACTTCATCCGCGGCAAGTCCAACGATCTTGCTTTTGCGTGCTGCACGGCAGTAGCGAAGAAAGCGGACGGCGAGCCCGACGACAAGGCGCAGGTATTCAACCCTCTGTTCATATACGGCGACTCGGGTCTGGGCAAGACGCACCTTATGAAGGCTATAGAGTCCTACATAAAGCAGCACCATCCCGAGCTGAGTCTCATCTACACCACCACCGAGAATTTCACGAACGAGTTTGTGCAGGCACTTTCTGAGCGCAGCACGACCGAGTTCCACAACAAGTACCGCAGTGCGGACTATCTGCTCATCGACGACATCCAGTTCATCATCAACAAAGATGCTGTTCAGGAGGAGTTTTTCCACACCTTCAACGACCTGTACAATGCGGGCAAGCAGATAGTTCTGACCTCTGATATTGCGCCGAGCAAGATCTCCCGACTGGAGAACCGTATGCGTTCGAGGTTCCTTCTCGGAATGCAGGTAGACATCCAGCCGCCCGATTTTGAGACGCGTATGGCGATCGTCAAGTCAAAGGCGGAGCTGCTTGACTTGCAGCTGTCCGACAATGTAGCGCGTCTTATTGCGGAGAAGATCAAGACGAACATCCGTCAGCTGGAAGGCACGATAAACAAGATCAAGGGTCTCACCACCTACACGAACGAAGCGCCGTCCATAGCCATGGCTCAGCGTGTCATCAAGGAGATCATGATCGAGAACCATCCTGCCGAGATCACCAGCGAGCGTGTTATAGCCGAAGTAGCGAATGCGTTCAGTGTGACTTCCGAGGACATCCTGTCCTCCAACCGCCGTGCTAACATTTCCCTTGCGCGCAAGGTCACCATATACCTTCTTAAAGAGATAAAGGGGCTTACCTACATCCAGATAGGCAACATCCTGAACAAGAACCACTCCACCATGACCATACATTATCAGGACATCGTGGACAAGATAAACTCGAATGCCGACCTGAAGGACACCGTAAACGACATTATGAAGAACCTCAAGGAGGTTTGACGGGTCTCACGGGTTTTCAACAGTTTCAACAGGTTTTTCAACATATTTTCTATCCGTACCGACCGTCTTTCGGCTTCGGATACGGCGCAATTGTGCGGATTCTGCCGAAACGCACTTCCCTCTTTCAACCAAACTCACTTCGGGTTTTCAAAATACCCCCTTTTTCCCAACATTTTTCCTAACATTCAACACACAATTTTCCAACACTTTCAACGATGACGGCTATGCCAATTTTTGGTATTTGAAAGGGATTGAAACCGGGTTGGAAGTGTGTTGAAAAAAAATCCCCTGTTTATCGGGGTTTGATGGGGTTTCAATACTTTTCAACAGGATATAATAATACTGATAAAAATTTAGTTATCTTATCTTTCTTTTGCGCGAGAGAAACTGCTTCTTTTTTGGGGACGGTGCGGATGGCGAAAGTTGAAAAGTTTCTTTGGGGTGGAGTTTGGAGATTTTTGATTTTTTGATATTTATTTTTGGGTTTGGAGTTGGACCTGCAAAGCGGCTCCGCCGCTTTGGCTCGTGCGAGTGAACTTCGTTCACCGCACTCGCGTTTGGAGTCAGAGGTGTGTCTGCGGCTATCGGCGCTGTCAGTGGCGTTGGTGTGGACTTTTTATGTTGCGTGACCAGACTGTTTTGATCTTGGTCGCCGCAGACACTTATTTGAATGGGGCTGCCGCCCCATACCCTGCCCAGCGCGTAGCCGTGCGAAGCTAAGGCGGGGCGCATGGACCCGCCTATCCTCTGGCGAACACGCTTTGTTTGTGCTTGGCTTTTGCTAATTTCTTTTGCCTTAAAGGAGTATTCTTATGACATTCATCTGCGAAAAAACCGCTCTCTCCGACGCTCTTACTAACGTCTCTAAGGCGGTAGCCGACCGCTCGGCAATATCTTCCCTCGAGGGCGTGAAATTCTCCCTCGCAGACAGCTTGCTCGAATTGACAGGCTATGACCTCGAAATAGGTATCCGTACTACTTTCCCCGTTCAGTCCGCCGATAAGGGCAGCTTTATCGTTAACGCACGCTTCTTCTCCGAAATGGTGCGTAAAATGCCCGATGGCGCTATCACTATCGAGGTCGATGAGAATTATATGATAACTATCAAGAACGGAAGCGTGTTCTTTACTATCAATTCCGTTCCCGCTGATGATTACCCCGAACTCCCTCAGAAGGAAGGCTTCGATTCTATCGATATCTCACAGCCTGTCCTCAAAAGCATGATCCTTCAGACAAAGTTCGCGGCTTCTCAGCTCGATATAAAGCCTATCCTTAAAGGCGAACTCTTCACTATCGAGGAAAATACCCTCACAGTTGCGGCGATAGACGGCTACCGTCTCGCGGTACGCACCGAACCTATCGCTTACAACGAGAATGTAAAGTTCATCGTCCCTGCGAAGAACCTCGACGAGGTCGCAAAACTTCTCTCCGATGAGCCCGAGGACATCTGCCATATGTTCCTCTCGAAGAAGCACATCATCTTCGAGATCGGCAGATACCTTGTGAACTCACGCCTTTTAGAGGGCGAGTTCCATCCCTACAAGTCCTCCATCCCCGTGACGCACAACACCGAGATAGTTGTGGAGCGCACACAGCTCATCACCTCGCTGGAGCGTTGTCTGCTTCTCATCAACGAGAAGAACCCGAGCCCTGTGCGCTGTCGGTTTGAGAACGGCACATTGAAGCTCAAGTGTCAGACGGGTGCGATAGGCAAAGTTCAGGACGAGATAGATGTCGGGATGACGGGCAGTTCGATAGAGATCGGATTCAAGTGCAGATTTTTCCTTGATCCGTTGAAGACCATCCCCGATGAGAAAGTAAAGTTACAGCTTTCGGGCCCGTTACAGCCGATGAAGATAGTACCGATGGAAGGCGAAAACTATGTATTCCTGGTACTCCCCGTAAGACTCCCGAAGGAATAAAAAAGAAAAGCAAAGCACACCCAAAATCATCTGAAACAGACGAAGAGAGCGAAGCGATTCTTCGTCGTCCACTCAGCAGGAGTCAAAAACAAAACATCCCCAAAGAAAAGAAAATATAAACCCCTACACAAGGGAGAAATACCCATGAAAAAAGACAAAATAGCAATAACGACCGAGTTCATCAAGCTGGACTCCTTCCTGAAATTCGCAGGCCTTACCGAAACAGGCGGCGAAGCGAAGGAAGCAGTCCTCGAAGGCAGGATACTCGTGAACGATGAAGTCTGCCTGCAAAGGGGCAAAAAGCTCTTCATCGGCGACCGCGTGTACGTTCCCGAGCTTGACCTTGAACTCACAGTTTCATCGGAAGAATGAAACTGAAAAAATTCTCAGCCGACGGTTTCCGCAATCTGCGTGAGATCGAGCTGTCGTTTCACCCCGAGCTGAACATCCTCTGCGGAAGAAACGCTCAGGGCAAGACCAATATCCTTGAAGCGATATGGCTCTGCTCGGGTGAACGCTCATTCCGCGGCGCAAAGGATAAGGAACTTATCGGCAGGGACGCCGAGGGGTACTCCCTTTCCCTCTCCTTCGAGGATAAACGCCGCACTCAGCAGATAACCTGCGCCGTCCGCCGTCAGGAGCTCCGCTCCAAAAAGATAACCCTTAACGGCGTGAACCTGCGCTCGGCATCGGGGCTTTTCGGCGCTCTCGAATGCGTCATCTTCACCCCCGAAGATCTGGAGCTGTCAAAAGGCTCGCCCGATATACGCCGCTCCTTTGCAGACCTTTCGGTGTCACAGCTGAAAACTTCCTACAGAGCCGTTATCGACAAGTACCGCCGCATCCTTGAACAGCGGAACCTACAGCTGAAACTCATCGCTTCGGGCAAGTCCGACAAGTCGATGCTCGATATCTGGGATACTCAGCTGTCTCAGATGGGCGCGTACATCTCGGTGCTGAGATATAACTACTGCAAAAAACTGCAAAAGACCGCCGCCGCACTTTACTCCGAAATCTCCTCGGGGAGCGAACGGCTGACTATAGATTACCACTCAACCGTTTATTCCGAACTCGAAGGCAGGGTCGATTATAAAAACGACCTCGCCGATGAATACTTCGAGCGCCTGAAAAATAGCCGCGCCGATGACATCCGCGCAGGCTTCACCCTTCACGGTATCCACCGCGATGACCTCAGATGCAGCATAAACGGGTTGTATATGAAGGATTACGCGTCTCAGGGACAGCACCGCTCCGCGGCTCTTATCATGAAGCTGTCGCAGGCGTATATCCTTACCGAGGAAACGGGCGATCCGCCCTGCATTCTCCTCGACGACGTGATGAGCGAACTCGACCTCGGCCGCCGCAGCTTCATCATGAATAAGATAGGCGGTATGCAGGTGATGATAACCTGCTGCGACGAGGAACTGGTGAAACAATACAGCGGCAGATTGTTCCGCATCGAATCGGGACACGTTACGGAGGGATGAACGGATGTATCTCCATATCGGCAGCGACCATATCGTGATGACAAAGGATATAGTCGGTATCTTTAATATCGAACGCACGTCCGTCTCGGAGGATACTAAAAATTACCTCCGCTCAGCCGCCGCCCGCGGCCACGAGGTCAGCTGCACCGACGACATCCCACGCAGCTTCATCGTTACGTTCGACAAGATCAACCTTGACGAAAAAGTCCACATCAGCCGCATATCACCATCAACGATCGAAAAACGGATCAATAACAGATAGAATTTCTATAATTAGTGAGTGCAGTTCTGACTGGGGGAAAACTTTTTGAAAAAGGTTTCTCCCACAGACCCCTTCCTGAAATTTTTAATATGTCGTTTGTTGGTTGCGGTTTCGGAAGACAGGCTCTCTCCTCTTTGTGGGCGGGAGACCTGAATCCGACGCTACAGATGCGTGAACCGCTGACGAACGTCTTTTTGGCAAGGGGCAGTCTATGTAGTAAAAGAACTACTATCTTCCCGACCGAAACAAGGTTGAGAAGAAACACACCCCTTGCCGGAAAGTATTAAAAGTTTTAGTGAGGGGGGGGCTCCCAAAAGAAGACCCGCACTCTTTACAAGAACCCCAAGTAAGACGGAGGTAGATAACATGAGTGAAGAATTGAATCAGGAAGTGCAGACAGAGGAGCAGGAGGAGTTCGAGGCGAAGGACATATCGCGAGTTGACGAGGACACCGACTACAGTGCCGAGCAGATACAGGTGCTTGAGGGGCTTGAAGCGGTGCGCGTCCGTCCGGGTATGTACATTGGCTCGACGGGTCCGCGCGGTCTGCACCATCTTGTTTACGAGATAGTAGACAATGCGATAGACGAAGCGCTTGCGGGCTACTGCACAGTGATAACCGTTGACATCCTGCCAGGGGACGTTATCTGCGTCACCGACAACGGCCGAGGCATCCCGACGGGCATCCATCCGAAGGAGAAGATCTCTGCGGCGACAGTAGTTTACACAGTTCTGCACGCAGGCGGCAAGTTCGGCGGCGGCGGATACAAGATGGCGGGCGGTCTGCACGGCGTTGGTGCGTCGGTAGTAAACGCGCTGTCCGAGTGGCTTGAGATAACCGTATCCGACGGCGAGAACGTAC
This sequence comes from Ruminococcus sp. YE71, assembly GCF_900119155.1. Taxonomy (GTDB): domain Bacteria; phylum Bacillota; class Clostridia; order Oscillospirales; family Ruminococcaceae; genus YE71. Next base: position 14,630 of record NZ_FPIR01000028.1, on the reverse strand, counting down.
ATTTCCAACACTTCGAGCGCGGTCATTACGACGAGCCCCTGAAGATCATCGGCAAGACCGACAAGACGGGAACGCAGGTAAAGTTCAAGGCTGACGGAACCATCTTCACCGAGACCACCACCTACGATTACGACACACTTCTCCGCAGACTGAGGGAACAGGCGTTCCTGAATGCGGGTCTGAAAATAGTATTCACCGACAAGCGCGACCCCGAGAACGAGAAGGGCGAGATCCTTCACTACGAGGGCGGTATCAGAGAGTTTGTCGAGCATATCCACAAGTCGAAGGCTTCCGAGCCGCTGTTCCCCGAGATCATCCACATCCAGGGCATGGAGAACGATATGTTTGCGGAGATCGCTCTCCAGTACAACAAGGACTACACCGATTTCGTGCTGTCCTTTGCGAACAATATCCACACCCCCGACGGCGGTACTCACGAGAACGCTTTCAAAGCCGCGCTGACCAAGGCTATCAACGAGTACGGCCACAAGTTCGGCAAGCTGAAAGATAACGAGAAGCTCACGGGCGATGACGTCCGCGAGGGTCTGACCGCAATCGTGTCGGTAAAGCTGACAAACTGCGAGTTCGAGGGTCAGACAAAGGGCAGACTCGGTAATCCCGAGGTCAGACCCTTCGTTGAAAAGCTCGTGACCGCAAAGCTGGTGGATTATCTCGACGAGCACCCCGAGACCGCGAACCTCATCTTCGAGAAGTCACAGCAGGCTCAGCGTGCGAGAGAGGCGGCGAAGAATGCGAGAGACCTTGCGAGAAAGCGCAAGTCCGCACTCGAATCCTCTTCCCTGCCAGGCAAGCTCGCGGACTGCTCCGAGCGTGACAACCGCTTTACCGAGCTGTTCATCGTCGAGGGTGATTCGGCGGGCGGCTCCGCGAAGGAAGGCCGCGACAGAAAGTTCCAGGCTATCCTTCCCCTCTGGGGCAAGATGCTCAACGTCGAAAAGGTGCGTATCGACAAGGTGTACGGCAACGATAAGCTCATGCCCGTAGTCACCGCCCTCGGTACTTCCATCGGCGAGGATTTCGACATCAACAAGCTCCGCTACGGCAAGGTCATCATCATGGCCGATGCCGATGTGGACGGTTCGCATATCCGCACTCTGCTGCTCACCTTCTTCTTCCGCTATATGCGTCCCCTTATCGAAGAGGGTCACGTTTACTGCGCTCAGCCGCCTCTGTTCAAGCTGTGGCGCGGCAAGCAGGTGCGCTACGCCTTCACCGAAGCCGAGCGCGACAAGTACGCCGCCGAGCTTGCGGGCGACAGCGGACTCAAAGTCGATATACAGCGCTACAAAGGTCTTGGTGAGATGAACCCCGAACAGCTCAGGGAAACTACCCTCGACCCCACAAAGCGCACCATGATAAAGATCAATATCGAGGACGCTCAGAAAGCCGACGAAGCCTTCACGATACTGATGGGCGATAAAGTCGAGCCGAGACGTATTTTCATCGAAAAGAACGCTCAGTATGTTACCGAGCTTGATGTGTGAGGAACAGTCATTTTGAGTACTGATTTTGATAACGAGCTTGAAAATTCCGAATGGCTCAATTCCGAACCGATAATAAGCAGCAATTCGGGAAAAAAGCCGAGTAAGCCCGTAGATGACCTTTTTTCAAGCATAATCGCCGAGGCTGAGGCTTCTTACATAAGCTCAAAGGAAAAACCTCCCGAGGAAGAAAAGACTTCCGAGGAAAAAGAGGAGACTGCGGAGCATGACGTTGATTTCACCGTCACAAAACGCAGGAATTTCCGCGCAGGCGATATCGCCGATAAGATAAAAAAGTCAGAGATGTTCCAGCCCGAGACTATCAAGGATATGTTCTTCGGGAGCCGCGAACAGCCTCAGCCCGAAGGGGACGAGGATGATATCTCCGACGAAGAGGATGAGGAACAGCCCGCACTGTTCGACAAGCGTCCGCGCTATACCGCCGACGTGAAAAAGGATAAGCTGATATTTGAAGCCGAATACAGCCTTACCACCGAACAGGCGATAAAGGGCTACCTGCTCTATCACAACGAGTTCGTGCAGAGAAGGAATATGAAGATGTCCCTTCTGTTCGCGACTCTTTCGGTGATGTTCCTTATCTCCATACTGTTCAGCCCGAGAACGCCCCTGCTGTATATACTGTTCATCGTCTGCGTAATGGCCATCGTACTGAAATGGCTGACCTCCGCAGGTTCGCGCCGCGAAGCCCTCAAAGCCGCCGAGCGGGTGAAGAACGACAGCTACAAATTGTCCTTTTACAGCTCACGCATCATAATAAAATGCTCCGAGCTGTCGGGCGATACTCTCTACACCTATCCCCCCGTTATGATACGCTTTGAGGATATCGACCTGAAGGTCATCGACTACGACGACCTCTACGTGCTGATATTCAAGGGCGATATGATATACACTATCCCGAAATCATCTTTTACCGACCGCATGAACAATGTGTTCGTCGCGCACCTGATGAATATACTCGGAGACGACTATATCGAGTTCTTTACCAGAAAAAAGCGCGAGCTGCCGAAGATAGGCAGGAAAAAAGATGAGGACGCAGAAAATGACAGCGAAGACCCGAAAGGTCAGGACGACAAACAAGAAGAATGATATCAAAATTAGAAAAACAGAAGGTGTGATATTTTGAGTAACGAAATAAATGATGCCCACGAAGCAGGCTATACCGACAATACGAATATAATCGACGTCGATATCGAACGTATGATGAAGGAGTCATTCCTTCAGTATTCGATGTCGGTAATATGCTCCCGTGCGCTTCCCGACGTAAGAGACGGCTTGAAGCCCGTTCACCGCCGTATCCTCTATACGATGTACGAGAACGGTCTGTATCCCGAAAAGCCTTACCGCAAGTGCGCCGATACCGTAGGTTCGGTGCTCGGTAAATATCACCCTCACGGCGACGCTTCCGTATACGATGCGCTCGTCCGTATGGCACAGCCTTTCTCGCTGCGCTATCCGATGGTAGACGGTCAGGGTAACTTCGGTACAGTGGACGGCGACCCTGCTGCGGCTTACCGTTATACCGAGGCTAAGATGGCGAAGATGTCGCTGCATATGCTCTCGGATATAAACAAGGATACCGTAGACTTCCAGCCCAACTACGACGACAGATTGCAGGAGCCCTCGGTGCTCCCCTCCCGTTTCCCTCACCTGCTGGTGAACGGCTCAAACGGTATCGCCGTAGGTATGGCGACAAATATACCGCCCCATAATCTGGGTGAGGTCATCGACGCGATGAAGCTCATCGTCGATAACCCCGACTGCACTCTTGACGAGCTGATGCAGTGCATCAAGGGCCCCGACTTCCCGACGGGCGGCATCATCATGGGCAGGAGCGGCATCCGCGCGGCTTACGGCACGGGCAGAGGAAAGATAACCCTCCGCGGCGACGCCGAGATAACCGAGATAAAGGGCAGACAGTGCATCATCATCCACGAGATACCCTACATGGTCAACAAGCGCAAGCTCATCGAGTCGATCGCGCAGCTGCACAAGGACAAGCGCATCGAGGGCATCCACGACCTCCGCGACGAGTCCAACCTCAAAGAGGGTATCCGCGTAGTCATCGAGCTGAAAAAGGACGCTATACCGCAGGTCATCCTCAACAAGCTGTATAACTACACACAGCTCCAGGATACCGTCGGCGTTATCATGCTGGCTCTGGTGGACGGCGTGCCGAAGACACTGACCCTCAAGCAGATGCTTGAAAAATATATCGACTTCCAGGTGGAAGTCATCACCCGCCGCACAAAATTCGACCTCAAGAAGGCGAAGGAGCGCGAGCATATCTTAGAGGGTCTGAAAATAGCTCTCGACAATATCGACGAGGTCATCGAGATAATGAAGTCCTCGAAGAACGTCCCCGAAGCTAAACAGCGCCTCTGTGAGCGTTTCGGACTGACTGACATTCAGGCAGACCACATCGCGAACATGACCCTCGCAAGACTCACAGGTCTCGAACAGCAGAAGATCTTCGACGAGCTGAATGAACTCCGCCTGAAGATCGCCGACCTTGAGGACATCCTTGCAAACCACGACCGTATCCTCAGCATCATGATCGAGGAAGTCGAGCAGATACAGGAGAAGTTCGGCGATACCCGCCGCACCCGCATCGAAAACGTCAGCGGCGAGGTCGATGTCGAAGACCTCATCCCCGTCGAGGAAAACGTTGTTACCTACACGAACGGCGGCTACATCAAGCGTATGCCCGTTTCCACTTACAAGGCTCAGAACCGCGGCGGCCGCGGCGTTTCGGGCATGAAACAGCGCGAGGATGACTTCGTGGAGGAGATGAACATATGTTCGTCCCACGACAATCTGCTCTTCATCTCCAACCTCGGCGTGATGTACAAGCTGAAATGCTACGAGATACCCGAGGGCTCGAAGGCGTCCAAGGGCATCCACATCAATAACGTTCTCCAGCTCCGCGAGGGCGAGAAGATCGCGGCGATGATAAAGACCGCCGACTTCGACCCCGAAAAGAATATCGTGATCGTGACGAAGAACGGCAAGATCAAGCGCACTTCCCTCGACCAGTACAAGAACGTCCGCAAACAGGGCATCATCGCTATCGGTCTTGATGACGACGACGAGATCATGGGCGTGAGAATGACGGGCGGCAGCAACCAGCTGATCGTCGCTACCAGAAACGGTATGGCTATCCGCGTCGAGGAGACCGACATCCGCAAGATGTCCCGAAGCGCTCACGGCGTTAAGGTCATCAAGCTCCGCGAGGGCGACCACGTTGTTTCAATGGCAAGAGTCCGCGACGGCGCTTCCGTGCTCACCGTTACCGACGGCGGCCTCGGACGCAAGTGCTCACTCGACGGCTACCGCATCCAGCGCCGCGGCGGCTACGGCTTGAAGAACTACAGCTGCAAGGGCGATATCGTCTGCGGTATCAAGGTCATCGACGAAGAGGATGATATCATCATGATCTCCTCCGATGGCGTAATTATCCGACTCCGCGCAGCCGATATCCGCATGATGGGCAGATACGCCCGCGGCGTCCGCCTGATGAAACTCGGCGCAGACGCGACCGTGGTCGCTTTCACCCGCGCAGAACACGACGACTCCGCAGAGATAGCTAAGGTCGATGACAGCACCGCCGAAGACGTCTCCGAGGAAGAAGCCGCAAGACTCGCAGCCGAAGAAGCAAAGGCTGAACAAGAGTCCGAAAACGAACCCACCGAAGACTGATAAAACAAAGAGGTCACCCTTTAGAGGAGCGCCGATAAAGAAGTATTTAAGATTTTAAGATGAGGTTGCGTAACTGCCTTGGTTACGCAACCTTTCTCTTTTTGTCGTACTTCATACTGTCAGCGACCGCAGTCGATACTGCGACATCGAAGCGATAATAAATGTCAATCTGCTGTGTGCGGTGACCACTGCTCTTGTCAGGAGCATGAACAACGATTTTTTCGATAAGCTCATGCATGATCTCAGGAGTAAGCTCCGTGATACGCTCATACTTCTGCACCACGCTGATGAATGCGGTCACATCAGCGGACTTCTGTTCGGCGGTTTCAATATAGGCAGTAAGCTCTGTAACGCTTGCCTTTAGTTTCTTCTGTTCGTCCTCATATCCTTCGGACATGACAGCAAATCGCTCATCGGAAATTTTCCCTGATACATTGTCCTCATAAAGCCTTGTAAACAGCCTGTCAAGCTCAATGATACGCTTTTCAGCCTGTTTCAGGGCTTTCTTTGCTTTTGTAAGCTCAGAGGACTGCTTCTGAACGGAATTGTCCATAGCCGCCTGCACAAACTCGTCCTCATGTTCCTTAACCCTGACAAGCAGTTTGTTCAGCTCGTTCAACACGATCTCATTCAGTACAACAGTTCTGATGAAGTGCGCGGAACAAGCGTCCTTGTCTGAGGAATATGTGGAACACTTCAAATGCTCCTGATCGGCGGTCAGACTTGTCGCTCGGCACAGATACATTTTCTTTCCGCAGTCCGCACAGTAGACCATACCCGAAAATGGATTGACTTCCTCGTGTTTAGTAGGACGGCGCTTATTCTTGCGAAGTTCCTGCACCAAATCAAACTCCTGCTGAGTTACGATAGGCTCATGAGTGTTCTCAAAGATGAGCCATTCTTCCTGCGGATTTCTCACGGTCTTCTTGTTTTTGTAGGACTTCTTGTGTGTTCTGAAGTTGACGGTGTGCCCGCAATACTCCGCCTTGTCGAGGATTCCCGATACTGTTTTACCGTCCCAGCGTTTAAGATTGGCGTTTTTGTTTACGGGATTCCTGCCCTGTGATATGGCGTATGCTGTTGGTGTTGGCATTCCCTCAGCAGTGAGGATTTTTGCTATCTGAGTCGGTCCGTACCCGTCAATGCAAAGTTTGTATATCCTTCGCACTACTGCTGCAGGCTCATCATCGATCAACCATAAGTTTTTATCTGTTTCCGATTTTTTATAACCGTAAATCGGCACAGAAAGTGGCTTACCCGACTGCCCCTTAGCCTTGAAAACGGCTCTGATCTTCTTGCTTGTATCACGAGCGTACCAGTCATTAAAAATATTTTTGAATGCCATTAGCTCGTTTTCGGATTTGAATGTATCCACACCGTCATTTATCGCAATATAGCGAACGTCATAATCCGGGAACACAATCTCGATAAGCTCACCAGTTTTCAGGTAATCACGACCGAGCCTTGAAAGGTCTTTGGTGATGACCGTTCCTACTTTTCCGGATTCCACATCAGCCATCATTGCCTTGAAGCCCTCGCGCTCCCACGTTGTTCCACTTACTCCGTCATCAACGTAGTAAACGGTGTTGCAGAAGCCATTGTCCTCTGCATATTTCTTGAGGATAGCCTTCTGATTGGTGATGCTGTTGCTCTCACCCTGTAACATATCGTCCTGCGAAAGACGACAATATAATGCTGTGATCTTGTCTGTCATATTAAACCTTCCTTTCCGACAGATACAGCAAGCTATGTTATCATTATAGCGCGCACCGAAAATAAATACAATGCGCCGATATTCCAAAGTTACACAGCCTGCTTCTCGTGTTCTTGTCCGGATTCACCGAGGAAATCCTCACACTCACGGATTATGAGCCGTTTAAGAATATCCGAAAGGCTTGCCTTTGAAGCAGGGTTAAATACGGTCTTGACCGTATACAGCGTATGTCCAATCTTGTACTCGGACACAGTTTCTGTTGCCGTATTTTCTACGGCAGTATAATCTTTATTATTCATAGCGAACTTTCTCCTTTGCTTGTCTATCTCTACGCATATAGAGTGAGGGCTTCGCTTTCTCTTTCTTATCCTCGTTTTGTTGTTGCCTTATACTTTTATGATAGCTGTGCGGAACGGCATTGCTGCCGTCCCATATCACAGCTTTTTTGTCGGACTATCAGTCCTTGAAAGACTTCTCATCAAAGAAAGAAGTCTGTCCGATAAGTTCGGATTCATCATCGTCCTGAGCTGTATCTGTATCGCTCTCGAAAATGCTGTCCTGTCTGAGCTTTGCAAGCTGTTCAGGGTGCTTGGTGATAAGCTCAAAAAGCCCCTGCTCATCACAGCCAAGTGCGTCCCTGATCTTAGCGAGCTGGATAGCATTCAGCTTTGCATTGATCTTCTCAATCTCAGCCTTGTCGCTCTCGATACGGTCAAGCACCGCCTGACGCTTGCTCAGGAGCTTTTCTGTCTGCTGTTCATAGGTAAGCATACCGCCACCTCCTTCCGTTTTATTCTCTCCTTGTTTTGTTTGTGTCTGCCGTGGTATCTCCACAATCAAATTATAGCGCGCAATGAAGCCATTTGTCCAGCCGCAATTGCGCACGAACTTTTAGTGAAATTTCCATTTTCCCCAGTGTAATTTGTCCGGAAATAATAAAAAGCTGCGGAGCGGAAGTATATCCCGCTTCACAGCTTTTACGAAAATATTTCTGATTTATAGATGATGTTATTCTGGTTGAACTAAAATAATACTGTTAGCTTGCAATCCATCTCGAACAAACAATTCGGGGGTTGTTTCTTCAGGAATACCCTCTAACATTAAAGCAGCTTTGGCTTGATTAAAAGATACTTCTATATTCTTACCAAATCCTATAGAAGAATAAAACTGAGAGGCAAATACGAGTGCCGCTTCATCGCCTATAGAAGTGTTCATTCCAATGGCTATATCTACATACTTTACGATATTCTCCGCTTGAATAGCTGAAAAGCAAGCATTAAAGAAAATCAGACGCACCTTATCGGAAAGTGTCATAATAGTTTGTGCCATAGCTTCTTTTGTAACTAATTTACATTCTCCGTCAGGATTTTCAAATGCTAACGTACCATCGTCAGCTCCATGACCACTAAAATGAATAATATCAGGATTAACTTCATTTATAGCCTGTAGAAGATCAGAAGTTCGTACAGCCCACCTTGATTCAAATTTTATTGTGTCCCTATATTCAGACTTCCTAATCATTTCTTGTATTGCTCGACATTCAGCATCTAACCGTAGCGAAGGAGTATCTACAGGATTTGATGCTAAAAATAATACAGTAATTGTTTTAGGTAATTTCTGTAATTCATCTATTTGATTCTGCAAATTAGAATGTATGTCAGCATGACGCTGAATTGTTTTATTTAACTCTAAAATCTGGTGTTGTGTTTTTTTCTGCATTTCGGCTTCCTCTTTAATTCGTTGATCATGAATCTTCTTTTCTTCACGTTCAACTTTCTTTTGTTCATCAGCTATTTCCTTCTCAAGCTTTGCAATCTGTTTTTCAAGAACGGCAATTTTCTTCTCAGACGTTGTGATGTCTTTTTCAGCCCTAGTTATATCATTGGTTTTAGATTTAATGGTAGCTGAACTTTTTGTTTTTCTTATAGCATCGCTGGCACGTTCAATTTTAGTTCTTGCTGCAGCTATTTTTTCATTTTCCTTAGCTTTCTCTGAAAACAGTTTGGAAATCTGCTCTCTTTTCTTTGCAACATTTGTTCTATAAGTATCAATAAGAGCCATATAGTCCTCCGAAATATTATCTTCCTCCAAAATGCGAAACGTTTATAAGTAAGAACATACCTTTTCTTACTTATTAAGTATACCACATAATCATTGAAAAAGCAACTAAGTTGATTTTAAAAATGCAACAGTTCTATACACAATATAAACATAAAATTCGCTGTTGATTTTAAGCATTGAGAAGAACTGCTATAAACATACTGAAAATTCTCAGAAGAAACATTAACATAACCATAAATTCTTCGGTAGATATATAAAGATACATTTTCATCAAACTGCCGCACAACTTGCGCAATAATTGCGCCGAGGTATTTTACAATATAATCGTCGGCAGGAGCGACGAAAAAAAGATAGAGTCGCTATCGCTCCGAATTCCCGCTATTACAGCGAGAAAACAACCGCCGCAGGCGGATTATATAAGTGTCGATGAAATCGGCACTCTCAGTTTGCAAGCACGGTATTTTGTGCCGCGTTTCGGAAAACGGGCAACAAAACACGATGCTTGTCAGGGGAAAAGTTCCCCTAAGACCCCTTAATAAAAAAGACCGCTGATGCGGTCAGGAACGAAAGGAAGATTTTATGACAAAGGCAGAGAAAAACTACAAGCGTGATTACGGTCACAAGGACAGCGCGGAACTTACTCTGAACTATACTCGTGATGGTTTGAAAGAGGAGCTTGACGGAGTGCTTGAAAAGGTCACTCTCGATAACCTCACAGCAGACGAACAGGAATATATCGACGGACGGGATCAGTGCCGTAATCATACTCTTAATATCCGCTTCAATGATACGGAGTGGGAGCATATCTGCAAGCAGGCTGATTTGCTTAAAATGAGAAAGTCCAGCTATGTCCGTGACTGCACCAAAGCACACTATGTTCTGATGATAGATCAGGACGATATGAAGAACATCGTCGGTGCAGTTCGTGGGCTTGCTGCGAATGTGAATCAGGTAGCCCGCAGAGTGAACGGAACAGGACGTGCTTACAGCGAAGATATTACAACAATGAAAGCGAGCGTGAACGAGATTTGGCAGTTACTAAACTACATTCAATCAGGAGTTCAGTGTGCGACAGCCTTGAATACATCGTGGACGGGAATAAGACCAGAGGTCATGCACTTGTCCAGTCTTTTATGTGCGAGACAGAACCAGTCCGAGCAGCCGAACAATTCCGAGCTGTCCGACAACGGTTTGGAACAGGACGAAGCACCACCCAAGCACAGCACATAATTCAGAGCTTTTCTCCCGGAGAAGTCACTCCTGAAAAAGCTATGGAGATTGCAGAAGAACTATGCCATAGACTGTTGCAAGAGCAGTATCAATATGTCATTGCCGTACACGAAGATCATGAGCATATCCACGCACATATAATCGTAAATAATACGAACATGATCACGGGCAAAACGTTTGAAACTGAGCATAATCAAGGCAATAAGAAAGACCGTGCCTGGGCAGAGCTTCGGCGCATCTCGGACGAGCTATGCAGTGAGAACAATCTGTCCATCATTCAGAACCCCGAACAGAGCAAAGGCAAGAGCCATTGGGAATGGGATATGTCCCGTCAAGGTCTGTCATGGAAAGCCAAGCTGAAATATGCCATAGATCAGGTAGTAAAGGTCAGCAAAGATTTTGATGATTTCCTTCTGAAATGCGCTGAGTACGGCATACTTGTCGAATATAATCCTGACCATAAAATCGACCTGAAATATATGCTTGCAGAGCAGAAAGAGAATAATTCCCGTGCAAAATTCACAAGGGCGAAAACACTGGGCTGGTATTATGAGACTGAGCAGATAAAAGCCCGTATCGCACAGTACAATGGCATAATGCTTTATACTCCGAAAACTAAAGTTAGAGTTATTTCCCCGAAGGCTGAAGAAAACAAGTTTATCCGTGATGCCATTGACCGTGAGAATATGAAGATCACAAGCAAGGCACTGAACATTCTTGCCAAGTACGGCGTAACGGTTGATGAAGCCAAGACTTCCGGCATTTCAGCTTTCAGTAAAAGGGTAGCACTTGTGCAGGATCTTAACCACATTTCAGGTGAGATCAAGTCGCTTGAAGAACGTGCAGAAACGCTCCGCAAATACCGTGAGGTGAAACCGATACATCAGGAATATATGGCGCTCAACGGACGTAAAAAAGAAAAGTATAAAAAGGAACATAGTGAATCACTTGCCGAGCATCATATGCTTACACAAAAAATACTGGAATGGTATCCCGATGGGACTACTCCTTCTGTGGAGAAATTCGAGAAGATGATCGCTGATCTGACTGCACAACGGGTACAGAAGAATGCAGAATACAAAGCCGCCGATCAGAAGGCAAGAGAGTTATCCGAGGCGGCAAGAGAGATCGAACAGTATCTCCGTCAGGAACGGAGCCGTGACCAGCAGAAAAAGCGCAAGCGAAATGACCTTGAATAATACAGCGCATTGCACCGGGGATAATTGTAATATTGCTGCGCCCTGCACAAAGATTATTACAATTATCCTGATATGCTGGACTCTGAAATAATTATCCGCTATAATGGATTCACGATAAAACTTTTGGAGGTAACAGCTATGTTGAAAACACCTGAATTGGCAATGCCGAGATCAAACAAAGTCACTACCATATGCAACGGTAAGCGTGAGGTCTGGAATGACTACGAACAAGCTAAGGCATACTTCCTTGAACTTATGATGTCCGCCGACGGCGAGGAGCATGAACGAGCTGAGTGCGTTTATATTCAGCTCCTGCACGGGCTGGACGAGTGCAGCGACGAGGACTGAAAGGAGTAGTAGACTATGTTAAACAAGATCATGATGACAGGACGCATCACCACCGATTTGGACGTTGTAACTGTGGAGGATTGCAGCTACTGCAAATTCAGTATTGCTGTTGACCAGCCGAAACGAAATGGCATTGATACCGTTGAGACAGACACGTTTACCTGCCTTGCATTTGATGACAACGCTAAATCAATAAGTTTCCTCTACTCAAAAGGTGGGCAGATAACCTTTGTAGGCTCGCTCAGGAAGGCTTCTGATAATACCGCAGTTATTATCGTAGAGGAACTACACTTCCAGAATAGATTTGCAGTCAAGGTAGACGTTGATTCAGGACAGCTTTTCTGACAGTGCAGGCAATCTATTTCTATATATGTGAAATAACAAGGCTCTCAGAGTATTCTGGGAGCCTTAATTACGTTTATGAAGCTCTCCACATGATCGTAGAGAGCTTTTTTCACATATTCAGCGCGCATACAGCGCAAGACCTGCGCGCAGTTGCTCTATAATACAGAAAAGCCGATTTCTTGAAACAGATACATTCAGGATAGCGCTCACAAAACAGCGTAAAACCGTCACTATTCAATTTTCAAGATACTGTTCTGACAACAATTTACAACTGCATACACATATTCATGAGCCTGCGTTCATAGGTGCGGTCAGGGTGAATATATCGGTTGAGTGTCAGTGTAACGCTGCTGTGACCGAGAACGGCGGACAGGGCTTTGACGTTGAATCCCTTCTCTGCGGAATTAGTCGCAAATGTGTGGCGGAGCTTGTGATAATTGTGGTTTTCTACCTCCGCCGATTGCAGTATCTTCTTGTAGCGGTACTGCATCGTGCGGGGTTCAACGGGCTTGTCCGCACCCGATAAAATGAAATGATCGGCTTCATCTCGGAACATTTCAAAATACTTCATGAGCATATCTGGGATAGCGATCTCTCTGAACGATGTTGCCGACTTCGGAGCTGAGATCACGACCTTTGTTTTTCTGTTGCCGTCAGCGGAGCTGATACGCTGAACCGTTCTCCTGATATATAGCGTCTTATGCTTGAAATCCACATCTTCCCATTTCAAGCCACAAAGCTCACCGATACGCAGTCCCATGAAAAGCGACAGCAGGATACCGAAAGCAGTCAGCGACATATTTGCTTTCAGATAAGAAACGAGCTTTTTCTGTTCTGTATCGCAAATCTTTTCGACCTGCTTTCTTTCGGCTTTGGGGAGAACGACATTTTTCAGCGATAACCTGAACCCAAATTCCTCCTGTGCATATTTCAGCATCGTCTTGAAAACGGTAAATATATCCCTCACATAGCTTGCAGATAATCCGTCTGCGAGCTTTTTGTTTATAAATGCGTTTATCCTGCCTGCGGTCAGGTCGGCACAGGGTATATCTCCGAATTCGGGGAGAATGTGCTTTTCAAACTTGTTCCGGTAGTTGGCAAGCGTAGATTCCTTGACACGGTTCACCACGGCATTCAGCCATTCCCGATACACCTTGCCGACTTTGATATATCTGCCCGAAAGATAGCGTGTGGTAATTTCTCGCCCTATCATCACCTTGTTTTCGGCTTCTTCATAGGTCTTGCCGTAGACATAGTGATACTGCGCTTTGCCGTTATCGGCGTATTCAGCGATGAACTTCCCGACATACCGTCCGTCTTTACGCTTTGTAATAGTTATACCTGTTTTCTCCATTCAGTAGCCCTCCAATGCCCTCAGAATAGCAATCTGCACATCTGAGTCAGTCCTCTTGTATACAAACCGCCGATTTTCAGCCTGATACTTGAAATTTTACGGAAAATCTTGTATAATTTCATTATGGGATATTATGTCTTTCAAAGCAAATACCTGTTAAAATATGCGGATTTCGTAAAAGTATCTGTTTCAAGAAAACTAACTTCTCTCAAGATACTTTACATAGTATAACACCGTATTTATTAGGTATGCAGGCAGAATGAACAGTTATCCCTGAATTATGCAATAGTCAGGGGGATTGCAATGGCACACGATACTTTATATATAGTTGACAACAGCAATGAAAAGGCTTCCGTAAAGAATTACTTATCTGAGTGGTGTTCTATTTCCAAGCAGATGGATATTGCAACAGGTTACTTCGAGATCGGCGGTCTGCTCACTTTAGGGGAAGATTGGCAGAAGCTCGACAAGATACGCATTATCCTCGGCAACGAAGTAACTAAGCGCACCAAAGATGTCATAGAGGAAGTCGCACAGACTATGATCGAGCGTTTCCGTAGCAGTATGGAGCGGGAGCAGGAAAAGAATGAGTTCCTGATAGGTGTTCCGGCTATCATAAAGGCTATGAAGTTTGGAAAAATTGAGTGCCGTGTATATGACAGCAATAAATTCCACGCTAAAGCATATATCACATATTTCCGTGATGAGTACAGAGATCAGTTCATTTCTGCTATGAATGTTCCTTCTGGATATGCCCTGGTCGGTTCAAGCAACTTTACTAAGGCAGGACTGACGCAGAATATCGAGCTGAATGTTCAGGTCAAAGATGAAGTTGAACAGCTTCAGAAGTGGTTTGATGAACATTGGCAGAACGGCACGGATATTACCGAAGCTGTGTTGAAGGTAATGGAGATGCACTGCCGTGAGTTCAGTCCTTATGATGTTTATCTTCGCTCCATGTATGAGTATTTCAAGAGCCATGAGGAAACTGTATCCGAATGGGAAGAAAACGAATCGGTCGTGTATAAGGGCTTGTCGCAGTATCAGAAGGACGGTTATAACAGCCTTATCCAGATAGCTGAGCGTTACTCAGGTGCTTTCCTTTGTGACGGTGTCGGTCTGGGCAAAACCTTTGTCGGAATGATGCTGATAGAGCGTTT
>NZ_FPIR01000029.1 GCF_900119155.1 Ruminococcus sp. YE71 | reverse complement strand
CTTTCGCTGCCCTACATTATCCTGTAATTGAGCGAAACAGCTGATCTGCCTCTGTTTTTTCGCTTGTAATGTCGGTCGGGTCTGACAGGCAGCGTTCGTCTTGCTATCAGCTTTTCCAGTTCGGCAGGATCTATCTTGTCGCTTTTCAGATAGCTCATGCAGACGTGTATTGCGGCAGTAATGTTCAGTTGAGTCATATGCTTTCCCTTTTGCTTCGGCACCTCAATGTGCTCGGTGATGAGCATTGAAAAGTTATACATTATCATGCGGGCATACATTTCCTGTTCTATAAAATCTCTCTTCTTGGCATGAAAGGCGTTCAGCCCGATGCTGTATTTCAGTTCACGAAACGACGTCTCTATCCCCCAGCGCATACGGTATATCTCTTTTAATTGCATTATGCCGAACTCATCACGAGGCAGATTTGTTATCAGCGTTTCATATGTATCCTCAGAGATCCTGAATCTTACTACCCGAAATGACATCGGATAAAGCTCGCTTGACCCCGGTGGTAAAAATGGAAAGTTTACATTCTTGGGGAGATAACGATACTTTGCTTTGTTGTCCATAAATTCCTTTTTCTGCTTTCTTGACAGCAGTATTTCGGAATCAATATCAAATTCTTCGCTCTCCGGCAGCACAAAATTTTTGGTAACGCCCGACTTTTTTACTCTGATAACATAACAGAGACTTTTATTTCTGAGCGTTTCGATATTGTTGTAGCTCTCATAGTTTCTGTCGGCAACGATGATCGAACCCTGAGGAAGATCTAAGGAGTCGATCATTTCAATCAGAGCGCTGTGTTCGTTTTTCTTCCTGAACGGCTGCACAACTGCACTGTAATACCGCTTGTCGGTAAGGTCATACAATGCATTCAAATGTAGCAGGTTGTAGCCTTTCTTATCGTCTCTCCATTTGATAAAGGAGTCATTATCGGACGGATCGTGTGGAATGTCGATGTCCGAGCCGTCAACAGACAGGAGCCTGCGGCCGCAGAATAGTTTTTCAGAGGGGAAACAGTTATTAAAGCTCTTCAGCAGATGAGAAAACGCTTCCGGTCTTATCTTGCTTCTACGCTGTACCAGTGCGGAGACAGATACCGTATCGGCGCTGAAATCAAAGTATTCCGCAAGCTCTCTGTTAAGTGAACCGCCGCCCATCGACAAAAGAAATCTCATGGTGCAGGAAAAGGATAGAGTGCTTTTCCGAGTAAAATCATGCCCGGGAGCATTCACAAAATCAGCGCATGAGGATTCCATCTGAGAGATCAGTGAAAGCAAAGTATTTTTCACCTTAATACAAAAGTTTTCCATAAATGAAGCCTCCGATCAAAATAGCTTATCTGATTGGCTTCGCCGCAGATTTTTGTCGGTTTGTCAATAGGGTTCGGACAATATTAAGGATTTATTCATAAAAAAATATCCCCTGCTTACTTGCAGGGGGGATGTGTGTTAAGAGGGATGTTGGTGTGTTAGCTTAATGACATTAACTTTGAAGTTCACATTTCGCACACATATCATAAAACGAGAAAACCGGCAGCTTCCGAAGAAACTGCCGGCTTCCCCAAAGGATTTATGAGAAATCATGGAAAGCGCTTATTTAACGGTAACGTTGACCGCTCTCTGGTTCAGGTCGGATGCATCCCACTTGCCGTTGATCCTTGCACCAACAACGAGCGTGTAGGTTCTTCCTGCCGGAACCTTTGTTCTGGTGTAGCTTGTCTTGCTTGCGTCGAACTGGTCGAGAAGTCTCCACTTGCCTGCGGAGTAGTATGCTACACAGTACTTCTCAGCGCCCTCGACAGCGTCCCAACTAAGTCTGAACGAGTTGTTCTGAACTTCGATCTTGTTGACAACCGGGTACTTGGTGGTAACAACAGTGTTCGGAGTGACGGTGATCGCATTGGATACATCGGTGAACCACTTGCCGTCAAGCTTGGTGACAACAGCTACCTTGTACTGAGTTCCAGGGGTGAGTCCCTTGAGGATATAGGTATTCTCATCGCACTCAGCAAGAGGTGTCCAGGTGTTGTTGATATACTGTACTACAGCATAGCTTTCAGCGCCATCGACAGCCGTCCAGTCGAGCTGTACGCCGCCGTTGCCCTTGACGTATGTGATCTTCGGGACGGTATAGTTCAGCTTGTCGATCGTGACGGTCTTGGTGTCGGTATAGTTCTTACCGTTGATAATCGCGGTCGCGGTGTAGACGGTTTTTCCCTCTGCTGTGTAAGTAGCAGGTGTAGTCTTGGACGTTACCTTCGCCTTTACGACCTGAGTATCATCATCATAAATGCACTTGAAGGTTGCGGTAGCGGAAGTGTTGGAAGGCCAATTCCACACGGGTTCGCCGTAGGTGTGACCGGTAGCCTTGATGACGGTCTGAGCCTTTGTGATCTCAGTCTTGCCCTCTGCGTCAGCGAAGTACTTGCCGGTTGATTCGTCGTACCAGTACTCGATATTGCCGTCTGTTGTGCAGGTCGGGTCAACCGCGCCGATATGAGATATGCCGAGTTTTGCAACTACGATGGTCTTCTTGTATGTGTAGTTCGTGCCGTTGAACTTCACATTTGCGGTGCAGAGCATACTGCCCTCAGAAGTGTAAGTCGGAGCTGTGATGATAGTCTTGGTGACGGGGATATTCTCAAAGACCTCAACTGCTTCGCAAACGTCACAGGTGAACTTCGCGGTAGCAAGAGTGTAATCATCGTTAAGACTCCACTTCGGATAAGTGTATCTATGACCCTTAGCCGGAACGGAAACGACCTTAGTGCCGGTGTAATCCTCACCACCGAAAGTCACCTTTGCGGTGTAGGGTCTCTCGCCCTCTTCGGTGCAGGTCGGCTGCTTGGTGATCTCGGAGGTGACAGTAGCAGTCAAAGTCTCGACATGGTCACATTCGCCGCAGGTGAACTTAGCGACAGCATTGTTCTCATCGTCCCAGATGAACTCAGGCTCGCCGTAGGAGTGACCGGATGCCGGGATATCGGTCTCGATCCTGTATTGGGTTTCAAATGCTGTATTCGTAAATGTCGCGGTGTACTTTGTCTTACCAGCTGCGGTGCAGGACGGATCCTCGTAGGTCTCGGAAGAAATGGAACCGGACTCGGTCTCGGTGAGAGATTCGGCGTTGGTGCATATGCGGGTCGCGTTGCAAGTCCAGGCGTTGTTCTCATAAGACCATAAGTAAGTCGGGGTCTCGAACTCAGGCGCGGCGATGGTGAATTCATCTGTTGCCGAGCCGCTCTTGTAGTTCGTGGTCGCAGCTATTTCAGCCTTAACAACGTAATCGCCTGCTTCGGTCGGTACAGTCTCGGTGTAGGTGCTGTCGTCAGCGCCCTTAGCCTTGTACTTGATGGTAACTGTGCCGTTGTCAGTGTTGCCGGAAACTTCGGGAGTGTTGGCTTCAACGCCAGCTACCCAGCCATCGAGGGTAACACCTGCGGTGATATCAGCCTTCGCGATGGTGAATTCGGCTGTTGCCGAGCCGCCCTTGTAGTTCGTGGTATCGATGACCTCTGCCTTGACAACGTAAGTGCCTGCGTTGGTCGGGACAGTGGTGGTGTAGGTGCTGTCAGCAGCGCCCTTTGCCTTGTACTTGAAGGTAACTGTGCCGTTGCCGGTGTTGCCGGTAACGTTAGGAGTGTTTGCTTCATCGCCGTATGTCCAGCCATCGAGGGTAACGCCTACGTTGATATTGCCCTTTGTGATGCTGAATTCGGTTGTTGCACTGCCGCCATTGTAGTTCGTTGTCTCGGCTACCTCTGCCTTAACAACATAAGTGCCTGCGTCGGTCGGAACAGTCTCGGTGTAGGTGCTGTCGTCAGCGCCCTTAGCCTTGTACTTGAAGGTAACTTCGCCGTTGCCGGTGTTGCCGGTAACTTCGGGAGTGTTCGCTTCATTGCCGAAAGTCCAGCCCTGAATATCAACACCGACATTGATGTCATCCTTCTTGATGACTGTCTGTACCGTCACGGGAACCTGAATATTGGTTACCGTTTTCAGGTTACTGTCGTTGGGTGTGAAAGTTGCGCTAAAGGTATTGGTACCCGCCTCGCCGACGCTTGTAGAACTGTTATCCCAAGTCCACTCTCCGTTTTCAACTGTCGGAAGTGTTACATTCGCAAGCGTCTGTCCGTCGGTTGCGGTCAGGTTTGTGGGGACTGTAAATTCGGGATAGTTCATAAAGCCATCTTGAATGGGAGAAGTGGAGTCATTGAAGTTGATCTTGTAGCCCAGTAATTCTCCATAAGTTTCACTTGCAGGTCCATCAAAGATGATTTGAGAATATGTATAATAATTATTATCTTCTGTAGCTTCGATATCAGCACAAATAAATACATATTTATGAATTCCCTTGCTGACATCTAAATCCATCTCTCTGTACTCACCGGATTTGTCAACTTGGATCTTTACCGAAGTTGGGTTTCCTGTAATATTGACCCAAGCTTCGATAGACGCAATTTTTCCTGTAAACTCGTAACTTGGATCAAACGCAAACAAGCTCTTTTCGTCTCCATAGTTCTGTCCATTATTATACGTGCCACCTTTAAATGTATAAAGCTGCTCATCAGCATAAGCCGTCAAACTCGTTCCGCCAAACAGCCCTCCTGCACCAACGTCCGCATTCGGCAGAGCGCCTGCCACAAGGATAAGCGCGAGAACCCCCGCGACTACTCTTTTCATGTTGTGTGCAAAATTACTTGTCATAAAATTCACTTACCTTTCTTTATGGAATATAAAAACGCTCCGCAGGGCATAGTTACCCCGCAGAGCGCATCAGGAACATATTAATGGTGAAAAGGGCGCAGTTAGCCTTAGCTGTGCTGTGCTGTGCTGTGCTGTGCTGTGCTGTGCTGTGCTGTGCTGTGCTGTCGCATTGTAACACGCATGGTCATGACTGTCAACCCTTTCTCGCTAAAGTTGCCAAAAAGATTACAGTTTATTCAAATCTTTTCAACAAATTTATTATAACATGCAGCGACATACTTTGTCAATACTTTCGCAATATATTTTATTCTTTTAACTAAATTGGTTAAGTGAAACAGGCACGTTCGCTGATTATAAATGTTTTCAGTGGGCACAACAGAAAACCGGCAGTCTCCGTGGAAACTGCCGGCTGGGTGGTCAGTAATAAACAACAAATCCGAACACCTTGCCGTTTATGAAGGTGTTCGGATTATGATTGATTGGCTCCCCCTGTTGGACTCGAACCAACGACCCTGCGGTTAACAGCCGCATGCTCTAGCTTATCTGATTTCTCATTACGCTAGTTTCAGATTTTTATAATAGGCCCGAACCTCAATTCAAGTCTATCCGTCACTGTATAATAATATTAAACTAAGCATTGATCGTACTCTTCATAGACAATATGTCCCAATTGCTGCAAAATTCCTGATAGTCCATGTTCAGCTCCACATTCAGTTTGTAGCCCTTGAACACTTCTATCTTAGTTACCAACTGAGAGATGATCATTTTCTTTCTCTCGATTGAAGCCTCGTCAAATTCCTTTGCCCAACCCACAAAAACATCATACATGGGCTTCAGACTTTCCATTGACTTCTTTTTACCGGTCATTTCGTTGTTAAGAGTTTCTATCGCAGCTTCCGTCTCGCTGATCTTTTCCTCGGTGCTTTTTATCACCTTGCTCAGAACATCGGGCGAGAACTGGCTGTTTCCCATAAGGCTGTCAGCCACCTCAGACTCCAGCTTTTCGAGCTGCTGTCTGTGCTTTCCGAGTTCGTGCTCCAGCTTTGTGATCTTTGCTCTGTATCCTGCCATCTCCTTGTCGAAGTTCTTTTTCAGAACGGCTTCGTCGGGAGATTCTTTTATGCTCTCAAACATCTCATGTATCAGCTCGCATATCGCGTCGTCTATCCTAGTGACAAGATATGTAGTTGAGCCGCTGCACTGGCAAAGCCCTCTGCTCTTGTGATAGCAGATATATTTCGGCTGAATTTTCACATACTCGGTGCCGTCCTTGCGGGTGTGCCTGTCGGTATGCTTGATCGTACTCAGATGACCGCCGCAGTGTCCGCAAACCATGATTCCCGAAAGAAGCTGCTTGGTCTTGGTTTTTCTGGCAATTTCACGGGTTTTCTCGTTCTTCACCATTCTCTGATCAAGGATACGCTGTGCTCGCTCAAAGGTGTAATCATCAATGATCTGCAAATCCTTCATGCGTGGCGATTCAGTATCTCCCGACACCACAAATCCCGTAAGCAGTTTGTTTCTCAGTATACGGTTTATACTGTTGCTTGTGAACTTCGAGCCTTTATGCGTTTTCATGCCTGCCTTATTAAGTATCTCCGCGCATCTGAAAGTACCATAGCCTTCATTAACAGTCTTTGAGAATATCTCTCTGACCCAATCGGCTTCGATAGGATCGACTGCGAGGTCATGCACTTCCCTGCCCTTTTTGTTCAGCCTTCCGGTATTCACAAGAGTATATCCGAACGGTACGGGGCCGCCTGTATAGCTTCCCTCCGCTTTGAGCTGCTGCATTCTCGTCTTGATACGCATCGAGGTCTTTTCGCTCTCGCCCGAAGCCTGCCAGAACCTTATGTAGTTCATCAGCTTATCGACGTGGCTCTCAAACCTCTGCTCGCCTTCCTGAACGCTCCATACTCTTATTCCCTGCTTGACGAACCATTCCACAATGAACGGCGTCTCGTCATCAATTCTTCCTATACGGTCGAACATGAACACAAGGAGAATATCGAACTCTTTGTTAAGCGCAGCCGCCTTCAAGTCCTGAATAGCGTCTCTGTTGTTAGCCGAGACCTTGAATCCCGATACACCTTTTTCAAGGAACTCCTTGCCGATAGTCCAGCCCATTTTCTCGGCGAACTCATGGCAGGCTTCCCTCTGCATGGGTATGTCATCCTTGGTCTTATCGACCTGCTGCTTTGTAGATACTCTGTATAATGTATAAACGGTTTCCATTTAAGATTACCTCCGATTTCAGATTTTAATTCTAAATATCGGTAGAGTAATCATCAGTGCTTGTCCAATATAGGGGAGTATTCGATTTTCAAGCTGCTAAGTTTAATACTATAAGAATATTATAGCAAATAGCAGCCCGATTGTCAAGAGCGAAAACGATTTTTACCGATATTATTTTTGTTATATAAAATTGCTTTTCGGTGTAACTGACTTACACTCGCCGGATATTGTGATTGACTATTGAATTTGGGTGTGGTATAATTGACATATACCTTTATAAAGAAAGGATCTTCACTATGTCAAAAGAAAGCGACTGGAAGCTGTTCAGCACCAAATACTATGAGTGGAAGAACCGCTACCTTGAACAGTTCATCACAGAATACAAAGCTATCCTCGATTCCGATGACACTCCCATCGACAAATTTGTTGAGCTTAAAGAACGCATAAATAAAGACAGCCGGGCTTCTGTATTTCATTTGCCCGGCAGGTTCAGCAGAAATGATATGCAGCTGAACATCAAGGCATTACTGGACACAGGCGTTATCACTCTCGATGACCTTTCAGAGTTCAGCGATGAAGTTAAGGAGATGGCGAAGCTGTTTATGCGGAATAATGGTGATTGACAGCAGGGATTAATAGGATAAATCGGATTTTACTTTTCCAAAACAGAAAGGTTGGATAAATGTGAATATTATTGCTATGACTTGTATGTGCGTAGATGTTTTTGATGATACTGGAGAAATCCGTCCCGGTGGTGAAGCATTGAACTTTGCTGCAATTGCATCAAAATACAATCATATTTCAGTTGATCTTCTTGGTGCAATTGGTGACGATGATTATGGTAAGGCAATATTGAAATCTATTGAAAATAAACCTATCAACAAAGAGTTTATCCACATTATTTCAGGCTCTGCTACTGCAAACCATCGGATTTATCTTACTGAGAAAGGTGATAGATATTTCAAAGATGATTCATGGAACGGTGGTATTCATGACACATATCTTCTTAGCGATACTGACAAGAACAGAATTGCAAGTGCTGATATTATCTTTATAACCTTTGATTCTCCTAATTTTGATGATGTATTAGAACTTAGAAAGAGTTGTCGTTTTCAGCTTGCCGTTGACTTCAACGTGTTAAGAGATTTTAAGAAAATAGAAACTATTGTACCGTACATTGACTTCTTTTTTATCAGTGGTGAGAAGAGTATTCTTTTACAATTTCAAAAATGGTCTGAACGGTATGACAACATATTTAACATTACACTTGCAGAAAATGGCAGCGTTACTTATTATATGGGAAAAGAATATAGAGTGGATGCTGTGCCTGTCAATAATGTAATTGATACAACTGGGTGCGGTGACAGTTATCATGCTGGCTTTCTTTGTTCATATTTGAGAGATTGTGATATTATAAATGCAATGAATGAAGGTTCAAGAGTCGCTTCTAAAACATTAAGTCATATTGGCGGCTTTTAACTGGTATATGTTAATCTTGCAACATCAAATTCTGATTTCTCTTAGTATCAAATAATAAAGGAGCACCCCCCATGAAAGCAAGAATTAATATCCCTAAGAAAACATACGTCATCAGCGTTTCCCTCATGAAAGGCTGTTACCGACATATTCAAATAGCTTCAAACAAAACACTTGAAGAACTCTCACAGGCTATCCTTGACGCATTTGATTTTTGTGACGACCACCTCCATGCGTTCTTTATGGACAATAAATTATGGAGCGATGACGATTCATATTACGCCGATGCAGAGGACGGTCAGCGGGATACTTCCAAATACAGCCTCGGGCAACTTGGTCTTGAAAAGGACAGGAAGTTCGTCTATATCTTCGACTTCGGTGACGAATGGGATTTTCACTGCAAGGTGCTGAAAGTAATCGACGGAGTTTGTGAGGACACCGAGATACTGCGTTCTGTCGGTGAGCCACCCACGCAGTATCCCGAGCTTGAATTTGACGATGATGACGGCGTATTTGAGCCTTATCCCGACAGCCTTTATGCTGCGGCGTTCAAGTTCATGGATACTAAACTCTGGAAAAAGCTGAAAAAGGAAGATATATTTGCGGTAAAGCTGTCCGACGATGTGGAGGATATGCTCTATTGCTCCGTGACCGATGATAAGGAAGGCTTCCCTGCCCTTATGGTTTTCCCGGAGGGCGGCGGACTTCACGAATACATCAAGCCGCACGTTCCCGACGTGGGTACGCCGAAGGAATACATGGAGTACATCTGCTTTCAGGAGTATCTGAGCTGTGAGCTTCAGAACGAGGAAGTTATCGACCCCGAGAGCAAGAAATGTATTCTTGACTATGCCGAGAAAACCGGTGTATCGCTTAAAGGAAAGAACCGCTATCCCTTTATTTCAAGTGCAATATCGGGCTACTTCCCTTATGTCATTGAATTCTATGAGGAACGTGAATGCCTTGAAAATGCACTGAACGCTGCTGTTTTCCTCTCCAAAGCGATAGGTCGAAAGGATATTGCCAAGTTCGGCTTCGGCAAAAAAGATACGATACCGATGCTTGAATATGACCTTGAAAAAGGATACACTTTCTCCGAAACGACCTATCCCGATCCTAATGATAATCCGCATTTATATTATCCCACAACACGAAAGCTCAGAAAGAAACTGCCGCACAAGGGAGTTTATGAGTGCGATATTGTTTTTGCTCCCATTCCCGATGAAATTGAAAATATGACACCCCCGATACCGTATGCTGTCACTTTCCTCGCAGCCGAAACGGGCATCGACGGCGAATATTTCTTCACCGACTTGTTTGACGGATATGACAGCAGAAACAGCGATATCATGCTCTCATGCGTGGTCGATGATTTCAAGGAAAATGGTTTTCTCCCCGAAGAAATGCGTGTTGTCGATAGGCGCACCTACTACTTCTTACTGGAGTTCTGCCAAAAGAACGGCATAAAGCTAACCACTGTCGAGGAATTCGAGATATTTGAAGATGTGCGCAGCGCTTTCATAAATGAGCTTCTCGACCAGACAGAGGAAGAATTCGGAGATAAACTGTCGGCACAGGATATGTTTGGCGAGATATGCGACACTATCCGCGAATTATCCGAAGAACAGCTTGCGACTATGCCGAAAGAGATGTACGATCAGATAATGGCTTCGGATCTCCTGCCCGATGATCTACAGGCAAAGCTGCGGAGGTCGAGGATAAGACCCAACAAAGGTAAAGGTTTAAAATCATGAGAAGAAAAGACAGAGAAATAACCGATATCGCCGAGATCATCGACGTAATGAAAAAGTGCGATGTTTGCAGGCTCGGTCTGAATGACAACGGCTACCCATATATTTTGCCGCTGAATTTCGGCGTTGAAGTGAACGGTGAAAAGATAACGATATATTTCCACAGTGCGCTTGAAGGTCACAAGGTCGAACTGATACAAGCCGATAACCGCGCATCATTTGAAATGGATCGCGGTCATGAACTGGAATACATTGAAGAAAAAGGCTACTGCACCTTTGTGTATGAAAGTGTTATGGGCAGAGGACATATCAGGATACTTGATGAATCCGAAAAGCTCGCCGCACTCGGTAAGCTGATGGCACACTATCATGACGGAAAAGAAATGCCCTTTGACCCCGCCGCCGTTCCGAGAACGCTGGTATATGCGCTCGATGTCGAGCAGATAACGGGCAAACGAAAAGTAAGAAAGGTAAATAACTGATGTCCGATGAAAATGAGTAAAACTGAAATACTGAAACGCTACGCCATATTTCTTGTAGGCTTGTTCATAGCCTCAATGGGCGTTGCGTTCTCCACAAAAGCAGGGCTCGGAACATCGCCTGTCGCCTCGGTGCCGTACTCGGTATCGCTTGTTAGCAAGCTGCTGACCTTCGGTGGCTGGCTCAATCTGCTTAGTGTGATACAGATAGCGACACAGGTCATTATCCTCAAAGGCAAATGCAATTACACAGAAATTGCCGTGCAGACAGTGCTGGCGTTCGTTTACGGATACCTCACAAATCTGTCTGTGTGGCTCATCAGAGAGATAACCGTCAAAGGCTACCCCATGCTGTTTCTGTTTATGCTGCTGGGGTGCATAATACTCGCCCTCGGGATATGGATACAGCTAAAAGGAGGAGTCGCCATGCTTCCCGGCGAAGCTATGAACCGTGCGATAAGCAAGGTCACGGGCAGGCAGTATGAGAACATCAAGATATTCTTTGACATTCTGTATAAGGTGTGCGGGAGGGCAGTATCATCGCGGCATTTGCGGTAGGGAGCATAATAAAGGTTTATAACAAGATATTTGACAAGATCATCAAAACAAAAGAAAAGAAAGTTTAGTATGACCTGTGAAGAAGCAGTAGCTGTCTCGATAATTGTCATAACCGCCGCGCTTGCGTGAGCACCCTTCTCGGTACAGCTGACCGTCTTAGCAGCTTCGCTGCACGACTGAAAATTCTTCCTTGCAATAATATAAGGCTTGACTGTTCTCTCTGCAAGATTGTTGCTCATATCCACAAGTGGATTATTTAGGAAAACAGTCAGTGCTGCTTTCTGATTTCGGGCATAATTAACCGCCTCGGCTAAGTGTGAACCATTGCCGGGGTGAAGGCTGTCTATGAATTTGTAGAACTCATCTACAAGAGGGGCGATCTTTTCCCGACGCATCTCAAGCAGCTGTTCGTCCGAATAGTCTTCCTTTCTCGCCTCCCGTTCGTATTTGAACATCTTGTCGATCATACCCACAGCGATCGCCGCTTTGCTCTTTTTGTGCTTTTCGGGTATGCAGTCGATCAGCTTCCTGCGTGCATGCGACCAGCAGCCGACTCTCGTGTAGCTGCCGCTGCCATAGGACTGAAATCCGTCAGTCTGCAATATGCCCGTATAGCCATAGTAAGCGTAGTATTTCTGTCCCGACAACGAATACGAGTTTAAAATTATATGTGTGTGAACATGGCTGCGGTCAACGTGTGTTGCGATGACCGCCTGAGCGTCCTCTCCGAAGTTCTTTCGGACGAATGCCTTTGCTATCTTGTGAGCAAGTTCCGGAGTTACATTTTCGGAATCGGCAAAGCTCATGATATAGTGGATAGCTTTCACCGAACCTTTCCCCTCCAGCGGTTTCGGGCTGCTGAACTTGTCTTTTGCAAACTGCTCATAGACCATACGCATCCATTCATATTGTTTGGATCGGTCTATTTGTGTTTGTGTAAATAACAAAAATACAATAGACCAGTTCATTCTTAGGGTTTGATTGTTTTCTTGATTCTCTAAGAAGAATATTGTTTTATATAGAAAGATGCCATTTCTTCTATTAGTTTTTCAGAGTATAAATATTCGTTGCAGTTCAGAGTAATTATATCATATTGGGTGGGCTGTGTCGGCTCGGGGGATTGGTTGGCGGTTACTTTTCACCGGCGGATTTTTATTGCCTGCTCACCCAAACAAATAAGATTACAGCCCGTTTCGCTTGTAACGTGAAACGGGCTGTATTGTTTTTTTACACCTGCCTAAGTGCTGTATCAGCTTCCTGTCTGACACAGCGTCAGGTCATATAAGTGTTCATTATTTTACCAGAGGTTTCTTTTCACCGCCGCTGGGCTTGATGCCGTTTTCAAGCATGATCTTATATGCTGTATCAAACGAGCGCTTTCTGACCGAATTCCATTCCTCCATATCGGTAACAAACAAGAACTGCATAGTGTAGTGTGCATGACCAACATGGTCTGTAAAGCCCTCAGCTATGCCGATATAGATAGGTCCTGCGATGATATTGCCCTTGCACGCTTTCTGGAAACGCTCCTTGTTGTCCATTATCAGCGATTTCACCTGTTCGGGATCCTGCTCGATCGGGAAAGAAAGCTCCCACCGAACCGCATTCGTGTCACGGCTCATGTTGTAGAAACCTACCATTTTCGAGTTGTTGATGACCTTGACGCTTGCATAGTGCTTCAAGGTGGTCGTTCTCAGACCGATACGCTGTACCTCACCTCTGAATCCGTCAAGCACGAGCGTCTCGCCCACACGCATCTGATCCTCGGTGATGAGGAATATTCCGCTCACAAGGTCGCTTACAACACTCTGAGAGCCGTAACCGATGATAAGTGACAGCACTCCTGCCGAGGTAAGGATCACCGAAGTATCCACTCCGATCTGATAGAGCGAATAGATTATCACAACGATTATCAGAACGAACCGGATAATGCTGATAATAAGGTTTCCGATAGTAGCGATCCTCGCATCCATCTTACCTGACAGTGCTCTGAGAAGTGTTCTGAGCAGTGTCACGCCGATGAACGCAAATGCGGCACTAAGAAGAATGGTAGTCAGCGAGAAGATACCTACCTTGTGCTCCCACTGATGTGAGAACAGATAGGAGGATACCGGAGACTCAGAGAATAACATATCCGCAAAATAGGTTATCATGAGCAGTACGAATACCAGTTTCAGAAACCGCATAAGCGTTTTCTTCATCGAGGAATTAAGCACACGCTCATCCTCCGATGCGCTGTCCTTCTCTTCGCGTGACAAGCGCTCAAACAAACGCTTTTCGGGCTTCTCATCGAGCCACTCACGCTCGCCGCGGTAAACGCAGGAGAAGCACAGGATGATAAGCGAGATGATAAGCATTTCCGGAACGATCCATGCCAGCATCACCTTTGAATCTTCCGTAAACACACCGCTTCGCTCAACGCTCATGAAGATATGATTGTCATCAGTTATGGTATTTATATAGTAATCTGTGCCGCCGATCTTATTCGTGCCCGAGTAGGAATTGAGCAGTGCTTTTTTGGGCAGGTCGTTCTGTATGGAGCGAACCTTGTCGGAGGATGCCGTTGCCCACATGAGCTTATCGGGGTCAGAGGCGGAGGCATACATTTTGGCATATGAATCCGTGCTGACCCTCAGAAGTGCTCTGCTGACATCTGTCTGTTCCTTGATAGATTTCAGAGCATGGTCGGTAAGCGTTGCGCAGATAAGACCGGGTGCGTCGGTGCGTCTGACTGCCGCGAAGAAACCATCACCGTTTGAGTACTCACGCATGATGCTCGTGTCTGCCTGCTTGAGCAGATTCCAGAGGATATACTCATCATCATCAGGATTGCTGCTGAGCTTGTATCCGACATAGCCGTCGGTTGACATTACCGCAACACCGTTTTCATCATAGACCACTGTGTCTACAAGGTCGAGACTGTGTGTAAGTTCGGTCAATTCTTCCTCGGAGAAAAGATCGCCCTCCATATCCATCATGTCGCCTATCATTGTCACGCGGTCTGTGACAAGCTCTCTGAAAATAGATTCCATTTTATCCCATTCGCTGTCGCTTAGCTGCATTTCACCGACAAGCGCATTGAGGTTCTTGGACATCTTGTTGTTGTGCGATGTATAGCTGTTCAGCAGCGGCAGATACGCCGATATTGAAGTCATGACAATAACGCCTACCAACAACAGCAGCATCACATGACGTGCAACAGGAATGTTGATATAATGTTTCCAGCCCAGCCTTATGCACTGCGCTCTGTCACGCACAGCGGCACCTTTCTTGCGCAGGCTGAATGCTCCTATCCATATGAATATGAAGCATACCGCCATCAGGCAGAATCCGGGAGCTACCTTTTTCGCGGAATCAATAAGAACTCTTTTCAGCGGAACATACACGAATACCGAGTAGCGGTTGAGAAGCCTTATTTTCTCAAAATACACGCCCGACATCTTTGAATCGCTGTCAAATGTTCCTGCCTGGATACCTTCTGACTCATGCCCCGTTCTTTTATTATCGAAAACTGCAAGGCTCTCATTCAGAAAATCATAGGAATCCTCGCTTGACGATACCAGTTTCTTTCCTGTGGCATTTTCATATATGCAAAGCTCATACGGGCAGGTATCAAGTATCTGCTCGAAATCCACGTTGTAGAGTGACTGAGCGTCCTCCCACTGGATACACAGCCAGCCGCCATCAAGACGAACTGCCGTATAGTCGTAGTCGTCCGTCTCCATCGTACCGGTGGTCTTGAGCATACGCATCTGGCTCTTTCCCAGCATGAACTCTCCGGCATTTTCCGAGGAAACAGCTTTGCCCTCCTCGGGATAATAGAAAATGGAGCAGTCCTGCATTCTGTATGCATAGTCGCTGAGAGTTTTCTCGGATATTCCTGTAAACTCAAAATACTGCTTTGCGACCTGAGTAAAGATCTTCGCTTCATTCAGGTCAAAGCTGTCATATGACTCCTGTAATGAATCCTCAAAGCTGATGAGATTTCTCACCGAGTACATAGAGTTCGCCATTGACTCGTAATCAGAGTCAAGCTCGCTCTCATACTGTTTCTGTATCGAATATATCATACTGTAGCCTACCGCCGCAAACGATACGATGCAAAGCAGTATCATCAGTATGCCTATTCCTTTGCCGCCGTTCTTCGCCGATGCGGAGCCTGAAGGCTGCTTTTGTTTTTTCTGCTTGTTGTTCTGGGTCACTTCCATACCTTTCACCTCCAAAAGAATTTATCCCCGTTCAAGAGTGGAAAGAATACGGTCGGTCTGTTTTACTGCGATCTCTCCGTCAAGCCAGAAGGCTATCTCCATGAATTCATCGCCGTTTTCAAACAGATAGTTCGCGACCGTGTACATTTCACCCTCGCTTTCCTCATAGGAGTAATAGAAAGCAAGGTCTATTCCGTTTATCGTGCGGTAATCCACACGTTCGGCTTCGTACTTATTGGCTTCTTCGACAGCATACTTTTCAAGAGTGTAGCCGTTTTTGCCGAATTCATATACGTCAAAATCAAGCGGGCTGCTCTCGCTGAAATAATAGCCGATCATATCGTCTGCCGCTTCCTCTTCGGTAACGGGTCCCGGCTTGTAGCCCGACGGAACAGTTATGGTGAACGGCGATTCGCCCAGCTTTAACTCATAGGTCTCAACATAGGTAAGCGAGTTCAGGATATCCTCAGCTTCCTTTTCGGCGGTCTCTCCGTCAAGCCAGAAAACCACCTCAATGTACTCGTCATCCTCTTCGGCTAATGCGACAAGCACATCGTATTCAACACCGTCATAGGTTTCCTTTGATTTGTAACTGCCCACATCTATACCGTTTATTTTCCGATACTGTGTGTCCGTGCCGCTGAAATCGGCAGCAGTCTTTTCAAGAAAATCTTTCAGACTCATTTCGGGGTCGGGCTTAGGAAACTCGTAAATATCGAAATCCATATCCGAGTTCGGGCTGTAATAGTAAGCTATCTGATTACCCTGCAATTCGTCCATCGTGACATCGCCGTTCTTATAGGACTGCGGTACGTTCATAGCGTAGCCCGATGCTCCGAGCTGAAACTGAAGCATACCCTCAGGTACAGGCACAGGCACGATCTCATTGGATTCAGTCGGTTCAGATCCGGTCGATTCAGTCACTGTTTCGCTGTCAGCGACGATAGTTCCCTCCGGTTCGGAATCACTGCTGTTCTTATTGCAGGCAGACAGTGATAGCAGCATAAGCAGAATCAGAGGAGCTGTCTTTAAAATACTTTTCATATTATTCCCCCTTTTGTTTTCAGTTTTCACCGATGACGATCAGTTTGTCATGCGGTTTGAGAGTAACGCTGTCATCAAGTGTAAGCTCAAACGAGCAATCAAAGGTATTTTCGTCCATACAGCCGATCATAACATAGCGCTGTGCTATAAGACGGCGGCGAAGTTCAAGAATAGTCCTTGTGCCTACGCAGTCCATTTCCTCTGCCGTTTTCAGATATACCTCGTTGCCCTCATTGGTAAGCAGCTCGTCGAACACCTCCACCAGTTCGGGGCTTTCCGAAAGCTGTGACAAAAACAGTGATGACATATTTGATGATACAACAAACTCCGTTCCCGGGTCGGGTATCAAAAGATTCTGATTGTTTTCACACCGCATTTCAACGGTTATGTTATAATTCAGCCCAAGCCGGTTCCTTATATCTCTCAGGGTCATGATAAGGAAAATATTCCTCATATCCGATTCATCGTCTGCTAAAGCTCGGTCGGATAAAACAACTATATGTTTAGACTTTTGTGCAAGCTCCTCCAAAGCAGACAATTGGGTAATATCCTCTTCATAGAATCTGACCGAAAGCGGTATCTCACGATTTGAAGCAGCCTCCATGATCTCATCATGCATATCCTGCTTTGTATCAGCCAGCATTACCGATAAAATATTCTCGGGCAGCTCCGTCAGGATAGTCGGCAAAAACTCGTTGCAGCCGATAATAACACAGCCTTCCTCTTCTTGTTCGGCTTCGTAAGCGGAAATGCTCTCTATCGGCGGCAGCGTCCTTGCGGGGACAAGACGTGCGCTGTCATTTTCCTCACAGAAAACAAGCAGCCTGTCTCCCTTCCCCAATACCATATCGGGCGGCGGATTGAGATATATTTTTTCCTCCTTGCAGATACCTATCGGGAATGCATTGTCCACACGGCAAAGCAGTTCCTCAAAGGACATACCCACAGTTCCCGGCAGATCGACGATATGTATCTCAGAGCCTTCAAAGTGGAAAAGCTCCATCATGGTCTGTGAAAGTCCCGGCTGTGTGCAGGAATGAGCGATTATTCGTGCGATCGTTCCCTCGGTATGCAGAAGCAGTATGCCGTATTTTTCAACTAAATCCTTCGGGATACGGTAGTCGTTCTGCGAAAGAACAGCTATAGTGCGGATATTCTGGTTCGGAACATCGTGCAGTATCCTTGTGACCGCAAGCATAGTTCGTATGATCTTCTCATTTTCCGCAGGGCTGATAAGAACGGCGCGGCAGGTGTCAAGAGACAGCTTTTCCAGAGTGCTCGGGTCGAAAATATTGATCGTTCTGCAAAGGATGCGAACATTTTTCGGGCATTTTATATTGTCCCGAATACTGTCCTCCACTTCCATACGGTCGTTCTCGCTCGCCACCACGATGCAGCATTTGCGTTTGTCGGCACCGTTCACCAGTTCCTGGATCAGAGAATATTCACCTGTCTTGAAACCGAGAACGATAATGTGATCCTTCTCGAAAACCTCAAGGTTGCCCTTTTTCAGACCGTCTATCCTCTCCTGGATGCCCGTGGAAATAATACCTATCAGCAAGCTGCCTATAAGCAGTCCGAAGATCGCCGCAAAGGTCATCATGACACGGTAGCCTACCCAGCCGTCCTCGTAATACGGCAGCCAGGAATTGATTATCGTAGCAAATGTATTCCACAGATCAGAAATGAATGATTCATCCCGTTCGGTGCTGACACCTGCTGTATGCAAAAACAGTGCTGTGAGAAACACCATCACAAGAGTTGCAAGAGACAGCAGCTTTATCATGCCGAGGCTGCCCTGAGCTATCTTGTTATCGAGCCAGTGCTTTTGTTTCTCACGCCATGTAAGTTTTTTTCTGTGATTATTTTTCATTATTTACCCTCCCCATTTTCGGTCATTCCTTTTCGATGAGATAGCTCATCTCAAAATCCTGACCGCAGCCATCACAATGATACTTGAATACCGTGTTCCCGTCACTGTCAGTGGCAAGCTCGGGCTCACCAAAGTGATGACCCGGTGCAGGCAGGATGACCTGCCGTGTGTCGGAATACTCTTTATCATCCAGCACGGCGGTCGCGGTATAGACCGCCAGACCGTCGGCGGTACAGCCGGCAGGTGTTTCCTCTTTTTTAACGGAAGCCTTTGCCTCCCCAAGTCCGGGGATACGGAGTGTTGCCGTTTCATAGCCCTCGCCCCATATCCACTCGGGCTCACCGATCTGCAAAACAGGCTCATCCTGTGAGCTGCTGCCGCTTTCAGCTGCCGAAGCAGCCGGAGCAGCGGTGAGCATATCCAAAATACTCGGGTTTCCCGTCATGACCAGATAGGAGTTCGCAACAAGAGTTGTTCCCGCTGCCATTACCACTGCCTGACGGACAAATGTATTTGACCGACCCTTTTTAGAATTTTTTCTTCGTCTTCGTTTTGAAGAACTTTCTTCATCGGAGCTGTTTTTTCTTTTATCGCGCGTTTCAGAGTATCTCAGATACTCCGCGATAATTATGCCGTAATACGGCAGGGCAGATTTTTTACGCTGCTTTTTATGAGGTGTGTTGAACTCGGCTCCGTGTTTACTGCCCCTGATCGCATTACGTGGTGTTTTGTCGTTAAATGCCCGGGTCTTCATAGCCTGTCACCCCCCGCATTCAAGGTCATCAGTCATCGCCGCCAAGCTGTACCCCGTTGCTTTCACACAACAGCGCCAGCTCACGATTCATGATACGCTGTATCCAGTACTTTGTGTTTTCCTGACATACTGCCACAAAGGTGACGACCTTCGTGCCTGACTCGGTGATCTCCGACAGACCAAGACAGAAGGGACCCTTTTCGATCTCGGGGTAGCGCTCACACAGCTTGTGAAGGTCTGCTGCTTTGATGACTTCCTCAAAATGCTCATAGGATTCATCCTTGCCCAGGGTAATGTCGCATACTGCGTAGGAAGCGCGGTTGGTCATGTTGACGAGCGATTCGATGCTGGAGTTTCTGAGTATCAGAATGTCACCGCCGTCGTCCTCTATCTGAGTTGAACGGAAACCTATGGATACGATAGTGCCGCGGAAATCATCGACAACGACGATGTCTCCCACATCGAACAGGCGCTCTCCGATGATGAAGATGCCTGCAACTATGTCCTCCACAAGGCTTGTAACACCGAGTCCGACTATCAGACTGAGAACGCCGAGTCCTGCCACAAGTGCAGCAGCATTTACGCCAAACGCATTGAGGACAAGCATAACCATCACTAAGACAGCCGCGTACTTTATCAGGTTTGAAAGCAGCTCGATGAACGCTTTGCCGGTGCGCTTTGTAAGTCGGCTGCTTTCAGCCATTATCCTTATGATAAACCTGAGCACAGCACTTATACTCAGCGTCATTACAATAAGCCCGACGATACGCAGTGCCTTGTTTGGCTTATCCGCCTCCGAGAAAACATCAAGGCTGCGTAAGAACACATTATCCTCCGGCAGAAGAAATCTTCCTGCGATTATAAAGGCAAAGTATGCCAGAGCAACAATTATCCCGATGATCTTGAGTGCCTTGCTGCCATTGGCTTCCTTCTCCTTCTTTCTGTCAGCAGGGTCATTATCTATGCCCTGCTCCTTCATTAGTCTTTGCAGCTCGCTTTTGTCGAACTGCGTTCCCATTCCCAGATTACTCATTTGTTCTTACCTCCATATTATTTCACATTGATCTCTTCCCTGAGAACCGATGTTTTTCCGCCGTCGGTCCATTCAGTCATAAGGATGTATTTTCCTTTATGAATGTGCTCAAAGGTGTAAACGCCTTTGCTCTCCTTCAGATCGAGAATACTCTGAGCTGACTGAAGTTCTTCGCCGTTTTCTCCCTTTTTCAGCAGCGTGACCGTGGCATCGCCCTTGAAGCTGCCGCATTTTACGATACCCGTCACACTGTAACACTGGAAATATCCTATGGCATAGGTAGAAAAGCGGTCGGTGAAAAGATATATGTACCCGTTCGTCTTGTCGAAATAATAGGTGCCGTCCTTTTTGCTCTTGCTTTCCGTCAGCGTTTCGGCTTTGCCGTTGTGATAACGATAGAGCGTAACTTCTTCCCTGCCCTTGAAACTGTATGGGATAACGACCTCCAGCACGGTATTGGTCTTGCTCATGGTCTTCTTTACGCTGTCTGCCATCGACTCGACGCGGATATCAAAGAACTCCAGATCCATATCAGGATCAGCTATCGCCCTTATCTTATCAGCATTTGATGCATCCGACTCCGTTTTGATCTCAACGAACATTGAAACGGAAACATCCTTGGCTCCGCTCTTTTTGCAGATAGCCTCTGCCTCATCGTCAAGACCGCCGACAGCAACATCAGGAGTACCCTTGCTGACTGTAATGGTTGAATTTACATTTCCCTCCGGCATGGTAACGTTTATTTCCCCGTCTGTCGGAACAGTAACTATCCCGGTGCTCGTATGAATTACACCGTCGTATTTCCATTCAACGATGAGGTTATAAACGCCTGCTTTTGCCGCAAGCCTGTAATAGCCGTCCTGCCCCGTGACCGTCGAAGCGGCTTCCTTGCCGCCGCTCATCAGCCGGAGCTTCGCACCAGATACAGCCGTCTTACCGTCGAGCTGATAGATGTATCCCTTGACAACATACAGCTTTTCGTCAGTAATGACCGTGCTTACAGCGCCAAGCGGTGCGGATTCGCTGCCAAGACCGATATGATCCTCATCACCCTTGATATAGTAGTAAATGGTGTAGGTGCCGGCATCAGCTGATTTCGGCAGCGAGGTGCTGTACTTTTTGCCGTCAGTACTGTACATGAAGATTCCGCCGTCGGTCATTCCAGCCTTGATAAGCACCTGAGCCTTACCCGTATGATCGAGCTCAAAGCCGATCGGTGCTGTGTACTTAGGCGTTTTCTTCGTTACAGACTGAGTGTCTGTTGAAGATGCGGTATCGGTCGAAGTATCCGACGTGGTGGTTGAAGTAGTGGTGGTTGTAGTAGTTGTTGTAGTTGACGGTGCTTCCGAAATGCTCACGATGATCTGCCCCGGGGCGGTATCGTTGTGATTCGCATCACCGACAACCTTGTAATAGACCGTATAGTTTCCGGCGTTTGTGCCTTTTGGAATACCTGTACTGTACGCCGTGCCGTCGAGACTGTACTGCATAGTACCGCCGACCGCCGAACCCGCATTTACAAGCTCCTGCGCATAACCGTTATAGGTGAGCTTTTTAGCAGTCGGTGCGGTGAACTCAGGGTCAGCCTTAGCAATCGAAACAACCTTGCTTCCGCTTATCGGAGTAGGCTCGTAATTTCCAGATTCGACGTAGAAATAAACCGTGTAATCGCCGGCGTTGGTGTACTTCGGGTTTGTTGTGCTGCCCTTCGAATTGTAGTTTGAAGAGGTTAACTCGGAAGTTCCGTAGTAAACTACCGCGTCCGAATCGCCAACTTCAACGGTGATTCCATGCGGCTTTCCGTCATAGATTCCGCTGTAACCCGTAGCCGAAATAGTGAGGTCTGTCTTTGTAATGGTGTACTTGCCGTTGGTCAACTCGGCTGTGTAGTTGGGGTTCTT
>NZ_FPIR01000030.1 GCF_900119155.1 Ruminococcus sp. YE71 | reverse complement strand
CTGGCGGTATGATCCCATATTCATTGACAGCACATATACACTTGATAGGCATATATCCGACTTTGAGCAGATGTGCAGGATGCTTTCGGGATATACTCATGTATGCGTTATCAGCTTTATTGATCTATACGAAAAGGTCAAGCGGAACTTTCCGCAGGCTCGGACGGTCACACCGCAGGAGCGTATCACCATAGGCAAGAGCTTTGCTGAGATTGGCAAACTGTACGGCATTACAATAAAAGCCTGTGCCGAAGGAACAGACCTTGCACCATACGGAGTGGATTGCGCAGGCTGCATGACACAGCAGACCTTTGAAACTGCGATAGGCAGTCATTTGAATGTGCCGAAGAAGAAGTCTCAGAGAGCCGAATGTGCCTGTGTTCTCGGAACAGATATAGGAGCTTACGATACCTGCGGATACCTCTGCCGTTACTGCTACGCAAACTACAACCATGAAAATGTCAGACGGAATATGCAGCTTCATGATTCTGATTCTCCCTTTCTTGTAGGCGATTTGCAGGAGGGTGAGGTCATTCATCAGGCAAGTCAGGAAAGCTGGATAGATGCACAGCTTACTCTATTTTAGGACGGTGATACAATGAGTAAAGTGAATTATCTGATAAACTATTTGCTTTCCGAGCGTGATGATCTCGGCAGGATAGAGATACCAGAAACCGAACAGGATAAATTCAGATTGTACCGCAGTTTAGTTAATATCCGCCCCGCTGTCAAGGCAGACGAGGACTTTTTGCTGGCAGAGGACGAATATCTCACAGCCTTGACCGAGAGCAAGGGCATCACGGATATTGCAGACCTAACACCCATAGAGGACGGCATTTATCTTTGGCGAGGCGACATCACCACGCTGAAATGCGGTGCGATAGTCAATGCCGCCAATTCGGGAATGACGGGGTGCTGGCAGCCCTGCCACTCTTGTATCGACAACTGTATCCACACCTTTGCAGGGGTACGGCTTCGTTACAAGTGCGGTCAGATCATGCAGGCGCAAGGTCATGAAGAACCTACGGGCAAGGCAAAAATAACGCCTGCCTACAATCTGCCCTGCGACTATGTGATACACACAGTCGGACCGATCGTACAGGGACAGCTCACCGATGAGCATTGTCGGCTGCTTGAAAGCTCCTACCAAAGCTGTTTAGAGCTTGCCGTACAGAACGGCATTAAGAGCATCGCTTTCTGCTGCATCTCAACGGGAGTGTTCGGTTTTCCGCAGGACAGGGCGGCAGAGATTGCAGTACGCACAGTAAGGGAGTTTCGCCAAAGGAATGATATAAAAGTTATTTTCAATGTGTTCAAGGAGGACGATCATGAGATATACAAGGAATTACTCGGACGAGCTTGATCGTCTGAAAAAGGAAATAGCCTCCGCCGATTGTATCATTATCGGTGCAGGCGCAGGACTTTCGACTGCCGCAGGTTTTACTTATTCGGGAGAACGCTTTGAAAAGTTCTTCTCGGATTTTGAAGCGAAATACGGCTTTCACGATATGTATTCCGGCGGTTTCTATCCATTTGAAACGCCCGAAGAAATGTGGGCATACTGGTCGAGGTTCATTTACTGCAACCGCTATATGGACGTTGATAACGGCACATACAAGCAGCTTTTCGAGTTGGTGAAAGACATGGACTATTTCGTTATCACCACCAATGTTGACCACCAATTCCAAAAGTCAGGCTTTGACAAAAAGCGTCTGTTCTACACTCAGGGCGATTACGGACTGTTCCAATGCTCCGAGCCGTGCCACGATCAGACCTATGACAACGAGACACAAGTCAAGGACATGATCGAGTTTCAGGAGGATATGAAGATACCCACCGAGCTGATACCGAAATGCCCGAAATGCGGTAAGCCCATGACGATGAACCTCAGAAGCGATGATAAGTTCGTCGAGGACGAGGGCTGGCACAGGGCTGCGGAACGGTATGAAGATTTCCTGCAAGCACACGAAGGTCAGCATATCTTGTTTTTAGAGCTTGGAGTGGGCTACAATACGCCCGTTATCATCAAGTATCCTTTCTGGAAAATTTCTGTTCAGAATCCGAACGCAGTTTATGCCTGCCTGAATTTTGGTGAAGCGTATGCGCCCGATGAAATCAAAGAGCAGAGTGTTCTTATCAATGGGGATATTCATGAGGTGCTGAAAAAATTGGCTTAATATTTATTCGAGCCTTGCTCTCTGTTTTGAGTACAAGGCTCATTTTATGTCAATAGGGTATGCTGTCATTGTGGCGTGCGCCATAATGCTTAAACGGACTTGTACGGAACGGTTTTTGAGTGTGCCAATAGCCTACAGTCTGATGACAAACATCTTCGTATAGTCGGCAGCGGCTGTTTCCA
The DNA here is from genome assembly GCF_900119155.1 of Ruminococcus sp. YE71. GTDB lineage: Bacteria > Bacillota > Clostridia > Oscillospirales > Ruminococcaceae > YE71. The sequence continues at coordinate 19,479 of NZ_FPIR01000030.1, read as the reverse complement.
CATATATCTTTCCGCCATGACGTTCGATGACACGCTTTGTTACCGCAAGTCCAAGTCCCGTACCGTGGCCGACAGTTCTTGCGGTGTTTTCCGTTACGAATGGCTCGAAAATATCCACGCCTTCAGGGAGAGAGTCACCGCTGTCCGCTATACGGATAACGGCTTTCCCGTTATCATCTGCAACCGATACCTTTGCTCTGATACCGTCGGGATTATGCTTGTAAATGTTAACGATAAGATTTGTGACCGCCCTTTTCATCTCGGTCTTGTCGGCGTTTATCGTAATAGCTGTTTCGGGAATGTCTATGTCAAGTTCTATGCCGTGATCTTCAAGATCGCAGTAATTCTCTGCTATGATGTCACGCACAAGCGAGCATATATCGACCTTCGCAAACGTGGGCTTATAGCCGTCCGTACCCAGCTTTGCGTACTCGAAGAGGGTGTTCACCATATCATTCATACTGTTTGACTTGCGGTAGATGATGTCGAATATCTCCTGTTGTTCTTCCGGCTTTATCTTTCCGTCCGAAAGTGCCTTTGCGAAGCCCTGTACAGAGGTCATGGGTGTTTTCAGGTCGTGGGCAATTGCCGCATACAACAAATTCTGCTCTTGCAGACGGCGTTCGCTTTCCTGTTTTATCGCCTTTGTGGTCAGTCTGTAAAAAGCAAGTGCAAACGCCACAAAGATAAGGATATTCAGTATAAAATAACCCCACCGTGATGGCGTGTTAGCATTAATATCCGTAACGTTCGGATTGAGCATCGGGTCGAGTATATCGTAATAGATATAGTCGAGGTTTTTGAACAGCACCACCAGTACAAAGCAAAGACCCACATAGCTCAGAAATATCTTATTTTTCAGCGAAAGCAATTTTTTATTCTTCAAACCGATACCCCAATCCTCTGATAGTTTTGATATGCTCAGCCCCCACCTTGTCACGCAGGCGGCTGATTATCACACGGATAGTATTGTCATCCACCGCACCGTCATCATACCACGCACTTTCGTATATCTGCTCTTTGGTGAAAACTCTTTTTGGCTGCGACATAAGAAGCTCAAGCACTTTGAATTCCGCCTTTGTAAGTACTTTTATCTCATTACCGCCTATGAAAGTACACTCGTCAAGGTCAAGGCTCATATTGCCCACCGTGATAAGGCTTTTCGGCTGTGTCTGCGGTGAGGTGACATTCAGTCTGCGAAGCTGTGCCTTGACCTTTGCCGCCACTTCGAGCGGTTCAAACGGCTTTGTGATATAATCGTCCGCACCGAGGTCAATGCCCAGCACCCTGTCGGAAAGCGTTATTTTCGCCGATATGACCATGACAGGTATATATTTTTCCTGCTGACGTATCTTTTTGATGACCTGATAGCCGTCGATTTTCGGCATCATGATGTCAACGAGTGCTAAGTCAATATCGTTCCTTTCGAGAATATCGAGTGCCTGCGCTCCGTCATTCGCTTCAAGCACGGCAACACCGTCAGTTTCAAGATATATTCTCAGGAGCTTGACTATCTCCTTTTCGTCGTCGGCTATAAGTATGTTCGGCATGATATCACGTCCTTTTATACCTATTGTATCACATTATACTGCCATTTGCAAGCCTTACCGTCCTTGTACCGTATGCCGCACATTCCTCGCTGTGAGTGACCTGTAAAATGGTGATGTTCTTCTCCTTGTTTATTCTTGCAAAAAGATTCATTATCTCCTCGCCCGACACCGAATCGAGGTTGCCCGTTGCTTCGTCTGCAAGTATAAGCTGCGGCGATGCGATGACCGCTCTCGCGACGGCGGTTCTCTGCTGCTGACCGCCAGATAGCTCATTGGGCATAGACTTACGCTTATCGGAAAGACCCGTTATCTCCAGTATCTCGTCAAGGTCTTTTTTCAGTTCTGCTCTGCTGCGACCTTTTGTCAGTTCGGGCAGCAGGATATTGTCCTCAACGCTTAAATTCTGCACAAGATTGTAAAACTGGAATATGAAGCCTATCGTTTCAAGGCGTAACTTTGAAAGCTCACGCTCCTTCATTTTGGTGATATCCTTGCCGCATACCTTTATCGTGCCGTCAAAATCCCTGTCAAGTCCGCCGATCAGATACAGCAGTGTGGATTTTCCGCTGCCCGATGCTCCCATAAGAGATACAAATTCGCCCTGTCTAACATCAAGCGATATATTGTTAAGCACTTTCGCAGCAGCTTCGCCCTTTCCGAAAGTCTTGCTTACATTTGTTACTTCTATCAGATTCATATTGTTCCTTCCTCCGTTATTCATATTTAAGCTGTGCCGCTATGTTCATTTTTCTGAGTGCCTTTATGGGGAAAAGTGCCGAAAGTGTGAACACTGCCCACATCAGCAGACCAAGAACGATGCTGTTTGTGATGCTCATGTGTATCGGTATAGATACCATAAGTCCGTCAAGTATATTCAAAAATACCTTGTACATAAAGATCGACAGCGGAACTGCCATAAAAAGCGCCGCACCAGATGCTATAGCGCTCTCCGCAAAGAACATCTCTGACAGCTTTCCTCTTGTCAATGAAGTAGACATCAGCACCGCACATTCACGCTTTCTGCCCTCGAAACCGATCAGGCAGTTGCTTACCACGCCGATGAATGTAATACCGAGTGCAAGCACTATCACGCCGTCAATGATCGCCATTAAGCCTGCGCTGTCCTGACTTGCGGCTTCATGGTATTCATCATATGTCTGCACCTCCGACACCATATCGGCGGAGTGATCCTCAATGACTGAACGTACCCTTTTAGGGTCACTGCATTTGATATAGATACCGGAGGGGATATCCTTGTAGATATCCTTGAACAGCTTTTCGGATATCACGACAGTCGTTCCGCTGGAATTTTCATGATCGGTAAGCGATGTACCTCTGACACGAAGCTGCTTTACATAAGGCATAAAGCCATCGGCTCTGAATGTGATCTCGGCTGTATCACCTTCGCTCAGATCGTATTTCCGTGCCACTGCCTTGCTGATGACGATCTCATCGTATGCAAGGTCGTCGGGGATATCAGATACTCCCCTGAAAAGTTCATAACCGCCGTCCTTCCAGCCGTATATAGGAACTCCGTTTGCTGTCTGCTCTCCGTTTATCTCTATCACACTATTCTGATAATAACCGTATTCCGTTTCGCATACCCCATCTATATCCTCTATATAGGAAAAACGTGTTCTTTCGGTAGATCCGTCTGTACTCACGTTCAGGTCTGCGGTGCTGTTTTCGTGCATATAAAATCCGCTCATTGATGACGCAAAGCTGTACACCACGATACACACCGCTGCTGCCGTAAAGCACAGCACCGCGCTGCCCACCGTGCTTTTCTTTTCCCTTGCTTCCACTGCCGCAAGCCTTGCTATGGGTTTATTCTGCCTGTCAAATATCTTCACAAGAAGTCCTGCAATAAAGCGTAGTACATAAGGAAAAAGAAGTGCTGCACCGACCGCTGTGCTGACAAAGCAGATCAGACCTGCAAAAAAGTTCTCCGAGAAGAAAGCTGTTACAAAGGTAATGACTGCAAGAAGAATGCCTGAAACTGTCGAAACCCTGCCGTGTCTGTACTGCGTGTCCTTGTTTGAGAAAATAATATCTCTGATAGATGTCTTTACCGCCGAAAGGATCTCCTTGACCGGGCAAAGGCATTCGAGTGCTACGCAGAATATTATCACTCCTGCGACCGCACCGATGCTCATTTTTCCGGCATTTTCGGAAGAACCGAACTGAGAACTGTATATCATTGGGCGCAGTACGGAATATATACATATGCCTATTGCCGAGCCTATCAGTCCGTAGGCTATATTCTCTCCCAGCAGCACCGTGTATGTCAGTCTGCTTGATATACCAAGACTTCTGAAAGTGCCGATCACGGGCATTTTCTCAGTGATTATCCTCTGAGATGCCGATACCGTTACAAATATCACAAGAAGCAGACATACCGCAAACAGTATAGTAAATATCCTTGTGATGTTCCCGATCATTTCCTGTGTCTGCTCGTTTTCAAACACCGCCTGCACGTTTGCCGAGGGCAAATTGCTCTCAAGCGTTTGAACTGCGCTGTTTATTTCTTCATCATCTGCAATATCTATGTAGGCAAGCCTTGTGCCGGTATCAGATCCGCCGTAAAGACTTTTCATGGACTCATTGCTTATCACGATCGTATCGCCCGAACTGAAAAGCCCGACGTTATCGCCGTACAAACCGCTGACAGTAAAGTCAACAGGCTGTTTAGCGTTGCTGTAAAGGGTTATCGTATCGCCTACGGAATAGCCAAACTCATCGGCAAAGTCCTTAGCTAGTGCCGCCTGCATATCACCTATCTCCGCATCATTCGGCAATACGCCCATTTCCTTTGCTTTGGGAATATCCACACCGCTGATACTGCACGCTTTCTGGGTGAGCATATCATAAGTGCCGACGATATGCTTTGTAAAGACCGTAGAGCCAGTGGATAATTCCAGAACTGTGCTTTCGGGGATACCCTTTGCAAAATCGTCGTCGAGATCGTATGAGGCGGTAACAATGATGTCTGCCTTGCCGAACGCCTTAGCGTTATTTGCCTTGACCGCCTGCTCCAAAGAACCCGACATATCAAAGCAGAGCATCGCCGCAAGACTGCATATGCTGACACAGAAAAGCAGCAGAAAAGTACGCATCTTGTGCGCCCACATACTTTTAAGCGTGTGCTTGATTATAAGGCCCATTTTTACCACCTGCTTACCCTTTCCTCAGGAGCGCAGTACATACCGTCCCCCTCCTTTATATTGTATATCTCGTAAAACATTTCGCAGTTTGAAAGCACTGCGTTGATCCTGACCTTTCCGGGACTATGCTCATCGCTCTCCAAGGCATCTATCGCATAGCTGTCTACCCGTGTCTCGGCGTATGTGACTGCGTAATTCTCAAAGTATTTTTTCAGTTCCACCTTATCATCTTTGAGGATATTCACAATACATTCCATTGAACCTAAATCGGCATAGTTCTCGCCGCTTGTTTTTTTGCCGTCAACGTGATAGATATCAAGCACGGTAAATCCGGAGAAATAACCCTGCATTTTTTCTGCTCTTTCCACAAATGCATTTCTGTCGGTATCAGAGAGCCAATCGGGAGCATATTCGCCGTTTTCGTTGTAGTCCATACACATCGTATCAAAGCCGTGACCCATTTCGTGACCTATGATCGCACCCAGTCCGCCGAGGTTCGTTCCGATATCGGCTTTGGGGTCGAAAAAAGGAGCGTGCATGATCGCCGCAGTTATGGTAACTGTATTGTTTGGATTGTAGTTTGTGTTCACTTCATAGGTTGCCATTATGGGACGTGTCATATCGAACTTCGCACCGATATTCCCAATGTTGTCATCATAGGAGCGCTCCCTTATGGCATGGAGCGTCTGCGGATAGCTTTCTTTTATCAGTTCCGCACGGGTCGGGTCGGTTTCGGATACTGCCGCATCGGGCAGGATAAATCTCATATTATCGAGTTTTTTGAGTAACGCCTTGCGTCCGTCCTCTGTCAGCCAGTCTGCACCGCTGATAAGTTCACGGTAGCTTTGTCTTAGCTGTTCGCACATTTCACGAACAGCGGCGTCCGCTTCGGCAGTGTAGTATTTTTCGGCATACAGTGCGCTCAGGTCATTTACAAAAAACAAATTTGATGCGATCGTATTGACACACACGGAATACTCCTTTTCCTCTCCGCTGCCGTATTCCGAAAGGCTGTCCGCTTCGGTGCTTAAAAACTCCATATTTGCCGTCACAAGTTCGGAAATAAGTATCGTTTTCCAGCTTTCAAGATTTTCCTCTGTCATCATCTCATTCATCTTTTCAAGCTGACCTCTGTCCTTTACATACCAGCCGCCATAGGTGTTTTCATCAAGCCCGAAGAACAGCTTTACCACGCTTGTATCAAGATTAGAGAAAATGCCGTTCATATCCTCCTCGCTGACAAATTCAAAAGCCGCAAATGGGTTTGCCGCTTTTCCTGCCGAAAAATCGGTACTGCGGGCAATTTCCAGTGCAAGATATACCGCCTGCTTTGCTTTGCTGTCGGCGGTGTCCTTATCATAGCTTATCGCCATCAGCATATCTCTCATGTAGTTTTTCATGCTGATACACGCTTCATCGCTGTCGGATATGTCCTCATAAGAATTTCCGCACATTCCTTTGCTCTGGTCTATCAGCAAGGCGAATTCGCCCGACTTGAAATAATTTTGTCTTACCGTTGGCACAAAGGGCGTATTCGCTCCGTATGAACGGTACAGCTTTTTCCAAAGTTCCATTAGTTCACCGATACTTCCGACACTGTTTATCTTATCGCACAAACTGCGTATCTCCGAATACACCGCCTTATTATCATCAAAAGCCATTGCCTGATCGTAGACATTTTTTATCAGATATTCTGCGCTGCCCGGCTCATATTCTTCCTCCGATGTAATGATCTCGCTGATAAGTCCGAGTACTTCCTGTACAGTCTGTGCATCCACTTCCTCAAAAGTACCCCAGGTCATTTCGCCGTATGCAGGCAGAGTGCCGAGCAGATGTTCTGCGTTGATATATCCGTAAAAGTCGTCCTGCGCTCTGATCGCCGATACGTCAAGAACTTGATGAGCTGCAGCCGGTTCAGCAGATGTTTCCTTTGCGCTGTCTGGTGTACAGCCGCAGAGCATTCCGCTCATAACAGCAAGTGCGGAAATAAAAGATATTATCCTTTTAGTTTTCTTCATTTTCAAAACACCCTCTTGTATTCTTTTTCCTTTGATATATGTATGATACTACCGCACTCTTAACGGAACAATTGCCAAACATTAACTGAACATTAAATTATTGAGTTGCATATAAAAAAGGTCTTATCCCTGAATTAACAGAAACAAGACCACTTTATATATTTCGTTATATCTGAACTTCTATCATTAAAGCCACGCTGTCCTTGAAGCCGACCTTGTAAGCAGTGCTCATCTCAGCGGCGGCGGTATTGCTTACGCAGTCGAGGATTTTGTGGAATACATCAATCTGCTCCTCGCTAAGTGAATCTTCAAAGGGGATACAGAGCTTGTTAAACTCGTCAGAAAACTCAGCGGAGTGGATTTCACCCTGTCTGTAACCCAACATCGCATCAATCATTTGTATCTGTCCTTTCGGTTTTATTACTGTAAAACCAACCGTCCAAACTTTACCAAATAATCGTTGATAAGGTGTTGCTTACGGCACGCCCAATGCTATATACAAAAAACAACGATATATAAATCAATATTCCCGATAAAACATTATTATAGTTTCATCGGGAGATATTTTTATGCCAAGACAATGTATATTTATCCGATATTCAAATAAAAAAATAGTGACCCTCAATTTAAACAAATCAGCCGTCTGGGACGTTCTACAAAGGACTTGCTGAACATCATCGACACCCTTACCGAAAAGGGCGTTACCCTGGTTAGTCACAAGGAAAACATCGACACCGACACGCCTGCGGGCAAATTCATGTTGACCGTGTTCGCTGCACTCTCTCAGTTGGAGCGTGAGCAGCTCAAACAGCGACAGCGTGAGGGCATCGAGATTGCCAAAGCACAGGGCAAGTACACAGGACGAAAGCCCATTGAGATTGACTGGACGAGGTTCGGTCAGCTTTATGGGGAATGGAAGTCCAAGAGTATCACAGGGCGTGACTTTATGCGGAGAATGGGCTTGTCAGCTAACACTTTTTACCGCCGTGTGAGGGAGTATGAAGCGGAACACGGAATCGCAGCGCCTACCTCTGCTTGACAGCCCCCCAGACGAACGAAAAAACCCCTCAGAGCCGTCCAAGCCTGCGGAGCGGAAACTAACCGCCTGAAAAGAAAAAGACCTGAGAAGTGCTTGTGTGAGCAAATCTCAGGTCTTTGTGTGTTATTCAGTTCCAAAAGGGTATGCTGCCATTGTGGCGTGCGCCATAATGCTTAAACGGACTTGTGCGGAACGGAAACAGAGTGTGCCAAAAGACTACAATTCTGCACTATACTTTTTCAGAGCTTTTCTTTCATAAACATGATACTGTTACGCTTTCTTTATCTTTTTAACAAGTACAACTATCTCATGTGCTACAAGCGGCATCAGCGAGATTATCAGTACAAAGCCCCACATAGAGCCTGTCATACGGACTGTGCCGAATATCGTTCTGAGGAACGGTATCTCGGTAACTGCAAGCTGACCGAGGATACCTACCGCAAAAGCAAGGATCATGATCTTGTTATCCAGATGATTGAATTTGAACAGTGATGTCTCGGTATCACGCATACCGATCGCATGGAACAGCTCGGATACAGCTAATGTGCAGAATGCAAGCGTCTGGGACTGCATCAGTATCTGCTTGTCGGAAAAGATGTCGATGATATTCTTTAAACTAAAGCCTGTACCTGCTGTCGAAAGTTCTTTTATAGGAGTATACAGGAAAGCTATCAGTGTTACAATTGCGATGATAACGCTGTAAAGTCCGACCTTGAAATATCCGCCGTCAGCGAAGATGGATTCGCCGTTTTTACGGGGTTTCTTGTTCATTACATCTGATGACGAGTTGGGGTCCACACCGAGGGCAAAGCAAGGAAGTGAGTCGGTAAGAAGGTTTACCCACAGTATGTGTACAGCTTTAAGCGGTGCAGCAAAGCCTGCAGCGATAGCCGCAAACATGACCACAACTTCGCTGATATTTGAGGAAAGTGCAAAAAGGATAGACTTCTTGACATTTTCATAGATGTTTCTGCCCTCCTTGACTGCCTTTTCGATGGTGGTGAATTTATCGTCCTGGAGGACGATATCTGCGGCACCCTTAGCAACGTCGGTACCTGTTATACCCATTGCAACGCCCACATCAGCCGCCTTGAGTGAGGGGGCATCGTTTACGCCGTCGCCTGTCATTGAAGCTATATTGTTGTTAGCCTGTATCGCCTTGACTATCTTTACCTTGTGTTCGGGGGAAACTCTTGCGAATATTGAAAGTCCCGAAACTCTGTTGCGGAGTTCCTCATCGCTCATTTCGTCAAGCTCGTGACCCATCACACATTCATCAGGTCTTTCTGCTATGCCGAGCTTTTTGGCTATCGCAAGGGCAGTATCCTTGTGGTCGCCCGTTATCATGACAGTCTTGATGCCTGCACGCTTGAAGGTCTTAATAGACTCAACAACTTCGGGTCTTTCGGGATCGATCATACCTATCATACCGATATAGGTAAGTCCCTGTTCAACGGCGTCCTTATTATCCTCTCGTACTGCAAGTGAAAGCACACGCAGAGCCTCAAAGGACATTTCGGACATAGCATTTGAGATAAGCGCCATATCCTCATTTGTTATTTCACGTACTGTGCCGTTGACCCTGATGTGAGTACAGCGCATAAGCAGTTCATCGGTCGAACCCTTTGTATAGGAGATTATCTTTCCGTCCTCGGTGGTATGAACAGTTGTCATCAGCTTTCTGTCCGAGTCGAAAGCCTTCTCGTTGATACGGGGGACAGACTTCTCTGTGACCGACTTTTCAATGCCGTATCTCTTGGCAAAGGCTACAAGAGCAGTCTCGGTGGGGTCGCCTACCTCGGTGCCGTCGGAAGCGATGGAAGCGTCGTTGCAAAGCATGAGACCCTTGATGAGAGTATCATGTTTCTCTTTGTCGAGAGTTTCGAGGTCGATATAATCGCCATTTTCAAAAGCCTTGACAACGGTCATTTTATTCTGGGTAAGTGTACCTGTTTTATCGGAGCAGACATAGCTTACTGCACCGAGAGTTTCAACGGCAGGCATATTCTTGACAATGGCATTTATCTTAGCCATTCTCTGCATACCGAGAGCAAGAACTATGGTAACGATAGTGGGTATGCCCTCAGGTATAGCCGCAACTGCAAGTGAAACGGCCGTCATGAGAAGCTCCAGCACCTCTCTGCCTTGTATCATGCCAATAAGGAACACGACAGCACATATAATAATAACTGCAATGCCGAGGATACGGCTGAGTTCGTTCATGCCCTTCTGGAGAGGTGAGGGTTTTTCTTTTTCCTGTCCTACCATATCGGCTATCTTGCCTATCTGGGTATCCATACCTGTATGGACGACCTCGCCTATGCCTCGTCCGAATGTGACAACGGTGGTCATATACGCAAGGTCAAGGCGGTCTCCTATGCCTGTCTTTTCATCAGGAACGAAATTCTCGTCCTTTTCTACGGGGACAGATTCCCCTGTAAGTGCCTTTTCGTCCATCATCAGACGTGCAGTTTCAAGCAGTTTCAGATCGGCAGGGACTTGTTTGCCTGCTTCAAGGACAACGATGTCACCGACGACCAGTTCCTCTGAGGATATTTCTTTTGTCTCTCCGTCACGAATAACGGTGGCTTTCAGGACGGACATTTTCTTTAGTGCATCAAGTGCCCTCTGCGCCTTGCCCTCCTGAACTACGCCTATCACCGCATTGGCTATGACGATCACAAGCATGATTACCGCTTCACCGTAATCGTGAAGAATGATCGAGATGATGATAGCTGCACCGAGTATCGCATTGGTGAAATTGAGTATCTGTGCGAGGAACATCTGCAACAGAGTTTTCTGCTTCTCCTCTTTCAGACAGTTACGCCCGTTTTCAAGCAGGCGTTTTTCGGCTTCTGCCTGTGTAAGCCCTTTGAATTTAGCCATAGATGTGTTTTGCTCCTTTTCATAAAAATCATCGTATTATATTTTACATCATACATCAGAAGCTGTCAACATCAGATATATGATCCGGGAGTTTTTTTCATTCTGCTGCAAGCCTGTATTTCCGGCCGTATGCAGTATAGCTTTCGATAAACTGCGGAGTGCGTTCGGCTTTCAAGCCGCTGAGATAATCGTGACTGTTCATACTGGATCTTGATATCTGAATGATAGATACCGCTATATTGGAGCAGTGATCGGACACTCTCTCGCAGTTGATGAGCAGGTCTGACAGGTAAACGCCAAGCTCAGGGCTGCATTCGCCCCTGCGGAGTCTTTCGATATGCTTGTCCCTGATCGCAGCGGTCAGATCGTCGATAACTTCTTCAAGCGGTTCGACGTTCATTGCAAGTTCGGTATCATTATCCGCAAATGCTTTGACAGTTAGACCCGATATCTCCGTAAGAGCGGCAAAGAGAGTGGAGAAATCGTCCTTCGCACTGTCTGAAAAGCTCTGACTGTTACGTTCCATTTCCTGTGCTATCTCGATCATATTGATAGCGTGATCGCTGATACGCTCAAAGTCACTGATCGTGTGGAGAAGTTCAGTGACGGTACGGCTGTCCTCGTCTGTCAGGCTGACTGCGGATAATTCCAGCAGAAAAGTTGAAAGCTGATCTTCCGTTTCATCAAGGAGCTGCTCCTTTTCCTCGACGCTCACCACAGCCTTGTCCGAAAAATCAAACATTGCCCGGAGTGCTTCATGAAGTCCTTCCTTTGCCCCCTGAGCCATGTCCACTGTCTTTTCTCTGCACTGTGAAACAGCAAGAGGCGGTGTAGCGATAAGACGCTTATCGAGAAGAACAGATACCTCTGCTTCTTTTGAATCGTGTATCAGCTTTTTGGCGAGCTTTACGAGCTGACTGGAGAAAGGGAGAAGTATCAGCGTAGTGACGATATTGAATATTGAGTGTACAGCGGCGATCTCTACCGCACCGATCGGCTTGTCCACAAAGCTGAAATGAATGAACGCATCAAGTCCGTAGAATACTGCAAGACAAACGACAGTGCCTATGAAATTGAATGACATATGCACCACAGTCACACGCTTTGCATTCTTTTTTACACCGATAGAGGACAGCAGTGCTGTCACACAAGTGCCTATATTCTGTCCCATGATGATCGGGATAGCCATTCTGTAAGAGATCGTGCCAGTCAGGGAAAGTGCCTGTAAGATACCCACAGATGCCGCTGATGACTGGATCACACCCGTGAACACTGCACCGAACGCAACGCTGAGAAGCGGATTTCTGAATGCTACAAGAAGTTTGCTGAAGCTCTCCATTTCGGCAAGGGGCGAAACTGCGTTCTTCATCAGCTCCATACCGAACATCAGCACCGCAAAGCCCACCATGATCGTGCCGATGTCCTGACGCTTTTTCTTTTTGCTCATCATTATCATGATAATGCCGATAAGAGCAACGATAGGAGCAAAGTTTTCGGGCTTGAGCATTGAGATCAGCACATTATCGCTCTTGATACCGGCTGTACTGAGCAGCCACGCTGTCAGCGTTGTGCCTATGTTTGAACCCATGATAACGCCGACGGTCTGTTCAAGCTGCATGATGCCCGAATTGACAAGTCCGACGAGCATGACCGTCATAGCTGACGAGGACTGAACAGCAATGGTGATGCCTGCACCGAGGGCAAGGCTCTTGAAGGGATTGGAGGTCATTTTTTTGAGAGTCGCTTCCAGTTTGCCGCCTGCGATTTTCTCCAGGCTCTGTGACATAACGTGCATACCGAACAGGAAGAAGGCAAGTCCTCCGCATAGGGTACATATTGAAAAAATATTCATTTGATACTCCTATCTGAATTTAACTGTGATGCTCGTTCCCACACCGACGGTGCTTTCCACATCTATCTCAGCTCCATGGTGCTCTGCGATATGCCGCACGATGGAAAGCCCCAGCCCTGTACCGCCTTTTGCACGGCTACGGCTCTTGTCGATGCGGTAAAATCGCTCGAATATTCGAGGGATACTCTCCTGCGGTATGCCAAGCCCCGTGTCGGTAACGGTCAGCTTTTTGTCAGCTGTCACTATTTCGATATTGCCGTTTTCACGGTTGTACTTTATCGCATTATCCACAAGGTTGTAAACAAGCTCACCGAGCTCTGTTCTGCTTCCTTTGATGACTGTGCTTTCTCCGCTGACGGTTATCCTGATACCACGCTTTTCTGCCTGCTGTGACAGGCGGTCTTTACAGTCCTCGGCAACGGCTTTCAGATCTACATCATCATCAAGTGGCGTATCACCGATGCTGTCAAGCTCGGAAAGCCGCAGTATATCGCTGATGAGCGCAAGCATACGGTCAGACTCTCTTCTGATCTTCCCTGCAAACTTCACACTGTCCTCACCCTGTGCCATTCCCGACTCTATCAATTCCGCATAGCCCGAAATGGAGGTCAGCGGTGTTTTCAGCTCGTGAGAAACATTCGCCGTGAATTCCTGACGCATCTCGCTCTGCGCATTTCTTGAATTGCGTATCTCTTCAACCAGCGGTACGACTTCGGGGTATATATCGGCATCGGTGACAGATATGTTCTTTTCAATTATCTCAGGTATCCTTTTTAATGGGGCTATCAGTTTTTCGGTCAGCTTTACCGATGCTATGAGCGACACGACGATGATGCCGATAATTACAAATACGATTATCAGCAAGGAGCGCTCAAACAGTGCGATGATAGACTCTGTCTGTATCGAAACACGCAGTATGCTGTCATCTTCGAGCCGTACAGCATAATAATGATCCTCTGTTCCCAATGTGTCGGAAAATCGGGTGTCGCTGCCCGTTCCTGTTTGGGCGGCTGATTTTATCTCGGGGCGGTCGAGGTGATTTGTCATGGTCAGGTGATCCGCATCGCTCTCATACAGCACATAGCCGACCTTGTCGATCAGTGTGATGCGGAAGTCTTCGCCGGAAAACCTCTCCAGCTCATCAGCAGAGGATAGTTTATCATAGCTTTCCGCCACCAGTCTGCATTCGTGGACGAGATTCTCTTCGACCTCTCGTCGGAAAAATCTGTAATAAGATACAGTGGTGATCACGATGCCGACTATCGCCGTGATGATGCCCATATAAAAAAGGCTTAGTACGATCTTTCTCTCCATATTACTCGTCCTTATCCAGCTTATAGCCTACGTTTCGGACGGTCTTGATATATTTGCCGTATTCGCCCAGTTTTGCTCTCAGGGTACGGATATGCACATCAAGGGTGCGCCCCGTGCTGTCATGTCCCCATATCGTATCAATAAGATAGTCACGGGCAAAAGCCTTCCCGGGACTAGCGATAAATGTTTTCAGCAGTTCAAATTCCTTGTAGGTAAGCTCCGTCTGTCTGCCTGATATAAAAACCTTTCGGGTATCCTCCGAAAGCAGTATCTCGGCAAAACGGTATTCGCTGTTCTTATTGCTCCCTCTCAGTCTCGCACGCACTCTGCTGACAAGTTCCATAACGCCAAAGGGCTTGCAGAGATAATCATCAGCCCCCATGTCAAGTCCTTTGACACGGTCAAGCTCGGTCGTCTTTGCGGAAATGATAATGACAGGGATATTTACAGTCACAGGGTCATCACGCAGTTTTTTCAGTATAGTCAGTCCGTCGTCGCCCGGCAGCATAATGTCAAGCAAAATGAGGTCGGGAACAGCTTTTGCGGTCGCCTTATAAAAATCTTTGGAGCTTTCAAAGCATTCGGTATCATAACCGCTGTTTTTCATTGCGAATGCTTCAAGCTCACGTATATTATCATCATCTTCAACGATGTATATAAGCATATCATCACACTCCTGACGATATCAGTATAGCATAGTTATGTAAATTTGACCAGTACAACTATGTAAAGTCCATGTTAAATCAAAAAATGCCCTCCATAAATTGAACGGAGGGAATAGCCTGTAAGTTTTTTATTTCATAAGGATCTTTTCTAAATCTCTTTCATCAAAGTCACACCGTCCTTGAAGCCGACATTGTATGCAGCTCTCATCTCAGCGGCGGCAGTCTCGCTCACGCAGTCGAGGAGCTTGTGAAACACATCAATCTGCTCCTCACTCAGCGAATCTTCAAAAGGGATACAGAGCTTGTTGAACTCATCGGAGAACTCAGCGGAGTGGATCTCACCCTGTCTGTAATTGTACATCGCATCAATCATTTGTATCTGTCCTTTCGGTTTTATAGTGTAAAACCAACCGTCCAAACTTTACCAAATAATCGTTGTTAAGGTGTTGCTTACGGCACGCCCTACGCTAATCATATCAAAAAACGGACGCAATACTCAAGCCGGGTGTTGCGTCCGTTTTGCGTTTTAGATATGGAATTTTTATCTTGAATCCTCGATAAAATTCGGATTGTGGAATATGCGGGAGAGAGCCATTCTTTCTGCTATACTTAAAATAGAGAATCATCAGCAGCATTATTCACGGCACTGCTGCTGTTGAAAGCCGCCCGAAATGATAAACAGAAATATCATACCCCATCTGTACAGCGATTCTATTTTTGGTATCAATGTAATTTCGCATCGTAAAAACAATCATTTTTCACTCATTTTTCGTTCAATGACAAATCGGAGAATCTGTGGTATAGTAATCTAACACCGGCATTTTTTAGTTTTGTACGTTCACAAAATATTTACAAGATTATTTTCCAAAAAGGGGGTACGCTCCGTACCCCCTCCGGGATATAAAACCACGATATTTAATGCTTTTGAAAAGTAAAAACAGGCATTGATGTCTCGCAAGCGCTTTAAAATCAAGGCTTTTAGACGGGGTACGCGGCGTACCTTCTGTTTTCATCTGATATGTGTTAAGATATAATCACAGCAAGAAAGACAAGCTCCCGAAGCTGAATAATGGAATTGACTATTAAGAGGAATATTCGCAGAATGAATACAGAACGCCTTATTTTATTTTTACCTTCACAGCATGAATATTTTCATGTACCTCAAATTATTCCGTGCTAAAAGATGATAATAAATGCAACCGCTGTCACTTTCCGAAACGCTTTATGCCATGATCTGCTGCACCCGCCTTACATCAACCATATCACCGAGCCGTCAATATCGACAGTACCTTCAATCATGAGCATAATGCCTTACCCCCTCTCACTACGCCTTCATAAAAATATAACAGTTGTCTTTCCGCTCCCCACAGGAGGGTTATGCACGAATAAAGCATTTAACAATCAGATATGCTTATCCCGATTATGCAATCCTACAATCTCCACGTATGCCAGTTAACTTTTTCAACGCTTTTTCTAAATTAACTTATAGAAGGGGTCGATTTTTGAGCACAATCCAAATGGTGCATAAATAATCGTCCCTTGCCATTCGGCAGTTATATATTTCTCCGAAATTTTTAGAATAGGTTGGATTTTCGCCGTTTCCAGCCCTTACCTTTTGAGGGGGTACAACTTTTTTAAGCTTATAACCTTTTCAACAAAATCCGACCCCCGCATTTATATAAGCCTACAATCTTTATCAATAATCGTCGATCCGCCTTCAAAAAAATGCTTTCCCAAGCCTTAACTAATGAAAGGGGTCGTTGCATCACAGCACCATCGTCAGTATTAAAAAACGCTGGGCTCACAGATCTGCTGCCTCGCCTGCAGCACTCAAAATGCGTCTGCTGTATCATCAACCACTCAAGCCGAAAGGAGGTAGTCAGGCGACCCTAAAATTCTAGTCGAATTATTATATCGGAGCTAATCGCTATCCTTCGATATTCTATCTTTCGGAGCCAGCCTGCTCGATATGACCCTCCCGCCAAGTCATGCGTTAGCAGCTATCCGACATAAGCAGAACCTAACCACTATTGAATATTAATTTTGAAAATGAAAGGAGTCATGCGAATGACAATAAAGCAAAAGAACGAACTCATTGAACAGATAACCGCCATGCTTGAGGAACTCATAGATGTCGAGCCGACATCTCCTACCCTTGCGCCCGAACCGAGCGTAGATAAGCCGCTTGAAATGCTCACGGTCAAAGAATGCGCCGCGCTTGTAGACGGGCTGTCGGAGCATACAGTCCGTCAGTTATGCGCGCAGGATAAGATCGCTCATGTTCGTGCGGGCGCTGGTCGAAACGGCAAGATACTTGTGAGCAAAGTATCTTTGCTGAAATATCTAGGTATCGCAGGTTGATCATCAAAAAGTAATATGGCTGTTGTTGTCGCAAAATGGGATATATTCCCATTTTAAAAATCATTATTACGCAAGTACAGAAAGAACCGGCAAATTACCGGTCTTTCATCTCAATTATGGACAAGCCCATAATTGAGCCGCTTCGGAGCTTGCACTCCGAAATGCAGGCTCGTCAAAAAGCGAGCTAGAAATCTGAAACAACAAAAAGAAAGGACTGATTATTATAGCAAGAAAAAAGCTGCTATGCGTAATAATCAACATAGCAGTTTTTTTGTATCAAACATCTTCATTGAAGAAATCCGTATCTATTCGCTTTATGGTATATGTTGCAACTGTAGATACACCAAGACCATAATCTATCATAAGCTTTGCAAGCTGCTCACCGTCTATAAGAACTATCTTGCAATTCTGTTGTTTCTCCGCAAACGTAACGGCTTCTTTGGTAAACTGAGCCGTTGTAATAAAAATTCCTTTGGCAAACCCTTGTCCTACAAGTGCTCCTAAAAATTTTTGTATCTCCGGTCTGCCTATCGTGCTGCCTGTTTTCCACTGCTTTGCTTGGATAGCTATAGAATCAAAACCAAATTTATCTGCATTAACTACACCGTCTATACCTTCGTCTCCTGACTTTTTAGTCACAGCATTTTTGTTCAATTCGATAGAACCATAGCCCATTTTTATAAGGAGTTTGACGACAAGGCTTTCAAATTCATAAGGAGATATCTTCATTACTTCATCGAGCAGCTCATCAGCAAGGTTTGCATTTAATTGAGTAACTGCATAATCAAGAAGCTCCGCAGGACTCTTATCAGATGTGCTGTCCTTATCAGCAGGCTGCTTGCTTTCCTTTTTATTGAAAGTTCTATTGGCAAAATCATTAAATGATGGGTACTTGGTCAGATAGTCATAAGTTATCTTATCACATCCGTCGGAGATTGCCTTTTTGCCTTCATCGGTAATAGAGTACATTGCTCGTTTAGTCTTTTCAATAAGACCTGCTTTGGACAAATAAGTTCTGGACCAACCTACTCTGTTAGATACGACCGTCTGTCCTGATTGAAGCTTTTCGGCGATATCTTCATCTGTCAGATCAAAGTACTGTATACAAAACTCTATTGTTTCTTTTGAAGAATGTATTTCACCGTCTTTAAGACATTCCATCACAGCAGGGAAGAATTCATAATATTTAGGTACAGGCATATTAGTCACCTCTTATTATATGATACTATAATTATATCAAGAACTTAGTAAAATGTCAATGTTTACCTTAACTGATATCTCTAAATAAGTATTATATACAATTTATTCAAGGAATATTTACAATGAAATAACCCGGGGAGACTATATTTCAAACCCCGTTGAGGAAGAAAAACAGCACAGGGAACAGGAGTGTCAAAAGCAAATCAAGAAGAATAAATCGAACAGAAAAAGATAAAGAACAAAAGAATCGGCGTGTCCCGAATTATGGAAATTTCGTTAAATTTCCACACGTTATTGACTGAGCATTTAAAAAGTGCTAAAATGATACCAACGGAACACGCCATAAAATCTACACATCAAAAGGAGAGATGTTTTATGGCAACGATAACCAAAAGAGGAAATTCATATAGAATCAAGGTATCCTGCGGGTACGACATTCACGGCAAACAGGTCGTTCAGTCGAAAACGTGGAAGCCGGCTGACGGCATGAGCGCTAAGCAGATCGAGAAGGAGCTTCAGCGGCAGGTCGTTCTCTTCGAGGAAGAGTGTATGCACGGAAACGTTGTTGCAACAGTTAAGTTCGAGGAGTTCGCACGTCAGTGGTTCAAAGACTACGCTGAGGAAAAGCTGAAAACGCAGACGATCAGAGGCTATCATTATCTTGAACCGAGGATTTACAAGGCGCTCGGACACCTGCGGCTTGACAAGATCACGCCCCGCCATGTGCAGAAGTTCGTGAACGAGCTGTGCGAGATGAAGTGCGGCAACAACTCTGAGAAGAAGCTGTCGGCTAAGACGGTCAAACTACACCTGTCCCTGGTCAGCACGATCTTCGACTACGCCATCAAAATGCAGATGATAAAGGACAATCCCTGCAAAAACGTGACGCTCCCCTCTCCGGAGAAAAGGGAGCGCAACATCTACACCGTTGAGGAAATTCAGCAGATACTCACGCTGTTCAACGCCGAGCCTGTCGAGAATCTGAAATACGTTGTGTTTTTCACTATGGCGCTGTACACGGGTCTGCGTCGTGGGGAACTGCTTGGACTGGAATGGAAGGATTTCGACTGGGAGCGTGGTATCTTTACCGTCAACCGCAATTCCCTCTGGACAAAAGAGCGTGGTATGTACACCGATACTCCAAAAACTGCATCGAGTATCAGAAGTCTGAAAATGCAGCCTGAGCTTATCGACCTGCTGAAGAAATACAAGGTGTGGCAGGACGGCTACATAACAACGATCGGCGACCGGTGGCAGGATCACGACCGCCTGTTCACCACATGGAACGGCGAGTCTATGCACGTCACCTCGCCTGCGGATTTTCTGAAAGAGTTTTGCAAGCGAAACGACATCCGCTACTGCTCTCCCCATTCATGGCGGCACTTACACGCCACGCTGATGATTGAGAGCGGAGTCGATGTAAAGACGGT
>NZ_FPIR01000031.1 GCF_900119155.1 Ruminococcus sp. YE71 | reverse complement strand
TCTGAGGATACATATGAAACGCTGATAACAAATCTGCCTCGTGATGAGTTCGGCATAATGCAATTAAAAGAGATATACCGTATGCGCTGGGGGATAGAGACGTCGTTTCGTGAACTGAAATACAGCATCGGGCTGAACGCCTTTCATGCCAAGAAGAGAGATTTTATAGAACAGGAAATGTATGCCCGCATGATAATGTATAACTTTTCAATGCTTATCACCGAGCACATTGAGGTGCCGAAGCAAAAGGGAAAGCATATGACTCAACTGAACATTACTGCCGCAATACACGTCTGCATGAGCTATCTGAAAAGCGACAAGATAGATCCTGCCGAACTGGAAAAGCTGATAGCAAGACGAACGCTGCCTGTCAGACCCGACCGACATTACAAGCGAAAAAACAGAGGCAGATCAGCTGTTTCGCTCAATTACAGGATAATGTAGGGCAGCGAAAGATATATTTTTTGGCAGATCGTTGATCTGTCTTTTAGTCATGCTTGAATTTTGGATTTGTGGGGGTATGATAGTGGTTTCATATACCTAGGTGACATGATTTTTTGTTTTTGGTGTGTTAGCTTAATGACATTAACTTCAAAGTTCACATTTAAGGCTCTCGACCTGCTGGTGCTTTTGGGCTCTGCGATTACAAGCTTGGTCTTACTCTTGCCGTCAAAGCACTGTATCCGCTGGATAGTCTTGCGGACGGTCTACTGTTCACAAGGTCAATGTCCTGCCATTGCAAGGCACAGAGTTCACCGATGCGGATACCGGTATAAAGCGAGAGAGCGATGCCGGGCGTGGTGGTGCGATTGTTGTTAAGCCGGCTTTCCCTCAGCGAGAGCCTTGACTTCTTCGAGCGTCAGCCCGGAGTACTTGATATCCTCGAACGAAAGTTTACCATCATCGAGCATAACATATACAGACGTATCCAATCACACAGTAATAGGGCAATTTCAGTATATAAGCAAGAAAGCAGATTAGTAGTAGTGGAACAGCAGAATATAGCGCATGGTCTGCCTTGTAATAGCCCTTTATAACATTCAGCAAGAAACCGTCTCTTGAATATTTTATCACTTCACGCATAATGCTCCTTGTTATGATTGCATGATAAAAACAGGCGATAAAAAACAGAATACACAGGATAATCACAGTATACGCCTTGACTTTATCTGCTAATGCTTCAAGCTCTCCATGAACATAATACTTCTGATCATAATCCAAAGAGGAGTGTGAAAGTTGCTCATATTCGCTGTCTGTTAAGAAGAATACATATTTTCCTCTTGTGTTACTTTCTATTTTTCCATCATAACCTAAAAATGCTACGGCGAAATCTTTGTTATACAAACACAACATTTTCTCTGATCACTCTTCACCATACCACCATTTACGACATTCTTCCAATGAACCATCATACTTTTCAAGCCATTCATCGTCTAAACCATAAAACTCTTTCAGCCATTCGTCATCTACACCTTTGTAGTGGTCTACTGCCCACTTTAACTCTTCCTCATTACTCATCCAAGCCCATCTGAAGATTAATCCGTATTCCGTTACGGGGTCAATATCAGAAGCGTCTGATTTACCGGGATTATTTACATTGCTTTCTTCCTTTGGTATATCAAGACGATCATAAAGAGCATCATACATTTCTTCGGTCATGTCTTCAATTCCAAAGCAATAATCTCTGCCGCCCACAGTAGTACAAATGAGCCATACCCAGCCGGGCTCAGCATAGATCTCACCGTCGCAGCGTGCCTTTATCTCGTTGTAGGTCATGCCAGCCGATATGCCGTTACCAATGTCAACCCCTTTATCTATCTCTATCCATTCGGGAGGTAAATGATCATTAATGATAGCAGTATCAGAGTTCTCGTCGGAATTAAAAGCATCATACGCACACACATACTCAGGGAATGCCGCAAATCTGTAACCGTAGCACTGATGCTGAGGGCTGAATTTCGCCTTAACTACCTCATATTGATTATTTGAAAGCTCCTTTAACTCTTTAGTTGACATCGAGAAGATCTTCTCAGGGGTCATATCAATGTGAGCGACAGGCTGTTCGGCATCAGTTTTGCTGCTTGTATCGTTTGAGGAAGTGTCATCGGTGCTGTTATCAGCCACCTCATCTGCACTGTCATCCGTGCTGTCAAGTTCTGTCACCGCAGTCACGCTGTCAGTGGGGATCGTCGTCTGCTCAGGGCTCTGTGTCGTCATCTGCATTCCCGAAGCGTTTTCTTCACCGGTGCCGATCCTGCTGCCGAACATCATTTTAGCGGCTATCACTCCTGTTACCGCAACTGCCAGACAAGCCGCTATCGCCATTCCGCCGCGGAACCGAGATACCTCACCGTAGCTGCTGTTATCATCCGTTTTAATGTTTTTATTTGTTGTTGTCATTTTGATCGCTCCTTCTTGTTCAAGTCCTGCTTTCCGCATGGCAGAAGAAACAATGCGGTCAAGAGTATCAGATGAAACTTCATCCTCACCGAAATTGTCAATGTCTTTCTTGAACTCTTCGGCATCGGAGAGCTGCCACTCTTCCAAAAGCTTTTCCAGATCTTTTTTCATCAGTTACCCTCCTCCATTATCGTTTTCAGTCTTTTAAGTCCCCGGGAGATTCGCTTATCGACTGTGTTGGTTTTCATTCCCATTTCTTCTGCTATCGAACGGCTGTTCTGACCGAAAAAATACTTGCGGATAAAGATCTCCTCGTCAGGCTGTCCAAGCTTGTGAAGTGCATCGTTCAGACGTGCCCTGTCATTTTCAAGGCTGTCATCGGCTGCTATTTCGGGCAGTTCATCTATCGGGATATCATCTCTGTGCTTTAATGACTGCTCATAGACATCCGCACATCTGCGTCTTGATATAACAGCAAGCACAGCCTTTACCGAGCCTATCTCATTTCCGTTCTGCGTGATATATTTGTAAAACATAAGGAATATATCGCTGACTGTCTCTTCAATATCCTCGTAGGAACAGACACCCTCAAGTTTTGTCCGCACTATCTTCATGACATACGGAGTATATTGCCGTATAGCCTGTTCAAAGCCCCTTCGTGGATCGTGGGACAGCAAGGCAAGCAATTCTTTTTCGGTCATATTCAAAACCTCACTTTGAAACGTTTCATATACCAAGTCGGAGATAAATCATAAAAACTGACACGCCGCACGATAATTATAACATTTTATCTGTAAATATTTCATGAACAGGCATCAAATACAAAAATTCAGAGATAGATATACCCCAAATAGTTAATTAGGTTCTCTAAAAATAGCATCGAGAAGATTGTACGGATAGGGAGCTTCGTAAGAATGCCAGATTATTGAAGCTGGCAAAGAGCGTCTTCCGATAAGATAGCTTTCATACGGAGCACGTCTTAGTTCCATATGACAATGCTAACAGCGGAAAGCGTTACAGATACCTCAGAGATTCGGGAGCATACCGCAAGGAGGGCTGCGTGAAAAAGTTTCTGAAAATCCGCCCCGAAGAAGTTGAGAGTGCTGTCGAGCAGGCGATGCGTGAGCGTAATAAAGCAAGCTCTGAGCCTTTCAGCGTAGTTTGCACTATCTTCCCTGAGTACGACTGGGTCAAGGAGATACTTGGCGATCACGCTGACAATGCAGAGATTACCTATCTGCTTGACAACGGTGTTGATCTGCACAGCTATCAGCCTACCGCTGATGATATTATAAAGATATCCGCTTGTGACCTGTTCGTATATGTAGGCGGAGAGTCCGACGAATGGGTGAAAGATGCCCTTGCAGAAGCTGCAAACAAGGATATGAAGGTCATCAACCTTATGGATGTTCTCGGTGATTCCGCAAAGGTGGAGGAGCTGAAAGAGGGTATTACAGCAAGAGCCGAGGAGACCTTTGATAACGACATCGGCAGAGAGCTTTTGAATAAATGGGGCATCCCCGAAAATTTCATAGCAAGGGCATTTGTGCTGCTCGGCTACTGTGAGGGAGAATATCCTCAGAGCAAGCCTCGCCGTGAGGGACGAGTGGTCATCGTTGACGAGGACTGACCATTGTAAATATGCGCCGAATATGGTAAAATAAGATGAAAGGACAGTGAGGGCAATGATCATCAACACAGGTATGAGGACGGATATTCCGGCGTTTTATTCCAAGTGGTTCATGAACAGGATACGGGCGGGCTTTGTGCTGGTGCGTAACCCTTATCGTCCAGACTGGATCACACGCTATGAGCTGAACCCCGAAGTGGTGGACTGCCTTGGGTTCTGTACCAAGAACCCAGCGCCAATGCTGAAACACCTTGACGAACTGAAAGCTTATCATCAGTATTGGTTCGTAACGATCACGCCCTACGGCAGAGATGTTGAGCCGAATGTACCGCCAAAAGAAACGGTTATGCAGGACTTCATTACGCTGTCAAAAACGGTTGGTGTTGATAGCGTGGGCTGGCGGTATGATCCGATCTTCATTGACAGCACCTACACGCTTGAACGCCATATATCCGACTTTGAGCAGATGTGCAGGATGCTTTCGGGATATACTCATGTATGCGTTATCAGCTTTATTGATCTATACGAAAAGGTCAAGCGGAACTTTCCGCAGGCTCGGACGGTCACACCGCAGGAGCGTATCACCATTGGCAAAGCCTTTGCGGAGATCGGCAGGCGGTACGGCATTATAATAAAAGCCTGTGCTGAGGGCAATGACCTTGCACCCTATGGTGTGGACTGCGCAGGCTGCATGACACATCAGACCTTTGAAACTGCGATAGGCTCTCACCTGAATGTGCCAAAGAAAAAATCACAGAGAGCCGAATGTGCCTGTGTTCTCGATACAGACATTGGTGCATATGACACCTGCGGACATCTCTGCCGTTACTGCTACGCAAACTATAACCGAGAAAATGTGAAACGAAATATGCGGCTGCATAATCCCGAATCTCCCTTTCTTGTGGGCGAATTGCAGAAGGGCGAAGTCATACATCAGGCGAAGCAGGAACGCTGGACGGACGATCAGCTTTCATTCTTTTAGGCGGTGATACCATGAGTAAACTTGATAACCTGATAAACTATCTTCTTTCCGAGCGAAACGATCTCGGCAGCATAGAGATACCAGAAGCTGAGCAGGACAAATTTAGGCTATACCGAAGCCTTGTGAATATCCGTCCTGCGTGGGTAGCGGACGAGAGCTATTTGCAAGCTGAGGACGAAAACCTCACCTCACTGACAGAGAGTAAGGGTATCACCGATATTTCGGACTTAACACCCATAGAGGACGGCATTTATCTCTGGAAAGGCGATATCACCACGCTGAGAAGCGGCGCTATCGTCAATGCCGCCAATTCGGGAATGACGGGGTGTTATCAGCCCTGCCACTCCTGCATCGACAACTGCATACACACCTTTGCAGGCGTTCGGCTGCGGTATGAGTGCAGTCAGATAATGGAACGGCAAGGTCATGAAGAACCTACGGGCAAAGCGAAGATAACAAAAGCCTACAACCTGCCCTGCGCCTATGTGATACACACTGTCGGACCGATCGTACAGGGACAGCTCACCGATGAGCATTGTCGGCTGCTTGAAAGCTCCTACCAAAGCTGTTTAGAGCTTGCCGTACAGAACGGCATTAAGAGCATCGCTTTCTGCTGCATCTCAACGGGAGTGTTCGGTTTTCCGCAGGATAAGGCGGCAGAGATAGCCGTGAGAACAGTCAGAAAGTTCCGCAGATCACACGATATACAGGTCATTTTCAATGTGTTCAGGGAGGACGACTATGAATTATACAAACAATTACTTGGTTGAAATAGAACGTTTGAAAAAAGAAATTGAAACGGCAGACGCTATCGTGATCGGTGCAGGCGCAGGGCTTTCAACTGCCGCAGGATTTACCTATTCGGGAGAACGATTTGAAAAATGTTTCAGCGATTTCGAGGAGAAATACGGATTTCACGATATGTATTCCGGCGGCTTTTTCCCGTTTAAAACATCCGAAGAAATGTGGGCGTACTGGTCACGCTTTATCTGGTGCAACCGCTATATGGACATCGACAACGGCACATACAAAGCGTTATTTGAGCTGATGAAAGGCAAGGACTATTTCATTATCACTACAAATGTTGACCACCAGTTCCAGAAGGCAGGCTTTGACAAGAGCCGACTGTTCTACACGCAGGGCGATTACGGACTGTTCCAATGCTCCGAGCCGTGCCACGATCAGACCTATGACAACGAGGAAATGGTCAAGGATATGATCGAGTTTCAGCAGGATATGAAGATACCCACCGAGTTGATCCCAAAATGCCCGAAATGCGGTAAGCCCATGACGATGAACCTCAGAAGCGATGATAAATTCGTCGAGGACGAGGGCTGGCATAAGGCAGCAGAGCATTATCAAGACTTCCTGCAAGCACACGAAGGACAGCATATTCTGTACCTGGAGCTTGGTGTGGGCTATAATACTCCTGTGATTATCAAGTATCCGTTCTGGCAGATGACAGCAAAAAATCCTGATGCAGTATACGTTTGTCTGAATTTCGGTGAGGCGTATGCTCCTGATGAAATCATGGAGCAGAGTATTTGCATCAATGGGGATATTTATGAGGTGTTATCTAAAATCAAATAGATTATCTGAAAAGAAAGGGCGATAGCTTATTTTGTGAAAAAGCTATCGCCCTTGTTTTGCCCTCAGAAGTAGATTGAACATCTTATTCAGTTCCAATAGAGTACGCTGTTATTGTGGTATGCTCCACAATTCCGATTATGACCCCAGTGGGACAGTTTTTGGGTGTGCCATTAGACTACTGTCATTTGATATGCTGTTATCTGAACACCTTTACGCTGTCACCCGTTTCGCCGTGGAAAAGAATGTAACCATCGGCAGGCAGAGGTATCTCGGCAGATGCATCTTTCATGTGGGTGGTATAGATAAGCTCACCGTATTTGTTGTATACACAGATAACGCTGTTCTCAGGACGCTCGGCAGTAATCGAGCCTCCGCCAATATCTGCTCCGATGCGGTACCAACGTGCTTCATCGCTATTGAGATTTATCTCGGATATGTCTTTTGTAAGCTCGGGCAGTTCGTCAGCAAAGCGGTATTTACAGCCGGTGCTTACATTCACACTTTCGCCATTTGTGCCATCGGCAAAGCTCACATCACGAATTTCAATATCCCGAAGATCGCGAGTTGTTGACGACGGAGATGAGGTGAAGAACTCTGCCTTGTTTTCATCCGTCATCTTGTAAGGCATTCCCAGCGAATCGACAATGTATCCGTCAAGCTCATCATCAGTCAGTAATCTGATGAAGGGCTTGTCATATTGAGTTGAGGAATATTTGTCGCTGTATGCTACGATTGCTCTGTCAGACCTTTCATTCCATTTTGCCCGAACACCTTCGCTCACAGTGTTATCCTCAATTCGCTCGCCGCAGTATTGGCTGTAATGGCTTTCTCCCAGTCCCGGAACTATCGAGGTCATATCGCCCTTAATGTATACCTTGCCGTTTATCTCCGCAAAGTGCAGGAGCGTTCTGTCAGGCGAGATGTTTCCTTTTTCATCAACTTTGGTTAAGCTGCCTTCTGACGTTGGCTTGTATCGGGTGCGTGTTGAATTTCCCGTGCCAACAGTCTCGGTATACATCGTATCATCGTCAAAATACAGCTTCATGATTCTATCGCCCGAAGAAGTTGTTAAGGAATAGCAACCCTCGTATTTTCTGTACTCATCGGGTATACTGTCCGTAAGCAGTATGTCGGACATGGTCTTATCGACAGCCTTGCCGCGCTCATCAAGCACCACATCGAGCAGTGCCTGTGCCATAAGCTCATTATAATTCGAGCCGCCGCCTGCGGAAAGCACAGCCACGCTTATCTCCTCATCGGGAGCGACCATCAGCTCTGCGTGCATAGTGCCGATGTCACCGCCCTTGCTCATGACCTTTATGCCAGCCTGCTCATAGTGAAGCTTTTCCACATAGTCCCAGCCGAGACCGTTGCCGTCCTTGTATTGGTCTGCATTTGTACTGTCCCAACGGGTCGCCATTTCGTTTTTGGCATTATCGGAGAGGAGTGTGTTATTGCCCTTGAAGAACGTTCCGCCAAATTCCGCCACATCGGAAGCCGTTGCATAAACTCCGCCCGTTCCCAAGACCATACAGTATTCGTAGTCGTGAGGGATATTCCCGAAGCAATATATCGGAGCGAGATCGTCCCGCCCGAACATATCGAGCGGCGTCCCCGTATGTTCCGCACCTAACTTGTCCGAGATATTTGTCCTGATATAGTCGGTGTAGGACATACCGCTGACGTTCTCGACTATCATCTCCAGCAGGTCGAAACCCGAGTTGCAGTAGGCGGCGTATTCGCCCGGGGCGGCTTTCAGGCGCTGTGTCGAGAGCATTTCAAGCAAGCTGTTATAATTCGATGTATCATTATCGGCATATAGCATACTGTTTTTTTCTATCGAACCCATTATGCCCGAGGTGTGGTTCATGAGCATTCTCACGGTGATGTCCTTATAGCGCTCGTCTGCCATTGCGAAGTCGGGAATATAATCGGTTACGGGGCTGTCTATATCTACCTTACCTTCGTCTGCAAGCTGCATGACCGCTGTGGTCACATAGACTTTGCTGACCGAACCCACACTATATACCCTGTCCTGCGAGACAGCGGAGGATACGCCAGATGATTCGATCGGAGCTTTTTCCGCCGACACTATCGCAGAGGTCATTCCTATAACAGCGCACAGCGCCGCAATACCTATAGCTATCTTTTTATTCATAACTCAACACTCCTGTATCATTCGGTAACAAGCTCTGTCACGGATATCTTCTTTATACGTCTCGCGCTGATATAGGAGACCATCAGGCAGAACACCACCAGCACCGCAGCGGATATTATCATCAGTGGCAGGCTTTCGGCTATCTGTATGCCGAACATCGCCAGCCAGAAAGCACGCTGAACGAATATCGCACAGAACACTGCTATCACCGAGGATAACACCGCTGTCGGCAGTATGCGCATGGCTATCTGCATCATAAGGTCTTTCGAGGTGTAGCCCATACTTTTCATGATGCCAAGTTCTTTGCGCTGTCTCTTGACCGTACCTGCGGAAATGATGCTCAGTATAACTGCGACTATCACGCCGACAAAGATCATTGCTGCTCCGCAGAAGGTCTTTGCGACTTCTCCGACAGTACCCATTTCATCAGCAAACATTTCCGCCATGGGTGACATTTCCTTGATAACGAATTTACTGCTGTTTCCCTTGATGACCGTATCGCCTATCTTTATAGCATAATCCACATCCGTGATTCCATAGCGTGAGATAAGAACTGCCATTTTTTCGTCCGCTACCGCTCTGATACGTTCTTCGAGAGTGCCGTCCGCACTGCTGCCGAAAGCCGTATCCTTTGCATTTGCGCCATAAAGGGCGGTCAGCTTTTTTTCAAAGGCTTTCCTGTCCGTGCCTTCCTTCAGGTATATTTCCGCCATATCGGGACGGGCATTCGGGTTCATTCTGATAAATCCGTCTGTTGTAAAATACATATTCATGCGAGAATTGCTCATTGCGGGAACAATGCCCGTGATGATGTAGCTTTTTTCGCCGCCGTCGCCCAGCATGATAAGGCTGTCGCCCACATGGCGGTTCTCACGGTCGGCTCTTCCGAGGGATATAGCCACCTCGTTTTCATATTCGGGAAGTCTGCCTTCTTTCACGAATATGTTCTCCGTTTCGCTGTAATCTTCATAGCCGAAGGCTGTTCCCGGTTCGTCCGATCCCTTTACATACATCCATGAGCTGTAACCACAGGTTAGATTGACCTTGCGTACCTCGGGCAGTGCAAGAAGCTCCTCACGGAATTTATCGGTGTCCACGCCGTTCATCAGCGTTACCGATTCATCGGGAACTTCCATGCCTACCACCTTAAGCATAGCATCGTCCTTTGAGAAAAAGTCGTAGGTGAAGAAAGCGAACATGAACGCTGTTCCTGCAAGTATGATACAGATTGCAGTTCCGATGCTTCCGCTGAGGTCGGTGAATATGCCTTTAAGTGCAAGGCGAAGATTCACGCTCTTTTTCAGCCCTTCGAGGGGGAATACGTTCCTGCCGAAGTGATGTGTCTGAATACCCTTGCGGAACGCCGTAACGGGAGGAATTTTCCGGATTCTGCCCGCCTTGAATGCTGCAAAGGCTGTAACAAGAACCGCAACGATAAGTACCGCAACGATGATACGCAGATAATTGGGTGAAACATCGTAATGACGGTATATCATCGAGGTACAAATGCTGTTCATGACAGGATTGAAAAGCACCGCACATATACCGCCGAGAACCGCGCCGACACCGCCCGAAAGCACATATTCGCATACATAGGAAAGTGATATTTCCTTCGAGGTGTAGCCCAGCGCTTCAAGCACGCCTATCTGCTGCATTTGATCCTCAATATCCTTTTTGATTTTGTGAGCGATCAGGAAAAATACCGCCGCAAATGTCACCGCCGAGAAGAAAACGCTGATATACAGGTACATTTCAATACTGTATATTTCATTTGTTTTTGCGTCCTCAACATTGCGGTACTGACAAGCCTTCGCAAAATTCTCGCTGCTTTTTTTCGAGCATTTGTCGGTGTATTCGCTGTAATCAAAGCTGTCGCTTTGGTCGAATATCATAAGCTCATATTCGGGGTACACCGAGGTAAGCAGCATATAGTCGTAGTCGGAGATCACGCATTTTCTGCCAATGCCGCTTTCGGCAAGAAGTCCGCATTTGTAGAATCCCGCGATCTCAAAGGGATAATCCATACCGCCTGCCGTAAGGGTAAATGTGTCGCCTGCCTTGAAGCCGTCCGCTATCTTGAAGTATTCGGGCAGATATATCGGGTGAATGAGCTTTGCAATCTCATCGTCGGACAGCGTTTCGTCCTTGACAAAATCCTCAAAGGCATACTCTGTGCTTTCGGTAACAAAGGTCATGTTAGTGGAACGGTTTTCGCCGTTTTTATCGTACTGCGCTTCGAGCGCCCACAGCGCCTTGCCTCTTTGCACCTCGGAAATGCTGTAATCCTCAGTGAGTATATCGCTGTAAACATCACGGTATTTATCCGCTTCGACCATTATCATATAGTCCCTGCAGCCCGTTTCCGCAAAGCACTTGCCGAACACCTTCGGGATATTTGTCACGGAGGATAGGAACGTTCCCAGCAGAAATGCGCTGACAAGCGTCAGAAATAGAATAGCCGCCGCCTCACGCTTGTTCTTCTTTAGATTGAATAACGATAATCTGAAAATCTTCATGCTATC
This sequence comes from Ruminococcus sp. YE71, assembly GCF_900119155.1. GTDB lineage: Bacteria > Bacillota > Clostridia > Oscillospirales > Ruminococcaceae > YE71. The sequence goes on along the minus strand of NZ_FPIR01000031.1, from coordinate 9,419 downwards.
ACCAGCCCATTTCGTCAAGGAACGCCGTCAGCTCGTTTCGGCGCTCTTTGAGATCGTCCCCGCCGTATTTCGGCATTCTGTGTTCGCCGACAACGCTTCCGTCACGCAGATAGATAACTCTTGTTCCGCGCAGTGCGGTCTTTATATCGTGAGTTACCATGACGATGCTCTGACCGTTCTCATGCACCTGCGTGAATATATCAAGCACTTCCTTTCCCGTTGCCGAGTTGAGCGACCCCGTGGGCTCGTCGGCAAAGAGTATTTTCGGCTCGTTGATAATAGCTCTGACGATGCCGACGCGCTGTGCCTCACCGCCCGAAAGCTGATTGGGATATTTCTTCTGCATTTCCTCATCAAGCCCCAAACGGGCGAGCGTATCCTTGGTGCGCTTGATAAGCTCGGGAGAATTTTTCTGAACCGCAAACGCACCCGTCAGCACGTTGTCAAGCACGGTCTGATTTTCAAGCAGATATATGCTCTGAAACACGAACCCGCAGTTGCCGCGCCGGAACACCGCAAGCTGATCGTTCGAGTAGCCTTGTATCTCCTTATCGCCGAAATATATCTTACCGAGTGTCGGCTTATCCATACCCGAAAGAGCATAGAGCAGAGTGGACTTGCCCGAACCCGAAGCTCCCATGATGACGGTGAAATCGCCATCCATTATTTCAAGATCGAGGTTTTTGATAACGTGCTGCTGAGTGCCTCCGTTTGAAAAGGACTTGCACAGCTTTTCTGTACGCAAAACAGGGATCATATATAACACAACCTTTCTGATACTTTTGTACCCTATGATTGTATTATACATGATCCCGTCAATAAATTCCTTGTCAGATCCTTGTTAAATTCTTGTCTTTTTCTTAACTGGTCCTCGGGCGGACGGCTCGATGCCCTCGCATTTTCATTTTGATAGATTCGTAAGTTTGCGAAGCTCGGGGCGTTCATGTTTTGGAAAAGGCTTTTTTCTCAGCTTAAAGGGATAAGAAGTGTTACGCACAGTCCGTTTGGGCTTGAAACTGTCAGCTCGCCGCCCATTTTATCCATGAGCATTCGGGCGATATACAGCCCTAAACCGCTGCCGTCCTTGTTACCGTGGTTTTTACCCCGATAGAATTTATTCGTGATAAGCTCTAGCTCGTCATCGGAAACGCCCTGTCCGCTGTCGGCGATAGAAACCACAAGGAACTCGTCCTCAATATGCGAACGAACATCAATCGGTGTACCTGCGTACTTATAGGAATTTGAGAGAATATTGCCGATCACCTGCGAAAGCCGTATCTTGTCGATATGTATCATCACCTCGGGGATATCCGACAGGCGGGCAAGTCCACGGTCATCATATTTTGATACGACCTCCGCAATTACGGCGGAGTTTTCGTCCGTGCAGTTGACCTTGAACTCGCCCAAGTCCTCCAAAGTAGAGGAAAACAGATCGCTCACAAGCACGTTTATCTCCTCGGCTCGCTTATAGATATTGTTCATCTTTGCGGTCATATCGGGCGTGACAGTAAACTCACGCCCCTCGTTCTGCGAGAATACCGCCGCCATCAATTCCGAAGTGAGCTTTATCCCAGTGACAGGCGTTTTCAGGTCATGCGAAAGCGAAGCCACCAGCTCGCGCTCTTTTTTCTGTAAAGACAACTCCCTTGCCTTAGACGCTTTCAGCTCCTCGCGCATGATATCAAAGCTCTCGGAAAACGCTCCGAACATATTGTCCTTATCCATTTCAAGCGGCTTGTCAAGGTCGCCTGCCGCCACATATGAAGCAAAATTCTTCATCTTATCAAAGGGAATTATCACAATTTTTCGTATATACGCACCGAACGCCAGCACCGCCGTTATCAGCACAAGACTGCACCCTACATATATCAAAATAATATTTGTACGCAGTCGGTCAAAACGCTTTTCACCGTCCGTCAAGATAACGCTGCCGATTATCTGATTGTTTTTTTTGATATAGGTATAGGGGTAACGCCTTTGTATCGCCGTTTCTACGGTCAGCACTTCCGAACGGTCGATACGGTTATCGAAAAGGGTATTGCCGTTACTATCGAGTATGACATACTCCCGTTTCTGTGATGTATCTTCGGACGGAATATCGCCCGTCGCCCTGTGCGCTGTCTCATTGAGAAAGACCACATCATCATTTCCGACAAAGCCGTTGTCCGAACCCGTCAGCCTGATAACTGCAATCAGACCGATAGTAAGCATCAGAATCAAAAAAATCGCAAATCTGTAATACCGCTTCATAATAATGTATCTTCCATCATATAGCCCACGCCCCAAATTGTTTTGATAAGCTGCGGCTCTTTTGGATCGGATTCGATCTTCTCACGCAGATGACGGATATGCACGGCGATAGTACCCTCGTTGATATATTCGTCCTCCCACACATCACGAAGCAGGTCGTCCTTTGAAACGACCTTGCCCCTGTTCGTGTAAAGATAATACAGCAGCTTGTATTCAAGTGCTTTCAGCGTTATCTCTTTACCGTCCGAAATAATCTTGTGGGTATTGGTATTAAGGTATATATCTCCGAGGAGCTTCACAAGACCGTCCTCCGGCTGCTGAACGCTCCGCACTGTGCCGACATTATCCCTTGTTCTGTCATACCTTGCTGCCGCCGCTTTGACCTTAGCAAGCAGGACGCTCAAAGTATAGGGCTTTTTGATGTAATCATCGCCGCCGATATTCAGAGCGATAAGCACATCATCGTCGCTTGTGCGGGCGCTGATAAAGAATATGGGCAGATCGTAGTTTTCCCGAATTTTTCTGCAAAGGTCAAAGCCCGACTTATCGCCGAGATTAATGTCAAGCAACAACAGAGACACATCATGTGCATCAAGAAAAGAAACGGCATCATCATAGGTCGTGACATATGCTGTCCTGACACCAAACATATTGAAATATTCTGACGTAGCTGTGGCGATCATCTCATCATCGTCTATCATCAAGACTTTGTATTTATCAATATCCATATCTTCTCCCATCTCCCTCCAACTTGTTATACTGCCGATGTATTCGGAGTATTTCTCTCATAGAATATTATAACAAACCTTGCTCCAAAAGTCAATCTGCCGACACAAAAAGACAGATACCCGATTAGAGTATCTGTCCCTCTCCCTATTTCTATTCCTGAATTTCCTTCATCAATGTTGCACCGTCCTTGAAACCTATCTTATAAGCTACCCTCATCTCAGCGGCGGCGGTATCGCTCGTGCAGTCGAAAATTTTGTGAAATACTTCAATCTGCTCCTCACTCAGCGACTTTCAAACGGGACACAGAGCTTGTTAAACCCGTCAGAGAACTCATCGGCGTGAATATCGACCACACGGAAGTTATAAATCATATCAATCATGGTAATTCGTCCTTTCGGTTTTATTGTAAAACCAACCGTCCAAACTTTACCAAATGATCGTTGATAAGGTGTTGCTTACGGCACGCCGATTGCAACACTCCACCATATTTTGAAAACGGCGTAAAATCGCCGTTTCCTTATATACTGAATTTTACCTCAATGCCATTTTCATCACTCACATAGACCGCTTCAAGCATAACCGCCGCAAGTTCGTGCTTTTCGGGAATGGAGAGCTTGTCACAATGTTTCATCGGTTTTTCCAAAGGCGCGGTATCAACCGTCCTGCGCTTGCGAGCCTTTGCCCGTATCTTACGCTCCAAAGCCGCCTTCTGTTCGTGCAGTTCATTGACCGTATTCTGAATATACTCAAACAGCACCGTATCGGCATCACCGAGTTTTTTCATCAGCTTGCGGATCTCTTCATCGATCTTGATTATCTCAGCCCTCAACGCTTCGGTGTCGGCATCGGGAACATCTGCACTTCGCATTGCGATAACAAGCTGATCGATACGGTCACGCATCGCCTGCTCGACAGCACTCTCGACTTCTTCGGAACGTGTTTTCAGAAACTTCTTCACACAGCCTTCCTTGAGGATACCCGATGATATTATTATAGCGCGCAACGCTTCACTTTGTCTACTGGCAGTGCGCATGAACTTTGGTGTGTCAGATGAGTTTTGCGTTCGACAAGTTGTTATGGGGAAAATGAAAAAGCTGTGGAGCGGAGTTCGGTTACACAGCTTGTAGGGTTATTCAATTTTGAATGGTGATTGGGTTGTTGCTAAGATAAATCAGAATCTATCATTTTTTCAAAGCAAAACAGGCTTTATAAACTCCCACTCCTAACAATAATACTGCGTTAATGATGATCACGAGCATGATATCCTTCGCAAATAACCATACAACTTTGTACGGCGTTGCCATGATCGGCGGGATAGCTAATAATATAATCGGAAGGATCATGTGCCTTATAATATCTGATACAAACATTTTTTTCTCAGATGTCTTCGTTCTCCACTTTTTCAATGTCACAGCAGAATGAATACTTATGAAGAAAATTACAAAACATATCACATCTATCACTGCATGGAGTATCAGATACAGGTTGGGAAGTTTCTGCCTAGGTTCTCCGAGAAGCGGCATAACAATATTTTCGAGCAGATTATTGCCGACAAGATAGTCATTCATATTAACGAGAACGACCACAGCCATACCTTTTTCGGGGAGAATGAACATATTAGACGTGTAGTTTTCCACAAGCCCGGCGTGAGCAATTATAGGTTTACTGTACAGATCGGGCATATATTCCCAACCCATTCCGTAATATGATCCATTACCCTCAGACACATTCTCATAAAACATACGATCAACATTTTCGCTGCTTACGATGTTTTCACCGCCCCGAAGATACATTTGCAGATATTTTTCCATGTCGCTCACGCTCGAAGAAAGATATCCTGCGGGAATGTTTGTCCAAGTCCCATCATGTATTTCTTCGGGATAATCGGGCTCTCCTGCAACAGGTATGCCGAAATAGTTTCTATATCCGTCTATCAAGCCGTTATCTTTGCTTTTTTCAAGGCTCGCAGCAGAGTGAGACATTCCGATCGGCTCGAATATATTTTGCTCAATATACTGTTCATAGGACATACCGCTTACCGCTTCTATAATAAGTCCCAGCAGTCCGTAATTTGCATTTGCATATTCATAGCTGCCATATTGTTCGGTACTTTTCAAAGAACCAAATGTCTGATATGTGGTGATACCGCTCGTGTGATGCAGAAGATCTTTCACTGTTATCCTGCTATGATCGGTATTTTCCTCAAACCATTTTGATGTATCTATGTACTCATCTATCGGGCTTTCAAGTTCAATTTTTCCTTGTTCATAAAGCTGCATAATTGCGATCGCAGTAAATGATTTGCTCATAGACCCGATGATAAACGGCAGATCGGCGTTTTCACAGTTGCCATAGGTATTTTCAAACAGAACGCTATCCTTATCCACAACAGCCACTGCCATTGCAGGAATATGGTATTTTTCTATATCCTCTGCAATTTGCTTATCTATCGATGAATAATCAGTGATCTTGTTTTCTGATGCGAAAGCGCTTATTCCCGATATACCCAAAGCCAGACAAAGCATTACGCTGATAAAAGCATAGATCAGTTTGTTGGTTTTCATGATTACAAGACCTCTTGATATGTTAAATTCCGATTCTATTAGCAAGCCGAGTGCTTACTCTTGCTTCTTCATTATACCACGCCTCCTCCGAAAAAACAACCCCCACTTTCATCAAACATAAACTTGAACAGTTGTTCCTGTATAAACTCAGTATGTTATGATAGTGAGTTTTAAGAAACTGTGAATCCAATATATGAATCCAACCACAGTATAGTCACTACACAGATTAAAATTTAACTATGATTGTTTAATCTTGGATCAAAGTTAAATTCTTGAATTCTCAGTTTTGATAACAACCTGCTAATAAAAAAATATATAAATTTGTGCGAAATGTTGTAAAATCGGGTTTTTGATTAGTTAATCATACAAAAACCTCTAAACGTATTCGATTACATCATAAAAGTGTATTGACAAAATTTAATTATTATGATAGAGTAATTTTAACGAGCTAGTTCGCATTAATCGCATTAAATTTAATCGAAAGGATTTATAGCTTATGGTTAATACTCATTCATTTCCAAAGCTTTGCAAGCGCACTACAGCAGGATTGCTCTCCATGCTGCTTGTCGCAATGGCGATTCCCAAAATTCCCGCCGACGCGTCTGCCAATGGTTTTTATGTCAGCGGCACATCCATCAAGGACGCTAACGGAAAGGATTTTGTTGTGCGTGGTGTAAATATTGCTCATGCATGGTACAGCTCCTACACCGAGACCTCCATCAAAGGGGCTGCCGCCAACGGTGCCAATACCGTAAGAGTAGTAGTGGCGGACGGCAAACAGTGGTCAAAGACCTCAAACAGCGAACTGAAGGATATCGTTTCGACCTGCAAGAAAAACGATCTGGTGTGTATCCTTGAAGTTCATGACGCAACAGGCAGCGATAACACTTCCGACCTTAATGCCGCTGTCAACTACTGGATCGAGAATAAGGACGTTTTGCAGGGCAATGAGAAATATGTTATCCTCAACATCGCAAACGAATGGTACGGCAGCTGGAACGGTTCCTCGTGGGCTGAGGGCAACAAGACCGCAGTTAAGAATATAAGGAATGCGGGCATCGACAACATGATAATGATCGACTGCGCAGGCTGGGGTCAGTATCCCGATTCCATCAAGGACTACGGAAAATCGGTGTTCAATGCCGACAGCGATAAAAACACCGTCTTCTCTATCCATATGTATGAGTACGCGGGCGGAGATTCCTACACTGTCAAGAATAATATCGACAATGCTCTCGGTACCGGTGTACCCGTGGTCATCGGCGAGTTCGGCGGACAGCACATCAACGGAGATGTTGACGAAGCGACAATAATGAGCTACTGCACCCAGAAGAACGTGGGCTATCTAGGCTGGTCGTGGAAGGGCAACAGTTCCGATCTCTCCTACCTCGATATAGCGAACGACTGGGCGGGAACGTCACTCACATCATGGGGAAACACGCTTATCAACGGCAGCTACGGTATCAAGAATACCTCAAAGAAATGCTCTGTATTCTCGGGAAGCTCTTCTTCCTCCGACAGCTCTTCCCCCGACAGCAGTTCCTCTTCTGACAGCAGCTCTAAGACCGAAGGCGGTTCGCAGACTTCCTCCGATAGCTACGTTCAGAACTTCACCACCGACGGCATTTCGAGCAGCTTTTTCTCCATCTCGGGCAACCTCTCTACTCAGAATGGAACGGTATACTACAACGGTCTGACGCTGACCCGCTGTCTCAAGATGGAAAGTTCGACAAGCATCGGCTTCAACGCGCCTTCGTCGGGAAAGCTCACGCTGGTATTTGGCGAGAGCAATGCCACCATCAAGCTGGACGGCAGCAAGCTTACCGCTTCAAACGGTATCATAACCGCAGATATCTCTGCGGGAAGTCACAAGCTGACTAAGGCAGATGTTTCAAATCTGTTCTATATGTCACTTTCCACATCCGGCAGCAGCTCAAGTCAGGGCTCGAATGATTCAAACTCTCAGGGCTCTAACGATTCTCAGGGAAGCAATGACTCTCAGGGCAATAACAATTCCAACGTTGATATCAACGGCGTAAAGGCAGTAAGCGCAGGCGGCTGGAACGAGGCTCTTTATGTAGTGTTCTCGGGTCTTAAGGATTCGGATATCACAGGTGTTTCCTACTCGGGCGCGGCATCGGGAAGTCTGACAGGCGATGATCTTACCTACCTAGTCCGCGACACCTCTGCGGGCGTAAGAGTTGATATCCCCGGCGTTCCCGCGGGTACTTATTCCGTTACCGTAACAACAAGCAAGGGTACCATCACCCAGAGCGGTCTGTCGGTAAACGAGCAGGATCGTTCGGGATATGCACACTACAACTATTCTTCGGGTGTAGGTGCATATACAGACAACGGTACTCTGAAATCCAACGCAAAGGTCATCTATGTCACCAACGATAACAAAGACAAGGTAACTGTTACCTCCAAGGACGGCACAACGGTTACAGGTATCGGAAATATACTAAACTCCGTAGGGCAGGACGTTGGCAGCGGAAAAACTGCTAACGGCGGAAAGTCCAATTCCAACAAGGGCATCATCAAGAAGCTGGCTCAGGACGGAACTCCTCTTGTTATCCGTATCATAGGTGACGTTAAGGCTCCTTCGGGTCTGACAGCATATAACTCAGTAGATTATGGCGGAAGTGTTGGCGACAACGGCTACATGGCAAGAATGAAGTCCGGTAAAGATATCACGATCGAAGGTATCGGCACTGATGCTGCTATCGATGGCTGGGGTCTGCATTTCATGTGCGAATCTTCTGCTCCAAGCCTTGGAAAGAGCTTTGAAGTAAAGAATATTGCATTCAAGAACGTTCCGGAGGATTGCGTTGGCATGGAAGGTGTTCAGGAAAGTTCTTCTCTGTCTGCACCCGTTGAAAGATGCTGGATACACAACTGTGAATTCTATGCTCCTTCAATATCCAATCCCGCTGAATCCGACAAGGCAGGCGGTGACGGTGCCTGCGATTTCAAGCGCGGACAGTATTTCACAAACAGCTACTGCTACTATCAGGGCTACCACAAGACTAACCTTGTTGGTGCCTCCGACAGCAACCTTCAGTTCCACATCACATATCATCACAATTACTGGAACAAGTGCGAATCAAGAGGACCTCTGGCTCGTCAGGCAAACATTCATATGTACAACAACATATTCAGCGGACAGACAAGCTACTGCATGAACCCGAGAGCGAATGCGTACATCTTCTCCGAGTACAATATCTTCGACAACTGCAAGAACCCGATGGAAGTTAAGCTCGGTGCAGTCAAGAGCTACAACGACGTGTTCAACAACTGCAAGGGCAGTATGGACGGTACCATCGTTACCGACAAGAGCACTAAGGTAAACACCAACAACAAGTACGCAAACTTCGATACCAATTCGTCGCTCTGCTACATTCCTTCGGGCAACTACTTCCTCCAGACCGACACCTCGAAGCTGTCCTCCTACTTTGACGTTTACGGCGGCACTTTGGATGAATCCAAGACGGTGAACGGCTCGACTTCCACCGAGGGCACACAGACTCCGACTCAGCCCGAGGATCCGACACCTGTCACCAACGTATATCCGATCGCTTCCGCGACCGTTCAGGGCAGAACAGTTACTCTGAGCTGGAACGCTCTGGAAGGTGCTGAAAAGTACTGCATCGCTTACTACTCCGCAGGCAGATGGAAGATCTACACCCAGTTTGGTGCTTATCAGACTACCTACACCTTCAAAAATGCACCGATCGGCACCTTCAAACTGGTCGTTGGCGCAAAGATCAACAACGAATGGAACACGAACGATCTCTCCAAGAGAGCTGTTACCGTTACCGTCAAGTAATCGGGCGCTGATAAATCTTTTGAATAATATCCTTCCATAAAATCGAG
>NZ_FPIR01000032.1:15947-20632 GCF_900119155.1 Ruminococcus sp. YE71 | reverse complement strand
CGGGCTCACCGAGTACCGCGTGCGCCAAATGTGCAAGAGCAACCAGATCCCTTGCGTGAAAGCAGGCAAGAAATACCTCATCAACAAGGAGGTTTTCCTGCGCTATTTAGGAGGTGACACAGATTGAAAAATTTCTGTGTTGTGACTGCAAACTCTTTCGCAAACGCTGGATTTTCAAGGAAAAGTGTGGTATCCTTGTCTGTCAGGGAGGTGATCTGAATGGCGTATATCGAACCAAGAAAAAACAAGCAAGGCGAGATCATCGCGTACCGAATCAGGGTCAACAAGGGCTACGACAAGAGCGGCAAAAAGCTCAAGCCCTACGAAATGACCTTCAAGCCCGACCCGAAAAAGACCGAGCGGCAGAACATGAAAGCGCTCAACGAAACGGCGGTCGATTTCGAGAAAAAGTGCAGACAGGGTTATGACGTTGACAACAAGCAGACGTTCTCCGAGTATGCCGAGTACGTCATCGCGCTGAAAGAGCGCACGGGTGTCAAGCAGCGCACGATCGAGGGCTACCGAAAGCTGATGCCGCGAGTGGACGAGGCGATCGGTCACATGAAGCTGACCGCAATTCGCCCTCGGCAGGAGAGCATGGATCTGCTCCGTGAGTACCAAAAGTGGTATGAAGATATGAAATCCAAATATGGCGACCGCTGGCACGACACAAACTTCCTGTTTTTCCAGGAGAAGTCGGGCAACGAGGGCAAACCGATGAACCCTGATACGGTCACGAGGTTTCTCGATGAGTTCTCTGAAAAGCACGGTCTGCCGCATATCAACCCCCACGCGTTTCGCCACACAATGGCTTCTGTTATGTGCTATAACCGCATCGACCCGGTGAGCATCAGCAGGCGCTTAGGACACAGCAAGGTCAGCACCACGACCGATTATTATTCCCATATGCTCAAAGATGCCGACGATATATCTGGCGAAACGATAGCCGACGTGATGTTTCGTTGCAATCCCAATAACAAGACCGGATGAGCATTTATATAAATATCTGAAACTAAAAAACGGTGCTTCGGCACCGTTTACATATTGCGGGGGTCAAAAATAGTGCCCTGATAGTGCCCTGAGAACCAGATTCTGACAGAAAAGCGTCCCGACCAAAGCCGGGACGCAGGTCTTTCGGAAACAATTCCGACGAGCCGATACAAGAATAATAACCTCGTCCAAACCACAAAACCCACGCAAAACCGCAGTTCTGAGAAGTTTAATACAAAAAAATCACACGCCCCGACTATTGCCGAAGCGTGTGAAACATTTAATGCGCTGCGAGGGACTCGAACCCCCGACCTACTGGTTCGTAGGCAAGTTACGGAACTATTTTAATCTGCTGTAAAATGCGAAAACCAAGCAAAATCAAAGTAGTTTTAAATTGTCTTGTTGCAATTTGAAATCTTGTTTCGTAGCTTTTGGGGAAATTAGTGCCCTATTAGTGCCCTGAGTTGGAGGTTGGAACAGAGATTTTATAGGAGTTTATGAAGCTGTAACATTAGGCGAACAACTCTAAAAGTTTCTTAATTGTTTATTGCTATATTAAAGAAAGACGCTTATATCGAATAAATCTCCTCTATGATCTTCCGACTATTAGCTTCGATCAGATAGATCTCATTTATACTGCTTTTGGAATATTGAAACGGAGTTCCGGCTGTATTTTTGATAAGAAGATCAGTGAAGACATTTTCCCAACTGAAGAACTCTCCGCTCTCAATATAGTCGGACGGATTTTCAAGGATCTCAGATATTTTCTCACCCTTTATCAGACCTGAATTGAGGATAAGCCACTCAAAGGATTCGGGCAGGCAGAGAATGAAATTTGATGAAGCTGAAGTTCGCAGTTTGAGAACTCTGTCTATCTCGGAACCGAAAGCCGCACCGTCAGCAACGACAAAAATCTTATCATTTTTATGCTCGGAAAGCCAGTTGAAGATTGCAGAATTTGAGCCGGAAGAAAAGCATTTCACTTCGCTGTTCTTGAAGTAGTTTTCAAAGAACTGCAATCCCGAATGACTGTCCTCGGTAAGAAGGATACTGACATTTTTGGTATTTCCGTATCGACCGTTCATAGAATATAAATGCTTGTCATTCGATTTGTATATTTTCTCAAACTTATGATATTTGCCGCTTGTTTTGATCTTATATATTTCGTCAACACTGTACGGGAGTTCATGTAGATTTTCCCGACAAAAGATAACATAATAATTGTCAGTATTTCTGATTACCTTAGCAAATTCTTCTGAACGTATCGGCTCGAAACCTTCATCAATAAACACAACACTGTCAGTTGTATTACTCAGTTGATTTCGCCAGTCGGTATCAATAAGAGCAACACATTTTTTATCAGATGCAATATTGATACCGCTCTTATCACCAAGCCGTGTAAGGTCGGCTATCATATCAAAAAGTGTAGTCTTTCCCGTACCGCTGTCGCCGCGAACGATTGTAATATTTCTATAAAGATCAACGTGAAACTTAGCTTCTCTGTTCGATACTACAATATGTCTTGTTCCTTTCATAATATCCTCACACAAATCTTCCTGCTTCTTGTACGAGCTCGCCCATGTTCCTGACCGTTTTTCCGGTGTTCAGTATCTTGATCTTGAAATCATTCTTGCCAAAATCCATCAGGTGATGAAGATTGATAACGATCTTTTGCTTCTCAGCAATTTTCAGAATCCACTCGGCACAGTTGTCGCCGCAGGTCGAGGCGTTGAAAATCTTGCTCTTGTCATAAGCTATGAGCATAAGGGTCTTAACGCCGCCCGAAAGCTTTTTCGGACTCATGTTCCCGAACACGGGACTCAGGATAGTCTGACTGTCGATAACATCAGATTTATCGACGGCTTTTATCATCTCGACCGACAGCGGTTTGGTTATCCAGCTGTCCTTATAAGTGTTGTTGAAATACACATTTGTGTTATAAATTGCGTCCTGCATTTCGCCGAAATAAATACTCAGCATGATCTCACCTCTGATGATTTATCTTGTTGTTTATATTATACTCCAAAATTCAGAAAAATGCAAGCAGATCATGATTATTTGCCGGAACTCCTCAGCTTTCCGAAAATCTCGTCATGAGTGAAATGATAATAGCTCGTTATTCTTTTATATACCGCTTATCCTTGCCTCTGCCTGAAACCTGAATAAGCCCAATATCCCGCATCTGTTTGGCGATAGAAAATGCTCTTGTATGCTTGACCTCAAGCAGTGACTGTATCTCATCTTCGGTAATCTGACCGTGCTTTTCGATATGGTCAAGGATAAGCCGCATCTGCGGTGTGATATTGCTTCCGGCGGTCTCATAAGGCTGAATATCGGAAGCAGTGTTCATGTTGGGAAGTATCATCTTAAAAGTGTTGCTCGTTACTTCTATTCTCGGCTGTGCGGAACAGTTTTTGTAGAGAGCAAATATCCTTCTGATACGCTATACTACCGTTTGGGTATAAGACAACTTCAAAGAGTTTCTGATGAGAATTGAATATCACGTTGAACTCATGATTCTTAAACTTTCTACTGGTGTGCAGAATTGTTATTTATACATTATAGCTCAAAATATACATTTGTCGGCTTGAAAAAACTATATTTTTATGATATAATTATAATAAACCATTATGATCAGGAGGTGCAGCTATGTCTTCCGAAGAAAAAGCACGTCAAGAGATAGATATTAAGCTCAGAGAAGCAGGATGGCTTATTCAAGATAGAAAGAAAATGAATATTCAATCTTCTTTGGGTGTTGCCGTAAGAGAGTTCCCGACAAGCACCGGAGAGGTAGATTACGCATTGTTTATTGATGGCACTCCTGTATGAGGAGATATTGGCGGAGATGAATGAGGTATTGGTGGCGTAAAGGAGAATTACTATGAATGATTTAAGTGTTTACGAAAAATATTGCTACTATAAAACGCTTTGTGTAGCATTAGGCGGCACAGGTAGGGCGACGATTTCTAAACAAGAGTATGATACGGCGGTCGAAGTATTAAAGAAAATGGCTGATAATCGTTGGGATTGGACAGAAGAGCAAAAACAGCAATATAAGTTATTAGCTGACTATTTAAAGGAGACTTTCAAAGGATAATAATGTGGAAAGAATACGAATTAGGAGAATTGCTGTCTTATGAACAGCCAACTCCGTACATTGTGCAGTCAACAGATTATATTGGCAGCTATAATACACCAGTACTTACAGCAGGTAAATCATTTTATTCTTGGATATACAAATGAGCAAAGCGGGATTTATGATGATTTGCCTGTAATCATTTTTGATGATTTTACAACTGCGAGTAAATATGTAAATTTTAAGTTCAAAGTTAAATCATCTGCGATGAAAATACTGACAGCAAATGCCGACTTGGTATTGCTTAAGAAAGCAGTGCGGTTTTCAGTGACAAGCGGCACAGGATCACCCCCCGCCCGTGCGGGGATAAGCGGGCAGAAGCATTTTTCTTGATGACGAGACTAGGATCACCCCCGCCCGTGCGGGGATAAGCACATAAAGGCTTTCAGCTCGTTATCGATAGTGGGATCACCCCCGCCCGTGCGGGGATAAGCGGCAGAAGTTTTAACAAGAATTATACAGAAAAGGATCACCCCCGCCCGTGCGGGGATAAGTTTGGTATGGAGCTTTGGAAACAACGGCAAAGAGGATCACCCCCGCCCGTGCGGGGATAAGCTGG
>NZ_FPIR01000032.1:15493-15837 GCF_900119155.1 Ruminococcus sp. YE71 | reverse complement strand
AGGATCACCCCCGCCCGTGCGGGGATAAGACTCAGAGCGAGCTTAATGACTGGGATAAAAAAGGATCACCCCCGCCCGTGCGGGGATAAGTATTGTCAACTCGCTCAACAGTTCTTATGAAGAGGATCACCCCCGCCCGTGCGGGGATAAGACTCAGAGCGAGCTTAATGACTGGGATAAAAAAGGATCACCCCCGCCCGTGCGGGGATAAGTATTGTCAACTCGCTCAACAGTTCTTATGAAGAGGATCACCCCCGCCCGTGCGGGGATAAGCTGTCGGATATTGCAGGATGACACGCCGACATAGGATCACCCCCGCCCGTGCGGGGATAAGCGATACCTGA
>NZ_FPIR01000032.1:0-15142 GCF_900119155.1 Ruminococcus sp. YE71 | reverse complement strand
TCGCTAGGATCACCCCCGCCCGTGCGGGGATAAGATATGAATAATAAACAATATAATGTCAATGGTAGGATCACCCCCGCCCGTGCGGGGATAAGACTAAGAAGTGCTTGAAAATACAGGGGATTGTTTTTCATTCCCCTTCAATTTCCTTTAACTTCTCAAAGATCCTGTAGGTCAGCTTACAATCTTCTATTGCTCTGTGCTGAGTTTTAATCTCGATCCCGAAATGTCCGCATATTGAAGCAAGACTGTAACCGTCAGCAATATCTGTTTTTCTTTTGGCTATCCTGATAGTATCAATAGTCCTGTTTCGTAAAAAAGTCCTGCCTGTTTCATTACATAGCCGCTGCAAAAATCCTATATCAAAACTGATGTTGTGTCCGACAAGAGTATCGTTTCCACAGAACTCGGTAAAAAGCTGAATGGCTCTGTCAGGCTCGATGCCTTCGGATTCAAGAAGCTCATCGGTTATTCCGGTGAGTTTCATAATTTCCTTTGGAACAGGTTTGCCGCATTTTACGAGTGCTGAAAAGCTGCCAGTTTCTTTGCCCGATCTTATACGCAAAGCACCGAGTTCGATAATGCGTTCATCAGTCTTGATCCCTGTTGTTTCAATATCTATAACTGTATAATCGGGGGTATCATCTCCTTTTCTTTTTCTCTGTTCAAGATGAGTTTTGTGCCTTATGACATTTTTAGAACCTGCTTTATATTTGCTGTCCGATTCTGATGGGAACATTCTTTTGACGAGCTTTATACCGTCATGATCGGTCGGTATCCACTCGCTGCCGCATATCCTGAAATCAAGTTTTTGCTCATTAGCCGCAGCGTATGTCATGACTGCTCTGCCGCTGCCGATATTATCGCAGATCCTTTGCCATATCCCGTCCCTGACTCTTGCACTAAGATTCCCGACATATACTCCTGTATCTATCTCGAACAGCCATCGTGTAAGATCACCTCTGAGCTTTGCAGGGCAGCTTGTTAAAGTAATGACGACCATCATTTTTCGTCACCCGAACTATACTGCTTTCCGAAATCCACAAGATCATCTTTATTGTCCCAGAGATACATGACCTTTTCATAAGGTATAAGCTCGTTTTCAGGATCAAGCAGATATTTTATGTCTCTGACCATTCTTTCAAGTGTGCGGTTCTTTACCATTTCATCTCTGATACGTCTTCGCACTGCACCCGAAATATCATCGGGCGGATCTGCTGCGATCTCAAAAGCCACAGGTATCGTTATATCCGCTTTGTAGAGGTCGGCAATATCATACACAAAAGAACATTCATGCCCCACATGAACAAAACCAAGTGCGGGTGAACAGCCTATACCACATATTACCGCATGAGCAAGTCCGTACAAACAGGCGTGACCTGCTGACAATGCCTGATTCACAACGTCTGAAGCCGTGAAATCTTGCGGATCATATTCTCTGCCGTTCCATTCCACGCCCCATTTTTTTGAGCTTTCCCGATAGACTTTTCTGATCCTGCTGCCCTCTCTTCCACGCAGTTGTTGAAGTGTAAGTCCCGAAACATCCTCATCGGGAAAACGAATTATGTACATTTTCCTCACAACATCAAGATGCTTTCGCTGATTTGTGACTAACTCTGCCTGCCGCAAAATCAGCCGTGAACTGTGAGTCAACGGTCTGCCTCCTGCATAATACCGCACACCGTGTTCGCCTATCCAGCATACGCTTATCCCTGCGTCTCCTATAAGCTCCATAGCACGATGTGTTATCTCTGTTCCGGGTCCGAGCAGCAGTACAGAAATCATTCCGGACGGAACGTGAATGACACCTTTCTCGTCGAACACAGTTATTGCACTGTCCTGCCTGTTCAGTTTACAATGTTCAAGATACAAGAAAGTCATCCTGTCACTAAGCTTAGGAAGCTCCCATAGATCAGGTCTTATCATGCCCGGAATCTCTGACATCAGTTTTCCCCTCCGATGTTCATAACAGTAAGAAGTCCCATTCCGTATGCCTTGCCCCTGCCGATACCGTTTCTAAGGGCTTTCCTGAAAAGCTCCTCGTCAGTGATCTCCAGCACACCCTCATACGTTACGGAAATTAATGTGACATATTTTGAACCTGATCTGTAGAACTGTTTCCATTTGCTTTGAACAATGTTAAAGTTGTTATCCGAAAGCTTGAAACCGTTAGCTGTACTCTTGTTCATCAGCCATTTTCTCTGATGCTCAGGCGTGATGTGTGCATGGACCTTTCCGCGTTCGCCTTTATTATTACTTACCGAGTATGTGGGATTCGCAGTAAGTCTGAAGCGTTTGCAGCTCCCGTTTTTTATACCGTTGATCAGTTTTTCGTAATCAGCAGTTTCCCATTTTATCTCGGATGAGAACTGTGTACAAAATCCGCTGAGGTCAGGACTTTCCTCGCTGAGTATCAGCATATAAAGCTTCCCGTTAAGATTATCGAGCCTCCAAAGATTGCGTTTTCTTTCACCGCTGAATGAACTTTCAAGTGCTCCGTGTAGTATGCTTGGTGATGCAAGTGCTTTCATAGTCCTGCGGTTCGCTGTATCAAGTGCAACTCTTGTAAGATACAAAGTCTGCTCACCTCAATTCATTAAAAGGATCATGCAGCGTTTCCGCTTCGTCAGAACCATTCTTCATGACAGTATTATCACAGCAAGTTACGCCACGCCAGCCATGTTCACGCCGTGTTTTGCTGAATGACAATGGCACATCTCTTATGGCTGAATTGCTGCTTTCGTCTTCTATTATGAACCTCAAAACATTTTCATCGTTATTGCAAGCCTTTTTTTGCCGCCATTCTGAAAGAAGCCACGGTTCTTCGTTTAGTGCTGCGTGAAGCTCCTTGTCACGAATACCAAGCACAAGAGGCATTGTCGGCGGACATGATCTTCTTCCAAGATACAGCGGATACACAGGTGATCTAAGTGCATTTTCAAGATTTTCGAGCTTCTGCCGCTCACCTTCAAGTCCAGCAAGGAACACTGCGTCTGCGATATAATAACGTTCGGTGATATAAGGCTTTTCCGCCTGAACAGTATGATAATCACGCATAAGCACGCCTTCTTTGTCAGCACGCACTCCGAACCGCAGCATATTAAGGTCTTCAAGACTCTGATCTCTCGAAAAACCAAGAGCCGCAGCGATCATGCCGATCACGCCGCTTTTAGTCGGGTATGGAAGAGTTCTTCTTGTTTCAAACTTTGACTCCGCTCCCCATGACTGCATCGGTGCTGCAAGTCTAAGCAATAAAGTTGCCATCAGACCACCCCACTGACAAGCTCACTCAGCTTATCAAGCAGCACGTTAATGCTGACTTTTTCCGCTCCAAGCACACTTTCGTTTCCGACAACAAAGCTTGTGTCAGGTGCTCCGCAGAAATCGTCATAAACTCTTTCGGCGTGTTCAAACAGTGCCTTTTTTGATAATGCAATATAGCCTTCTTTTGAAACAACAGGCTTTTCAAATGCACCGCAGAGATTTACGGGCTGATCTTTTCTGACTGTTACATAAACCATATCGGGAAGTGTTCTGTTGGCATAGGAATTCTGCTTGCCGGTCGGCATCGAGCAGATAAAAGCCTCGGTGAAACCTTTTACGGCATCAGCTGCATCACTGCCGATCCATTTTTTCAGATCGGTCACATTGATCGTAGCATATCTGTAAAGTGTTGAAGAATTGAATTCCATAGTACTAAGATGTCCCGCCCCATTTTTATCACAATCATCTACTGCGGTAAAGAAATCATATTCATTGTTTACTACATGAGTGGATATGCTGTGTGCGACCTGACAAGCTGCATCAACATTAAGGTCAACATCATCGGCAGCCATGCGTCCGAATAAAGCTAAATCGATACTTGGATTCTCTGACAGTATTTTTCTATACTCAAAAACATCCACAATATCTTTTAATTTAACCTTTTTGTCCTTCTCTTTTTCCGTCGCCCATTTCTTTAAATCCTCAATCATCTGAGCCGCAAATCCTTGGCTCTGTTTGTGGCTAATGAAGAACAAAACCTTTGTCTTATCCTTATCTTCAAAATCAAACAAGGTATGTTCTTTACCGTTACGCTTGTATTTGAGTTTTAACACTTCATCGACAGCCTTTTCGTAATCTTCTTGATCAAATTCAGAAGACATATTTATACAACTATCAACTATAAGTTTTTTCACATATTTTGTACGGTACCCAAGTTTTTCAAAAGATATTAAATCTTTGAAATAATCCCTCACTGCGTGCTTCCATGCCTGACTTGATACTCTTGCTCTGTTTGCACCGCCGTACACAGCGGTCTTTGGTCTGCCGGTATCATCACGGTTGACGCAGCTTGGCGGTACTGTCTGCAAAATGTGTATATCAACATAAAATCTCTGCTTATCCATTTTTATTCTCTCCTTTGGTATTATAATAGATCGAACGGTAAAAATCTCTGCCCCATGATAGTTTTATACTGTTTGCAGCATTGTTGTTTGAAAAACTGTATATTTCCTTTGCAAGTTTGGCATGATCTAGTCCGGTATTACAGCCCTTGATAAGCTGGATCAATCCTCTAAGGTAATAAGCAAGGTCATCGGGTGATACTGCCGTCACAACCAGATTAAGGCGGTTCATCACTCTGGGAATATCGTCATCTGAGCTTACAAGTGCTGCCGCTGCCTGCCCTATACTTACACCTTCGGCATAGACCTCCCTGTCGCTTCCCTGACAATGCAGGGCATACAGCGTGAGAGCAGTATATACCGCAAATTCAAAACGATAAGAATTCTTTTTCTCAAAGAGTTCATCCGGCATTCCAACGAAAATGAATCCCCACAGCTCAGGCATTTCTCCTGGATGTTTGCCAACACCCCGACGCAATTCCGCAAGAAGACCTTTTCCGGCACCGCTGTCCTTTACGCTTTGCAGATACTTGATCTTTCGGAGCGTATATTTATACACTTCATCAGCTCTTATCATTTTTATCACCGCCATTTCCGAATATATTATTTAACGAAGCTATGAATCGGTTCAGTGCCTCAGCAGATGATGTGACAGGTCTGCTTTTGGATTTGCTGTCGGTTTTAATATATCTGCCGAATATTGCACTGTTACCAGCCTGTAAAGCAAGCTCGTTTCCAAGCTTTTTTGCAATTATAAATACTGTCTTATCAAGTTTCTCGGTCTTATCATCCATATCGTCGATTTCAGGGTCAATGCTTTCGAGCCACTGCCTGAACGGACGGTCTATGCGGTCGTAGAACTGCATTGTAGCTAATCTGCGTTTTAGTTCTTTTGTCTTCCAATTTTCTTTTTCATTTTCAGAATATCCTTTGATTTTCTGTAATGATATTGAAAGATTGGCAATTAAACCGGCAACTTTTTCAATCTTTGAAATTTCATCATTGATACGGTTTCGCCAGTTGGCACCTATATTTTCCAGAAGTGCAGAATGAAATGATAATTCATCACTTGAATAATCGGTGATTAAGTATGAAGAATCACCCTTATTGGCAAAACATACTGTTGTAATATGAATTGTGTTATTAGAAGGAATGATTCTTTTTCTGATCAGATATTGATACCAACGAATTATTCCAGGAGTTCTTATTCCCTTTGAACTATCATTTTGGGTATTTAAAGGGAAAACTGCAATTGAGCCAAACTCTCTCCAGACGGCTTTAGTCATGTCGTGCGTTTTGGGCTCGAAACAATTAATGTTTTGTTTGTTTTTTTGAGCTTGCCATAAGGTCATCTGCTCAATAAAAACATCATTTTCTTCAAAATAATAGCCGCCGGAAAGAAATACTCCTGTGACCTTATTGTCATTTCTTGAAAAATAAGCACCACGAGTTTGAAGCGACAATAACTCAGCTTGATTATTCGGGACGGCGATAAGTTCGCTATGCTTGAAATTATTGTCTTTTTCCCAGAATGGTTTAGAAATAAGACTATCACTATCTAAATCAGCATTTGCAACATAATTGAGCATTATAGTTTCAAAAAGATTTTTCCCAGAAAGGAATATACCTCCGATAATACTGCACCATGTCTTTTTGGGTCCGAGTATTTTATCTTTTGGTCCAATAGATGTGTCATCGAAGCAATGCAGGTTTATCAACCAACGTGCCGCTTCTGAGTACTCCAGTAAAATTCCGTTATTATCCCTATCAGAAAATAACCTATTCTTATTTTCGCTCTGTGATAATGAACCAATAAGTTTCTTTGTTCCATATGGGTTAAGCTCATCTTTATTGGTCGTTCGGTTATTATTGACCGCCTTCGATTGATAAAATGGATATTCTTCATCGAACAGCCAGAATCTTTCTTTCCACTTATCGAAGTACTTTTCAAACGATGCAGTCGGCATTTTCCCGGCAGCCCATATATTCTTCCATAGCTGTACCGGATCGTAGTCATCATCGGTCGTGTCGATCTCATTGCCGTTTTCATCATACCGTGAGAACACCGTGTAAATTATAGCCAGAAGGAAGCGAAGCACTGCAAAATCCTGTGATTTAGTTTCGCCTGCAAGACATAGATATTCATGAGCTTTGTTAAACAGTTCTGAAAGACTTACTTCCTTGACGTTCTTGTCTGCTTTCATCACTTTTATCCACGGCTCAGTTATCAGACAAAATTCTCTTTCCATGATTCACCCCTCATTCTCTTTGATCTCTTCAAGTCCGTATTCTTTGCTGTACCTGAGCTTTCTTTCAAGCAATTCAGATTCAAGCTCCTCGTTTAGAGTAAGCAGAAGCTCACCCTTTAGCAGCTTGCTTTCACGCCATCTGTCAGGTATAACATCAAGCATATCTATCGTTTCATTAAAGCGTTTTGTAAAATACATAGGCAGCTTTATTCGTTCCCTTGCAATTGCTGCTGATTCTCTTTCAGAAGGAGTAATGGTCATATCAATCTCAGCACCGCCGTTTCGCCATGGCAGAAAACGCAGGCAGCCATTATTGCTCTTTGTCAATAGCAACACCTCTATCGAATCCTCACCGTCTCTGACTGAGGCTTCTGCCCTTTGACTGTTACCGACATTATCATCAAGAAGCTCGTCGAGAGTTATATCACTTTTTCTAAGTTTTTTCGAGTCGATACAGTATTTTCTCGCTTTTGTTTCCTTATCATCTATTTTTCTTTTATGTTCCTCCCATTCTGAACTTGTTTCATTCGGTTCAGCATAGACCTTGCTGACAAGGGAAGGGATGCACGAGGGTATCGTAAGTTCATCGGGAAGATATTTTTTCGTCTGTTCAAGCAGCCATTTGCCGTAAATAAGTTCAGAACCGCCGCTGTCTGTATCAAGTATGGATATGACCGGCTGAGTGAGCTCTTGGGGACGATCATGGGTATCATGTCTGTGCAGACGACCCGTTCTTTGAAGCAGAAGATCCATAGGACAAAGCTCTGTTACCATATAGTCGAAGTCTATATCAAGCGATTGTTCAATGACCTGTGTTCCGACAACTATCAATCGGTCTCTGTCAATCTCGGAAGAAGTTTTGCCAACTCTTTTCAGAAGCGTTTTTTCAATATCAGCTCTGTCAGTTGCTGTAAATCTGCTATGAAAGCATATTACTTCAAATTCGCTGAGTTCATCTGAGATCGTTCTGGCAAGCTCCTGAGCCTTTTTCACAGTATTAACTATGATTGCTGCACAGCCGCCATGGCTGAGCCGTTCTCTCATTACGGCAGTTAATTCTGCTTCTTCGAGTCTGCTGACCTTGATCTTCTTATCAGGAGTATCATAACCGAGAGCTTTTCCGAAAGCCTGTTTGCTATCCGTCCATGTGAGAACGGGATAGGCGTTTTCATCAGTTGTATTTTGAATATCCTTTTTTGTGTTAAGATATGCTTTGATTAGTCCTGTTCGTCTTGCAGGTGGAAGAGTAGCTGAAAGTATGATAACAGGCACTTTATATGCTCCCATCCATGAAAGCGTTCTGTCAAGATAAACATTCATATACGCATCATAAGCATGGCACTCATCAATAATGACTACTTTTCCGGCAAGTCCCAGATGCCTTAGCATGACGTGCTTTTGCTTTAATGAAGCAAGCAGAAACTGATCTATTGTTCCTATAACAAAATCTGCAAGCAGTGCCTGTTTGCTTCCTTCAAACCATTCATGTACGAATATATTTCTCTCTGTGCTTTCATCGGTCTCGGAATATACATCATTGGCACTGCCGTTGAAAAGGCTCTGATATTCCTCGTTCAGTTCTGTCATTCCGTGTGCCAGACGGATAGTATGCTTTTCTCCGTCGCACTGCTGCTCAGACCATTGCTTTATTCTTCCAAAAATACCGTTTGCCGTTGCCTGCGTGGGCAGTCCGAAGTAGATGCCTCCGCACTTGTACTTTCCGGCAAGCAATTCTGCCGCCGCAAGAGCTGCCTCTGTCTTGCCAAGACCCATAGGTGCTTCGAGGATGTATATACCCGGTGAAACTGTATTATCTACAATTTCCATAAGCTCTCGCTGAACGAGATTTGGTGAAAAGCCGAAACGTTCTTCAAACATTCTGCATTTGTCAAAAATCGGTTCGACTTCCCAGTATAACGGCAGATCAAGTTTTTTCCAGGCATATGATAAGCGGCTTTTTCTATCAGCAGGCTTTTCAAAAGTATCAAACAGCGGAAAATAATATGTGTTGCTTGCTATCCAGTCGCTCATTATCAAAAGTGCAGTTACAAGCATTTGAAGCTTAACATCAGGCACAGGCACATCTTCAACAGATGAATAGCCACAAATTGACAGAGAATGTTCGATCCATTCATTCCAAAGAGTACGCCACTCTCTTTTTTGTTTTGAACCACGACCATAATAGTTTGTGGGATAATTCCCTATCTGATCAGCGGAGGAAAAAGTTCTTCCGTGATGAAAACCTACTATTGCTGCTGTTTCGTCAGAAAATCCAAACTCAGTAAGTATGGCATATCCTGCCGCATTGTGTGGTGAACTTTTTGGGTCATTTATTCTGTCGAGGTCTAAACCGTTTTGATACAGAAGTTCTCTGTGTCCCTCGATATTATCAGTGATCTTACTCTGAAATGCCGGTGTGATTTTTCCGATATCATGGAGCAGAGCAGTAAGCCTGCAATAATTTCGTACAGCTTTCGCTGCGGAATCCTTATCGGCATGATCGACAAGATATTCAGCAATAAAGTCACATTCGTGCTTTGAAAGCCATTTATCAAATAATCTGCATATAATATCGGAAGTATCTTCCGAGTGAGTAACAAACGAAAGCCATTTATTTTTTTCAAAAGGCACACTTTTGGCAGCCATAAAATCTATTACAGACATATTATCTCCTTTTATTGCAGCAGTGTCTACATAGATTATTTTACTATATTTTCTTTTGTTTGTCAATAGTTTTGAAACAATTTGCCGAATGATGAATTGTGTAGTTGTTAAGGCAATACCGCACGACCATTGTGCGTCAGATGCGTGTCTCAATCTAAAGCTTGAGATGTCAGAAATTTCGTCAGATTGTCTAAATTCGACGCAGGCTTGCTGACGCAAGTTAAGGAGAATTTAGCGGCAAATTTGCAAATGAAACTAATACAGATGTTCTTTTAAAACTGATGCCTTGGATAGATAAACGAATAGCGTATTTGACTGCAGCTGTAGCTTGATTCAAGTTATATTATACAGCATCAGGAAAAGAACCGCAAAAAATATTAACAGCGTATATGCACTATGACTCAAGTGCATATACGCTGCTTTTACGCTTTAAATCCGATTTTATCTTCAAACTCCGGAACAGTCATGTTGGCTCTCTTTGCTGCGTCAGCTATCGTCAGGATACCCACCTCGATACCTTAAGCCTTAGCATCCTTTCTGATTACCTCTATCATAGTGCAGATCTGAAACAGTAATTACATAGAAAAATCATAAGCACCCACAGTCTAATACTCCTTATTTTCAATTGGAATCCACCGCCCACCAAGCCTCACGAAACGTCCTAAGCTCGCTGAAATGCCAGTAATCATAATAAAGCTGCTCCAACGCATCATGCTTCTGCTTTTTTACAGCGTCCTCGGTCAAAAGTTCAAATTCAGCGATGTCACCGAGGTTCATTTCCTCATATCCGTATGCACCGTAGAATCTGCCGACTATCTTTTGCTGTTTCGGTGTGAGCTTATCAAACAGCAGCTTCAGCTTTTCGGCACAGAGACTTGTATAAGCCGCCTGATCCGGCTGTGGGTCGTTAGATATGATCCGGGGGTCTTCAAGATACTCCTCGCCGTACTCATCCTGTATCGACTTCATGATACTCTCGGTCTTGAACGAGAACCGCAGATACCTTGCGACAAGCTGTTTGCTGATACACAGCTCGTTTGCGATATTTTCGTCTGTCATACCGTCTCTGTGAAGCTTGCGGCATTTGCTTGTCGACAGCAGTTCTTTGTGTGACACGGTGAGAGGTGTTATGAACTGTTCAATGTGTCGCACCATCGCGGTTCTCAGATACGGGTAAATATACGTTGCAAAGCTGCCCTTGTCGGGGGCATAATTTCTCTTGTAAACACGCTCGATGAGCTCCGCCGAGCCGACCTGAAACAGCTCGTCCGCTAAGTCAGCATTGTTCATCTCAAACTTTTTCAAAACGTCCCTGACGATAGATACGATGAACGGCTCCAACTGCAAATAAAGCTCATTCAACGCCGCCATGTCGCTGTTTTCAAACCGCAAAACCAATTCTTCATTCGTCATTTTCTTTGTTCGGTCGTCCCTTCTTCGGCGGTGCTATGCCGCATAGATTGTACAAATTTGTGGAAGATAACTGTTGCTCAAATTCTTCGTTTGTAAATTCCGGCGAGGTCATAGCTGTGTGGTAAAGTTCCTCAGCTTTATGCAGAAGTATCTGCTTTTCCGATTCTGTTATAACTTTACGTTGACAGCTTTTTGTGAGCCTTGCAATACACCGCTGATAGCTCTGATACTTGGGGTTATCGGCGTTTTTCTCTTTCGTTTTTTTCTTTGCGAACGCAATCTGATTGCAGGTACGCTTCGGATTTTCAGGCGAGGGCATATCGCAATATTTGGTCTTGTAGCCACCGCTCACGACGAAAAATCTGTCGCAGTTCAGACACCTGCGTATCTGATGCCCGACCATCAACCCCTTGAAAAAATCGACTTTGAGCAGCGATTGAAGCCGTTTCGCACGATAATACTCAGCGATAATATACTCGCCGCTGCCCTCAGCGGTCTCACATGGAATAAGATTCATATCAAGATTATCGGTGAGATCATAGCTCATGAACGGCTCGGACAGAGGATTTGCAATCATTTTATAGGCGTTTGGCGAGTTGATAAAATCATAGTACGCCGCCGCATAATTCTCGGGGTCGCACTTTTTCAGCCGCATGATGCCGCCGGTGATAAAATAGTAAATCGTCTTGTTGAAATTGTAAATGTCGTCAACTATCGGTTTCAGAGCATGGGCGATCACGACATATTTCTCCCACTTTTCAGAAGTCAGCATATCATCTGTGATTACCTTGAACTTTTTAAGAAAAACTATATACTGTGGGTCTGCGAGAACCTGAAATATCTTGTGTGTCAGCAGCATATCGCAGATTTCCAACAGCATTTCATTCACCTTCTGCCATTCTTCCTTGTCAGGCGGCAAATATTCAAGTTCAATATCGTCCGGAGTGTTGTCAGCATCAAACTCGTTATCATTCCATTCCCGGATAGCATCCATCGCCCATTGAGCCGACTTGTCGCTAAACTCTCTGTCCAAAATACGTTCAGCAGACTCATACAGATCGTAAATATCCTCAAACTCCTTCGGCGTGATATTCAGGCAAGAAGCCGAAAGCTCGCCGAGCATGAACTCCCGACCGTTGACTTCTATCCGGTCGCCCTTGACCCAGAACACGCATTCTGAAAACATATCGCACCTCCCTGTCAGATTTATACAATTATTATAGCACATCCCGAACGTCAAATCAATAGACAGAGAGAAAATGTCCTGAAAGACGAAAATTAAATGTCCAGACTTTTTACACCTTTTCTCAAAAAATGCACATATAGATATTGGAAAGTGAAAATTGCCACAAGCGAACCACTCACACTTGGGGTACTCTCTATTCCCAAAAATCCGTCTTACAGTGCATACAAACCGCTAAAAGCTTGCAAAACTGTCGTTTTAGCAGTAATACGTTCAGAAAAAATGTTCTTACAAGGTGCTTACAAATGCGGTTTTGTAATGCGTATTCAAAAATGTCCTGCGGGACGAAAATTAAATGTCCAGACTTTTTATACCTTTTCTCAAAAACTGCACATATATAAAGTGGAAAGCATTTTCGCCTCGAACGCCGCAACGTGTTCGGGGCATTTTTAATTCCGCAGAACTGTTCCAGCGAGGTGCTTACATCTGCTGTGTAATACGTTTTGTAGGATGTTGTAATGCGGATGTATTGCGGACAGAAGTGTCTGAAATGCCCGAAAACACTTGCTTTTTTGCGTTTTGTAATACAGTAATACGAAAAGAAAAATAAGGAGGTCGATCTATGAACGGACAAATTTCACGCTATGACGATACGGTTTACAACGAGCCGTATATCGCCAAGGACGGTTGTCTGTACGAACAAGTCACTATCAGAAACCAGCTTGTAGATGTCAAGCTCGCCGATTTCGTGCCTGTACTGAAAGCCGAGATCACGCACGATGACGGAGTGGAACAACGCAAACTCTTCCGCATCGCTGCGACGCACAAGACCGGTCAGGTCTTGCCGGAACAGACCATATCCGCTGACGAAATGCAGTCGATGAAGTGGTTGCTGCAACGCTGGGGACAATACGGTGCTGTTGTTCCGAAGCAAAATGTTCTCGCAAAAGTCTGCCATGCAATCATGCAGACCAAGCAAGCGGTGCGTAACGAAACCGTCTATTCGCAGACGGGTTGGCGAAAGCTCAACGGCGAGTGGGTGTTTTTGATGCCGCACCTCGACAGTAAATTCACAGTCGAACTGCAAGGCAAGCTGAACAGTTACCGCTTCACCAGATCATGCGATAAGTCCGACTTGATTTATCTCTCCGCCATGCTTGACAACAGCTTCGCACCGCCAAGTGTTCTGCTGCCGTTGCTGTCTGTAACGTTTTTATCTCCGCTGAATCATTTCCTCAAAACTGCTGGCTGTGAGCCGAAGTTCGTGACCGCACTCATCGGAAAGACCGGCAGCCGCAAGTCAACACTCGCCGCACTGTTCCTGTCGTTCTTCGGACGCTTCACCGCAAGTGACTTGCCGATGAGTTTTCATGACACCGCCAATAGTATTCTCAGCAACAATTATTATCTCAAAGACGTGCTGACCTGCATTGATGATTTCCACCCAAGCGGTATGTTCCACGAACAAGAGATGCGAACCATTGCACAGAATATCTCTCGCTATTACGGCGACAGAATTGGTAGAGCCCGACTCAATAGCAAAGCCGAACTCCAAGCAAGCCGTCCACCGACAGGCAATGCTATCATCACAGCAGAGTATGTACCGGAGATTTCTGTGTCGGGTTCGGCGAGATACTTCAACATTGAGTTGAATGAAAATGATGTGAAACTGTCCGAGTTGTCTGAGTATCAGCGGCTCGCAGAGCAGAATGTGTTGTCAGAAATGATGATGCTGTATGTCGAATGGTTGAAGCACAAGTACCTCTCTGATGAAAACGAGTTCACAAAAATGCTGTCAGAAAAGTTCTTGCAATATCGTTCGGAGTTCATTGAGCAGCTGACTGCGGCGAAGATTAAATTCCACAATCGAACACCTGATATGCTCTCGCACCTGAAAATCGGAATGGAGTTCTTGCTGACATTCCTGCACGACCATGAGCAGCTCACCGAGCAGGAAGTCAGCAGCCACACAAAATCATTTGTCATGATTCTTCTGCAAAGTTGTTCGCTCAACGCCGAGATCATCGTCAATGAAAATCCGACCACACGTTTCTGTGAAAAGCTCAAAAGTCTGCTAGACAGCGGTCGGTGCTATGTTGAAACTCGTGGTCTTGAATCACAATCGAGACAGAAAAAGTGCATCGGCTTGCAGGACAGCGATCACTACTATCTGTTTGCAGACGCAGCACACTCGGAAGTCCGCAAGCTATGTTCGGAGCAGGGGGAGCATTTCACGATTAGCAAAAATGAACTGCTCCGTCAGCTTCGCAGCGAGGGTCTGCTGCTGTCACGGACGAGCCGCAACACCATTTCAATTCGTGACAACTCCAACACGGTGGTGAATGTGGCGATGCTCGACAAGAAAAAGATAGAACAGCGAATGTCGGGCGATTTGTGCCCTCCAAGCACAGAGGTCGGGTAGTTCAACCACCAAGCCAACAGAACGCCACAGAAACGATTTGTCGGCGTTTGTGGGCGAGGATATAGCGAATGAAAAATCGAACGGAGATGATAAAAATGAACTGAAAAGCGTCGGTCAACATTATGCACAGACCACCCGATTCAATGGCAGGAAAATCGCTAAATTATAGGATTGCAGGTTAAAGCAGCGTGGACGCTGCCTTCACAGCGACCGGCAAAGCCGACCGCAATTGCGAGCTTTTTGAGCGGGTCTTGTGCAGGATTTCAAGGGGTTGTGATTTTGTTTGTGTTACCAAAAGTGGGTCGCACAAGTGAATCACGACCGTTTATCAAGCAAAAAACAAGTCGGACAGTATTAAGGAGTGATTCAATGGCAAACAAGGAAAAACAGGCGGTATGGCTCTACCCCGAAACAAAAGAGCTGATGACCAACCACATGGCGGCGGCGAATGCACGTTCGCAAAGCGACTTCATCGAGAAGGCAATCAGGTTTTACGCCGGGTATCTCGATTGTCGCTCGGACAACATGACGGAATATCTCGGCGAGGTGACAGCGTCAGTAGTCGAAGGCATCGTCAAGGGCAGTGAGCAGAGAATAAGCCGAGCGTTGTTCAAGCTGGCTGTTCAGTCGGCGGTGCAGTCGCATATTCTTGCGGCAGTGTCTGATGTTGACGAGACAGATGTCGGCAAACTGTATGGAATGTGTGTGGACGATGTCCGCAAGACAAACGGCATCATTGACTTCCGGAACGCACTGAAATATCAGAGGGAGGATTGACAATGGAGAAAATCAGAACAGGAATTTATGTGTCGGGCAACGTGCTTGC
>NZ_FPIR01000033.1 GCF_900119155.1 Ruminococcus sp. YE71 | reverse complement strand
AAAGCACCTGAGTAACGCTCAGCTATCTGGATAAGGCTGTTATAACCGTCCTTCTGATACTGCGACAAGCCCTTATACACGACCGATTCGTTTTCTTCCCATTCGGATACAGTTTCCTCATGGCTCTTGAAATACTCATACATGGAGCGAAGATAAACATCATAAGGACTGAACTCACGGCAGTGCATCTCCATTACCTTCAACACAGCTTCGGTAATATCCGTGCCGTTCTGCCAATGTTCATCAAACCACTTCTGAAGCTGTTCAACTTCATCTTTGACCTGAACATTCAGTTCGATATTCTGCGTCAGTCCTGCCTTAGTAAAGTTGCTTGAGCCGACCAGGGCATACCCTGACGGAACGTTCATGGCAGAAATGAATTGATTACGGTATTCATCACGGAAATATGTAATATATGCCTTAGCGTGGAATTTGTTGCTGTCATATACACGGCACTCGATCTTGCCGGACTTCATAGCCTTTATGATAGCCGGAACGCCGATGAGAAATTCATTCTTTTCCTGCTCGCGCTCCACGCTTTCACGGAAACGTTGTATCATTACATTTGCGACTTCTTCTATGACTTCTTTGGTTCGCTTTGTCACTTCGTTTCCGAGGATAATGCGTATCTTGTCGAGTTTCTGCCAATCTTCTCCTAAAGTCAGCAGACCGCCGATCTCAAAGTAACCTGTTGCAATATCCATCTGCTTGGAAATAGAACACCACTCGGATAGGTAATTCTTTACAGATGATTTTTCGCTGCTGTTGTCAACTATATATAAAGTATCGTGTGCCATTACGATCCCCCTGACTATTGCATAATTCAGGGATAGCTGTCCATTCAGCCTGCATACCTTTTAAATGCGGTGTTATACTATGTAAAGTATCAGGTGAGAGGGTTGATTTCTCAAAACAGATACATTCAGGATCAGGCTCACAAAACGGCGTAAAACCGTCACTATTCAATTTTCAAGATACTGTTCTGACACCAATTTACAACTGCATACACATATTCATCAGCCTGCGTTCATAGGTTCGGTCAGGGTGAATATATCGGTTGAGCGTCAGGGTGACACTGCTGTGTCCGAGGACAGTGGACAGTGCCTTGACGTTAAAGCCCTTCTCGGCTGAATTTGTCGCAAATGTGTGACGGAGCTTGTGATAGTTGTGATCTTCCAAATCAGCAGTACGAAGTATTTTCTTGTAACGATATTGCATCGTGCGTGGTTCAACGGGTTTGTCCGTTCCCGAGAGGATAAAAGAATCGGCTTCGTTTCGGAACATTTCAAAATATTGCATCAGAGCATCGGGAATCACAATGTCTCTGAATGACGTTGCCGACTTCGGAGAAGAAATCACTATCTTTGTTTTTCTGTTTCCATTGGCTGAACTGATACGCTGAACAGTCCTGCGGATATGCAGTATCTTATGCTTAAAGTCCACATCTTCCCATTTTAGTCCGCAAAGCTCACCAATACGCAGTCCCATGAAAAGCGAAAGCAGGATACCGAAAGCAGTGAGCGACATATTTTCTTTCAGATAGGAAACGAGCTTTTTCTGATCTGTATCGCTGATCTTCGTGACCTGTTTACGTTCAGACTTGGGGAGAACAACATTTTTGAGAGACAGTTTGAAGCCATACTCCTCCTGAGCATATCTCAGCATCGTCTTGAAAACCGTGAATATATCCCGTACATAGCTCGCAGATAAGCCCTCTGCGAGCTTTTGATTTATAAAAGCATTGATCCTGCCTGCTGTCAGGTCGGCACAAGGAATCTCTCCAAATTCGGGAAGAATATGCTTTTCAAACTTATTCTGATAGTTTGCGAGCGTGGATTCCTTGACACGATTCACGACAGCATTCAGCCATTCCGCATATATCTTTCCGACAGTGATATATCTGCCCGAAAGAAAATGGGAAGCGATCTCACGCCCTATCAGCACTTTTTGCTCGGCTTCATCGTAGGTCTTTCCGTACACATACTGATAATGAGCCTTGCCGCTGCTGTCATAGTCCGTGATAAACTTCCCGACATATCTTCCGTCTTTACGCTTTGTAATAGTTATACCTGTTTTCTCCATTCAGTACCCTCCCAACGCTCTCAGAATAGCAATCTGCACATCTGAACTGCTCCTGTTGTATACAAACCGCCGATTTTCAGCATTATACTTGAAATTTTAAGTGAAATCTTGTATAATTTCAATAAGGGGTAGTATGCCATCTGCCATTGAATTATTGCGGATTTCGTTAATGTATCTGTTTTGAGAAATCGGCTTTTCTGCATTATATAAAAGTCATGCGTTCTAAACAAGTTGGGTGCGCGCTGATGTTGCGCAACTTATGCGCTAATCATGTGAAATGTGCATCATACAAAAAAACAGGCTCCCAGAATCATTCTGAGAGCCTTGCTTAGTATCTATGGACAGCAGAACGGATTTCCAGTATCAACGGCGTTGAATGCCGTTTCCGTTCGTCAGAAAGCATATTTCCTGCACTGTCAGAAAAGCTGTCCCGAATCAACATCGACCTTGACAGTAAACCTGTTTTGGAGGTGCAGTTCCTCGACGATGATAACTGCTGTCTTATCAGGAGCATTTCTGAGCGAACTGACAAAGGTTATCTGCCCGCCTTTGGAGTAGAGGAAATTCACTGATTTTGCATTGTCATCAAAAGCGAGACAAGTGAATGTATCGGTCTCTACGGTTTCGGTGTAGTTGTGTTTTGGCTGGTCTACTTCGATGTCAAATTTGCAGTAGCTATAATTATCATCGGATACAACATTGAGATCAGTTGTAATACGTCCGGTCATCATTATCTTGTTCAACATAGTCTGCTCCTTTCAATCGTCGTCACTGCACTCG
This sequence comes from Ruminococcus sp. YE71, assembly GCF_900119155.1. Classification (GTDB taxonomy): domain Bacteria; phylum Bacillota; class Clostridia; order Oscillospirales; family Ruminococcaceae; genus YE71. Next base: position 16,629 of record NZ_FPIR01000033.1, on the reverse strand, counting down.
TCAAGTCCGTGCAGGAGCTGGATATAAACGCACTCCGCACGTTCATGTTCCTCGCCGTCAGTAGACATCATAAGTTCAAGGAAATACGCCTTTGCTTCTTCGTAGTCCGTCCAGACCTCACGCTTACCGTTGTAGACAGTCGTGACCTTGTGTGTTCTCGGCATTGCCAATTCGGGTGTTTTTAACATAGCTTCGTACCTCCAAAAGTTTTATTGTGAGTCCATTATATCCGATAAAACTTCAAGAGTCCAGCATATTGGAATGATTGTAATAATTCTTGTGAAAGGCGCAGCAAAAAGTGGATTTTCCCCGGTGCATTGCGCTGTGATGCGGATTGACTTTTTCAGGGCTATGTGCTATGATAAAATAAACCGAAAAGCACACTTCTGTCTGACTATCGAGGTGAAAACTATGGGACAATATTTCTGTTGGGTGAATGTCGATAAAAAAGAATACCTGTGTCCTGATGATTTTGATCTTGGGAACAAGCTCCATGAATCAATGTGTACAAACAACGCTTTGCTTCGTGCCTTATGGGAACTCCTTTCTGCCGACTGGAAGGGCTGTCGTTTAGTATTTCTCGGAGACGAATGCCGTTCGCTGGAGGAAGTGTCAAATGATGTGATTGATGTCTTGGTGAAGCATCAGCGAGAAAGCGGCATTTCAGGCGGTCTATTCGACAATGTTTACGAAACATATCGGAATGTGAATTGCCTTTTCAAAGATGCGGAAAAATCTGTCCGTGATGAAATAGCATTTTATCTCAATGATTTGAAATCGGAAAACCCGATCAGTCCCAATGTTTATGGGATAGATATCAACGATCCATACAGAGGACTATTTCTCAGAAACGGCAGATCATTCAAGTATATTGTCAACCGCACAAAGAAGGTCTGCTATTCGCATGAAGAAACAAAGATTCTTCTGAGCGATAACAGCGAATTAGATCATGCAGATCCGCTTCCTGTCCTGATGGCTTACGGCGGCAGACGATGTGATATTGGTGAATGGCTCGGAGACATTATTGATGTGAGTAATACACTGCCGGATGAGTGTGAATTATTAAAGGAAATCAAATTGATCGGGATGTAAAATGATACAGGACAAGGAATCACTTCTTGTCCTGTCTTTTTATGGCATTATTTCTCCATTGCATATCGCCGCATAAACCTCCTCGGGTATCATCGGCGAGCATATTTCCGCAAGTAAACTATCATCTATCTTCCCTTTGCCTGCATACTGCTTTCCTGCCTGTCTAACAAGCTCCAGTCTCGGTGCTGTGACCTCTGCCGCTTCGGAAGCGTTGAACATCGGACTTTCGGGGACAGTGATGATATTATAGTTATTTGGGAACATCAGTTTGAACTGCATGATAGCAGGCTCAAAATTCTGTTTGCTGTTCGGGAATCCGCAGCCGCAGATCATCATGTATCTGAGGTGAGAAAAATCTGCCTGTCCGACGTGAACATATCTGTCTCCCTGTTTCTTCATTGCCATACTGGAAAGCGACATCGTGCGGTCGATGAAAGCTTTCAGCGGTGCAGGCATTCCATAAGCATAAAGAGGATAGCTGAACAGCAGAAGATCACTCTCCAGAACCTCACTGAGAAGCACTTTCATATCATCGTGGTGTATGCACTCTCCGCCGTTACGTTTGCAAGAAAAACAGCCTGTGCAAAATTCGATATGCTTGTCGATGATATTGACGATGTGAACGTCCTGCGGCGACGCTTCATTCATGCCTTCAAGGAATGCTCTGGTGATATGCATCGTGTCGCTTTTTTCACGCTTGGGGCTGCCGTTGAGAACAAGTATTTTCATGATGATTTTTCTCCCTCCATGTCAATAAAAATATCGGTCGTACTGCTGATATTTTTATTATAAACTCGGTCGTGATCATCGTCAATCCACGCTCCGTAGAGTTTGTGTATTCTTCATGATTTTTTGTTCAGATTCGGGGGATTGGGGGCGTAACCCTCAGCAAGCAATGCAAGGCGTTTTCACAATTCTTGTGGGAACGAATTGCCGTGCTTGCTGAGGTTGATTTTTACTCTGAAAGGCTTGTCTGTATCCAAGCCGCTCTATTTCGTTTTTTCTTCTTTTCTTGTTCGGGGTCACAGGGGTGAAACCCTCTGGCAAGCGGTGTGTCGTAGCATTCAAATCTGAGATTTTGTAATGCGGAGATACCGAGCTTGCTGGATTAGATTACGCCCCTGTGGGGCGTGATTATATCAATAGCTTTTATTAGGATGTTTTTTATCCAACGTTATGGCATTGACTTTTCTTCAATATACTTGTATAATATTTTATGGGGAGTGGTTGATATGAGTACTTCATGTTCTACTGATTCATTTACTATGGATGGAAATAATTATGTGGTTATAGACATCTCGAAATATGCACATCCAATTCTTTGCGCAGATTTTTTTATACCATGTGAATTACAGTATAATCCGGGTACTAATAATCGACGAGGATATGTAGCAGATTATGAGTTGATTGACAACAAACTTTATGGTACAAAAGTAATATATATGGGAGGAGAACCTGTATCATCTGAGAAACTGTTTGTAGATTTTACCGGTGCTTTTGTCATTGCCTTTATTCCTCATAGCGGTAGATTCAGTGGTTTGTATTGTGGTGTAGAGTATTATATCTATTTTGATCTGTCTTTTGAAATGATTTTTGAAAACGGCATTTTGATTGAAAAGAGAGATCTCTCGGCAGCAAATATAGAATTTGAAAAGTTGGTTAATTCCAAAAGATACGGATCAGGATTCATCGAAGCACATAAAATAAAAATAGCAAGAAAGCACCTAAAATATTGTTATCATTCTCACCAGTATACTCATCGTGAAACAAGTATGCTCGTCATGAATCAACTGGATTTAATGGATGATTTCTATGACAGATAATAACAGAGCATATAAGTATCTCTATCATTCACCACTCGGTAATATCATCCTCGCCAGCAACGGCGACTCACTCACAGGCTTATGGTTCAACGGGCAGAAACACTTTCCCCATTACCTCACATCTGAAAGCACCGAAGCAGAGCTGCTGGTATTCGCGCAGACCGTCAACTGGCTCGATGCATATTTCAGCGGAAAAGAACCTAACTTCACTCCGCCTATAAGTCTGCAAACAACACCGTTCCGCAAGGCTGTTTATGAGATACTTCTCACGATACCTTACGGTCAGACTATGACCTACGGAGAGATAGCACATATCCTTGCAGAGCAGAAAGGCGTCCAGCGTATGTCAGCACAGGCGGTCGGCGGTGCTGTGGGACATAATCCTATCTCAATAATCATTCCCTGTCATAGAGTTGTCGGAGTAAACGGCAGCCTGACGGGTTATGCAGGCGGTCTTGATAAGAAAATCGAGTTGCTGAAACTGGAAAGATTACTATAAAGCAATACCTAAGCATCAGGCAATCAAACGCTTGATGCTTTTTTCATCCTTCCAGTGCAAATTACACTGGGGAAAATTGAAAAATCTCCGAAAGTTCGTGCGCAATAGAGCTGGACAAAAGGCTTTGTTGCGCGCTATAATGGGTATAGTCGTAAAATACTCGGTCGGATGAAAGGATGATATATCGACCTTGCGGCTGCATAGAGGGTAAGAGAGATAAAGCGATGCCCTCGCCAATGCTTAGAGATATAAATGCAAAGGAAAGATCGCTATGAACAACAACACGACTGCCGTAGAAAAGAAGGCAGTGACAACTTTTAACGCAACGTCCGAGTACAAGATCGGGCATACCACTTATACGGTGACTACCGTGTTCAACCCTGCTTCAAAGGAAAGCCTTTCAGAAATCATGAAACGGCTGATCATCCGAGAGAGCGAAAAAAACCTCGGTGAATCCGGACAAGAACCCGAGAAGCAGGCTGTGTAACTTTGGAATATCGGCGCATTGTATTTATTTTCGGTGCGCGCTATAATGATAACATAGCTTGCTGTATCTGTCGGAAAGGAAGGTTAATATGACAGACAAGATCACAGCATTATATTGTCGTCTTTCACAGGACGATATGTTACAGGGTGAGAGCAACAGCATCACCAATCAGAAGGCTATCCTCAAGAAGTACGCAGAGGATAATGGTTTCAGAAACCCCGTGTTTTATGTGGACGATGGTGTGAGTGGAACTACGTTTGAGCGTGACGGCTTCAAGTCTATGATGGCAGATGTAGAAGCCGGAAAGGTTGAAACTGTTATCACTAAGGATTTGAGCCGCCTCGGTCGTGATTATTTGAAAACCGGCGAATACATCGAGATCATATTTCCCGATTATGATGTCCGCTATATCGCTATCAATGATGGCGTGGATACCTTAAAGTCTGAAAATGAGCTGATGGCTTTCAAAAATATTTTTAATGACTGGTACGCCCGTGATACGAGTAAGAAGATCAGGGCTGTTTTCAAGGCTAAGGGGCAGTCGGGTAAGCCTTTATCTCTCCCGATTTACGGTTATAAAAAGTCCGAAGCTGACAAAAATTTGTGGCTCGTTGACGATGAAGCTGCTGAGGTTGTCCGCAGGATATTCAAGCTCTGCATTGATGGCTATGGTCCGGTACAGATCGCCCGTATTCTCACGCAGGAAGGTATCCCGACTCCTACAGCCTACGCTCTGTCACAGGGTAGGGATAACGGTCACAAGAACGCTAAGCTGCACCGCTGGAGCGGAAAAACCATCAGCCACATTCTTGACCGTCCCGAATACATCGGTCATACGGTCAACTTCAGAACACACAAGAAGTCCTACAAAAACAAGAAGACCGTGAGAAACCCGCAGGAAGAATGGCTCATCTTTGAAAATACCCATGAACCTATCGTGACCCAGCAGGAATTTGATCTGGTGCAAGAGCTTCGCAAGAATAAGCGCCGTCCCACCAAACATGAGGAAGTCAATCCATTTTCGGGCATGGTCTACTGTGCTGATTGCGGCAAGAAGATGTATCTGTGCCGAGCTACAAGTCTGACTGCTGATCAGGAGCATTTGAAGTGTTCCACATATTCCACAGACAAGGACTCTTGTTCCGCGCACTTCATCAGGACTGTTGTACTGAATGAGATCGTGCTGAGTGAGCTTAACAAACTGTTTGTCAGGGTCAAGGAGCATGAGGACGAGTTTGTGCAAGCGGCTATGGACAATTCCGTTCAGAAGCAGTCCTCGGAGCTTACAAAAGCAAAGAAAGCCCTGAAACAGGCTGAGAAGCGTATTGCCGAACTTGACAGACTGTTTACAAGGCTTTATGAGGATAATGTATCGGGTAAAATCTCCGATGAGCGATTTACGGTGATGTCGGCAGGTTATGAGGACGAGCAGAAAAAACTAAAAGCGACTGTTGCCGAGTTGACCGCCTACATTGATACTGCCGAACAGAAGTCTGCTGATGTGACCTCTTTCATTCAGGTGGTTCAGAAATACGAGCATATCACGGAGCTTACCCCTGAGATCATGCACGAACTTATCGAGAAGATCGTTGTTCATGCCCCTGACAAGAGCAGTGGGCATCGCACACAGCAGATCGACATTTACTATCGTTTCGATGTTGCCGTAACTACTACTGTCGCTGACAGTATGAATTACGACAAAAAGAGAAAGGTTGCGTAACCGCCCAGGTTACACAACCTCATCTTAAAATCTTAAATACTTCTTTATCGGCGCTCCTCTAACCCGTTCGGCTTTTTTATTTTTCCAAAAAACAAACCAACAAAGCGTGTTCGCCAGAGTCTCAAAAAGTTTAGGAGGGGGTCTGGGGGAGACCCTTTTCAAAGGCCCCCCAGCAGGGGCGCGGGGACAGAGTCCCCGCACCCGAGAGGTCGCTCTGCCCCAAAGAGAGCCAACACCCCCATATCTAAAATCGACAAATCCCCAGAACAACGTCCCGAAAGGCTCCAAAATAAAGACCATCGCAATCTATCAAGAACAAAGATTTGCCGATTTTAGTTTGACGAGAGAGCGCAAGCGATTCGAGTCAAAGCCCCCATCCGCTCGCCCGAGCGGACAAAAACCACACAAAAAATAAGCACACCCAAAACAGCCGAACCGCTCCAAATCAGAACCGTTCGGCTGTAACTCATCAACAAGAAAAAGAATAAAGAAGAAAGAATTATTCGATAGTTACCTTCTTCATGACCTGATCGTCAACGGGACGGTCGTTGTAGTTGGTCTTGCAGCAAGCGATCTCGTCAACAACATCCATGCCCTCAACGACCTTGCCGAATGCGGCATACTGACCGTCGAGGTGCGGAGCGTCCTTGTGAACGATGAAGAACTGGCTCGAAGCCGAATCGGGCATAGCCGAACGCGCCATCGAGATGACTCCCCTCTCGTGACGGATGGGGTTGTTCACGCCGTTTGCAAGGAACTCGCCCTTGATCTTATCCTTGGCACCGCCCATGCCTGTGCCTTCGGGGTCGCCGCCCTGGATCATGAAGTCCTTTATTACTCTGTGGAAGATAAGACCATCGTAGAAGCCCTGTCCTGCCAGCTTCTCGAAGTTCGCTACTGTGATGGGTGCAGCGTCGGGATAAAGCTCGATCTTGATCTTCTTGCCATTTGCCATTTCGATTACTACCATTTTAAATTACTCCTTTTTAAAAGCAAAGCGGACTTTGCGTCCGCTCTGCGTGATATCGTTATTATTCCCAGTCCTCTTTCTCCTTGGGGAGCTTTCCGAGCTTGTAATAGCTTCTCAGCTCCTTGAAGTACTTGGATTCGGGGGTGAGCTGTTTCTTGCCGAAGCGACCCGTCTTTGCATACTCCTCAGCGTAGATGAAATCCTTGTTTCCGTCCTTGTCGAGGATGCAGTAGTAGCGGTCGCAGACTGCGAATTCACCGTTCTCGTCATAGCGGTTCTTGTCGAAGCAGCAGAATATATCCCTCGCGATGAGCTCTGCAAGACCCGTTGTCTTTCCGTACTGGCTCTGATCTCTCATGGTCTCAAGATCGTGCTTGAAGAATTTCAGCACAGGCACGTCATTGACTTCCATTCTCTTGAAGATACGTGCAAGACATCTCGCCGCGTCCTCTTCGGTGAGCTTATCGAGACGGCAGTTCTTGAACTCAAGAATGTACGGCTCGATAGTAGCGTAAAACAGCTTGTCGTACGGAAACGGCTTTCCCTTGTCAGAATATTTAATTATCGCATTATCAGTATTGATCAACATAACAAGATCGCTCCAAACTTTGAAAATAACTGTTTCAGATGAATTATTCCGTCCTCGGCTCTTCGACGGGTCTGCGGCGGTCGCCGTATTTCTCGAGGAATTCCTTGGTCATGGCATCGACCTCAGCCGAGCCGACTTCCTTAATATTCTGGTAATCGGGTTCCTTGGTCTCGTCGCGTGCAACGCCGAGTCCGCTGAGTCCCTTCTCGACCTCATCGTTGCCGACAGCGTTGATGTTCTGGTACTCCGCGTCCTTGGTCTCGTCCTTAGCGACGCCAAGTTCGCTCATGCCCTTTGCGATAGCGTCAGCGTCGGTCTCCTTGATAGCGCCGAGGACCTTCTTGGTCTCCTCAGCTCTGCGGTCGCGTTCCTGAACTATCTCGTGTATCCTGCGGTCAACTTCGCTGTCGATAGGCGGAGCTTCGTCGATGTCCTCCTGATGAGTAGCAACGAATCTCTCATGCTCGATGCGGTACTGTTCCTCGTACCTGGTCTGAGCGGAAACTACCTCATCGCCGCCGACTTCCGAGATAGGCTCATAGCTCTGTGCGGGCTTATTTTTCTGCTCCTCAAGCTCACGCTCGAGTGCGACCATCTTTTTCTTGATAGTCTCGGGGTCAATGGAGACAGGTTCTGTCATAGCCTCAGTGGATTCAACTCCCGGAGATGCCTTTTTCTTAGGCGCACCCCAAATATCATCGGGATTGACCGTCGCGGGTCTTGCCGGTGTCTGCGGCTGCTGTGCGGCAGGCTCAGGCGCAGGCTTTTTTTTACTGAAAAGTCCCATTAAATCAAGACTCCCCTTTCATAAATTGGTTTTTAGAAGAATAAAGAAAAAATGCTGTATTTATCTGTCGGCTTTTGGTCGGCGAAGGGGACTTGTCCGTATCCCCTTTAGGGCATAAAAAGCCCCTCCATAAATATCTATAAATATTATACACCTAAGCGACACGAATTGCAACAATTTTTTGACACATTTAATAAAAAATTTAATTTTGATATTTTTTGACAGTTTTATTTCTTATTCATTAATAGTCTTTAATATATTCACAGAAACTTGATAAACTCTGTTGATTTTTTTGTTATAATTGAAGAGGATATTTTTGAGTGGATGTTTGCGCCCTCGAAAAAATTAAATCTTTAAAGTTATTAACATACAAGGAGCTGATCTTAAAATGTCCAGTGTATCTATCGGCATTACTGCAATGGAGCTTTTTGCATATAATCCGTTCAGAATATTGGGTATCCCTGTAAATGCGCCTCATGCCGAGATCGCAGCGACCTACGACAAGCTCGTCAGACTTGCTGACTCGGGTGACATCACCGCTTACAAGACACCTTATGATTTCGATTCGCTGCCCCCGTTTTCGCGTTCGGCGCAGACGGTAAAGACCGCTCACGCAAAGCTCGCGTCGAACGGCTACCGCTGCTTTGCATATGCTGACAGCGATTTCTCGGTATCGCTGAACATAGACGATATCATGCTGAACCTGCGTGATATCAGCTGCTACGACTGCTTCCTCAGATGCTATATGTGGCTCATCATCAACGACCGCGAGATGAACGAGCACGATCTGTGGATCCAGCTGGCAAACTACATCGACAAGCTCATCATGTCCGACCCAAGCGAGTGGACAAAGTACTTCGACCATCGTTTCCCCGACGAGATGGTGGACGAGAGCATGAACGCTTACAAGTCCTTCTACAGCACTTTCTGCGAGATCATCCTGCTGCCTCTCAAAGAGATGGTTAGAGGCTCGATGAAGTGCCGCAGCGCCAAGGAGATCCTTCAGTGCGCGAAGATCGACGTAAATGAGCAGTTCGAGCCCATCGACATCCCTCAGGCAAACGCGCCGAAGAACCCCGGCGATCCTCAGCCCAAGCTCAAGATCGCACTCAAATACGGCGACGAATACTTCGATATCTCCTCGGGCAGCATGGTCTCCTACAGCGAGACTACCGCCGCAAGCGAGAGCAACTCCTTCGATATGCCTGCCGCAGCACCTCTGTCGGCTGAGGCTATCACTTCCGAGCCCGAGCCCGCAGCAGAGCCCGAACAGCAGAGCTACTACGAAGAGCCTGCTTATACCGCTCCCGAGCCGCAGCAGCCCGCTTATCAGGAACCCGAATATCAGGAGCCTGCATACCAGGAACCCGCTTATCAGGAGCCTGCTTATGAAGAGCCTGCACCTGCTCCCGAGCCCGAGCCTGCTCCCACGTTCCAGCAGCCTGCCGCTCCGCAGCAGACCCAGCCTCAGCCGCCTACTTCCAGACGCAGCCGCAGAGGCGAGAACCTTCAGATGCCCGGGCAGTCCAAGCCTGCGGCTCCTCAGGCGACACAGCCTATCACCGACAAGGGCGAACCGCTCCAGCTGGGCGGTTTCCAGAATTCGCCTTCCGTTACACCGCAGCAGCCCAAGCCCGCTGCTCCCCAGCAGCCCGCTCAGCCCAGACGTTCGCGCTCCCTCAAGAATTCCGAGGGCGCAGGACAGGGTCAGACCGCTGCACCAGTTCAGCCCCAGAGCGGAGCTTTCGGCTCAGACAATCCGTTCTTCGATCTGAACGCAAATAAGGTTCAGACCGCGCAGGATAAGTCGGGTACGGCTGTCCGCGCTTCCAGCTACAACAAGATAGTCGAGGACGCTGCCAAGAAGGAACAGGCAGCTGCACAGGCTGAACAGGAAGCCATCGCACAGCAGGAAGCTGCCGAGATGGACGAAGAGAATATGTACGCCAACGCCCTTATCGAGCTGCTCCGTTCGAGCGCTTCGAGAGGCGAGACCATGAAGAGCGTCGATACCACCCGTACCGTAAGTGCAAAGGAAATGGCAGGTCCTTCCCACACTTCCGCGGCTATGGACGAGATCGATATGCGCAGATACGACGAGAAGAACCTCGCCAGCAATTCGGGCAGGATGATGACCCTCGAAGAGAAGTACCGCAACATCAATATCGACGATATGATGACTACGGGCGGCACGGGCATCAACTACGGTCCCAGCGCTATCGAACAGTTCAAGAAGGCTAAGCAGGAAGAGAAGGAACAGCGCAGATCGCTGATGCTGACCATCGGCATCGTCGCTATCTGTCTTGCTATCGCAGTCGTACTGTGGCAGATGGGTATCATCGGCTGATAAAATCGAATACATAACACAAGGCTGTACGGGCACGACGCTCGTACAGCTTTTTTTGTCAGTTCAGTTTTTCCAGTCGGCTTCCATATCGTATGCTTTGGCGAGATCGACGGTCAGCTTTGCGCCTTCGACGTCGCTTTCTTTCGGCTTGGCGGTGATGTCAAGCACTCCGAAGAAACTGATGGTGTCCACCGTCAGCCAGCGGGGACGAACGTCGGTGTCGGTGGAGAATCCCCCCTGAACATCCCTGCCTGCCGTGTTCTCCTGAGTAAATTCTATGTCAACAAGGTAGTCGGGGATGTCATTTGAAACCTTCACGCCAACAAACGCATCGGGGAAACCGAACATTTCGGGTGCAGCGCTCGCGTAGAAGTATATCTCCAGCCCGTCCTTGCTGACGGTGTCGGTGATGGTGTAGCCCGATATCTCGTCGCCGGGGGTGTAGCTATCCAGCATCGAGGGTATGCACTGGTTTTGGATATGCACCACGGGATAATCGAGGTCGAGGTAGTTGCCATGTTCTTCGGTGTGCGACTTCGTGGTCGCTGCGAAGAGGAAGTACAGCAGCGCCACCGCGCCTATCGTGCCTGCGGCGAGCATTATCCACAGCCTCAGAAAGAAGCCGAGAGGTGTGAGGATCGGTCGGTGACTTCCCTTCCCGTGAGCTTCGAGCCTTGCGTTTATTCTTTTTTTATACACAAACAGGTAGCCGAGGGTTATCAGCACTGCCGCCGCGGCAGGCACCGTCAGAAATATCAGTAAAGCCTTGTATGATACCATATTTGTGTCCTCCTTTCAGATACCTATAAATTCCTTGAAAATATAGTAGTATGTACGTGTAACATCCGTTTTTGAACCGTCCGAGAGGGTCAGCACGAACTTCTGCCCGATAGTCGGCTTTATGCTTTTTATATGGTTGACCGACACGATGACCGAGTTGCTGACACGGATGAATTCCTTCGGGTCGAGTATCTCCTCAAGCCTGCGGAGACGTTCGGTTATCTTGAATTCCCTGCCGTCACTATGGGCGATGACGTCGTGGGCGAAACTCTCGATGTGCGAGATCTCCGATGTTCTCAGGCGGAATATCTCCTCGCCCCGACGCCCTATCAGCCGCTCGGCATAGACATTCTTCTCGGACAGGATAAGGTCTGCACTGTCGTCTATCTCAAAACCTTTCTCCATAAGCTCGCGCGATATCTCCGAATAATGCGCTTCGCTTACCATGAGCTTTATCCTCATACCCATTGGCAGTTCTCCTTTCTTTGAGCTTCTGTACTGCGGGTGCTCTTGGGGGAGACCACCGCCTTAGCTTCGCACGGCAAAAAAAGGGTCCTCCCCCCAACCCCCTCACTAAAACTTTTGATACTTTTTGGCTTGTGGTGCTTCTTTCTTAATTTGTGTTGGTCGGGAAGATTGTGTTCTTATGCTATATTGCTTGATTTTGCCAAAAAGACGTTCAATAGTGGTTAACGCTTCATTTGCGGTATTAATCAGATTGTCTCTTATGAAATGTCGAGAGTCTGTCTTTCCAACCACAACCAACAAACGACATATTAAAAGTTTTAGTGAGAGTTTTTTTGGAAAACCCGCAGGCAGCAGCACAAACTAACGTCATGACGTAAGATCGTTTTCTTTGGTCTGTTATCATTATATAGTATCGTCGGAGAAAAATCAAGGGTTTGGGAACAGCTTGCACTTCGGGGCGCACAGGTTACACTTTCTGCGGGCATATGCTGCATATGCGGTGGGGTTTTTCTTTGAGAATCCCTTGACAAAGACATCCATATCATGTTATAATAACTGTGTACATTCTACGAAATATCAGGTGATAACAGTTGAAGATAAAAAGAATATTATGCTTCACTTCGGCTGCCGCTCTGCTCGCTTTCAACGGACTATCGGTTCATGCAGACAGTGAGGCAGCAGTCTCTCCCGAAACGGTTTCGGCTGCCGAGAGCAGTTCGGCTCAGGCCGAAGATGAGAACCGCGACAGAGAAAACTTCCACCGCAGCGGTGCGTGGGGTTATACCGTTCTTGATGACAACACTGCCGCCGTCAGCAAATACTACGGCAAGGACAGGCACCCCGTCATCCCCGACACCATCGAAGGCTACACCGTCACAGCCATCAGCGGCGGATGGTATCTCAGCGGCGGAAAGCCCGTGCTTTACGGCAACATCCACGGGCTGAGCTACACCGACGACGGCATGGTGGACGACAGCCAGGTCTACAGCCCTTTTTCGGGCAACACGAAGATCGAACAGGTCACCGTTCCCGACACCGTCAAGCAGATAGGCGCCATCGCCTTTCAGGGCTGCACGGCGCTGACCGAAGTCAAGCTCGGCAGCGGTGTTGAATTCATCGGCAACAACTGCTTTGAAGGCTGCACGGCACTCGAAGGGATAGACATCCCCGTCAGCTGCACCTACATCGACCAGAAAGCCTTCAAGGACTGCACTTCGCTGTATTCGGTCTCCATGCCGAACCTGCACATGGAGCACTCGGTGTTCACAGGCTGCACTTCGCTGGGCGACTTTTCGCTGCCCGAGGGCATGACCGATCTGCCGCCCTACACCTTCTCGGGGTGTACGGGACTTGTTTCGGTGAACTTCCCCGAGGGTCTTGTGACCATCGGCGACAACGCATTTTCGGGCTGCACTTCCCTCAAGGCTATCGAGCTGCCGAACACCGTGACCGCCATCTACAACGAGGCGTTCATGGGATGCAGTTCGCTGACCGACGCGAAGCTCGCAAAGCTGGACACGCTGGGCAGCCGCGCTTTTGCGGACTGCGGTTTCACCGACCTGACCGTTCCCGATTCGCTGGTTCGCATCGGCGAGAACGCTTTCGGAAAGACTGCCGACGGCGCTGAGATCAAGGGTTTCACGCTGCACTGCACCGAGTATTCGGCGGCGAAAAGCTACGCGGAAAACAACGGCATCGCGGTCAAGACCGAGGAAGCGTCCGCGGTGGAGGAAGATGAAAGCACCGAAGACACAGCGGCCATACAGATCGCGCCGAACATCGCGCCCGATAAGCTGTTCAAGATAATCATCGGCGTTATCGCGGCGGTGGCTGCGGCTGTGCTTATTGCGATAATCCTTATAGTCGTGAACCACAAAACAGGCAAGGGCAAGAAGGAAGAGGACGAGTACATCGACTACGACGATGACGACTACGAGTTCGTGAAGAATTCCGACCTCAACTTCACAAACAGCGAGTCCGCCGAAACATCCGACGAAAAAGAATAACATAGATTATAAAGAGTGGATCTTACTGGGGGAAACCTTTCTGAAGAAAGGTTCTCCCCCAGCCCCCCTTCCAAAGACTTTTAATATGTCGTTCGTTTGTTGTGGTCGGGAAGATAGTCCCTTGACATCTCAAGAGATGCTGTCTTACGAATACCGCAATTGAAGCGTTAACCACTATTGAACGTCTTTTTGGCAAGATCAAGCAATATAGCATAAGAACACAATCTTCCCGACCAACACAAATTAAGGAAGAAGAACCACAAGCCAAAAAGTATTAAAAGTTTTAGTGAGGGGGGTTGGGGAAGACCCTTTTTTGCCGTGCGAAGCTAAGGCGGTGGTCTCCCCCAAGAGAACCCGCAGTCAAAGGTCAAAGGACGTAACAGAAAAGCGCATACCCGCCGAAACGGATATGCGCTTCATCTTTTTAAAGGATGGAAATTTTCAGTTGAAGATAAACGACAGCTGCGGCATCAGCGCGGCGTGCCATACCGCCACTCCCGACAGTGTCCCGAGGAATGCTCCGCAGAGAACGTCGGACGGGAAATGGACGTAGAGGTACAGTCTTGAGAAGCCGATCATCGCCGCTACGGCCACGGCTATCATGCCGAGTTGGAAATTCGCTTCGGTGATTATCGTCGCGCAGATGAACGACGACATGGTGTGACCCGACGGGAAAGAGTAGTCTTTCGGCACACGGATACGTGCGAATTCGGGAAGGATGTGACACGGTCTCGGCCTTGCCACCGTATATTTCAGCAGCAGGTTGCAGATGATGACACCCACAGCAAGTCCGCCGATCATGACGTACGCGATCGACCGATACGCCCCGGAGACGAACAGCGCCGCCGCCGCCGCGAACCATATCATGCCTCCGTTGCCGAGGAAACTCATCTTAGGGCAGATGAAATCCATAAATCCGCACGAAGTTTTTCTTCTGATAAAATCAAGTATCCTGAAATCAGTCAGTGTAAGCTTTCCGCACATTGGCATCCCCTCCGTCCTGCGTAAAGCGGTCTTATTTATTTCGTGTAAATCTATTATATCACAGTTTATTTACATTGTCAAGAGTTTCAAGGCAGATTTTTACATAAAAATGCCGCTGATAATTGGCTATTTTGTACCGTTTCACGATTTGTATATGTTTCATATAAAAAGTTCGGCATAGGAAATATTGTGAACAAAACGTAAAATCAGCGCTATCCCCTTGACACGAACCCCGTAAAGTGGTATAATATTATATGTTATTGGAGACGTATCGAAGTGGTCATAACGGGGCGCACTCGAAACATAATCGGGTTCGTCACTATGATTCTTCCGAAATCCTTGATTTCAGGGGTTTTGAGAGGGGTCTGTGGCTCGGTTTCAAATTACCGTTCTCGCAGTTTTCTCGCAAATTTCTCCGATAAAAAATATGGAGACGTATCGAAGTGGTCATAACGGGGCGCACTCGAAATGCGTTAGCCCTTAACTGGGCTCGAGAGTTCGAATCTCTCCGTCTCCGCTCAGTAGCGGTAAAACCGCATTATACCGTCTTTTGCAGCGATGCAGAGGACGGCATTTTTTTGCCGTTTTGCTCTGAAAATCGCTTTTGTCCGTAAAATCGTACTGCAAATTGGTTTTTTACTGCGAGAAAGCATATTTTTGTTATGTATGCCCCTGTTTTGTTACAGGGGTGTTGTTTTAGTTAAGCTTCTTCCGTTTCGTTGTCGTTCATGTCGAGTGCTTTTTCAATCGCAGCCGCACTCAGCTTTTTGCTCTCGCTGTCAACATGGCTATAGACGTTGCTCGTTGTTCCTATATCGCTGTGACCGAGCCACTCCTGAATCAGCTTCATCTGAACGCCGTTGGCAAGCATTAAGCTGGCACAACTGTGACGCAGATCATGGAACCGTATCTTTCGCAGACCATTGTTCTTCAGCACGACTTGAAAATGATCGGTAACATAGTTCGGCTTGATAAGCTCACCGAGTGCATCGACACAAATATATTCCTCGTATTTTCTGTTGTAGCTTTTGCCAAAGACTTGTTTCATCTCAGCTTGCTTTTCACGCTCGGCTATAAGTGCCTGCTCGACTATCGGCATAAGAGGCATGGTTCGGTATGAGGATTTTGTTTTCATCACATCGTAGCCTGTCAGACCGTCCGAGTCCTGCAAGACCTTGTGCTTGATACTTATGGTCTTGCCGCCGAAGTCGATAGCCGCCCATTTCAGACCGATGACCTCGCTCCGCCGCAAGCCGTAGTAAGCGGCGATCATAATGACAATGTGCAGCGGATCATCCTTCGTGCAGTCGAGCAGAGCCTTGATCTCGTCGGCATTATAATAGTTGCCAATGAACTGTTGAGCTTTCGGTCTGTCAGCCTGATCGACCGGATTGCTTGGAATGATTCGCCGCTTCATCGCCGATTTGAACGCAAGGTGCAGCAGCGCGTGGTGTCGCTGGCAGGTCGTGCCTTTCAGACCTTTCAATCTCAGGTGCGAGTAGTACTCGTTGATCTCGTCGCCCGTGATCTCCTTGACCTTGATCTTCATCGGCTTGAAGAACGGTATCATGTGGATGTTGACGTACATTTGATAGCTATGGAAAGTCGCTTTGGTGACGTTTGGTTTGTAGCTTGCCAGCCACTCGGCAAGGTAATCCTCGACGAGCATATCGCCGATTCTGTTGCGCTCACGCTCGGCACGGGTCATGGTGTCCTGCAAGTACAGGTCGCCGGTGTTGTACTTTTCGAGCAGCTGATTCAGGCGGTGATTTGCTTCGGTCTTAGTGCCTTTCTTCGCTTCGAGGTCGAGACTCTGCCACTTTTCTTTCCGCTTTCCGTCCGTGTCATAAAGATTTATGACAGCGTACCATTTGCCTTTTTTCTCAGCCAAATGTCCTGTGGTTCTTTTCATTAACATTCCCCTTTCGTGTCAGACTGTGACTTTCGTCAGCGAACATCATACCACATCTCGCCGACGAAATCCAGTCTTTTTTATTTATTTCGGCACTACCGATAAATTGCTCTGCTCGTTTTGGCAGAAATCAATAAGTGCCGGCTTCGGTATTATCAGCTTTTT
>NZ_FPIR01000034.1 GCF_900119155.1 Ruminococcus sp. YE71 | reverse complement strand
AGCGGCAAGAGTCAGCGCGTCTGGTGCAGGGAACAAGGAATCAAACGCAGTACCCTTCGCTATTGGCTCGAAAGGCTCGATGAGCTTTCCGAGGGTAAGGAGATACGGTTTGCCAAGGTTGTGATCGGCGGTGAGCACGATGATAATACTTCGACCGTCTGAAATTTACATCTCAACTGCGAATGTCGATATGCGGAAATCCATCGACGGATTAGCGTCTGTCGTTCAGCAGCAGTTCAGGCTCGATCCGGTGAGCGATGCGATGTTCGTTTTTCACAACCGACACTGCGATAAGATCAAGATACTCTACTGGGACAAGGAAGGCTTCTGCCTGCTTTACAAACGCATGGAGCGCGGCAAGTTCCGGTTTCCGACACATATTAAAGGCGACACATATAACGTCACGGAAGCCGAGCTTTACTGGCTGCTTCACGGACTTCATATCGAGGAGATAAAGCATTATGAGAGCCTGAAACCGAGTTTTGAGTGTTCGGTGTTCTCTCAAACTCCAACAGGTAAAATGACCGAGACACAAAAGAACTCCAAAAGCTGTTTGCCTCTAAATTCGATTGCGTTAATGAAGCAATCAATATGTTCCTACGTGACAGCGGTTCCCTCGATCCGTTGTTTGGTAAAACTTATGTGCTGATCTCGGAAGAATCAATTGTTGGCTATTAGGCAAGAATGATCGTGTCATAGCCCGATACATCGGGGATCTCTTTCAGCTCGGGACGTGCGTTCTCTCTGAGATGTGCCTTTGCTTCGTCGATGCAGGTCATGTAGTCAGCAGAGTAAGGCTGCACCATTTCGAGCTTGAAGCTGTCAAAGCCTGTCAGCTCAGTGATGTGTCCGACTGCGATCTCGGTGTTGCCGACCTCCACATACTTCATAGAACCGCCGAAGTAGTTCTCATCGGCTCTTGAAAAGAAAATAACGATAGTGTTCATAGTAGTTCCTCCTTGCGTTTTAGGTAACTGCCGTTCCGTTAATTCTATTTTAGCAGATAATTCCTAAAATTACAACGGGCAGTTTCTTTGAAACGGTTACTTAGGTAACGGTTTCTGGAAAATGGTTACTTATCTGTCAGAAGCCATTTACCATACTGCTTAATAAAATGCTGATTTGTTTTCAGTGTCCATGTTCCGGAAGCTCCGTATACTTTGGCTTCAAGCGTGGTACTGCCTGTCAGCAATGCAGTATCTCCGTCAACCGTAACAACAGGGCTGTTCAGCTTGTAGGAGTAATAATTCAGAGTACCGTCTTCGATCTCACCGAAGAATTGCTCTTTGGTCTGAACCTTGCCTGACATATGCGTAAAAGTCTTATCCGCCGTTACAAGGTCATTCAGTGTATCAATGTCCTTATCGATCATTGCCTGCTGCATTGTCTCAAATGCTTTCAGTACCGCTGATTCTTCCGAACTTTCGGGATATATCATACCATTTGTTTTCTGTTTCCACCACAGCATAAAACTGCCTCCTGCCATTAAGAGTATCAATAGAAATACGATAACACGTTTCATCTTCTCACTCCTTTCGGAGATATGTAACTCTCGTTTCTTTATCTTAATTATACTGCAATTGGCAGAAAAAACAATGGGCAGTATTATTGAATCGGTTACTTAGGTAACTGTTTGCGTCAAATGGTTTCATATCACGAACATAATAAAAGAGCCATTGCCAACGTGCGGCGCTAATATAGCAGTATAATTCCAACTACTATATTAAGACCAAAACAGCGAGCTATGAATACGAAAGACAGCTACATCCACAATGAGAGGTATCTGTCTTTTTTACGATGATATGATAGCAGAAAAAGGAAGATTAACGGAGGATCAGATAGAATTGCCCGAACATATACAAAACGAACTCAACAATAAGTTCATGCTGCTTAACGCAATAATTGAAACAGGATACCGCCCCGAGATCAAAGTCACCTACTTTGTTCCCGACAAAACTAATGAGGGCGGCAGCTATGAAAACTACATCGGAGATGTCAAGAGAGTTGACAGCACATTCAGGACGCTCATCTTTTATGATAAGGAAAGAGATATATCAGGCAAGGTCATTGATATAGGCAAGATCATTTCCGTCGAAGGCGAGTATTTTGAAGATTACAGATATACCGATGTGTGAGCTCACAACTCCGAAAGCTTATTCGCACGTTTTTCATAGTGACGCTTCTCGGAATAGTAATATTTTACAAGTTCTCCATACGGCAGCCATATCTCGGCAAGCTCGATCTTTGCATAAACATTTGAAAGAATTTCATCATCAAAATCCTTACTATATTTGTATCCGTTAGATTTGAAAAGAGAATAATATTCTTCAAAAAGCCAGTCTGAGATCTTCTCTTTCTGAGATAATTTAAGGTCGGCAAAGGATTTGTCTGTCTTTATCAAACGTCCACTTACCATTTTGTGGTTCTTGCTCAACATCATCTGAACCTCTCAAACAATACAAACTGCATTAGCGTTGTTAATATTTCGTACATATATAGTAAGGGACTTTCGGTATACAATTTCCGTCGCTTTACAATTTAGTAAAATATTTTTGTTATATTTTGCCATTTTTGCAACGGACAGTAAAGCAGCTGTAAAAGATTAAAAGCCCGAAAGTAATGCACTTTCGGGCTTTTCTAGCTCCCCCAATCCCCTACCAGCCGAACACCCATCTGTCAAAAGAGCGATTTCACTCGCTCCTTCACGGTTATTGAAGCTCACGATCAATCTATCATCAAACACCTGAATCGAATTCACGAACGTGTCGATCAGAATCCGCTTGTTGTCGTCATTCGTCATGTCAAGCTGTTTCATCTTTCTCAGCCACATCACGACCATGTCACGGGTCAGAACCTCCTGCTGAAGTTCCTCACGCATAATGTCAATCTCCAGCTTTTCCTTCTGCGCTTCGAGATCGTCGAGGCGCTTTTTCGTGGACTTCGTGAGAACACCCGCCTGCATAGCGTTCAGCATATTTTCAATGCCCTTGTCGACCTCCGCAAGCTGCTGTTTAAGGAGCGGGATCGACGTATTCTCGCGCTTTTGAAGCTTCATAACGCTGTCAGCAATGTCCTCGATCATGTCCTCAGTGAACATTTCATTCATTACCTTTTTCAGAACAAGTTCTTCCGCAAGGTCTTTCTTGATTGAAGACTTGTGGCAGCCCTTGCGCTTTTTGACATTGCTACATTTATAATAGTTGTAGATCGTGCCGTTCTTGCTCGTGCCGCACTCCCCTACCATCATCGCACCGCAGTCGGAGCAAAGCATTTTTGTCGAAAGGAAGTATTCGACCTTTGCCTTGAACCTCGACCTCGACTGCTTGTTTTTCGCCAGCCGTTCCTGTACCTTTTGGAACAGCTCGTCCGTAACGATTCTTGGAACGCCGTCCTCGATCACAACATCACGGTATTTATATTGTCCACGATATTTTGTGTTTTTCAGCATAGCCGCAACTGTTGTTTTTGTAACATCTTTCTTGTATGAGGACTTTACTCCCTTAGAGTTAAGATACTCAACTATGTCCTTTATCGTCCTGCCGCTTGCATACATTTCAAAAGCATCCTTGACGAACGGCGCAGTCAGCGGATTCAGTTGGTAATGTTTGTCCTCGTCAATAACATAGCCGATAGGGATAGGGCTGCCGTTGTACTGACATTTCAGAGCGTTCTCTTTCAGACCTCTGATAACTTTTTCAGAAAGCTCGGCGGAATAATACTCAGCGAAGCCTTCAAGAACCGATTCAAGAATGATACCCTCAGCACCCTCAGAGATGACCTCTGTCGCTGATACAACCTTGACACCATTCTTGCGAAGCTGTGCCTTGTAGTGAGCCGAATCGTACCTGTTCCTCGCAAAACGGTCGAGCTTCCACACGATAACAGCATCAAACATCTGCTTGCCGCTGTCCTTTATCATCTGCTGGAACTGGGGACGGTTGTCAGTTTTCGCCGACATAGCACGGTCAATATAACTGCCGATAACAGTCAAATTATTCTTCCCGGCGTACTCCTTGCATTCACGAAGCTGCCCCTCGATGCTCTCTTCTCTTTGGTGATCACAAGAATATCTCGCGTAGATTACTGCCTTCATCCATTACCTCCTTTTGCTCGTGTGGTACGAACCCACCACTGTCCCGCAGACCCTTTTCCCTCTGCTATTCCATTATACCACACTATTCAATTTTTGTCAATGCACTTTAAAGTGATAAACCGCAATTTTAACCATTTAGCTATTAAGCGACATCACCATTTTTATCATCAGTATTCTCGTCGGCAGGTTTGGCGAGACCTGCCTTTTCATCGAGATACTTCTGATATTCAGCTTTACCCTCCTCGCTCTTGAAATAAGCAAGTATCGTCGGGTAAAAGCTCGCAGCAAGCAGATCGAGCTGCTGCGGTGTTAAGTTTGTTCTTTTTCCCATGCGGTAAATGCACGGGATGACGTAGCAAGTGCCGGTGTGATCTGAGAGGGCTAATCAGATCTTCATTTGAGGGGGCATCACCCTCACTTAGGTCGTAAAAGCTGTACGTTAACCCAAGGCGAACAGGTTACCACACAGCTGATAATTTCACATTGGACTCACCTATCCTTTCTTTATCTTTTATTCACACTGAAACGATACCCGTCTCCGAATGGACGACTTCATCCGCAGATAACTTTTTAGCATTATCTCGGTTATTGTCAGCAGACTGTTCAGTCAGCTTTTCAGCCTTCGCCTTTTCCAACTCCTGATTGTACTTAGCGACTTCTTCATCAATATACGCCAAGCAATCCTCATGCATAAACATGAAGTCGATGATCTCATCGATCACCTCCATCGGCAGATCGACAGCCATTTTACTCCTGAACTTTTTTCCGACCGCCTGATTAGTCACCATTTCGGCTTTCTCCAGCTCGTCGGCGATCTCGGCATCGAGCTTTTTCAGAGCGTCGATCCTCTCGCCGAGACTTTTCTTACGTTGCTCTATTTCCTCATGTATCCTTTTCGATTTTTCGATCTTTTCTTCTGTCGTCAGCTTTTTATTGCTCAATCGCATTCTCCTTTCGTTCGGCGCCCGATGCATACGCATCTATTCGCATACGCGAAGATCTGACGGTAGGCAGTACGTTCATTCACAAAAGACGTGTACCCGTTCAGCTACCTACCCCCGGAGGGCGCACTTATACAAACTCCTGTCGTCGTTTGTAAGTGCGCCAGAGGTAGCCCTCTGGACTCCCGCAAGCGATTCCGCTTTAGTGCCATACGGCACGATTTTGAATCGCGGTCATATTCGGTGTTTTGGCTTCTTTTGAGGTGCTGGTACCTGTTGCGAATTCGGTTGGTTATCCATTTTGCAAGACTGGTTTCTGAACTGTTTCAGCAAATTGACTGCCATATCCCTTTTGGACTTCGGCACGAACAATTCATACTTGTCCTCATTGTAAAAAATCAGCTCACACGGAATATTTCGGCTTTGCAAGTATTTCTCGTACTGTTCCAGCACCGACCTTTTGTCATGTATCGTAAAAGCGTCCGCGACTTTACAGCCGATATTAGATTCTATATAGTCTATAGTTTCCTTTTTATGCTCTGAACGCAAGTCATGCATCTGCTGTTCCAACTCGGCAATCTCGACTTCAAGATTGTGCCGCCTGATCCTTCGGTTCTTGTTTCCCTTGTCGGTCTTGAAGCCCTTGCGTTCAACCGCACAGACCTCGACACCCAGATGTATCTGCGGCAGACGGTCAATGCCCTGCTCTTTATAGCTTCGATGATCGACCCGAGCATCCGAGACGAAATACAGCTTGTGGTTACACCAATCCGCCCAGCGCTCACGCCACTCCATCAACAGCTTCTTATCATTCCACGAACGTTCCTTTTCCGTGAATCCTGACTTGTTCACTTTTCGTGTCGTCAGCATAATGTGAACATGAGGGTTGCCATCGTGCTTATCGTGTATAGCGAAATCACAGCACATTCCTTTGCTCACGAAACACTGCTCGCAGAACTGTCTGACAAGTTCGATTTGATCTTCTCTTGACAGCTCCCTCGGCAATGCAGCGTTGATGCTCCGGGCAGTTTGAGAGTTCTTGCGCTTTTCAGCACGCTCGGCAACGTTCCAAAGTTTCGCTCTGTCGCGGTATTCCGGCGGTGCATTCACAGGAAGAAGTATCTCCTTGTGAACAACTTCACGCTTGTTGCGGTAATCGTGGATCTTACCGTCACGCTCATTCTTGATCTTCTCACCCGCGAGATACGCAGCACTTGCAACGCAACAGCCGCCTTTGGAACGTGTGACCATTTTGACATTGAAATGATATATTGCGGTTATCATTCCTCCTTAAAATGTGAACTTTGAGATATATTATGCGCACAAATATCTGTTGCATTACAGTATATCACTTACGAACTGTGCTGTCAATAGGTTTCGTGTGAATTCGTATTAAAAAGCAAAAATGTGAACTTTGAAGTTCACATTTCGCACGGATATTCTAAAAGAAGAAAACCGGCAGTCTCCGAAGAAACTGCCGATTCCCTTAAAGGATTTTATGAAGTTCTTTTGTAAAAGTGCTTATTTGATGGTAACGGTGAATGTCCTCTGATTCAGGTTGAAAATATCACATTCTTCGCCGTTTTTAGCAACAATTACGAGTTTATACTCACCTGCTATAACGTCCTTCATCGTTAAGCTTGTGCCATTTGCCTTACCGTTGAAAACCTTCCACTTGCCAGTCTAATAATATCTGACTGCGTTTGCGGTTGCGCTGGCAACGTTGTCCAAAGTAAGCTGGAATGCGTTGTCCTTGACCTTATCGGTCATCTTCGGATATGCAGGAGCATTCGGGGTCATGATTATCGCATTTGAAACATCATTAAACCACTTGCCGTCGCACTAAGCAACAAACGCCACCTTGTACCGCTTGCTTGGGATAAGCCTGGTTATGGTGTAACTGTTCGCTTCGCCATCAGCGAGCTTTCTCCACGAAACGTTGCTCATCATTACCCGAAAAATCCACCGAAGCAATATAAGCCATTTTATTTGGATCAGGAAGATATTCATCTGACTTGAAGCCGGTTATCCACCGTTGTTTTTCTTTCGGTGCCAAGTTATAAATCTGTATTATGTTATCAGCCGAATAGAAAATATTACAGTATTATCGAACATCCTCACCTATATCAAATGAGCATTGTTCCCAATCTACGCTTTCTGTAAAATGTGACTTCTCCGTTTCACTGACTATATGTATTAAATTCACTCCTTCTTTTGAATTATCATCACGATAGGTATACCACCCCTTGAAGTTTATCGAATAAATAGTTCCTTTATCAGTGATAATGTTGTCAGTACAACCATAATAACTATATTTAACTCTGCCATTCTCATCTGTTACAGCTGCACTTGAACCACACTCCGGAGGGTCATAGCTTTCTATTTTTCCGTCAATATAATCAAAAGCTTTATCTATCTGAAAATCTATATCATTGTTTTGAGAGATATATGCAGATAGTATTGATTTAATAGCAGAAGCATCTTCATCAACAAATGCTTTAATTATTACCTCTTGAGTCTCCTTTGCTTTTTCACTTGGAGTAGGCTTGATGTTTTGATCTGAACAACCTGATAGAATAAAAATAAAGAGAATTATTCCTGATAGTAACTTCATATCCATGATTAATCTGATTGACTATAATAGTCACCTATAGTGATTTTGTGAGATAATAAATCCTTTTGGGGATTTTCATAATCATAATCATCTGACATATTAATAATGCACAGTCCTGTAACCCCCTCTTGAGATTTATCCTCATCATATCTGTACATACCTTTAAAATCAAATTTATATATAGTTCCTTTATCTGTTATCACTTCTTTAATATCACCGCCAAACGCTTTATCATCTATCGGACCTATACAACCTGAATTTGGCTCGCCAACTGATACTATCTCACTGTCAATAAATTCAAATGCAGCTTCTATTTCAGAATCAAGTGGCGAGTTTTCCTGAATGTGTTCACTAAAATATGATTTTAGTGTTTCTTTATCTTTCATTTCAAAACATACAACGATATTGGTAATCATTTCTTTGGCACTTTCATCTGGTGTTTTAACATGACTTTTTTGACTACAAGAAGATAACATCACTACAACTGATACTATTATACAATTAAGTGTTTTGCTCATATAATTACCGCCTTTATGTATACCATTGGAACCATACGGTTTTAGTATTTTGATCAAAAATCAAATGCTTATCAAATAAGTAATTACCATATATTTTTCTGTTATATGGATTTTTAATCGCCTCGAAAAACTCCTCATTACCCGAAAAATCCACCGAAGCGATATAAGCCATCTTATTTGGATCAGGAAGATATTCGTCTGACTTAAAGCCGGTTATCCGCCATTGTTCTTCTTTCGGAGCCCAGTTATAAATCTGTATTATGTTATCAGCTGAATAGAAATAATACAGTATTATCGAAGATCCTCTCCTATATCAAATGAGCATTGTTTCCAATCCACGCTCTCGGTAAAATGTGATTTTTCCGTTTCATTGACTATATGTATTAAATTCACTCCTTCTTTTGAATTATCATCACGGTAGGTATACCACCCTTTGAAGTTTATCGAATAAATAGTTCCATTTTCAGTGATAATGTTGTCAGTGCAACCATAATAACTATATTTTACTCTGCCGTTCTCATCTGTTACAGCTGCACTTGCACCATACTCTGGAGGATCATAGCTTTCTATTTTTCCGTCAATAAACTCAAATGCAGATTCAATTTCCGAATCTATATCATTATTTTGAGAGTTATATGCAGAGAGTATTGATTTAACAGCAGAAGCATTTTCATCAACAAATGCTTCAATTATTATCTCCTGCGTCTCCTTTGCTTTTTCACTTGGAGTAGACTGGATGTTTTGATCTGAACAACCTGATAGAATAAAAATAAAGAGAATTATTCCTGATAATAACTTCATATCTATGCTCCTTAATTGAACCATTGAAACCATACCGTTTTAGTTTTATCATCAAATATAATGTTATCAGCATAAAGATAGCCATGATAATCTTTATTTGGATCAGCATTTTTTATTGCTTCATAAAAAAGTGCATTACCCGAAAAATCCACCGAAGCAATATAAACCATCTTATTTGGATCAGGAAGATATTCATTTGAATTAAAGCCGGTTATCCACCATTGTTCTTCTTCCGGAGCCCAGTTGTAGATTGGTATTATGTTGTCAGATGAATAATAGTTATACAAGCTTAAAGTCATTGGAACTGTCATTCCGGCATAATCATAATGGTCTGTTCCATAAATATTTCCAAGTTTTTTATATAAACCTACCTCTGCTCCGCTTTGAAGATTCCAATAATCTCCTTTCCAAGACCATAAAGTATAAGTCTGTTCATTAACATCAAAATCAACTCTGCCATAATGCATTGATGATGCTATTCTGAAAACATCATCATACATATCATCATAACCAAAGAACTTCTGCCATGTATCTGGCTTTGAATGATACGCTTGTCCTTTATCATCTTCAACAAAATTCAACAAGCTAGCACCTAATTCCGGAGAATACGGAAGTATCTCTTTTACAGCGGCTAAGAATAGTTTTAAATTTTCGTCATTTTCGTTCAGTTCATCTCTAAATTGCAGAGCAAATCCAATAATCCCATAGGCAATATAGTACGATGTTTGTAAATCATTCTCATTCATAAACCTTTCAAACATATCTTTTGCAGATTCGCCGCTCACATATTCTTTATACTTTGTTGCCACATTTGCTGAGTTGTTTTCTTTCATCCGTTTAATGTGATTTTTCCACATATTTTTGGCACCATCATATATTAATGGATTTAAGTCTTCCGGAGCTATTTTTATATCACCATTATTTTGTGAAATGCCTTCTAGAAGTCCATCCCCATCCGTATCCCCACAAGTCGGATCGGAAGTTAGCGGCAATATCTCCTTCCCAAACAGCATCATCGCATCAACAACGCCGAGCTTGTCCTTCATAACATTCACAAGATCTTCGATTTTCAGATCATCTTTTTCACAAGCCATGAGGCATTCCTCATATGTAGGCAGATGAACATCACCAAACTCGTATGTAATCAGATCATTATCACTATCGACCTCTTCCCAATCTGTAAAGCCGTCTGTATCAGTATTAGTTTTACCGCCGGCAGTCAAGGGCTTTTCAAGAACGATAGGTTTTAAAGAAAGCGAAGATATATACGATCTCAATTTCAAATCACTCGCAGTATTACCGCTGTTATTCTTCATTTTTTTGGCGGTTTTATAAATAAAACCTGATATATCGTCTGAAACTAAGTCTGAACAATAGAATGCTGTTTCTCCGCCTGTCATCTCAGCACCTAACTCAGTTAAATATAAAATACTATATTTATCAAGTACAAAGCTAAAACGAATACTTGATCTCTTAAGCTGATCATATAATGCAGAATATGAGCACAATGTCGCTGCTAGGTATCCATCACTATAAATATACAAATCACTCAAAGGTGCATATTCAAACAAGTATTTATCAGCATCATCTCTGTACTCATACTGCTTCACCCTTGTGATTATAGGAGATGCTGCATCTTGAATACCACACTCTATATATGCTCCTCCGTAGTTGTTGTCGATATACAACTGGTCTAAAAGGTAATCAAGTTCATCCAAATCAGTTGCCCAATCGCTGCCGTCTTCTAAATAAGTCCTATAACCTATTTCATTGCTTGAATACTTCCATGTAAATCCAAACACTCCAAAGCGTATATCCTCGCCCTTTTCAAAAATGTTTTTTGCAACATTTCGTATATCATTTTTAGCTCTCGCAAGATTCTGTGCAGGTGTTTCTCCGAGATTATTTGCTGAAGTTGCCGATACATCTACCGAAAAAACAATATCCGCTTTCTCAATTTTTTCGACAGATACATCTGTTGAAGCAGTGCTTGCAGTTGACATCAAATACGGCACAGACACACCTATTGAAGCAATACCTGCCGATACTCCCCACTCTCTGAGCCACTTTTCATAATCGACCAAGAAGTATGTTCCCTGAGCATCTACCTCTGCATAAACCGTGTTACTTTCTGTGTCATACTCGGTAACAACAGGTAGCATAATATTGTATTCCTCGCTAAAAGTGAACACACCAAGCCTTTTTATGCCTGATAGCTCATCGTAATTTTTAGAGTAAGTTCCAAGCTCATTGTCAATGAAGCTGCTCTTTATGTTATAGTATAGCACAGCCTTATCCATTTTGCAAGTATCTTTAAACGAAAATTCTGCTATAGTGCCAAGCTCCATATCGCTGCCGACAGTATTTGCATACCCGCTTTCGCCTGCGATGATATTGCCCTCAGCATAGCCTGTGCCTGTGTATTTTATAGTCAGTTCATACGGATTTTCTTCGGTGTTTATCTCAGAAAGTGCCTCGCTGTCTGCGGCAATTGTCTGCTCTGAGACATATTTCTCATCGGGAGTTCCGAAGGTTTCAGGGTTTGTGGGGTCAAGTCCGATATGAGGTTCATCACCGTCGGGCAGAGTATCGCCGTCGCTATCCGGTTTCAGAGGGTCGGTGACGTAGGTATTTACTTCTTCTCCGTCGCTCAGTTCATCACCGTCAGTATCGGGATTCACAGGGTCAGTGCCAAGTTCGATCTCTGTGCCGTTTGAAAGACCGTCGTTATCATTGTCGGCATCGTAGTCGGACACGCCTTCCGTCACAGAATCGTATTTTGTAGGGTCTGTTCCCGTTATGTATACTTCCTGATAATCAGTCAGACCGTCATTATCGGTATCTACATTTTCTATATCTGTTCCGATAAGCTCTTCATAAATATCGGCAAGACCGTCACCGTCGCTGTCAAGAAAATCAACGCTGTAAACGTCATCTGTTCTGCTTACAACAAAAGGAACGCTTTCAGCAGTCTTGTCTTCGCTTGTGACCTTGACTTTGAAATACTTTGTGTCAAAATCATCTGTGATGTGGTATCGGTAAGTGGTGAAGTCGCTGACTTCTGCAAGCGGAAAATAAACATCATTATCGGCAGACTCCGAGATCTCATAGCTGCCCTCAATATTGGAATACCACTCAATGTCGATAGCTTTTTCTTCCTCGTTAAACGAACCGAATGCGTATATTATCGGGTCGATCGTATCAACAGATATTTCACCGTTATTACTGTTGTTTGTTGCAATAGCACCGCCGACAAATTGCCCCATTGACGTACTGTAATTAGCATTCACGCTCGGAGCATCTATCTTGATCTTGTCAGCAATTATTATCACATTATTGAGGTTCAGATTCTGCGCTTTGAGCGTTACAGTACCACACGGAGCATAGACCAAACCGCCGAGATTTACATTTTGTGAGTCGATAAAAATATCACCTGTCTGAGAACAGATGACCGATTCATTTGTATTCTTGACCTCGCCTGTCAGAGTAATATCGCTGAGAGCCTTCATTCCAGTATTCAGCGTGATATTGCCTTCAAGGTTTAAATCTCCCTGAACTTCGATAGGTACAGTAACATTTATGTTCAGTTCGGAGTAAGAATAATCCTCGCCGTGCTTTTCGACATCACCCGAAAAGAAACGTTCATCTATCTCATTAAAGATGATAGGAATATTTTCACCTGCGTGTTCGGTCTTTGAGCCGTTTACGTTGAAATTTCCTGCAACCGCAAATGTTCCGTTTGTTGCTGCATTGCCGTTTATACAGAAATTGTCGGCTGTTGATGTGATCGAACCTTCATCTATGCTGCCTGCGAATAAGGTGTAGGGATAGGGCTTAAACACTTCCTCCGCTGAGACAGGCATGACGTTTGTTATGCTTGCGGTCATTGTCAAAGCCAATATACTGGATACGGTACGTTTAAACTTTGACAGGATTGTTTGTTTCATATCTTTTTGCCTCCATAAAACAAAATATCTGCTTTCAACGTGGTATTTCTTCATCAAAAGCAGAGTAATTACATGATGGTTATACAAAACGAGTTTTGGATAACTATATTATACTATAATCAAGTTACGAGGTCAAGATGACAAATGTCATTATTCAAATGACATTTGTCACTTTTTTTATTATATTTGATTTGCGCTAACCAAGAAAATGTTCAATAAAATACAACAAATCCGAACACCCTGTCGTTTACGAAAGTGTTCGGATTATGCTTGATTGGCTCCCCCTGTTGGACTCGAATTGTAATTCTTGTTTCCAACAAGCTTCAGCAACTGTCGCAAAAGCACGATATACCGCGCTTTTATAGTAACTTAGAACAATCGTTTTTAACTAACTTTATGTGGGTTTTAAAGACCAATAAAGACCAAATAAGTACCAAGATGATGGCGTGTTCCGTTAATCCATTCTATAATTGTTCTAAATTATTCTATTCTTTGACAGAGATTTAATTGAACAAGATACTAGTTATTAATCGCTCTTGCAGAATAGATAATAGTCATACAATCTGATCGAACTCCAGTTTCATATTTAACATTCACGTTTATAGAATAAATAATTCACATCATCGGCAGTGAGCCTCTGTTTATGTCAGAAACTCACTGCCGTTTTCTTTATGCGGACTTTGCCTCCAAGAAAGACTTTGAATTTATTGTGGTCTCAGCATATGTTTATCAATCAAAGCAATTATTTCTGATACACAATTTGTGTCTTGAAAAATCCCTGTAACCACTGGTGTCGGGCAGATTCTCTGCGATATTCGAGCCCTACCTCTGCTTGACAGCCTCTCAGACGAACGGAAAAGCCCCACAGAGCAATCCGAGCCTGCGGAGCGGAAAACTAACCGCCTGAAAAGAAAAAGTCCTCAGAATACTCCGAGGACTCAATATCATATATTATTCTCCTTATACTCCTGCCCCCAAGCCTGCATCGCATCAAGTATCGGACGGAGCGTTTCGCCAAGCTCGCTGAGTGAATACTCAACTCTCGGCGGCACCTCTGCGTAGACGGTGCGGACGATGATACCGTCACTTTCCATTGACCGAAGACTCTCCGTCAGCACCTTCTGGCTGATGCCATCAAGGGATTTCCGCAGCTCATTGAACCGCCACGGACGGGCAAGGAGATTTCGTAGTATCAAGAGTTTCCATTTGTTTCCGATTAGCTGTACCGTAGTCGCAACGGGACAATCCGGCAGTTCTTCCTTTTTCAGCATAGCGCACCTCCGATAGTTTCAAAAAAAATGTTATACTCATTATAACATACAGCAGTCCAAAAAGCAAGCAATATATAATTCGCAGAATGTTTACATTTCGCATTCGGCTTGAAAAACAACGAAATAGCTCAATAGTTACTTTTTTGTAACTGAGGCACAAAAAAGTGCGTACTTGTGCGATTCAAACTTTTCTGCTATACTGAACACAACAGGGAAACCTGATTCTAAAAAGGAGGTACAAGCCATGAGTGAGATGCTGAACAGAGTTGCCGCATACAGCACTGAGAACAGTGCCTGCGGAACAGCCGATCCGAAGGAAGCTCCCGCTTCTGCTTGTGGTGCTGCTGATCCTGCACCCTCTGCCTGTGGAGCTGCCGATCCTGCACCTTCCGCTTGCGGTTCTGCCTGCGGAGCTGCTGATCCCGACAAGAAGTAAGTCGTTAAACTTCATACACAAGGTCAGGCATATCGGCTCACCGTCGGTATGCCTGTGCTGTAAATAACTACGCAAGCGCGTTTATATAGACTGGAGGAAACCGAGATGAAACCGTATTTTGCTTTTCAGTGGCATATCACCGACACCTGCGACCAGCGGTGCAAGCACTGTTATATTTTTGCAGAAGATAACTGCAAGGCGCTTACGAAAATGCCATGGGAGAAGATGAAACAGGTGGTCGAGAGCTGCGAGGATATGTGCGGCAAACTCGGTCGGACTCCCTATTTTTACATCACGGGCGGTGATCCGATCCTGCACCGTGATTTCTGGAAACTTGCTTCACTTCTGAAAGAAAAAGGCATCACATGGGGCATTCTCGGCAATCCGTTCCACCTGAATGATGAGGTCTGTCAAAGGCTTTACGACCACGGCTGTCGGAAATATCAGCTCTCCCTTGACGGAATGGAGGATATGCACGACCTATTCCGCAAGCCCGGTTCCTTTCAGACAACGCTGAAAGCGATAGACTATATCAAAAATTCGGGAATGTGGTGTGCGGTGATGTCAACTGTATCATCAATGAATATGGGCGATTTTCCGCAGCTTATCGACCTTGTAGCGGAGAAGAATGTGGACGTTTTCGCATTCGGACGCTACTGTCCCACCAGCGGTCAGAAGTCGGAGGAATACCACATCACGCCCACTGCCTACCGTGATTTTCTCGATATGTGCTACAAGCGATTTCAGTTCCACAAGTCAAACGGCTGCAAGACCACTTTCCAGTACAAAGACCACCTCTGGACGCTGTATCTCTATGAGCAAGGCTTATTCAAGATACCCGAAAACCACGACAATGACAAGATATATGACGGCTGCCACTGTGCGATCGGTCACATGACCATTCTCCCCACGGGCGATGTGTACGCTTGCCGAAGAATGGAAAGCAGGATCGGAAATGTGTTCGATACGCCGATGTATGAGCTGTTTGTTGGTGCAGATTTAGAGGAATACCGTCAGTTTGATAAGTTTGAAAAGTGCAGTAAATGCGAGCTTCGGGGCTATTGCAGAGGCTGCCCTGCCGTGACCTTCGGTTACACCGGCAATATGTATGCACCCGATCCGCAGTGCTGGAAGGAGGTATCATGATGGAACTGTTAGAGCTTATGAAATACCGCCGTTCAATACGGAAATACACCGACAAGAAGATACCGTTTGATGATTTGCAGAAGATAATCGAGGCAGGAGAATATGCCCCAAACGCAGGCGGCGGTCAGCGCAGTATCATCGTTGCTGTCAGAAACAAAAGGCTTGCGGAGCAGATCAGCATTCTCAATCTTGCAAAGTTTGACCGTTCAAGGCTCATCGGCAGCTATGTGTCAAAGGAACAGCCCAGTGTGATAGACGATAAGAATATCAAGAACGGCTTTTATGGTGCGCCTTGTGTCTGCATTATCTTCACCCCGAAGAATTTTCTGTATGCCGTCCCCGATGCTTTCTGCTGTGCGGAGAATATGGTGCTTGAAGCGACCGAGCTTGGTATTGCTTCATGTATTACCGCAAGAGCCGAGGAGACTTTTGATAATGACATCGGCAGAGAGCTTTTGAAGAAATGGTGTATCCCCGATAACTTCATCGCAAGGGCTTTTGTGTTGCTCGGCTACTGTGATGGAGAATATCCACAAAGCAAGCCCCGCCGTGACGGTCGTGTGGTCATCGTTGATGAGGACTAACCGTTGTAAAATCGGGCTGAATATGGTAAAATAGGAAGAAAGGACGGTGAGGTATATGATAATCAACACAGGTATGCGGACGGATATTCCTGCATTTTATTCTCAGTGGTTCATGAACAGGATACGGGCAGGCTATGTGCTGGTGAGAAATCCTTACCGCCCTGACTGGATAACACGCTACGAACTAAATACCGATGTGGTGGACTGCCTTGCATTCTGCACTAAGAATCCCGAACCAATGCTGAAATATCTTGACGAGCTGAAAGCCTATCATCAGTATTGGTTTGTTACGATAACCCCCTACGGCAAAGATATTGAGCCGAATGTACCGCCAAAAGAAAAGGTAATGCAGGACTTCATCACACTTTCCGAAAAAGTCGGAGTAAACTGCGTGGGCTGGCGGTATGATCCCATATTCATTGACAGCACATATACACTTGATAGGCATATATCGGATTTTGAGCAGATGTGCAGGATGCTTTCGGGATATACTCATGTATGCGTTATCAGCTTTATTGATCTATACGAAAAGGTCAAGCGGAACTTTCCGCAGGCTCGGACGGTCACACCGCAGGAGCGTATCACCATAGGCAAGAGCTTTGCTGAGATTGGCAAACTGTACGGCATTACAATAAAAGCCTGTGCCGAAGGAACAGACCTTGCACCATACGGAGTGGATTGTGCAGGCTGCATGACACAGCAGACCTTT
>NZ_FPIR01000043.1 GCF_900119155.1 Ruminococcus sp. YE71 | reverse complement strand
AATACCGAAATCCAATATTAGGCTACAGTAAAGCTCCATGGGGTCTTTCCGTCTAGTCGCGGGTAACCGGCATCTTCACCGGTACTACAATTTCGCCGGGCGGGTTGTTGAGACAGTGCCCAGATCATTACGCCATTCGTGCGGGTCAGAACTTACCTGACAAGGAATTTCGCTACCTTAGGACCGTTATAGTTACGGCCGCCGTTTACCGGGGCTTCAATTCAATGCTCTCACATCTCCTCTTAACCTTCCGGCACCGGGCAGGCGTCAGCCCCTATACGTCATCTTTCGATTTAGCAGAGACCTGTGTTTTTGATAAACAGTTGCCTGGGCCTATTCTCTGCGACCTGATTTCTCAGGCACCCCTTATTCCGAAGTTACGGGGTCAACTTGCCGAGTTCCTTAACAACCCTTCTCCCGTTGGCCTTAGAATCCTCTTCCTATCCACCTGTGTCGGTTTGCGGTACGGGCGCCTTAGCATACCGCGCAGCTTTTCTTGTCTCACTCCATAAATACTTCCCTACTAACTTTCGGTCCCTTACGACCGGGTGAACCATCCCCCGGCTTATTCACTTCATGAGCGTCCCTGCGCTTAAGTTTCGGCGGCTACGGAATCTCAACCGTATGTGCATCGGCTACGCATTTAAGCCTCACCTTAGCTCCCGGCTTACCCGGAGCGGACGAACCTTCCTCCGGAAACCTTAGATTTTCGGCCATTATGATTCTCACATAATTCTCGCTACTCATTCCGGCATTCTCACTTCAATGCAGTCCACCAGCGCTTCCGCTCTGACTTCACCCCGCATTGAACGCTCTCCTACCACTAATGTTACCATCAGTCCTAAGCTTCGGTATACGTTTTAGCCCCGTTGAATTTTCGGCGCAGAGTCACTCGACCAGTGAGCTATTACGCACTCTTTTAATGTATGGCTGCTTCTAAGCCAACATCCTGGTTGTTTATGCAACTCCACATCCTTTTCCACTTAAACGTATTTAGGGACCTTAGCTGTAGATCTGGGCTCTTTCCCTTTTGACAACGAAACTTATCTCACGCTGTCTGACTCCCACTCATCAATTATCCGGCCTTCTTAGTTTGATAAGGTTCGGTAATCTCTCGACCCCTAGCCTATTCAGTGCTTTACATCCGGTAATCTAAAGTGAGGCTAGCCCTAAAGCTATTTCGGAGAGAACCAGCTATATCCGAGTTCGATTGGAATTTCTCCGCTACCCACACCTCATCGCCGGTCTTTTCAACGAACGTGCGTTCGGCCCTCCATAGCGTTTTACCGCCACTTCAGCCTGGACATGGGTAGGTCACTCGGTTTCGGGTCTATTGCATACGACTATACGCCCTATTCAGACTCGCTCTCGCTTCGGCTCCGTACCTTAAGTACTTAACCTCGCCGCATACAATAACTCGCCGGACCATTCTACAATAGGTACCCGATCACACTTTGACGTGCTCTCGGTGCTTGTAAGCACAGGGTTTCAGGTTCTATTTCACTCCCCTCCCGGGGTTCTTTTCACCGTTCCTTCACAGTACTATTCGCTATCGGTCATCAGGTAGTATTTAGGCTTAGAGGGTGGTCCCCCTGTTTTCCCACGGGGTTTCACGTGTCCCGCGGTACTCCGGATACAGCTCGCCAATTCATCTTGTCGCTTACATGACTCTCACATTCTTTGGTATGTCTTCCCATACATTTCAGCTAAGACTCATTGATGCTAAATGCTGTCCAAAACCCCAAAAGTATTGCTACTCTTGGTTTAGCCTCTTCCGCTTTCGCTCGCCACTACTCACAGAATCTCGGTTGATTTCTTTTCCTCGCCCTACTTAGATGTTTCAGTTCAGGCGGTTCCCCTCATAC
The DNA here is from genome assembly GCF_900119155.1 of Ruminococcus sp. YE71. GTDB lineage: Bacteria > Bacillota > Clostridia > Oscillospirales > Ruminococcaceae > YE71. Next base: position 2,239 of record NZ_FPIR01000043.1, on the reverse strand, counting down.
AGCTATGTATTCACTGTATGATGCATGAGCTTCACCCATGCGGATTGCTCCATTCGGATATCTGCGGATCAATTCATGCTTGCTGATCCCCGCAGCTTTTCGCAGCTTACCACGTCCTTCATCGGCTCCTGATGCCAAGGCATTCTCCCTGCGCTCTTATTAGCTTAACCATTTGAATTATGATACAAATCCTCAAGTTTACAGAAAATAAGCATTTTTATACTCATTTTTCCCTTTAGCAATAATTGCAGTTTATACCCGACTTAGATTTATTTTAAAAATCTTTGTCGCATATTTCCTCATTTGCATTACTTTAATTTCCTATTCGATTTTCAAGCTGCAACGTCTGAGCTTTTCACTCAAACTCAAATATTCCGGTTCGCGTCAGCGAATCAAATGCGTTCAGCATTTGAAGGAATATTTGCTGCGATCTCAAAATCTGTGATTTTGAGATCCGATGGGCACAAATGGACTCGAACCATCGACCTCACGCTTATCAGGCGTGCGCTCTAACCACCTGAGCTATGCGCCCAAAATGATTACCTTCTGCATGAATTTGTTCATGCGGTTCGTTTCTCCTCGTTCCCAATGGTGGAGATGAGGAGGATCGAACTCCTGACCCCCTGCGTGCAAGGCAGGTGCTCTCCCAGCTGAGCTACACCCCCATAAGTAGTAGGGTACTCGGTTATCCTTTTGTGTTTGTAAAGATACTGTCGAGCTTTCGCTCTTCCAGCACCCTCAAAATTGAACAGCTAATCTTACTCAACCTTTGGTTGACCTTGGAGTTTTGCATGATTTTTCTGTCATGCGGTTCTCCTTAGAAAGGAGGTGATCCAGCCGCACCTTCCGATACGGCTACCTTGTTACGACTTCACCCCAGTCATCGATCCCACCTTCGGCAGCGCCCTCCTTGCGGTTAGGCTACTGACTTCGGGTGTTACCAACTCCCATGGTGTGACGGGCGGTGTGTACAAGGCCCGGGAACGTATTCACCGCAGCATGCTGATCTGCGATTACTAGCAATTCCGACTTCATGTAGGCGGGTTGCAGCCTACAATCCGAACTAAGACTGCTTTTGGGGATTTGCTCCACCTCGCGGCTTCGCTTCCCTCTGTTAACAGCCATTGTAGTACGTGTGAGGCCCAGGTCATAAGGGGCATGATGATTTGACGTCATCCCCACCTTCCTCCGTTTTGTCAACGGCAGTCCTGCTAGAGTGCTCTTGCGTAGCAACTAACAGTAAGGGTTGCGCTCGTTGCGGGACTTAACCCAACATCTCACGACACGAGCTGACGACAACCATGCACCACCTGTCTATACGTCCCGAAGGACTTCATGTATCTCTACACTATGCGTACGATGTCAAGACCTGGTAAGGTTCTTCGCGTTGCTTCGAATTAATCCACATACTCCACTGCTTGTGCGGGCCCCCGTCAATTCCTTTGAGTTTCAGTCTTGCGACCGTACTCCCCAGGTGGATTACTTATTGTGTTAACTGCGGCACGGAAGGGGTCAATCCCCCCACACCTAGTAATCATCGTTTACGGCGTGGACTACCAGGGTATCTAATCCTGTTTGCTCCCCACGCTTTCGAGCCTCAGCGTCAGTTAAAGCCCAGTAAGCCGCCTTCGCCACTGATGTTCCTCCCAATATCTACGCATTTCACCGCTACACTGGGAATTCCGCTTACCTCTACTTCACTCAAGAACTACAGTTTCAAATGCAGGTCAGGGGTTGAGCCCCTACATTTCACATCTGACTTGCAGTCCCGCCTACACTCCCTTTACACCCAGTAATTCCGGACAACGCTCGCTCCCTACGTATTACCGCGGCTGCTGGCACGTAGTTAGCCGGAGCTTTCTGAACAGGTACCGTCATTATCGTCCCTGTCAACAGAGGTTTACAATCCGAAAACCTTCTTCCCTCACGCGGCATCGCTGCATCAGGCTTGCGCCCATTGTGCAATATTCCCCACTGCTGCCTCCCGTAGGAGTCTGGGCCGTGTCTCAGTCCCAATGTGGCCGTTCAACCTCTCAGTCCGGCTACTGATCGTCGCCTTGGTGGGCCGTTACCTCACCAACTAGCTAATCAGACGCGAGCTCATCTTTAAGCGATAAATCTTTGATATCAAAGTCATGCGGCTTCGATATGTTATGCGGTATTACCGACCGTTTCCAGTCGTTATTCCCCTCTTAAAGGCAGATTGCTCACGTGTTACTCACCCGTCCGCCACTGATCC
>NZ_FPIR01000036.1 GCF_900119155.1 Ruminococcus sp. YE71 | reverse complement strand
CGTCGTCCCCCTCATGGGGGACGTGGATTGAAATTGAGCTTTTGGGTCGGGGTGCAGAACCTTAACCTAGTCGTCATGGTTGCACTTTCTGTGACCGAGAACCACAAGATGAGATATGCGAAAATGGTTTCAGTACCAAATTTGAAAGGCGTTACCGTCGGAAAAATTGCGTCAAAAAGTATCAGAGAAGGTTCGGTGATCGAGAGCGACAATGCAAGTTCATACAAAAAACCGCTCACTGACAAGTATTTCCACAAATTCAAGACCTACGATGCGAAGGACTACGATCGGAAAGAGCTGCATATCGTGATCTCAAACATGAAGCGAATGATCGCCGGAACATATTTCAGTGTCAGTCCGAAGCATATTGACCTGTATCTTGCTGAGTATTGCTATCGGTTTAACAGGCGTGTCGTTGGCGAAATTGGTTTCCTGAATTTGATGTCGGCTATGGTGAAGTGAGGTTTTGCTTGATTTTTGATAATTGTGAGGGAGTGGGATAACCATATTTGGTATTTTCGCTCGCTGTGCGGCGCAAAATACAATGCTTGTTTTTTTTTTCACACTGTCGTGCGTTTTTCTGCCAGCGTGATTTTGCTTATCCGCAGGCTTTCGCTGCACCGTCAGCGAATTTGGAGCGACAGCGACTTATCTTCACCGCCGCTTCGGTCGGCGGTCATTCTCACTCACTCACCTGCGTGAGGACTTTTTTCTGTCACAATCAGTATTCTAAACTGGCTCGGCGCAGTTATAGCGCAACTTGGGCGGCAGTTTGATGAAAGTGGGTATTGCTTTTTCGAGGGTGGTGTGGTATAAATTCAGTCAAATGGAACTAAGTGGAACGAAGTGAACTCAAATGGACTTAAATGCCCGTAAAATCAACACTTTTTATGGTAGAAAGTCTAAAACTCCCGAAATAACGTAATCTCGAAGTAATCACAAATTCATCAAAACTTGGTAGAAAGACGGTAGAAATGCCACTCTGCCAAAGTTGGTAGAAAATCTAAAAAGTTGGTAGAAAGCCTGTTGACAACCCCAAAAATGGACTTAGCGGATAGTGTTTCATACAAGTGAAGCGCTGTCCGCTATTTTTATGCCCAAAATTGAATATCGTACTACGCTTCTCAGCAATGAGGAGCGTTTTTCTTTTTCAGAATGAAGTCAAGGAGGTCTTTCTATGCAGAAACCTATGAGAATCGTTGTGAACGACCACGGTGTACTCACCCTGCCGGCTTATGCGATCCTCGACAATATGCTCAATGTTCCCGAGAGGGACTACCGCACGTTTGAGGAGATGTGTTCTTTCTTTCCGAAGGACGAGCCGTCAACGGTCAGAAATGCTCTGACGGAGCTTAAAGACGAAAAGTACGTTATCATCATTCACGGCAACACCTATGCAGTGAACAAGCTGCGTATACCGAATATGAAGCTGCGATAACTGACAGGGTGATAAAAATGGGCAAGAAAACAAAAAAGAGCAAGACCATATCATCATCGGTCTGCCGTGTACATAAATTGAAAAACTTTACTCTGCTGAGTAATTCGTTCCTGCGGTCATCAAACCTCAGTCTGGCTTCTGTCGGTCTGCTGGGCCGTGTAATGGGACTTCCCGAAGAATGGGACTACTCGATCAAGGGTCTTTCTTCTATCTGCAAAGAGGGAGAAACAGCTATTGAGACCGTCCTGAAAGACTTGCAGGAGTGGGGCTATCTCAAAATATCAAAGCTCTACCCGAACGAGACCGAGGACGGCAGGATACATTATGTCTATGATTTCTATGAAAGTTCGGAGAAGGACAAGACACTTTCCTGCACTGTTATGGCTGAGGGCAATATGCCTTCCAATAAGTCCAAGCGCTGCCGTGTCAATAAGACCGACAACTTTACCATAGTAAGCAGTCTGCTTCTCCGTTCTAAGGCGATCAGCCTGAAATCCCTCGGTCTGCTCCTGAGAGTTCTTTCCTTTCCCGATGATTGGGATTACTCCGTTGCAGGGCTTGTGTTCATCTGCAAAGAGGGCAAGACGGCTATCGACTCTGCACTGAAAGAACTGAAAAACATAGGCTATCTGGTGGTCACCAAGCTGTATGCCAATATGACGGCAAGCAAGGGTATTGAGTACGTCTATGCCTTGCTTGACAACAGTATCACCTTTAATGAGATACGTTTTATCGTTGATTCGATCTCCATAAACAAGTTCCTGAGTTCAGCTCAGAATGCCGGCATAAACCGAAAGCTGTACCTCTGGATAATGCAGTACGGTGACGGAGTTGAGCTGGTCGCTCCTGCAAAGGAAAGGGCTGAGTATTTGAATGAGGTCAGAAAAATGCTCGGTGCATATCCCGAGATCGTTGTGCAATAGTGTTTTTATCTGACTTTCCGTGCAACTGTCATGCAACTCCCGTGCAACCACAAATGGAAAACAGGAATTACTGCACAAATTCACCCTATGTGGACAGGTTCTAAGTTGACAATCAGAACAATGTGTGATATAATAGCTAATACGATTAGCTTTTAAGCTGAAAGGAGTAGCTGTATGAGAACAGGTCTTGACAAGGAAAAAATTATCCTAAGAGCAGCAGAACTGGCTGACAAAAAAGGTTCTTCCGATATCACCATGAAGGAACTTGCTGATGAGCTTGGGATAAAGCCGCCTTCGCTCTATAAGCATTTCAGCGGAGGACTCGATGAACTCAGCAGGGAACTTATGCTCTGCGGCTGGCGTATGCTCGATGCAGAGATAACAAAAGCCGTTATCGGCAAGGCTAAGGACGATGCAGTAACGGCTCTCTGCTATGCTTACCGGGATTTCGTCCTGAAACATAAGGGACTTTATGAGGCGATGCAGTGGTACGATATGTTTCAGTCAAAGGAACATATGAAAGCCTGCGAGGGTGCAGTCGATGTCATGTACCGCTCGCTCAGTTCGTATGATCTGACAAATGAGCAGAAAATACATACAGTCAGGCTTGTAAGAGCCTTTTTGCAGGGATTTTCCACGATAGAAGCACATACAGCTCATGATAAGCCTGTCCCTCTGGACGATTCATTTGATTTCGCACTCAGAACGATACTCAGAGGCATTGCCGATATGCAGAAAAGATCACAGTGAAAAAGGAGAAAGACAATGGAAAAAGAAAATCTGCCAATAGACGAAATGCCCGAAAAAGCACACAAAAAAATACATAACATCAGTTTTACTTTTACGGCACTGATGATCGGGGTGGTGCTGTTTTTTATCAGTCAGTCGCTCTTCCTGCTGTTCATTGTTGACGATGAGGTAAAGTCTGCAATATTCGGAGACGAAAAATCTGCTTCGGAAGTGACTTCCGATAAGGATCTCGGACACGATTACTGCGGAACGTTCTACATATGGCTCACAGTGGAGAACAATTACGGCTCTGCCGAAAATTTCCTGTCTGCGGAAAAGGCGACAGACCTTGCAGTAAATAAACCACTGACCATAGCAGAATTAGCTGCATACATACTGATATTCGTCTGCATCACCCTTGCATTCCGGAAAGCCAACAAAAGGCGATTCTTCGGGCAGAACGGCTGGCGGCTCATTATGACGGCAGGTATCGCTCTGCTAATAAAAGGCATCTGGACGGTGATAATACGGATATATCTGCTGAACGCCGAACAGCCGTATGTCGCAGGGATATTTGAGAACAGAAGATACTACTGCCAGATATATCAGACTTTCGGCATACCGGCGATCTTAATAATGACGGCACTCATCACAAGACAGCACTCGCTGAACGTTCAGAAAAAAGACTCGTCAGGCAATGCAAAGGCACTTAAAATATTCTCCGTGCTTATCGGGGCAGTCGCTTCGGTATTCATGCTGACAAGGCTCACTGTGAGGATATATGAGATAATAAACTATAAATCTCACGATGCGATGCTCCCGTTTTATTTCGATCTGCTGACGCTTCCGAGAGAACTGGCAGATTCTCCGGAAACATACCGTGACCTGCTGATATTCAGGCTGATAAAAGACCTGTCCGTATTCATCGCCTCCGCTGTGACAGTCATTCTGATGATAATGATAATGCTCTCATCTGCCCGGAATGAGATCAACACAAGGAAGAACATGAAGCGGTTCAATATCAGTATGCTCGTGCTGTTCATATCATCGCTCATCTTCAATATCCTCGGCCTGCATGAGGTGGATATCTTCAATGAGCATTTCAGCGGTGTATACGGATATGTGGTCTATACGATAGGCCTGCGTGCATTGTGCGATCCGGTGCTTTATGTTATCTTCCTGTGGTTCGTCAGAACTTTCGTGAGCATATCGGGAAAAGAAGAACAGTAAATATGATAAATTTTCAGGGAATGTCCGGACGGCATTCCCTGCGTATATCGGCAAATGCGTCAAAGGCAGCCCCTACAAAATAGTTACAGTATTTTCATACATAATTAAGGACTGAGCGAAGGAAGACCACCCGCCTGTAAAGACTATCAACGGACAATGGGGTGCAGGGTATGATATCCCCTGTGAATTTAAACAGGAATTACTGCACAAATGGTGCTTGACACTCCCGTTCCACTGTTGTATAATAATACAAGTGTGTTTTTAGGAGGTCATAGCAATGATAGATGAAGTAACAGCCGGAGCAAAGGTCAAGCTCAGAGAGAAGATAAGTGATAGTGTTCCCGTTGGCAGCATCGCCACGGTCTTATACATCGACGATCTCGACAATGTTTTCATAGAATGGGTGAGCAATGGACGGCTGACTTCGTTCTCAAAGAAGAACTTCAAGAGCCTGTTCGATGCAACGGAATAATATAGATGTGACGGAGCTGTTGCTATTAAGGCAACGGCTCTTTTCATTTCCAGAAGTACAAATTTTGTCCATCTGAAATGTTATAATAAAATTTTAGGAATAATCGATCAGAAGTGAAAATTTTGTCCACCTGCTTTGATATAATGATAGCAGACAGAAAAACTCTATGCTTTTGTGAGATCATATCAGTTCCGAGCAAGACATGAGAAGCAAATGATTTGTTCTTGGAGGTGGTCAAGATGAGTTGTACAGTAACAAACACATAGCTATCTGCAAAGATTGCCGTGGGCATTGTTTTGTGCTTCACAAGAGAAATCAGTCTGAGGGAAAATATCCGATGACGAAAGAGTTATCCGGGCGGTCTGAGCAGTTCAGGCCGCCCTTTTTCTGTCTGTAAATTCGGAAGGAGGGATATAAAATGTAAAATTTTTATGAACATTCCACCCTATGTGGCATTGGCGGAGAAGCGCAGCACACTGCTTTTGCCCATGCCTGCGGCGCTTTTTGAACTTCTCTATGTTTTGACTTCTTTTTGTGGAAAACTCCGTTTCTCTTGTAAAATCAAGAAAAAGAGAAAAGTGGGTATGCCACTTGGAGTGGCACTGCAAAGTTTGATTTTTCGGCTGTTATAGTGCATAATAGAAGATGTAGCGTTATGAGCCTACAACACTTATTGTGCCTGTCTGCGCAGAGGAATCTCGGTCATAATAAGCTGAACTGAATACATGGTCAATCAAATGGTACTGAGAGTTTGGTTGTCGGACGGGATACTGCCCGAATGACAGGCTAACTATGTTCATTTGCGTAAATCTCGTCTTAAATCAACGATAAGGAGAGATTTACCGATGAGCGATAACAATGACGGACTCTATGTAAGGCTCTTCACGGAACGTGAGGAGCCGGAGGACTATGAACGTTACATACACGGGCCTAAGCCTGATTCGGACACAATAGGCAAAGCATTGAAGCGATTTTCAGATGACAGCGGTATCACTCAGGGACAGATCTCACTGCTGACGGGGATTTCGAGGTCATGTCTTTATTACTACTGCAAAGACCAGAGGAAAATCGGCTATGAAAACCTTATATTGCTCTGTGTAGCGCTCAGGCTTCACCCTCTTAGGCAGGAATATCTGTTCAGCTTAACTCCCCATAAGATACGCAAAAGTGATCCAAGATACAGTATAATCCGCCTTTTCCTTGCAAACTGTGCATTTATGGAGAAATACACGGTCAAGGCACTTAATGAGTGCATTAAGGCTAAGGGCAAAGAACCGCTTATCTCTAAAAAGAGGGCAGGCGGGAATGAGTAAGTTTCAGTATACACACTTCGGTGATGAAGTTCCGAGAGAGGTGGAGAAAGAATACAACCGCATGGGGCGGAGGGAGCATTACCTTGAAGAACAGGACGCTGCACACGATGTTATGTACCTCGACCACAAGGACATTAGCAGGATACCCGATTATCCTGCCGATGAGCTGTCTCCGGCTGATCTGCTCAGAGAAGCAAGGCTCTGCTATCTGCCAGTAGCATTGGAGCTGATGAGAATGGACTATCCCTTTGAATACCAGCTTATCAGGGACTATTATCTGTCTGAAAAGACGGTATCTATGATGTATCTGGCTAAGAAATATGCTGTATCACCGAAGAAAGTCGAGTACAGGATCAACAAAGCCAAGAGACTGCTTAGAAAGTACATCATAGCGCACGAAAATGAAGAATGATTTTTGTGCATAACAACGATTTTTTCTTTTCAGCCGAAAAAACACTCTCAAATCATGAGGAAATCTTCGTTTTTTTCGGTTATAGAGTAGAGGGGTGTGAGCTGTGAGGTCAACCTACAGTTCTGCTGTTGACAATTAGACTTGCTAACAAAGACCTCAGCTATGCTTCTCAAATCTCCTTTCTATGTTTTGGTATCAGGAACGGCAGGCAGTTATGCCCATTTGCTGACCTGCTGTTCCGAGGTACTTATCAATCAAGACTTCATGTTTACTCCTATTTTCTAATAGACGGCTGATGTGCCGTCGGGAGCTTCTATTCCTCGGAGTAGGAGCTGCCAACAGTACATCAATCTTTGGACATAAAAATAACCGACAGACTTGTCTGCCGACAGGCAGACGATGTACTCAGTATCTTGAAAACTGAATATGGAACACTAACGCTGAATTGTTTTCTTTTTCTTCCTGAGAGGAGAATAACCATGCGAAAGAATAAAACGAAAGATATGTATCGAATGATGTTCCCAAACTATCCCGATGTTGTGACAGTAAAGGAAGTCAGTGAGATGCTACATCTTAGCACAAAGAAAGTATATCAATTGGTAAAAGCCAATCGGATAGAAAGAATACCTTGCGGCAGGATCATCAAGATCACCAAAACTGCCGTAATAAGTTTCGTTCTGCAAAGCGCACAAGAATCGGGTGATTCCTCAGTGTAATGCGCTGAAAAAGAGAGAAAGCGGCAGATCTTTATTGAATTATATGAGAAATCATGATATAATATAGAAGTCAACAGTCAGACTACCGCTTTCAGCAACAGGAGGAATAGAAAATGAAAGGTATCTCCTTTTTGCTGATATAACTCTAGTCAGCTTGAATTTAAAGCTATTAGAGTGTATAATTATAACTGCAAGAATTTTTTTTCAGAACAGTAAAACTATTTCATTCTCTGTTTCGTATATATTATCAGAAGCCACAAAAGGGGGTGTGCCAATGTCCGGTGACAAACATCTGATACGTCGTATCAAGCGCGGAAATCAAAAAGCGGCTGATGAGCTATTTGAACGATATTAAATATCCATTACGCCCTCATCCTGAGCGACTATCATTTCAAGCAGTTCCTTGAACATATCAGTATTATCAAGATCGAACGTCATGCTTTTCAAAGTGGCGATATGCCCCTTGACTGTTTCGAGTTGCCTGCGGTTAATATCTCCGATGTTTTTGCTTTCATAAATCTTTTTTTGAAGCTCGCCTATCTCCGATTCGTATTTGGTGGTCTGATTTCTAAGGTCGTCCTTTGTTATCAGACCTTCGAGCATCAGGTCGATAGCCTTTTCTTTCTTCTTGCCGAGCTTCTCTATTTCCGCCAGCAAAGGTTCGATGTCGATTACGATGTTATCCCGCTGGATAGTATCAATATCATTTTTGAGGGTGGCGATAATTTCATCTCTTTGAGTGTCGATATATCCGAGCACATATTTCATACACGCAACAAATACCTTTTCGGACATATTTTTCATATCACAGCCGTACTGTTTTCCGTTCGGTTCATATCGTATATCTTTTCCGTAGGTTTGACGGTTCGAGCAGTGCATTTGGTAGTAGTCTCCGCTTTTATTCGAATTCGTAAACCTTGAACCACATTTTCCGCAGAATACCTTACCGCTGAACCAGTGTGTATTGGAATGGTGTGACCTTTCATTTCTCAGCTGTGATCTCTTTTCTCGTATCTCCTCAGCCTTTTCAAAAAGCTCCCTTGATATAATGCCCTCGTGAGTATTTTCAAGAGCAATCAAAGAGGATTCGGTGCTGTCTTCTTCGGAAGTCCTGACGCGGTGTTTTGTCAGGAAATCTGTCGAGTGTGTTCTCCACTGCAAGAGATCGCCGCAATACTTTGGGTTATTCAGAATGTGACCGATAGAGTCCTGTCTGAATAAGCCGCCGAATGTCGTGCGAAAACCGTCTTCATTTAGCCCTTTTGCAATACTGCTCATGCCCTTGTCCTCATAAACATATTCGTGAAATTTCCTGCGGACAATTTCGGCTTCCTCCGGCACTAATATCAGCTTACCCTCCTTTATCGTATATCCGAGCAGCTTTCCGTTTCCGAATACAACTCCGTTTTTCATACTGCGTCGAATACCCCACTTGACACGCTCGGATATCTTTCGGGATTCTTCTTGGGCGAGGCTCGCCATAATTGATAATCTCAGCTCGCCGTCCTTGTCATCAGTATCAATTCCGTCACTCATGAATATAACATTGATACCCAACTGTGACAGCTTTCGGGTATAAGTCAAGGTGTCGATGGTATTTCTTGCAAAACGGCTGACTTCTTTCGTAAGTACGGTGTCGATCATTCCACGCTCACAATCGGTTATCATTTTATTAAACCCATCACGATGCGCGGTAGATGTTCCTGTGATACCCTCATCGTAGTAAACGTCGATCAGTTCCCAATCTTCTCGCTGATTTATGTACTCCTCGAAGAACTGACGCTGAGCCGTTAAAGAGTGGATCTGATCACTTAGATCAGTCGAAACGCGGCAGTAAGCCGCTACTTTTTTCTTTCTATACATTGTACCTCCTCTCCCCATTAATACGGGAAACGTTTCCCCTCTGCTATTATAATTTTACACTTTAAAGCGCTACTTGTCAAGCCGTATTTATAAGTTTCTTATATAAATATATGAAACCGTGATATGTTAATAGCAGAGGGTAAACCGTTATTATCTTTTGTTCTTACGCCGCAGGATTGTTGTTATCATCATCATTATCAGCGGCAATATTATCCGTCTTGACGGTATTCATATCTATCAGCCTTTCAAGCTGGCTGTCTGTGAGAAGCCCCTGCTTGTGGAAAGCCTTGTAATATCCGATCTTCATCGCTCGGATAAAAGCCTGACGGCTCTCCTCGGATATTTCGGGCATGGGTATGTTAGCTGTGTTATTATCTTTTGATTCTGTTATTATCTTCAATAGTTTTCTCCTCATATTTGCTGTTATTAATTTCGGTTGTGGGTGAATGATAATGCTACATAAAACATTTCAATCAAGTCCTTTCGTAATAAATTTTTATTCCTCTGTTGACGGTGCAGGCGGAATATGATATAATTATTTGTGTAAATGAAGTGAATTTAAGGGGCGATACTATGCTGGATTACGGAACGATAGCTAAAGTCGGAAATACCGATATAAATGTTTATACCGAAGGCAGCGGCAGCAGCACGATCATTTTTATGGCGGGTTCGGGAGTCGGGTGTCCCGCGCTCGAATATAAGCCTTTGTACAGCAGAATGTCCGATAAATTCCGTATTGCGGTAGTCGAGAAAGCGGGTTACGGATTAAGCGGCAAGGCGCAGACCGAAAGAACGATCGAGAACCTTGTCGAAGAAAGTCGAGCCGCTCTGAGATACCTGCACATTGAACCGCCCTATATCCTTGCGCCCCATTCCTATTCCGGCTTTGAGGCAATATGGTGGGCTAATACCTATCCCGATGAGGTCATCGCAGTGATCGGGATAGATATGGGCTTTCCGAACATGATGAGTGCTCAGGCGAAAGAGATACCTCACGATAAAAAGAAAGCTATGGTCGATAAGTCGAGGTCGCTCATGCAAAGAATCGCGAAGCGAGGGCTTCTCGATAAGCTGCTCAGGAACAAAACGGTCAATGCTTCGGGTCTGCTGACAGGCAGCGAGCTTACGCCGGAAGAAAAGCAGACCTATGAGGAAGTATACTACAAGAACGTCGCGAGTGAAGCCGTGTTCGAGGAGTCGATACTCGCAGAAGCGAACGCTGAAAAGGCTCAGAGCACGGGGTACCTGAGATGCCCCGCCTGCTTTATCGTAAGCAATATGAGATCACCCGTTAAAGCTCTTACATGGCAGCAGGCGGCAAAGGATTACGCAGAGCAGTGTTATGCGGAGATACATCTTCTTGACGAAGATCATATGCTGTATGCCAGAATTCCCGAAAAGGTCGCGGAAATATTTTTAGCTTTCCTTCGGGAAAAGTTTGAGATAGCAAAAGAAAATATGTAGATAGTCATCTCATTTATCGGCTTTTCTTCTTATTCTTCTTGATCTGCTCCTGCCGCTGTCTTTCTTCCTCGACAAGCCTTTCGATGTAGTCCTCCTGCGATACATCTTTCTTGTAGGTATCCCTAATATCGCAGTACACATCATACGTCAGCCGACAATCATTGATCTTTTCACGTCGGGCTGCGATCATCTTGTTAAGGTTATCGGTGCGGTCGCGCAGACGTATCATGTCGGCTTGTGTAAGTATCCCGCCGCTCTGAACCGCTTGCTTGCATACTGACAGCTTCATCTTCTCCATGTCGGAGAGCTCGGTCTTTACCGAAAGCGCAAAGTATTCCTGCGCCTGTTCCAATATACTCACCATTCGGTTGTGTTCCTCAATGTAGTTATTTATCTCCTGACGCTGCTTTTCATATTCAGCACGGAGTTTTGAAATTTTACCCTCCAGGTCTCCAATAGAAGTGATTTTATCTTTATTGATGACGGACAGCTGTGCCGACAGTCTATACACATCAAGATCGTTATCTACAGAGTACGCCGCTGTTACGATTTGCTTGCGAGGAACTTTTTTGTTTTGCACCGCAAGTATGCGAACATCTTCTATAACTGCGATATACGCTGTTCTCAATTGCGACTTGCTATCCTGCGTGGGCGTAGTTCCTGTACCTACCTTACGATAGAGTATTCTTGTAATAAGGCTTTCCTCTGTATATTCTTCTCCGAGTGTTTTCGTTCGGACAAAGCGTTCCTGTCCCGGGGCTCGAATAGAGATGTACTTTCCTCGCTTGATTTCATAGCCACGTTCCTCAAGCAACTGTAAAAGTTCATCGAGTGAATTAACAGAGCCTATCAGCTCGTCGATAGCCTTTCGTATCTGCTCTTTCCACGATGTCCCGTTCTTTTGCTGTTCCCATTCAAAGTAATTAATCGACTGTCCCTTGTTCTCGAAGTTTAGCGCAGGGGTCACACCGAATGCACGGCATACACCATTTACATTTTCTCTTGCTTGCCGCCGAGAGTTGCGACAGGCATAATATTTTTGCCCAGACAGCGAGTAAGAGTTAAGTATCACATGACAATGCACATGAGAACGATCAACGTGTGTTGCAATGACTGCCTGTGCGTCCTCTCCGAAGTTCTTTCGGACGAAAGCCTTGGCTATCTTGTGTGCGAGTTCAGGCGTGACATTTTCCGAATCGGCAAAGCTCATAATGTAATGAATTGCCTTTACTGAACCTTTGCCCTCTAGCGGCAAAGGGCTGCTGTACTTGTCACGTGCATACTGCTCATATACCAGTCTCATCTGATTAAAGGCTTGCTCCGCATTTGTGGTGCAGTTTATCGAAGTCGTATACAACAAATTTTCGGTCTTGTCCGGATTTAAGATATAGGCTAGACTTTTGTTGACCGAAGTATGGATAGAGATTGATTTAAGATAAGGAATAGGCTCTCACACTCCTCCTGCAGTTTTTCTATATCTGCCGCATATATGTTGTTCGTTTCATTTGCTTTCTTGGCGATCTGGTTTATGTTGTTGGAAATTATGCGCATACCGTTCAGCAGAGGGGCGATCTCTTTCATGTCGTAAAAAGTCGGCTTCGCATTCAGTATCACCTGTCTCAGATATTTTGTAGTATCCGTGTGACACGCCTCAGCCCTGCGCTCGATGATCTCCCAATCCTTGATGTCGAAGTCGATCTCCTTGCGGTGTATCTGTTTGTACTTTCTTGCCATAGATTTGCTCCTTTAGTTTCTTATGGTTATTAATGTGTGCTCCATCGGCAGAGGGATATTGTTAAGGGCTCCGGGTCCCCTTAACAGCCAAATCGCAGGGGTACTGCGATTTTGGAAAGAGCCGTGATGCGAGTATACGGCTCTTTCTATACTTGCTTAAGTAGGCTCCGAAAAATAGGGTATCAAAAAGTTCGTTCATTTCTTTAGCCCGTATGGGCTGTAGCTTATAATCGTTCCGACCGCTGCGTATGCAGCGTTTTTTTTTATCCCCTTCATAAGTACCGACAAAATCACTCGAAAATATAAGCGGTCGGAGGGGTATGTTGAAATTATTTGTTTGAACACACAAAACGGGCGGGACAAAATTGTGCAAATAGTAGAATAAAAAATAATTTTGCCGAAAACGCTTATAAAATCGGCGATTTTTGTCGGTACTTATGAGAGGAACTGTTGAGCGCTGTTGATCTTTCGCCGGATTAACGGAGGCTGACCTATAAAAATCACAGGACTCTTGAACATAACTATTTCAAGGGAGGAGAGATGACAACAAATATCTTTCAGGACATAAAGGATAGGGTGGACCTCAGAGACCTTGTTCGCTATTACGGTCTTGATGTGAACCGAGGCGGCTTCGCCTGCTGCCCCTTTCACAACGAGCGCAACCCTTCTTTTAAAGTCTATGAAGATCATTTCCACTGCTTCGGCTGTGGGGAACATGGAGATCACGTTGATTTTGTTCAGAAGCTCTACGGACTTTCTAATATCGAAGCCGCAAAAAAGATAAGCTATGATTTTGGACTTGGACTCGAAAGAGGGAAATTTGCCACTCCCGTCAGACCGAGGATAATGAAAAAAGACGCTTTCACTCTGTGGCGCAACGATTGCATAAAAACAGTTATAGAGTATAAAAAGCTGCTGGAATATTGGAGCAGGATCTACGATCCTCGAAGTCCGATAGACAAGATTGATGACCGCTTTCTGGAAAGCGTCCACAATCGAGGGTATGCAGAATATTACCTCGAAACACTTTTGATCGGTTCCAAGCAGGAACAGCGTGAGCTCTATGAAATGGATAAAAGCTATCCTGATAAAATAAAAAAGCGGCTGGACAGTTTGGATTCTGTCAGCCGGAGCGCTTGCAAAAAAGCTATATGAAAAACGGAGGAAAAATAAAATGATAAAGTTTTTGATCGGCATGGTAGTCGGCGGTACTGTTGGATTCTTTACCGCAGCCCTGCTCGCTGTAAACAAGGAGAGTGATGATCATGGAGTTTGAAAACAGAGATACAAAAGTATTCATGTTTCTTGTCAGTACCTTTGTTGCGGACAAGAAGACTTATCTTCTGCCGACAAATGAGTTTTACAAGACTGACCCGACGAAAACGCTGCTCGGATATTTTGATGATGAATACATCTACCTGATACCGGGCGTTATAATCGGAATGTGCGAGGACTATCTGACCAAGATAGGCAAGCCACGGATAAATATTCAGAATGTTCTTAACACGCTGTTCAGAGCTAACTTAATAAAAGTCGGCTGGGTTATGCGCAAGGACATGAGATACCGCCCTGAGAAGCGTATCGGCGAGACTCGCCGCAGATACATCACCTTCATCAGAAAAGAACTGAAAGAACGGAAGGGGACTATCAATGCCTAATGAGAGAATAAAGAACGAAATGATACTCGCCGGCGTAAGCATAAACGAGCTTGCAGAGTATCTCGGTAAAACAGAGCAGGAGACTGTCGAGCTGCTGAACACCGAACTCGGCATCATGCAAAACTACAAGGTCATGCTGGCGGTCACGGAGATCGTGAGAGGGAAGGAGAGAACATAATGGATTCCATAGAATTTATGAGAGAGGTCGCAAAGCGCAAGGGCGTTTCAGAGATGACTGCCTACCGTTATGTAAATTCGGTCATGGATACTATACGACAGGTACTCGCCGAGGGTGAAGAAATAAAGATCGGCAGCTTTGGCAAGTTTACTGTTGTCACCGATTTGGAGGGCAACAAGACCGCCATGCTCTGCGCAAGCAAATCGTTGAAGCAAGCGCTCACAGCAGGGGAGGGGATAGTCTGAGCGAGGAAAAGAAGATAGTAAGAAATTACGGCGGCTGCGAGGTGACTCTGACTTTCAAGGAAACTGCCGAGGACATCAAGGAGCAGTTGCTTTGGCTCATGCTGGAAAACTACAAGGAGCGTATTGCACAGAAGGCGCTGGAATTAAATAATGAGGGTGAAAAGAAAACGGGCTGAATATGTGTCCTTAATAAAAAGGGGCTGTTGCACCCCAAAAAGAAAGAAAAAGAGCTTAGCGAACCCCGAAAGGTATAGCTAAGCTCTTCGTTTTGTGGTATAATTTAATTGCGAAAAAAATAACCCACGAAAGGATTGTACCATAAAAATGAGAAATTGTCAAGTACGTCTTAACAT
>NZ_FPIR01000038.1 GCF_900119155.1 Ruminococcus sp. YE71 | reverse complement strand
GTAGTTGCAGCATCAAGTCCCATGACCATGACCTTATCGCCGTCATTGAACTTCTTCTTATATCCCAGCATCAGCGCTGCAAGTCGCTCGGAAAAATAACGTTTAGGGTCATAATCCTCTTTTTGTTCTTCATCGTCATCAAGATCCCATGCACTTTTTGTAACAGACGGAAGTTCAGCAAGTGAGCTTTGCCATGTCACAAGCGTCAATGTATCAAAGTACATACCCTGTCTGCCTATAAGCCATTTCAGTGCATTGTGCATTTTCTGCGAGAACTCATAACCTACGGATAAGGCTTGCTCTTTGTTTGCAAAGCGTCCGCGATAGGTGAAATCTGTCGTTTCATCATGATCAGATGAGATTAATTTCGCTCTTGGAACACTCTTCACAATTTGATAAGGATGCGTGTAGTATGCCATAGATTCTCGACCTGTAGCATAGCACAATTGCTTTCCTGATTGTTTCTCAGCTAAATATGCAATAAACGAATCATATAAGGTTCGGTCTTTCCACGTTTTGATTTCTGATTCTTTATCTGAATATAAAACTATGAATCTTACGAAACATTTATCTACAGTAGTTCCTAATTGCTTTTCTTTCAATTTGCCAGAGCTTTCATCTATTAGCAATATACCACTCTTAATACAATCGTAAATCACAGTATTTTCTTTTACATAATTATACACAGCTTCGACCGCTTTATGAGTATTCTCAGATTCTCTCCAGTCTGATAATTGTTTCAAATAATCATCATGATTACGATCATTACGTTTTATAGTATCGGGAATAAATGCATTAAAATCACCCGCTATATATTTCAAGCAATCATTAAGCGGATATGGAGGTGGATAGATTCCAGTTCTTGCCTTTCCGGTATCTGGTATGATTGTTTCGTTGCTGTCCTCGCTAACAGTATTAGCAGAAACAAAGTTACCTTCTTCGTCTATAACAAGCTCAATTTGTGCTTTTTGAACTGAATGCGATACCGGCAGCAAAGGACTCTCCCCTTCTGCCGCTTCCGTTCCTACTGCAAGCTCATAGACCTTATACAACTCATTCGCCCAGCTCAATATCATCACCTCCTGCAAACTCGTCAAGACCGATGAAATTGTCATGCTCTTTTCCGAACTGCTTCATCTGCATCGGGCGAATATGCCGCTTGAGCGGCATCTCTGACGGTCTATTGAACTCTATCACGCCATTTTTCATCACCGGCTGATCGAGACACACCGTAAGCTGTCCTCTGTCCTCGTCTTTTTCGGCTTCATCGGGATAGATTATTGCCTCATACATAAGTCCGAAGGTCATATCCACACTGTCATAAGCACCCTCGCCCTCTCCGAACACACACGGCTCGACATATCCCTGACACTCCCTTGTGCCTAAGAAAATATCACGTCTGCCTCCTCGTTCGATCATACGCTTTGAGATATTGTGGTGCTTGTGTTCGTTCCTGTCCTGTTCAAGCTCGGGACGGTTGAGGTTCCACTCAAAATGTGCCCTGACCTGATAGCAGACATCTTCAAGATAGCTGTAGTAGGCAAGATCGTTGCCGCCGCCATACTTTATCGGACGCACACCCTTGCGGACTGTTTTAATAGGCTTCATTATCCGAACAGCACTAATATACCACACGATCGTCGGCTTCCAGTATATGCTGTGCATGATACCCTTCAACGCTTCGTATGTTGGTATCGGGTAGCTTGTTTTCTCTCCGCCTGCCCTTGTCAGAACATCGGAAAACAATGCATTTTTGCCATAGACCATAAACTCCACTGTATTTCTGTGTTTTTGCATCGGCTTTTCTCCTTTCAATTTAATTTATATTATAAAATCACTGAATCCTGTTTTTGTCAAGACCTTTTATTAATGTTTACAATTATTTCATATGTTGCATTCCGACACATGATATAATAATATAGTCGTACTGGTGTCAGTGCGTGGATTGAAATAATTTTATTTATATTATGTTGAACGCTTCACCGCATAGGCTCACCCCCTATGCGGTGTTCGCTTTTCAAAACACAAGCAGTTCCCGTTCAGAACCTTCGGCTGTCACACCATATTCCGAACTGTAAAACTCATCTCTCAGAACAGTTATCTCACAATTTAAGCTGCTGATAGTATATACCGCACCCGAATCGCCGAGCTTTCTCTCCATTCCCGAATATATGCTCACAGAGTATTTCTGAGCTTTTCTGAGCAGGTCTTTTAAATCTTCGGGAGAAATATCCGAGTTCAGCTTAGCGATAATGTCTTTAGCTTTCTTGTTATATGGCACTATCACGTTTCGTGTCCTGCTGTCTATGACCTCAAACAGCGAGCCTGCCGTTTTGAACGACTGTGCCATGTATTTATCGGGTTCAGGCTTTCCGCAGGCTGAATACTTTTCCTTGTTGAGCGATAACAGTTCTAACAGCGAAGTTTTGTTTTTCCCGGGGATATATGCCATTTTCTCTCCGCTATCTTTATAAAGCCCTTCAAAATATGCACTCTGAACTTTTGCAGATAACAGGTCATCACTGTTATACAAAAGTATCTGACGTGATATGTCCTGTGCATTTTTTATCCCGCTGAGATTTCCGAGATTTTCGCCTTTCAAGTCAATGAGATATACAGGACATAACCTCTCATACTCACCGTTTCGGTTGCATCTGCCTGCCGCCTGTGCAGCGTTGTCCATGCCTGCAAGCGTTCTTACGACACACCGAAACGAAATGTCAACTCCCGCTTCGATAAGCTGTGTCGTCACGCATATGACAGGCTTGTGCTTTTTCAAGAATCTGCGCAGAGTGCCTATTCGCTTTTTGCGGTGAGCGGGACACATATTCGTGCTCAGATGTATGATATACGCTTCATTTTCGGCTTTTTCTTTGAGCAGTTCATAAAACCTTAGTGCTTCGGATTTTGTATTGACGACAAACAAAAGGTCGCCGTTTTCTTTGAATCTCTCATAACAGAACTGCGCGGCTTCATTGTTGTCAAAGCCATGCTTTATTACTGCATTTATTAGCTCGGTACGCTTAAAAAAGTCAAAGTCGCTCTGATAGTCGGGTATCATATCTTGCTTTTCATCAAGTATGAGCTTGTGTTTATTCTTTTCAAATGTCGGCTGAGTTGCGGAACATAATACCACTGCGCAGCCGCAGGCTTTGGTCAGAAAATTCACGGCAAGAGTAAACAGATATACACACTTTATCGGAACAGACTGCACCTCGTCGATTATTATCACCGAATTGCAAAGCCTGTGCATTCTTCTGACCGAAGAAGATTTACCCGAGAAAAGCGAATTCAAAAACTGTACCATTGTTGTAGCAATAACAGGCTTGTCCCAGCGTTCGGTGTGGAGCTGATATTCGTTATATTCGTTCTCATCGTCTATCTCCGCAAGAATGTTTGAATGATGCTCCAAAAAGTTTTCATCGCCTGCAATAGACCGTATAATATCGCTGTTTTGTTCAAGTATCGACATGAACGGAGCAACGTAGAATATCCTGTCCATACCGAATTTCTGACACTGCTTTATTGCAAATCTCAGCGATGAAAGAGTTTTTCCGCCGCCCGTAGGGACAATCAAACGGCAGGCACCCGCCTTATGTCCGGCAAAATCCGCACACCTGTCAGATATGCTTCTGCGTCTTTCGGAAATGCTTTTTTCTCTTGGCGGCAGACTGTTTTGAATGCTTTCAAAGCTGTTCATTTTTGACTCCATGCGCTCGTTCATTTCCGTCCAAAGAGAAGAATTATCGCTTGCAAATGCAGTATTTCTACTCGACGTAAAATCAGCGGTATCTGTACGGTCAGCGTCTATGAGGGCTGACTCGATAAGACGTTCGAGCATACCGATATAGAACGCCATTTCGTTTTTGTCAGCAGTTTTCAGCTTTCCGATAATAATCCAAATCTCATCGGATGCTTTTTCAAAAAGCTTATAAAGGTCAGTTTCCAAGAGCATTTCTTTTATATTTGCAGAAGCCTCTTTGTAACAGTCGGTCTTTGATATTCGTTTTATGAAATAATCATCATCGTGTTCATCTATCCAGTCATGGAGCGCATGATGAGATATAATCGTATGAGCGATAAGCGTTGCGGGTGCTTTGTTTTTGCCGCCTTTATCTGTGAGTATCTCTTCAAAAAGATATTTAGCGCCCGTATAGCTGTGGTCTATCTCACCGCGCCGAGCGTCGGAAATGCCGTTGATATAATCATCGAAGCGCCGAGTCAGCTTTCCGCCGTCGTGCAGTAGACCTGCGAGTTTTCCCGATGAGGACAGTCCCACAGCTTCAAGATAGCCTTCCGCAAGCCTGGCAGTGTTCATGCTGTGCTCAAATACCGATTGCCTGCGAGTGCCGTCCGCACTGATATGTGCTGTAAACATCAAAACGCCTCCATTGTCTATTATCAACAAAAACACCATTCTGAACGAATAACTTTAGTAAAAGTATAACATATTCTTCCATAAAAGTCAATAAGATATTAGTTTTTTGTACACAAACATCTTATACCAGACTGCGCTAAAGCAGAATTAGATATTATAAAAGCTGTGAGCCTTCAATGCTTTGTTCGGCTTGCGGCAGCAGCACATCAGGCTCACTCCGGCTGTGCGATGCAAGAATAAAAGACCACGCTGCACTTTTAGCAGCTGCGGCTGACAAACAACTCACGGCGGCACAAGTGATTGATTTTTTCACAAGCATCAAGGCTTCGACTGCTATTGAAAATGACACTGCAAAAGAAAACAGTCTGCGTTTTACGAGAGTGGTAGATCACTATTCTCCGATAGACAATGATGAACTTGTTTTTGAGGCTGATTATGAGATAGACAGCTCTTATCACGAGCAGCTTATCAGGTCTGCAAAGGCTCTCAGAAATATAGGCAATAAAAGAATAGACTTTGAAATTTCAACGCGCAACAGGATGCGCAATACTTACCAATTAACCAAAACGATCAAATTTAGTTCAAATCTTTTTATCAAATCCATTATAACACACAGCGACATATTTTGTTAATAGTTTTATATATATTTTTTCACTGATATGTTGACCCAAACAGTCGGAAATATAACCTCAAAATTTTTTCACGGTCTTGCGGTGTGGGCGAAAAGTCTATTGAATCCGAATATAATAAAATGTCTGCCGCCATTTCGTTCAACTGATCAGATAAAAATCAACTCGAAGCCATTGACAAATATTAACAAATATGCCACAATATATTTGTTAATGAGTTCTAAACGAAATGTGTTGTTTTTTAACGTTTTTTCAAGCGCCCGCAGAATATTTTTATTAGACCTGTCCACTAACCACTCGTGCGCCACATGACTGTATCGACAAAGCTGATACTTAGATTTTTGTCATGATGCTAGGATGACCGCCTTAGCTTGCGCACGGCAAGCATGGTAAAAGAATCTGTCAGGTGGTGTCGAGGGGGGGGGGGGGGGTGAACAGGTCTATTATACAAGGAGGATTTCATATGAATAACTTGATGAAACGTGTTTTCGCAAGCATGATGGCGCTCTCGATGGTAACGGGGACAGTGCTTTCTCAGCCGATAACCGTGACCCCGAATAAGCCTATTTACCCGAATGCGACCTCGACGTATTACCCGTTGGCGGGCATACTGATGCTGTCATGGGTTACGGTACCGGGCGCTGATGAGTATGGGATCTGCCGTAAGGTCGATGAAAACTGGCAGCTGTACAGAACATTATCGGCGGATACCGAGAGTTTTGAATGCAGGGTGGATACTTCTACGAAAAAAAATCGTGTATGTGGTGATCGCAAAGGTGAACGGCAAGTGGGAGACCGCGAATATTGACAATAGAGCGGTTACACTGGATACAAAGAAGGGATTTGTTTGAGGCAAAACTAAGTCCGATGCGATAACCATTATCCAATAAGATGTATCGGTATTAGAAAACCGGCAATTTCTTTATGATGCTGCCGGTTAGCATTTAATTATGAAGGATGAGCATCTGTTCGGTCAGGATTTTGTGTTAAGCAGTGTGATGCCGTCAATGTTGATATCATAATACGGTGCCGAGCGGAATTCCGATTCGTGGAAATATCCGTCGAAAGATCATCAAAACAAAAGAAAAGTAAGATCAGCATGACCTATAAAGAAGCATTAACCGTATTAGGCAGCAGACCCAAACAGCTTTCCGATACTGACCTGTGGATATTTGTTGCCGTAAACACTGCAAAGGCGTTGTTCGACAGCACTAACAAGGACGATTTCTACAAGACTGTGTTTCAGAACTGCCGCAGTTTTTCGGAAGTACATCGTAAATTTGACATGATAAAAGGAATTTACGGCAGAAAATTTAATCAGAAGCGAAGCTATGCATACAATTATCTTTGCTCGCTGGCAGCTTTCTTTCCCGACCGGGAATTGACAGATAATGACCGCTGTATGATAGCTGAATACAATGCTATCGACGAGTATGTGGTCTATGAGTTTTAATGAATATAAAGGAGCGATCCCATTGACATACGAAGAAGCACTGAACGCCATAACAAAAGGCAGATATCGCCATTACAAAGGAAACGAATATGAAGTCATCGAAATAGCCAGGCACTCTGAAACGCTTGAACCTATGGTGGTCTATCGAGCGCTTTACGGTGAGCATGGTGTATGGGTGCGCCCGGCGGAGATGTGGAATGAGACTGTCGGTGACGGTAATAAACTGAGATTCACCTACATAGAGGGCAATGATGAAAAAAAGATGAATTACAAGTGATCGACCGTGATACGGCAAAGCTCATAGCCATATTACCCATGACTATCGGACATTTGCTGTCCTATCAGGAATCTTTCGCTGAAATGACAGATAAACCCCTTTGGCTGCACCTGCTTGTAGAGGCTTCCCTTTTTGCACCGCCGGTATTTTTCTTTTCAATAGCGGACGGCTTTAAATACACACGTTCACGAAAAAAATATGCCCTGAGGCTGCTGGTATTCGCACTCATCACGCAGATACCGTTCACCCTTGCAAATCAAGGTACTCTGCTCACTACACAAATATTTCTGAACCTGAACATTATCTTCACGCTGCTCATGTCGCTCGCAGCGCTGATAGTATGGGACAGCAAGCTGAAACTGCCTGTGAGGATAGCGGCAATAGCTGCGCTTGACGCTGTCACTCTCCTTTTGCAAAGCGAATGGATGTTATTCGGCATACTCATAGTGCTGGGACTTCACATCTTCCGAGAAAAGCCAAAAACACGTCTGATATGGTTCACGGTATGCGCCTTCGGAGTGGAGTTCATCTCAAACGGTATGAGCATTCATACACTGATTTCACCACCGTTTCTGTTTGGAATGTTCTTCCTGCTGCTCTCATATTTTATGATGACTGTATTATGCAGCGAAAAAAAGGGAAAACACCCAAAGTTTGCAAAGTGGTTTTTCTACATTTTCTATCCCGCACATCTGCTGATGATATTCTTTGTTAAGCTGATCGTTGAACGCAGATGATGACGTAAGGCGAAACGTCATTTGGCAAAGGGCAATTGAGAATCACGCTCAGAGATCGTGGGGCTGCTGCGTGGCAGCCCCCTTTCTTTTTGCCGGAAACGTATTTTACAGCTTTTTCTTTCGCTTCTTGTTCCTTGCGCTGACGTTCTTAGGTGTGGCGATACGAAACTTCACCAAGCCGCTGCAACCTGCAACAAGCGGTCAATGATTTATTGGTCTTTATGAATTCGGAAAAAATGAAGACCAAACAAAGACCAGCCGGCAAAGACCACGCAAAAGAAAAACGCTTAAACGACGGTATAGCGTCATCTAAGCGTTCTGGTTGGTAACTCCCCCAATCCCCTACCAGCCGAACACCCATCTGTCAAAAGAGCGATTCCACTCGCTCCCTCACGGTTATTGAAGCTCACAATCAGTTTATCATCAAACACCTGTATCGAATTCACAAACGTGTCGATCAGTATCCGCTTGTTGTCGTCTTGCGCAAGATCAAGGTCTTTCATCTTCCGCAGCCAAAAGACGATCTTATCACGGGTCAGCACTTCTTCCTGAAGCTGCTCTCGCATGATGTCAATTTCCAGCTTTTCCTTCTGCGCTTCGAGGTCGTCGAGGCGCTTTTTCGTGGACTTCGTAAGAATGCCCGATTGCATGGCATTGAGCATATTTTCAATACCCTTTTCAACTTCCGCAAGCTGCTCCTTTAATAAAGGTATCGCCGCGTTATCGCGCTTCTGGAGTTTCATCACGCTGTCGGCTATGTCCTCGATCATGTCCTCAGTGAACATTTCATTCATTACCTTTTTCAGAACAAGCTCTTCAGCCAATTCCTTTTTTATCGAAGACTTGTGGCAGCCCTTTCGCTTCTTCACATTTGAGCATTTATAATAATTGTACACTACACCGTTCTTGCTCGTGCCGCACTCCCCTACCATGAGCACTCCGCAGTCACCGCAGATCATTTTAGTCGAAAGAAAATACTCGACCTTCGCCTTGAATCTCGAACGCGACTGCTTGTTTTTCGCCAGTCGTTCCTGAACTTTTTGGAACAGTTCGTCGGTCACGATTCTTGGAACACCGTCCTCGATCACAACATCACGGTATTTATACTGCCCACGATACTTGGTGTTTTTCAGCATTGCCGCGACAGTTGTCTTTGTGACATCCTTTTTGTATGACGACTTCACACCCTTCGAGTTCAGAAACTCGACTATCTCTTTTATCGTCCTGCCACTCGCATACATCTCAAAAGCATCCTTGACGAACGGAGCAGTCAGCGGATTCAGCTGGTAATGTTTGTCCTCGTCAATGACATAGCCTATCGGAATCGGGCTGCCGTTGTACTGACATTTCAGAGCATTTTCTTTCAGACCTCTTATCACTTTTTCGCTTAGTTCAGCGGAGTAATATTCCGCGAAGCCTTCAAGAACCGATTCAAGAATGATACCCTCAGCACCCTCGGAGATGACCTCAGTCGCAGACACAACCTTGACACCGTTCTTGCGAAGCTGTGCCTTGTAATGTGCTGAATCGTACCTGTTCCTCGCGAAACGGTCGAGCTTCCAAACGATGACAGCGTCGAACATCTGCTTTCCGCTGTCCTTTATCATCTGCTGAAACTGGGGACGGTTATCAGTTTTCGCCGACATAGCCCGGTCGATATAACTGCCTATCACAGTCAAATTATTCTTCTCGGCGTACTCCTTGCATTCACGAAGCTGCCCCTCGATGCTCTCCTCGCGCTGATGGTCGCACGAGTACCTCGCATAAATAACTGCCTTCATCCATTACCTCCTTTTTCCCGTGTGGTACGAACCCACCTCTGTCCCACAGATACCTTTCGTCTGCTATTCCATTATACCATACTATTCGACTTTTGTCAATGCGCTTTAAAGCACTAAATCATGATATTAACCATTTAGCTATTAAGCGACATCACCATTTTTATCATCAGTATCCTTCGCGGCTGGTTTGGCGAGACCTGCCATTTCTTCGAGATACTTCTGAAGTTCAGCTTTACCCTCCTCCGATTCAAAGTACGCTTTGATAGTCGGGTAAAAGCTCGCAGCGAGCAGATCGAGCTGCTGCTGTGTTAAGTTTGTTCTTTTTCCCATGCGGTTAATGCACGGGATGACGTAGCAAGTGCCGGTGTGATCTGACAAGGCTAATCAGATCTTCATTTGAGGGGAGCGTCACCCTCATTTAGGTCGTTGAAGCTGTGCGTTAACCCAAGGCGAACAGGTTACCACACAGCCGATACTTTCACATTGGACTCACCTTACTTTACACACATCTATTCACACTGAAACGATACCCGTTTCCGAATGAGCGACTTCATCCGCAGATAACTTTTTAGCATTATCTCGGTTATTGTCAACAGACTGTTCAGCCAGCTTTTCAGCCTTCGCCTTTTCCAACTCCTGATTGTACTTGACGACTTCTTCATCAATGTACGCCAAGCAATCCTCATTCATGAACATGAAGTCAATGATCTCATCAATCACCTCCAGCGGCAGATCGACAGTCATTTTGCTCCTGAACTTTCTTCCGACCGCCTGATTAGTCACCATTTCGGCTTTCTCCAGCTCGTCGTCGATTTCGGCATCGAGCTTTTTCAGAGCGTCGATCCTCTCGCTGAGACTTTTCTTACGTTGCTCTATTTCCTCATGTATCCTTTTCGATTTCTCGATCTTTTCTTCTAAAGTCAGCTTCTTGTTACTCAATCGCATTCTCCTTTCGTTCGGCGCCCGATGCATACGCATCTATTCGCATACGCGAAGGTTTGGTGTGGGTGGTGCTTCTTCGCTCATTTTCAAAAACTTGCCTACCACCATCTACCCCCGGAGGGCGCACTTATACAAACTCCTAACGTCGTTTGTAAGTGCGCCAGAGGTAGCCCTCTGGACTCCCGCAAGCGATTCCGCTTTAGTGCCATACGGCACGATTTGAATTGCGGTCATATTCGGTGCTTTGGCTTCTTTTGAGATATTGGAAGCTGTTGTGTATTCGGTTGGTTATCCATTTCGCAATACTGGTTTCTGAACTGTTTCAGCAAATTGACTGCCATATCCCTTTTGGACTTCGGCACGAACAATTCATACTTGTCCTCGTTGTAGAAGATGAGTTCACATGGGATATTTCGGCTATGTAAGTATTTCTCGTACTGTTCCAGCACCGACCTTTTGTCATGTATCGTAAAAGCGTCCGCGACTTTACAGCCGATATTAGATTCTATATAGTCTATAGTTTCCTTTTTATGCTCTGAACGCAAGTCATGCATCTGCTGTTCCAACTCGGCAATCTCGACTTCAAGATTGTGCCGCCTGATCCTTCGGTTCTTATTTCCCTTGTCGGTCTTGAAGCCCTTGCGTTCAACCGCACACACCTCAACACCAAGATGGATTTGCGGCAGACGGTCAATGCCCTGCTCTTTATAGCTTCGATGATCGACCCGAGCATCCGAGACGAAATACAGCTTATGATTGCACCAATCCGCCCAGCGCTCCCGCCACTCCATCAACAGCTTCTTGTCATTCCACGAACGTTCCTTATCCGTGAATCCCGACTTGTTCACTTTTCGCGTCGTCAACAGAATGTGAACATGAGGGTTGCCATCGTTCTTGTCATGGATAGCGAAATCACAGCACATTCCTTTGCTCACAAAACACTGCTCGCAGAACTGTCTGACAAGTTCGATTTGATCTTCTCTTGACAGTTCTCTTGGCAAAGCCGCGTTGATGCTCCGGGCGGTTTGCGAGTTCTTGCGCTTTTCAGCGGCTTCGGCAGCGTTCCAGAGTTGCGCTCTGTCGCGGTATTCCGCCGGTGCATTCACAGGAAGAAGTATCTCATTGTGAACAACTTCATGCTTTTTGCGGTAGTCATGAATCTTCCCGTCACGTTCATTCTTGATCTTTTCACCCGCGATATACGCAGCACTTGCGACGCAACAGCCGCCCTTTGAGCGTGTGACCATTTTGACATTAAAATGATATATTGCGGTTATCAATCCTCCTTAAATGTGAACTTCGAGATATATTATGCGCACAAATATCTGTTGCATAACAGTATAGCACTTATGAATCTGATTGTCAATAGCTTACAGCTAATTTCGTATCAAAAAGCAAAAATGTGAACTTTGAAGTTAATGTCATTAAGCTAACACACCAAAAACAAAAAATCATGTCACCTAGGTATATGAAACCACTATCATACCCCCACAAATCCAAAATTCAAGCATGACTAAAAGACAGATCAACGATCTGCCAAAAAATATATCTTTCGCTGCCCTACATTATCCTGTAATTGAGCGAAACAGCTGATCTGCCTCTGTTTTTTCGCTTGTAATGTCGGTCGGGTCTGACAGGCAGCGTTCGTCTTGCTATCAGCTTTTCCAGTTCGGCAGGATCTATCTTGTCGCTTTTCAGATAGCTCATGCAGACGTGTATTGCGGCAGTAATGTTCAGTTGAGTCATATGCTTTCCCTTTTGCTTCGGCACCTCAATGTGCTCGGTGATGAGCATTGAAAAGTTATACATTATCATGCGGGCATACATTTCCTGTTCTATAAAATCTCTCTTCTTGGCATGAAAGGCGTTCAGCCCGATGCTGTATTTCAGTTCACGAAACGACGTCTCTATCCCCCAGCGCATACGGTATATCTCTTTTAATTGCATTATGCCGAACTCATCACGAGGCAGATTTGTTATCAGCGTTTCATATGTATCCTCAGA
>NZ_FPIR01000040.1 GCF_900119155.1 Ruminococcus sp. YE71 | reverse complement strand
AAGGTAATGCAGGACTTCATCACACTTTCCGAAAAAGTCGGAGTAAACTGCGTGGGCTGGCGGTATGATCCCATATTCATTGACAGCACATATACACTTGATAGGCATATATCGGATTTTGAGCAGATGTGCAGGATGCTTTCGGGATATACTCATGTATGCGTTATCAGCTTTATTGATCTATACGAAAAGGTCAAGCGGAACTTTCCGCAGGCTCGGACGGTCACACCGCAGGAGCGTATCACCATAGGCAAGAGCTTTGCTGAGATTGGCAAACTGTACGGCATTACAATAAAAGCCTGTGCCGAAGGAAC
The DNA here is from genome assembly GCF_900119155.1 of Ruminococcus sp. YE71. Taxonomy (GTDB): domain Bacteria; phylum Bacillota; class Clostridia; order Oscillospirales; family Ruminococcaceae; genus YE71. The sequence goes on along the minus strand of NZ_FPIR01000040.1, from coordinate 10,063 downwards.
AGACCTTGCACCATACGGAGTGGATTGTGCAGGCTGCATGACACAGCAGACCTTTGAAACTGCGATAGGCAGTCATTTGAATGTGCCGAAGAAGAAATCTCAGAGAGCCGAATGTGCCTGTGTTCTCGGAACAGATATAGGCGCTTACGATACCTGCGGACACCTCTGCCGTTACTGCTACGCAAACTACAACCATGAAAATGTCAGACGGAATATGCAGCTTCATGATTCTGATTCTCCCTTTCTTGTAGGCGATTTGCAGGAGGGTGAGGTCATTCATCAGGCAAGTCAGGAAAGCTGGATAGATGCACAGCTTACTCTATTTTAGGACGGTGATACAATGAGTAAAGTGAATTATCTGATAAACTATTTGCTTTCCGAGCGTGATGATCTCGGCAGGATACAAGTCATTTTCAATGTGTTCAAGGAGGACGATCATGAAATTTACAAGAGATTACTCGGCGGAAATTGACCGTCTGAAAAAAGAAATACAGAACGCTGATGTGATCGTGATCGGTGCTGGTGCAGGGCTTTCGACTGCCGCAGGCTTTACCTATTCGGGCGAACGGTTTGAACGTTTCTTCTCTGATTTTGAAGCGAAGTACGGCTTTCACGATATGTATTCCGGCGGTTTCTTTCCCTTTGAAACGCCCGAAGAAATGTGGGCATACTGGTCACGCTTTATCTGGTGCAACCGCTATATGGATATTGATAACGGCACATACAAGCGGCTGTTCGAGCTTGTAAAGGACAAGGACTATTTCGTTATCAGCACGAATGTCGATCACCAATTTCAGAAGGCAGGCTTTGACAAGACAAGGCTTTTCTACACGCAGGGCGATTACGGATTGTTTCAATGCTCCGAGCCTTGCCACGATCAGACCTATGACAATGAAGCAATGGTCAAGGACATGATCGAGTTTCAGGATGATATGAAGATACCCACCGAACTGATACCGAAATGCCCGAAATGCGGCAAGCCCATGACGATGAATTTACGCTCCGATGATAAGTTCGTCGAGGACGAGGGCTGGCACAGAGCAGCGGAGCGTTATGATGAATTCCTGCGCCGCCATGATGGACAGCATATCCTGTTCTTAGAGCTTGGAGTGGGATATAATACACCTGTTATCATCAAGTACCCGTTCTGGAAGATGACGGCGAAGAACCCGAACGCAGTTTATGCCTGCCTGAATTTCGGTGAAGCGTATTCGCCCGATGAGATAGCGGAGCAGAGTATTCTTATCAATGGGGATATTCGTGAGGTGCTGAATGTCCTGGCTTAATATATTCGAGCCTTGCTCTCTGTTTTGAGTGCAAGGCTCATTTTATGCCAATAGGGTATACTGTCATTATGGCGCGCGCCATAATGATGATATGGACTTGTGTGGAACGGAAATCAGGTGTGCCAATAGACTACGGTCATAATGAACACTCCGTTATTTCATTCGCACTCCATTGACCGCATAAACTCAATAAACCGTTTCTCCGGCGCACCGAGTTTCTCATAGTTTTGATAGAGGAATGCTATACTGAAAGTCATATCCTCGTCCTCGATCGGAACAAAGCGGAGGTCTTTGAAAAGCTCAGTCATGGGGACGGGTATGCAGATCAATACGCCTTTGTTCTGATTGGCAAGACTGCAAAGCAGGTGCATATCTGCCGAGCGAAAAGCAATGTTCGGCTCAAATCCGTGCTCTGCTGCCTTTTCACGGACGATCTGCGGATAATAGGACTGCTCATCAAGCAGGATAAACTTTTCATTTCTCAGATCACCGAAGCAAACGCTCTTTCGCTCAGATAAGGGATTGTCCTTGTGAACGCAGAGCTGCAAATGATAGGTGCGTATCAGCGTGAACTCCGACTGTCTGCCGTGCCAATGCTCCGGCTCGGTGATAAGACCGAGGTGCGAGGGGCATTGCTGCACATACTGCATGACTTCTCTGTCAGAACGGTCAAGGATCTCAAGCTCATAGTTTGGGTATCGTTCCTTAAAATCATACAGCACATTTGGAAACAGGAAACCAAACAGCATGGGCGAATTTGCAACTGTGATCTTTCGCTCAGCGGTCAGTTCAGCTGTTATCTCTGCTTCTGTGCGGTAGAATTTTCGGACGATAGGTGCAAATCTGTCATACAAAAGCTGTCCCTCATCGGTCAGTATGCTGCCCTTTGAGGTACGGTGAAACAGCTTGCAGCCAAGCTCCGTTTCAAGATTTTGCATACACTTGCTGAGTGCCTGCTGAGAAATAAAAAGTGCTTCGGCAGCCTGCGACATTGACTTGAATTCGCTCGCCTTCACGAAATATTCGATGTGTTTGAATTCCATATGCTCGCCCCCTTATCTTCATTATACAAGGACTTTGCTACAATGTCAAGTTGTCACGCCGACAAGTTTTTGGTCATTCCCAAAAAGGAAAGACTGTGCTATACTGTAATTACAGCAAGGGAAAGTCCCTGGCACAATCAAATGACCATTATCAAGGAGGAATCATTATGACAAACATCGAAAAGGCATTAGCCCTCATCGGCACATTCGCAAGCGGTGATACTGCAACGGCAGCAGAGCTTCTTGCAGAGGGATACATTCAGCACAATCTCGCATACGGCACGGGCAGAGATGCTTTCGTCGGCTCAGTGCAGTATCTGGCATCTGCTCCCGTTAAGACCACCGTCAACAACATCAGAGCATTTGAGGACGGCGACAAGGTGTTCCTCCAGACCGTTTACAACTTTGCAGGCATGGGTGAACAGGTCGCATTTGATATTTTCCGTTTTAACGCAGAGGGAAAGATCGCAGAGCATTGGGACAACCTCACCGCAAAGGCAGCTCCGAACCCCTCCGGTCACACACAGCTTGACGGTACATCTGAGATCACAGACCTTGACAAGACCGAGGCAAACCGTGAGCTTGTAAAGAATTTCCTTTATGATGTGATGCAGGGCAACAATTCTGCTAAGACACCCGATTATTTTGACGGCGATACCTACATTCAGCACAACACAGGCATCGCAGACGGTCTGTCGGGGCTTGGTGCGGCACTGGAAGCGCTCGGCAAACAGGGTATCGCAATGATCTATGACAAGGTACATCAGGTGCTTGCACAGGGCAACTTCGTACTTGCTGTATCGGAAGGCACATTCGGCGGTGCAGCCACCTCCTACTATGATCTGTGGAGAGTGGAAAACGGCAAGATCGCAGAGCATTGGGACGTTATGGAAACGATCGCAGAAAAGGATACCTGGCAGAACGAAAACGGTAAGTTCTGATAGTATGAAAGGGTGTGCTGAATATTCGGCACACCCTTTACTGTATCGGGAAAATATGTTATACTAAAACAGGGTGATACTATGACAGCAAAAGAGTATTTTGATCTTATCGTGAAACAGATACACTCCACCGTTGTGGCAACAGTGGACGGTGACGGTCTGCCCGTGACCTGTGTGATCGACATGATGTATGCAGATGAGAACGGACTGTACTTTCTAACCGCAAAGGGAAAGAACTTCTATCAGCGGTTAAAGGACAAGGGCTATCTTGCACTTTCGGGAAAAAAGGGCGATGATACCATGAGCTGTACGGCGATCTCTGTCCGTGGCAAGGTCAGGGAGATCGGTGCAGAAATGCTCCCTCTGCTGTTTGAGAACAATCCCTATATGTTTGAGATCTATCCCACCGAGGAAAGCCGCAAGGCGCTCACAGTGTTTCAGATCTATGAGGGCAGCGGAGAGTGGTTCGACCTGTCGAAGAAGCCTATCGAGCGTGACAGCTTCACATTCGGCGGTGCAGAGATCAGGGCAAGCGGATATTTCGTGACCGATGATTGCATCAGGTGCGGTTCATGTCTGAGCGACTGTCCGCAGAGCTGTATCGAACTGAAAGAAAAAGCTGTTATCCGTCAGGAAAACTGTCTGCATTGCGGAAACTGTGCAGAGGTCTGTCCTGTGGGGGCAGTCATAAGGAGATGATCGTATGGAGAAATTAGACTTTCTGATAAACTATCTGCTGTCAGAAAGAAACGATGTTGACGGAATTGAGATACCAAACAATGATACGGATAAATTCCGCCTTTACAGAAGCCTTGTGAATATCCGCCCTGCTGTCAAGGCAGACGAGGATTATTTGCAAGCCGAGGACGAATATCTCACAGCCTTGACCGAGAGCAAGGGTATCACGGATATTGCAGATCTGTCGCCAATAGAGGACGGCATTTATCTCTGGAAAGGTGATATTACCACGCTGAAATGCGGTGCTATCGTCAATGCCGCCAATTCGGGAATGACGGGTTGCTGGCAGCCGTGTCATTCTTGTATCGACAACTGCATTCACACCTTTGCAGGGGTACGGCTTCGTTACAAGTGCGGTCAAATCATGCAGACACAAGGGCATGAAGAACCCACGGGTAAGGCAAAAATAACGCCTGCCTACAACCTGCCCTGCGGCTATGTGATACACACCGTCGGACCGATCGTAGACAGTATTCTTACAGATGAACATTGCCGTCTGCTTGAAAGCTCCTACAAAAGCTGTCTTGAGATTGCCGTGCAGAACAATGTGAAGTCGATAGCGTTTTGCTGTATCTCAACGGGCGTATTCGGATTTCCGCAGGATAAAGCGGCAGAGATCGCAGTCCGTACCGTCAGGGAGTTTCGCAAAAGCCACGATATACAGGTGATCTTCAATGTATTCAAGGAGGACGATCATGAAATTTACAAGAGATTACTCGGCGGAAACTGACCATCTGAAAAAAGAAATACAGACCGCTGATGCGATCGTCATCGGTGCAGGGGCAGGTCTTTCCACCGCCGCAGGCTTTACCTATTCGGGAGAGCGTTTGCAGAAGTATTTTGCCGATTTCGTGAAGAAATACGGCTTCCGGGATATGTATTCGGGCGGATTTTATCCCTTTGAAACACTCGAAGAAATGTGGGCGTACTGGTCGCGTTACATCTACATCAACCGCTACATGGACGTGGATAATGGCACCTACAGGCGGCTGTATGAGCTCGTAAAGGACAAGGACTATTTCGTTATCACCACGAATGTCGATCACCAGTTCCAGAAGGCAGGATTTGACAAGCACCGCCTGTTCTACACGCAGGGCGATTACGGGCTTTGGCAGTGCAGTGAGCCCTGTCACCAAAAGACCTATGACAACGAGGAAACCGTCAGGGCGATGTTTGAACAGCAGAACAACATGCGTGTTCCGTCAGAGCTTGTTCCCCGCTGCCCTGTCTGCGGAAAGCCTATGAGCATGAACCTCCGAGCAGATGACACCTTTGTCGAGGACGAGGGCTGGCACAGAGCAGCGGAGCGTTATGACGAGTTCCTGCGCCGCCATGATGGACTGCATATCCTGTTCCTTGAATTGGGTGTGGGCATGAACACGCCTGTCATCATAAAGTATCCGTTCTGGAAGATGACCTATGCAAACCCGAAGGCGGTCTATGCCTGCCTGAATTTCGGGGAAGCATATGCTCCTGATGAGATCAGAGGTCAGAGCATTTGTATCAATGGGGATATTCGTGAGGTGCTGAAAAAAACTCTATAAATGCAAGAATCCCAAACCCGTTATTATTCCGGGTTTGGGATCTTTTGCATATATGGGGCTATGCCTTCCGTACACGGTCACGGAGGACATAGCCCTTTCCTTATGCTGTGATTGTATCAGTCCTGAATCTCCTGCATCATAGTTGCACCGTCCTTGAAGCCGACCTTGTAGGCAGCTCTCATTTCAGCGGCGGCAGTCTCGCTCACGCAGTCAAGTATCTTGTGGAACACATCAATCTGCTCCTCGCTCAGCGAATCTTCAAACGGTATGCAGAGCTTGTTAAACTCATCGGAGAACTCGGCAGAGTGGATTTCACCCTGTCTGTAATTGTACATCGCATCGATCATTTGTATCTGTCCTTTCGGTTTTTTAGTGTAAAACCAACCGTCCAAACTTTACCAAATAATCGTTGTTAAGGTGTTGCTTACGGCACGCCCAATGCTATATACAAAAAACAACGATATATAAATCAATATTCCCGATAAAACATTATTATAGTTTCATCGGGAGATATTTTTATGCCAAGACAATGTATATTTATCCGATATTCAAATAAAAAAATAGTGACCCTCAATTTAAACAAATGGGTAATATCATAATTATTCTTCGATTTGCCTTAAAACAAGACAGTTGGACAAGTATTTACTTCGCGTATTCACAAAATATTTACAAAATTATTTTTCAAAAAGGGGGGTACGCAGCGTACCCCTTTTCTTTTGAAAAAATGTGATAATATGCGATATTTGAAAACCTATAAAATCAGATTACTATTAAAACCCTTGCAAATACGGGCTTTTCGATGGGGGTACACTCCGTACCTTCTTTTTTGATATGATGTGTGTTAAGATGTATTCACAACAAGGAAAAACAGCCTTTCCTGAACAGCAAATGTTTATGCAATCCTACATACTTTTTCGATCACTACTAAATGACCTATATATATGAAACGCTGTATAATGCAAAACTTGCTCACCTATCTTTTATGTAAAACGGAGAATTAATCTTGAATTACCTCATATCCACTTAATTTTCGATCTGATTTTGTACTTTCTATTGAGAGAACGTGTTGCACAAGTCTTTCGGGAAAGATTTCATGAAGAGCTCCACCCTATGAAAAATACATAAGCAACCGAAGTTAATTCTCTATCCCATTTATACGAATCGCAGATTTTTTTGCATTTTCATAAAACCGGGTTGGATTTTTAGCATTCTCGACCTCTTACCTTATGGGGGACGTTGTATGACAAGTCGAGTTACGCCCCCCTATCACCGCAACCGCATGATCTTGTAAGCCCCTGTCTCCCGAGACCAAAAGAACGGAGGTGTATGACCTTGGTCTACTAAAACAATATCTCATATCCTGCGCTGATATGTAAGCGCCCCACTAAAAGACTTCGCGCCGATCTCCAAGCATAAGAGCTATGCCGCCCGACTCTTGTGTTTAGCGCATAGTATTGAAGCCAGTCCGCCCATCTACAGCAATGTTTTGAACTACAGAAAGGAAGATGCCCATGACATTCACACAGAAGAAAGAACTTATCACACAGATAACCGAACTGCTGGAGCAGCTCATAGAAGTCGAGCCTGTGGCACCTGCCACTACTCCCGAACCGAGCGTAGACAAGACGCTCGAAATGCTCACGGTCAAAGAATGTGCCGCGCTCGTAGACGGTCTGTCCGAGCATACCGTCCGTCAATTATGCGCTCAAGACAAGGTCGCTCATGTTCGTGCGGGCGCAGGTCGAAACGTCAAGATACTTGTGAGCAAAGTATCTTTGCTGAAATATCTAGGTATCGCAGGTTGATCATCAAAAAGTAATATGGCTGTGCTTGTTTTAAAATGGGTAATATTCCCATTTAAAAAACATCATTACGCAAGTACAGAAAGAACCGGCAATTTACCGGTCTTTCATCTCAATTATGGACAAGCCCATAATTGAGCCGCTTCGGAGCTTGCACTCCGAAATGCAGGCTCGATATTATCGAGCTTCAAAAAGTAGAATGATAAAACGAAAGGACTTGATATTTATAGCAAGAAAAAATGAAACGCTCCGCCGTAAGGAGATCGTCTACACGGCGGAGGAATGGAAACAGATTGAGGATAGGGCTAAGAAATGCCATTTGAAGACCGCAACTTTCATAAGGGCGATGTCGCTCGATGGCGGGGTGACAGTTGTTAACCTGAAAGGGCTTGCACCTCTGCTGAATGGAATGAGGATTATTTCGAACAATGTGAACCAGCTCGCAAAGAAAGCGAACGAAACGAACAACATATTTGCAGCGGACGTTGAAACGCTGCGCGAGGAGGTGAGCCAGCTGTGCCGTACTGTAAGTCAGTGGGTATCCACGGTCACGTTGACAAAACCTTGAGCTACATACTTGACCCAGACAAAACCGAGGAGCTGAAATACACGACCTCCATAAATTGCATGACCGAAGCCGAGCTTGCCTATCAGCAGATGAAAGCAGTTTATGAGCAATATTCAAGGCGCAGTTACGATGCCCCTCAGTCAAAAAGCGGCAAATCCGCAGTCAAAGCTATCCACTACATTATCAGTTTTGCGGATTCGGAGAACGTCACTCCAGAACTCGCGCATAAGATAGCCAAGACTTTGGTACGAAAAAATTTTGGTGACGATGCGCAGGCGGTCATCGCAACGCACACCAACACTGACCATGTACATTGTCATATCCTCGTGAACTCCTGTTCACTGTCGGGAAAGCGGTTTTATGACAACAAGAAGTCGCTGAGGATAGTTCGTGAGAATACAAACGGGATATGCCGTGCGCTGGGTGTCACGCCTGCGCTGAACTTTGAGAATAAGGGGCGGTCGATCACTCACTATGAATGGGAGTGCAAAAAGAACGGGGTGTCGTGGAAAGAGCATATCCGTCAGTCTATCGACAGCCTGATACCTGCGGTTTCTTCGTTTGATGAACTGTTGTCCGAACTTGAAAGGCGAGGCTTTACGGTCAAGCGTGAGAAATACATTTATGTGAAAGCCCCCGGTCAGCAGAGATCGGTCAGTTTGTGGAAGCTGGGCGAGGACTACACCGAAGAATCGCTGAACTCTCGAATCTTGTGGCGCATAGTTGTAGGCGATTATGCTCTTAATGCAATGAAGAATGATCCGGATATTTACAAGCAACTGGCGGTTATCAACCAAGACGGCATCACGTCAATAGGCGATCTGGAGGGTAGAATTTCAAAGTTGACAGCTGATTACAAAGCTTTGCAGGAGCAGTTATCCAAAAAGCTGTTGATGCAGGAAGATGATGGTGAAATGTCATCTGAAATTTTGGCGCTAAAAAATTCTCTTGTGGAGAAAAAGAAAAAGATTGCGATGTACACTGATATTCGGAAAACATACTATGATATTTCTCGGGGGGACTATATCTCTAAACTTGTAGAAGAAGAAAAAATGCGCAGGGAGCAGGAGAAGAATAAGAAAACACAGAAAACCAAAAAGAAGAAAGGAAGTCGATAATTATGGCAAGGAAAATGACATTAGAATCTGCAATTAAGCAGGCACAGGAAGCTGACAAGAGAGTGAAGGAAGCTGAGAATAATATGTCTGCGGCAAAGAAAAAGCAGGCAGAGTGCTGGGCGAGGGTCGATGAGATCAAAGCCGAACAGGAGCAAGAACGGTTTAATTCTCTTGCGAAGATCGCAATTGAAAGGTTTGGTGAGAACGTTACGGCTGAGCAATTCAGGGAAATGCTTGACACTATCATGATAAATGATGAGGTCAGGGAGTATGTTGATTCAGAGAAGGCAAGGCAGAATTCAAACTGATATTTTATTGAACAAATGTTGATTTTGGCGTGTCCCGAATTATTGAAATTTCGTTAAATTTCCACACGTTATTGACTGAGCATTTAAAAAGTGCTAAAATGATACCAACGGAACACGCCATAAAATCTACACATCAAAAGGAGAGATGTTTTATGGCAACGATAACCAAAAGAGGAAATTCATATAGAATCAAGGTGTCCTGCGGATACGATATTCATGGCAAGCAGGTCATTCAGTCGAAAACGTGGAAGCCGGCTGACGGCATGAGCGCTAAGCAGATCGAGAAAGAGCTTCAGCGGCAGGTCGTTCTCTTCGAGGAAGAGTGTATGCACGGAAACGTTGTGGCAACAGTTAAGTTCGAGGAGTTTGCCCGGCAGTGGTTCAAAGACTACGCTGAGAAAAAGCTGAAAACACAGACGGTCAGGGGCTATCATTATCTTGAACCGAGGATTTACAAGGCGCTCGGACACCTGCGGCTTGACAAGATCACGCCCCGCCATGTACAGAAGTTCGTGAACGAACTATGCGAGATGAAGTGCGGCAACAACTCTGAGAAGAAGCTGTCGGCGAAAACTGTCAAGTTACATCTGTCGCTGGTGTCAACCATATTTGACTACGCTATCAAAATGCAGATGATAAAGGACAATCCCTGCAAAAACGTGACGCTCCCCTCTCCGGAGAAAAGGGAGCGCAACATCTACACCGTTGAGGAAAT
>NZ_FPIR01000042.1 GCF_900119155.1 Ruminococcus sp. YE71 | reverse complement strand
GTGATCGATGCCTTGCTGATCGTGAAGTCAGCGCTTGCAGTGGCTGTTCCTGCTGTCACCTTTGCGGTATAATTTCCGGCATTGACAGGCTTGCTGTTCAGCTTGGAAGTTCCCTTGTAATACTCGATCGTGTATGTATCGGGGAAAGCTGTTGTATCGTAGTCGGTACTCAGGGACGCACCGTGAGCCTTGCCGTCATAAGTCGCATCGGAAGCGCTTATCTTCATGGTAAGACCGTCAGTGATGTCACAGTTCTCGGTGCAGTTGGCGGTAATGGTATCTCCGTCTGCTGTGTAAGTCCATGAGTGTTCATGCGGCAAACCTATATAAAGCTGTCCGTCAGCGTTCTTACGTACTGTGTAGTTGGTGTTGTCGCTTGTGAACTTGCTTGCGTCGTTATAGTTCGTATTTGTGCTGTCAGTGAACACTCCGGGTGTCTGCATTGAAAGAAAGACCTTAGCCGAATCATCCATATCACCGTTGATATTGATCTTAATATCATTAGGAATATACAAATTCTGCGAAGCGCCGCTTTCCAGTTTATTATTGTATATTTTTGCACTTCCCGAAATATTTATGCTGACATCTAATTTTTCAAAATATGTAACTCCGCCTCGGGTGGTAGTGTCGGAAATTTCTCCTCCTGTCATTGTAAATTTTCCGTTGCTGCCTGTAAAACGGATAACACTTGCATCATATCTTCCGGTCGAGGTTCCTGTTATCTTTCCGCCGTTCATCGTAAATTCAGCATTAGCTGCAATATCAACCATACCGGCTGTGCTTATATCACCTTTGACCGTTCCGCCGTTAAGAGTCAGCTTTCCGCCATTTACCCAGAAAACAGAGCCAACTCTGTACTCTGCATTTATCAAGCCGCCGCCTTCACTGTCACATACCTCAAGACTACTGCCGGAAGGTATGTAAAAATGATTATTGGTAGTCAGCTTATGACCATTCAGATCAAGTTTTCTCGCTCCCGAAATATCAATAGTGCCTGGATGCTCTGCATCTTTCAGCAGAGTAAGCGTGCTGCCGTCTGTCCACGCAGAAAGCGCGTCGGAGAAATTATCATAGCTTGTCGGCTGACCGCCGCTCGATACATTGGCAGTGGGATTGCCGAGATAAAGCTGTCCGTCGGCGTTTCTGCCGACTGTATAGCTTTCATCATCGCTGATAAACTTTGACTTATCGTTGTAGGCTGTGTTTGCGCTGTTGGTGAACATGCCGTGGGTCTGCAACGTAACGCCTATGTTTGCAGAACTGCCGAGAATGTCAACAATATTTGCTCTGCCCTGATACAAGCGAAGGTTACATGGTTGACTACCATTATAATTACTGCTTATAATGGTGTTTCCCGAAAGATTAAAGGCGTCATTTGAATTTTGCAGATAAACCATTACCGCTCCGTTACCCGAATTATCTGTAATAGTGGCTCCGTTTATATTCAAGGTATCGGTATATTGATTCGATGCAATACGAATCGCCGCTCCGCTTGTGCTGCAGGTATTATGTTTAAATACACCTTGATTTATCGTACATACAGCCGGTCCGGAAGCATAGGCATTATCTCCGATAATTTCTATACCAGCACCGAATTGTCCTGCGTTACCAATGATAGCTCCTCCGTTCATTGTAAAACGACCTGTCGAGGTTCCTTCGCCGGAAAGCTGTACGCCGCCGCCTGTATAATATAATGCCTTTTTACCGTTTCCAAAGAGGGTGCCTCCATTCATAATGAAGTTTCCTCCTTTTACATAAACGCCTCCCCCGACATAACGGCTGTTGCAGTTATTTCCTGTTCCTCCGGTAATATAGCCTCCTGTAAAGGATTGTGCAGTCGGTGTATCACTAAGTGTTGACGGACCGGTTGTACTGACGTTATAATATCGTACAGTCGTTCCACTATCATTTAAAGTCAGAGTCGCACCGCTTCCGACAAATATAACACTTCCGCTGCCGGTCATTCTGATGCCATATCCGTTCAGGTCAAGCGTCTTAGTTCCCGAAACGCTGATAGTGCTTGAAACCTCGACATCTTTCAGCAGAGTAAGCGTGCAGCCGTCTGTCCACGCAGAAAGTGCGTCGGAGAAAGAACCGTAATTCGTGGTCTTGCTGCCGACTGTGACAGATGCAGAACTATTTTCCCACTTTGCGTAAAGCGTGGTATTTGCGCTGATGTTGATAGTGTCCGTCCCTGCGGCATAGTCTGTTCCCGTGCCGTCTGCTTTCGTATTCCAGCCGGCGAAAACATATCCGTCACGGGTCAAAGCCGGTTCGATTTTCACTCCGTTGTCGCTGTAATCTATGTTTTCCTTTATCTTGGTGTCTGTGTTTTTCTTTACATACTGATCGGAAACTGTGCCTGTGCCGTCATTCGCGTCGAATGATACGGTAACGTAATCGCTATGGCTGAAACCGCCGTTGACCGTACCGCCTGTCATGGTAAATTCGCCTTCACCGATATAAACATTAGCACCATAATCAGCGATGTTGCCGGTGATCGTACCGCCATACATATTGAAATGACCTGTACCCGATGTAACGTTATTCCCCGTATGATATTTAACACATACACCGCCGCCGTATGTCGCGTTGTTGCCGGTAATAACACCGCCGTACATATTGAATGTTCCGCCGTTACGTTCGCTGTAAGGTCGATGATCTCTTGCATCGACCCATACACCGGCTCCCCACGGTGAAATGTTGCCGGTAATAGTGCCGCCATACATATTGACAGTAGCACCCAAGCCGATCCACAATGTACCACTCCAATCGTCAGTGGAATTCACGCCAGTAAGCCTTCCTGCGTTTGTACCGCTGCTGTCGATCAGATCAAAAGTGACGCTTGGATTATTCTCAACATGGATAAGACGTTGTTCGCTGTCATTAGTGCTCAACGTGATCGAATGACCGTTCAGATCGAGGGTTTTATTTTGGCTAACCCTGATCCTTTGGCTTATAGTTACATCAGCGAGCAGAGTAAGAGTGGTGTCCTCAGTCCACGCAGAAAGTGCATCACTAAAGCTGGTGTATATCGTATCGCCGACTTTCGCCACATCTGTCTCCGCGCTTACCGTCAAACTCGTTTCCGACACACACGATACTATCATGCATAGTGACATAAAAACGCATAGTATTCTTGATTTTATTCTTTTCATTATACTATCCCCTTTCATATGTAACACCAAACGCCCGCAGGCACAGTTTTACTGCGGTCACGAGCGTTATAGGCTTAAAACTCAGTGTTTTGCGTGCATGACAAAAAGACAGAGTTATGCCCTGTCCGTTTTTTTGTCTTTTTGTCAGATCATACAGGCTCGGCATAGCTTCGTCAATCCTTTCGTGCAAATAAAATTCGGGAATTTTATTACGGAATTTCTCGATTTTATTTTAACATATTTTTACGCAAATGTCAAGCAATTTTAATTATTCCTTTTTTTAAAAACAAAAAGCAGATCAAAAGCCGCAGTAATCTGCCTGATATACATCAGAGGTACTCATCAAATCCCCCCACCACTGCCGAAAAGATCAAAATGCTGTATCGGAACAGAGACTTTTTTATCTGCTGTATAGTGAGAACGCCTAAACTGCGCATAACCGAATTATGTTTAAATTATATCTAAAATTCACAAAGGTATTAAGCTATTTTGAAGATTTTTACAGTATTTTGTATCGATAAAATGTGGCTATGGACATGGATTTTTTGCGGTTATCAGTTCCCCCTTCTATATGAACTTTCAGATATTAATGTGCGCACAGAATATCAATGTGTACAGTATATCACTCGTGAATTATATCGCTATAGATTTTTAAAAAGATTGTTGAATAAAACAAAATTGTGAACTTTGAAGTTCCCATCGGAGATTGATTTGTCAAAAGAGTATAGAAAAATCGCCTGCCGTTTTTCCCGACAGACGATTTGAAGACCATATTCTTGTCATTCTGAATTAGTAAGGATATTTTTCTCCATTGTACTTATATGAAATTCCAAAGAATGTACCCGTCAAACCCTCCCCCCCTAGAATAACCACCGTCCACATGATATAATAGAAATATCATGGGTCAGAAAATGACAGAATCTGAAAAGTGGGCGATAAGGATAAAGGAATTCGTTGAAAGCGGCAAGAGTCAGCGCGTCTGGTGCAGGGAACAAGGAATCAAACGCAGTACCCTTCGCTATTGGCTCGAAAGGCTCGATGAGCTTTCCGAGGGTAAGGAGATACGGTTTGCCAAGGTTGTGATCGGCGGTGAGCACGATGATAATACTTCGACCGTCTGAAATTTACATCTCAACTGCGAATGTCGATATGCGGAAATCCATCGACGGATTAGCGTCTGTCGTTCAGCAGCAGTTCAGGCTCGATCCGGTGAGCGATGCGATGTTCGTTTTTCACAACCGACACTGCGATAAGATCAAGATACTCTACTGGGACAAGGAAGGCTTCTGCCTGCTTTACAAAC